>NZ_CP069269.1:2565000-3650000 GCF_051028275.1 Stutzerimonas stutzeri
CCGAGAAACATGTTGCTAACGAGACACGAGACCTATCAGGGATGCTTCTGGCTCCTGGCCTCGTAAACGCTCATGGCCACGCAGCTATGACATTGTTTCGTGGGTTAGCGGACGATTTGCCTTTGATGTCATGGCTGCGCGAGCACATTTGGCCAGCAGAAAGTCGATGGATAAACGAGGCCTTTGTGGAAGCAGGGAGCGAGCTAGCCATCGCGGAACAGCTACAAAGCGGCATCACCTGCTTTTCGGACATGTACTTCTTTCCTGACGTCGTAAGCCAACTTGTACATAAGCATGGCATCCGCGCCCAGATAACCATCCCCGTGCTTGACTTCCCTATCCCGGGTGCACGCGACGCAGACGAAGCACTTCGCAAGGGCGTCGCGCTGTTTGATGACCTCAAGCACCATCCGCGGCTGAGTATCGCTTTCGGCCCCCATGCGCCTTATTCGGTTACTGACAATAAGCTTGAAAGCATCCGTACATTAGTTGCGGAAATGGACATCGGTATTCATATGCACGTCCACGAAACGGCTCGTGAGGTCGAAGAAGCGCTGCAGCAGCACGGCGAGCGACCGCTTGCTCGATTAGCCCGCCTGCAGCTTTTGGGCCCTCGCTTCCAAGCGGTGCATATGACTCAGGTAAACGATGAAGATATCTCCCTGCTGGTCGAGCACAACTGCAGCGTGATTCATTGCCCCGAGTCGAATCTAAAGCTGGCCAGCGGCTTTTGCCCAGTGGAGCGCCTGTGGGAAGCGGGTATCAATGTAGGCCTCGGTACTGATGGTGCTGCCAGCAACAACGATCTCGACCTGCTGGGAGAAACCCGCACTGCCGCCCTGCTTGCAAAAGCAGTTTCGGGATCAGCCGCTGCTCTCGATGCTCACCGCGCGCTGCGTATGGCGACGCTCAACGGCGCCCGTGCGCTTGGCCTGGAAGACCATACCGGATCGCTTGAGATTGGAAAATTCGCTGACCTGGTGGCTTTCGACCTCTCAAAACCAGGGCAGCAGCCCGTGTACGACCCCGTGTCTACTCTCATTTATGCGAGCAGCCGCGACTCTGTCCGCCATGTATGGGTCGCTGGAAAGCAATTGCTTGATGATCGGCAGCTGACCCGAATGGATGAGCAACGACTGGTTGCGTCCGCCCGAGAATGGGGTGACAGAATCGCCTCCAAACAATAGACGGGACTTCGGTAGACCGATGCACCGCGACAAACTGACTTACACGCAGCGTTTTATTGGGGTGCCCCGCATCCGACCGAAGCTGGCAAGATGAGCGTTAGCAGCCCAAGCTTCTCCACCAGGTTTATAAACGGAACAGACCATGAGTAACGTCGACCACGCCGAAATCGCGAAATTCGAAGCGTTAGCCCATCGCTGGTGGGACCGCGAAAGCGAGTTCAAACCGCTCCATGAGATCAATCCGTTGCGGGTCAATTGGATTGATGAGCACGTATCACTGGCCGGCAAGAAGGTACTGGACGTCGGCTGCGGAGGAGGAATTCTTAGCGAAGCAATGGCTCAGCGCGGCGCTACGGTCACTGGGATCGACATGGGCGAAGCGCCGCTGTCGGTTGCCCGACTTCATCTGCTCGAGTCAGAGCTGGAAATCGACTACCGACAAATCACTGCCGAAGCGTTAGCTGAAGAAATGGTAGGGCAGTTCGATGTCGTGACCTGCCTCGAGATGCTTGAGCATGTACCTGACCCAGCATCAGTCATCCGCGCCTGCCATAAGATGGTAAAGCCTGGCGGACAGGTATTCTTTTCGACGATCAACCGCAACCCAAAAGCCTATGCGCTTGCCATCGTCGGCGCAGAGTATCTGCTCCAACTGTTGCCCCGCGGTACGCATGACTATCGCAAGTTCATTCGCCCTTCGGAGCTTGGAGCCTGGAGCCGCGAGGTCGGACTGCAGGTCAAGGACATTATCGGCCTGACTTACAACCCTCTGACAAAACACTACAAGCTGTCATCGGATGTGGATGTTAATTACATGATCCAGACGCTTCGGGAGGCATGATGCGCCTGAGCGCAGTGTTATTCGATATGGACGGTACGCTGCTTGATACCGCTCCGGACTTCATTGCAGTGACGCAAGCCATGCGCTTGGCTCGTGGCCTTGATCGCGTTCCTGACCAACAGATACGCGACGTTATCTCAGGCGGTGCCAGGGCAATGGTACTCAGTGCATTTGACGTCGACCCGCTCTCGGATGAGTTCGAGGTGTTGCGGCTGGAATTCCTGGAGCGCTATCAAGCGCACTGCGCCGTCGAGAGCCGGTTGTACGAAGGGATGGCCGAGCTACTTGCTTGCATCGAAAACGCCAACCTGATCTGGGGCGTGGTGACCAACAAGCCGGTACGTTTCGCCGAACCGATCATGCAGCAGCTCGGCCTTGCTTCCCGCTCAGCGGTTCTGGTTTGTCCCGATCACGTCAGTCGGAGCAAACCTGATCCGGAACCCATGCTATTGGCGTGCAGCCAACTGGACCTAGCCCCGTCGACTGTACTGTTTGTTGGAGATGATCTGCGCGACATCGAGTCCGGACGCGCAGCCGGCAGCCGTACGGCGGCAGTGCGCTACGGCTATATTCATCCGGATGACGATCCGGACACCTGGGGCGCGGACTTAGTCATAAGCCACCCTTCGGAGCTGCGCGAACACCTAGACTTTGGCCGTTCCGGCTAAAGCCCCTTCTCATACGCCGTTTTTACAATCCCCGGTGGGCTATCGCCCCATATCTTGTTAATGAGGCTTCAGATGTTCGAGTACTCAGCGCGCCCCGACCTGCTCAAGGATCGGATCATCATGGTCACCGGCGCAGGGCGCGGAATTGGCGAAGCTGCAGCCAAGGCCTATGCGGCTCACGGAGCAACGGTGCTTCTGCTGGGCAAAAACGAAGACAACCTCAATCGGGTCTACGATGACATCGAAGCAGCCGGCGGCGCGCGTCCGGCGGTTATACCGCTTAATCTGGAAACAGCCTTGCCGCATCAATACGACGAACTTGCCGCAACCATTGAAGCGGAGTTTGGACGACTGGACGGCCTATTGCTCAATGCCAGTATCATTGGCCCCCGTTCTCCGATCGAACAGCTGTCCGGCGACAACTTCATGCGCGTAATGCAAGTTAACGTCAACGCAACCTTCATGCTTACGAGCACTTTGCTGCCTTTGCTGAAGCTGGCGACTGACGCATCGGTGATATTCACGTCGAGCAGCGTCGGCCGTAAAGGCCGGGCATACTGGGGTGGGTATGCCGTCTCCAAGTTTGCCACCGAGGGTTTGATGCAAGTACTCGCTGATGAACTAGACGGCACCGGTTCCGTGAGAAGCAACAGCATCAACCCAGGTGCGACCCGCACCGACATGCGTGCAAAAGCCTATCCCGGCGAAAATCCGACTGTTAATCCGCTGCCTGCCGAAATCATGCCGGCCTATTTGTATCTGATGGGGCCAGACAGTCAGGGCGTGAATGGACAAGCGCTGGACGCCCAATAGTATCCCGCCGTTGCGCCTGTTTTCCGGCGCAACGGCGACAACCTTCATATCAAATTGGCATCATTTTGCCGTTTCGCTGGCAGCTCAGTTTCAGTACACGTAAAAAAATCGCCTAAACTACTGATCTCAATAGATATTATAAGTTGGCATCAAAATAGCTTATGAACCTCTACCAACGCAGGCAGCGTTTCGAGGTTCACTTCCATGCTGGCAGACAAGCACTCCCAAACTTCCGTCGATATCGGTACCGCACGTGTTCGACGCTTAGACATTTCCAGCAGCATGACGCTGTCTGCCCGCCAGCACAGCTTTTCCGAGCGCCTCAAATACCTGACGTTGCGCTTGCAAACCAGCCTGGAAATCGAGCGCCTCCTGGGCTTCTTTTTTGAAGAAGTCAAGAACCTGATTCCTTTCTCCGCCCTCTCCTATCAGCACAGCGGCACCGACTTCCAGCTGCTGATAGGCGAAGCCGGGGGATTCGGTGTGAGCTACTCGCTCTCTCACACCGGTGATTCTCTCGGAGAACTCTGCCTGTTTAGCCGTCAATATTTGCCTGATTCTGTATTGGAGCAACTCGAAAAAGCGCTCGACTGCATGCTATTCCCGTTGCGCAATGCATTGCTTTATCGGGAGGCCATTCAAGCGTCACTGAAGGATCCACTGACCGGAGCCGGAAATCGCGCGGCGCTGCTCCAGTCGCTGACTCGAGAAACAGAGCTCTCGCGTCGGCACAATGGAGCCGTATCCATCGTCATGTTAGACATGGACCACTTCAAGAGCCTCAACGACACCTACGGTCACCAGGCCGGAGACGCCGCTCTGAAGGCTACAGCCCTGTTGCTGCGGGAGCAGCTGCGCAATGTCGACATGGTGTTCCGCTTCGGCGGCGAGGAATTCGTTCTAGTCCTCTCCAACACCGATCAAGAAGCCGCACTGGTTGTTGCTGAACGGATCAGGGCAGCCGTTCAGAACCTGTGTTTTTTTGTTGGAGAAAAACAAATCCGACTATCAGCCAGCCTGGGCTGCGCCACCTACCAACCCAGCGAGTCTCAGGACGACCTTTTGCGTCGCGCTGACCTGGCCCTTTACCAAGCCAAACGCGACGGTCGTAATCTGACCCGCGTCGCCTCGGCGCAAACATAGACCGCCGCAACCCTGCCTCAAAAAAAGGGTGAAGCCATTACAGCCTCACCCTTTCATACCGCTGGGCACTGGTTCGTCAGGGGCGCTTCGAGCGGTCGCCGCGACCGAAACCGGGTCGTTGTCCCTCTCCTGCAGAGGAGCTACCGCGCTTTGCAGGAGACGGTTTGCCACGCTCACGACCGACAGCATTTGGCCGCTCCGCCACTGGGGTGCCACGGGCTGGCTTGTTCCGGTCATCCCCGTCACGAGGCTTGCGTGCGGACTGGTCACCACGTCCGCTGCGACCACGACCCGTGTCAGCCGGCACATCAGCATCCTGCGCCGACCGGAGGACGCGAGGCCGGCGTTCACCACGTCCGATCGGCTTGGCAACCTTGCGCTGCATCCGATCGAGCTTGTCCTTGGTCTTGGCTTTCATACCTGGCAGCGCGACCGGCTTGAGACCAACCTCCTCACTGAGAATGTCCACCTCGCTTTGAGACATTTCACGCCAGCGGCCCATTGGTAGATCGGAAGTCATGAACACCGGACCGAAACGCACGCGTTTCAAGCGGCTTACCACCAGTCCCTGCGACTCCCATAGGCGCCGGACTTCCCGGTTACGCCCTTCCATCACCACACAGTGGTACCAATGGTTAAAGCCTTCACCACCGGGTGCTTCCTGGATATCGGTGAAACGAGCTGGGCCGTCCTCAAGCATGACGCCGGTCTTGAGTCGCTCGATCATCTCGTCGTCTACTTCGCCGCGCACCCGCACCGCATATTCCCGGTCCATCTCGTAGGACGGATGCATTAGACGGTTTGCCAGTTCGCCATCGGTGGTGAACAGCAGCAAACCTGTGGTGTTGATATCGAGGCGACCGATATTGATCCAGCGGCCCTCTTTCGGGCGCGGCAGGCGATCGAATACGGTCGGACGTCCCTCAGGGTCATCACGTGTGCAAATTTCACCATCAGGCTTGTTGTAAATCAGCACGCGACGAACCGTTTCAGTCGCCTCTTCACGCTTGAGCAAGCGGCCGTCCACAGCGATTGCATCGTGTAGGTCGACGCGTTGGCCGAGCGTGGCGATGGCGCCATTAACCTTGACTCGGCCAGCGGTGATCCAGCTCTCCACGTCGCGACGCGAGGCGAGCCCTAGTCGCGCCAGCACCTTCTGGAGTTTTTCGCCGTGGGCGATATGAGGGGTTGTATCTTCGTGTTCGGTCATCTGGGCACCTCCCGGCGTGGCAGTTCCGATTGAAAGGCCGCGCACTATACGCGCAACGGATTGCCGAAGCACGAGAAGGTTAGCAGCCGGGTCAAAGGCGCGCCCGTCGCGCCTCTACTTACAGTTAGTTTTTGTCTAAAGCGGCCAGGGCCTCAGCCGTTGCCCGCTGAATCGCCGCCCAATCGCCATTCTTCAACGCGGCGCCATCGATCATCCAGGTCCCACCGACACACATGACGTTAGGAAGCGCCAAGTACTGCGCTGCGTTGTTGGCATTGACGCCGCCGGTGGGGCAGAAACGAACATCGGCAAAAGGTCCGCCCAGCGCCTTGATTGCAGCCACGCCACCGCATACCTCAGCCGGGAACAGTTTGAAGCGACGATAGCCGAGTGCATAGCCCCGCATGATGTCAGACGCGTTACTGATGCCGGCCAGCAGCGGCACGGAGCAATTCACGCCGGCTTGCAGCAGCTCATCGGTGCAGCCCGGCGATACGATGAACTGTGCTCCAGCCGCCTCGACCTCATCCATCATTCGTTTATCGAGTACCGTACCGGCGCCTACACACAAGTCCGGCCGCTCCTGACGCAGGCGTCGAATGGCAGTCAGTCCGTGTGCCGAACGCAGCGTTATCTCAAGTGCAGTCATGCCCCCAGCCGCCAAGGCGTCGGCCAACGGCAGAATTTGTTCTTCGCTGCCGATTGTTATGACCGGCAGGATGCGGGCCTCAGTACAAATCTTCTCAATCTGCGCGTTTTTCTGGTCCATGGTCATGGAAAATGTCCTCGGGCCTCAAGGGCACCAGTAGATCTCTAATGGGGAATGCAGAAATGCGCGAATCGGCATCTGCGACGGTTCGAGCTGCATGGCCTGGCGCAGCGTGTCGAGCTTGGCGGAGCCTTGAATCGCCAGGCATTGGACGCGGGCGGACGCCAGCAGCGGATAGGTCATGGTGATGCGCTGCTCCGGACTGACAGGTGCCAACATGGGAAGACAAAGATCAGCACCGTGTTTGTCCAATCCCTTCTCCAGCAACGGGCTGTTCGGAAACAACGAGGCGGTGTGCCCATCATCTCCCATTCCAAGCACCAGCACATCGATTGGTCGGGAGAAACCAGCCAGCTTCTTGCCAGCCTGCTCTGCCGCGTCTTCCAGGGTTTCGGCCGCCTGATACAGGCCAACAAGCTGTGCTTCAGCCGCAGCGTTTTGCAAGAGGTGCTGGCGAAGCAAGCCCTCATTACTATCCGGGTGTTCGGGCTCGACCCAGCGTTCGTCAGCCAAGCTGACCTGAACCTTTGCCCACGGCAGCTCGCGCATCGACAGTGCCTCAAGGAACGCTATCGGGCTGCGCCCTCCTGACACCACCAGGCTCGCTCGTCCTTGATTGGTCACTGCATACTGCAACGCGCCGGCAACCCTATCGGCCAACGCCTGCGCCAGCTGCTCCGGCCCAGGCAGGCTATGAGCCACCACATCGGGCGGCAGTTCGAGTTCAGAGATCGCCATACCAAGACCTCCCGTCCCGTGTGATCAATGCTATGGAGGCAACGGGCCCCCACGAGCCCGCCGGATAAGGTTTAGGTGCGTCACCGATTCGCGACCAGCCATCGATCAGTTGATCGCACCACTTCCACGCGTACTCGATTTCATCCTTACGGACGAACAGGTTCTGATTGCCTTGCATCACTTCGAGCAACAGCCGCTCATAGGCGTCCGGAATACGCGAGCTTTTGTAGGTCTGAGAAAAATTCAGCTGCAGCGGGCCGCTACGCAGATGCATGCCCTTGTCCAAGCCCTGCTCTTTGGTCATAACCTGCAACGAGATGCCTTCGTCCGGCTGCAGGCGGATGATCAGTCGATTGCTGATCAACGACCGTTGCTCGGGCGCGAAGATATAAAAAGGCGGTTCTTTGAAGTGGATGACGATCTGCGAAACCTTTTCGGCCATCCGCTTGCCTGTTCGCAGGTAGAACGGGACACCGGACCAGCGCCAGTTGCAGATGTCGGCACGCAGCGCAACGAAGGTTTCGGTGCTGCTCTCAGCGTTGGAGTTTTCTTCCTCAAGATAACCCGGCACCTGCTTGCCGCCGACCGCCCCACCCACATACTGGCCACGCACAACCTGGCGGGATAAACGCTCTGCTGTGATCGGCGCCAGGGCTTTGAGCACCTTTACCTTTTCGTCGCGAATGCTGTCGGCGGTCAGGTCGCTTGGCGGGTCCATGGCAATCAGACACAGCAGCTGCAACAGGTGGTTCTGGATCATGTCCCGCAACTGACCCGCCTGATCGAAGTATCCCCAACGCCCTTCGATGCCGACCGTCTCGGCGACAGTAATCTCAACATGCGAGATGTGGTGCTGATTCCACTGGGTCTCGAACAGACTGTTGGCAAAGCGCAACGCGATCAGGTTCTGGACCGTTTCCTTGCCAAGATAGTGGTCGATCCGATAGATGCGTGTCTCGGGGAAATACTGCGCAACGGCATCGTTGACCAACCGCGACGAGTCGAGATCGTGCCCGATTGGCTTTTCCAGAACCACTCGTGCCTGTTCGGCCAGTCCAGCTGCTGCGAGATTTTCACAGATCGAGCCGTACACGGAGGCAGGCGTAGCGAAGTAAGCGATGAGCGGCATATCGGGAGCGACTGTTCCAGCCAACGCCGCGTAGTCTTCCGCCTCACGAAAGTCCATGGTCAGATACCCCAACCGACCCCGAAACCGGCTGAGCACTGACTCGTCCAGCTGAGCAGGCGGCACATAGCGTCGCAGCGCCTGGTCGATGCGTTCAAGATGAACAGCCGGCTCACCTTGATCTCGCGACAGGGCCAAAATGCGCGTGTCGCTGTTCAGCAGCCCTGCTCGATCGAGCTGATAAAGTGCAGGAAACAACTTGCGCAGTGCCAGATCGCCGAGGGCGCCAAACAAGGCGAAGGTAGTTGCGTCAACTGTAATAGCAGGCATGATCTTTATACTAACCAAATTAGGCTGCGTGACGGGTGATTATGCGCAGTTTAAGCACAAGATGTTGTTATTAAAACAACACGCCCAAATTTTTTCGTGCATCGATTTCGCTACTATCCGTAGTCTCGGGCACGAGTCCCTGAAGGAAGAGACATGGATCGCATGAAAAATCTCTTGGAACAGATAAAAAATCGGCTCGATGAGCTGAACAAAGCGGAGCGCAAGGTGGCTGAAGTCATCCTTCGTGATCCGCAGGAAGCGACCCGTTACAGCATCGCGGCGCTGGCTCAAGCGGCGAAAGTAAGCGAGCCTACCGTCAATCGCTTTTGCCGATCATTTGGAGCGGCGGGCTACCCAGCCTTGAAGATCCAGCTGGCTCAAAGCCTGGCCAGCGGCGCCGCCTATGTCAGTCGGGCCGTTGAAGCGAACGACGGCCCTGAGGCGTATACAAGAAAGATTTTCGGTAGCGCAATTGCGTCGCTCGATAGCGCCTGTCGAGCCATCGACCCTCAGGTTGTAAGTCACGCTGTAGATCTGATGATCCAGGCGCGCCAGATTCATTTCTTCGGGTTAGGCGCGTCCGCGTCGGTCGCGCTCGATGCGCAACACAAGTTTTTCCGCTTCAATCTGCCGGTAACCGCGCATGTGGACGTGTTGATGCAACGGATGCTCGCGTCGGTCGCACACACGGGCGACCTGTTTGTGATCGTTTCCTATACCGGTCGTACCCGTGAGCTGGTAGAAGCCGCGACGATCGCGCGAAATAACGGTGCTTCGGTGCTAGGCCTGACCGCCGCAGATTCACCGCTGGCAAAGATCTGCACCCTGAGCCTCGATATCCCTCTGCCAGAGGACACAGACATCTACATGCCGATGACCTCAAGAATCATTCAGCTGACAGTATTGGACGCACTTGCCGCAGGCGTAACGCTGAGACGCGGCGTCGATTTCCAGCCGCATCTACGCAAGATCAAGGAAAGCCTGATGGCGACCCGTTACCCATCCGAAGACAGTTGATTACTTCTTTTTCTTCGTTGGTTTGCCTAGTTCTTTAAGCCGCTGGGCAGCCACTTCATTGACCGCTTTACGCTCCTTGTTCTTCATGCTCTTCCAGGCTTTCATCTCGTCCCGGCTGCGGCCGCAGCCGATGCAGATGTCGTCCTTGAGCTTGCAGATACTGATGCATGGATTTTTCGCTTTATCGCCCAAAACCACCTCCCGTTCAGCCAAGGCCCCTACGGCTAGTAGAGGCCCTGACTGCCTGGAGGTTCTAAGCGAATTAGCCTATAGCACCAATCAGTCCCACCAGTATTCGACCTGAACGCCAAAGTTGGAGCCATGCTGCGCGTCGCCGAAAGCGCCGGTTTCCGAGAGTGCACTGCCAGCGGCTATCAGATTGGCTGCATCTTGCGCTGCGTCGTTCCACTGAGCATAGGTGTAATACAGACGAAACTCGGGACGCGCCCAGAAATCAGGCCCTGCCGGCGACCAGGTCGGAGCGATGGTGAACTTGGTGAGTTTCCGGGTCCCGGCTTCCGCATCGATCTGATCGTGGCCGACTTCAGCGACCAGCTTGAATTCTTCGGTCAAGGCATACACCGGACGCATACCTACCGAAATCCAATCCTGATCGTCGCCCTGACGCTTGTCCTTCTGATAGACGACCTGGAACTGTCCACTGAAACGCGGCGTCACCTGCCAATCGAAGAACTCCACGATCCGCCAACTCTTGGCGCTGTCGTCTAGTTGCACATTGCCCGTGTAGCCGAGTCCTGTTCCTGGACCCTCGCCATACTGCACTGCAAAGGTATTGCTACCACCCAGGAAACCAATCTGCTCATGCTGAGCGGTCACAGACCAGCCACTGTTGGAGTCGCCGCGGTCCGGGTCAGCGATGTAGCTCACGCCGAACTGCAGTTCACCGTCAGGATTGGTGTTGATGCCGCCAACGTTGAAATCGTGACGATTGGTGTAGTTTTCCTGAAAGACGTTGTCCTTGCGCGAGAAGGCGTAGCTGTATTGCAGGCCTCCGATCTCGACGTTTTCGATCCCGGCACCGGTCGCGCTCTGGTTCCAATAGTAGAAGTCAGAGATATGAATGTCGTTCCGCTTGTAGAACCGTCGACCGGCCCACAGCGACCCATTGTTCAGCGCCGCGATGTTGCTCCATTCGGCATAGGCCTGAACTAGCCGCGCGAACCCATGGTCGTCAGTGAATTTCGGGGTGTGGTCGTACTCGTTATACAGCGCCGCCATGCCCTCGACGCTCAACACCGAGCCGTCGTCCATGGTGAACAGATCCTGACGCAACCCCAATTCGGCGTACTGCTCGCACTCGTTGCCCAGTCTGAACTTGGACGCTGCGCCCGGCAGTTGAAAACAGGCTTGCGATTCGCTTGCAGTCGATTCGCCGATACCACTTCGCACATAGCCGTTGAAGTCCAGGGCCTGCGCGCCAAACGGCATAGCGAGACCGGCCAGCGCGACTGCGAGGCCCAGGCGTGTCGTTTTCTTCATATCCGCTCCAATTAGCTCTTATTGTTGTTACTGCCGTTGGATCGAGCCGCTTTGGCTCTCCTTCGATCCGCGTTTCGCTATCAGCTCGTTGCGGACCACTTTTCATAGTTCGCGGCGTTGGACCGCCAACCGTTGAAAACCACTAATAAATAACACTCCTATGCGCCCATCGCCGGTACGCAGACACTCGGCGACCGAGCCTATTTCTCACTCCACCCGGTACAGCGACCTAGCGCGCAACCAGGCGGGTGATGGTGCCGTTTCGACCAGATGAGCCGTTACCCGGCGCGACACCCAGCCGCTCCCCGGTTTGCGCATCGAATAGCAACACCTTGTCAGGCTCGAACTGCAGCGTCAGCGTCTCGCCAGGATTCGGCGCGGCATCCGGTGCCAGCCGACAGCAAACCTTGGTCTGGTTCAGGCTGACAAAGACCATGGTGTCAGGGCCGGTCGGCTCAATGACCTGGACTTCGGCACGTAGCGAAGGTAGACCCGCTTCGGTGCCAAGCCCGATCTGCTCCGGCCGTATTCCGAGGATCACTTCCCGGCCTTCCAGCGTCTGGCCATCGGTCAGATTCAACGGCAACTCGCAGCGGTCCTGGCCACTCTCCAGTGATGCGCGCCAGCCATCCGCCTGACGGGTCAACCGCAGCGGGATGAAATTCATAGGGGGGGAACCGATAAAACTCGCCACGAACAGGTTGGCTGGGTTGTTGTAAATCTCTTTGGGTGTACCAAATTGCTGGACGATGCCGTCCTTCATCACGGCAACCTTGTCACCCAACGTCATCGCTTCGATCTGATCATGGGTGACGTACACCGTGGTGGTCTTCAGGCGCTGATGCATCAACTTGATTTCTGTGCGCATTTCAACGCGCAGCTTGGCGTCGAGGTTGGAAAGCGGCTCGTCAAACAGATAGATCTTCGGCCGCCGTGCCAACGCCCTTCCCATGGCAACGCGCTGCTGCTGACCGCCGGACAACTGAGAAGGTTTACGGCTCAACAGATGTTCGATCTGCAGCAACTTGGCAACACGCGAGACTTCTTCCTCGATCTTCGCCGCTGGGACTTTGCGCATCTTCAAGCCGAAGGCGATGTTTTCCTGCACGGTCATTGTCGGGTACAGCGCGTATGACTGAAACACCATGGCGATGTCGCGGTCCTTGGGGCTGGCATCGCTGATGTCGGCTCCGTCCAGGCGAATCTCCCCACCGGTGATCTCTTCCAGACCCGCGATGCAGTTCATCAAGGTGGATTTGCCGCAGCCGGAAGGTCCGACCAGGATCAAGAACTCGCCGTCCTCGATCTTCAGGTCGATGTCTTTCAGCGTGTCGTGGTTGCTGCCGGGATAGCTCTTGCGGACGTTACAAAGTTCGAGTGCAGCCATGATTGTTGTTCTCCTATCCCTTGACCGCGCCGGCGGTGAGCCCGCGCAGGAAATACTTGCCGGCGAGGATGTACACCACCAGCGTTGGCAGCCCGGCAATCATCGCCGCAGCCATATCGACGTTGTATTCCTTGACGCCCGTACTGGTGTTCACCAGGTTGTTCAACGCCACGGTGATCGGCTGTGTATCGCCGCTGGCGAACACCACGCCGAAGAGGAAGTCGTTCCAGATCTGCGTGAACTGCCAGATCAGGCAAACCATGATGGTCGGGATCGACATCGGCAGCAGGATTCGAGCGAATATGGTGAAGAATTCTGCACCGTCCAGCCGAGCCGCGCGAATGAGTGCATCCGGCACACTCACATAAAAATTGCGGAAAAAGAGTGTGGTGAAGGCAAGGCCATAAACCAGGTGCACCAGCACCAGCCCCGGCGTAGTGTTGGCCAGTCCGAGCTGCCCGAGGGTGAAGGACGCAGGCAGCAGAATTACCTGGAACGGCAGGAAGCAGCCGAACAGCAATAGTCCGAAGAACAGCTGCGAGCCACGGAAACGCCACATGGCAAGTACGTAGCCATTCAGCGCACCGAGCAAGGTCGAAATGATGACTGCCGGAACGGTGATCTTTACCGAGTTCCAGAAATAACCGCCAACCGCATCCCAAGCCTTGACCCACCCGATAACGGTCGTGACTTCCGGCCAGGACAGCAGGTTGCCGGTGCGGATGTCCGCTGGCGTCTTCAAACTGGTCAGAAGCATGACCACCAGCGGTACGAGATACATCGCGACGGCTAGTAGCAGCGTTGCGTATATCGCCACTCGACCGAACGTCAGGCGCTTTTGCCCCACATGGCTAGTCATGGCGCTTGTTCCTCAGTTCCGAATACAGATAAGGCACGACGATCGCCATCACAGCGCCCAGCATGAGGATCGCGCTCGCTGCGCCAAGCCCCATCTGCCCGCGCGTGAAGGTGTGCGTGTACATGAACATTGCCGGTAGGTCGGAGGCGTACCCCGGCCCCCCTGCAGTCATCGCCGCCACAAGGTCGAACGCCTTGATTGCGATGTGCGCGAGGATCATCAGCGCACTGAAAAACACCGGACGCAGGCTGGGAAGAATGATGCGCAAGTAGATGCTCGGCAGGCTTGCGCCGTCGATCTGCGCTGCCCGCACGATGGATTGGTCGACACCGCGCAATCCGGCAAGAAATAGCGCCATGACGAAACCCGAGGCTTGCCACACCGCCGCGATCACAAGGCAATAGACCACGCGGTCGGGGTCTACCAGCCAGTCGAAACGAAAGCCTTCCCAACCCCAGTCCCGCAGCATCTTGTCGATACCCAGCCCAGGGTTGAGCAGCCATTTCCAGGCGGTGCCGGTGACGATCATCGACAGCGCCATCGGATAGAGATAGACGGTACGAATGAAGCCTTCGCGGCGAATGCGCTGATCCAGCAGAACGGCCAGCAGCACACCGATCGCCAAGCTGATCGCGATGAACAGCCCGCCGAAGACCAGCAGGTTCTTGCTGGCGACCCACCAGCGGTCGTTGTCCCAGAGCCGTTCGTACTGCAGCAGCCCGACCCATTTGTAGCTGGGCATGAAGCTTGAATTGGTGAACGAAAGCAGGAAGGTCCAGGCGATATAGCCATAAAAGCCCACCAGCACAATCAACATGCTGGGCGCCAGCACCAACTTTGGCAGCCAGTTCTGTAGCGCATCCAGCGGCGAAGCCTTAGTGAATACAGCCGTTGAGCTCATGGTTGGCTCCGATTGAGTTCAGGTTCCATCACAGTCCCGTTACTGATAGCGCTTCAACATCGGCGATCAATACGTCGACCGACACCAGAGATATCGAGCAAGCCGGTCCCGTTGCGGCCAGCCGACTGGCTTGGCCGCAAAGAGTTGATGCCCGAGGCATCGGTTTATGTGTTTTAAGACGGGGCCCGAGGATCCGAGCCCCGTAAACGCTACTGGACCGCCTGAATCGCAGCAGCCAATTGCTGAGCGGCTTTCTTCGGATCGGCCGACGGGTCGTTGAAGAAGTTCGTCACGACGTCGAACACAGCGCCCTGTACGTAACTCGATGCGGCCATGCCATGAGCAAGGCTGGGCACCAACCCTGGGCCCTGGGCGGCTTCCTTGAAGTCCTCCATCGACTTCTGAGCACAGGCATCGAATTCGCTCATGTCCTGGTCGAGTCTTACTGGGATCGAGCCTTTGTTCTGATTGAAGAATTGCTGGAATTCCGGCTCCATGACGATCCGAGCCAGATCCTGCTGGGCCTTCCGATTGTCATCGTTGTTCAGCTTGAACATTGCAAGCGAGTCGATGTTGTAGGCGAAGCTGCCTTGGGTGCCTGGGAACGGCACGCACGTGTAGTCTTCCCCAGCGATCTTCTTCGCCGCGGTCCACTCACTCTTGGCCCAGTCGCCCATGATCTGCATGCCGGCCTTGCCATTCATGACCATGGCCGTAGCGCTGTTCCAGTCACGGCCCGCTGCGTTGTTGTCGACGTAGCTACGCAGCTTTTTCAGCGCCTCGAACGTCTTGACCATCTTGTCGCCAGTCAACACCTCACGATCAAGCTCAACGAAGGCCTTACGGAAGTCCTCAGGGCCAAGGATGGCCAGCGCCAAATCCTCGAAGACGGTTCCGTCCTGCCATGGTTGCCCACCATGAGCGATTGGCATGAAGCCCGCTGCTTTCAGCTTGTCGGCTACCGCGAAGAACTCCTTGAGCGTTTTCGGCGGTTCAACGCCTGCTTTCTCGAACACGTCCGGGTTGATCCACAGCCAGTTAACGCGGTGGACGTTGACCGGCACGGCTACGTAATCACCGTCGTACTTCATCGCTGCCGATACCTGCTTGGGCAGCAATTTGTCCCAGTTGGCTTTCTCAGCCACCTCGTTGAGATCGGTGAGCAGGCCCAGTTCGCCCCACTCCTGAATGTCGGGACCTTTGATCTGAGCGGCAGCGGGTGCGTTACCGGAAACGGCTCGGGTTTTGAGGACGGTCATGGCCGCCTCACCACCACCGCCTGCAACGGCGAAATCTTTCCAGGTGTGGCCCTCGTCTTCGACCAGTCGCTGCAGGGTGTCAGCAGCACGTTTCTCGCCGCCAGACGTCCACCAGTGCAGCACTTCAACTTCGCCCGCGTGCGCGAGCGGAACAACAGATGCCAAAGAAATGGAGGCCAGGGATACAGCGGTAACCAAACGATGAATCGCGTTCATGGGTCTTCCTTTCTTGTTGTTATCGATGCAGGGCTTCGCCTGCGCTGCACCGATTCTAGGCTCGGCAATTAGCGAGCCGGGTAACGAAGGGATAGCGAATGGTCACCGCTTCGTTACAAAAGTTGGGTTTCGTAACAAGGCAACCGGTAATCGCTAGGTTGGTTAGCTCATTCGGAGCTGCGTGGCAGGCTCAAGGTCACCCGCAGCCCCCCTGTCTGAAGGTTGCACAGGCTGATCTCGCCGCCGTGCGCGTGGGCGATGTTGCGCGCGATACCAAGCCCCAGACCATAACCCGGCTGTTTTGCGGCCAATCGGAAATTGGGTTCGAACACCTGTTTGAGCCAGGCTTCCGGAACACCCGGCCCCTCATCGTCGACGTGAAGAACAAAGACATTGTCATCATCCTCGATTGATAGATGCGCCCGGTCACCGTACTTCAGTGCATTGTCGAGCAGGTTGCCGATACAACGCTTGAGTGCCAGCGGCTTGCCTGCATAAGGCGCAACCGCCTTGCCCTGCACCGTCACCCGGCCGTTGCCGCCGGGCGCCAGATACGGCTCTGTCACGCAATCGAGTAGCAGATTGAGGTCCAGGGGCTCGATGTTTTCGTGGATATCGGTGTCCTTGACGCACTGCAAGGCACCCTTGACCAACAATTCCAGCTCGTCGAGATCGCGGCTGAATTTGCTTTGCAAGGTTTCATCCTCAAGCAGCTCCACGCGCAACCGCAGCCGCGTGATTGGGGTCCGCAGATCATGTGAAATCGCGCTGAACAGCTGACTGCGTTCGGTCAGGTAGCGTCCGATGCGTTCACGCATGCTATTGAAAGCGCGGCTGACTTCGACAACCTCGCTACCGCCGGCCTCAGGAAGCAGTTCCACTTCGCTGCCTAACGACATTTCGCGGGCAGCTCGCGCCAAATGCTTGAGCGGGCGGCTTTGCCAGTGCACCAGAATACCGATGAACAACAGCAGAAAGCTGCTGGTGAGAAAGATGAACCAGAGTTGCTGACGCGGTATCCCTTCGTCCTCTAGGCTGACGTAAGGCGCGGGCATCAGTGAAGCCAGATAAAGCCACTCATCCGGCGCGATCTGGATCTGCGTGACCAGCACGGGCGGGTTCAGCGGCTCCAGACTAAGCGCATAGTGCGCCCAGGAACGCGGCAATTCGTCGAGCTTCAAGCCGCCGTTGAAAATGCGCAGGTCGTCGGGACTGACAAAGCTCACCAACATGTCGACCTCTTTGCCCAGGCGCTCGCGCAGCACCTCGTCCACTTCGGCCAATACCGCCTGCTTTCGCTCGGTTGGCGGCAATATCTGCATTTCCAGTGGCTTGTCGTTCAACGATACGAAAAAACGCGTGCCGCCCATGCTGCGCAACTGATCGAGCACCAGCGGTCGATAGCCCAAAGGCAGGGAACGAAAATAGCTGACGCTGGCCGACATCGAATGCGCCAGGCTGCGAGCACTGGTCAACAAGCCTTCCATTTGGCTTGCGCGAAGTTGCGAAACCCAGATGAAGCTCGACAACGCTTGCGCCATCAGCACGACCAGAAGCGTCAGCAAGAGCATCCGGCCCAGCAGCGAGCGTGGGACCGGCAGCCAGCGACGCTTAGCCAAGCGAGTCATAGTGCGGCGCCACCTGGGCTGCAAGTAGATAGCCGCTACCGCGAACAGTACGAATCAACCGTGGGCACTTGCCGGTGTCGCGCAGCCGCTGACGCAGGCGGCTGACCGCCATGTCAACGATTCGCTCGAGCGGCATGACCTCGCGACCGCGGGTGGCGTTTGCAATAGTGTCGCGGTCGAGGATCTGCTGGGGATGGTCAAGAAAGAGTTTGAGTAACGCGAAGTCAGCGCCAGAGAGCAGGACTTCTTCTCCGTCCTGGTGAAAAAGCCGATGGCTCACCATATCCAGCCGCCATTCATCGAACGCCAGTACATCGCTGACGCGCTCCTGCCCGAAATGAACCCGGCGCAGCAACGCTTTGATCCGAGCGAGCAGTTCGCGTGGGCTGAAGGGCTTGCCAAGGTAATCGTCGGCGCCTAGCTCGAGCCCGATAACCCGATCAGCCTCATCGGAGCTGGCGGTCAACATAATGATCGGCATCTGAGCGAGACGCTTGTGGCCTCTGACCCAGCGGCAGAGGCTGAACCCGTCTTCGTCGGGCAACATGACGTCAAGAATGACCAGGTCAGCAGGATCGCTGCCCATGGCTTCGCGAAATTGCGTACCGTCAGCGACGGTACGCACGTGAAAGCCTGATCGGCTGAGGTAGGTCTCAAGCAGCTCGCGGATTTCCTGATCATCGTCGACCAGCAAAATCGATCTTCCAATCTGGCTCACACGCATCCATTCTCTTGTTGTATAGGTGTATCGAAGCGGTTCAGCCTCCGCTGGTTCGGCCCTCCAGCAGTTGCTCCAACGCCACGCCCGCGCCTTCAAGTCCTGGGTATTCGGCGGTCACCACCCAGACCGGAACCTCGTCAAAATAGCGGCTCATGCAGCCCTTGTCGCGAAAACTCTGGCTGAACCCGCTCTGTATGAAGAACTCTGCGAATCGCGGCACGATACCGCCTGCAATGTATACGCCGCCTCGAGAACCGGTAGTCAGTACATTGTCGCCAGCGATCCGACCCAACCAGACGCAGAATTGTTCCAAAACGGATGAGGCGTATAGGTCACCGGTCAACGCCGCTGCGGTGACTTCCGCTGGCGAGGTCAGCCTTGGCTGCTCTCCGTCCAGCGCGCAGCTGGTGCGATAGAGTTCCAGTAGCCCACCACCGCTGAGAATCGCCTCCGCGTTCACGTGTCCAAATTTATCGTGCAGCCGTGCCCAAAGTGCTGCCTCACGCGCTGTGCCGACCGGCAGGCAGACATGACCACCCTCCCCCGGCAGCGCACGCCAGCCACCGCCGGGTAAAGGCAGAAGCGTAGCAACGCCAAGCCCAGTACCAGGGCCGATAACAAGACGTGCCGCGTCCGGCGCTGACTGGCCGGGGCATACCTCAATTAGCTCGCCTTCGCGTAACCGGGTCATACCCAGTGCCATTGCGGTGAAGTCATTGACCAGCAAAAAATCGCTCAACCCCAAGTCTTCACTGAAGGATTTGCGGCTCAAGCGCCAATGGTTGTTGGTGAAAGCGAACTCATCGCCCGAAACAGGGCCGGCACAGGCGAGGCACACCGCCTGCAGGGCCTCGACACTCTGCCCGATGCCTTGCAGGTACGCACGAATGGCATCCTCCGCACGCGGATACTCAACAGTAGGCAGCACGCGCACCGATTCGATCGTCTGGTTACGCCACAATGCGAAGCGCGCATTGGTGCCGCCGATATCACCTACCAGTGCCGTCACTTGAGTGCCTCCAACTCGTCAGTGAACACACTTGCGCCCTTTTCGGCCGGGCTGAAGGCCGCTCGAAGGAATCCGAACAGCTCGCGCCCACATCCGATTCCCAGATCGCTCGGGGCTGATACGGCGTCGCGACTGTCGAACTCGGCCTGATCGACCAGCACTCGGAGCTCACCTGTTTCACCGTCGACTCGGATGATGTCGCCGTCGCGCACACGGCAAAGAGGGCCGCCATCGAGCGCTTCCGGACTCACATGAATCGCAGCGGGGACTTTGCCTGAAGCACCGGACATACGTCCGTCCGTTACCAGTGCGACCTTGTAACCTCGATCCTGCAACACGCCGAGGAATGGCGTCAGCTTGTGCAACTCGGGCATTCCGTTGGCCTTTGGCCCCTGAAAACGCACAACCGCTACGAAGTCCTTTTCCAGTTCGCCATTCTTGAACGCCTGGGCCAGCTCGGTCTGGTCGCTGAACACTCGAGCAGGCGCTTCGACGATACGATGCTCAGGCGCAACGGCGGAGATCTTCGTAACACCGCGTCCGAGATTACCTTCCAGCACACGCAAACCGCCCTCGGGCGAGAACGCGTGGGTAACGGGGCGCAGAATCGCCTCGTCCAGACTGCTTTCAGAGCCTTCGCGCCAGACGAGCTTTCCGTCTTCGAGGAAGGGTTCCTGGGTGTACTGGCTGAGGCCTTTGCCCAACACCGTATACACGTCTTCGTGCAGCAAGCCCGCCTCGAGAAGCGTCCGCACCATGAACGGAACGCCGCCGCAGGCGTGGAAATGATTCACATCGGCCTGGCCATTCGGATAGACCTTGGCCAGCGTTGGCGTAACTGCCGAAATATCTGCCATATCCTGCCAAGTCAGCTGGATGCCGGCCGCCTGGGCAAACGCGGGAATGTGCAGGGTATGGTTGGTCGAGCCGCCTGTAGCATTGAGCGCCACGACTGAATTGATGATCGACTTTTCATCGACGATCTTGCAAAGCGGCACATAATTACCCGATTGCGGCGTCAAGCGAGTCACCTGACGCGCAGCCTCACGGGTCAGCTCGTCGCGCAGCGGGGTATAAGGATTGACGAAAGAAGCGCCAGGCAAATGCAGGCCCATGATTTCCATCACCACCTGGTTGGTGTTGGCTGTGCCGTAAAATGTGCATGTCCCGGGGCTGTGGTACGAAAGCATTTCAGACTCGAGCAACTCTTCACGGCTGGCTTTGCCTTCAGCGTAGCGCTGACGTACTTCCGCTTTTTGCTTGTTGGGAATGCCGGATGTCATTGGCCCGCCAGGCACAAAAACAGTCGGCAAGTGCCCAAAGCGCAGCGCGCCTATCATCAAGCCGGGGACGATTTTGTCGCAGATACCGAGATAGAGCGCGCCATCGAACATGTTGTGTGAAAGCGCAACAGCGGTCGCCATGGCGATTACTTCGCGGCTGGCAAGGCTAAGCTCCATGCCCGCTTCGCCTTGGGTGACACCGTCGCACATCGCCGGTACGCCTCCGGCAAACTGGCCGACCGACCCCATCTCGCGCAAAGCTTCCTTGATCACGTCAGGAAAATACTGATACGGCTGATGCGCCGAAAGCATGTCGTTATAGGCTGAAACGATGGCTACGTTGGCTTCGTTCATCAATCGTAGCCGTTGTTTATCGTCCGGCGATCCGCAGCCGGCGACCCCATGAGCAAAGTTGGCGCATTGCAGCTTGCCGCGCTGGGGCCCATCGCTCGCCGCTCCCGCCATCTGGGCAAGATAGCGCTGACGCGTCGGCCGGCTGCGTTCGATCAATCGCTCGGTAACTTCTTGAATCCGCGGGTGCATGCCATCACTCCTGCTCGTGAATCTGTAGTTTTACCAACAAAACAGCATTAATCTGGGCTTGATTTCTATTTTGACAGGAATAATCTTGTAATTCCCATAACAAAATTCAGTCCTAGGCCCTCTCATGACTATTCGCATCGCCATCAACGGCTTCGGTCGTATCGGACGTAATGTCCTTCGTGCCCTGTACAGCCAGAGCTATCGCGAGCATTTGCAGGTCGTGGCGATCAACGACCTCGGCAGCCCGTCTATGAACGCCCACCTGTTGCAGTTCGACAGCGTGCACGGGCATTTCGACGCACACATCGAGGTGACAGACGATGAAATGCGAGTCAACGGCGATCCGATTGCCGTGACTGCCATTCGAAACCCTGCAGAGTTGCCCTGGCGTGAACACAATGTGGACGTCGTCTTCGAGTGTACTGGGCTGTTCACCTCTCGTGACAAAGCCAGCGCGCACCTGCAGGCCGGAGCCCGAAAGGTCATCATCTCGGCGCCCGCCTCGGGCGTTGACGCCACGATCGTCTACGGCGTCAACCACGACACGCTGCGCCAATCGCACCAGATCATCTCCAACGCATCATGCACGACCAACTGCCTGGCTCCGGTTGCGCAAGTATTGTCGCGTGAATACGGCATCGAACACGGGCTGATGACCACGATTCATGCCTATACCAATGACCAGAACCTGTCCGACGTCTATCACAGCGATCCGTTCCGGGCGCGTTCAGCCACCCAGTCCATGATCCCGACCAAGACTGGAGCCGCCGAAGCCGTCGGCCTGGTGCTGCCGGACCTGGCTGGCAAGCTGACCGGCATGGCCGTGCGGGTGCCTGTCATCAACGTCTCACTGGTAGACCTGACCCTCGAACTGAGCCGCGAAACTACAGCCGAAGAGGTCAACGCGCTAATGCTCGAAGCCAGCCAGCACTCGCCGATACTGGCATGCAACTCATTGCCACTGGTTTCCTGCGACTTCAACCACAACCCAATGTCGTCTATTTTCGATACTAACCACACCAAGGTTAGCGGACGCCTGCTTAAAGTGATGGCTTGGTATGACAACGAGTGGGGTTTTTCCAACCGCATGCTCGACACGTGCCGCACTTTGCACCAGGCCTCTTGAGGATCTGATGGCCTATTCCAGCTAGGCAGGGAAAGTGATGAACCGCATCGAACTGGTTACCGCAACACTGCCAGCGCGCAAACGCATTGCCTTGGTTGCGCATGATCACTGCAAGGCGCGGCTGCTGGAATGGGCCGAAAGACAAAAGCCTCGCTTGACGAATCACCAATTGCTCGCCACCGGGACCACTGGTCTGCTGCTTGGTCGGCATCTGGACTTGCCGATCGAGTGCATGATCAGCGGACCGCTGGGTGGCGATCAGCAGATCGGAGCCCGCATCGCTGAGCGCCGTATCGACATGCTGGTGTTCTTCTGGGATCCGTTCGAACCGCAACCGCATGATCCGGATGTGAAAGCGTTGCTAAGGGTCGCTGCAGTCTGGAACATCCCGCTGGCCGCCAACGAGAGCAGCGCCGATTACATCCTTTCAAGCCCACTGCTGGACCAGCCGCACAGCTTGCGCATCCCCGATTACAGCAGCTACCGCGCGGGGCGGCAGCCAGCAGATCAATAGTCGCGCGGGTCTTCGTCCAGGTTGTTCTGGGTATCGTCAGACGACACCTCGACCAAATCATCAAAGTCGATCTTGAGCCCTGTTTCCATGCCGTCCAGCTCTGCCAGCAAGCTCCGGAAACTTGTCTGCTCTCGCGGAGCCGTGGCTTCCAGCGACTGATCGGCTCGCGCCTGCAACGCCGCAGGCACGGGCGCTTCCTCGACATCGATGGGTGCCGGTTCCGGCTCCATTTCACGCAGCACCGCCAGCGGCGGCAGTTCGTCAAGATTCTTCAAATTGAAATGATCAAGGAACTGCTTGGTCGTGGCGAACATCGCCGGGCGACCAGGAACATCTCGATGCCCGACCACGCGAACCCACTCGCGCTCAAGCAACGTCTTCACGATCTGGCTGTTGACCGCAACACCGCGAATATCTTCGATCTCACCACGAGTGATGGGTTGCCTGTAAGCGATCAACACAAGCGTCTCCAGCAGCGCTCGTGAGTAACGCTGCGGCCGCTCTTCCCAAAGCCGGCCCACCCACGGCGAAAAGCGCTGACGCACCTGCAAGCGATAACCGCTGGCAACCTCTTTAAGCTCGAACGCACGCCCCTTACAGGACTTGTCGAGCACGTCCAATGCCTTGCGCAACACAGCCGGTGTCGGTCGCTCGACTTCATCAAACAACTCGGCCATACGCTCGACAGACATAGGTTTGCCGGATGCCAGCAGAAATGCTTCGAGCAACGACGCAAGATCCTTGGGGTCCGAAAGATTCACAACACCGGCTCCGTTGGCTCTTGTGTCATCAACGACGATTCCTCACCGCGCGCTCTTACATGGATTGGTGCAAAAGGCTCGTTCTGTACCAGCTCCACCAAAGACTCCTTGACCAGTTCCAGCACAGCCATAAACGTCACCACTACACCCAAGCGTCCTTCCTCAAGCGTAAACAACGCAACGAACGGCACGAAAGCACCGCCCTTGAGCCGATCGAGCACATTACTCATGCGTTCGCGCGTCGACAACGTCTCGCGCGATACCTGGTGACTTTCAAACATGTCTGCCCGGCGCAACACCTCGGCCATGGAGATCAGCAGCTCCTCCAGACCGACCTCGGGCAAAAGCTTGCGCGCCCGCGCGTCCGGCGCATCGAGCTTCGGAACAAGAAGATCTCGACCTACCCGCGGCAGCTGATCCAGATCTTCCGAGGCTGCCTTGAACCGCTCGTACTCCTGTAGCCGACGGATCAGCTCAGCACGCGGATCGAGCTCGTCCTCTTCAACCTCTGATGAGCGCGGCAGCAACATGCGCGACTTGATCTCGGCCAGCATGGCCGCCATCACCAGATACTCGGCGGCCAGCTCCAGGCGCACGGTCTTCATCAACTCTACATAACCCATGTACTGACGGGTTATCTCGGCGACCGGGATGTCGAGAATATCGATGTTCTGCTTGCGGATCAGGTACAACAACAGGTCCAGCGGCCCTTCGAATGCCTCAAGAAACACTTCCAGCGCATCCGGTGGAATGTAGAGATCCTGCGGCAGATTATTGAAGGCTTCGCCGTAAACAAGCGCCAGCCGCAACTGCTCGCCGGGCGGATTGATCACCGCCTCGACCTGGGGTTCCTGCATGCTTTCTCCGGGCGACCGACAAGTTGAACGCGCGACAGCTTAAGCCGGTTGAGGTTATGGCTCTAGCGGTAATTCAGGCCCATCGCCTGGCGCGCCATCACTAGGGTCTCACGCGCTTCATCGCGGGCATGCTCAGCACCTTCGGCCAAGATGCTGCGCACCAGATCAGGATTCTGCTCGTAATCTAGGGCGCGCTCCTGCAACGGAGCGAGCTCCAACTTGATGGCGTCAATCAGCGGCGCCTTGCATTCCAGGCACCCGATCCCTGCGCTGCGACAGCCTTGCTCGGCCCACTGACAAACCTCTGCAGTCGAATGTGCCTGATGCATCTGCCAGACCGGGCAGCGTGTCGGCTCGCCAGGGTCGTGCCGGTGCACGCGTGCCGGGTCCGTGGGCATACGCTTGATCTTTTCCTCGATCTCGGCAGGTGTATCACGCAGAAAAATGGGGTTGTTGGTGGACTTCGACATCTTTCGACCGTCCAGCCCGGACAACCGGGGCGCATCGCTTAGCAATGCCTGCGGCTCAGGGAGCAGCAACTTGCCTCCGCCTTCCAGGTAACCAAACAACCGCTCCTGGTCACCGATGGTAATGGTCTGCTGGTCCTTGAGCAGCGCTCGGGCAGTATTCAGCGCCTCAAGGTCGCCCTGTTCCTGATAGCTTTTGCGCAGACTCGCGTATAGCTTCGAACCTTTCTTGCCGAGTTTACGAACTGCGGCTTCGGCCTTGACTTCGAAATCCTCTTCACTGCCATAGAGGTGGTTAAATCGCCGGGCCACATCACGTGCGAACTCCACGTGTGGTAGCTGATCGGCGCCGACTGGCACAACACCTGCGCGATAAGCCAGGATGTCAGCCGCCTGCAACAACGGGTAGCCGAGGAAGCCATAGGTGCCGAGGTCCTTTTGCTCAGAGTCGAGCTGCAGTTCCTTGTAGGACGGCACACGCTCAAGCCACGCCAGCGGGCAGATCATCGACAGCAGTAGATGCAACTCCGCATGCTCGGGTACTTGGGATTGTATGAAGAGCGTCGCTGAGCTCGGGCTGACACCCGCAGCGAGCCAGTCGATAGCCATGTCCTGGACGTTGCGCGTGATTTCTGCGCCGGCCGCGTAATCAGTCGTCATCGCATGCCAGTCGACTATCGAGAAGAAGCACTGGTATTCATGCTGCATCTTGACCCAGTTCTTCAGTACGCCGTGATAGTGGCCAAGGTGAAGACGGCCGTTAGGCCGCATTCCGGAAACTACACGTCGCTGCGAATCCATGGAGCTCAAAAGGGTTTCCTTCGTAGGTTTAAAAAAGCGAAGCAGTCAGCCAGCGAACGGCGCAGGATCACCGCAGCCAACACGGACGATTTCCGGATCACTATCCACCAGGCTGATGACAGTAGACGCCTCGACGCCACCGTACCCGCCGTCGATGATCAGGTCCACATGATGCTCCAGCGCATCCCGCATTTCGTAGGGATCACTCATCGGCTCGGTTTGGCCTGGCAATATCAGGCTGACACTCATCAACGGCTCACCAAGCTCGGCGAGCAATGCTTGGGCAATCGGCTGAGCAGGTACGCGTAGGCCGATCGTTCGCCGCTTGGGATGCAGCAGCATACGCGGCACTTCCCGGGTCGCCGTTAGGATAATGGTGTAAGGCCCTGGCAGATGCGTTTTGAGCAGGCGAAAAGCCGCCGTATCCACCTTTGCGAACAGGCCGAGCTGGGACAGATCGCGACAGACCAGCGTGAAGTTATGCTTGTCATCCAACTGACGGAGACGGCGAATCCGCTCGATGCCTGTCTTGTTGCCCATTGCGCAACCGACGGCATAAGACGAGTCGGTGGGATAGACGACTACGCCGCCACTGCGAATGATCTCTACGGCCTGCTTGATCAGCCTTGCCTGTGGGTTATCGGGGTGTATCTGAAAGAATTGGCTCATGAAAAATTACCTATTCAGCGGGCCACAGACTCGCCAGGCGCGTGATCGAAACACTGCCACAGCGGCTGCAGATCATCAGGCAGGGAACGATACATTCCCAGTTCTGACCAATCGCCCGGCGCATGGAAATCGCTGCCGATGCTGGCCATCAGCCCGAACTCTCGCGCCAGGATCGACAAGCCACCTACCTGCTCCAACGGTTGCATGCCATTGACCACCTCCAGCGCGTGGCCGCCAGCCTGGGCGAACTCACTTACCAGTCGGCGCCGCTTGCTGCGCGTGAAATCGTACTGCCAGGGGTGCGCCAGACTGATCCAGGCGCCAGCATCGCGCAAGGTGGTCACGGTTTGTTCCAGTGTCGGCCAATGCTGTTTGACGTCACCCAACTTGCCCGCGCCGAGCCACTTGCGAAATGCCTCGGCGCGGTCGCGCACGTGTCCCGCACGCACCAAAAAGTCAGCGAAATGAGGCCGCGCAGGCGCATTGCCGCTATCGCCCAGCTCGTTCTGTATAGCGCGCGCGCCCTCCAACGCACCCGGCATGCCCTTGGCTTCCAGGCGCTGGGCAATCGTCTCGGCGCGCTGCCAGCGTCCCTGGTGCAGATCGGCAATGGCCCGCTGCAGAGCAACGGCATCCTGACGAAACGCGTAACCGAGCACATGGATGGTCGCGCCACTCCAGAGACAGGACAGCTCGATGCCGTTGACCAATCGGACACCAAGCGAATCAGCCGTCGCGCGAGCCTCGTCAATCCCTTCAAGGGTGTCGTGATCGGTCAGCGCAAGCAACTCGACGCCACGTGCATGGGCTCGCTGTACCAGTACATCAGGCGCAAGTACGCCGTCCGACGCGGTGCTATGGCAGTGAAGATCAACAATCATTCGGTACAGACTCTCCAGGGACTCGGCAGCTTACAGTGTGTGACCGTCGCCGCCAGTGCTCGTGCTGTCGTCCAAGTTGTCAAAACATGCGCAACGTCTTGGAAACGGCAGGCCGGCAGCGTTCCGCCAAAAGCGCGGTTTGTTATTATGCGGGCACATCCCGCCTCTGGCTTGCCTTGTGAAACAAATCATCGACTTCGTTCCGCTGCTGCTGTTCTTCATCGTCTATAAAATCGAGCCGAGGATGGTTGAAGTTGCGGATCTGAACATAGCGATTGGTGGCGTCTTCAGCGCCACGGCCGTTCTGATAATCGCGTCCGTCATTGTCTATGCAGTACTGTTTGTCCATCAGCGTCGACTCGAAAAGAGCCAATGGTTCACGCTGACGGCGTGCCTACTATTTGGCGGATTGACCTTGGTGTTGCACAGCGAAGCGATACTCAAGTGGAAAGCGCCTGTAGTGAACTGGCTATTCGCACTAGCGTTTCTGGGCAGTCACTTCATTGGCGACAAACCCCTAATCCAGCGCATGATGGGTAACGCCGTCCGCTTGCCAGCCGCGCAATGGGCGCTGCTGAACGTTGCATGGATTCTGTTCTTCATTGTCTGCGGCGCCGCCAATCTTTTCGTTGCGTTCGCCTATCCGGCAATCTGGGTAGACTTCAAAGTATTTGGCAGCCTCGGCCTGACGCTGCTGTTCATGGCCGGCCAGACGCTTTATCTGGTGCGCCACATGCAACCTGAACCTGAACCTGAAGAATCATAGGAGTCCACATGCTCTACGCGATTATCGCTACCGACGTACCAAACTCTCTGCAAAACCGCCTTGCGTCACGCCCTGCTCATCTTGAGCGTCTCGACAAGCTGAAAAGCGAAGGCCGCCTTGTACTGGCCGGCCCACATCCAGCTGTCGATAGTAACGACCCTGGAGCAGCGGGCTTTACCGGAAGCCTGGTGGTTGCTGAATTCGACTCACTGCAAGCGGCAGAGCAGTGGGCTGCAGCCGACCCCTACAAGGCAGCAGGCGTGTATGGCGAGGTCATTGTCAAACCATTCAAGCAAGTCTATCCCTGATCCGGTCGACTAAAGCCGCCACCTGACACGGGTCGTCGCTTCGCCACGGCCCGCTGGGAAACCGTTTAGGAAAAAGGAGTTCCGATGCGCCAAGGTCCGCTGTTCCTGCTGTTCGCTCTGTGTCTTGCCACACCCCAGCTACAGGCTCAAGAAGCGCCACCCACCACTGTTTCCGAACAGCAGGCCGAATTAGAGCACCGCTTGATGGAAAACCAAGAGGAACGCGAGGCACTCAAGGCAAACCTCGACGCTGCCAATACGGCTGACCAGGCTCAGCTCGTCAGGCTGCGGCAGGAGAACAAGCGCCTGCGCATGCAACTCGAACAGGAACAGGCGAAGGCGCAACCACAGCCGCAACTGTTCAATGAACAGCAGCAGTGGTTTGCGGTTGGAGGTGGAGTCGGCGTGCTGGGCTTTCTGCTTGGCGTCCTGACCACCCGTGGCCGCCGTCGCCGTCAATGGCTGAACTGAATCGACACGAGCGAACCATGAGCGATCTGCTGCTGATAGACGATGACCAGGAGCTTTGCGAGCTACTGGTCAGCTGGCTAGCCCAGGAAGGCTTTTCCGCCCGCGCTTGCCATGACGGCCAAAGCGCACGCGCCGCGCTCACCGAACATCAACCCGCCGCGGTCGTGCTCGATGTGATGCTACCGGACGGCAGTGGACTGGACCTTCTCAAGCAGCTGCGCGGCGAGCACCCTGACCTGCCTGTACTGATGCTTTCCGGGCGGGGCGAACCGCTGGACCGTATTTTGGGCTTGGAGCTGGGAGCGGACGATTACCTGGCCAAGCCCTGCGATCCGCGCGAACTGACCGCTCGCCTCAAGGCTGTTCTACGCCGCAGCCAGCCGGCCAGCACGCCCACACAGCTGGAGCTGGGAGATCTTTGGTACAGCCCGGCGCGCGGCGTTGCAAGCGTTGGTGATCACGAAGTCACGCTTACCCTTTCCGAAGGACGTATTCTTGAAGCACTGCTGAGTCAGCCAGGCGAACCGTTGGAAAAGCAGGCGCTGGCGCAGCTGGCGCTGGGCCGCAAGCTCACCCTTTACGATCGCAGCCTGGACATGCATGTCAGCAACCTGCGCCGAAAGCTAGGCCCCCATCCAGACGGCCGTCAGCGCATAGTCGCCTTACGCAGCCGTGGATACCTTTACGCATCATGACCAGCCTTTACCCAGCCTTTACCCAGCCCTGACCGCTGTTGACCTTGCGCACCCTAGACTGAGCTCATCCGGTCGAAGCCACTTGAGGCGCCTAGACAGGCGTCGACAGGCGAACCGGTTTCATCCCAAGGAGAACGTCATAATGCGCAAGACTCTCATCGCCGTACTGCTCGCCTCCACCCTGCCCACTATGGCCATGGCCATGCCAGACGATGGCAAGCGCCATCATGGTGGCAGGCACTCGCCCTTCGAACAGCTTGACCTGACCAAAGAGCAACGGATCGAAATGCATCAACTGATGGGTGAGCAGATGAAAAATCGTCGCGAAATCACCCAACGGTATCTGAGCAAGCTGCCGGAAGCCGAACGCAACGCGCTGCAGGACGAGTTGAAAGCCAATCAAGAGAAAGCCCAAAAGCAGGTGCGTGATCTGCTCAGCCCGGAACAGCAGAAGAAGTTCGACGAGCTGCACGAAAAGATGGCTGCCAAGCGCGCCGACCGCGCTGAGTTCGAACAGTGGAAAGCCGAGCGCGATCAGAAGAGCTGATTCCGCACAAACCGCAAACCTGCCCGATCGCCCTTCTAAAGGACCAAGCGACTCGGGCTTTGCCCTTGGAGTACTTGACTGGTGCGATCCCTGTTCTGGCGCATCCTCGCGACGTTCTGGCTAGCCATTGCGCTGGTGGCAGGCTTGGCCATGCTCCTTGGGCACGCGCTCAACCAGGACGCCTGGATTCTCAATCGTCATCCTGGCGTCAATGGCCTGGCCGAAGTATGGACCAAGGTCTACGAGCGCCAGGGGCCTATCACTGCACAGTTTCTGCTCGAGCGGCACCGCAACCGCTACGGGGTCGACGTGCAGGTTCTGGGCGAAAACGGCCAACCCATCATCCGAGGCACCTTCCCGGCTCGCGCTGCCGCTTTCGAAGCACGTCAGGCACACCGAGATGGGCGCCTTCCCTGGCGGCGGCTGACCGCCGACTACACCAGCCCCGAGACCGGCAACACCTACCTGTTCATCTACCGCATCCCGAATCAGGAGCTGCAAGCGTGGCACCGGGGCAGCCTGTTCTGGCCGCTGAGTGCGCTCGGCATCGCTCTGGTCGTCCTGACCGGATTCAGCCTGCTGCTGACCCTTTCGATTACTCGTCCGCTCGACCGGCTCCGCGGTGCCGTTCATGACCTCGGGCAGACGACCTATCAACAGAATTCCCTGGCTCGCCTGGCGAACCGACGCGACGAACTTGGGGTCCTGGCCAAGGACTTCAACCGCATGGGTGCACGCCTGCAAAGCCTGATCGGCAGTCAGCGGCAGCTGTTGCGTGACGTCTCGCATGAGCTGCGTTCGCCGCTTGCACGCCTGCGGATTGCACTGGCATTGGCGGAACGGGCGACACCCACCGAACGCGAGGTCATCTGGCCGCGCCTGGCCAAAGAATGCGACCGACTGGAAGCTCTGATCAGCGAAATCCTCGAACTCGCGAGGCTTGACGCCGATCCAGGCGCACCGAGCCCAATCCACTTGCATTCGATATTTGAGCAGCTTGAAGAGAACGCCCGCATTGTCTCGCCTAATCAACGCATTGACAGCCACGTTGACACCGAAACCCAGTTGCACGGCTGGCCGGACATGCTGGAGCGTGCCTTGGACAATCTGTTACGCAATGCACTGCGCTTCAACCCGGAAGGAGCCCCCATCGAACTGCGGGCCTGCAGCGACGCACAGCATTTACTGCTTAGCATTCGCGATCAAGGACCGGGCGTGGACGACACACACCTCGCGCAACTGAGCGAACCCTTCTTCCGTGCCCCCGGACAAACCACTGCAGGGCACGGATTGGGGCTGGCGATTGCCCGCCGGGCCGCGGAACGGCATAACGGCGAGCTACTGCTAGGCAATCACCCGGACGGTGGCTTCATCGCGACGTTGAAGCTACCACTTCACCCTGCTATCGAGGATCGCCAAGAGGTGGAATGACCTAGCTTGCGCCCGTCCACTCACTGACGAATTGCTGGGGTTCTACGTGCTGCGGGGTCCGCAGGGTCCCTTCTGGGGTGCCAACATAGATGAACCCCAGCATCTGCTCGTCGCTGGTGAGCCCCAGCGCCTTCGCCAGGTACGGATCGTAAGAAAAATCGCCGGTACGCCACACGGCGCCAAGGCCTTGCGCATGAGCAGCCAGCAAGAGCCCGTGGGCAGCGCACGACACCGCAAGCACCTGCTCCGAACCAGGCACCTTCGGGTGCGGCTGCACCCGCGCAATGACCACTACAAGCAACGGCGCACGCAACGGCATCTTGCGGGCTTTCAACAAGGCTTCATCGCTCGCCTCTGGCGAGCGCACACGCAGCGACTTAGCCATCAAAGCGCCCAGCCGCGTGCGAGCTTCGCCTTGAATGGTCAGGAACCGCCAAGGGCGCAGCTGACCATGGTCAGGTGCGCGCAAGGCGGCACGAAACATGAGGTCCAGTTGGGCCGATGTTGGCGCAGGGTCAGTAAGCCGTGTAACAGACACACGGTTGAGCATCAGGTCGAGAGCTTCCATCCGACTACCTCCGAAAACGAATCGGACATTCTAGAGGCCCGAGCCGTTCGTTTGGCAGTGCGGTTGGTGCAAAAGCGCGACTCGCCTTAGGCCACGCGGTCAGGCGAAAGCTGTGGCTCCAACGGGGGCACCAGGGGCGGCAATCCATGCGCAGCCCGAGCGGTGTCGCAATGCGCATTGTGCTGACCGTTGACCCAGGAGGCCTCGAATTCGCGACAGGTACTCGAACGCTGCTCGTACATCGTGCAACGGACACCACACCCCACATCGCCCATCAAGCCGACGCAACGCGCCGGTTTGGATTCTGTCCCCAGCATGGCGACGTGGAATGGGCTGACCTGCACGGTCGCGTTATCAGGAACTACGCCGCCGGCTGAGGCGCACTCGCCCCAAAAGAAAGACACACGAAAATACGCGCAGCAGGCGCCGCACGTCAGGCAGGGATTATCGATGGACATGGCAGGGGAACACCCAGAAACCGGCAAAGGGCCGGCACCGGGCCGCTATTCTATTCATCCCCACAAAGTTGGGAAGAGGTCTTCAGGGGGCTTTCGAAAAGATTTTTCGACAAGCCGATCGCCAGTTTACTGCCACAGCTACAGGCGTAGAATGGCGGCCTCATTTTGAGCCGAGCAGCAATTACACATGGCCCTGCCGACCCTGCGCATCATCGGTTTCATCCTCGGCATTTTCCTGATCACACTCGCTGTCAGCATGGTCATTCCGATGATCACGTTGTTCGCGTTTGACCGAACTGATGACCTGCAAGCCTTCCTCTGGGCTAGCCTGATCACATTCAGCTGCGGCATCGCTCTGGTCGCGCCCGGGCGACCGGAACTCACCCAGCTACGGCCGCGAGACATGTACTTCCTGACCACTGCCAGCTGGTTGATCGTTTGTTGCTTTGCCGCGTTGCCAATGATGCTGATTCACCACATCAGCTATACCGATGCGTTCTTCGAAACAATGTCAGGGATTACGACTACAGGTTCGACAGTGCTGTCCGGTCTGGATTCGGCCTCACCCGGCTTGCTGATGTGGCGCTCGATGCTGCAGTGGCTCGGCGGCATAGGCTTTATCGGAATGGCCGTGGCGATCCTGCCGCTGCTGCGCATCGGTGGCATGCGGCTGTTCCAGACCGAGTCGTCAGACTGGTCGCAGAAAGCCATGCCGCGGTCCCACGTGATGGCCAAGTCGATCCTGATTGTTTACCTCGCACTTACCCTGCTCTGCGGACTGGCCTACTGGTTCAGCGGAATGACGCCGTTCGAGGCGATCAACCACGCCATGACAACGATCTCGACGGGCGGCTATTCGACCTCCGATAGCTCCATGGGCAAGTTCACCCCCGCGGCCCACTGGGTAGCCGTGGTGTTCATGCTGCTGGGTGGGTTGCCGTTCATCCTGATGGTCTCCACCGTCCGGGGTAACCGCTACGCGCTGATTCACGATCAACAGGTGCAGGGCTTCATCGGCATGCTGCTGATCATATGTTTTGCCTTCGCGATCTGGCTGACATTCAACTCCGACTACGTTTTCCTGGATGCCCTACGGGTCGTCTCGCTGAACGTTGTATCAGTGGTCACAACTACCGGTTTTGCACTCGGTGATTACACGCTATGGGGCGAGTTCGCTGTGCTGGCCTTTTTCTATCTGACATTCATCGGCGGCTGCTCGGGTTCGACATCCGGGGGTCTAAAAATCTTCCGCTTCCAAGTTGCGTATTCCCTGCTGCGCGCTAACCTGGCGCAGCTGGTGCACCCACGCGCCGTAATCAAACAGCGCTACAACAAGCACACCCTCGATGAAGAAATCGTGCGGTCTATTCTGACCTTTTCATTTTTCTTCACAATCACGATCGGCGCGCTGGCGCTGGCGCTGGCCCTGCTAGGCCTCGATATGCTCACCGCACTCACCGCAGCGGCCACTGCGGTGTGCAACGTGGGTCCGGGGCTGGGCCCGATCATCGGACCGGCCGGTAACTTTTCAACCTTGCCGGATTCTGCAAAGTGGCTGCTGTCGTTTGGCATGTTGCTCGGACGCCTGGAAATCATCACCGTGCTGGTCATGCTGACTCCGTCCTTCTGGCGTCATTGATCGGCTCAGGTTTCGCCGATGTCCTCGTTCCACAGTTCGGGGCAGTCGGCGATGAAGCGGCGCATCATCTCGACACAACTCGTCTCTTGCAGCACCTCAACCTCAACGCCTCGGCTACGCAATAGCTGCTCCTCGCCCATGAACGTCTGGTTCTCGCCGATCACGACCTTGGGTATGCCATAGAGCAGAATCGCACCTGTGCACATCGAGCAAGGCGACAAGGTCGTGTACAGCACTGATTCGGCATAAACCTTGGCAGGCTGCCTTCCCGCATTTTCGAAGGCGTCCATCTCGCCATGCAGCACGGCGCTGCCTTGTTGCACCCGCCGATTGTGGCCGCGGCCGATAATGCCGCCCTTGTGCACAATCACCGATCCAATCGGAATGCCGCCCTCGGACAGTCCTTTCTGCGCCTCGTCGATTGCTACCTGCATGTATTCATTCATAGTGCTGCTCCTTCCAATGCCTATCGCTGTCCGGTCCGCCAGAAGCCGCTCTGTCTACGCCAGCCCCAGTCAGGCGGTTTGAGAATCGCGCTTGAATAGACGACCACCCAGTTGCACGGCTGCAAATACCAGAGCGCCAGCCAGTATGCCGAAAGCCGCGTCCATTAGCGTCGGCACGAGCCCGGCCAGCACCGAACCGATGTAAGGCAAGGCAACGGTGTGCTCCGCGCTGTTTTCAATGAAATGGTGGATCGCCTTGAACCCGTGAGTCAGGATGCCGCCGCCCACCATGAACATCGCTGCGGTGCCGATCACGGACAACGACTTCATCAGCCACGGCGCGACGGAAAGAATCGCTTGACCGACAGACTGTGCCGCTCCGCTGGTGCCTTTACTCAGCGCCAAACCGGCATCGTCCAGCTTGACGATGCCGGCGACCAGGCCGTAGACACCGATGGTCATGAGGATGGCGATACCCGCGAGCACGGCGACCTGCTGGATGAAGGTTGCGTCGGCAACCGTGCCCAAGGTGATGGCGATGATCTCTGCAGAAAGGATGAAGTCGGTGCGTATCGCGCCGCTTATCTTTTCGCGCTCGAACGCCACCATGTCGACGTTCCGATTCGCGAGCGCCTCAATCTGCTGCGCATGATGGGCATCGTCTCGATGCATGAATCGGTGTGCCAACTTCTCGAAGCCTTCAAAGCACAGAAATGCGCCGCCGAGCATCAACAAGGGCGTCACCGCCCATGGAATGAACGCGCTGATCAGCAGAGCCGCTGGCACAAGGATAAGCTTGTTGCGAAAGGATCCTTTGGCCACTGCCCATACCACGGGCAACTCCCGGTCGGCGTTGACGCCGGTGACCTGCTGGGCGTTTAGGGCAAGATCGTCTCCAAGCACGCCAGCGGTTTTCTTGGCAGCGACCTTGGTCATCAGGGACACATCATCCAAAACCGAAGCGATATCGTCGATCAGGGCTAGAAGGCTACTGGCCAATGCAGGTTTTCCTCAGGCAGAGAAGCGACGGTGCGCCGCCTATATGGAAGCTAAGGCTGCTGGGGCAAAGCACAAGTTCCGATATTGCCAAGCTTACAGCTGCGCCCGATATTCGCCTGGCGTCATCGAGAACCAGCGTTTGAACGCACGATAGAAATTGCTCGGATCGGCAAAACCCAGCAAGTAGGCAACCTCCAGCACGGCGAGATCCTGCTGCACCAGATATTGCTCCGCCAGTGTCCGACGCGTGTCATCGAGCAGCTGCTGGAAGCTGGTGCCCTCCTCATCCAGACGCCGCTGAAGTGTGCGTTCAGGCAGATGCATCATCTGTGCAACCGAACCGCGCCGGGGCTCGCCCTGAGGTAACAAGCGGCAGATCACCTGCCGCGCCCGATGCGTTACCCGACTGTCAGAAAAGCGCGCCAGGTACTCACCGGCGTAACGATCATGCAGCTGTGCCAGTTCGGCATTGGCCGTGGGCAGCGGCATATCCACATCAGCGTCACGCATCATCAACCCATGCCTTTCGGCGTAAAAACGCAGCGGTGCCTGGAAGACCGCCTGATAAGGTTCAAGATCGGCAGGCGGCGGCCCCTGCAGATAGACTTCCAGGGGCACCAGCGGCTTGGCTGTGAGCCACCGGCAGAATGTGAGTGTGCTGGCCAGCGAGCCGTCAGCGCTTTGCCGAGCAGGAGGGAGCTGGTCCCCATGGATGGACAGGGCAAGCAGCGCGCCCTTCTCAGTGGGCGCGAACGTGAGGTCCGCACCTTCGGCAATGATGCGCTGGTAGCGCACCAGCCGTCGGAAACTCTCCCTGAGCGTGCTACTTGACATCAGCGCGTAGCCAACCACGTGCATCGCGCCAGGTCGCATCACCTTTGCCAGGTTCAAACCGATCGCCGGATTGCCGGTAACCTCGACTGCACGCTGCCAGAGCCGGGTGATGCCGTCCTGGGCGAAACGTGCATCGGGGTCGCTCAGCGCCGAGTGGTCGAGACCCAGCTCGGCGAACAGGCTGCGGCTGTCGAGGCCGTCAAGCTCGAGCGCCTGGACAATACTCAAGGCCCAGCTTGAGGAGGTGGTGCGTTCTGTCATCAATCGAATGAACTCACATCGGCTGAACAGGCACGCCGTGGTCACGGCCCAGGAAGTTTCAACCGCCTGCCGACGGTATACAAGGGCACTAAACTGGCACCGTGGGTCAGTGTCCAGCAGCAATTGCGGTTCTAGACTTCAACCACCACAACAATAGGAGGTGCAGCATGAGCACACAGACCGCCGAGCGTTTCACCCGCTTTGCAGACTTTTACCCGTTCTATCTGGCCGAGCATGGCAACCGCACCTGCCGCCGTCTGCATTATCTTGGCAGCCTGCTGGTGCTCGGCATCCTCGCCTACGCCCTCGTTACGCAGCAATGGCTCTGGTTGCTGGCGATGCCGTTGGCCGGCTACGGCTTTGCCTGGGTGGGTCACTTCATCTTCGAGAAAAATCGGCCGGCGACCTTTCAATACCCGCTTTACAGCTTCCTCGGCGACTGGGTGATGCTCAAAGACATGCTCACCGGCAGAATCCCATTCTGATACTCAGACTCAACCGGCCGGTGCCGTCGAGCACCAGCCGGCACCGCTGGTCTCGGAACGAACGGCCAGTTTGGCGCAGCGGCGGCGACTTGGTTATGATCGCAAGCCAGCGACAAACCGATGCGCTGTCATAGCAGCGGCGCGTGCTAGAGCGCCGTACCTTTCAGGGATAGCAACCATAATGTCAACCGTGACCGGTGAACGCCGTAACGGGCTCGCTACTCGCCCCCTGCGTGAGTACTACGCCCGTGTTTTCGCCTATCTGATCAGTGCCGCCACGCTTGCTGCTGGTGTGTACGTCCAGCAGTTTCCGCTAGACCTGCTTTGGATGGTGCCTTACACGCTGCTCTATCCGCATTTCGCCTATCACCTGAGCTATCGATTCAAGCGCCAACACCCCGAAAAGACCTCTCAGACACTCCTCTGCCTGGATGCGCTGAATGCTGGCGCCGGTATCGTGCTGCTCGGGTGTACCCTTGTGCCGAGCCTGATGTTTCTGCTGACACTGTGTTTCAGCGCGCTGGTGGTCGGCAGCCTGCGTAATCTGTTGATGACGTTGTTGATGGTTGCCGTCGGCATAGGGCTTACCAGCTTGTTGGTGCCTTTGCGATTCGAGAGCGCCAACTCGCCTCTGGTCTCGTCGGTCAGCATCCTGTTTACCTCGCTGTACGTATGCATTACGGCTTACTACGTCCACCAGCAGGGCGTCCGACTGGCCCAAGCGCGTAGCGAAGTGGAAGCTCAGCAAGCCAAAGCTGCACGGCTCGCACGAAGCCTGGCGAAGTACTTGTCGCCGCAGGTGTGGGAATCGATCTTCTCTGGCAAGCGCACTGTTCGCCTGGAAACTCAGCGCAAAAAGCTGACGGTATTCTTCTCCGACATCAAAGGCTTCACTGAGCTGTCCGAAGAGCTGGAAGCCGAAGCCTTGACCGACCTGCTCAACACGTACCTCAACGAGATGTCCAAGATCACCCTCAAATACGGCGGCACCATCGACAAGTTCGTGGGTGACTGCGTGATGGTGTTTTTCGGCGACCCGACCAGTCAGGGCGCAAAAAAGGACGCAGTAGCCGCGGTTTCGATGGCTATTGCCATGCGCAAGCACATGAAGGTTCTTCGCCAGCAATGGCGCGGCCAAGGCATAACCAAGCCATTGGAAATCCGAATGGGGATCAACACGGGCTATTGCACGGTCGGCAACTTCGGCGCCGATACCCGCATGGACTACACCATCATTGGCCGTGACGTTAACCTCGCCAGTCGCCTGGAGAGTTCGGCCGAGGCTGGCGAAATCCTCATCTCCCACGAGACATACTCATTGGTGAAGGAAGTGATCATGTGTCGCGACAAGGGCCAGATCAGCGTCAAGGGCTTCACCCGTCCGGTACAGATCTATCAGGTGGTGGACTTCCGTCGCGACCTCGGCGCGACCAATAGCTTCGTCGAGCACGAGCTTCCAGGCTTTTCGATGTACCTCGACACCAACGGTGTGCAGAATTTCGACAAGGAGCGTGTCATCCAGGCGCTCAATCAGGCCGCTGACAAATTGCGCGACAAGGTCATCATGTAGCACCTCCAGTCCTCGGCGCGGTCCAATGGGCGGTGCGAGTTCACACATGCCGGCACTCCGTATGCAGTCGAGACCTACCATGTCGCCCATCCTATCTCTGCGTCGATATAGCCACGACCAGATCACCCACAGCCATCAGCACACCCAGCTTGTGTTCGGCCTGCGTGGACGCTTGGATTTCGAGATTTCCGGCCGGGGCAGCCGTATACAGCAGCAGCTCCTGGCTGTGGTGCCCAGCGATGCACAGCATGCGTGCGCTAGCGCCGAGGGTAGCCTATGTCTGGTTGTCGACATCCCGGACTTGAGCTGGCTGCAGCAACGTCTTGGGCACCATGCGGACCCCGCTCAGCGTTTGCTCGAGCGCCCCGCTTCGCTGCGCCTGAACGCGACGCAAAGCCAGCTGGTCGGCTGGCTCGCCGCCAGCCCCATCAACGATGCGGTCATCAGCGAACAAGGCGCAGCCTTGTTGCTCGCAAGCCTCACTTCCGGTTGCGAGCCCGCCGGTCAGCGGTACTCGCTTCCAGCGGCAGCGATACAGGCTTATGTCGACCGGCACCTGTCCCATCCACTTGAAGTCCGAGACCTTGCGACAGTGGCCGGCCTTTCCGCGCAGCGATTCCATGCGCGCTTCGTCAGCGAAACGGGCCTCACGCCTCAGGCGTTCGTCCGGCTACGGCGCTTGCACCAGGGGCGAGCATTGCTGCTCACTACCCGGCTACCAGTCGGCGAGATCGCAGCACGGGTCGGTTATGCGTCCCAGAGTGCGTTTACCGCAGCGCTCGTTCGTCAATACGGCATCACCCCACGGGCACTCCGGCGCGAGACGCACGACAAATCGCGAGAGTAGTGCGACAGACCAACCGCCACCCTTCTCCTACCATGAGCGCTCACCAGTTGCGCATGTGCAAACGCATGCTAACGCGAGGCTTCATGAACCGCTCCAAGTCATCCGTATTACCTTTCTGTCAACGTGCTCCGCTGGAAGCCAGGCCATGACCCATCGCAACGCTTTGCTGGCAATCCACTTCGGCGCGCTGATGTTTGGGCTTTCGGGGATTTTCGGCAAACTCGCCGAAAGTACGGCATTGATCATCACGCTTGGCCGAGCAGGCTTTGCGGTCGTGGCGCTTTTGTTGGCCGCGCAATTCTTGCGTAATGGGGGCGTGGCCCCAAACTGGCGCCAGCGGGCCGGACTTTTGCTCGGCGGTCTTTTGCTCGGCGGCCACTGGCTCACCTTCTTCATGGCCGTGAAAGTAGCAGGTGTAGGTATCGCCACACTGGGTTTCGCCAGTTTCCCTGCCTTTACCGTACTGCTGGAAGGGCTGCTGTTCCGCGAGCGCACCCGGCCGGTGGAGTTTGGCATGGTGGGACTGGTCTGCGCCGGTTTGCTGCTCGTGACACCGCACTTCGATCTTGCCAGCGAGACCACACTGGGCCTGATCTACGGCATCGTTTCGGGATTGATGTTCGCCCTGCTCTCCCTGCTCAACCGTGCGATTACCGGGGGCATTGACCCGGTGCAGGCCGCACTCTGGCAGAACGGAACTATCCTGCTGTGTCTTCTACCTTTTACATGGTCAACATTGCCCGCCGTCCCGGCTATGGACTGGCTGTGGCTGGCATTGCTCGGCGTGTTCTGTACCGGCGTGGCCCACAGCCTGTTCGTGGCGAGCCTGAAGGTACTCAAAGCGCGAACGACGGCGGTAATTTTCGCGCTGGAACCGGTTTACGGTATCGCTATCGCCTGGTGGTTGTTCAATGAACAACCCACAATGCGGATGCTGTTCGGTGGTGCCTTGATCATCCTCGCCTCGGTCATCACCAGCCGGCTGAAAGCCCCGGCCGTGACGGACGCTGCCTCGCCTATGGTAAAAGCCCCATAGTGATTGGCTTTCAGCGAGACGGCAACCATACCGGCGGCTAACAGTCATCAGTGCGAGTGGCGCGGGACCTCGGCGCCACGGCAGCCCACCAGGAAGTCGAAGTCGCAACCCTCGTCGGCCTGCATCACATGCTCGACGAACAGCCGCCGATAGCCGCCGTCCCACAGCAGGCCCTGCGGGGCCTGCCAGGCCGCCAGCCGCTCCTGCAACTCGATATCCGAAACGTCGAGGTGCAAGCGGCCCTCGTAACAGTCCAACTCGATGAAGTCGCCGTTGCGCACGACCGCCAGCGGTCCGCCGGCCGCGGCTTCCGGCGCGACATGCAGCACAACGGTGCCGTAGGCGGTTCCGCTCATACGGGCGTCGGAAATGCGCACCATGTCAGTAATCCCTTTAGCCAATACCTTAGGCGGCAGGCCCATGTTGCCGACCTCGGCCATACCCGGATAACCCTTGGGCCCGCAATTCTTCATGACCAGGATGCAGGTTTCGTCGACGTCCAATTCCGGATCGGCGATGCGCGCCTTGTAGTCGTCGAAGTCCTCGAACACCACCGCGCGCCCTCGGTGCTTCATCAGCTCTGGTGTTGCCGCCGAGGGTTTGAGTACCGCGCCGCTGGGTGCGAGGTTGCCGCGCAATACGCAGATGCCGCCATCCTTGCGCAGCGGGTTATCTAACGTACGGATGACCTCGTCCTCGCCGTAAATCGGGGCCTGAGCGCAGTTGTCCCAGAGTGATTTGCCGTTGACGGTCAGCGCATCAGGGTTCGGTAACAGGTTGTTTTCACCCAGCCGGCGAATCACCGCGGGCAGCCCGCCTGCGTAGTAGAACTCTTCCATCAGGAAACGACCTGAAGGTTGTAGATCGACAATGGTGGGCATGCCGCGTCCAATACGTGTCCAGTCATCCAGTTCGAGCTCGACCCCAACCCGCCCAGCGATCGCCTTGAGGTGGATCACCGCGTTGGTCGAACCGCCAATGGCAGCGTTAACTCGGATGGCATTCTCGAAGGCTTGCTTAGTCAGCACCTTGGACAAGCGCAGATCCTCGTGAACCATGTCAACGATGCGCATACCGGACAGGTGAGCGAGCACATAACGGCGCGAATCCACTGCTGGAATTGCTGCGTTGTGCGGCAATGAAGTACCGAGGGCTTCTGCCATGCAAGCCATGGTCGAGGCCGTTCCCATGGTGTTGCAGGTGCCCGCCGAGCGCGACATACCGGCCTCGGCAGAAAGGAACTCGTTGAGGTCAATCTGCCCAGCCTTATACTGCTCGTGCATCTGCCAGACGATGGTGCCCGCGCCGATATCACGACCTTTGTGTTTGCCGTTGAGCATCGGCCCACCGGTGACCACGATCGTCGGCACGTCGCAGCTCGCCGCGCCCATCAACAGCGCGGGAGTGGTCTTGTCACAGCCGACCAGCAGCACCACCGCATCCACCGGATTACCGCGAATCGACTCCTCCACATCCATGCTCGCCAGGTTGCGCGTCAGCATCGCGGTCGGTCGCAGGTTCGATTCACCGTTCGAGAAGACCGGGAATTCAACCGGAAATCCACCCGCCTCCAGCACGCCCTTTTTCACGTGCTCTGCAATCTTGCGAAAGTGCGCGTTGCAGGGCGTCAGCTCTGACCATGTGTTACAGATACCGATGATCGGCTTGCCTTGAAATTCGTGTTCGGGGATGCCTTGGTTCTTCATCCAGCTGCGGTACATGAAGCCGTTCTTGTCGGTGGTACCGAACCATTGAGCGGAGCGCAGGGGGCGTTTGTCAGTCATTGCGATGCACCTGTTATCGTCGGCTGGCTCACCTGGCCCGCCTGATTGAACGTTCGGGTTGGGTTACAGCAGCCAGGTCGAAATGGCCGGGAAGTACAGCAGCACGCCGAGCACTGCTATCTGGATCACGATGAAGGGCACCATCGAGCGGAAGATGTCAGTCAGGGTGATATCGGGAGGAGCCACGCTCTTGAGATAGAACGCGGCCGGCCCAAACGGAGGCGAGATATAGGAGACCTGCATGCTCACCGCGAAAAGGATGCCGAACCACACAGGGTCGTAGCCGAGTTCCACGACGATGGGTACGAAGATCGGCAGACAGAGCATGGCGATGCCGATCCAGTCGAGGAACATGCCCAGCAGCAGGAAGATCAGCATCATCACCAGAACGATGACGAAAGGCGCCACGTCCAGTCCGGTGATCGCCGACGAGACAAAACGGTTACCGCCCATGAGGTTGTAAACCCCGACCAGACAGGCTGCGCCGATACCGATCCAGACGATCATCCCACAGGTTTCCAGGGTCTGCGTCAGGCTTTCCTGAAGCAGCTTGACGCTGAACTCTCCACGCACCAGCACCGCCAGCAGCACGCCAAGGGCGCCCATGGCTGCGGCCTCGGTGACCGAAGCAATACCGCCGTAGATGCTCCCGAGCACCAGCCCGGCGATGGCTATCGGGAAAAACATGCCCTTGAAGGCCTCGCCAAGGGTGAGCCGCGGTACGCTGCTGTCCTTTTCCAGATGCGCACCGCCCATGTGCGGATAACGCATGCACATCACGACGACGTAGAGCATGTAGCTGCCCATCAGAAGCGCTGCCGGAATGATCGCCGCCTTGAACAGATCAGCGATCGAAACGCTGGCGATCAGGCCGTAGATGATCAGCACGATCGACGGCGGAACCATGGTGCCCAATGATCCTCCTGCGCAGACCACGCCGATGGCGATGCGCTTGTCATAACCGAGGCGCAGCATCTGGGGTAACGCCAGCACACCGAGCAGGACGATCTCGCCACCGATGATTCCGGAAATGGCGGCGAGAAAAAAAGCGACGACGATGGTCTGCACCGCAACCCCGCCAGGCAACCTGCCGGCGAAGAAGCGCATGGCATTGAACAGGTCCCGTGCCAGTCCTGATCGATCCAGCAAGCCCGCCATGAAGACGAACATCGGAACAGCCACCAGCGAGTATTCGGTGATGAAACCAAACATGCGGCTCGCAACGAGCGGCACGGCCATCGGGCCAAACCAGCCCAAGGTGAAGCCAGCGGCAACCAGCCCAGTGACGAATGCCAGCGGCAGGCCCAGCACCAGCAGCGCGAAGATCGCGAAAATCATCAGGTAAGTTGCGATCTCGATGCTCATGGCTTGCCATCCTCATCGAGACGCGCACGTCTGAAAGTCGCAATCCGCACAATCTGCTGCACGGCCATCAGCGCGATGGAGACCAGGATGACGATCTTGGTAAAGGCTGGCAGCGGCTGGTTCCAGGCCGAGCCGGACGTTTCCAGTCGCCAGCTGCCGTCCGGCGCGTGCGTCGCGTTGTAGGCCAGCACCCAAGCGGCATAACCGATCGCCAGACAGAACAAGACGCCCAATACCAGATTCAGCAGCTCTAACCAGCTGCGCTTACGTGGCGACAAACGATCAAGCAGGATGCGAATTTGAATGTGCCGGTTGGTGGCCAATGCATAGGGCCCGCCTAGCGCAAAGATGGCAGCGACGAGAAAGGTCGTTGTTTCGTGGGCCCACTCCGTAGGTGCGTTGAATCCGTAGCGCATGACAACCTCGAACACGCTGACCAGCATGGCGAGAAACACCAGCCAGGCGATCAGTTGGCCGCCGCGTCGAATAGCGCGATCGAGCCTGCCACGCCCCGGCTCTGGGGCGCAGACGTCGAGTTGGTCGTCGGACGAAGGTTGAGTGTTTTTCACAGCAGAACTCCCCGGACCCTCCGGCCTCGGCCGGAAAGTCGTTGGTCATCGGAGGTGGGACTGGCCGCCTCGCGCGGCTCAGAGCATGCCTTTGTCCTGCAGGTAGGCCTGGATGGAATCTACCGCCTGCTTGGCCTGGGGGCTGCGATCACGCCAGCGCGACCACTCGTCTCGCGCGGCCTGACGAAACTTTTTCAATTCGTCCTCGGGAAGCGAAGTCAGCGTCACGTCGCCTTTCTGCTTGGCCACCGCGACCTGCTCCTCATCCTTCTTCTGCAGGTCGCTGACCAGCTGCTCGGTAAAGGCATCGACCGAGTCTTCGAGGATCTTCTGTTGCTCTGGCGACAGATCATCCCAGAGCGCCTTGTTGACCGAGATATCCTTCATCGGCATTGAATGGAAGCCCGGATAGACAGCGAACGGCGCGTACTTGTGGTAGCCCTGCTGGTAGTTGGTGGAAAACACCGTGTAATCGGCGGCGTCGATCACGCCCTTCTCCAGGCCGGTATAAACCTCCGAAGTCGGCAGATTTACGGGCGCTGCCCCAACAAGCTTGAAGATGTTCGAAACCATGCCTTCCGGCGCACGCACCTTCAGACCCTTGAGGTCGTCGAGGCTCTCAATCTTCCGTTTGCTGATCAGCGACTCCGCGCCAACCGCGCCGGCTCGAATCAGGTGGACGTTGTACGGCTCGACCAGACGGTTGTAGCCCGCCTCGCCGCCCGCGTTGCGCATGTAATCAAGGAATGGCTCCGGGCCGTTCCAGGCACCCACCATGTTGCCGTACACCGCGAACGCTGGATTCTTGCCCGAGAAATAGCCGGGGTCGGTGATATGACCCTGGATGATGCCCGCGCCAACCGCATCCAGCGTCTCGTTGTTGCCAACGATGGTGCCGGTGGGCAGAACTTCGATGTTGATCTCGCCGTTGGTTTTTTCGCCGACGCTTTTCGCCCATTGCTGAGCGATACGGTACTCGTCATCACCGGCGTTGACGTTGATCTGGAACTTCCAATCCTGCTTGGCATAGGCATCGCTGGACGCGAGTACCAGGGTTGCCGCAAGGCCAAACCCGAAACGCTGGATTTTCGATTGCATAGCTGCCTCTCCGATTATTGTTATAGGCATCGTCTCGATCAAGACGCTGGCACTCGCCAGCAGCACCGCAGCGTCTGTCGTTGATCCAGAGCGTAGAGAGACAAGACATCATCAACAAATATATATTTCAGCCAAACCGATACATGAATGGATATAGCTTAATGAAGCCGATCAATAGCAACTGGTTCGTCCGGGCGCGTTTGAAGAACCGCCACATCCCGCTGCTGGCGGCGCTTGGCGACACCGGAAATCTCAATCGAGCCGCAATCGGGCTGGGCATTTCCCAACCTGCGATCTCGAAACTCCTGAAGGAGCTGGAGGATGGGTTGGGCGTCGAGCTATTCGAGCGCCACGCGCGTGGCGTCGTACCCACGCTGTACGGCGAAGCGATGATTCGCCACGCCAGACGCATGCTTAATACGCTGGACAGTGCCTACAGCGAAGTCGACGCGCTCCGTCAGGGGCAACAGGGGCATGTGCGCATCGGCACCATCCTGACGCCCTGTGCAGAATTGCTGCCCGAAGTCATCCGACGCGCCAAGCAGCGGTTTCCGGAACTGGAAGTCAGCATCCGAACGGGCTCGAGCCGCGACCTGTTGGCAATACTGGATGACGGGGAACTGGATTTCCTGGTGGCACGGTTTTCGGCGGGCAGTCAGCAAGACGATTTACGCTTCGAGCCGTTGGCCAATGAGCCCTTGCAGATCTGTGCGCGAGCCGGGCTGATCGAAGGCGCGATGTCCCGCGCGCAACTGAACGCAGCCGACTGGGTGCTGCCGCCAGTTGGCAGCGTGTTGCGACAGGAGTTTGATGCGCTGTTTCAACGGGTCGGCATGCGCCCACCGCGCAAGGTCGTGAATGCGGAAAACCTGTTGATGGTGACCACGCTGGTCGAGAAGGACGACATGCTGACCGTGCTGCCACGCGATGTACTGGCGCACTATGCGCGGTACGGCATGCTGGAAGAAATCGAAGTGGACGCGAGCATCGATGCCGACCTGAATCAAGGCTTGATGGCGTACGGCATCATCACCAAGACTCAGCAGCAATTCTCACCGGCAGCCGGCAGCGTTCTTGAGCTGGTCCGCACTACCGCTCTGGAAATGGGGATGGGTCAGCCAGGAGCGGCCCGCTCATAGCTGAGCGAGCCGCTTGGCGCTTTAGAGCGCGGCGTTGGTGTTTTCGCCGTCCACGAGGCGTGTGATGCCAAGCGGATTGGCATTCTTCAGCGCATCCGGCAGTAACGCATCCGGGAAGTTCTGGTAGCACACCGGACGCAGGAATCGGTCAATCGCCAATGTGCCTACAGACGTACCACGCGCATCCGAAGTGGCCGGATACGGCCCGCCATGCACCATCGCATCGCACACTTCCACACCTGTCGGATAGCCGTTGAGCAAAATCCGTCCGGCCTTCTGCTCCAGCAATGCCACCAGGTCTGCGGACTCGGCCAGATCGCTCGGTTCGGCAATGAGCGTGGCGGTGAGTTGGCCATGCAGGCCCAGCAGTGCGCGCATCAGTTCGGCCTTATCGGCGACTTCGACGACGACGGTGGTAGGACCAAACACCTCCTCCTGCAGCAGCGAATCCCCGTCAATCAGCAGCCGCGCGTCAGCTTTGAACAATTGCGGTTGCGCCTGGCTGCCCTGCTGTTCCTTGCCGGCTAAGTGGCTGATGCCCGAATGCCCTTTCAAATGCTCAACGCCGCTGCAGTAACTCTTCAGCGTCCCGGCATTGAGCATGGTCTGCGCCGGCTGTTCATTCATAAAGCCGACCAGTTTCTCCAGAAATGCATCGAATTCAGGCGAGCGCACGCCTATCACCAAGCCAGGATTGGTGCAGAACTGACCACACCCCATCACCACCGATGCGGTCAGCTCGTTGGCGATAGCGTCGCCGCGGCTTTTGAGCGCGTCAGGCATCAGCACCACAGGGTTGATGCTGGACATCTCGGCAAAGACCGGAATCGGCTGCGGACGCGCTGCGGCCATGTCACAGAGTGCACGACCGCCACGTAGCGAACCGGTGAAACCGACCGCCTGAATGAGCGGATGCTTGACCAGCCATTCACCGACACCGCCGCCGTAGATCATGTTGAACACGCCCTTGGGCATGCCGGATTTCTCTGCCGCGCGAATCACCGCATCGGCTACGCACTCGGCCGTTACCATATGGCCACTGTGCGCCTTGAACACCACCGGGCACCCAGCTGCCAACGCCGATGCGGTATCGCCACCGGCAGTCGAAAACGCCAGTGGGAAGTTGCTCGCGCCAAATACCGCAACCGGCCCCAGCCCCATGCGGCACTGGCGAAGATCGGGGCGTGGCAGTGGCTTGCGCTCCGGCAGCGCGCGGTCGATTCGTGCACCCAGGAAATCCCCGCGGCGCAGCACCTTGGCAAACAGCCGCATCTGCCCGCTGGTACGCCCACGCTCACCCTGAATCCGACCTGCTGGCAATGCTGTCTCGCGACAGACCAGCGCAACGAAGTCATCGCCCAATGCATCCAGCTCATCGGCAATCGCATCGAGGAAGTCGGCTCGTTTGCTGGCGCTCAGGGCACGGTACTCAGGGTAGGCGTTGGCTGCCGCTTGCGCCGCAGCATTCACTTCGTTTTCGGTCGCCTGATGAAATCCATACGGCAATGCTTCGCCGGTGCTGGCGTCGACGCTTTGGATCACAACGGAACCCTGCGCGCTGCGGGCCCCGGCTATGTAGTTCTGACCGCTGATATTCGGCATGGAATTGTTCCTCTGATGACGGGGTTCATGAGGCTTCGCCCAGTCCGCCTACGAGCGAAGAGTTTGAGATGTGATAACCCGGCGCGCAGTGCGCCAGGGCGTTTCGGCCAGTCACTGGCTATGCGGACGTCAGAGTGGCTTCACGCCGCCTGGGGAAATACCCGCTCGGCAAATACTGATGCCGTTGCGCAGCGGTGCGCCAAACTCATCCAGGCTGACTTCGAACAGATCGCCCGGCTGGGCCTTTATTCCGTCCGCGAAGGAGAGCGTCGCCGTCCCGAAAAAATGCACGTGAACATCGCCGGGGCGCAGAAACTGTGCATATTTGAAATGGTGATACTCAAGGTTTTCCAGCGTGTGACACATGTTTTCCTCGCCGGACAGAAACTCTTTCTCCCACAGGACCTGCTCCCCGCGGCGAATACGACTGACTCCAGCCAAGTGCGCCGGCAACGGCCCTACCCGCAACTCGGGACCAAACGAACAGTAGCGCAACTTCGAGTGCGCAAGATAAAGGTAGTTCTTGCGCTCAAGCACGTGATCCGAAAACTCGTTGCCCAGGGCAAAGCCCAAGCGGTACGGCTGACCGTCATCGCCGATCACATAGAGGCCTGTTAGCTCAGGCTCTTCACCATAGTCTTCGGCGAAATCAGGAGCGGGAAAATCACTACCGGGGCGTACCACAATGCTGCCGTCTCCCTTGTAGAACCATTCGGGCTGCGCACCGATGCTGCCTGGATTCGGCCGGCCACCTTGCATACCCCAGCGAAACATCTGCATGGAATCGGTAAGCTTGGCTTCGTCCTGCTCGCCCTGCTGGTGCATCTTGTCGCGGGTCGCGGCGCTGCCCATGTGGGTCAGGCCCGTACCGCTGACCAGGCAGTGGGCAGGATCTTCATGGTCGAGCGGCGGCAGGACCCGCCCCGCCTGGAGCAGGTCGCGGTACAACGGACCGGCTTCCCGCGCCTGGCACTGGACGTGCTCGGCCAGGCTGCGTTGATTGCGTATTGCCGCCAGGGCCAGCTCCCGTGTGCTGGACAGCTCGGCAAGCACGTCGATTCGCTCGCCAGCTACCAGCCCCACGTGCCTGCGCCCCTGCTCGTTTTCGAATTGAATCAACCGCATGCGCACCTTCCTCTTATTGTGATAACGCCCCGCCTGATGGAGGTTTACGGCGATCACTTTAAAAACCGCCTCCGCTGGTGCCTAATGACGGCTTCTGATTAAGCGATAACTTTCAGTCATCCCATGATTGCCGCTCTCCCCTCCATCGTGTCCCGACTTCGACTCAAACAGCTGCGGTTGTTGATCGCGCTAGACGAACAGGGCTCGCTGCACCGCGCAGCCGAGCAGGTCTTCATTAGCCAGCCTGGCGCGACCAAATCGCTGCATGAAATTGAAAATACATTTGGAGCAGAGCTGTTCACTCGCAACAGCCAAGGACTGGTGCCCAACGATCTGGGCCGCTGCGTGATCCGCTATGCCCGGTTGATCCACAGCGATCTGGCGCACCTGCGTGAAGAGATGGTGGGCATTCTGCAGGGGCATGGGGGGCGGCTTTCCGTCGGCACCATCATGGGCGCGGTACCTATGCTGATGCGCGCGCTCGGCCGGCTAAGGCGAAAACAGCCGGAGCTTTCGGTCGAGATCGTCGAGGACACTAGCGCGCGGCTTCTGGGCATGGTCGATCAGGGCCGACTCGATCTGGCGATTTGCCGCAGCAGTGTCAGCCAACGCCCGGACGCCTACGACTGTCTGACACTACACCCCGAACAATTGACGGTCGTGGCCCACCCAGATCACCCGGCGCGCGCCGCCACGACGCTGGAGCTGGCCGACCTCAGCGTCTACCGTTGGGTGGTCTATCCAGCAAACATGCCCATGCGCCTGCTGCTCGAACGCGAGTTCAGTCAGTGTGGGCTGGAATTTCCACGTTACCCGGTCGAAACCGCTTCGACCTTCACCATGCTCAGCCTCCTGCAGGAGGACCCCGAACTGGTAGCCGTCATGCCATTGGCCGTGGCCGAATTCAGTAAGAAGTTCGGTATGATTCGCCGCTTGCCGTTAAAACTGCAGTCACGCAGCGAGCCCTATGGCGTGATCGCCCGCCACGGCAGCACGTTGTCAGCCGCGGGGCAGCTGCTGTTGGAAGAACTGCAAACCGAGCAGCTGTCGATCTGATCGTTTGGCCGCTTGAGCATGCTCAGGCCCGATCGTTATGTCCAAGATCTCGCTCCGGGTCGATTTGGTCCCGTACGCGCTGTTTCAGGACCTTGGCTTCAGGAAAACCGCCGTCGAGCTTGCGTTCCCATATCTGCACACCGTTGCAGGTGATGTGAAAGGTCCCGCCCGTTGCTGGCACCAGCGATACCTTGCCAAGGTCATCCGAAAAAGTCGAAAGCAGCTCTTGCGCCAGCCATGTGGCGCGCAGCATCCATTGGCATTGGGTGCAATAGGTGATGACAATTTCAGGCTTGGTATCGGTCATGTCGAGGGGCTCGGGTAGCTGGCGGGACGCCTATAATAGCCGCCATTTCACCTTGATCTGTCCGGTGTCCCCTCATGTCCCGTCTCCTATTGCTGCTGATCCTGCTCATGCCCCTGGCAGGCTTTGCTGATACCCAGCCACGCACTGGGTTGGTGTTGTCTGGCGGCGCGGCGCGAGGACTGGCGCACATCGGCGTGCTGAAAGCCCTGACAGAACGAGGCGTGCGCATCGATGCGATTGCCGGCACCAGCATGGGTGCTGTGATCGGTGGTCTCTATGCCGCTGGCTACAGCGCCACTGAGCTGGAGAAACTGGCACTCGAGCTGGATTGGCAGCAGGTACTGTCCGACGATCCGCCGCGTCGGGACATTCCTTTCCGTCGCAAGCAGGACGACCGAGATTTCCTGGTTAAACGCAAATTGAGCTTTCGCGAAGACGGTAGCCTCGGCCTCCCCCTTGGCGTGATCCAGGGCCAGAACCTCGCACTGCTGCTTGAACGCCTGCTGGTGCATGCCAGCGACACGCGCGACTTCGACCGTTTACCCATTCCATTTCGCGCAGTCGCAACGGACATCGCCAACGACGAGAAGGTGATCTTTCGCAGCGGCCATTTGCCCCAGGCGATCCGCGCGAGCATGTCCATCCCGGCAGTTTTCGCTCCGGTCGAAATTGATGGCCGGCTACTGGTCGACGGTGGCATGGTCGACAACATCCCGATGGATGTCGCGCGCGACATGGGCGTGGACCGGCTGATCGTAGTGGATATCGGGACGCCACTTCTACCCCGCGAGCAGTTGCTCACCGTCGTCGATGTGCTCAACCAGTCGACAACCATGATGACCCGGCGCAACTCGGAGGCTCAGCTGGCCACGCTAAGGCCGGAGGACCTGCTGGTGCAGCCGATGCTGGCCGGGATAGGCTCCACCGACTTCGACCGGGCCGAACAGCTGATCGACGCCGGTTATCGCGCTGCTAGCGCGCTGGAAAGCCGTTTGACATCGATGAGCAGTAAAAGCGGCGGCAATCTGGCGCTTAGCCTCGCTCGCTCTGCCGAGCCGCGCTCGCCGGTGATTAACCGCGTGCGCATCGAAAACGACTCGAAGGTCGATGACGCCGTCATACGTCGCCATATCCGTCAGCAGGAGGGTAAGCGCTTGGATCTGCAAGACTTGCAGAACGACATGGGCACCCTGTATGGACTGGACTACTTCGATCAGGTGGAGTACCGCGTGATCCATGGTAAAGCCGGTAACACCCTGGTGATCACCACGCGGGAAAAGCGCTCCGGTACTGACTACCTGCGTTTGGGCATCAACCTGTCAGATGATTTCCGAGGCGACAGCGATTTCAACATCGGTGCCAGTTTCCGCAAGAACGGCATCAACAAACTCGGCGCCGAGTGGCTGACTCGCCTGCAGCTAGGTGACCGGCAAGAGTTCTTCAGCGAGTTCTATCAACCTCTGGATGCTGGCTCGCGCTGGTTCGTCGCACCGACACTGATTGCCGAAGCGCAGAACGTCGAGGCTCTGATCGATAACGACCCCATCGCTGAATACAGGCTGCAACGCTACGGCTATGGGCTGAACCTGGGCAGGCAAATCGCCAATAACGGAGAAATTCGCTTCGGCGTGGGGCAAGCCTGGGGTGAAGCCGACGTTCGGGTGGGCGACCGACAGTTGCCAGACTTTTCATTCGAGGAGGGTTACTACCAGCTTCAGTACTCATTCGACACAATGGACAACGTGGATTTCCCCCGTGAGGGAGAAGATATCGGCTTGACCCTTCGCCAATACGATCCAGCGCTGGGTTCCGATGAGCGCTACCGTCAGTGGGAGTTGCGCCTGGATAAGGCGTTCAACTTCGGGCTGGACACGCTGGTGCTCGGTGGGCGATACGGCCGTACGCTGGACGATGCCGAGGTTGTTACGTCCAGCTTCCTGCTCGGTGGCGCACGGCAGTTGTCAGGTTATCGACAAGACGCACTTCCCGGCCAGAATGTCAGCCTCGCGCGAATGATCTATTTCCGTCGGATAACGCCTCGCTCGTTTCTGCCGCTGGACTTCCCGTTGTATCTGGGCGCATCCCTTGAGCGAGGACGTGCCTGGAACAACGACAGTTCGTTCGACAGTGGCTATATCAACGCCGGGAGCATCTTTATCGGCTACGAGACACCATTGGGGCCCTTGAATTTCAGCTATGGCCTGAATGACGAATCTCAACGCGCGCTCTACATGAATCTCGGGCGCAGCTTCTGACGCTGCACCCAGCCGCAACGGTGTGCTGGCTCCGATCAGGCGATCTGGGCCAGCAGCTCGTTGATCTTCTGCCGCTGCGCCTCATCACCTTCGGTCGCCAACGTTTCGAGAATGACACAGGCGCTCTCCATGTCGCCCTGTTTGATGTAGGCGACGGCCTGGTTGAGGCGCACCAGATGCTCTGGATTCGGCTCTAGCTGGCGCAGCTCTTCCGCTGTCGGTTTCGGTTCGACCGGCTCTAAATGGCCAAGCAGCGACGGCAGCTCGCCAAGCGTCAGCGCTTCGTCGAACCCATCGATCAGCGGCTGCGCAGGGTGTGCCTTGAGGTTGTCTACCTCAGCAGACTGCTGGGCAGGCTCGAAATCAGCATCCAGAAAGTCTGCGGTCAGCGATTCGTTCAAGACAAAGGTGATGTCCGGATCCAGGAAAGGCTCAGGTGCTACGTGTTCGACCGCATCGACTGCCGAAGCCAAGGCCGGATGCAACCCCAGCAGCTGGTCGAGCTGCGCCTGCGAACCCCCTGCCTGCAGATAAGCCTCGGCTGCAGCGCCATAACCGTCAAGTTTGCCCGACTCGGCGAGAAGCCCTAGATGGCGAAGACGAATATCGAGCTGTTCAGGGTCCCGCTCGATTCCGCGCAGCAGCACCTCCAGCGCCTCATCGCGACGGCCGTAGGTAATGTACAAGTCTGCCGCTTCTAGCACGTCGGTCTCGCTAACCGAAGCATGGGCCGGCTGGCGCGGCATTTCCGCCGCCGCAACCGCAGGCACTGGTGGCAAACGCATCGACTGAGCAACGGCCAGAGGTGGCGCATCCGGGTATTCGATCTCAGGCTTTTTACGTCGGCTGTACCACCAGCCACCCAGCAGCATGGAGATCAATATCCCGACGCCAGGCATTGTCCAGTCCTGCCATCTGAGCGATGTTTCAGGTTTGGTTGGAATCGACTCGGGGGCTGGCTGCACAATCGGCTGACCCTGCGTCATTGCTGCCGGTGGCGTTTGCACGGCAGCTGGGGGAACACCTCCCGGTTGACCCTTATCGGCAAGCTGTGCGGTAACAGATTCGAGCTGAAGCCGCATATCGATCAGCATCTGCTTGAGCTGCTGATTTTCCGTGCGGCTGGCTGCCAGCTCTTCGAACAGCTGGCGGCGCAGCATTGCGACCTGATCGTCAACGGTTGCCGGGTCGGCAGACAGGCTATCAGCCGGCTCTGGCTCAGGGTTCAGCAGGCGTTCAACCGTGGCGGCAGGCTGAGGCGAAACGGCCTCAACGGCTGCTGGCACAATTGCTGATGCGGCATCTGGCAGCAGAAGAGCGGCGCCGGCTTGGAGACGCGCTGCGTCACCACCGGCAAAAGCATCAGGATTCAACGCCTGAATGTCCCGCATGAATTGTGCCTGAGAGGCTTGCGTGCCGCCTGCATAGAGGCCTGCGATCATCCATAGGCTCTCACCGTTCGCCACCCGGTGGCGCTTACCCTGAGCTGCTTGTGGAAGTTCAGCCGGCGGCACGAAACGCGCTGGCTCGGCACGGACCGGCAAAGCAACCGCTACCGGGGTCTCCACGGCCAGGCGGCTCGCAGCCTCTGGCGAGCTAGGCATTGGATCGAGCAGAACCGTGTACTCACGAAGCATCCGGCTCTTCGCTCGGGTAATCTCGACCAGAAAGTTCAGATACGGCTCGCGGACTGGCTTATTGGACGCCACGCGGATCCGACTGCGACTGCCGTCGATCACAGGCGTGAAGCTCAGGTCTTGCAAGAACGCCAGGCGCTCAACACCGACGCGCGCAAAGTCACTGCTGGACGCCAATACAACGCGAATGTCGTCGCCTTCCAGATCGCCAACATCCAGCAGATCGATTTCGGCGCTCAGCGGTTGATTCAGAGCGGAGTGGAGCGTGATGTCCCCCATGCCCAGGGCAGAAACCATGCCCGAATAGATCAGCGAGCCAGAGGCCACTGTTAACAAGATGCGACGACCGAGTGCCATGAGACCTCCGCTGGTGGCCCTCGGCGTATGTCGTCGCCGGTCCACGGTTCGATTACTGAACTGTGACGCGGTTATCGACGGGTGCGGAAGAAAATAGATGCAATTCGTCGGCTTGCGCGATAAGGCATTGTGCCACTATCGGTATGGCCAGCCTAGCTTCGTAAGACCAAAGGCACCGGACATGCTGCCCAACAGGTAAACACGAGGATGCGCAGGAACACAGTGCTGGCCAGCTTGTGGCTATCGCTTGGCGCTCACGAGGTTTGCGAGGATGCGCTCATGCACCTGCTGACATCTCCGAAGGTCCTCTTCATCGATGCCGTCAAACAACTCCTGTCTGACTTGCGTGGAGATCGCTTCGATTCTCTGGATCAACGGGCGTGCCGGGGCGCCGAGCGTAATGAGTTTGGCTCTGCGGTCGCCGGGCGCAGGCTGACGATGGACCAGACCTTGTGCTTCCAGGCTGTCCAACAGCCTCGCTAATGTCGGCCCCTCGACTGCCACGCTTTGTGCAAGCTCACGTTGAGTAGGGTCGTGATCGAATCGCGCCAGATGCAAGAGAACCAACCATCGCGCCTGAGAAAGGTCGAGGTCTGCCAGACGACGGTCCAGCTCAGCGCGCCAGCCACGCGAAAGTTGAGCCAACTGCATGGCGAAGCGATGTTGGTCGGGATACATGGAGCGGTCTTTCCGGAAAAACTAATTATTAGCGAGCTAACCACAGCACCGGAAGACTGGCAAGGCTACCATCGGCTCTGGTACGTAACCCAGTGTTGCGGTGCCGCGCGCTAGCCAGCCGGGCAAACAAGCCCAGCGGCAATACGCCGCGCCACGTGGGCTGAGCGCTAGAGTTCGAATTCTGCTTGCAGCGATGCACGGACGCAGAACAGGACCGCCTCCGGGACGCGTCCAGAAAATTGTTCGGCAACTGCCGCAACCGCAGGCAACTCTCCTTCCCCATCAAGGAACGCCTCCTGGATCTCCTCCAGCAGCGCCTCTGGCAGGTCCAGCGCCTGTTCAAGGCTCAGCTGCTGCTGGCCTATGGCTTCGGCAAGCATGGCGTAGACGTTCTTTTCGCTACAATCGAGTTGCCGCGCAATCTGCGCCGGCGTCATCCCGGCACGCGCCAGAGTGATCAATTCGTGGCGGACATCGGCCGTCGATTTGACGATCGGTGTCGTTCCCTGCAGCACTTCAAGGAACGCTTGTCCATAGCGCTCAAGTTTGCGCGCGCCGACTCCGCTGATGCGGGCCATATCGCCGAGCGTACCGGGCTGGCTGCGAAGCATCTCCAACAGCGTCGCGTCCGGAAAGATGACGTAGGGCGGCACGCCATGCTCCTCGGCCAGCTTGCGGCGCAAGCTACGCAATGCTTCCCAGGTCTCGCGTTCCTCGCTGCGCACCAGCTGACTCGCTGCGCTGGAAGCAGGTTTGGGCGCTTTGGTGGACAGCTCACGTCGCAGCTCAAGGGTGACCTCGCCCCTGAGTAAGCTACGGCAACTGTCGCTGAGACGAAGGCCACCGAAACCTTCCAGATCGACGTCAGCGAGCCCCCGTGCGACCAACTGGCGAAACAGCGACCGCCATTCGCCCTCCGAGAGTGCCTTGCCCATGCCGAACACAGACAGGTGCTGATGTCCAAGACTGCGAATCTTTTCGTTATCTCGCCCGAGCAGGATGTCAACGAGGTGACCGACACCATAGCGCTGCCCGCTGCGATAGATCGCCGACAGGGCCTGCCGTGCCGGCTCAGTGGCATCCCAGGTCTGCACGCCGTCGACACAGTTATCGCAGTGCCCGCAAGGCTCGGGCATCTGCTCATCGAAATAGGCCAGCAGCACTTGTCGGCGGCAGCGGGTTTCCTCACAGAGCGAGAGCATCGCGTCGAGCTTATGCTGCTCGATGCGCTTGTGCCGCTCATCACCATCGGAGTTGTTGAGCATCTGCTTGAGGAAGATGACGTCTTGCAGCCCGTAGGCCATCCAGGCGTCTGCCGGCAAACCGTCTCGACCCGCACGGCCGGTTTCCTGATAGTAGGCTTCCAGCGATTTTGGGAGATCCAGATGAGCGACAAAACGTACGTTGGGCTTGTCGATGCCCATGCCGAACGCGATGGTCGCCACCATGATCAGGCCTTCCTCGTTGAGAAAGCGCTTCTGGTGAAAAGCCCTCAGATCGTTCGGCAAGCCTGCGTGATAAGGCAATGCTGGAAAGCCCTGCTCGGTGAGGAACGCGGCGATCTCGTCGACCTTTTTACGAGACATGCAATAGATGATGCCGGCATCGCCACGGCGCTCGGCAAGGAAGCCCATCAGCTGCTTGCGCGGCTGCTCCTTGGGAACAATGCGATAAAAGATGTTTGGCCGATCGAAGCTTGAAAGGAAGCGCTCGGCGTTTGCCAGGTGCAACCGCTGAACGATTTCCTCCCGGGTGCGCTTATCTGCGGTTGCCGTCAATGCAATCCGCGGGACGTTCGGGAAAAATTCGGCCAACTGTCCGAGCTGTAGGTACTCTGGGCGGAAGTCATGTCCCCACTGCGATACGCAATGCGCCTCATCTATAGCGAACAGCCCGATCTGCAAACGTTGCAAGAACGCCAGCATGCGCGGCTGAACCAATCGTTCAGGCGCGAGATAAAGCATCTTGATTTCGTTGCGGCGCAAACGGTCGGCGATATCGCGCTGCTGTTCGGGCGTCAATGTCGAATTGAGAGCAGCGGCTGACACACCAAGTTCTTCGAGCGTCGCCACCTGATCGTCCATCAGGGCAATCAGAGGCGACACCACCACCGCCAAACCATCGCGAAGCAAGGCCGGAACCTGATAGCAAAGCGATTTACCACCACCGGTCGGCATCAGCACCAGCGCATCGTTACCCTCTGCAACGCGCTTGATGATCGCGCCCTGATTGCCACGAAACGCGTCATAGCCGAATACATCTTTGAGTATGCGCTGTGCCTGATCGAGCATGCCGGTCTCCGAAACAAGACGCGCGAGTATACGCGACACGGCAGCCAGGATCAGGCCAAACACGACGCCCATGCGATAGTCGGGCAGCCGCTCCGTGAAACGGAACTCTGTGCAGCTTTTCCAATCTGTCGAAGACTCAAGGGCTGTAAAACCGCCAAGCCGCCGCAGCGCCAAAGCGCGCGGTAGCCTGGGGCCCGCAGCTCGTCTAGAATCAGCGCTGTTTTCTCTCCAAGGTAGCCTTCGATGTCATTCGCCGAGCAACTCGCCCGCCTGCAAGTGTTTCTGGATGCAGATGATCTGCACGAAGAAGCCCTCGATTACATCGCCGCTCACGGCTACCTGACCGCGTTGTGCATCTGTTCGGAACAGGTGCCAGAGCGTGAGTGGATCGACGCGCTGTTCGCCGAGCCCCCACAATACGCGGACGACACCGAACGTGAAGCCATAGAGGCGACGCTCATTCAGCTCAAGGCGCACATTGCACGGCAGCTGGCCAGCGATGAGGATATGGAGCTGCCCTGCGACCTCGACATGGGCGACGAGCCAGACGAGTCCGACCTGCGCGGCTGGTGTATCGGTTTCATGGAAGGCGTATTCATGCGCGAGTCGGTTTGGTTCGAGGACTCCGAAGAAGAAGTCAGCGAGCTGCTGCTACCGATCATGGTGGGATCAGGCCTGTTCGACGAGCAACCTGAGTTCAGCGACATCGCCACGGATCAGGACCTGGTTGCAGAGATGGTTGAGCAGATTCCGGAGATCCTGACGGCGCTGTATCTCATCTGCCATGCGCCAGAAGAGAAGCCCGCCCTTCTCAAGCCACGCAAGCACTGACATCGGACAGCCTCTTGGCTCACCGCGATATTCCGACGTATCGCAATCCGGTAGCGCGTTATGCGCTACTGGTGATCGGTTGGTTAAGCGTCACGCTCGGCATCATCGGGATCTTCCTGCCGGTACTGCCAACCACGCCGTTCCTCCTTCTTGCCGCCGCCTGCTTCGTCCGCAGCTCTCGACGTTTCTACGATTGGCTTGTGATGCACCCGAGGCTCGGCCCCTGGTTCCGCGACTACCTTGACGGTAACGGCATTCCACTCAAGGGCAAGATTTATGCGATTGCTACCATGTGGATCAGCATCGGTGTCTCGTGCTGGCTGGTTCCCATATTTTGGGTCCGGGTCGGCATGCTTACCTGCGCAATGCTAGTCAGCATCTATATCGTTCGTCTGAAGACGCTCCCCTCCCGCTGAGTTGCCCTCAACGGCTTCACCGCGACCATGGTTGCGCTGATAGACATCCAGGCCCATCGCTGCTATCTGCGCCTCGATCATTGCCTCGAACGGCCGAAGCAACCCGTCGAATCGCCCTTCGCCCTCCAGAATGTTCAACGCCGTGACGATCGCCTCGATCGTTGAGAGCGCACCTGGCGCCGGGGCCTTACGCAATCGGTAACGCGAGACGAGCCCTGTCGGCAGCGAAACGCGAGGCAGCGTCGCAAGCACTGGATTGAGGTGCAACATTCTGCGCGCCTTTCGCCATGTGCCATCCGGAACGATCAAACGCAACGGCCTCTCAGTGGTCGTGAGACGTTCAAGCGGAATGGCATCAACACCCGGAAACAGCAGATAGTTCGCGCGCTCATCGATTGGGAGATTGACCGTTTCGCCCACCACCAGCTCAGCATTGCGCAGCCCTAGCGTAGCCAGTCGAGCCGTGTTGAGCGCGTGCGCGGCTTCGCTGGGATGTTGCAGGACGAGTACTTGCGTCGCGCTAGTAAGCGAGGGGATCAACGGGCAGAGGCAGTGGCTAGCCGGACGTTGGCAACGGGGGCATTGTGGGCGAGGCATGACTTCTCCTTTGATCGGCAGAAGTCTGCCATACCGCAGGCAACGGCAGGCTATGCTGATCGCACTCACAAAGACCCAGGAGACCGTTGCCAATGATCACGCTCCACCATTTGGAGAACTCTCGCTCCCAACGTGTGTTGTGGCTGTTGGAGGAGTTGCAGCTTCCCTACGACATCAAGCGCTACGCCCGGGACCCCAAAACCATGTTGGCGCCGCCCGAACTGAAGCGGGTACACCCGTTGGGCAAGTCTCCGGTGATTACCGACGGCGATCTGACGCTGGCCGAGTCTGCTGCCATTCTGGAATATCTGGTGGACCGCTATGGCGAAGGCCGCCTGGCGCCGTCGCCCGGCACCCCAGAGCACCTTCGCTTTCGCTACTGGATGCATTACGCAGAGGGCTCAGCGATGCCGCCATTGCTTTTGCGACTGGTGTTTGACCGCGTCGCCAATGGGCCGATGCCCTTCTTTGTTCGCCCCGTGGCGCGGGCTATCGCCAAAGGCGCCAATCAGGCTTTCATCGGCCCGCAGCTCAAACTCCATCTGGACTTTATGGAAAGCGAACTATCCAAGACGCAATGGTTTGCGGGGGACAGTTTCACCGTGGCGGATATACAAATGAGCTTTCCGCTGGAGGCCGCCCAGTCGCGTGCCGGCCTGGACGCCACCCGACCGAACCTGACTGCATTCTTGAAACGGATAAGAGAACGACCCGCGTATCAGCGCGCCGTGGATAAAGGTGGTCCGGTGATGCCGGGACGCTAAACCGCCACGCCCGGCTTAGCCAGAGTCAGCGACGTCGAGCCGCCGCTGTGTCTCGTTGCGCGCGAACTGCAATAGGCTGCAAACGAGGCGGTTCGACAAACCCAAGCGCCACTGCCAGATTCCAGCACACACTGCTCAGCCATGCTTTCATGGTCTAACCCCTCCTGCTTGATACGGGTGTTGGTGGAGCCATGGGACTTCGGGGCCAGCATAACCGAACAATCGCAACATCGCTCGTGACAGGTGTTGCAGAGTATGCAGCCGCCGCGCCTTTCATATGGCCTTATCAATAGCGACCCATATCATCCGGAAGCGTTCGCCTCAAACAGACCATCGAGTAGCCTACGCTTTGCGACGATACGGAAAGACATCGATCACTTTGCCATCGCTGATTGCCTGTTGCAGTCCCTTCCAGAAGTTGGCGTCATAGAGCTCTCCGTGCAGCTTGGCGAACAGTCGCCGCTGCTGGATATCGGCAAACAGGAAACGCGGAAACTCTTCGGGAAAGACATCATTCGGTCCGACCGAATACCAGGGCTCCGAGGCCATTTCATCTTCGGGGTATCTGGCCTCCGGGATGTAACGAAAATTTACTTCCGTCAGGAAACAGATCTCGTCGTAGTCATAGAATACGACCCGACCGTGACGAGTTACCCCAAAGTTCTTAAGCAGCATATCGCCAGGGAAGATATTGGCGGCTGCGAGCTGTTTGATCGCCAGTCCGTAATCGTCCAACGCTTCCCGGACCTGCTGCTCGCTGGCGTTCTCCACATAGATATTCAACGGCGTCATGCGTCGCTCGGTCCAGCAGTGGCGAACCAGGACAGTGTCGCCTTGTACCTCCACCGTCGACGGCGCCACCTCCAGCAGCTCGGCAAGGCACTCGGGCTCGAACTTCGACAGCGGAAACCGAAAGTCAGCGAACTCCTGGGTGTCAGCCATACGTCCTACCCGGTCAACGCTTTTTACCAGCCGGTACTTTTCAATCACTGTTGCCCGATTGACGTTCTTGGTGTGGGAAAACCGATCCTTAATGATCTTGAACACCGTATTGAAGCCCGGCAGCGTAAAAACGCTCATGACCATGCCCCGCACGCCAGGCGCCATGATGAAGCGATCATCGGTGGTGGCCAGGTGGTTGATCAACGCGCGGTAGAATTCGGACTTGCCGTGCTTGTAGAACCCGATCGAGGTGTATAGCTCAGCGACATGCTTGCCCGGCATGATCTGTTTGAGAAAGCCGATGAACTCAGCGGGGATCGGCACCTCGACCATGAAGTACGAACGGGTGAAGGAAAAGATGATCGAGACTTCCGCCTCGTCTGTTATCAAGGTATCAGCGACCAACCCAACGCTTTCACGGTGCAACAGTGGGATCACCAGCGGCCACTGTTCATCCCGAGTGAAGATGCGCCCAACCAGGTAGGCGCCCTTGTTGCGATAGAGCACCGAGGAAAACAGCTCGAGCGTAAGCTCAGGGTCTTTGCACACCCAATCGGGGAGCGATACCTGCAGTTGCCCCTCTAGCCGTTCGAGGTCACCCGCCAGATCGGCATAAGGCACATCCAGAGCGAAATCGTTGAGGACCTGCTCCAGCACACCATGAAGGTCTCCACTGGGCTGGTAACGACGTGTCTGAGCCATCCGCTGAGCGCGACTGGACGGCCGTGTGGTGTGGATGAACATGGTGCTGTCGTTGATGCAGTCGTGGCTGAACAACGTACAAAAAATCGAGTTGTACCAGGTTTCGGACAATTCATCGTCGAAACGCGGATTGATCAGCTCGATGTACTCGGCCTTGATTTGCGGCCAGCGCGCTACATCAAGCAGCACGTGCGATATGAAGGCTGAGCGCAAGGTGGCAGCGGTTTCACCCACCTTCTCTTCGTATAGATTGATCCGAGCAGCCGAGGCACGCTGGGCATCCTGCCACTGCGCCTTTTCGAAACGCGACCTGGCGCCTTCTGTTATCAATCTGAACTGTTCGCGATAATCATCGAAACCCAGGAGAATCTGTCGGGCGATATCGACATCCGGCGAATGCTGAGCCATAGGTAGTCCCGTTGCGTGGAAGCCCCGAGCTTATCCAGAGCCATAGGCCAATGAAAGCGGATCAGCCAAACGGAAAGTTTGAAAGCGTGATTGGTGTTGTCAGCGTATCCGGGCTGGCCAACACTGAGCGCTCCCCTACCGGAGCCCCTAAATGCGCCCTCTCGATCTGCTGCGTCTGCTGAGTCTGGCTGCCATCTGGGGCGCCAGTTTCCTCTTCATGCGAATTATCGCGCCGGAGCTTGGCACCTTTCCCACCGCCTTCTTTCGCGTGCTGTTCGCTTGCCTCGGCCTGTTGCCGATCCTGTGGATCTTGCGGATTCGCTGGGATTTCCGCGGCAAGCTCAAGCTATGCCTGATCCTGGGAATGATCAATTCCGGCGTGCCATTCGCGCTTTATGCTTTGGCGGCGCAGTTTCTGCCGACGGGTTACTCCGCCATCTTCAACGCTACGACTCCCATGATGGGCGTGATCATTGGCGCCTTGTTCTTTAGCGAGACGATGACCGCTTCAAAGTGGATCGGTGTGCTATTTGGTCTGAGCGGTGTCGCGTTACTGACGCGTACGGGTCCCGTGACCTTCGACCTGCAGCTGTTGATCGGCGCACTGGCCTGTCTGGGCGCAACCGCTTGCTATGGATTCGGTGGCTTTCTAACGCGTCGCTGGATCAACCAGAACGGTGGGCTGACCAGTGAGCTGGTTGCATTTGGCAGTCAGGTCGGCGCGGCGCTATGTCTGCTGCCATTGTTCGCCGTATCGCTTTTTGTAGCACCCCCGATGTCATGGGGTGACAGTCGAGTCTGGCTAAGCCTTGCTGGCCTAGGCATCGGTTGCACCGCCTTCGCGTACATCCTCTACTTCCGGCTGCTTGCCGATATAGGCCCGGTCCGAACTTTGACGGTGACCTTCGTCATTCCGCCGTTCGGCGTGTTGTGGGGAGCACTGTTTCTCGGCGAACCGTTGGATTGGGCTTATGCCTACGGAGGATTGCTGATCGCTGTGGCGCTCTGGCTCGTGCTGAGGCAGGCACCGACTCCGATCGTGGCGGCGCCTCAGACCCAACGCAGCTAGGCGAGAGCGCGCTCGTTCCCGCGGTAGTTGCGGCTGCGCGGGACTGTGGACACAGCCCCGCGCAGCACCGATTACTGCTGCAGCTCCTGCTCGCCGAACATGTCGGAAAACAGCATGGACGACAGGTAGCGCTCACCGGAATCCGGCAGGATTACCACGATGTTCTTGCCCTGCATTTCCGGCTTCTCGGCAAGACGCACCGCCGCCGCCATCGCCGCGCCGCAGGAGATACCGCAGAGAATGCCTTCTTCACGCATCAGGCGCAGCGCCATGGCTTTCGACTCATCATCGTCGACTCGCTCGACCTGATCGACGATGGACAGGTCGAGATTCTTGGGCACAAAGCCGGCTCCGATGCCCTGGATCTTGTGCGGATTGGGTTTGACCTCTTCACCTGCCAGGGTCTGGCTGATGACAGGCGAGCTGACCGGTTCCACGGCGACACTCAGAATCCGCTTGCCCTTGGTATTCTTGATATAGCGAGACACACCCGTAATGGTCCCGCCCGTTCCCACACCTGCCACCAGCACGTCGATGTTGCCTTCGGTGTCGTTCCAGATTTCCGGGCCAGTAGTCTTTTCGTGAATGGCCGGATTGGACGGGTTCTCGAACTGTTGCGGCATGAAATAGGTGTCTGGCGCCGAGGCAGCAATCTCAGCGGCCTTCTCAATCGCGCCTTTCATCCCTTTTGCGGGCTCGGTCAGCACCAGTTCAGCACCAAGCGCCTTCAATACCTTGCGACGCTCCAGACTCATCGAGGCTGGCATGGTCAACATCAGCTTGTAGCCACGTGCCGCTGCGACGAACGCCAGGCCGATACCCGTATTGCCGGAGGTCGGTTCAACCAGGGTCATCCCCGGCTTGAGCCGGCCACTTTCCTCGGCGTCCCAGATCATCGCCGCGCCAATCCGGCACTTGACTGAATAAGCGGGATTTCGACCCTCGATCTTGGCCATGATGCTGACGCCCTTGGGGCCCAGCCGGTTGATCATTACCAGCGGCGTATTACCGATGGTTTGCGCGTTGTCAGCGAAGATGCGGCTCATGACGGTGTCCCTGCGATGAAAAAACCAGACTGATGAGCCTAAGCGCAGTCGCGCGAGTCGTCCAGCCGAACTCATGATAGACAAGCGGGGTCCATCCATAAGCAGGTCCGCCCATGTTTCCCGCCCAATCAGGCCTCAGATGAAGACACGTTACCGTCGCCCCCTTTGGATTCTGTTGTCGCTTGCACTACTGCTGCTGGCTGTTCATCTGGTACTGCCGTACGTGGTCCTCAACTTCCTGAACGGCAAGCTCGCCGACATGGGCGACTACCGCGGCCATATCGATGATGTTGACCTCGCCTGGTGGCGAGGCGCCTATCGACTGGACGGCCTGGTAATCGAGCACAAGAACGAGCAGATCCAGGCGCCGCTGTTCACCACCGACTCTATTGATATTGGTCTTAGCTGGAAGGCGCTTTGGCAGGATCAGGCCCTGGTTGGTGAAATCGTCCTGGAACGGCCCCACTTGAATTTCGTGGACGGCACGAACGAGGAAAGTACGCAAACCGGTGACGGGGTCGATTGGCGGGACCGCATCAACGGACTGATACCCTTCACCCTGAACGAGCTTAAGGTGGTGGATGGGCAGGTCTCGTTTCGCAACTTCCAGGCAGATCCGCCCGTTCATGTCTATGCCAACGCGATCAATGCGAGCTTCTTCAACCTGACCAACACCACCGACCAGGAGCAAGGGCGTGTTGCGCGCTTCGAGGGTAGCGCCCAGTTCTTCAACCAGGCACCGATGGAAGCCAGCGCAAGGTTCGACCCCTTCACCGACTGGGAAGACTTCCAGTTCAGCTTGCGTGTAACAGGCGTCGAGCTGACTAAGCTAAACGATTTCAGCAACGCCTACGGAAACTTTGATTTCGCAGGCGGCACTGGCGATCTGGTGGTTGAAGTCGAGGCCAAGGACGCTCAGCTGGACGGTTACATAAAGCCGCTGCTGCGTGATGTTGAAGTGTTCAACTTCGAGCAAGACGTTGAAAACGAAGACAAAGGATTCTTTCGCGGCATCTGGGAGGCGGTTGTCGGTGGCGGTCAGGAGGTGCTGCAGAATCAGCGCAAGGACCAATTTGCCACGCGTGTCGAACTCAATGGCAGCACCAAAAACACCGATGTGAGCCCTTTCCAGGCGTTCATCGCGATTTTGCGTAACGCTTTCGTCGAGGCCTTCTCGGCACGCTTCGAGCGCTCGCTGGGTGACGATGAGCAATAAGCGAGAACATCAACGCAGCGGCTGCCCATTCAGTGACTGAATGATCCACTCACGTTCACACCTGCACGCCCATCACTTATAGTCGACCATCTAATCCAACATGCAGCGCCTGCGTGCCAGGCCCGATTCCAAGGAAACCCCGATGAAGTTCGAAGGCACCCAGTCCTACGTCGCCACAGACGACCTCAAGCTTGCCGTAAACGCCGCCATCACCCTCGAGCGCCCGCTTCTGGTGAAAGGCGAGCCAGGCACCGGGAAAACCATGCTGGCCGAGCAACTGGCCGAATCGTTTGGCGCGCGGCTGATCACCTGGCACATCAAATCCACCACCAAAGCGCACCAGGGTTTGTACGAGTACGACGCGGTGAGCCGTCTGCGTGACTCCCAGCTGGATTCGGATCGCGTTCACGACGTACGCAACTACATCAAGAAGGGCAAGCTGTGGGAGGCATTCGAGTCCGAGCAGCGTGTCATCCTGCTGATTGACGAGATCGATAAGGCCGACATCGAGTTCCCGAACGACTTGCTGCAAGAACTCGACAAGATGGAGTTCTACGTTTACGAAACTGACGAGACCATCAAGGCCAAGCAGCGGCCCATCATCATCATTACTTCGAACAACGAGAAGGAATTGCCTGATGCTTTCCTTCGCCGCTGCTTTTTCCACTACATCGCATTCCCTGATCGCGACACGCTGCAGCGGATCGTCGATGTGCATTACCCGAACATCAAGAAAGATCTGGTGGCCGAAGCGCTCGATGTGTTCTTTGATGTACGTAAGGTGCCAGGCTTGAAGAAAAAGCCTTCCACCAGCGAGCTGGTCGACTGGCTGAAACTGCTGATGGCCGACAATATCGGCGAGGCCGTCCTGCGCGAGCGCGATCCGACCAAGGCGATTCCGCCGCTGGCCGGCGCGCTGGTGAAAAACGAGCAAGACGTGCAGTTACTTGAACGTCTGGCGTTCATGAGTCGTCGCGCCAGCCGTTGACCGCGTCGGCTCACAGGAGCCGGACGCCTCACTTACTGGAGGAAGATCCATGCAAACGTATACCGGTAGTTGCCTCTGCGGCGTCGTTCGCTATCGCATTGACGCGCCCATCAACGAGCTGACCCATTGCCACTGCAAAATGTGTCGCAAGGCCCACGGCGCGGCCTTTGCCACTTATGCAGGCGTGCCGCTGGATGCGTTTCACTTTCTCTCAGGCAAGGACCAGCTGGGCGTCTATCACTCGTCCGAACACGTGACGCGGACATTCTGCATTCGCTGCGGCTCCAATTTGCAATTCGTCGACAACCGCGAGCATGAGCTCGGCGTTGCTGCCGGCACGCTCGACTCGCCTTTGCCCGCCCCGCCTCAAGCGCATATTTTCGTGGGCTCGAAGGCGGACTGGTACGAGATCCGCGACGGACTGCCTGTCCACGACAAAGATCGCTGACCACTAATTACAAGGTGCCGCGCTGACGGCACACCTGAGGTTCTGCCATGTTGCTTGGCCTGTTCAATGAGATGCGCGCCGCCAAGGTTCCGGTATCGGTCCGCGAATTGCTCGATCTGATCAATGCGTTGAAACACAACGTCGTTTTCTCCAACATGGACGAGTTCTACTACCTGTCGCGAGCGATTCTGGTAAAGGACGAGCGGCACTTCGACAAATTCGATCGCGCCTTCGGCGCCTACTTCAAAGGCCTGGAAAATCTAGATCAGCACATCGAGGCGTTGATCCCGGAAGAGTGGCTGCGCAAGGAGTTCGAGCGCTCCTTGAGCGATGAGGAGCGAGCCAAGATCGAGTCGCTAGGCGGGCTGGACAAGCTGATCGAGGAATTTAAGAAGCGCCTCGAGGAGCAGAAAGGAAAGCATGCCGGTGGGAACAAGTGGATCGGCACGGGCGGCACCAGTCCGTTCGGCTCCGGCGGCTACAACCCTGAAGGCATCCGCATCGGTGACGCGGGCAAGCGCCAAGGCAAGGCTGTAAAGGTCTGGGATCAGCGCGAGTATAAGAACCTCGACGATCAGGTCGAGCTGGGTACGCGCAATATCAAGGTCGCACTGCGCCGACTGCGCAAGTTTGCGCGCCAGGGCGCTCAGGACGAACTGGACCTGGACGGCACCATCGACCACACCGCGAAGGACGGCGGTCTGCTGAACATCCAGATGCGACCCGAGCGTCGCAACGCCGTGAAACTGCTGATCCTGTTCGACATCGGCGGCTCGATGGATGCCCATGTAAAGGTCTGCGAAGAGTTGTTTTCGGCCTGTAAGACCGAGTTCAAGCACCTCGAGTATTTCTACTTTCACAACTTCATCTACGAGTCGGTCTGGAAAAACAACTTTCGCCGCACGTCCGAACGCACCTCCACCCTGGATCTGCTGCACAAGTACGGGGCCGACTACAAGGTTGTGTTCGTCGGCGATGCTGCCATGGCACCCTACGAGATCACCCAGCCAGGCGGCAGCGTCGAGCATTGGAACGAGGAAGCAGGCTACGTCTGGATGCAGCGTTTCATGGAAAAGTACAAGAAGCTCATCTGGATCAACCCCTACCCAAAAGACACCTGGGGCTACACCTCGTCCACGGGCATCATCCGCGACTTGCTGGAAGACCGCATGTACCCTCTGACCTTGAGCGGGCTTGAGGAAGGCATGAAGTTTTTGTCGAAATAGGCTGTTATTGCCCAGCGCTGCAAGGACGCAGTAGATGAATCCACGATCTGCCCACTGGGCCGTCACAGCCCTTACGGCATTGACCACCGCCGGCGCGCTGCAGGCGGCTGTTAATTCGTCAGATGGGTCTGCCAGACCGATTGTCAGTGCCAGCGCACCCGCGATAGCCCGCTTTTTAGTCGAGCATCAACAGCCAATCAACATCGCGAACCTCGTCGTTTCGGCTTCGCTGCTGATCTGGTGGCTGATGGCAACAGCCAAGCCAACTCACCGGCCAGCGTTGAGGCTGGCAAATGCCGCGTTCGGTAGCTGGGTACTGGTCCAGATGATCCTGATCTGGGCGGCTGTATTAGGCGTTTTGCAACAGGTGTCGGGTTTACCCGATCAGGAACCCTTAACAGCGGCCCTGCGAATCATCGAGGCCACGCGGCTGAAATGGTTGATCCCGGCAAGTTTCTCATTTCCGTTCCTGCAGATTGGTCTGGGGGAATGGGCCTACCACCGCGGTGCGTGTTCAGCGAGAATTCAGGCGACTCAACCTATCGCTTCGGCGCAGGCGGGATAGCCGTCCGGCGCCGGCGTCGATAGCGCTGAGGGGACAGAGCCTGACGAAGCAAAACGAACAGGCTTTCGATGATCCATGCGAGCAGCAGCGCGCAGCTTATGCCCCAAGCGATCGCCTCGGGCGCGAGCATCACCTGAAAGCGGTAGCTGTCCCAGACTTGACGTCTCATCGTCTCGTCCGCGCCGACCAACACGTGCCAGGCCTGCGCATACCAAGGCCCCTCCATGATCCGCCATTCACGATCGAGCAATCGTGCGCGTTCGACCAAGGCCGAAACACTCCGCGCATCGCTCTGGATTACCGGATCTGCGCTGGCTCGGTAGTGTTCGACTAGCGCATTCAGATCCCCCTGAAAGAAGCGCCCAGCGGTGTCCTGGAAGCCAACCAACCCCTGATGCGCCTCGAGTCGACGCGCTTCGACGTGATTTGCATAGGACTGAATAAAGCCTGGTATCTGGATCCCGACCAGCAAGCCCAAGGCGAACAAGGTCAAACGCAGATAGCTTCTCAGCATCACGCCACCTGCCCGCGCGCCACACATTCACCCAGCCGCCAGAGAGTCCATTCGCCCGAGCGATGAATGTCCCATTGTTCATTGTCGGTCAGCGGCTCGGTTGCCAATACCGTTACCACATCGTTTGGGGTGGTTTCGGCATTGAAGTCCACGGTGAGCTCAGCATCCTTCAGTTGCGCCGGGCCGAATGGCGCCCGCCGGGTTATCTGCGCAAGCTTGGTAGAACAGAAGCTGAACAACCATTCGCCATTGCTCAGCAGGCAGTTGAACACGCCTTTGGAGCGGTAGCCGGCACAGGCTTCGAGCAAACGTGGGAGTAGATCCTCAGCCTCGACCCTCTCGGGAAAATCGCTACGAACCCGATTGAGCAGATCACAGAACGCCGCTTCGCTGTCGGTATCGCCAACAGGTCGGTAGAAGCCTCGCGGCGGGTCGAAATCTGCCAATTGGCCGTTGTGGGCAAAGCACCAGTGCTGGCCCCACAACTCACGGACAAAGGGGTGTGTATTGACCAGCGCGACCTTCCCTACGTTGGCGTGACGGATGTGACCGATAACCACCTGGCTTTTGATCAGGTAGTGCTGGACCATCTTCGCCACTTCGGATTCGCAACTGGCCACAGGATCCTGGAACAGACGCAAGCCGCGGCCTTCGTAGAAGGCAATTCCCCAACCATCCTTGTGCGGGCCGGTACGTCCACCGCGCTGCATGAGCCCGGTAAAACTGAAATGAATGTCAGTCGGTACGTTTGCACTCATGCCGAGCAGTTCACACATGCACTACCTCCCGATAGGTCCTGCTGCGTCTGGAGCTGAGAAATACGAATTTAGAGCCTGGGTTCAGTCCGTGTCTGATAGCGGCCAGCTGGGCGATAGCTGTCTTCCTCATCGTCTTCGAGCCGTTCGCGCAGCGTGCGCGAGTCCTCATGCCCGTCCGACTCGCTCCGGCGCTGCTGCAGACGGCGCTCGATCGGCCAGCGCACGGCCACGAACACCGCATACAGCGCGAATGCGATCAATCCGTAGAGTGCAAGATCAGCTACAGCACGCCAGGCATTACTGCCAACCTTGAACAACATGTCCAGTGCAGTGATGGCAACAGCCGGTGCATATAGGTCTTTAGCCGGATCGACGATCGTGGGGGTCAACAGCACAATGGCCATGATCAGCCGCAACGGCTCCCGAAGCCAGCGCCACATAGGCCGAGTGATGCGAAACCAGACCAGCAGGCAGCCTAGCGCGGCGACACCATAAACGGACCAGGCAAGTAGGTATTCATTCTGAAGTAGGAACATGGCGATCTCTAGGCAGACCGGAGGAAGCACCGGCATTAACGCCGGTCATGATAACAGTCGTAACCCGCGGCACGGGTAGTCACCTGATGCGATGCACGCTAGTCATCAGGCGTTCAACGCCGTATAAACCCTGAAAAAAACGTCGCTGCCCATACCGCGTGCCGAGAAGCCATACTTGTCGCAACTGACATATCAGGAGATTCATCATGATCTACCAGCATATTCTGGTCGCCACAGACCTGAACGAGGATTGCCATCCGGTAGTAGCCCGGGCGCAGGCGCTGGCAACCGCCAGCGGTGCGAAACTGGCGCTGGTCCATGTGATAGAGCCCATGGCCATGGCCTTTGGTGGCGACGTACCGATGGATCTTTCAATGCTGCAGCAACAGCAGTTCGACCAGGCCCGTGAGCGCCTGGCGGGATTCGCCGACCGTTACCCAGGGCTGACCGCCGAACAACGACATCTGGCGTACGGTCAGCCGCGCCAGGAAGTGCACCGATTGGCCAAGGAGCAGGGCTGCGATCTGGTGGTGGTCGGCAGCCATGGCCGGCACGGCCTGGCGTTGCTACTCGGCTCGACGTCCAACGACATTCTGCATGGTGCGCCATGCGATGTGCTCGCGGTGCGCTTGAAGAAACCCGAATAAGCCGTTGCCCTGGCCTGAGTCGCTTGGCTCAGGCCGTTTCGACACCCTCTCCCGCGCTCATCACAAGCGGCCGAATCTTTTGCAGCTGGGTTTCCAATGAGTAAGTCAGGCTTGATGCCATGGAGAAAAACGCCAGGAAGGCTTTGAGGTTCGAGTCCCCTTGGCAGGTATCGTGGATGCGCTGCCAGAAAGCCTGATTAACCAGCTGCAACTGCTGGAACGACCGCACCAACCCTCGCAACTCCCAGTCGGCATGTCGACCTTCGCGCAGGTTGAAGTACTGTCGCGCCAGATAGAGCGATACCGCTCGCAGAACGAACTCCTGATTACTCGCAAATGGCAGGTGCTGCTGGGCCATCGGCTTGAGGCGACTCAGTATCGGGCATGCGCTGGTGGCCATGATCACACCCAGCAACGCGCGCAGTCCCTCATCCAGCCCGACCAGCTTGTTGTACTCCCGCTCGGGCGTACCGACAAGCACCTGTGCTTTACGAATTGCAGGCAGGCCTTGGAAATCCTCAATGACTCGATGCAGGTCCACTGCTGCAGGGCAATGGCTGAACTCATCACGACTCAACGGGCAGTTACTGCACTGCTGGTGATCCAGGCGTGTCCATCTCGGAGCTTGCTTCGCGGCCTCATGATCAAAGACACGGTCCGGCTCTATGCGGTAGCTGAACTCATGCTCGTCATCGAGAATGATGCGGTATTCAATTGCCATCTATGCTCCGTCTGCTGGCAGATGTCTTGACTTCACGACGTCCCGCTCACACGTAGACGTGTCGCTCCGCACATACTGGGTATGTGCGGCTCTAACATGCCGAGCCCGCGTCATCGCGCGAGACTCAGTCTTCCAGCTCGGCCCAACGCTCGAGAAGCCCATCAAGCTCAAGTTGCATCGCTTCGAGTTTGGCGATGGTTTCTCCGGTTCGCTCAGCGCTCTGCTGATAGAAGTTCGGTTGCGCCATCTCCTCCTGTAACGCAGCGATTGTTTTTTCAGCTTCGTCGATCCGGCCCGGCAGCGCTTCCAGTTCGCGTTGCACCTTGTAGCTCAGCTTCTTCTTCGCCGGGGCGGGCTCGGCAGGCGCTGACGGCGCAGCTGGTTTGGCCTGCGCTGCCTCGGCTTTTGCTTCTTTGCTCTCCTTGCCTTCAGCTACCCCGAGCAGCTTCACCGAGCCACCCTGACGCAGCCAGTCCTGATAGCCCCCTACATATTCGCGAACCACTCCATTGCCTTCGAACACCAGCGTGCTCGTCACCACGTTGTCGAGAAAGGCCCGGTCGTGGCTGACCATCAGCACCGTGCCCTGGAAACTCAGCAGCACCTCTTCCAAGAGTTCCAGAGTTTCCACGTCGAGGTCGTTAGTCGGTTCGTCGAGGACCAGCAGGTTGGACGGCTTGCTGAAGAGCTTTGCCAGCAAGAGCCGTGCCCGCTCACCGCCAGAGAGCGCCTTGACTGGCGTACGCGCGCGCTGCGGACTGAACAGAAAGTCACCCAGATAGCTAAGCACATGGCGGTTCTGGCCATCGATGGTGATGAAGTCGCGACCTTCTGCAACGTTGTCGATCACCGTCTTCTCCAGCTCCAGCTGGTGACGCAGTTGGTCAAAATACGCCACTTCCAGCTTGGTGCCGGCTTCAACCGAGCCGCTAGTAGGCTCCAGTTCGCCCAGTAGTAACTTGAGCAGCGTGGTCTTGCCCGTGCCGTTGGCACCCAGCAAGCCGATACGGTCACCGCGCTGAAGCACCATCGAGAAGTCGCGAACCAGCAATTCGCCCCCCGGGTGCCCGAAACTCGCATGCTCCACGACAATGACCTGCTTGCCCGACTTTTCAGCCGCATCGATCTGGATATTGGCCTTGCCCTGGTGCTCGCGTCGTTCGCTGCGTTCGGCACGCAGCGCTTTGAGCGCACGCACGCGGCCCTCGTTGCGGGTGCGGCGCGCCTTGATACCCTGACGAATCCAGACTTCTTCCTGAGCAAGCTTTTTATCGAACAGTGCGTTGGCGGTTTCCTCAGCTGCCAATTGCTGTTCTTTGTGCACCAGGAAGCTGGCGTAGTCGCCGTTCCAGTCGATCATGTGGCCGCGGTCGAGCTCCAGAATCCGGGTCGCAAGATTTTGCAGGAAGGCGCGGTCGTGAGTGATGAAGAGCACCGCACCATTGAATCCGGTCAGCGCCTCTTCGAGCCAGGCAATGGCGCCGATGTCCAGATGGTTGGTCGGCTCGTCCAGCAGCAGCAGATCCGGCTCGGATACCAGTGCCTGCGCCAGTAGCACACGCCGACGCCAACCGCCGGACAGCTCGGCGAGGGTTTTGTCGGCCGGGAGCTGCAAGCGGCTCAAGGTGCTGTCGACCAACTGCTGCAGACGCCAACCATCTTTGGCTTCGAGCTCTTGCTGAACATGCATGAGCTTGTCGAGGTCGGCCTCGTTTTGAATGTTCTGGCTCAGATGGTGATAGTCGGCGAGCAGCTGCCCCACCCCCGCAAGGCCTTCAGCCACGACGTCGAACACGGCGCGTCCGTCTGCGACAGGCAACTCCTGGGGCAACTCGCCAATCTTCAAACCCGGCGCACGCCAGATCTCGCCATCGTCTGGCAGCTGGCTGCCCTTGACCAGGCTGAGCATGCTGGATTTGCCGGTGCCGTTACGGCCGATGATGCACACCCGCTCACCCCGCGCAATCTGCCAGGACACTCCATCGAGCAATGGATTGTTGCCATAGGCGAGGGACACATCGGTCAACTTGAGCAGGGTCATGACTACCTCCGGTAAACAGGGCGCGCATTCTAACAGAGGCGCCGCGTAACCGGGCTGTACCCGTCGCCTGGCAGCGCCTTTCGGCAAGCTTCGAGGCGGTTGCGTTTAGGTGGCCGAGCGCGCTGAATCGGGCGAGCTGAGGTGGGCAAGACCGCAAGACGGGATGACGCTCGTCGGAAGTTTCGTTCAGACGCTCTCCATCGCTTAATCCTCGTTTAACTGCTTGACCGGCCAAGCTAAGCTAGCGGCGGAATTTCTCCTGTACCCCCGTCATCGGAAGTCTCATGCGCGGTCGACTCTCCAGCATCTGTTTGTGTCTTTTTTTATCTGTCGTCACCCTCGAAACCGCTCATGCCGCAACGTTGCAACAGCAACGTCAGCTTTACGACGAAGCCAAGCGGGCATTGGCAAAAGGCGACAGCGGACCCTATCGACGGTACGCCAGTGAGCTGCGCGACTATCCGCTCGAGCCCTACCTGGCCTATGACGACCTGACCGCACGACTCAAAAGCGCCAGCAATGAGGAGGTTGAAAAGTTTCTCGCCGAGCACGGTGACTTGCCGCAGGCCAGCTGGATGAAGCTGCGCTGGCTGCGGTTGCTGGCTGCGCGCGGCGACTGGCGCCCCTTCGTCGCCCACTACGACCCGAAGATGAACTTCACCGAGCTTGACTGCCTGCACGGTCAATACCAGCTCATCAGCGGGCAGAAAGAACAAGGCTTCGCCACGGCGCAGGAGCTCTGGCTGGTCGGTAAATCTCAGCACAACGCTTGCGATGCGCTGTTCGAGCGCTGGGAGGCGGCCGGGCAGCTCACCGAAGAACTGCGGTGGAAACGCACCAAGCTGGCCGTAGAGAGCGGTAACTACTCCTTGGCCAAGTTTCTGATCAAAAGCCTGCCGACGCTCAAGCGACAAGGCGATTTGCTGGTAGACGTAGCGCAGAAGCCACAATTGCTGAGCCAGCCAGATCGCTTCACACCGCCGACCGAGGCCATGGCTGACGTGGTGGCGATCGGCTTGCGTCGACTCGCCAGACAAGACCCTGAAAAAGCCTTGGGCTTGCTCGATAACTATGCCCGCCGGATGTCCTTCTCGTCGGATGAAAAGGTCGCCATTGCGCGGCAGATTGGGCTTACCCTGGCCAAGCGCTTCGATCCGCGCGCCCTGGACGTCATGATCGATTACGATCCCGACCTTCGCGACAACACCGTCAGCGAGTGGCGCGCACGCCTGCTGTTGCGATTGGGCCGCTGGCAGGACGCGTACGATCTGATCCAGAGGTTCCCTGCAGAGCTAGCCGACACCAACCGCTGGCGCTACTGGAAGGCCCGCAGCTTTGAGCTGGCGCGCCCCAACGACAAGCAGACAGCCCTGCTGTACAAGCCAGTCGCGACCGAGCGGGATTTCTATGGGTTTCTTTCTGCCGATCGCATCCAGGCACCGTACAAGCTCAACCATCAGCCGCTTGCGCTCGACGCGCAACTTGTAGAAAAGGTACGCAACACGCCTGGTATTCGTCGCGCCATGGAGTTTCACGCGCGTGGTCAGATCGTCGATGGACGTCGAGAGTGGTATCACGTGAGCCGCCTGTTCAATCGTGACGAGCTCGTTGCTCAGGCACGCATGGCTTATGACCTGGAATGGTATTTCCCAGCCATCCGAACCATCAGCCAGGCAAAATACTGGGATGATCTGGATATTCGCTTTCCGATGCCCTACCGCAACAAGCTTGTCAGCGCAGCGAAGGCGCGCGAGATTCATCCGAGCTGGGTGTTTGCAATCACCCGGCAGGAAAGCGCCTTCATGACCGACGCACGCTCTGGTGTAGGCGCAAGCGGGCTGATGCAACTCATGCCAGCTACGGCCAAGGAGACGGCGAAGCGGTTCAACATCCCGCTCGCGTCCCAGCGGCAAGTGCTGGACCCGCATACCAACATTCAACTGGGCGCAGCCTATCTCAGTCAGATCTACGGTCAGTTCAAGGGCAACCGCGTGCTCGCATCGGCCGCCTATAATGCAGGTCCGGGCAGGGTTCGCCAGTGGCTAAAGAATGCGAAGCATCTACCCTTCGACGTCTGGGTCGAGAACATCCCGTTCGACGAAACTCGCCAGTACGTGCAGAACGTGCTCACTTATTCGGTGATTTACGGGCAGAAGCTAAACGCGCCGCAGCCACTTGTGGAATGGCATGAGCGCTACTTCGAAAGCCAATGAACACGCCGCCGGATCGCCGGTGTAACCAGCGATTCGGCGTAGAACGAACGGTTGTTAACTGTATTCAGTGATAAGGCAAGCCAGGAAGCGGGCCCAGGATATGCGTCTTGTTATTCCAGGATTTCAACCGGCATGCCTACTTCCAGCTGCCCCGTCCCGTCAGCGATGAGGTTCTGACCGAAGAACACACCACCCTCGCCTTTTCGATACGTCATCAAGCTAGCCAGTGGCTCTCTGTCAGGACTGCGCTCAGCTGTCAGCGGATCGACGGTAGGAATGACGCAGCGCGTACATGGCTTCACCACGCGAAACTCGATGGCGCCGATGCGGATACGGCGCCAGCTGTCCTCCGCGTAAGGCGCTGTACCCGCTACCACAAGGTTCGGTCGGAACCGAAGCATGTCGAGTGGGCGTCCGATACGCGCGCAAAGATCATCGAGCGACGCCTGGCCGATCAGCAAGAACGGAAAGCCATCGCTGAAAGCGGTTCTTTCGCCTGGCTGCGCATAACCCTGATCGATCTGAATCCCTCGTTCCGTTGGCAGATACACAAGCCGGGCTGGACGGCCCAGTAGTCGAGTCAGCCAAGCCGCAGCATCATCGCCGGCATCAGGTACCCTCAGACTATCGCGCCAGATCACCACGCCGCGCTCGTCAGCCAGCGGCTCGGGCACCTTGACCAACAGCGACTCCATATCCGGCGCGTCGAGTCGTACCAGCTGTTCGTTCTGCCAACGCGCCTGTAGTACCGCCATTTGCGGCAGCACACGCTGAGAAAGGAACTTGCCTGAATCTGCGTCGACGACCATCCAGCGACGATCGCCAACCAGCCCAAGCACATCGCTGCTAGCCTGCTCGATCTTTTCTCCGGCACCGGATTTCAGAGGGAAGCGGTAGAGCGATGAAAGATGCATTCGATTGGAGCCTCAGGCAGATGCGCAGTTAACCTTTCTCATCCAGCAACAGCCGTTCCCGGATGACGTCGACCAGTTTCTCCGGCTGGAACTTGGAAAGGAAGTTATCGCAACCTACTTTCTGCACCATCGCCAGGTTGAAGCTTCCCGACAAGGAGGTATGGAGCACCACGTAAAGATCGCGTAGACGAGGGTCGTTTCGAATCTCGGTGGTGAGGCGGTAGCCATCCATCTCCGGCATCTCGGCATCGGTAAAAACCATCAACAACCGATCAGTAAGCACTTCACCGGCATCAGCCCAGGCTTTGAGCTTGTTCAGGCCCTTCATGCCGTCGCTTGCGGTGTGCACGGTGATGCCGAGCTGACTCAGGGTTTCGCGCAGCTGCGACAACGCTACCGTCGAATCGTCGACGCAGAGCACCTCGCGACCGCGGGCGCGCTCAAGCACTGGATCTTTCAGACGATCCGGCGAAATGCTGGTGTCGTATGGCACGATTTCGGCTAGCACTTTCTCGACATCGATCACCTCGACCAGCTGATCGTCGACCTTGGTAATCGCGGTCAGGTAATGCTGGCGACCCGCTGTGGTTGGAGGCGGCAACACCTCTTCCCAGTTGAGATTGAGGATGCGGTCCACTCCACCGACCAGAAACGCCTGAATGGAACGGTTGTATTCGGTCACGATGATGGTGCTGCGCTCATCCGGAACCAGTGGGCGCAGGCCGATGGCACGCGACAGGTCGATAACCGGCAGCGTCTGGCCGCGGAGGTTGACCACGCCACAAACCGAACTGTGTCGGTGCGGCATCAACGTCATCTTAGGCAGCTGCACCACCTCTTGGACCTTGAACACGTTGATGGCAAATTTTTGCCGGCCAGAGAGCCGGAACATGAGAATCTCCAGGCGATTCTGCCCCACCAATCGGGTGCGTTGATCGACTGACTCTAGAATGCCGGCCATTGCGGGCTCCTTGGCGAATACGGACTTCAATGATATCGGCCGATCGTGCCCATGCTTTATCGATCAGCTAGCGATTTATTCCCCAGCGGCGTGTCGCTGGGCACCAAGGCGACCTGGACCGGTCATGCAAGTGGTTCATCCTGTTCGATAAGCGGCTCGTCGCGCAGAAGTGGGCTGTCTACAGGCAGATGAAGCCGCAGCGCCCGACGCTTGACACCAAAGCACATACGCTTCGCAGCAAAGGGCTCACCGTCGAGATTAATACTGATTTCTTCGGGCGCATCAACTTCAAGCCATGGTGCTCGTGCCTTGACGGAGACAGTGTCGATGCCCAGCAGTCCGCCACTGAGTAACGTACCTAGCGTGCCTACGGTATCGGCAGGCGCCGGAACGATGCAGATATCGAGCAACCCATCATCAATCGAAGCCTGGGGACAAAGCTGCTGCCCACCACCGGACTGACGCCCATTGCCAATGCCCAAGGCGAGAAATTCGCCCTCCCAGCTGAACCCCGGCGCCACGAAATGCCCCCATGTGGAGCGCAATTCGCTGAAGCGAGACAAGCCGGTCAATAGATAGGCGCTTCCGCCCAGTACCCGCTTCAACTCCGACGGCGTTGTCGCCGTGACCTTGGAGCCGAAACCTCCTGTCGCCATGTTCATGAACACGTCGCCATTCATCTCGCCGACGTCTACCCAAACCGGCTCTCGATTGAGCAAGGTGAGTGCATCGAATGGTTCTAGCGGAATCTCTGCCGCATGAGCAAAGTCGTTGGCGGTGCCCATTGGTAACACCGCCAGACTCGCATCGACTCCACTGTCGACTAGAGCTTGCGCCATTTCTCGGAGCGTACCGTCGCCGCCACCCGAGACCAAGGTCCGATAACCCGCCTCAAGCGCCTCCCGTACCAGCCGAGCGGTGTCCCCCGACTCCCAGGTCACCCGCACGGCGAGGTCGTTTCCGAGCCGCCGCCATTCATGAACGGCTGCCCTTAGCTCTTCATTGAGCCCCTGCTTGCCATGAAGCACGAGCAATGCCTTGGATTCATTCATGCCGATATTCCATTCATCCGTTCTGATGTGCGCAGATAGACCCGATTCTGCCTCATAAAGTTGTCGGGACGCGGCGTACCGGGGCTTAAGCCGCAGGCAATGGGCTGCATACCATCGGTCAGAAACGAGGCCTCCCAACGAGCCGCTTAAGACTGCTTCGATTGATTTTTCTTTTGCTGGTCAGTTAGTTACGAGGCCCATTTAATTCTTTTCGGGCAAACCGCCCTCTCTAGGCATTTTGTGAACTCATCTCAGCAGCGGCGGTCGGAGCACTAGTCCAGATGGAGGTTGCAATAGCCGCCTGCCATCAGAACCGCGGATCGCGGCGATCAAATCGAGTATTGAGCTAGCAATAGCCGTAGGAAGGAGCCTTGTATGCGCTTACAGTCCGTTGGAACCCTTGAATACGCCCACCCCAGTTTCGTTGATTACTTTTTAGCCAGCATTCGCCTGATTCACGGGCTGACCGCTGTGCTGCCGGGCGTTCTGTTGCTGCTTTTTCTGCCCCTCGATTTACCTGCCGGCGGAGGCACCTTCAGCACTTTCCTGATGTTCTTCGGCGTCATCAGCGTAGTCATCTTCCAGTCGGTAGGCATCTACAGTGAGGAAGTGTTCAGTACGCTGCTGCGCTTCCGCACCATGCTCGTCGCTTGGGCGGCGGCTTTCAGTCTGATGATTTTCATGCACCAGGGCCTTGGCATGTTCGACTATCTCGAAGCCAAGCACCTGACCTTCTGGTTTGTCACCAGCGGCATCCTCTTCGGGGCTGAGCGGTTGATGATGCTCGCCTTGTTCCGCCGTCTGATGTCGAAAGGGGTGTATCTGCAGAACGCCGTCATTCTGGGTGGCACCGACAACGGTGTGCGGGTTGCCGAATATCTGGCCCATCATCGCGATATTCGCACCGGTGTCCTTGGATTCATCGACGACCGCCTCGAGCGCCTTCCGAAAACACTTGCGGATCTACCCTTGCTTGGCAACACCCGCGACCTGGAACAGATGATCCGCGAAGAAAAGGTAACCCAGGTGTTGGTCGCATTGCCTTGGTTCGCTGACAGCCGGATTGGCCAGGTCATCAATGAACTGCGCAAGCTTCCGGTTAACGTATTGCTCGTTCCGGATATGGTCGCCTTCCGCCATGCGAACAAGCGCATCACCGAAGTGGGCGGTTTGCCGACTCTGATCGCTTCAGACCTGCCGCTACGTGGCTGGTCCCCGATGTTCAAGCGCATCGAAGACATCGTTCTTTCAAGCGTTGCACTTCTGGCAGCCGCTCCGGTGATGCTGCTACTGGCCCTGGCAATCAAGCTCGACTCGCCCGGCCCGGTCCTGTTCAAACAGAAGCGCTATGGTTACAACAACCGGCTGATCGAAGTCTTCAAGTTCCGCTCGATGTATCACGCCAAGTCGGATGCCAATGCCGAGCGCCAGACCACTCGTAACGATGACCGTATCACCCGAGTGGGTCGGTTTATTCGTAAAACCAGTCTCGATGAGTTGCCACAGCTGTTGAATGTATTTCTGGGCAGCATGTCGATGGTTGGCCCCCGCCCCCATGCAACCGCGACGAAAGCGGCAGGTGTTCTTTTCGAAGACGCCGTGTCGGAATATTCCGCTCGCCATCGCGTCAAACCGGGCATCACCGGCTGGGCGCAAATTCATGGCTACCGCGGTGAGACGGACACAGTCGAGAAGATCGAAAAGCGCGTCGAGTATGACCTCGACTATATCGAGCGCTGGTCGGTCTGGTTCGACCTCTACATCCTCGCCCGGACCATCCCTGCTCTGCTGCTCAATAAAGACGTCTACTGACTGCGACGCATCGATCAAAAACCAATTGGCAACTACGCCACATGACATGCGCGCGCGCAGCAGGAAGATTGAACTAATGAAGCGAGCCAATATCACATTTGCGTTCTGTAACAGGCCTGCTTGTGTGCCTTTTGAATCAGGGCTGCGAGGCTGAGCTTAGATGTTCCAGAACATATTGATCGTCTGCGTGGGCAATATATGCAGAAGCCCCGCAGCCGAAGCGTTACTAGCCCACAAATTGCAGGGCAAAGGCTTAACCATCAGCTCTGCAGGCATTGGTGCTTTAGTAGGCAACCCAATGGACAAGACTGCACATGAAGTGCTTACCGACCACGGATTGGAACATGTGTCCCACCGTGCCCGACAGGTCGATAGCGAAATGCTGCACCAGGCGGACCTGATTCTCACGATGGAACAGAGTCACATCCAGCATATCCGCCAGATAGCACCAGAAGTACATGGCAAGACCTTCTTGCTAGGTAAATGGCTGGACGATACGGAGATACCGGACCCTTATCGCCAGTCCAAGCCCGCCTTTGAACATGTTCACAGCCTTTTGACTCAGTCCGTCGAAAGCTGGATTCCTTACCTGAAATAAGAAGAAGGAACTTCAATGACCACCATGCCGCGCCCTATATACGAAACGAAAGAGGACAAGGACATTGATCTTGCGCACCTCTTTGACACTTTTCTGAATAACCGAGCGCTCATACTTGCGATTACCGGTTTCTTCGCAGCGCTCGGCGTCGCCTACGCCCTGCTGGCCACGCCGGTCTATCTCGCCAGCGCCATGATTCAGATCCAGCCGAAAGGCGGATTGCCGAGCCTCACCGACGTGGTGGGTACCGCGCCCGCCGTTTCGCCTGCACAAACCGAGATTGCCCTGCTCAAGTCGCGTTCGGTTGTTGGCGGAGCGGTCGAGGATCTGAACCTCGATATCATCATCGAGCCCCACCACTTCCCGATCATTGGCGGCTACATATACCGCGGATTCGAACCCACCGAAGAAGGCGAGCTGGGCTGGTATCCGGAGGGCTTCGAAGCCTACGCCTGGGGTGGCGAGTCGCTGCGCGTCACGCAATTGATCGTGCCAGACCAGATGCATGGGGAAGAGCTGACGCTGGAAGCTGCCGAGAACAATGGCTTCATCCTGCGCGACCCCGACGGTGAGGTCGTGGTACAGGGCATCGTCGGCGAGCCAATCGAAACGCCGGATTATGGAATCACCGTAGCGGAGCTGAACGCACGTCCGGGCACCACCTTTTCCGTAGTGAAAAACCGTACCTACGCCACCACCGAGGATTATCAGAATCGCCTGAACGCCGGTGAGCGCGGCAAACAGTCCGGCATTCTGAACGTGACATTGGAAGACAAGGATCCAGCCAAGGCTGTAAGGGTACTCGAGGCCGTTGCTCAGCGTTACGTCGACCAGAACATTGCGCGCAATGCGGCAGAAGCGACCCAAAGCCTGGAGTTTCTGAGTGAGCAGGTGCCAGAAGTGCGCAAGAAGCTGGACGCAGCGCAAACGGCTCTGAACGAGTTCCAGACCGGCAATCGGTCGGTGGATATCTCTGCAGAAACCCAGTCGGTACTCGACCGGATCGTAGACCTCGAAAGTCAGATTTCAGAGCAGAACCTCAAACGCACCGAGATGGAAAGTCGGTTTACCCGCCAGCACCCGAATTTCCAGGCACTGATGAACCAGATCAATCAGCTGCAGGCGCAGAAGACTGAACTGGAGAAGCAGATTGGCACCCTGCCGTCCACCCAGCAGGAACTGCTACGCCTGAACCGGGACGTCGAAGTGTCCTCGGAAACCTATTCGATGCTGCTGAACAAGACTCAGGAGCTGGACATTATCCGCGCCGGTACGGTGGGCAACGTGCGCATCGTCGACCATGCAGCTGCTGATATCGACCAGCCGATCAAACCGAACAAACCCCTGATTGTCATCGTAGCTACCTTGCTGGGCGCGATCCTTGCCGTCGCCTTCGTCTATGTTCGCGAAGCGCTCAAGCGCGGCGTGGAAAATCCTGAGGAGATCGAGCGCGTTGGCATTCCCGTCTATGCGGCGATTCCATTCAGCGAAAAACAGGGCCAGCTGGAAAAGCGTCTGGCCAATTTCAAGCGCGACAAGAGCAGCGCCTCGTATCTGCTTTCGATCAACGATCCAGCCGATCTAGCGACCGAAGCCATGCGCAGCCTGCGCACTAGCCTGCACTTCGCAATGATCGAGGCGAAGAACAACATTCTCATGGTCACCGGCCCAAGCCCGGCAGTGGGCAAATCGTTCGTGACCAGCAACCTCGCTGCGGTAATCGCGCAATCGGGCAAGAAAGTACTGCTGATCGACGCAGACATGCGTAAGGGCTATCTACACAAGGTCATGCGTTGTCAGGGTGAAAAAGGTCTTTCCGACATTCTGTCTGGTCGCATCACGCTGTTCGATGCCATTCAGAAAACCCAGTTGAACAACATGCACGTGATCACTCATGGACAGCTTCCGCCCAACCCTTCGGAACTGTTGATGCACGAGAACTTCTCGCGCTTCGTCAAGGAGATCAGCAGCATGTACGACCTGGTGATCTTCGACACTCCGCCAATCCTGGCCGTAACCGACGCCGCACTGGTTGGCAGCCAAGCCGGCACCACGCTGATGGTCACGCGCTACGGCCTCAACGGCGTCAAGGAAATCGAGTTTGCCAAGCGCCGACTTGAGCAAAACGGCATCTTGGTTAAGGGCGTGATATTCAACGCTGTGGTCCGTAAGGCCTCTACCTACAGTGAATACGGTTATTACCAGTACGAGTATCAAAGCAAGTAACGCGAGCCGAGATATCTAATATCGCTTCGTAAGCTCGGCTGCAATCGTCTCCACCCTGCCCCTCCCGATCCGTTCTCCTTTTTGGAGAACGGATCGCACCTCGACTGGAACTCTACACGCCCTGAGCGAAAAGGCTACTGGAGCTATCTGTGACCATGGAAAATCACTATTACCCTTCGCTGTTTGGCTTCGCAAAATTGCTCGCGGGGCTAATGCTTGCAGGATGTGTATCGCTTGCACATGCTCAGCCTGACGAAAAGAAAACCGGCATTGATCTTATCGGGATCAACATGTCGGGGGCCAACTTCGCTCCCCATATAACGCCTGGGAAAGTCGGCACTAACTATTTCTACCCAGATAAACGTTACTTTGAGTATTACGCAAGCAAGAACATCAGGTTGATACGTTTTCCATTCATCTGGGAGCGCCTGCAACATGACCTTTATAAAGGCGTTAACTTTGACCAGATGCGGCTCCTCAAACGAACCCTCGACTTCGCGGCCGAATACGACCAGAAAGTCATTTTGGATATGCACAACTATGCCCGGTACAAGGGCAAGCTGATTGGCTCCGCTGCCGTTCCTTACGAAGCCTACGCAAACGTCTGGCGCAAGCTTGCATCGGAATTCAAAGACCATCCCGCGCTTTTCGGCTACGACATCATGAACGAGCCCCACTCCACCAAAGGGCTGTGGCCGGCCGCTGCGCAAGCGGCAGTCGACGCTATCCGCCAGGTCGATATGGAAACCTTGATATTTGTCGAAGGTGACCGTTGGGCCAGCACGTTCCATTGGCGCAAGGTCAACGAGGATTTTCTGATCGAAGACCCGGCCGACAAACTCGTTTACGAAGGTCACCTTTACTTGGACAAGGACTTTTCGGGTCGCTACGCGAAAGATGAAAAGGTTGACCCGATGTTGGGCGTGGAGCGGGCTCGGCCGTTCGTCGAGTGGTTGAAGGAAAACAACCTGAAGGGCTTCCTGGGCGAGTACGGTGTCCCCGGTCACTCCGAGTCGATGCTGATCGCTATGGATAACCTGCTCGGCTACCTCAACGAAAACTGCATTCCGAGCGCTTATTGGGCAGGCGGGCCGGGTTGGGGGAAATATGTTCTAGCGGTCGAACCTGTTGACGGCAAAGACAGACCGCAAATGAACGTGATGCAGAAACACATTTCCAACAGCTGCACGGAGTTCGGTCCTACCTCTGATTGAGCGGACATGCAGTGATCGATAGCCAACAGCAGGGTGTGAGGCTGTTCAGAAAGTTTTGCCAAAGCCCAACAATGAACGCAACCCTGCCGCGACTCGCTTGTCCAACCTAGACCTTCACGTCGAACGGCTTAATGCGAGCGGAACTCAGACAGCTCAGCACCGTCGAATGTGACTGGTTACGTCGTGAGACGACGCGCTGACTTCAGCGATAAGTAGAGCGACGACGCGCAGAGCATTAACCAACGTGGTGATGCTGTAGAAAAGCTTGAGTTTGTGGCGGCTCAGTGGCACTGGAATGGAAAAGCACCGAAGGACCCAGGTGAATGACAAACATAAGCTCAAGATTCTTTTTTTTGCCGTTGACCGTGCTAGCGATCATCTTGCACTTTTCCGTATTCGGCGACAGCACGCACAACCCGATTGGTTTCAAATTCCTCAATGAAGCCTATCTTGCCGTTTGCCTTGGGTTTGCAGTTCTGCTGATTCTTTCAAGCACTGAAGACGCATCGAGGGAATTTCGTATTCTGATGTATTACGCGTTTTACAGCGTAGTCGTCTTCACTGTTCTGCCAGCCATTTTTTCCTATTTCACGTTTGGCCAACCCATAACCTACGGTCTGATCGAAGAGCGGAGAATCCTGTTTACGTTTGGGTTTGTACCGCTGCTTTTGCTTGCCAAGCACATCAGCACTCGCCAGTTTGAACATGCGCTCATCTATGCCGCACTTACGGCCGTCTTCTTATCCTGGTGCTTCAAGTTCGGACTGCTCCCGGATCTACGTGAAGAGCAAACGTCATGGGATCGCCCGGATCGCTCCTCAATCGGGCCTTTCCTGATCTGTTTTGCCTATTTCTACAGCATCCAGATATGGGCAAAAGGGAAGTCACCTATCAATGGTGAGCGACGCCAGCGAAATGTGTATCTCGTTATAGCAGCAGTACTCCTGCTGACCTTGGTATTCGCAACGCAAACCCGCCAGCTCATTGTCCTATGCTTGGCGTTCACGCTGTTTTCACTAAGAGCCAAGGCCGTTGTTTGGGCAGCCTCTCTTTGCGTCCTTCTGTCTCCGCTCTACTTCTATCCCGAATTGCTGGAAATCCTGGGGTTGAACGTCGAGTTCTACGAGAGCAGTCTGGACGGCGATGTGGAGGATGGTGTTCGGCCACATACGATTGCATCTGTCTTCAGTCATTTGAATTTGGTGAGCTGGCTACCCAGCGGATCCTTATCACTGATGTGGCAAGACGGCTTCATCCCCTATTTCGGTGAGCACTTCTTCCTTTCCGACATCGGCATTATTGGCACACTGTTTCGCTTTGGTTTTCTAACATTCCTACTGGTCCCGCTGACGCTATTCGTCTACCTGCGCATCGCTCGTAGCATCAATAGCGACATGGAATTCGTTTATCCGGTAATGCTTGCCTTTTTTGTGATATGGCCACTCAACGGACTTTTTGAATATACCCAACCAGTAATCTGCATGCTTTTCGTCTTACACGCTCTACGGGCCCGCCATCTCCGCAGCAAGGAACGAGTACATGAACGTCGCACTTATTCTCAACTACAAGGCTGCTACTGAAACTATCAGCTGCGCAGAGAGCTTGTTGAAACATTGCGCGACGATTGGCCATATCGTCATCATCGACAATGATTCAAGGGACGGCTCCGCCCTCGCCCTTCAAAACTGGTTGGATGAAAAAGCCTGTTCAAACGTGACCCTATTATGTAACCCCGACAACAGCGGTTATGCCGGTGGCAACAATTACGGGTTGCGCTGGGCAATGGAACATCTGAATCCCAAGTATTTCTGGGTGATCAATAACGATACCTATGTTGACAGCGATGCCTTCTCCCCCCTACTGGAAGCGCTGCAGCGTAACGATCGCCAATTCGTCGGCTCGCTCGTACTAAGCGCTGACACTGGTCGTCTGGAGTGCTACGGCGGTGGGAAGCTTTACCCGATCCTGGGCAAGGCTCGTTTACTTGGGAAAGACCAGAGCATAGAAGCTTCTCAGCAGCAGAACCCAGAGCATGTGCCGGATTACATCATGGGTTGCAGCTTGGCCTTTTCGGCCGCTCTGACTGAGGAAATCGGTCTGATGGACGAAGAATACTTCATGTATTTCGAGGAAGTGGATTGGCAATACCGTGCGAAACGCTTCGGTGTTTCGACGAAGGTGATCCCCGAAAGCCGGTTATATCACTATGGGTCACTGAGTTTGGGTAACCGCTCCGCGTTTTATCACTATTACCGCAACCGCGCAGCCACCCGCTTCAACAAGCGTTTCTATGGCCCGACATTTGCGATTGCGTCCGCGTTCTTGCTGTCGGCCGTTACGACGATCAAGGAATACAAAAATCCCACCCTCGCCTGGTCAGGTATCAAGGGCGCTTTCAAGGGAGTATCAATGAGTGTCGAGTGATACTAATGCGTTCGGAATAGACTTCTATTCTGGCAATAAGAAGACGTTATTGTCCTGCATACGCGAGGGCGTCAAGCAACCCTATTCGTTTGTGGTGACGCCGAACGTCGATCACCTCGTTCAGTTGGAACACGATGACCAGCTGCGTGACGCTTACGCTAAAGCCCGTTGGCGGCTCTGCGACAGCCGAATCTTGTTGTCATTGCTCAGCCGGCTTGGCGTCCACCTGGACGAAGCCATTCCTGGCAGTGACTTGACGCTTGACCTGCTCAAGTGGGCGGACAGTGACCGCTTGAGTGTCGTTCTGATCGGCTCGGCACAGACCGAAGCCGACAAACTTCGAGCCCTTTACCCAGGCATTAATCTTTATCACTACAACCCGCCTATGGGCTTCATAAAGAAGCCAGAAGAAGTGCAGCGGTGTCTGCAGTTTGTTCGGGAACATCCATCCGAACTCGTTCTCTATGCCGTGGGAACACCACGTGGGGAGGTTCTAGCAGCAGCCACTCAGCCTTCCGAACGCACAGGCATGGGATTCAGTATCGGCGCTTCCATTTCCTTCGCGACAGGAACGATCAAGCGGGCCCCGACGTGGATGCGCGAATATAAGCTCGAATGGCTGCATCGCATGTGCATGGAGCCTCGCAGACTAGCCAAACGTTATTGGATTGATGCGTTGTACATCGTGCCTGCTTTTCTAAGAGAGAAAAGCGCCAGACAAAAAGCCAGCCCTGCCAAACAGGAGTCATGATTCAACAAGTTCCAACCACATCAATGCCTATCACCGTGACGAAGTGAAAGGCGATCTATCTGTAGATTAGAAATATCCGCGGATGTCGGCACTCGCCAGACACAAGCGAAGTAAACGCAACTTTTGCAAAAATATCCTCAAACAGGGAAGAACATGAAAGCGATTATTACGGGCATTACAGGGCAAGACGGCGCATATCTGGCGGAACTGCTGCTGGAGAAAGGCTACACCGTCTACGGCACGTTCCGTCGCACCAGTTCGGTCAACTTCTGGCGGATCGAAGAGCTGGGTATCGACAAACATCCCAACCTGCATCTCGTTGAATATGACCTGACCGACCTTTCTTCAAGCATCCGTCTCTTGGAAAGCACCGGCGCAACCGAAGTCTACAACCTGGCCGCGCAGAGCTTTGTGGGGGTTTCTTTCGAACAGCCGCTGACGACCTTGGACATCACCGGTGCAGGCGCAGTGAATCTGCTGGAAGCCATCCGGATCGTTAACCCGAAGATCCGCTTCTATCAAGCCTCAACCTCGGAGATGTTTGGCAAGGTCCAGGCTATCCCGCAAGCCGAAACCACACCCTTTTATCCTCGTAGCCCCTACGGTGTTGCCAAACTGTATGCACACTGGATGACCATCAATTACCGTGAGTCCTACGACATCTTCGGCTGCAGCGGCATCCTCTTCAACCACGAATCGCCGCTACGTGGCCGTGAATTCGTAACCCGCAAGATCACCGACTCGGTAGCCAAAATCAAATTGGGTCAGCTTGACGTCCTGGAGCTGGGCAACATCGACGCGAAACGAGATTGGGGCTTCGCCAAGGAATATGTCGAAGGTATGTGGCGCATGCTGCAGGCGGACGAGCCCGACGTGTTCGTGTTGGCGACCAACCGCACGGAGACAGTACGTGACTTCGTGACGTTGGCATTCAAGGCTGTTGATACCGAGCTGAAATGGGAAGGCTCCGGCGAACAGGAGCAGGCAATAGACTGTGCAACCGGCAAAGTCGTCATGCGGGTCAACCCAAAATACTATCGCCCGGCGGAAGTCGACCTCCTGATCGGCGACCCGCAAAAGGCCAAGGACGTGCTGGGTTGGGAACCCAAAACATCGCTGGAACAACTGTGCCGGATGATGGTGGACGCCGACATGCGCCGCAATCAGCAGGGCTTTTCCTTCTAAGTGCGATAACTGGCTACGGGTAACGCACCATATAGATGGCTGTACCGGTTACCTCATTTGCGTAACCGACCCAGCTCCTGTCTAGCCGGTGCGTCACCCTAGCGGCCAGTTGGTAATGCCAGCGGCGTACGGTCGTATTGCTCCTAGGCCAACCCAGTGCGACGACGGCCGTAACCGGGGCGCAATATCCCATGCCTATACAAGGTGATTATCGTCGTTGAAATTGGAACTCATCCTATCGGGAAGACCATGCGTAAAGTGCTGATTACCGGCGTCACCGGGTTCACAGGCCGCTATATGGCCGAAGAATTCGCAGCCTGTGGCTACGAGGTCCATGGCCTCAGCTACCGTCAGCCGGTCGGCGAACTGCCGGCAGCTGTATCAGCTATCCATTGCTGCTCGCTGAACGACACCGAGATGCTGCGGACAATCCTCACAGAGATACGGCCAACCTACGTCGTGCACTTGGCGGCCGTTTCGTTTGTGGCTCATATCGATGCGGATGCAATATACACGGCCAACCTGCTAGGTACACGGCACCTCCTTGAAGCGCTACGAGCCACCGCAATTGAGCTCGAAGGCGTCCTGCTGGCCAGTAGCGCGAATGTCTACGGCAACGCTACCGAGGGTGTGCTGGATGAGTTGTCGCCTTTTGCGCCAGCGAACGATTACGCGGTCAGCAAAGCCGCGATGGAATTCTTGGCTAAGTTGTACCAAGGCCGCTTGCCGTTGATTATTACCCGCCCCTTCAATTACACCGGCGTCGGCCAGGCTGAACAATTTCTAATCCCCAAAATCGTTTCGCACACGCGCCGTCGAGCCAGCGTGATCGAACTCGGTAATCTGGACATTGCTCGTGACTTCTGCGATGTTCGCCAGGTTGTCCAAGCCTACCGTCGCCTGCTCGAAACGCCCACAGCGATTGGCGAAACCGTCAATATCTGCTCGGGCTCTGCCTATACGCTTGAGTACGTGCTTGATCAGGCTGCCGCTATCTCAGGGCACCAGATGGAAGTCAGGGTCAACCCAGCCTTTGTACGCAGCGCAGACGTGAAGAACCTGTTTGGCAACCGAGCCAAGCTGGATTCGCTCATTGGCGACATGCCTCGAATCGAACTGAAGGACACCCTGCGCTGGATGATCGAACAGCCCGCTGAAGTCCGCGAATAACTTTGTCGAGACCACAGCACAACCGCTGGTCAACCTGTGTACCAGTGGTGGACAGGGCGCCAGTTCGAGGCAGCCAGAGCGGGCAGTTAAACCTATGATCTGCACTGTCCTGGGTCGTTTTATCCTGCGTCGCATTCCTCTCACAGCATCGTTTCAATTATGCACTTTGTCGTGAACCGCCGAGAAACGAAGCGGTCTATGCCTACTGTGAGTAATGCAGCGTCTGTTTCCGCTTGAGGACGATTCTCAAGCAGACCGAGCGACAGCCATCCAGCGGCTCATCAGGTAGCGGTCTCACATTGAGTCGCGGAGGTAGTCCTTCCTGGCTCGCAGTAGCGATATTGAGGAGCAGAAAGATTGGATGCGTTCAGTTGCACCTTCGGATGAGCTTGGTGAGCAATCGGGCTGACGCATCGGTGCTTGTTTGCTCTTTCAGCAGAAAGTGAATTGCAGTTTCACTTCGTAAAAACAACTATTCCGTCAAGGATGAAGAAATCATGAAACCTTTATTTGCTCTCGCATTCTCTTCCGTTTTGGTACTGCAGGGATGCGTTTTCGCACCCGGTCAGCATCTGGACCCCGACCAGTTCAAGGACGGCGCAGAAGTCGAAGACGGTACAGTCCAGCTGATGCGTATCACGCCTGACATGCTCAAGGGCGAGCTATCGTCCGACAAAGGCACTTCCAGCAAACAAGAGCTGCTGAACTTCAAGCCTGAAACTTATCGAATTGGCGCTAACGACCTGCTCTACATCACCGTCTGGGACCACCCCGAATTGACCGCTCCGTCGGGTCCGCAACAACAGCTGGACGCCAACGGTCGCCTGGTACGCCCCGATGGCACCCTCTTCTACCCCTACATTGGAAATGTCGAAGCCGCTGGCAAAACAATTGAACAGCTGCGTTCTGACATTTCCAGACGGCTGGCCAACTACATCGACAGCCCGCAGGTTGACGTGAGCCTCCTGCGCTTCGGTAGCCAGCGCATCGTTCTCTCCGGCGCGTTTAACACTGCTGGAGAAGTGGAAGTCACCACCGCACCGATGACAATCGTGCAGGTCATTGGCCAGGCCGGTGTCGACACAGACACCGCGGACCTCTCTGGTCTGATGCTCAAGCGCGACGGCCGTGAGTACATGATTGACCTTGACGACCTGAACCGCCCGGATTCCTGGTTGCATCAGGTCTACCTCAAGGACGGCGACCAGCTTCACCTGCCATACAACGATCAGAAAAAGATCTACGTACTGGGTGAGGTCGTTCAGCCGCAAGCAATGACATTCAAGGCAACCAGCCTGAACTTGATGGACGCCATCGGCACCGCAGGCGGCATTCGTCAGGACACGGCTGACGGCGAGGCTGTATACGTCATTCGTGGCGCACAAAATATCGCTACCGAGAAGGCCACTGTATTCCAGCTGAACGCCGAGTCTCCGGCAGCATTCGCCCTCGCTCAACATTTCCCGCTACAACCGCAGGACGTTGTGTTCGTTGGGCCGGCTGGTATCACCCGCTGGAATCGCTTCATCAGCCAGCTGCTGCCATCGGCTAGCGTCATCGGTACCGGTGCCGCATTCAACCGATAACAGCGTAACGCTCAAGCCACCATCGGCTTGACCCGAACCGCAGTCAGCCCAGCGCGACTGCGGTTTTTTTTTTGGCCTGTCGAACACGCTTGATCCGGCCCAGCGCACGGGTTGTCGTTTCGTCACTCGGTAGGGATGGTTGGGTCGTCTTCGAACATATCGATGTCGTCATCGCCGGCATCCGTCACATCCGGATCGGACATGGGCGCATCATTGATTGTGGCGCCCTCTGGGTCTCCCGGAAGGGCTTGCCCGCTGCTCGCATCGTTCGCGGCTAACAATTGGCCGATGTTAATGTGCGTTTCTAGCATTTCATCTCGCATGTTTCACCTCGCTACAGTCGTCAATTGACCTACAGCTTCGAGCCGTCCAGCGCTCGATAGTGCGCATCCGCCAGTCGGGCAGCAGGGTCAGAGCGACCGATAGACCGCTCGCTACCTAGATACCGACTATCACCGTCGATGAACGGCACCAGCGTTGGCGCATCTATAAAAACACTTTACGAAGCCCGCCAACGGTATGAATGGGCCGAATCCATTGCGACATCAAGCAACGGACCGCGAGGTGCTGCATAGCCCCGAAGGAGTAGCCATGCATTCCGATGACCATCCCCTTTCACGCCGCAGACTCATTCAAGGCGCCGCCGCAACCGTAGCAGTCGGCGCGACAGCCTCAGCCCTGGGCCAGACCGCCAGCACAGCGTCCACATCGACCACGCCGCCGCCTGACCCGCTGCGCTCGCCGAAAAAGATCTATCCTCAACCCCCCTTTCCGGCGCAACCACAGCCATGGCCAGGGCTGGCCCAAAAGATGGAACCACAACCCGACCACGGCGAGTCCAGCTATCACGGCACTAACCGCTTGGCTGGCCGCAAGGCACTGATAACCGGTGGTGACTCGGGCATTGGTCGTGCCGCGGCGATAGCCTATGCACGTGAAGGCGCAGACGTCGCGATTGGTTATCTGCCCGATGAAGAACCCGATGCTCAGGATGTGGTGAGGCTTATTCGCGAAGCCGGACGCAATGCAGTGGCGCTGCCTGGCGATATCCGCGACGAAGCCTTTTGCAAGCGGCTGGTGGAGCAGGCTGTAGAAGAGCTAGGAGGACTCGACATTCTGGTCAACAACGCGGCGCGGCAAAACAGTGAGCAATCGATACTGGACATCACCACCGACGAGTTCGACTGGACGCTAAAAACGAACCTGTACGCGATGTTCTGGATCACCAAAGCTGCCATACCACACATGCCAGCCGGCTCCTCAATCATCAACACCTCCTCGGTGACGACCTACGATCCTCCGCCTAATCTGCTCGACTACTCGATGACCAAAGCTGCCATCGTCAACTTCAGTAAATGCCTGGCCAAGCAGCTCATCGACAAAGGCATACGGGTCAATGCCGTGGCGCCTGGCCCGTTCTGGACGCCATTGCAGGTTTGCGGCGGCCAGACGATGGAGAACCTCAAAAGCTTCGGCAGCAGCACCCCAATTGGGCGACCCGGCCAGCCTGTGGAGCTGGCGCCCGTTTACGTCTTGCTTGCCTCGACGGCAGCCAGCTATATAACCGGCCAGGTCTATGGTGCAACCGGCGGTACAGGAGAGCCCTGAGCATCAGCAAGGGCCGGAATCGGTCAACTTCTCGCAGGGCTTGGGCTGATAACAGCCCAAGCCCTGCGATTGCTGACACTTATCAGACCATCCCTATCAGCATACCTACCGCCGCCACCGCGAGCGCCGCAGACCCGAACCCCGGAGCTCTTCGAACCCTGGCACGCGAAGTACCAACCGTACTGATAAACTTGCCGCCTTTTACTGAAGCAAACGGGGCAACAACCGTTACGGTGTCTCGTTACGCATCTTGCCAGCTAAGTCCCCTTGCCAGTGCCACGTCGAAATGACCCATTGAGACAAGCGTACCAAGCCATCAGCAAAGCACCTGTTATCGAAAGCCGGAATGCCATGAACCCAAGCTCCAACCCAGCCACCGAACGCTCGATATTATCCCGAAGGTTTTCCGTTGCCCCCATGATGGATTGGACAGACAGGCACTGTCGGTACTTCCTACGTCAGCTCTCTCGGCACGCTCTGCTCTACACCGAGATGGTCACTACCGGCGCCCTGATCAACGGCGATGCCGAGCGGTTCCTGCGGCATGATGCGGCGGAACATCCGCTGGCATTGCAGCTAGGAGGCAGCGTACCGAGTGATCTTGCCGCGTGCGCCAAGATGGCCGAAGCAGCAGGATATGATGAGGTCAACCTCAACGTTGGCTGCCCCAGCGACCGGGTACAGAACAACATGATCGGTGCCTGCCTCATGGGCCACCCGGCACTGGTGGCGGATTGCGTGCAAGCGATGCGCGACGCAGTCGGAATTGATGTCACCGTTAAGCACCGCATCGGCATCAACGGGCGCGACAGCTATGGCGAGCTTTGCGATTTCGTTGGGCACGTCAAAGAGGCCGGCTGCAGAAGTTTCACCGTGCATGCCCGTATCGCGATACTGGAAGGGCTTTCTCCTAAAGAGAACCGCGAGATTCCGCCGCTTCGCTATGACGTTGCGGAAAAATTGAAAACCGACTTTCCGGATCTGGAAATCATCCTCAACGGCGGAATCAAGACGCTGGCCGAATGCGAAGCCCACCTGTCGCGCTTCGATGGCGTCATGCTAGGCCGCGAGGCTTACCATAACCCTTATCTGCTCTCTCAGGTCGATGCCAGGCTGTTTGGCAGCGAGGAGCCCTGCATCAGCCGCGCCGACGCGCTCCGACGAATGCGGCCCTATATCGAAGCGCACCTCGCCAGCGGCGGCTCGATGCATCATGTGACCCGCCACGTTCTGGGATTGGGCCAGGGCTTCCCTGGGGCAAGGCGGTTTCGCCAATTGCTGTCCGTCGACGTGCACAAAACAGAGGCGCCGCTGGTACTTCTTGATCAAGCGACGGACCTGCTCGAAGGGCACTGATATAGTGCTTTGGAACACCCGGTGTCATTTTCGATCCAACAGCAGCCCCACCGGACCATCCGAAACGCGAACGGTGCGATGGGCTTGGGTCCAAGCCATGCCAACCAAAGGAAGAGCGCCCTATGACGTCAAAGTTGGAACAACTCAAGCAATTCACCACCGTAGTTGCCGACACCGGCGATCTCGATGCCATCGCCCGCCTCCAGCCGGTTGATGCAACCACAAACCCTTCCCTTCTGCTCAAGGCTGCCGCCCTGCCACGCTACGCCGAGCATCTGAAAGCGGCCATGTCCCGCTGCGAGGGCGACATCGGCCTTGGCTGTGATCTCTTCGCAGTCGCGGTAGGCCAGGAAGTGCTCAAGCTGATACCGGGACGAATCTCCACGGAGGTCGATGCGAGGCTGTCATTCGACACCCAGGCCATGGTTCAGCGCGGCGAACGCCTGATCGGCCTGTACGAGCAGGCCGGTGTGTCTCGTGACCGCGTGCTGATCAAGCTTGCGTCCACCTGGGAAGGCATTCGTGCCGCTGAGCAGCTGGAAAAATCAGGAATTCAGACCAACCTGACACTGCTATTTTCCTTTACTCAAGCCGTCGCTTGCGCTGAAGCTGGGGTGTTTCTGATATCACCTTTCGTCGGTCGTATCTACGACTGGTACAAAAAGGCCGAAGGCCGTGACTATGTCGGCGAAGACGATCCGGGCGTCCAGTCGGTCAGCCGAATTTATGATTACTACAAGGCGCACGGCTACGAGACAGTCGTGATGGGCGCAAGCTTCCGCAACGCCGGTCAGATCGAAGCGTTGGCAGGTTGCGATCGCCTAACCATCAGCCCCGAGCTGCTCAGCCAACTGGCACAGGAAGAAGGCACGCTGGAACGCAAGCTGTCACCTGGCCGTGCGTCCGAACCGCGTATCAGCATGGATGAAGGCAGCTTCCGCTGGGGATTGAACGAAGATCCAATGGCGACCGAGAAGCTTGCCGAGGGCATTCGCCAATTTGCGCGGGATCAGGAAAAGCTCGAAGCGTTACTGCCTACCAAGCTTTGATTCAGGACCGCTCCAGGGCGGTCACGAGGTCACGAAACGCCTCGCGGTTGGATTCATTGAGGCTCATCAGGATACGGTGAGCCTCAAGCACTTTGCTCTTCACGATGTCCTCGGACTGGTCCTGGCTTGGCAGATCGGCCAACTGTTCCGGAGACGGCAGCGGCTGATCGACGATGTTGAAGACCTGATCGAAGCCCATCGATTGCAGCAAGCGGGTGATGTCGGCATGGGTCGTGACCAGTGTCGGGAGCATGCCGACTTTCTGCCGGGAGAGGATCGAAAGCTTCGCAAGCAGGCCCAGCGTCGTGCTGTCGATGCTACGGCTTTCGGTAAGGTCGATAACGATCGAAGAGAAATTCAGCGAAGAAAAAATTTTCTCGATCGTGGCGTCCAGCGCTGAGCAAAGCGTCAGCCGAATCTCGCCGACGAACTTGAGAACGAACGTACCGTTCTGCTCAGCAAACTGGATTTTACCAGTGCTCATGCAAGGTTCCTGCTTAATACCAGCAACGCGATGTCATCGGGCATATCCTCCAGATCAGCCAGGCCCAGCACCTGCTGCAGCCCCGCCAGCGTACCGCCGGCGTCGCAAATCAACCCAGGAAGCCCGGCCTCTTTTTCTTTGAGGGCTTCGCCAGGCAAAAGGTCCAAAATGCCATCGGACAACAACGTCAGGCTGAAAGAATCGGGTAGCTCGATCTCGTAATTATCGTAGGTGGCTTCAACGAACAGACCAACAGGCAGGCCTTTTCCCTCGAGATATTTCGCACTGTCGCCGCTGAACAGCACGGGCATCGGAAGGTGCCCGCCGATGCTGTAGTGCAGGACGTTGCGCTCCTGATCGATCACGCCACCAAGCATGGTGACGTGCTTACCCAACTTGCAGTTGATGAGCCCGCGATTGATATGATCGAGCACCTCGGAAGGTTTGAAGGCCCGTAGCGCTCCGCCCCGCCGCGATTCGTACAGCAAACGCGTAGTCATGAATTTCAGCAGGACAGTGACGAAGGCCGAAGAGGCACCGTGACCGGAAACGTCCGCCAGATAAAAGCCGATACGATGCTCGTCAACGCGAAAATAATCGACGAAGTCGCCGGAAAGGTAGAGCGACGGGATGATCTGATGGGCGAATTGAAATTCGTCGAGACTGCAGGGTGTAACCGGCAGCATGTTCATCTGCACCTGGCGGCCCGCATCCTGATCCTCTTGAAGCAGATGCAAACTCGCCTGAAGGTCGCGGTTGGCCGTTTCCAGCTGTTCACGGTAGCGCCGGTTCTCGAGACGCAAGCGTGAACGGTCGAGGGCTCGACGAACAGAGTGCTCGAGCATCGCCAGGTCTTCGAGGGGCTTGATCAGATAGTCCGCTGCACCCAACCGCAGTGCTTCGACAGCATCGCTCATCACGCCGGCCCCGGAGACCACAATTACCGGAAGGTCAGCCTGGCGCTCGCTGATCAGCCGGATCAGCTCCAGGCCATCCATCTGAGGCATGCGCAGGTCGCAAATCACCAGGTCGGGATGTTCCGTATCGAACAGCTCTACGCCCCGCGGCCCGTTAGGCGCCTGCAACACCTTGAAACCACTGTCATCCAGATAGGCAGCCAGGCTGGCTCGTACCACATCGTCGTCATCTATGATCAGCAGCGTCGCGCTTGGGTTGTGCATGTTCCTACCAGGCGGTATCGCCAGGATGATTGGCGAAAGCATCGGCCCAGCGAAAGCGCCGGGCATGGGATCTTTTCAAGGCGCAGACGGTACTCCCATACGATCCGTGTTTCAAGCCAGGCGCTACCGCTCCGTCTGTACTTTACAGGCTGAATTAACGGGCGCTATAAGCACTGGCGAAACCTGAACCCAGAGGACGAAATCATGACCCTGCGAGATAGAGACTACAGCGAGAAACGCGACTTCATTCGCATGCAGATCGAGACCGTAATCACCCTGACGCAGGGCGATCAGCGGTACGAAGCCACGTGCCTGGATCTTTCCAGCACAGGCATGCAGGTAGTTGCGGCAACCCACCTTCAGATGGGCGATAAGGTAAGCGTGCATATTCCCTCTGAGCACAGCGAGCTGAAGGGGTTGAATGCAGAAGCAGAGGTCGTGCGTGTCGGCGTCCACAGCGATGGCCAGCAAAGCCTGGGCCTGGCCATCTTATCGATGAGCTGAGCATCGCCAAGTTGTAAGACAGCGTATCGCAGACCGCCTAGATGCCTCTATGGTCCGCCCTGGCCAAGCCAGCGCGGACCGGATTCATCAGAAATCGTCTTCGACCTGGCCATCGCGAGTTCTGAATTCGCGATTCTGCAAATAAGCGTTACGAATGAAGATGTATCGGTCGCCTGTGACCATTCTTTCGGCGGAGAGGAGCTCTGCGCGCGTATCGACCACATCGATGGCCCGGGTCACGTTGCGTGTCGGCACATGATCCATATAGGGATAGGGCTGCAGCAGCGAATCCGATACACGCCCTGCCGTATCGCGCACGGTGCTCGGCCCCAGCAGCGGCAACACGACGTAGGGCCCGCTACCTAAACCCCATACCCCCAGCGTCTGGCCGAAATCTTCATCATTCTTCTGCAAGCCCATACGGGTCGCGACGTCGAAGAATCCCAGCAGCCCAAACGTACTGTTGAACAGGATGCGACTGGTATCGATACCAGCGTCGCGGACCTTGCCCTGCAGCAGGTCGTTGGTCAGCACAACGACGTCGCCGAGGTTGCTGAATACGTTGCCGATACCGTCTTCGAGAAAGGTCGGCGTGATTGTCTGATAGCCCTGAGCAAGCGGCTTGAGGGTGTAGGTATCAACTTTGTCGTTGAAGTTGAAAATCACGCGGTTGATGCCTTCCCATGGGTCCTCCTCGCCAGCCTGCAACGATGAAGCACCGAACATCGACAGCACGACGACGAAGACAGTAGTGAAATCCCGGACCCAAACCTTGCTGATCAATCCCATCGCAGGCCTCTCCTTCTCATATGTGGGGTGGCTACCCACCAAAGCGCAGCAGTATAAATCCAATGGGACCATTTCCGGCAGCTGGCAGACATGCGGAGCGGCAACGGCGAACTTCACTGTGCTCGATCCAATCAAACGGACGACAAGCCTGGACCGCTGGCTTAACCTGAATCCATGACGCTTTGGCGGAACAGATCCCAGAAACAATCACAGAGGGACGAAATATGTCGGAACATGACCTGCAGTCACAGCTGGCAGAGCTGCGTAGTCAACTAGCGTCGGATGCTCCGCTGACGAACGAAGAGCGCGCATCGTTGCAGCTGATTGCTCAGGATATCGAGCTTCGCCTGGCCAACCAGGGCATAGTCGACCAGAACGACTCGCTGGTCGACGGGGTTAACCTGGCGGTCGAGCGTTTCGAGGTCAGCCATCCTAATATGGCGATGACGCTTCGAAACATCATGCAAACACTGGCGAACATGGGTATCTGAACAAAACCTGAGACGAGAGCGTGGAATCATCCACGCTCGCCGCATTCAGCTGCCGCTTACTGACGAACCAGCCGGCCATTGCTCGGCAAGACACTGTCAGTGCTGCGATAAGGATTGATATCCAGGCCACCGCGGCGCACGTAGCGAGCATAGACGCTCAGCCGTTCCGGCGTCAGCAAGCGCTGCAAGTCGAGGAAGATCCGCTCCACGCACTGTTCATGGAAGTCCGCGTGCTGGCGAAAACTCACCAGATAGGCAAGCAGGCTTCCGTGATCAAGCGCGGCGCCCCTGTATTCGATTACCACTGTGCCCCAGTCTGGTTGCCCGGTAACGGGGCAGTTGGATTTCAGCAAATGGCTGTACACACGCTCCTCGGCCTGACGCGCAGGGTCACAGCGCAGCAGATCGGGGCGAGGCGAATCATAGATTTCAACAGCGATGTCCAGACCATCGATGCAATGTCCGGCTAACGCTGCAACCCCCTCGGCAGCCACGTCTTCCAGTGACCTCAAGCGGACACCGACGGGCTTGCCCGCCACTGCCGACAGGTCCCGCGTCATCACCTCCACGAGCGAATCGCGGCTCTCGAATACCGACTGGTTGAGCGAGTTCAGATAGAGCTTGAAGGACTTGGACTCGATGATATTCGGTGAATCGGCCGGGATGCTGAATTCACCGATGGCCACCACCGGCTTGCCGGACGGCAGCAACCAGGACAGCTCGTAGCAATTCCAGATATCCACACCGTTATAGGGCAACGTCTCAGCGGTCAAACCGAGTTCGGCCCACTTAGCCGCTCGGGAAATGGGAAAGAGCTGCTCAGGGCTATAGGTCGCGACGTATGCACTGGATTTGCCCAGCGGTGACAGTTCGGCAGGGTGTTGCATGGCGGGAACCTGTACGAAAAATGACCGCTAGTGTAGCGGTTCCCGCGCTGCTTATCATCGCGCCCTTGCCGCCTCTTGCTCAGCTCGGCGCAATAACTTGCTGCCCCATACGAGCGATGCGATGGCTACTGGCGCATCCCCCGTCCGCTTTTGAGCAAATGGATGCACCACAGGTACATCAGTACTGCCGCCACCGCCATGAAACTGATGGCGATACCGATACGGATGTCCGAGACGCCCAGAATGCCGTAACGGAACGCATTGACCATATGCAGGATAGGGTTGGCAAGCGAGAGCGTCTGCCAGAACGGCGACAGCAGATTGATCGAATAAAACACGCCACCCAGATACGTCAGCGGCGTCAACACGAAGGTGGGGATGATCGAGATGTCGTCGAAATTACGCGCAAATACTGCGTTGATGAACCCGCCGAGCGCAAAGATGGTCGAGGTCAACGTAATCACCAGCAGCGTGATCCCCAGATGATGCACCTGCAGATCGGTGAAGAACATCGACAGCAGCGTCACGATCAGCGCCACAGCCAGCCCGCGGGTGATGCCCCCCAGTGCGAATCCGATCAGAATGACATGCGGCGACACCGGCGAAACCAGTAACTCCTCAATCGAACGCTGGAATTTGCTGCTGAAGAAACTGGAAACCACGTTGCTGTAGGAGTTGGTGATCACCGACATCATGATCAGGCCAGGCACGATGTACTCCATGTAGCTGAAGCCACCCATCTCACCGATGCGAGAGCCGATCAGATTTCCAAAGATGACGAAGTACAACACCATGGTGATCGCCGGCGGGAGCAGTGTCTGCGGCCATATACGCGTGTAGCGGCGTATTTCTCGGTGAACGATCGTTTGCAGGGCAACCAGATTGGGCCGAAATTCCGCGTTCATTTGGTCCCCCTGGGCAAATTGTTTTCCACCATCGAAACGAACAGCTCCTCAAGCCGGTTGGTCTTGTTGCGCAGACTCACCACCTCGATGCCCTGAGCCGACAGCATTCGAAACAGATCAGTCACGCCCTGGCTCTTTTCTATCTGAACCTCAAGCGTATGGTGATCTACCAACCGCGCCGGATAGCCACCAAGCTCCGGTGGCACCAGCTGTGACTCTTTCAGATCAAGCAGGAAAGTCTCGACATGCAATTGCTTGAGCAGCTCACGCATGCTGGTGTTCTTGACGATCTGCCCGTGGTCGATGATGCCAATGTTACGGCATAGCTGTTCGGCCTCTTCCAGATAGTGCGTCGTAAGGATGATGGTGATGCCTTCGCGATTGAGCTCGGTCAGGAACGACCACATCGACCGGCGAAGCTCGATATCGACGCCTGCGGTGGGCTCGTCGAGGATCAGGAGTCGGGGGCGATGGATCAGCGCACGGGCAATCATCAGTCGTCGCTTCATGCCGCCGGACAGCATGCGTGAGGAGACGTCGCGCTTGTCCCACAGGCCCAGCTGATTGAGATATTGCTCGGCGCGCTCCTTGGCGATCTTCGCCGGTATGCCGTAATACCCAGCCTGGGTGACCAGAATGTCGAAGGCCTTCTCGAATTGATTGAAGTTGAATTCCTGCGGCACAACCCCGAGGCACCGCTTGAGCCCTGACGGGTCACGATCAAGATCATGACCGAACACGTTGACCGTGCCGGCCGTCTTGTTCACCAGCGTCGAGAGGATACCGATCGTGGTGGATTTGCCAGCGCCGTTTGGGCCCAGCAACGCAAAGAAATCGCCTTCGGCCACGTCCAGGTCGATACCCTTAAGAGCCTCGAAGCCGTTTCCGTAAACCTTGGTCAACTGCCGGATGGATAGCGCAGTAGTCATATAAGCCCGCACACAACACAGAGACATTCAGACTAAGTAAGGGCGCGATGGCGCATTTGCAACGCTGCTGTCTAATCGATTTCTTTAACGCCAGCGTAGCGCTAGCAGCGAAACACAACGTATCACTAACACTCGGTCATTTCCGAACTCACCCACTGAGTTCCGGTCATTATCGAGACTACAGTGGCAACCTGCCCCACTACGCTGCTCTCTGCATAAGCCTATGCTCCGGTAGGACGCCAATCGCTCTACAAGGAGAACCACATGACCCTGCTCTGGCTGCTTGTCTTACTGCTCGGCATCGCCGTGATTGCTCATTTGCGCGTATCGCCCGTACCCGCGCTAGCCATCGTTGCGGCCTACCTGGTGCTTATGGGCGCCGCAGAGGAAACACCAGCACTGCTGATGATCGTCCTCTGGGTCCTGCTTATTGCTGTTGCGATCCCATTGCTGGTCGCGGATCTGCGCATCAAATATTTCAGCGGGCCGATGTTCGACTGGTTCAAGAAGGTACTGCCGCCAATCTCAGACACCGAGCGCGATGCCATCGATGCCGGGACAGTGTGGTGGGATGGCCAGCTATTCAGCGGCAAACCGGATTGGGACGTGCTGCTCGGCTACCCGAAAGCAACCCTGACCGAGGAAGAGCAAGCCTTCATCGACGGGCCGACCGAGACGCTCTGCGCGATGGTCAGCGACTGGCAGGTCGGTCAGCGCATGGACCTGCCGCAGCAGGCTTGGGACTACATCAAAGCCGAAGGTTTCTTCGCGTTGATCATCCCCAAGGAATACGGCGGCAAAGGTTTTTCAGCCTATGCCCATTCTCAAATCGTGATGAAGCTCGCCACCCGCAGCGGCGACCTCGCCACCACCGTGATGGTGCCGAACTCGCTCGGCCCGGCCGAGCTGCTGATGCATTACGGCACGGATGAGCAACGCAACCACTACCTACCGCGCCTGGCCAATGGCACGGATATCCCCTGCTTTGCCCTGACGGGCCCCTATGCCGGCTCGGACGCGGGCGCGATGAACGACAGCGGCGTCATCTGCCGAGGCCAGTGGCAAGGCGAAGAGGTGATCGGCCTGCGCCTGAACTGGGAGAAGCGCTACATCACCCTTGGCCCGGTCGCCACGCTGCTTGGCGTTGCATTCAAGACCTATGACCCTGAGCACCTGCTCGGTGACGAGGAAGAACTGGGTATTAGCCTCGCGCTAATTCCCACCGATACCGCCGGCGTCGAGATCGGCCGTCGACACCTCCCGCTGGGTGCAGCCTTCATGAACGGTCCGAACTGGGGCAAGGACGTGTTCGTTCCGCTCGAAGCCATCATTGGCGGGCGCGAGATGATCGGCAAAGGCTGGATGATGCTGATGAACTGTCTCTCGGTCGGGCGCTCCATTTCGCTGCCGGCAACAGGCGCCAGTGCAGCCAAGACCTGCAGCTATGTCAGCGGTCGCTATGCGCAGATCCGCGAGCAGTTCAACGTGCCACTTTCAGCATTCGAAGGCATCCAGGAACCCCTTGCACGCATAGGCGGAAACGCATGGCTGATGGACAGCGCCCGCATCCTGACGGCCAATGCAGTCGATCTGGGCGAAAAACCATCGGTGCTCTCAGCCATCCTCAAGTACCACCTGACCGAACGCGGCCGGGCATGCATCACCGACGCCATGGACATCCACGGCGGCAAGGGGATCATCATGGGACCGAGCAACTATCTCGGCCGCATGTGGCTGTCTGCCCCGATTTCCATCACGGTTGAGGGCGCCAACATCCTCTCGCGCAACCTGATGATCTTCGGTCAGGGTGCGATTCGCTGCCATCCGTTCGTGCTCAGGGAAATGGAACTGGTTCACGAGCCCGACCGGGAGGCCGCGATCAAGAAATTCGATGCGTTGCTGATGCAGCACATCGGTTTCGCTGTCAGCAACACGGCCAGCACCCTTGTGCTCGGGCTTACATGCGGTCTGATGGGCAAGGCGCCCGGCACCGAACTGACCCGGCCCTACTTCCGCGCGCTGGACCGTATTGCCGCAGCCTTCGCGATGCTTGCTGACCTGTCGATGATGTTGTTGGGCGGCGAACTCAAGCGCCGCGAACGGCTCTCGGCACGACTCGGCGATGTTCTTAGCCACCTGTACCTGGCATCCGCTGCGCTCAAGCGGTATCACGACCTCGGTCATCCAGTCGAGCAGGCGCCACTGCTGCGCTGGGCGATGGAAGACTGCCTGTGCAAGGCCGAGCAGGCGCTGGCCGACACACTGGCCAACTTCCCCAACCGCCTGCTCGGCGGCGTGCTGCGGGTCCTCGTATTCCCCTTCGGCGCTCGCCACAAAGGGCCATCCGATGCGCTCGATGCGGAAGTTGCCGGCATTATTGGCCGCCCGGAAGGCGATCCGGCGCTCGAGCAGATTCTGGAAGGTGTGTATCGCCCCGAGGGCAGCGACGAAGCCCTGGGCGCCTTGCGGGATGCGTTCGATACGCTGGCTGCCTCGCAGCCGCTGCAGAAGAAGCTTCACAAGGCGCTCAAGAGCGGCGAGGTCAAGCCGACCGCAGGCGAAGACCCCATCTGTGCTGCGCTTGCTGCCGGCGTGCTCGACGCCTCCGAGGCACAGCAGCTCACCGCGGCGGAAGCAGCACGACGCAAGGTCATCAGCGTTGATGATTTTGCCAAGGATGAGCTGGTGCTGGACGAGGGACGCATCCGTTGATCGAACGCTGGCATCGGTAGTCATCGAAGCTACCGCCAGCTGTATCGTGCCACCGCGCCGAACAGCTGGCGGATGCGTCATAGTCGCGCAATGCAATTCGCACCTCTAGCCAACGATTACCCGCTCAACCTCCACACTCCAGCTCCAAGCCAGTTGCGTCGCCACACCTTACCGCTCGACGATCACCCGACGTTTGCACCGAACCCTGTCCAGGGACTTGAGTCAACTGAGCACGCCCCAATTAATCCTCGCGCCGTTATAATTGCGCGCCAATACGACACAGGTGAACCATGGCCAATCCTTATCACGACCACAATTTGGCACTGCTGGCCCATCTGCGCGGCATCCTGCTCGCCATGGGTGAGACAGAACAGGTTTCTGAAGAAAGCCATGCGCTATTTCTAGAGCGCTTCGACGAGCTGATCATGAACCTGCAGAACGTACCGGAAGAACGCCACATGGGGCAGGACATGATCTGTCAGGTCTTCCACCGTTATCCGCAGATAGCCCATCTGGTCCCACGCGACCTGCTCTGGTACTTCGGGGGCGATTGCCTGCACTTCATGCCGGACGAAGAGATCGAGATCTTCCAGCGCCTGGATGAGCGGCGCTACGAAGCCGAAGAAAACGACGAGCCGTTCGACTGGAACATGGAACGGCAATTGATGACGATACCGGAGGAAGGCCCTCGCCACTGACAGAGGGTAGAGCCGCTCCATGCGGCTCGATATAGCGACCCTGCTTCTCGGTAACGCAAGTCAGCAGACAGCTACTGTCCTGGGCGGCTCAGGTCAGTAGCTGAAACAAGCCGCCATGCAGATGCAGGCGGCCCGTTTTAGCTCAGGGCTGGTTTGCCGCCTCGGCTGCCTTGATCAGTTCGCCGCCGATTTCACCCTCGAACTTCTTCCACACCGGCCTCATCGCCTCGCGCCATTCGCGGCGCTGCTCAGGCGTCAGCTGGATAATTTCTGTTTTTCCCGACTCGGCAATGGCGCGTTTGGCCTTGTGGTTCAGCTCGTCAGCCTGACGGTTCACCTCGACCGTCACCTCTTCCAGTATGCCTTCCAGTTCGCTACGCACATCTTCCGGCAGACCCCGCCAGAACTGCGTGTTTGTGATCACCATGTAATCGATCAGGCCGTGGTCGGACTCGGTGATGTATGGCTGCACCTCATGGACCTTCTGGCTTTCGTAATTCGACCAGGTATTTTCGGTGCCGTTGACGACGCCAGTCTGCAAGCCTTGGTAGACCTCTGCAAAGCTCATCTTGCGCGGATTGGCACGGATGGCCTTGAACTGTTCTTCGAGCACTTGAGACGCCTGCACCCGGAACTTGAGGCCGCGCGCATCCTTGGGCTCACGCAGCGGTTTGGTGGCGGACATCTGCTTGGTACCGTTGTGCCAATAGGCCAATCCGGTAATGTTCTTGTCCTCCATGGACGTCAGCAGCGCCTTGCCCTGCGGGCTGCTCTGAAAGCGGTCAGCCGCAGCCAGATCATCGAACAGGAAAGGCAGGTCGAAAATCTGGATGGGTTTGGCGTAGTGTTCGAACTTGGCCAGTGACGGCGCCAGCATGTGCACATCGCCGATCAGCAATGCCTCCATTTCCTTGCCGTCGCCGAACAGCGAAGAGTTCGGGTAGACCTCGACGACGACCTTGCCGGGGAGCCGCTCTTCAGCGAGTTGCTTGAACATCAGGGCGCCCTGCCCCTTGGGCGTGTTGTCCGCTACCACATGGGAAAACTTGATGGTGATCGGCTCTGCCTGGACCACAGCGGCGATCGAGAAAGACAGCGCGCAGGCGATGGCCTTGAGTTTATGACTCAGCATGGAAGTACCCTCTTGTTTTTGTCGGTTGGTACGTTTCGCGGGCAAGCGTTTCAGTCAGGGGACCGTTAGCCCGGCACGTTGCAGCAGGCGACGGGCACGACCGATGACAGGGGCATCGATCATCTGTCCATCCACCACGAAGACCCCTTCGCCGGACGTGCCGGCGTCGAGGACGCGTTGCGCCCAGGCCAGTTCGTCGGCGCTGGGCATCAGCGTTTCGTGCACCACAGCCACTTGGCTGGGGTGAATACAGAGCATTCCGCCGAACCCCATGTCGCGGGCGTCGGCAACGAAACTGGCGAGGCCGGGCAAGTTCTTGATATCGGGAAAAACGCTATCGAGCGGTGGCGCCAGCCCGGCCAGCCGCGACTGTAGAAGCAGCGCATAACGCGCCTGATCGAGGATGCGTTCGGCACCGTCGGTGCCACTGGACAAACCAAGGTCGAGGCCCAGATCGAGCGCGCCGAAAGACAGCCGCTCGACGCCCTGAGCATGGGCAATTTCCGGCAGGTTAGCCAGCCCGCGTGCGCTTTCGATGATCGGCCAGACTGGCTTGCCGCAGCGGGTCGCCTGGGCCACCTGCGCCGCGCTTTCTGCTTTGGGCAGCAGTACGCCGACGGCTGCCTCGTGGCGGGCGCACATCAGCAGGTCCTCGACCTGCTCAGGATGAGTCGGGGCATTGATGCGCACCAGTACCCCAGCATTGGGATTGGCAGCGAGAAAGCCGTCGAGATTAGCCCGCGCCTCGCTTTTCTGGCTTTGCGCGACAGCGTCTTCAAGATCGACAATGACGGCATCAGCGCCGCTCGCCAGCGCCTTGGGGATGCGCTCCGGGCGGGTTGCGGGGACGAACAGCGCGCTGCGGATGATCATTGAGTTCATCGACTGAATCCTCGTCGGATTCATACCGCACCCTGCTCATGCAGGTGCTGAATATCGGCTGGCGTGTAGCCCAGCTCGGCAAGCAACGCATCGGTGTGCTGCCCGAGCGCAGGGATTGGGTCCATACGCGGATGGAACGCACTGTTGCGCCCCGGCGGCAGCAAAGCCGGCAACGCTCCGGACGGGCTGCCGACCTCGCTCCATCGCTGCCGCGCCTTGAGCTGCGGATGTGCCCAGACCCCAGCCATGTCGTTGACATGTGCATTGGCGATCGGCGCAGCATCAAGGCGTGCAATCACCTCCAGCGCATCAAGCGAAGCAAAGACGTCATTGATGATTGCGCGCAGGGCCTCGCGATTATCCGAACGCAACGAGTTGCTGCAGAATCGCTCATCCCTGGCAAGCGTGGGCTGGAGCAACACCTTTTCGCAGAACAGCAGCCACTCGCGCTCGTTCTGCAGGCCGAGCATAACGGTGCCACCGCCACCGGTCGGGAACGGCCCGTACGGGTAGATGGTGGCGTGAGCGGCGCCCGCGCGCGGCGGCGGTGTGGCGCCTTTGTAGGCGTAATACAGCGGATAGCCCATCCACTCAACCAAGCTCTCCAGCATGGATACATCGACGCGGCTGCCCTCTCCCGTCTTGTCGCGTAGCATCAGCGCCGAGAGCACGCCGGTGTAGGCGTACATGCCGGCGGCGATGTCGGCAATCGAGCACCCGGCCTTTGCCATCTCGGTCTCGCCCGCCCCGCCCGTGACAGAGAGGAAACCGCCTTCCGACTGGATCAACAGGTCGTAGGCTTTTTTCTGCTCGTACGGCCCGCCCTCGCCATAACCCGAAATATCGCAGACGATCAGCTGCGGAAAACGCTCATGGAGGGCCTCGAACGACAGTCCCATACGGGCCGCCGCGCCAGGTGCAAGGTTCTGTACCAGTACGTCAGCTTTTGCGAGCAACTGATCGAGAACCCGGCTTGCACCTTCCTGTTTCACATCCAGAGTCAGACTTTCCTTGGAACGGTTGGTCCAGACAAAATGCGAAGCCAGCCCATCGACCCGTTCGTCATAACCGCGCGCGAAGTCGCCGGCACCGGGACGCTCAACCTTGATCACCCGCGCACCGAGGTCCGCCAACTGGCGCGTGCAGAACGGAGCGGCAATGGCATGCTCGAGGCTGACCACAGTGATGCCGTCGAGCGGGCGAGGTTTGGCTTGGGTGTCGTTCATGTCTGGTTCCTTCAAAATCGGCGTAGGGTGGAAATCGGCGAAGCCATTTCCACGCGTTTGTTCAAGCCCTTGGGCACTCTGGCGCCACTTTGGCGGATGAGGCTTCGCCGTCATCCACCCTACGTTTCAGTTCAGGCCAGCGCGTCCAGCCGCTGCAGCTCACGCAGCCGCCATACCTGGTCGATCAACTCGCCCGCCTCGTTACCGCTGCGCACACCGGCGAACTGCACCAGGCGTCGAAATTTATCCTCCAACTCAGCCCGGCTCAGGGTATTGCCGGGGTCGCCCTTGGGTTCGTCGATAGCGCCGTGCAGCATGCGGTTATCCGAGGTGGTCACCTCGACCCGACCGAGCCAGCGCGCAGGGTATGCGCCGTCCACTTCTGGATCGAGAGTCATCGAGACCCTCTCGCGGAATTGGCCAACGCGCGGATCGCTGAGCGCGTGCGTGTGGAATTCGGTCAGTCCGGCCTTACCGTACAGCGCGATCAGCCCGAGCACCGTGCCCATGCTGAACTTGGCTTGATGCACCGTCTGGGGCACCACTACACGACCAAGCACATCGATGGCGCCCTGGTGTACGCGAGCCGTGACGGCAGCGATGTCATCAGCCTTCAGCCCCTCGCGCTGCATGAGATCAAGTAGTGCATCAGCGGCTGGATGGGTATGACGGCAAGAGGCGTGGAACTTGAAGGAGGTTTCAGCGAGCGCCCAGCGGCTGCCGAGGCGGTCCGACAGCGCAGTTGGCCTGGAATCCGTCGACATGCCGGCTGCCAGCCCCTGCTCGCCTTCGAGGATGTTCTGCGCCCCGGTCAGCCCGTCGGCGGTCAGGTAGGCCGCAAGCAGGCCATTGGCCGAAGCCTTGGCGGTGTGCAGCTGCTTGGAGTCCGCCGCGTCACGGAGAAACTCCCAGAGGCCCGCCGCTTGCGTGCCAGCGCTGCCGAGCAGATGGGTGAATCGCTGCTGGTCGAAGCCCATCAGCTTGCCCACCGCCACCGCCGCGGCCAGGGTGCCGACGGTCGCAGTGGTATGAAAGATGCGGTAATGCGAGCGACCGAGGAACTCGCCGATGCGGATGCCCGCCTCGTAGCCGGCGATCGAGGCCACCAACAGTTCGCGGCCGGACCTGCCGAGGTCCTGCGCTGCAGCCAACGCGGCAGGGAACACGACCGTAGCCGGATGTAGCACCGAGCTGTTGTGCAGATCGTCCTGCTCCACCAGATGCGAGCTGGCGGCGTTCACCAGCGCGGCGAAATAGGCGCTGCTGCGCTTGCCGTTGGCGAAGATCTGCGCCGGGCCTTCGGCAGGGCCCATCTTTTCGGCGTATCGCTCGAACAGCGGAATGGGATGTGACCCGGCGCTGGCCAGCGCAGAGCCGAGCCAGTCGAGAAACAAGTCTTCGGTGCGCGCAAGCACGGTGTCGGGGATCTGCTCGTAGGCGAGCCCGGCAAGAAATTCCGTTAGCGCCCGGGTGTGCTGGCTCATGCATTCGGCTCCAGTGGGTTGGAAAGCTCGATCAGGTTCCGGTCAGGGTCGCGCAGGTAAACGGAGCGGATCGGCCCGGTCGCGCCAGTGCGCTGCACCGGACCTTCGACGATAACGGCCTGTTGCGACTGGAGGTGGGTGATCATCTGCTCCAGCGGTGTGGCGACAATGAAGCAGAGGTCCGCCGAGCCCGGCATGGGCCGGTCGGCCTTTGGCTCGAACTCGCTTCCGGCCTGGTGCAGGTTGATCTTCTGGTTGCCGAAGGTCAGCGCCTTGCGTCCTTCGCCAAAGGTCGACACCTGCATGCCGAGCACGCGGGTGTAGAAGTCGATCGTTGCCTCAAGGTCAGCGACGGTCAGCACCAGGTGGTCGAGATGGCTGATATTCATGACGCACTTCCCTCTTTGGCTCCGTTAAAACGAGCGCGGCAGTTCAAGCAAATGCTCGGCCACGTACGAGAGGATCAGGTTGGTTGAAATCGGCGCGACCTGGTACAGCCGCGTCTCGCGGAATTTGCGCTCGACGTCGTACTCATTGGCGAAGCCGAACCCGCCATGGGTTTGAAGGCAGGCGTTAGCGGCTTCCCAGCTGGCTTTGGCCGCCAGGTACTTGGCCATGTTCGCCGCCGCGCCGGCATTGCGGCCGCTGTCGTATTCCTCGCAAGCACGCCAACGCATCAGGTCGGCGGCCTCGATTTCGATATGCGCTTCGGCGATGGGGAACTGGACGCCCTGGTTCTGGCCGATGGGTCGCCCGAACACCACGCGATCACGGGCGTAAGCGGCAGACTTCTCCACGAACCAGCGACCGTCCCCGATGCACTCGGCGGCGATCAGGGTGCGCTCGGCGTTGAGGCCGTCGAGGATGTAGCGAAAGCCTTTGCCCTCCTCTCCGATCAGGCTGCTGGCGGGGATCTCCAGGTTGTCGAAGAACAGCTCGTTGGTCTCGTGGTTGACCATGTTGGCGATCGGCTGGACGGTGAGCCCGTTGCCGATGGCCTCGCGCAGATCAACAAGGAAGATAGACATCCCTTCGGATTTCTTCTGTACCTCAGCCAGTGGCGTGGTACGGGCCAGCAGGATCATCAGGTCCGAATGCTGGATGCGCGAGATCCATACCTTCTGGCCGTTGATCACGTACTTGTCACCCTTGCGCACCGCGGTGGTCTTGATCTTGGTGGTGTCAGTACCGGTGGTGGGCTCGGTCACGCCCATGGACTGCAGGCGCAGCTCACCGCTGGCCAACTTCGGCAGGTAATGGCGTTTCTGTTCCTCGCTGCCGTTCCTGAGCAAGGTAAACATGTTGTACATCTGGCCATGGATGGTCCCTGAGTTGCCACCGCAGCGGTTCACTTCCTCAAGGATCAGGGAGGCTTCAGCCAGGCCCAGTCCCGAGCCGCCGTAGGCTTCCGGAATCATCGCCGACAACCAGCCCGCTTCGGTCATGGCACTGACGAAGGCTTCAGGAAAGCCCTTCTTCTCGTCGAGCTGGCGCCAGTACTCAGCAGGAAACTCGGCGCAGAGTGCGCGTACGCCTTCTCGGATGGCGTTCAATTCTTCTTTCTTGTGCGGCGTCATCTCGGTTCCTCGATGCTTTTTCAGGCGGCAGGTCTCGGCGCTGGATAGGGCTGTGCCGTCATCCAGTCGCGATCCGTTGTTCAGTCGAATTCCACTTCAGCCTTCTGTGCCAGACCCCGGTGGTCACCGGCCCAAAGCTCGGCCTTGCCTGGCGCGACGATGCGACCACCCACTTCGAAGGGTTGCGGTGCTACCAGCGGACGCAGGCCGCGATAGGCGAAACGGCGCAAACGCGCGTTGGGGTGGGCACGGCAGAACGCGCGCAGGCTGAGCGTCGCGATAAGCGGGCCATGCACGACCAGTCCCGAATACCCTTCGGTGTCGGTTACGTAAGGCCAGTCATAGTGAATGCGGTGGCCGTTGAAGGTGACGGCGGAGTAACGAAACAGCAGCGTCGAGGTTGGCGTGACCGCCTCGCGCCAATCGCCGGCCCTCATGGGCTCGCCACTATCGGCCTTCGGCGGGCTCGGCTCGCGATAGACGATGTCCTGCTCTTCGCGGATGGCCAGGCGCCCCTCCTGCAGATAGTCGTGCTGGACGGTCACGAAGAGCAGCGCGCCAGTGCGCCCTTGTTTTTCCTCTATGTGCTTGATGGTCGACACCCGCCGCGCCTCGCCGCCGGCTTCAAGCGGCCGGAGGAACTCAAGGCGTCCACCGGCCCACATACGATTACGGTTGTCCGCCGGCGGCAGGAAGCCACCCCGCACCGGATGCCCATCCTCACCCAACCCGTTTTCTGGCACCGGTTCATGAAAGAAGCACCACTGCCAGAGGGGTGGCAGCGCTTCGCCGTGGGCAGGCGTCTCATCACCAAGCGTAGCAGCGATGCGCATCAGGAGATTTCGACTCAGTTGGTCGTGGGCTTCTTCGCTGCGTCCAATCCAGGCAGTCAAGTCGGTCATCTGAGCTTCCCGCGTTATTTTTTCGGTAGGATGCGCCCTGCCCGGCATACAGAGAATCAGCAATTACCGAGGCCCGCGTTCGGCTAAGCTGAACGCACACGAATCGCCTGAGCGTAACTATGCATTTCGATCTGGCCGACCTGCGCCTGTTCATTCATGTCGCTGAATCTCCCAGCCTGACCCAAGGGGCACGACGCGCGCACCTGTCCCCGGCCGCCGCGAGCGCGCGTGTCAAAGCACTGGAAAGCCAACTGGGCAGCCGTCTGCTCTATCGCGACAGCCGCGGGGTCGAGCTGACCCCTGCCGGATCAACGCTGTTGCAACATGCGCGCTTGATCATGCGGCAGGTCGATTACCTGAAAAGCGAGTTCACCGACTATGGCGCCGATGCTGCTGGGCATATCCGCATCTTTGCCAACACCACCGCGGTGACGGAGTTTTTGCCGGAGGTGCTGGCCGGCTTTCTCGTTCAGCGCCCAGGCGTAACGGTCGACCTTCAGGAACGGTTGAGCCGCGACATCGTCCGCGGTGTGCTCGATGGCAGCACGGACATGGGTATCATCGCAGGACCGGTGAGTGCCGAAGGACTACAGGTGCTGCACTTCAGTACGGACCGGCTGCTACTTGCCGTGCCGATCGGTCATCCACTAGCCAATGAGCCACAGGTGACCCTCCGCCAGACGTTGAGCTTCCAACACATCGGTTTGCATGAGGGGAGTACCTTGTTGTCATTCTTGCGCGACCAGGTAGAGACGGCCGGCGGTCAGCTGTCGCTGCGCATTCAGCTATCGAGTTTCGAAGCTGTATGCCGGATGATCGAGGCCGGGGTTGGCATCGGCATCATTCCGGAATCCGCGGCACGCCGACACAGCCGAACCATGAGATTGGCATTGATTGACCTCGACGAGCCCTGGGCTGTCCGGGAACGCAGCATTCTGGTTCGTGAGCTCGACGCCCTGCCCGGCAGTGTCCGCGCACTGATCGCGACATTGGCGCCGGGACAAAGCTGGAAAGTTGGGCCAAGCTTGTAGCCTGGATGCGTTGGGCGCTGCGCTCGGGTCCGAATCGACCACCGATCAGAGGAGGCGCTCTGCTAGAAATTCCGCTTCGTTTTGAATCCTCGGACAAAGATGCTGCCCAAGCTGCATGCGCCAACGCATCGACGATCGGACATAGAAGTGATTCCGTCACTTATGGATAAAACGGTACGCCGCGTTGCTGCATGGCGGCACGCCTTTACGGACTAAATTTTGCTCAGGGTTGTTTTGTTATGACGTCGTTATTAGCCCCCATCGGCTCGCTGCTGGGTGGAGTTGCATTCCTCCTGCTTGGCCACGGACTGCTGAACACGCTGCTGACGCTACGCGGCATTGAAGAAGGCTACTCCACCGGGTTGATCGGCCTGCTGATGTCCGGCTACTTCGCAGGGTTCCTCGTCGGCACTTGGCTCGCGCCGTCGCTTATTCGCCGCATCGGTCACATCCGCACGTTTGCATTCTATGCAGCACTGGCATCGGTTGCTGTGCTCCTTCACGTGCTGATCGTCAATCCCTGGGTGTGGCTGGTGCTGCGTGTGATGTACGGGGTTGCGCTGGTCACGCTATATATGGTCATTGAGAGTTGGCTTAACGCGCAGGTCAGTGGAGAAAAGCGCGGCCAGGTGTTTGCGCTTTACATGGCGGTCAACCTCGGGTCGCTGGCGGCGGCTCAGCAGCTGCTGAGTCTCGACAGCCCGATGAATTTCACGCTTTTCGCCCTGGCGGCAATCCTCATCGCTGCGGCGCTGATGCCGATTACGCTGACTCGCCAGGCACAACCCGCGCAGCCAGACATGCCAGCCACCGACCTGTTGCAACTGGCGCGCATCGCCCCGCTCCCCCTGATGGCGGCCGGCATCTCTGGCCTGACGTTGGGAGGGTTCTGGGGCCTGGCACCGGTCTACGCTTCGCAAACCGGTTTCGATGCAGCTGGCGTGGGTCTGCTGATGAGCATCACCATTCTTGGCGGCGCGGTTCTACAATGGCCCATCGGGCTGTTCTCGGATACTCACGACCGACGACTTGTGCTGCTTTGGGTGGTTACCATTGCCGCAGTTCTGGGTGGCCTTATCACGCCACTTAGCTCCGGACCACTGCTGTTGGGCATGATGTTCCTGTGGGGCGGGCTGGCGTTTTCCATCTACTCGATTGCCGTCGCGCAAATGGTCGACCAACTGCACCCGGACGAGATTCTGTCCGGCTCCAGCGGGCTGTTGCTGGCCAACGGGTTCGGCGCCGCGTTTGGCCCGGTGGTCGCGGGTGGCCTGATGAGCTTTTTCGGCCCCAAGGCGCTCCCAGTGTTCTTTGCTGTCACCCTAGCGATTCTGGCCCTCTACTCGTACTTCCGCTCACGCCGCGTGTTTGATCTGGTCACCGAACCACACGGCCACTTCACGCCGATGCTGCGCACGAGCCATACCGTGCTCGAGCTGATGCCCGATACGCCGGAACACGAAGTTGCCGAGACGGATATCCTCGACGAAGAAGCGCATCCGCTCGAGGAAGATGTCGTCGAACCGCGTACAGGGACCCACTCATAGCCCCAGCAGCACACGGCCGATTGAGGACGCAGGGGGTAACGCCACCGGCGTGCGTCAGAAATCTACTTTGCCGCGGCCAGCCTTGATCGCGCCGCGTTTGCTTTTACCCTCCAGACGCCGCTTTTTCGAGCCCAACGTAGGGCGAGTAGGCCGGCGCGCTTTTTCCACCTTGGCCACGCTGCGAATCAGCTCGGCCAGACGATCCAGTGCATCCGCGCGGTTCTGCTCCTGGGTTCGGTATTGCTGGGCCTTGATAACGATCACACCATCGCCCGTGATGCGGCTATCACGCAGCGCCAACAGCCGTTCCTTGTAGAACGGTGGTAGTGAGGAGCCGTTGATATCGAAGCGCAGATGCAACGCGCTGGACACCTTGTTGACGTTCTGCCCGCCGGCTCCCTGGGCACGAATCGCGGTGAGTTCGATCTCACTGTCGGGGAGTTGAACGGTGTTGGAGATTTCGAGCATCGGCCCTTCTTGATATGAGATGAACGGGCATTGTCTACAAGCCAGCTGACATCGACACGTTTTTATAAGATTTCGAGCCGCTACGGACGAGTCGGTTCGGCTACTGTAGCCCGCTCGCTATAAATGGACTCCTGCATGGATTCGATCACACAGGCTCTACTCGGCGCCACGGTTCACGCATCACTGCTCGGTCGCTGGCAAGGTCGCAAGGCGCTGGTCTACGGCGCGGTACTCGGCACTCTGCCCGACCTTGACGTGATCATCGACTACGGTGACGCCGTCGCGGACATGACCTATCACCGCGGCTTCAGTCATTCGCTTTTCGTTCTGAGTCTCTTGGCCGTCGCGCTAACCTGGCTGGCGAGGCGGGTACGGCCCGACCCAGAATACAGCAGCACACGCCTGTTCCTGACGATCTGGCTGGTACTGGCGACCCACGTGCTACTTGATGCGTTCACCAGTTACGGCACCCAGCTCTTCTGGCCCCTTTCCACACCGCCTGTATCCTGGTCCAGCGTGTTCATCATCGACCCACTGTACAGCGTCCCGCTATTGCTGGCGGTGCTGGCCAGTGCAATTGGTGGTTTGAAAGGCCGCAGCCCGCGGTGGACGAACATCACGTTAGGGCTGTCTACGGTCTATCTGGGCTTCACGCTCGTAGGCAAGCAGATGGCCGAACAGCGCGTGGAAGCGGTGATGGCCGAGCAAGGTATCCAGGCGACCCAGCTGTTCAGCACACCGACACCATTCAACAGCCTGCTGTGGCGCGTTATCGTGATCGACGACGAGCACTACTACGAAGCGCTGGTGAGCTGGTTCGATGACCAACCACCCGAGCTGGTGAGCATTCCTCGCGGTGACGGGCTCGCCGCGGCACTGAGCGACTCGCCGCAGCATGCGCGCTTGCAGTGGTTCAGCGGCGGCGTGCTGCGCTACGACGAGGTAGGAAATCAGCTGTTGGTGACCGATTTGCGGCTCGGCATGACCGGCTTCCACCCCTTCCGTTTCGCACTGGCCGAGCGCAACGGTGCCGGCTGGAAGCTGATCCCTTTCGTCGAGCGACGCCCGGCCGAGCGCGGTGATATGAGCCGGCTCAAGCTGATCTGGCAGCGCATCTGGCATCAACAGCCAAGCTTGCCCTTGGCCGAATGGGCCGCAGAATTGAATCGAGGCTGATCAGCTACGTCGTCCGTTGCGCCAACGCCCAATCCCATAGAGCAAGGCACCCAGCGCCATCAACAACCCGGCTCGCAACCAGGTGCCGGCGCCTTGCTGGGACAGCAGTACCAGACAGGAGATGATCGCCAGGATCGGCAAAAGGGTCGGCGTGCGGAAATGCGGCGCGTCGATCTTGTCCTTGCGCAACACCAGCACCGCCACGTTGGTGCTCATGAAGACGAACAGCAGCAACAGCACCACCGTCTCTGCCAGCGCGGTCAATGTGCCCGTCACGGTTAGAATCATCGCCAGCAAGGTGGTCAGCACGATCGCCAGCCAAGGGGTACGCCGTTCCGGCAGCACACGGGTCAGCACGACGGGCAGCAGCCCCTCGTCCGCCATCCCATAGGCCAACCGGCTGGACATGATCATCGTAAGCAGCGCGCCATTGGCGACCGCTACCAGCGCCACCGCTGCGAACAGCCAATCCGGTACTGCATAGCCGGTGGCGCGAACCACATCGAGCAAGGGTGCAGACGAATCCGCTAAAGTTGCAGGAGGGAGTATCGCCGTCGCGGCGATACCAACACCCACATAGACCAATCCAGCCATGAGCAACGCACCGAACAGCGCGCGGGGATAGTTGCGGCGCACATCCTTCACCTCTTCGGCGACGTTGGCTGACACCTCGAAGCCAACGAACGAATAGAAGGCGATCAACGCCGCGCCCAGTACGGCAAGCGCTGGCGATACACCGGGTGTGAACTCCAACACCCTCGACGGCTCACCCTGCCCGCTCATGAGAAAGCGCGCGGCCAGCACGACCACGAACAACAGGCCGGACACTTCGATCACCGTCATGACCGCGTTGGCACCGAGCGATTCCTTGATGCCACGTGCATTCAGCAATGCGACGATGGCAAGGAACACCGATGCTGTGGGCACCGCCGGGGTGTCGAGAAAAGCACCGAGGTAATCGCCGGCAAACGCCAGCGACAATCCAGCCGCGCTGGTCACTCCAGCAGCCAGCATGCAAAACCCGACCAGAAAGGACAGCAACGGCTTGCCAAAAGCCCGCTCGGCAAACACCGCCGCGCCACCAGCCTTTGGATACTTGGTGACCAACTCCGCGTAGGAAGCCGCCGTGAGCATTGCGAAACCCAATGCCACCAGCAACGGCACCCAGACAGCCCCGCCCGCCTCGCCGGCTATCTTGCCCACCAGCGCATACACGCCGGCACCCAGTACGTCACCGAGAATGAACAGAAACAGTGCCGGCCCCGTAATCGCTTGTTTCAGCCGGGACTCGCCCGCAGCGAATGCGTTGGTTTTCATCGATGGGCTACTCCGCGTTCGAGGCAGCAAATAGCGAACAGAACGGGTTTCAAGGTTCTTCTCCAGAGCGTGCGGCCGCAGCCGCCTCACCTTTCTAGATAGGTGGAGTCTCGCCGGAGTTCAGCGCCATAAACGACAAAGCCCCGGCAAGAGCCGGGGCTTCGGTGCTGCAACATGACACTCAGGTGCGGAAACGCGCCACCAGCCCTTGAAGTTCGATGCCCAGTCGCGCCAGCTCAGCACTGGCCGCGGCGGTCTGCTCGCTACCGCTGGCGCTTTGCTCGCCAATGTCGCGAACACGGGTCACGCTCTCGGAGATGTTCTCCGCCACAGCGCTCTGCTCCTCAGCGGCGGCCGCGATCTGCTGGTTCATCTGCTCGATAGTCGAGACTGATTCGGTGATGCGGCCCAGCGCGCTGCCCGCTTCGTTCGCTAACTCAACGGTTCGCTGGGTCAGGTTACGACTCGTCTGCATTTGCTCCACGGCCTTTTGCGCCACGCGTTGCAGATTAGCGATCAGGCCTTCGATTTCCTCGGTGGAGTCGTGGGTACGGCGCGCCAAGGCGCGTACTTCGTCAGCCACCACAGCGAAACCACGCCCCTGCTCTCCGGCACGGGCGGCTTCGATCGCCGCGTTGAGTGCGAGCAGGTTGGTCTGTTCGGCCACCGCGCGAATCACTTCCAGCACGGTGCCGATACGGCCGCTTTCGGTATTGAGTTCTTCGATGGCATGAGCGGAATGCTCGACCTCGCCGGACAGACTGCCGATCTGGCCAATGGCGTCCTTGACTACCACATCGCCCTGGCGCGCCTGTTGGTCAGCCTGGCGGGCAGCGTGAGACGCCTGCTCAGCGTTTTGCGCGACTTCCTGAACGGTGGCTGCCATTTCGTGCATGGCAGTAGCGACCTGCTCGGTCTCGACCCGCTGTTTCTGTACGCCAGCACTGGTCTGGGCGGTCACCGCCGACAGCTGTTCGGCAGCAGTGGCAATCTGGCCAACGCCACCGCCAATGCGGCCGATCAGAGTGCGCAGGCTTTCCGTCATCTCGGACATTGCCTTCTGCAACTGGCCGAGCTCGTCGCGACGGGTGACTTTTGTCGACTGTGTCAGGTCACCTTCGGCGACCCGTTGAGCGAGCTGAACGGTATAGCGCAGCGGTACGACGATCATGCGGGAGATCACAGTCGCGGCCACCAGGCCTATGACGACAGCCAGAACGCTGATGACCCCGAGCAGCAGATAGGCGTTGCGGCGCTGTTCCTGCATCGCCTCGGTAGCACCGGCCAGCGCCTGCTCGGCTGCGTCCAGGATTCGCTGAGCCTGGGCCACCATTTCCTGCTCCAGCGCGACGCGCTTAGCACGGTTGTTACGGAATTCACCAAACGCTTGCTGGTAGGACGCAAGCGCCGTGAGAGCGCCGTCCATCGTCGCTTTCTGTTCGTCGTTGAGCCAGGTTTTCAGACTGTTTCCGATAGTGGTGACGTCCTGATAGGACTCGTTCCAGCTGTCCACCGCAGCTTGAGCGCTATTGCCCAGAAACATGCTTTCGAAGGTACGCAGATCGAGGATGCGCTTGGTCAGGCCGGACGCCGCTTCGGCAATGGTCAGCGGGTCGCTACCTTTCAGGTGGTCACCTTCAAGACGCAACACACGCACCGCGTCGTACATGTCCAGTTCGATGTATTCGAATTCCTCTCGGCTCTTCTGTGCGGCATCGCTCATGCTCTCTCGAAGCGCGACGCCGTTACTGATCAACTGACCGTACTGGGTGAACTCATCTGAGTAGACGGCTGCGTCACGGCGGATCTGCTCGAGCGTCGTTTGCTCTTCTTTCGACGAGCTTTTAGCAAGCTCATCAAGCTCCTGATTGAGTTCGGCCAAGGTGCTGCGCAAGGCCGCAGCAGATTCGTCACTGCGAGTCAGTGCAAAATCACGCTCCAAGCCGCGTGCCTCGAGCAGCGCGGCGTTAATGCGTAGGAGCTGAGTCATCTGATACGCACGGTTAAGGATCGAGTCCACGGCGTAGAAGCCGGTTCCTGCGACACCCATAGTCAGCAGCAGGACCATAGCAAAGCCAAGCAGCAACTTCTTCCCTACGGACAGGTTGGCGAATATATCGACGGACTGCATCAAAGGATCCCTAAAAAGTAAGCGTGCTCATGGAGTCGGCAGGTCGCGACTAAAATTGAGTGCGAAAGCGCGGCAATTTAATCAGGAATTGACGTCAATTTGCCACCACGCACTGATCAGTCTGGAACTGAGCGCACAGGGTTGCGCCAAATGCTCGCTCAATGCTGCTGAAGATGCCCGTAAAGCTTGGCGTAGAGCCCTCCGTCCGCGATCAGCTGTTGGTGATCGCCCTGCTCCGCAATACGCCCGCCGTCGAAAACCAGTACCCGGTCGGCCTGCTTCACCGCCGACAAACGGTGAGCGATGATCAGCGTGGTGGTGCGTCCCTGCAGAAAACGATTGAGCCCCTGATGCAGGGCGTACTCAGTGGCTGCATCGAGCGCTGAGGTAGCCTCGTCGAGAATGACCACCTTGGGCTCGGCCAGCACCATGCGCGCCACAGCCAATCGTTGCCGCTGCCCACCGGATAGACGAACGCCGGAGCGACCGACAATGCTGTCCAGCCCGGCCGGTAATTGCCGAATCGTATCGGCCAGCTGGGCAATTTCCAGCGCCCGCCAGCATGCCGGGTCGTCCCGCTCACGGCCCATCAAGAGGTTTGCTCGCACGGTGTCGTTGAACAGGGCCGGGTGCTGGAGCACCACTGCCACGTTGTCGCGGATTGTCGCCAGACCTATGTCCTGCACCTCAACCCCGGCGAACCGGATATGCCCGGCCTGCGGCTGATACAGACCCAGCAGCAACTGAACCAAGGTGCTTTTCCCGCCGCCGCTGGCCCCGACGATGGCGACCTTTTCACCGGCGGAGATGGACAGATCGAGCCCTTCCAGGATTGGCTCATCCTGATAGCTGAAACGCAGCCCCTGAACTTCGATCTCGACCGTGTCGCGCCCAGCGAACGGATCCTGACCACCCGGATACTGAGGCTCATCGGTGCGCGCCAACAGCTGATTGATACGACCGAGAGCACCGCCTGCGGCATAGAAGGCGTACTGCAGATTGAGCAACTGCTCCACCGGGCCGATCATGAACCAGAGATAGCTGAACACGGCGAGCATCTGCCCGATGGACAGGTCCGAGAACAGCACCGTGAGCATGGCAGCGGCGCGGAAGATGTCGATACCGAACTGGAACAGCAGACCACTGGCGCGGTTCGAGGCGTCCGTCTTCCACTGAGAGGCGACAGCATGGTCACGCACCTCGCGAGCCCGCAAACCGAGGCGTCCCAGGAAGAATCCCTGCCGGTTGCCCGCCCGGACTTCTTGAATGGCATCCAGGGTTTCAGTGAGCGCCTGGGTGAACAGCGAGGTGCTGTCGTTCTCCAGTTTCTTCAGATGCTTGACGCGCTTGCCCAGCTGCACCGTTGCGTAGATCACCAGAGGATTGAACAGAAGGATCAACAGCGCCAGCTGCCAATGCATCCAGAGCAGGATCGCCGCGGTACCGGCAATGGAAAGCACAGCCACCAACAAACGGCTGAGCGTTTCGCCGATGAATTTGTCGATGGTCTCCAGATCGGTAACCAGATGGGCCGCAACGGTTCCGCCACCCAGACTTTCGTATTCGCTCAACGCGATCCGCTTGAGCCGCTCGATCAACCGAACACGGATGCGGTACACCAGATCCTTTGACAGGCGAGCGAACAGCCGGGCCTGCAGAACGTTGAAGACCAGCGCTGAAGCGCGTAGCAACAGGGTTACGCAAAGCATCAGGCCGATATAGCCGACCGCGGTCTGCCACCCAGCCGGAAGGAAATTGTTCATGACTTCCAGCGCTGCGTCGCCCTGCTTGAGCAGTACCTCGTCGACCAGCAAAGGCAACAGCAAGGGAATTGGTACGCTACACAGCGTCGCCAGCACGGCGACAAGGTTTGCTAACACCAGGGCTTTATGGTGGTGCAGCGCAAGACGGCGGATTTCGGCCCAACTGAGCTGATCAGCTATCAATGTTATGGTCCAGCCAGCGCGCCAGCAGCGGCGATAGCGCCTCGATCGGCTGGTATCCGTTGGTCACTAATGCAAACTGACCATCGTGTTCAGCCAGCACGGTGGGGAAACCGGCGATCCCGAGATTACGGGACCACTCGAAATCCGCCACGGTCTCATCACGCGCAGCCTGGGAATCGAAGCGATCAGCGAACTCGATGCGGGGAATGCCGGCCTTTTCAGCCAGGTCGACAAGCTCCGGTGGCAACGTGACGTTGCGCCCTTCAACGTAGAACGCCTGCTGAATCAGCCCGGCGAGTCGCCACGCGGCTTGACCATCGATACCGCGCACGGCGACCAGCGCGCGGCATGCCGGCTCGGTGTCGTAGACCAACCCGTCCGGCAAGCCCGCCTCGAAGTTGAACGGTTGGCCGGTCGTCTCGTGCACCGCATGCCAGTAGGACCCTGTGCGGTCGCGAGCGGCCTGGTCCATCGGCGTTCGCTCCTGGCGCAAACCACCGACAACCAGATCGCTGCCCACGCCTCGTGCCTGCGCCTGCCCGATCAATGCCTGCACGACCGGTGCGAAGCCCCAGCACCATGAGCACATTGGGTCCATCACATAGATCAGTCGGCTGCTCATCGGCGCTCCGGTTCGATTGAAATGAAGCGCGATTTGCGCGCCTCATGGCTGTACTCGGTTACACACCCGCCTTGCGATAGTTGTAGCCGATGGGGTGTGGCTGGTTGCGCTTGAGCGCGAGTTCAATTTGCTTCTGCCGCTCGCGCGCACTGTGCCGCGTCTTTTCGCTGAGGTTATCCCAGCAGTGTGGACAGCTGATGCCTGGAGCGTAGTGTTCGGATTGGCGGTCCTCCAGCGAAATCGGGGTGCGGCAGGCATGGCACTGGTCGAAGTCGCCTTCGCTGAGGTCATGGCGGACAGTCACGCGGTTGTCGAACACGAAGCAGTCGCCGCGCCAGCGCGTTTCTTCCTGCGGCACCTCTTCGAGGTATTTGAGGATACCGCCCTTGAGGTGATAAACCTCCTCGAAGCCTTCGCCGAGCATGTAGCTGGACGCCTTTTCGCAGCGGATACCGCCGGTGCAGAACATTGCGACCTTCTTGTGCTTGGCCGGGTCGTAATGCGCCTTGATGTACTCGGGAAACTCTCGGAAGGATTTCGTCTTCGGGTCGATTGCGCCTTCGAACGTTCCGATGGCCACTTCATAATCGTTGCGGGTATCAATCAGCAGCACTTCCGGATCTTCGATCAGTGCGTTCCAATCCTTCGGGTCGACATAGGTACCGACGCGCTGGTTGGGATCGACGCCCGGCACACCAAGGGTCACGATTTCCTTCTTCAGCTTGACCTTGGTGCGGTAGAAGGGCTGCTCGTCGCAGTAGGATTCCTTGTGATCGATGTCAGCCAGGCGCGTATCGGTAGCAAACCAGGCGAGCAAGGCATCGATCCCTTCGCGGCTGCCGGAGACGGTGCCGTTGATACCTTCTTCAGCCAACAGCAGCGTACCCTTGATGCCATGGGCATTGAGGGTGTCGAGCAGGGGTTCACGCAACGCGACGTAGTCCGGCAGGGAGACGAACTTGTACAGCGCCGCTACGACGATCTTGTGAGTCATGCGGGTACTTCCTCCAGTGGTCACCCACGCAAAGGGCGGACCGGGAATGCGGAAACGACGACGCCGGCGTGAGCCGGCGCGGCGCGCATTCTAGCAACAAATTCCAGACAAGCTTCAAGCCGCCCGGCAGCTGACTACTTATGCCCCCCGGCGCAGACCGGGGACGCGGGCGCGACACCCTGCTCGACCCACTCGTCCGGGGTATAGGTGTGCAGCGCGAGGGCGTGAATCTGTTGCATCAAATCGCCCATCGCGGCGTAGGCACGCTGGTGGCGCTTGACAGCATTCAGGCCGGTGAACTGCTCACTGACGATCACCGCCTTGTAATGGGTTTCCTGGCCGCGACTGTGCATATGGCTTTCATCCAGCACTTGCAAATGCTGAGGTTGCAGTGCGCTTTGCAGCGCGCTTTGGATAAGGTCGATCTTTGACATGCCAGGCGGGCTCCGTCAGGGCTTTTTCTGGGTATCGAGTTCGGCAGTCATCTCTGCCAGCAGTTTGTTCACCTGGGGCACGGCGCTTTCCAGCTTGGCCTGTGTGACCTGCGCGGAGCGCGCGTTCAACTCCGGTAGCGTGCTGAGCATCTTTTTGCCCAGATTCGACTCGTAGAACTCATTCAGCTGGGTAAGCTCCTGCTCGGTGAAGTTGTCAGCGTAGAGCTTGATCAGGTCCGGCTTGATCTGTTCCCAGCCGATCGCCTTGTCCAGGGCTGCATCGGCCTTGGACTGATATTGCTCGAGCAGTGCGCGCTTGCTCTCTGGTGCCTGGGTCTGCTCGAAGCGTTGAGCGAACATCTGCTGCACCTGGGCATACACCGGCACCGCGAGCCGATCAGCGTTGACCAGTTCCAGGAAACGCTCGGCCTGGGTTGCGTGGTTGGCGTTGTCCGCGCTGGCCTGACCACTGAGCAGCGTTATCGACAGAACGCTACAAAGGCCGAATGTACGAAGCATGTGCATGAGATGATCCTTGGTGGTCGTTAGGTGAACCTCAGTGGACCTATTCTGCGCGCGGAGTTCCCGTCGCTCAAGGAACAGCTGCAGGCCGGATTGAACCTGTACCGGCGACCGGCGACCTAACTGCAATATCTCACCCGATGGAGTTACGGCATGACACGCACCGAAACCGACAGTCTGGGCCCAGTGGAAGTCCCGGAACAGGCCTACTGGGGCGCGCAGACACAGCGCTCGCTGATCAACTTCGCTATCGGTGAGCAGCGCATGCCGCTTGCTGTCTGCCATGCCCTGGCGCTGATCAAGAAAGCCGCAGCACGTGTCAACGACCGCATCGGCGACCTGCCCCCGGACGTTGCCCGCCTGATCGAACAGGCTGCTGACGAGATACTGTCAGGCCAACACGATGACCAGTTTCCGCTGGTTGTCTGGCAAACCGGCAGCGGCACCCAGAGCAACATGAACGTCAACGAGGTGATCGCCGGGCGTGCCAATGAGCTGGCTGGCGGCACACGTGGTGGCAAGAGCCCGGTGCACCCCAACGATCATGTGAATCGCGCGCAGAGCTCCAACGACTGCTTCCCGACCGCCATGCACATCGCCATCGCCCGGGCGATTCATGATGATCTGTTGCCCGCCATCGCCGAGCTGTCTGGTGGTATCGCCGAGCAGGCCGCGCGACATGGCTCACTAGTCAAGACCGGACGCACCCACATGATGGATGCAACCCCGGTGACCTTTGGCCAGGAGCTGTCGGCCTTCGTCGCTCAGCTGGATATCGCCGAACAGGCGATTCGCCACGCCCAGCCCGCCGTCTACGAACTGGCCCAGGGTGGCACCGCTGTCGGCACCGGCCTCAACGCACCGCACGGTTTCGCCGAAGCGATTGCAGCGGAGTTGGCCGCGCTGTCCGGCCTGCCGTTCGTATCGGCGCCGAACAAGTTCGCCGCCCTGTCCGGCCACGAACCGCTGGTAGCGCTTTCCGGCGCGTTGAAAACCCTGGCTACAGCCTTGATGAAGATCGCCAACGACTTGCGCCTGCTGGGCTCGGGACCGCGTGGTGGTTTCGCCGAGGTACGTCTGCCTGCCAATGAGCCGGGCAGCTCCATTATGCCGGGCAAGGTCAATCCGACTCAGTGCGAGGCGCTGTCCATGCTGGCCTGCCAGGTGATGGGTAACGACGTCACGGTTGGCTTTGCCGCGAGCCAGGGGCACCTGCAGCTCAACGTGTTCAAGCCGGTGATCGTGCACAACATGCTCGAATCGATCCGACTGCTGGCCGATGGCTGCCGAAACTTCAATACCCACTGCATCGTCGGCCTGGAACCGGACGCCGGGCGTATGGCCGAACATCTGGAACGGGGGCTGATGCTGGTCACGGCACTCAATCCGCACATCGGCTACGACAAGGCAGCCGAAATCGCCAAAAAGGCCTATGGAGAAGGCACAACCCTGCGCGAAGCGGCGCTCGATCTAGGGCATCTGACGGATCAGGAGTTCGATCAGTGGGTGCGTCCGGAAACCATGCTGGAGTCCAGCCGCAGCTGAGCTGGGTCGGCAACAAAAAACCCGCGCCTGGCGCGGGTTTTTTTGCGGCCCGATGGTTAGCGCACGGCTTCGAACAGCCCCGATGCGCCCATACCGCCTCCGACACACATGGTCACCACACCGAAACGCTTGTTGCGGCGTTGCAATTCACGGATGAGGTGGCCGGTAGTGCGTGAACCGGTCATGCCAAAGGGGTGACCGATGGAGATCGAACCGCCGTTCACGTTGAACTTCTCGTTGTCGATGCCGAGCGTGTCTCGGCAATAAAGGCACTGGGAAGCGAAGGCTTCGTTGAGCTCCCAGAGATCGATGTCACTGACCTGCAGGCCACGAGCCTGAAGCAGGCGCGGCACCGAGAACACCGGGCCGATGCCCATCTCGTCTGGCTCGCAGCCCGCGACCGTAAAGCCACGGAAATAGGCACGCGGCTTGAGGCCCAGCTCCAGGGCTTTGTCCAGGCTCATCACCAGGGTCATCGACGCGCCATCCGACAATTGCGAAGCGTTGCCCGCCGTAACGGAGCCATCATCTGCGAATACCGGCTTGAGCGCCGACAGGTTCTCCAGCGTTGTATCGGGACGGTTGCAGTCGTCGCGGTCGACCACACCTTCATGCTCCGTGCGTTCGCCGGTGGCCTTGTCTTCGGTGAAATAGCGGACGTTCATCGGCACGATTTCGTCCTGGAACAGCCCTTCGGCCTGAGCGCGTGCGGTGCGCTGCTGACTCTGTAACGAGTACTGATCCTGCTGTTCGCGTGTCACGTTGTAGCGGCGCGCCACCATCTCGGCAGTTTGGCCCATGCTGTGATAAAGCCCCGGGACGCGCTCCTGCAGAATCGGGTTGAACAGGTTCTCACTGTTTCGGCTCTTGGCCGTCATGGTGATGGATTCGACGCCGCCCGCAACGATGATGTCGCTGCAGCCCGAGGCGATCTGGTTGGCCGCGATGGCGATAGATTGCAGGCCGGAGGAGCAAAAGCGATTGAGGGTCATGCCTGCGCACTGAATGCCCAGATTCGACAGCACCGCTACGTTGCGGCCGATATTGTAGCCCTGAGCACCTTCGTTGGAACCTGCACCGACGATGCAGTCTTCCACCAGCTTGGGGTCCAGATCGTTGCGCGCCAGCAGCGCATTGACGCAATGGGCCGCCATGTCATCGGGACGGGTCATATTGAACTTGCCGCGGAAGGACTTGGCCAGGCCTGTCCGGACGCTGTCGACGATCACTACTTCACGCATGGCATACCTCGAATGGTTGGGCAGACGCCATGCCGCGCTGCACGGCTGCGCCGCGGTCTGCCTGTTGGACGATGACCGGAGCATAGTTCCAGCCCTTCGCCCAAGGCGACGACCATTCAGCGGGGATATGGTCGACCATCGCCCGGCTCGCCGCAGCTTTGCTTAGCGCATTCAGCCTTTACTTGGTCTCGATGGCGGCTTCCAGCCTGTCGTTGAGCGTACGTAACACCTTGACCCTTGCAAAACGCTTGTCGTTGGCTTCGACAAGCGTCCAAGGTGCGATCTCGGTGCTGGTGCGGTCGACCATGTCCGCCACGGCATGACCATAGGCGTCCCACTTTTCGCGGTTGCGCCAGTCCTCCTCGGTGATCTTGAATCGCTTATGCGGCGTGTTCTCGCGCTCCTGGAAACGCTCCATCTGGGTGTCCTTGTCGATCGATAGCCAGAACTTGGCCACGACCACGCCGGCATCGACCAGCTGCTCCTCAAACTCGTTGATTTCGGTATAAGCACGCAGCCATTCATCCGGCGAGCAGAACCCCTCGACCCGTTCGACCAGCACCCGGCCGTACCAGGACCTATCGAAGATGGTGAACTGCCCCCGCGCCGGAACGTTGCGCCAGAACCGCCAGAGCCACGGCTGCGCCAGTTCGTCTTCGCTGGGCGCAGCGATCTGCACGATGCGATACAAACGAGGGTCGAGTGCATCGGTGACGCGCCGGATGGCACTGCCCTTACCCGCTGCGTCATGCCCTTCGAACACCGCCAGCACACCACGCTTGCGCAAACGCGGGTCGCGCAGCAGCTGGGACAGGCGTGCCTGCTCCTGGCTCAGTTGCTCCTTGTAATCGTCCTTGCTGAGTTTCTGCTCGAGGTCAAGGCTACCAAGCAGGCTCAGCCGATCAACGTTCAGCTCGACCGGCGCGGTGTGCGGCTGTGAGGGCTGGTCATCGACCGCATCGAGCGCAGCATTCAGTCCTTCGAGCAGTAACCGCCCGGCGGTGAGGCTTCGATAACGCTCGTCGTAGCCCTCGATCACGTACCAGGGCGCGAAGTCTCGGCTGCTCCGGCGCAGGATCAGCTCGCCTTGGCGCACGAACTTGTCATAGGTCTTGGACTGCTGCCAATCCAGTGGGCTGATGCGCCAGCTGTGCAGCGGGTCATCCTTGAGCGATTCGAGGCGCTGAAGCATGCGATCCTTGGATAGATGGAACCAAAACTTGAAGATCAGCATGCCCTCGGCACAGAGCATCCGCTCGAAGCGTTGAGCGCGATCGATGGCCAGTTCGAGATCAACTTTTTTCAGCCGGCCATGAACTCGGTCCTCAAGCATCTTGCTGTACCAGTTACCGAAAAAGATCCCGGTCTGCCCCTTGGGCGGGAGCCGTCTCCAGTAGCGCCATGCGGGTGGATGCGATAGCTCTTCGTCCGTTGGTACATCGAAGCTGTCTACACGGATCAACCGTGGGTCCATCCACTCATTGAGCAGCTTGATCGTCTCGCCTTTCCCGGCGCCCTCGATGCCGTTGATCAGAATCAGTACCGGAAACCGCGCCTGCTCCCTGAGGCGGTACTGCGCCTGCAACAGCGCCTCGCGCAGAACAGGCACTTCTTTGTTGTAGGTGTCCTTGTCGATGGTGTGGCCGATTTCCGCAGACTCGAACATTGGGTGCTCCAGACGATGGCTTCGCATAACCCTAGCAGGCTCTCCCCCTCAGCCGTGAGCAGCAGGTTCTGCCGGTTTGTGTTCATGCGACAAAGCGCGCCCGCGGCGGGTTTCCCGCGGCTGATAGAATCGCCGCCTTTCACGCCAGGATGCCCGTCATGTCCATCCACTCTTCAACCGATTTTCAGCCAGCAGAGCTCGACTGGGACGCCAACGGCCAGCCACAGTCGCGCCAATACGAAGACGTGTACTTTTCTCGCACCTCGGGCATGGCAGAAACCGATCACGTCTTCCTGCAGCCGAGCGCGCTGGCGGAGCGGTTCGCTGCGCTGAAGACCAATGAACGGCTGGTGATCGGCGAGACGGGATTCGGTACCGGGCTCAACTTCCTCTGCGCCTGGGCGTTGTTCGAGCGCAGCGCGCCCTCCGGCGCAGGGCTGCACTTCGTCAGCGTGGAAAAACATCCCCTTTCGCGTGCAGACCTTCAGCGCGCCTTGGCTCTGTGGCCGGACCTGCAAACACAGGCGCAGCGGCTGCTGGAACAGTACGTGGCGGTGAACCCCGGTTTTCAGCAGTTCCGCTTCGGCTCGGTGGTGCTGACCCTCTTGATCGGCGATGCGTTGGAGTGCCTGAAGACGCTCGACGCCCGTATTGATGCCTGGTTTCTGGACGGCTTCGCCCCGGCGAAAAACCCTGAGATGTGGCAACCGGCGTTGTTCGATCAACTGGCGCGCCTGTCTGGACCGGGCGCGACCGTGGCCACCTTCACCAGTGCCGGTGACGTACGCCGCGCATTGAAAGCAGCAGGCTTCGAGGTGAAGCGCATCCCCGGCTTTGGTCAAAAGTGGGAATGCTTGTGCGGCCAGTTCGTTGGCGCGTCGTTGCAATCGAGCAAGCCCTGGTTTGCTCGCCCGGCTTTCAAACCCGCCGAACGCAAGGCTCTGATAATCGGTGCGGGTCTGGCCGGTTGCGCCAGTGCCAGCAGCCTGGCCGCGCGTGGCTGGCAGGTCACGCTGCTCGAGCGTCATGCTGACATCGCCCAGGAAGGCTCCGGCAACCCGCAAGGGGTGCTGTACCTGAAACTCTCCGCGCACGGCACCGCGCTGTCGCAGCTGGTGGTAAGCGGCTTCGGCTATACCCGACGCCTGCTCGGCAACCTCCAGCATGGCCGGGACTGGGATGCCTGTGGGGTGCTGCAGATCGCGTTCGATGACAAGGAGGCTGCACGGCACGCCGAGTTACTCGGAGCCTTTCCGGTCGAGCTACTGCATTCAGTGGATCGCGACCGGGCCGAACAGCTGTCGGGTGTCAGACTGGCTAACGGTGGGCTATTCTACCCGGACGCCGGCTGGGCGCATCCGCCTGCGCTGTGCCGCTGGATGATCGAGCACCCGAACATCGAGCTGATCCGCCACCAGCACCCCATCGAGCTGCGCCGTACCGGGGAGATGTGGCAAGCGATGAACGAGGACCAGATCCTCGCTAAAGCCCCCATAGTTGTCCTGGCCGGCGCAGCCGAGGCCGCGCGCTTCAGCCAAAGCGCCTGGTTGCCGCTCAAGCGGATCCGCGGTCAGATAACCGAGCTGCAGGCAACGGACGAGAGCCTCGCGTTGAAGACCGTGCTTTGTGCGAAGGGATACGTTGCACCGCCGCGAGAGGGATGGCACACGCTCGGTGCCAGCTTCAATTTTGCCGAGCGCTCACCCACGCCGAGCGAAGCCGAGCACCGCTCGAATCTGGAGATGCTGGAAGAGATCTCAGCTGACCTGTATCTGCGCCTGCATGCCCACCAAAAATCCGTCGATGAACTGCATGGGCGCGTGGCCTTTCGCTGCACCAGCCCCGACTACCTGCCGATTATCGGCCCGATCGCGGATGCCAAGCCGTTCGCCGAAGCGTATGCCGTGCTGTCCAAGGATGCCCGCCAAACGCCAAACACGCCCTGCCCCTGGCTAGACGGCCTGTACGTCAACACGGGGCACGGCTCGCGCGGGCTGATCACCACGCCGCTATCTGGCGAACTCCTGGCCGCCTGGCTCGATGACGAGCCCCTGCCGTTGCCCCGTGCAATTGCCGAAGCCTGTCATCCCAACCGCTTCCTGCTCCGCAAACTGATTCGCCGTACATGAGCACAGGGTCAGAGTCTGTACGCCCATGAATGCTCATCCGCGACGAAAGGGTTCATCCCAGAACGGTCGATTTACTTCCGTCTCGACATCTGCACGGCTCAGCCCAATGTCTTTGAGCATCTCATCGCTCAACGACCCGAGCCGTTGGCGCTCACGGTACAACGCATGCCAGCGGCGTAACCGCTGCAAGACAACGCGCAGTGACCGTCCAACGGTTCGATAAGTAGTAGCGCTCAACGCATGGGCTTGAGCATGTTCGACATGGCTTTTCATCTGGTGCACCTCCCTTGTGGATGGCGCCAGTTTCCCGCTGGGATTACGATCAATCCAACGAATGTTTATGATACTTGCCATCTCGGAGATTGATGAATGGCCAACTACCCAAGTATCGATGCGGAACTGCTCCGTAGCTTTGTAGCGATTGCCGATCACGGCGGCTTCACCCGAGCCGCTGAAGCGGTCAATCGCACACAGTCGGCAATCAGCATGCAAATGAAACGGCTCGAAGAGGACGTCCTGCAGCGTTCCGTATTCGAGCGTGATGGTCGGCAGGTCAGGCTCACGGCAGAAGGTCAGATCCTGCTGGGTTACGCACGACGGATCCTGAAGCTGCACGGAGAGGTACTGACCACACTGCGAGAGCCGCACATGGTCGGTTCGGTGCGCATCGGAACCCCCGATGATTACGTCATGCGCTTTTTGCCGGGCATCCTGTCGCGGTTCGCTCAGGCGTATCCACTCGTGCAGGTGGAGGTGCATTGCGAGCCGTCCTACCAGCTACTCCAGCGGCGTGACCTGGACCTGACCATCGTCACCCGCGAGCCCGGCACGGAGATTGGTCAATTGCTGCGCCGTGAGCGCTTCGTCTGGGCCGAAGCGCCGGGCTTCAATACGCACGAGCAGCGCCCGATGCCGCTGGCGATGTTCAATACCGACTGCTTTTGCCGTGCCTGGGCATGCAACGCGCTGGACAGTCTGGATATGCCCTATAGAGTCGCCTACACCAGCCCGAGCCTGTCGGCGCTAATGGCCGTGGTCAACGCCGGTCTGGCCGTCACTGCGCAACTGCAGAGCTTGATTACTGCGGACCTGCGAATACTGGGAGAGGCCGAGGGCATGCCAGAGCTGCCAATGAGCAGTATCGTCCTGCTCCGCAGCGAGCGAAACCAATCGCAGGTCAGTGAAACCCTGGCTGAGCACATCGTAGAAGGCTTTCGACTGTGATAGCTGCCAAACACCTTGCCGGCTTACGGCGATGCGCTGGCCGCAGGGTTTGACCTGATAGGGTCGATTTGTTTTGCTTTGGACTCGACTGGCTCCAAACGTGAACTTCAGACAGCACCAGCAGGCCCGATCGACCCGAGCAAACAACGCCCCAGAGCGGTGCACGCCCGTCTGAAAACCTGAACTTCGCGATCCGCGAGCCGGTCACACTCCCCAACGGCAATACCGGTAAGGATCCTATGTGTGGCATAGCTGGCGAACTTCGCTTCGATAAACAACCAGCCGATCTGGCAGCGGTTGAACGCATCACCCAATCCCTGACGTCCCGCGGTCCGGACGCCTGCGGTTTCAATAGTCACGGCCCCCTCGCACTGGGTCATCGACGCCTTAAAATCATGGATCTGTGCGAGGCCTCGGGCCAGCCGATGATCGATTCGGCGCTCGGCCTTTCCATGGTCTTCAACGGCGCTATCTACAACTATCCCGAACTGCGCGCCGAGCTTGAAGCGTTGGGCTACAGCTTCTTCTCCGGCGGCGACACGGAAGTGTTGCTCAAAGGCTTCCACGCGTGGGGCGAAGCGCTGTTGCCCCGTCTGAACGGCATGTTCGCCTTCGCCATCTGGCAGCGCGACGTGCAGGAGCTGTTCATAGCGCGTGATCGCCTCGGCATCAAGCCTCTGTACCTGTCGCGTAACGGCGAGCGTCTGCGCTTTGCTTCCACGCTGCCAGCGCTGCTAAAGGGCGGCGACATTGCCGGCGTGCTGAACCCCGTGGCACTAAATCACTACATGAGCTTCCATGCTGTCGTGCCGGCGCCTGATACGCTCATCGCCGGCATTGAGAAAGTGCCGCCTGGAACGTTCATGCGGGTCGATGCAAGCGGCAAAACCAGCCAGCACCGCTGGTGGACGCTGCCATTCGGCGCATCGGAAGAAGAACAACGTTACAGCTTCGAAGACTGGCAAGAGCGCACCCTGACGACTTTGCGCGCGTCCGTCGCCCTGCGTCATCGCGCAGCGGTCGACGTTGGTGTTCTGCTGTCCGGCGGTGTCGATTCCAGCTTGCTGGTCGGCCTGCTTCGCGAGGCTGGTGCTGCCGATAATCTGCAGACCTTCTCCATCGGCTTTCAGGATGCGGGCGGAGAGCGCGGTGACGAGTTCAAGTATTCAGACCTGATTGCGGAGCATTACGGGACGCGCCATCACCAGCTACGCATTCAGGAAAAGGAAATTCTCGAACAGCTACCCGCCGCCTTCCGTGCCATGAGTGAACCGATGGTCAGCCACGACTGCATCGCGTTCTACCTGCTCTCGCGGGAAGTGTCCAAACACTGCAAGGTGGTCCAGAGCGGCCAGGGCGCTGACGAGCTGTTTGCCGGCTACCACTGGTATCCGAAGGTGGACGGTGCTGACAACCCGGTCGAGGCTTATCTCCAATCCTTCCGCGATCGCAGCTTTGAGGAGTACGCCGACACGGTGCAGCAGCAGTGGGTCAAGGGCGACTTCTCCGGCGACTTCGTGCGTCAGCATTTCGCTCAGCCCGGTGCCGATGCGGCTGTCGACAAAGCCCTGCGAATCGACAGCACAGTGATGCTGGTAGACGACCCGGTCAAACGCGTCGACAACATGACCATGGCCTGGGGCCTCGAGGCGAGGGTGCCGTTTCTCGATCACAACGTGGCGGAGCTGTCCGCTCGAATCCCGGCCAAGTACAAGCTGCCCGACGGTGGCAAGTACGTGCTCAAGGAAGCCGCCCGTAAAGTCATTCCAGCCGCGGTTATCGACCGTCCCAAGGGCTATTTCCCAGTGCCGGGGCTCAAGCATCTCGAGGGCGACACGCTGAACTGGGTGCGGGAATTGCTGACCGATCCGAGCCAGGACCGGGGGCTTTATAACCCGGCGATGCTGGACAAGCTGTTCAACGACCCTGAAGGCCAGCTGACACCCCTTCGCGGCTCGAAATTGTGGCAATTGGCAGCCCTCAACCTATGGTTGAGCGAACAAGGCCTTTAAGAACCCGATCATGACGACACGGTGATCGAGCGCCGAGGCGCTGTCACCGCGAAGTCATGACAAGCTCCAAGGAATGCACCATGCAGAAGTCTCAAGCCTACGGACAGCGACTGTTGCGCGGCCAGACGCCGACCTACGAGCGCTTGCAACAGAGGCTCGCGGAGGATGGCCAGGAAGAACCCCAGGCACCTGTTACGCTGCACTGTGGCTGGGGCCGCATCCTGATTGGCCACACCTACTCCGACCCTGAAAAGCTTGCGGCAGATTTGCTCCATGAACAGGCCGGGGAGCGAGACATTGCCCTATACGTTGCCGCGCCGCATCAGGTGCTGGCCCATGCGCCGCAGCAGCTGTTTCTCGACCCGTCGGACACATCGCGCATCTGGTTTACCGACTACCGACCGGCGCGGCGCAGCTTCCGAGGCTTCGGCATTCGCCGCGCACAGAGTGACTCGGACTGGAAGGCGATCAATTGCCTGTATCAGTCCCGCCACATGTTGCCGGTCAACCCCGAGCTGTGCACACCTAGAGAACAAGGTGGCCCTGATTACTGGCTCGCCGAAGACGACGACTCCGGACAGATCATCGGGAGCGTCATGGGCATCAATCATCACAAGGCGTTCAACGACCCGGAAAACGGCTCCAGCCTCTGGTGCCTGGCGGTCGCCCCAAGCTGCACGCGACCGGGCGTTGGCGAAGCGCTGGTGCGTCATCTGATCGAGCACTATATGGGGCGTGGTCTCGCCTATCTGGACCTGTCAGTGCTGCACGACAACAAACAGGCCAAGGCGCTGTACGCAAAGCTGGGTTTCCGCGACCTGCAGACCTTCACGGTCAAACGCAAGAACACCTTCAACCAGCCATTGTTTCTTGGCCCAGGCCCGGAAGCCGAGTTGAACCCCTACGCCAGGATAATCGTTGATGAGGCCCGGCGACGCGGCATTGAAATCGTCATCGACGATGCCGAGGCCGGCTTGTTCACCCTGACCCAGGGTGGCCGCAAGGTACGCTGTCGTGAATCGCTATCAGACCTGACGTCGGCGGTTAGCATGACGCTCTGTCAGGACAAGAGCTTGACACACCGCACCCTCGCACGCGCCGGGCTCAAACTGCCCGCTCAGCAGCGCGCAGGATCGCCCGAGGACAACGCGGCGTTTCTGGAAACGCACGGCAGTATCGTGGTCAAGCCGCTCGATGGCGAACAGGGCCATGGCGTGTCAGTCGATCTGCGCAGCCCTGAGGACGTCGAAGACGCCATTGCCCGCGCGCGCCAGTTTGATCAGCGCGTCCTGCTGGAAAGCTATCACCCAGGCCTCGATCTACGCATCGTAGTGATCGGCTATGAAGTCGTCGCTGCGGCCATTCGGCGTCCGGCGGAAGTGGTCGGTGATGGAAGCCACACCATTGGCGCGTTGATCGAAACCCAAAGCCGCCGTCGCCAGGCCGCGACCGGTGGCGAAAGCAAGATCCCGATGGATGAGGAGACACAGCGCTGCCTGAGCGAAGCCGGCTTCGATTACGACAGCGTACTGCCACGCGGCCAACACCTGACGGTTCGACGCACCGCCAACCTGCACACCGGTGGCACGCTCGATGACGTGACCGATCAGCTGCATCCGGACCTGATCAATGCGGCAGTTCGTGCCGCCCGCGCTCTGGATATTCCAGTGGTGGGTCTCGATCTGTTGGTACCTGCAGCCGACCAGCCGGAGTATGTATTCATAGAAGCGAACGAGCGCGTCGGCCTCGCCAATCACCATCCGCAGCCCACCGCAGAACGCTTCGTCGACCTGCTGTTCCCTTTGAGCTACGGCACGCACTAACCGGCACACGTCGTTCACCCGGTTCCGGCAGCTACAACTGCCGGAACAGCGCCGCCTCGCTTGCGGCTTCACCGCAGCTCAACTTCACTCACATACATAGCGGCCCCGAGCTACTGCCGCTAAGGACTGATCATGACTGCAAAGCTCCCAGAACCAGACCTCAATTACCTGCAGCGTGTGTTGCTGGAGATGCTGGCCATCCCCAGCCCCACCGGTTTCACCGACACCATTGTTCGCTACGTGGCCGAGCGGCTCAAAGAATTGGGTATTCCATTCGAGCTGACCCGTCGCGGGACCATCCGCGCCACGCTAAAAGGTCGTCGATACAGCCCTGACCGAGCCATCGCAGCACACCTGGACACGATCGGTGCCAGCGTTAGAGAAATCCACGAGACAGGCCGACTTGGGCTATCGCCGGTTGGCTGCTGGTCGAGTCGCTTCGCCGAGGGTAGCCGGGTCAGCGTGTTTACCGACGCCGGCGTGGTACGCGGCAGCGTGCTACCGCTGTTGGCATCCGGGCATGCTTTCAACACCGCGGTCGACGAGATGCCAATCAGCTGGGATCACGTAGAGTTGCGACTGGATGGCTACACCAAGAGCCGCGCCGACACCCTCGCGCTCGGTATCAACGTAGGCGATTTCGTCGCCTTCGATCCAATGCCTGAATTCACCGACAGTGGCTATATCAGCTCGCGCCATCTGGACGACAAGGCCGGAGTCGCTGCTCTGCTGGCGGCGCTCAAGGCCGTGGTTGAAAGCGGCCGGGAACCACCGATCGATTGCCATCCACTTTTCACCATCACCGAAGAAACTGGCTCAGGCGCAGCAGGCGCCCTGCCCTGGGATGTCAGCGAATTTGTCGGAATCGATATCGCGCCAACGGCGAAAGGGCAGGAATCCAGCGAGCATGCGGTGACGGTCGCCATGCAGGATTCGGGCGGGCCGTACGACTTTCACCTGTCGCGCCATCTGTTGAAGCTGGCAGAAGCGAACGAGGTACCGGTGCGCCGTGATCTGTTTCGCTACTACCACAGTGATGCACAGTCGGCGATTGCAGCAGGTCACGACATCCGCACTGCCCTGCTTGCATTCGGCTGTGATGCCACCCATGGCTACGAGCGCACCCATATCGACAGCCTGGCGGCTATGAGCCGCCTGGTCTGTGCGTACTTGTTAAGCCCGCCGGTGTTCGCGAGTGACGCCCACGCCGGAAAAGATTCACTGGAAAACTTCAGCCACCAGCTCGAACATGTCACTCAGATGGAGAACGACACGCGCGTTCCCGCAGTCGATTCGATCTTCGACAAAGTCACAGACGATTCGTCCGGTTGATCGCTACGTTTCATGATGCGCCGCCAACTTGAGGCAATTGCCGATTGCGAGGCGGCGTCGATCCGGGCAAAGTCGCAACCCTCTGAAATGTATGGTTGCCTGTTCAGTCAGGAATGAGGCGAACCAGGTTTGCCATTGGCGTAACTGAAACCGCGTATCGCGACTTTGCACGCCCTCGGGTCAATAACATGCTGCCGCGTCTTTGTCTGGCTTTCCTGCTGTTCTGCCTGTCCGCTCAGGTCTGGGCATTCGAGCCCGTGCCGATCGATTCCAAGCAGTTTCGTCAGGCGCTCGGCAGCTGGACCTATTTTCTGAGAGATCCTGCTACCGTGCTGGGTGTATCAGAGGTGTTTGAGCTCCCTGAAAAGACCTTCGAGCCGGTGGAGGGCATGCACGCCAACAAGGGCAAGAACAAATCGGTCTGGTGGTTTCGTGTTGAGCTGAACAACCAACTGAATGACGCCGTGGGCGGCTTCATCGAGATCAACTACCCGCTGCTTGACGACATCCAGCTCTACCTTCGCCACCCGGACGGCCGGACCAGCCGGCAGGTGACCGGCGATAGTCACCCGTTCAGCGAAAGGTCCGTGAAGGTCAGCAATTTCTGGTTTCCGCTGACCCTGGAACCGGGCACTTCATCGCTGCTGCTACGCGTGGAGAGCACAAGCACGCTTTATGTCCCGCTATATTTCAGTACTTACGCGGCGAACGCCGAAGCGACCGAGGATTCGACAGCCTTCGCTGGTGCCTTTTACGGCGTACTGTTCGCGATGTTCTGCTACAACTTCTTTCTGTTCCTCTCGCTGCGTGAGCCTGCTTACTTCTGGTACCTCATCTACAACCTCAACGTCGGGCTGTTCGCGCTCAGCTTCGATGGCATGTTGGTCAAATGGCTGAATGATGCAGGCGGCATGCTTGCACTGGGCATCTACGCACTGATGCTCAGCCACTGCCTGATCGCCGTGCAATTCAGCCGACACTTCCTCCACACCCGTGAATATTTTCCTCGCCTGGATTTCACCCTGCGTGTGGCTTTGCTCTTATCGGTGGCCGCGCTGCTGTCCGGGTTCGTACTGAACGTACAGACCTGGAGCCTACTCGCCAGCGTGATGGTGATCGCCGTATCCATCGGGTTGCTGCTGACTGGCGCTTTCGTCTGGAGCCGTGGGGTACGTTACGGCCTGTACTACACGCTGGCGTGGGGCGTTCTATTGATAACGTTCGTCATCGTCACCGCCGGCTCCCTGGGCTTCAACCTGTTCGGGCTGTACGGCGCGCCGGTCGTGAAGATCGGCATTGCCTTCGAGCTGATCACGCTATCGATCGGACTTGCTGATCGCATCAACCTGCTCAAGGAAGAAGGCTTCCGCTCGCGCCAGGCGGCCGAGCGTGCTGAGAGCGAAAACCAGGCGAAGAGCCGCTTCCTGGCAAAGATGAGTCACGAAATCCGAACGCCGCTCAACGGCGTGCTGGGCATGCTGCAACTGCTGCGGGAAACCAAACTGGACCGCAACCAGCGCTTCTACCTGGATACCATCGCCAGCTCCAGTAACTCATTGATGACGGTCATCAATGACATCCTCGACTACGCCAGGATCGGTGCCGGCAAGCTGGTCCTCGAGGATATCGAGTACGACCTGGAAGCACTGGTCTCCGAAACGATCAGCCTGTTCACAGCCCAGGCGCTGGAGAAACAGCTGAGCCTGCATTTAAGTCTAGGGCCAGGCGTCCCTCGCCGCTTACGTGGCGACCCGACCCGACTCAAGCAGGTGCTGATGAATCTGCTCAGCAATTCGCTGAAGTTCACCGAACGGGGCTGCGTAATGCTGGAGATCGTTCGCCAGGGTCCAGCCGACGCCCGCAGTTTGATCTTCTCCGTTACTGACAGCGGCATAGGCATGCGTGCGGAAGTGCTAGCCAAGCTGTTCGTCTCCTTCGCTCAAGGCGACTCCAGCACAACCCGACGTTACGGCGGCAGCGGCCTTGGCCTGGTCATCAGCAAAGAGCTGGTTGAAATGATGGGGGGGCAGATCGACGTGCAGAGCACGCCCGGTCAGGGCAGTCGATTCAGCTTCGACATCCCGTTGCGCAAAGCGGACGACCAGCCCGACCCACTTCATTCGCTGCTCAAGTTCCATACGGCCGTGATCGCGTCCCAGGACGCCTGCGCGCTCGACGCGATGAGCAACCTGTTGAACCGCTGGGGAATGCAGGTGGTGCGCTGCGAGGAACCACGACGGCTACCCCGCTACCTTGACGATCAGGCTTCGGCACCGCTACTGGTTGTCATGGCGCCGTGGCCTGGAAAACCGCAGACATGGCTCACCGCTGTGGCCGACCAACTTGAGCCGAACCAGCGGGTGATGCTGCTTCAGCCCCCACACAGCGAGACGCCAGCAAGCGCTTCATCACTGCGGCTGGCCAGCGTCCCCTTGCCTCTACTGACAGGCGCATTGCGCGAAGCGCTGCATCGCCTCTACCAACCGGCCCCATCGCAGGAAGATGATACTGCTGTGGCAGATGCAGTGCCGGTTGCCAAGCCCCGCATCCTCACGGTCGAAGACAACCCCGTGAGCCAGATGGTGGTGACCAGTTTGCTTCGCAAGCGGGGCTATGAGGTCATGGTTGCGGATAACGGTCGTAAAGCGGTGACTGCATACCGGGACGCCCCCGCTGAGGTTCATCTGATTCTGATGGACTGCGAGATGCCCGAAATGGACGGTTTCGAAGCGAGCCGGCAGATCCGCAGATACGAGGCGGAGCTTGGATTACCGCAGGTGCCCATCGTCGCCCTCACCGCACACGTACTCGACGAGCATCGACGCCAGGGGATCGATGCTGGCATGAATGATTTCATCGGTAAGCCGTTAGACAGCGAGCAGCTGTATGCTTGCCTGGACCGGTTTCTGAAAGCGCCGATCAATGAACCCGACCTGGGCCACCTCACCTGATCCGACGCCGATGCTTATACCTCACGACCAGCTCGAACCTGACACCCTGACCCGCCTCATTGAAGATTTCGTGACCCGCGACGGCACTGACAATGGCGACGACACACCGCTTGCGACTCGCGTAGAACGGGTACGCCACGCGCTCAACAAAGGCACCGCCGTGATCGTTTTCGATGTCGATCATCAGCAATGTCAACTGGCTCTCAAGCGCGACATACCGAGGGAATGGCTGGAAGGTTGAGTCTGTACGTCAGCCTAGCACGCCGCCATCTCGCTCCCAGGCGCAGCGCATGCGCAGGTCGCGCTGATGAGGGCTGTGGGACCCGCTCTCCGTTTCCCAGCGAAAGGTATGCGTGCCGTTGAGTTCGGTTTCCAGGTGAACCACTGCGCTGGTCCAGTAGAGTTCGTTCAGAAGCGCCTCGAAATTACGCACCCACAGCGCCCATTCGTATTCGACCGCACGGTAGCTGGCGCCGAAATGGATAACCTGCGTCTGATAAACCCCGTCGTCCGTACAGCACGAAAACATCTCACGACCGATGAAAGGCCAGCCCTCCCCAAGCGGCAGACGATCAAGTGCGTGGCGGTTGACCAGACGGCGCTGTCGGCACTGCTCGGCGTCGCCCGAAGGCCAGTCGCGGATGCTGCCGTAGACGATGGATTCGGGCTCCACGATGTAACTCCTGGTGAAATGTCCGACATGTTCAACCAATTCGAAGCAGCCTTCCAGAGCCGAAGCCGCTCTATATCAGCTTGTTGGCCCAGCGGTGAACCAGACCACAGCGTGTGGATGACGAAACGCTCAGGTTGTAGTCGCAGCCTCATGATCACGGCGGGGGGCCAGTCGCAACGCCAAAATAGACATCAGCGCCGAGATACCCGCCAGCACAAGGAATGGCCAACGATAGTCGCCAGCCAGATCGCGACCGAGCCCTGTCAGCACAGGCGTCAAGCACGCCAGACTGTAGCCGGTGCAGAGCATCATTGCAGTCAGACGACTCACCGCTAACGGTGTTGTCGCCTCGTACATCGGCAATACCAGTGACATCGAAAACGTCCCGTTCAAAGCCACGCCGAGCAGCATGCACACCAGCAACGGGGTGACCTGAGGGAGCATCGCGATGATCAACAGGCAGGTTGTTGCCAGCACGCCGCAACCAGACATGAGTAGGTGCCGCCTACCAAAGCGTTGTGCCAGCCAGGGCATGATGAACGAGCTGGGCAAGCCGATAAGCATGAACCCGCTGAAAAACGCATTGCTCTGCAACAGACTGAAACCGACCTCGTGATACCGCGCAACGAGCCAGGTCGCCAGCGCATAGAACAGGCCGGCCTGCAGTGCGAAATAGATGCTCACCAACCAGGCACGCGGCTCACGCCATGGCAGACCGGCACGACCTTCAGTGCGTGGCTCTGGCTGGTTCGGCAATCGCAACCAGAACAGCAGCGCCACGACGGCCGGGATCGACCACAGCGCCAGCCCCATGGTCCAGCGCTGAGCCAGCAGTTCGGTAGCCGGCGCGGTCAGCACCACGCCAACGGTGCCGCCAACCGCCATGCTCAATGAATAGAACGCCGCCGTCTTGCCGATCCGGTCGAGGAAATAACGCTTGATGAAACCCGACAGGAGCGGCCCGGCAACTGCGATTCCCGCTCCGACCAGAGCCGCGGTGACAATCAGCACCGGCGCACTGTCGCCTAACAAACGGAGCATCAATGCCAGACCGATCAAGCCAAGGCATAGGCTGATGGTCCGCTCCAGGCCGAAGCGTATTGCCAGTCGCGGCGCCAACGGTGCGAGCAGGCCCATCAACAGGACCGGTAAAGCAGTGGTGAGGCTGATAATGCTGCGGCTGAGGTCCAGCTCTTCGGCGATGCGTTCGATCAGAGGTGCGAACGACGTAATGCCAGGCCGAAGGTTGATCGCGGCAAGAACGAGAGCCAGCATGAGAAGCCAGCGAGACGGGTTTTTCACAGTGGATCCAGAGGCAGACCGGGTAGGACCGGCAACCCTACTCCCGCCCCTGGCTCAGGGCAAGCAAAACGGACTGCTTGGTCAGGTTTTGCTCTTGTTACGCTTTTTCTCAGCCAACACCACCATTTCGTCGTAGATCGCCTGCGGATTCTGCTGTTTGATCTTCCATGCCACGCGTCCTTCATCGTGGGGCAGGATCATGAACACGCCTTCGGCTACCTGACGGTAGGTATAGTCGGCGATATCAGCGGCAGTGATTGGCGACGCTTCGAGCAGCTTGCTTATCTGCGCTTTCATGTTAGGCGTCGGCCCGCGATAGGAATCCATCAGGTTGGTCTGGAAGAACGATGGGCAGACCACGTGAACCCCGACCTCCTGCTGCTTCAACTCCACCAGCAGGCTTTCGGACAATGCCACGACACCGGCTTTGGCCACGTTGTAGTTGCTCATTCCCGGCGCCTGCATCAGGGCGGCCATGGAGGCGATGTTGATGATTTTGCCTTTGCTCTGCTGTACCAGCGGCAAGAACGCTTTGCAGCCCTTGACCACGCCCATCAGGTTGATCGCTATCTGCCAGTCCCAGTCCTCCAGCGATAGCTCGTCGAAAAAGCCACCCGAGGCAACACCGGCATTGTTGACGATCACATCGATACCGCCAAGCTTGGTCTCACAGGCCTGGGCCAGCGCCGTCAGTTGGCTGTAATCACGTACATCGCAGCGCTGCGTGAAACCATCACCTCCCGCTTCGCGAACCATCTTTAAGGTCTCAGCCAGCCCGGCTTCATTCACATCCGAAAGGGCCAGCTGCCAGCCCTCACGCGCCCAGCGCAACGCGATCTCACGACCCAGACCGGAACCGGCGCCAGTGACCATCATGCGATTTTGCATCGTTTGTAACCTTTTGTTCGTTGGGTTGAGACGAGTCTAGCTAAAGCCGCAGCGGCCTCCGCCCTCTATTGAAATGCTGAATGCCTGGCATGCTTCACATCGGATTGGCACCGCTGCGGCGCATGTGTGAAGAATAAAAAAAGGCAGCCCGAAGGCTGCCTTTCGCTCACAACGCAGAGGCTTAGTGTGCCACCGCACCACTCGAGCCCAGTCCAGTCTGCGACCGGATGAACTGCGGGAAGAACCGTGCACGCTCTTCAGCTGCGGCCTTGGACTTGTCGGTAACCGAGAAGAACCACAGGCCAGCGAAGGCGGCGATCATCGCGAACAGTGCCGGGTACTTGTAGGGGAAGATAGCTGTCTCGAAGTGCAGCACATCGACCCATACCGTCGGGCTGAGGATGGTCAGCAGCAATGCCGTGCCCAAGCCCATCGCACCACCGATCAGCGCACCGCGGGTGGTCAGGTTCTTCCAGTACATCGAAAGGAACAGGATCGGGAAATTGCAGCTCGCGGCCACCGAGAACGCCAGCCCTACCATGAAGGCTATGTTCTGGTTCTCGAAGGCGACACCTAGCAGAATGGCCAGCACACCCAGGGCCAGCGTAGTGCGCTTGGTCACTTTCAGCTCGTCTTCTTCCTTGGCCTTGCCCTTCTTGATTACGCAGGCATAGAGGTCGTGCGCGACAGCCGAGGCACCAGCCAGTGCCAGACCTGAGACGACAGCCAGGATCGTAGCGAACGCCACTGCGGAGATGAAGCCGAGGAACAGGTTGCCACCAACAGCTGAAGCCAGGTGGATGGCGACCATGTTGGTCCCCCCGATAATGGCGCCCGTTGCGTCTTTGAAGCCCGGGTTCGTGCTGACCAGCAGGATTGCGCCGAAACCGATGATGAACGTTAGGATATAGAAGTAACCGATAAAGCCAGTTGCGTAGAACACGCTTTTACGCGCTTCCTTGGCGTCGGCAACGGTGAAGAACCTCATCAGGATATGCGGCAGTCCAGCGGTGCCGAACATCAGCGCCAGACCCAACGAAATGGCCGAGATCGGATCCGAAACCAGACCGCCAGGGCTCATGATTGCCTGATGGTTTGGGTGTAGCGCTACTGCGTCGGCGAACAGACGGCTGAAGTCGAAGCCTACGTTGTACATCACCATGACGGCCATGAAGGTTGCGCCGGACAGCAGCAGGACGGCCTTGATGATCTGCACCCAAGTGGTGGCCAGCATGCCGCCGAACATCACGTACATAACCATCAGTACGCCGACGAGCACAACGGCCACCAGATAGTCCAGGCCAAAGAGCAGCTGGATCAGCTTACCGGCGCCAACCATCTGCGCAATCAGATAGAAGGCCACCACGATCAGCGAACCGCATGCAGAAAGGACGCGGATCTGAGTCTGGCCCAGGCGGTAGGAGGCTACGTCCGAGAAGGTGAACTTGCCCAGATTGCGCAGACGCTCGGCCATCAGAAAGAGAATGATCGGCCAACCCACCAGAAAGCCGATCGAATAAATCAGGCCGTCGTAGCCGCTGGTGAAGACCAGCGCTGAAATGCCAAGAAACGATGCCGCAGACATGAAGTCGCCAGCGATCGCCAGCCCGTTCTGGAAGCCGGTAATGCTACCTCCGGCGGTGTAGTAATCGGAGGTGGAGGTGTTGCGTTTAGCCGCCCATTTAGTGATGCCCATCGTGAACACGATGAATATGAGGAACATCGAAATGGCGGTCCAGTTAGTGGCCTGTTTCTGCACATCCCCGGTCAGGGCGTCAGCAAACAGTGCCGGTGCAGCCGCCATCAGAGCAGCTGCGGTCAGCAAGCGAGCAAACATTATTTCTGGGCCTCGTTGAGGATGTCTTGGGTGATGCGATCGAACTCGCCGTTGGCGCGTTTCACGTAGATTCCTGTCAGCAGAAATGACAGGAAGATCAGGCCCAGACCCGCCGGGATACCCCAGGTCGTGACGGAGCCGTTGCTCAAGGGTGTTCCCAACACCGTCGGGTCAAACGCGATGACGAGGATGAAAGCGAAATAAGCGGTAAGCATGATGGTCGCCAGCATCCAGGCGAAACGACCACGTTTGGTAACCAGGTCCTGGAATCGTGGGTCAGCATTGATCTGCTGAAGTACGGTCTCGTTGTTCATTGGGGTCTCCACACGGTCCTCTGCCCACACATGAAGGCAGGCGGCTACTTTAGGGCCGGCCCGATTGAAAACCACTCGACCATGGTCTTGTTTTTATTTCGCGAAACGCCCGGGCCAGACGCATCCATGACAGTTCTAGTGGGCGGCTTGGATCGGATAGAGAGGAGCTATGTCAGTCATCGAGCGCGACGATTTCCGACTCGCCTGAAGTAGGACCAGAATGCTTCGCATCCGAGAACAATTCTCGAAACCCTTCGGAGTGCGCCGTCATGATCAAGACCATAACCTTTACCCTGATGCACTTCTGCATCGCCTTTACGGTGACCTACGCCCTGACCGGGAGCGTCGCGGCAGGTGGTTTGGTGGCGGCAATCGAGCCTTTGTGCAACTCGGTCGGCTTCTATTTCCACGAAAAAATCTGGCAGCGCTTCGACAAAGGCCAAGCGCACCGGGAAAAGGTACCTGCCCACGCCTGGCTGCATCACCAGGCGTAAGCCCGACCAACCGCGCCTGATACGCGGTACGGCGCTGACCCGCCAGCTGAACAGCCGCGTTCTAGACCATGCGCGTGCCGTTAGGGCTTTTTGCTATCAACCGCAAAACGCGACGCAACCAGCCGGCTTAATGATGGTCAATGCTTAGCGAAGCGACGTGTCATGCTAGATTTCGCGTATTTGTTGCAGTGACATCAGCCTTCGCTGCGAACTAAGCCGGCGTCGCGATACCAGAGCGACAGGAAGCGTGGCACGAGCACACACGAAGCACTAACGCCCCATCATCGCTGTCATTGCTGCGCATTGCACATCCAGCCGAATCCACGTAGTCACCGGAGATCACCTCACATGCGATTGCTGCTGTGCCTGAGCGCGCTGCTCGCGTTGGTCGTTATGCCCACCCACGCGGCTGACATCAGCGTCGAGCAGTACGGCTACCCCTTGAGTAACCCATTCGAGGCGACGATCGCCACAACACCGGCGGCCTTTCGAGCCGAACTGCCAAGCGATGACGATATAGACCAGGCGGATTACAGCCTCCGGCTTCGCCCCGAGCGGGAATTCATTCTGCCGGAGAACTTCTGGGCGGTTAAAAAACTGACCTACCGGCTGGCAAAGCAACCCGGGCCCGCTCCGATGATGTTCGTCATTTCCGGCACCGGTGGAAGCTACTCGGCGGGCAAGACCGAGTCGCTCAAGCGACTGTTCTATGGGGCTGGCTACCACGTAGTACAGCTCTCGTCGCCGACCAGCTTCGACTTTATCGCCGCCGCGTCACGTTATGCCACGCCAGGTTATAGCCCAGGCGACGCTCAGGACCTCTACCGGGTGATGCAGGCCATTCGCGCCCAACACCATGAATTGCCTATCACCGATTTCAACCTAGTGGGCTACAGCCTCGGCGCGCTCAATGCAGCATTCGTCAGCAAGCTCGACGAGACGCGCCAGAGTTTCAACTTCAGGCGCGTGCTCATGATCAACCCGCCGGTCAACCTCTACACCTCGATCAGCAATCTCGACAAGTTGGTCCAGACCCAGGTCGCCGCCATCGACAGCACCACGACCTTCTACGAAGTCATCCTGGAAAAACTCACCCGCTACTACCACCAGCAAGGCACGATCAATCTGGACGAGGCCATGCTCTTCGATTTCCAGCAATCGGCTCTTCGACTTACCGACGAGCAAATGGCCATGCTGATCGGATCGGTGTTCCGCTTCTCGGCGGCAGATATCGCCTTCACTTCCGACCTGATCAACCGCCGCGGCCTGATCGTGCCGCCCAAGTACCCGATCGACGAAGGCACCAGCCTCGAGCCCTTCTTCCGCCGCGCCCTGCTATGCGATTTCGATTGCTATATCACAGAGCAACTGATCCCCATGTGGCGGGCACAACAGGACGGCGGCAGCATGGCGCAGCTGGTACAGCAGGTCAGTCTCTATGCGCTCGAAGACTACATGCGCAGCAGTTCCAAAATCGGCGTCATGCATAACGCCGACGACATCATTCTCGGCGCAGGCGATCTGGGCTTTCTTCGCCGCACCTTTGGTGACCGAATGAAGCTTTACCCTCGCGGCGGTCATTGCGGCAACCTTACCTACCGAGTCAACGCCCAGGATATGTTGGAGTTTTTCCGTGGTTAGATGCTCGATGCTTGCTGCCATACTGCTGATCAGCAGCATGGCCCATGCCCAGACGAAGACAGGCGATGAGGATGGCTTCACCCATCCGCTGAGTGACCTCGAGTTCAACCCCGGCCTCGACCAGCGCGAGTTCGAGCGCGCCACCTTCAACGCGCTGGACATCTATGACCCCTGGGAATCGTTGAACCGGCGAATGTACTACTTCAATTACAGACTGGATCAGTTTGTGATGCTGCCCGCCGTGCGCGGTTACCGTTACGTAACGCCAAAGATCGTGCGGACTGGCGTCAGTAATTTCTTTGATAATCTCGGGGAAATACCAACCCTGTTCAACAGCGTTGCCCAGCTGAAGGGCGAACGCGCAATGACGACCACCGCGCGCCTTTTGTTCAACACGATTTTCGGGATCGGGGGAATCTGGGATCCAGCAACCCGTATGGGCCTGCCTCGTTACAACGAGGACTTCGGACAGACGCTAGGCTTTTACGGCGTGCCTCATGGCCCTTACCTGATTCTGCCTGCACTCGGTCCATCGAACCTGCGGGACGCGACCGGCCAGCTCGTTGACTTCGGCGTGGAACGGCAAGTCGACTACTTCAACTATGCCGGAGCCAGCGGCGGTGAGCTCGGTCTTACCGCGCTGCGATTGATCGATATTCGTCACACCACGCCCCTGCGTTACGGCCAGCTCAATTCGCCCTTCGAATATGAAAAAGTCCGATACGTCTATACCCGTGCGCGGGAGTTGCAGATAGAAGAGTGATCGATCAGGTAGATAGATGAGGCCCGAATTTCGCATCAACGCATCGAGTCTGTCGTCGTAGGCTTAGCCCCACCTTTCCTGAGAGCGACGCCATGACCATGCGCCAAATCCTTTCAATCAGCACCGGCCACGCCACGTCCGACGGCGCAGGGGTCCGTCTGACTCGGCTGTTCGGCGGCGCCGCGCCAGAGCGGTTCGATCCGTTCCTGATGCTCGATGAGTTCGGCTCGGATAACCCGGACGAATACATTGCCGGTTTTCCAGCACACCCGCACCGTGGTTTCGAGACGATCACCTACATGCTTGAAGGTCGCATGCGCCACGAGGATCACCTCGGCAATGTGGGTTTACTGGAGAGCGGCGGTGTGCAGTGGATGACGGCCGCACGCGGTGTGATCCACAGCGAAATGCCTCAGCAGGAACACGGAGTGATGCGCGGTTTCCAGCTGTGGCTCAACCTACCAGGGAAAAACAAGCTGACCGACCCGAGCTATCGGGACTTTGCACCCACCGAAGTGCCTCGAGTCACCTTGCCTTCCGGTATAAAAGCAGTGGTAATCGCCGGGCAACTCAATACCGAGAGCGTTGAACAAGCAGGCGCGGTACAACGACCAGATACCGATCCGCATCTGTTCGATCTCTACCTCCCCGCTGGCACCCAACTCAGTCCTCGGCTCGCCGACGGGCTACGGGTAATGCTCTACGTGTTCGACGGGGAGCTGTCCGCCAATGGACGCGTGATAACCAAGAACCAGTTAGCGAGGCTTTCCGAACTGGGCGAACTTAACCTTTCATCCAGCAATGGTGCACGCGTTCTACTCCTGGCCGGCCGCCCCCTCGGCGAGCCGATCGTGCAATACGGCCCTTTTGTGATGAACAGCCGAGAAGAGATTGAGCAGGCGCTCCGTGACTTCCGCGACGGCGTGTTTACAGACTGACGGGTTTCTTCGGAAGCTTGCGGTACAGGCTCGGTTCACCGGCAGGGCGGGTCTTGAAACGACGATGGGCCCATAGGTACTGCTCCGGATGCTGCCGAACTGCATCCTCTACCCACTCATTGACGCGCCGGCAGTCCGCTTCTTCACTCTCCCCTGGAAAGTTTGCGAGCGGCGGATGGATCACCAGACGGTAACCAGAGCCATCATCCAGACGCTGCTGGGTATAAGGGACAACGCGCGCTCTGCCCAGGCGCGCGAACTTGGTGGTTGCTGTGACTGTGGCCGCGTCAATGCCAAACCAGGGCACGAACAGACTCTGCTTGCGACCATAATCCTGGTCGGGTGCGTACCAGATTGCCCTTCCGGCTCGCAGCACCTTGAGCATCGCTCTGACGTCCTCGCGCTCAATCGCACTGGCGTCGAGGTTGTGCCGCTCACGCCCCCGTCTCTGGACAAAATCAAACACCGGATTCTTGTGCTCGCGGTACATGCCATCGATGGTATGGCGCTGGCTCAGCAAGGCCGCGCCTATTTCCAGTGTAGTGAAATGCAGCGCCATCAAGATCACGCCCTGACCTTCAGCCTGCGCCTGCTGCAGGTGTTCTAGCCCTTCGATCCGAGCGAGCCTCTGCAATCGCGCCTTGGGCCACCACCAACTCATCGCCATTTCGAAAAAAGCAATGCCGGTCGAGGCGAAATTCGCTCGCAACAGCTGCTCACGCTTCTGATCGCTCAGCTCTGGAAAGCACAACTGCAGGTTGCGCCGGGCAATGTGTCGCCGTGAGCGGGCGACTCGGTACATCAACGCGCCGAGTCCCCGACCCAGCACCAGCAGGACCCGATAAGGCAATTGCACCACCAGCCACAGCAAACCGAGGCCAAGCCAAAGCAACCAGAAACGTGGATGAAGAAACGAGGCGCGAAAACGAGAGCGATCCATTGGCAAGCTCGAACCCATAAAAGCGCGCATTCTAGCGATATTTTGTTCACCGATGCGGCAGCTTCGCGATGCATGGCATGCTGTCGGGAGCGGCTGCGAGACTTGCAGGCTGCGGCCCACCCCGCTATAAGTCCTCGCCATTTACCCCAGCAGGCAGACCATGAGCCAAGCCGATCTCAATGACCAAAACCCAGTGTTCCAGCTCAAGGGAAGCATGCTCGCCATCACCGTACTGGAACTGGCACAAAACGACCTGGAGCGTCTGGATCAGCAGCTCGCAGTAAAGGTCGAGCAAGCGCCAGACTTCTTCAACAACACCCCGCTGGTGCTGGCGCTGGACAAGCTTCCAGCCGATTGCAAGCTCGATCTGCCTGGCCTCATCGCCCTGTGCCGCAAGCACGGCCTGCGCACCCTGGCTCTTCGCTCGGGCGACCCGCAGATCGTCGAAGCTGCAGGCCGCCTCGACCTGCCCGTGCTACCGCCGTCCGGCGCCCGCGAGCGCAAGCTCGACATTGCCAGCAAAGCGGCTGCCGAGCCCTCCAAACCGGCAGAGCCTGTCTACCGCCCCACTCGCGTTGTCACCACACCGATCCGCGGCGGACAGCAGGTCTATGCCCAAGGCGGCGATCTGATCGTGCTAGCAGCGGTCAGCCCCGGTGCGGAACTTCTCGCTGACGGAAACATCCATGTGTACGGTCCGCTGCGCGGACGTGCCCTCGCAGGCATCAAAGGCGACACCAACGCACGCATTTTCTGCCAGCAGCTCGCTGCTGAAATGGTTTCGATTGCCGGTCATTACAAGGTCGCCGAAGACCTCAGACGCGACCCTCTGTGGACCGAAGCCGTGCAGATGAGGCTATCCGGCGACGTGTTGAACATCACCCGCCTTTAACGGATACTGCCGCGAATTTTCAAGCACCAAAACGGACGTACCGTAAGCCCATTCGGCTACGGTCCCGACTTTATATTTAGGGTGAATCACCTTGGCCAAGATCCTCGTAGTCACTTCCGGCAAGGGTGGCGTCGGTAAAACCACTTCCAGCGCCGCCATCGGTACCGGCCTCGCCTTGCGCGGCCACAAGACCGTCATCGTCGACTTCGACGTCGGTCTGCGTAACCTGGACCTGATCATGGGCTGCGAACGTCGAGTGGTGTACGACTTCGTCAACGTCATTCAAGGCGATGCCACCCTCACCCAGGCTCTGATCAAGGACAAGCGGCTCGAGAACCTGTACGTCCTCGCTGCCAGCCAGACCCGCGACAAGGACGCCTTGACACTCGAAGGTGTTGGCAAGGTCATTGATGAGTTGGCGCAGAATTTCGAATTCGTCATTTGCGACTCCCCTGCCGGCATCGAAAAGGGTGCGCACCTGGCCATGTACTTCGCCGACGAAGCCATCGTCGTGACCAACCCGGAAGTCTCTTCGGTTCGCGACTCGGACCGCATGCTCGGCCTGTTGGCCAGCAAATCCCGCCGTGCCGAGAACGGCGAAGAGCCAATCAAGGAACATCTGCTGCTGACTCGCTACAACCCGGAGCGCGTAGTCAAGGGCGAGATGCTCGGTGTCGAGGATGTCGAAGAGATTCTCTCGATCCGTCTATTGGGCGTAATCCCCGAATCCCAAGCCGTACTGAAGGCTTCCAACCAGGGCGTGCCGGTGATTCTCGATGACCAGAGCGATGCTGGCCAGGCATACAGCGACGCGGTGGATCGCCTGCTGGGCAAGGATGTCAATCATCGCTTTCTTGACGTGAAGAAGCAGGGCTTCCTGCAACGCCTGTTTGGAGGTCGCGAATGAATTTCCTCGACTTCTTCCGCGAACGCAAGAAGAAGGAAACGCCTGCCAACATCGCCAAGGAACGCCTACAGATTATCGTTGCCCACGAGCGCGGGCAGCGTACACAACCGGATTACCTGCCTGCTCTACAAAAAGAGCTGGTCGAGGTGATCCGCAAGTACGTCAACATCGACAGCGATCAGGTTCAGGTGGCGTTGGAAGACCAGGGCAGCTGCTCGATCCTAGAGCTGAACATCACCCTGCCGGATCGTTGATCGACCGGATAGCCGTCGGCACATTTGTGTAGCGGCAGTTTCATCGGCGACTTCGGTCGCCGATGTTGTTTGTGGAATTCTAAGATGCCCCTAAGCAACATCCAGATCGTCCATCAGGACGCTGCCCTGCTGGTGATCAACAAGCCTACCCTGCTGCTGTCCGTGCCCGGCCGGGCCGATGACAACAAGGACTGTCTGGTGACCCGACTGCAGGATAACGGCTACCCGGAAGCCCGGATCGTCCACCGGCTGGATTGGGAGACATCAGGCCTGATCGTGCTTGCACGAGACGCTGATAGCCATCGTGAGCTGTCTCGACAGTTCCACGACCGAGAGACAGAAAAAGCCTACACCGCTCTATGCTGGGGCAGCCCCGAACGGGACAGTGGCAGCATCGAGCTACCGCTGCGCTACGACCCGCCGACCAAACCACGCCACATCGTCGACCACGAATTGGGCAAGCACGCGCTGACGTACTGGCGAGTGCTCGAGCGCTGCGGTGCATACAGCCGGGTCGAGCTGACACCGATCACAGGCCGTTCTCATCAACTGCGTGTACACATGCTCTCGATTGGCCACCCGCTATTAGGTGACAGACTGTATGCCCATGATCTGGCCCTTTCAGCACACGAACGGCTTTGCCTCCATGCCAGCATGCTCGCGCTGACGCATCCACAGACAGGCGAGCGCCTGCGCTTCGATTGTCCGGCTCCGTTTTGATTGTGCTTGGCGCTGCACGGCCAGATTCCTTCGATGAGTTGTCGTCGAGCGCTCGGCCGGCAATACGGTAAACTCATGACCTTGCAGTCAGGAGCTCGTCATGCGCGAAGAACTCAATCAGGGTCTCATCGATTACCTCAAAGCCTCGCCGACACCTTTTCACGCCACCCACAGCCTGGCCCATAGTCTTCAGGCTGCCGGTTTCAAGCGTCTTGATGAAGGTGAGAACTGGCACACCGAGCCTGGCGGCCGCTATTACGTGACGCGAAACGACTCAGCGATCATTGCGTTTCAGATCGGTACCAAGCCGGTCGTCGAGCATGGCGTACGTTTGGTCGGTGCCCACACCGATAGCCCTTGCCTGCGGGTCAAGCCTCAACCGGAACTGCAGCGGCAGGGCTTCTGGCAACTCGGCGTGGAAGTGTACGGCGGCGCGCTATTGGCGCCGTGGTTCGATCGCGATCTGTCGCTAGCGGGACGGGTCACCTACAGCCGCGACGGCAAAATCGAGAGTCAGCTGATCGACTTCAAGGTGCCCATCGCTATCATTCCGAGCTTGGCCATTCACCTCAACCGGGAAGCGAATCAAGGCTGGGCGATCAACCCTCAGAATGAGTTGCCGCCAATCCTCGCACAGATCGCCAGCGAAGACAGGCCGGATTTCCGCGCTCTGCTCGCCGATCAGCTGAGCCGGGAACACGGTCTGGTCGCTGATGTAGTGCTGGATTTCGAATTGAGCTTCTACGACACACAGAGCGCAGCGGTGATCGGCCTCAATGGCGATTTCATCGCTGGCGCTCGGCTGGACAATCTATTGTCCTGCTTCGCAGGGTTGCAAGCATTGTTGCGAGCCGGCTCGGAAGAGAGCTGTGTGCTGGTGTGTACTGACCACGAAGAGGTCGGTTCAGCGTCCATGTGCGGTGCAGACGGTCCTTTCCTGGAGCAAGTCCTGCGTCGCGTGCTACCGGACGGCGAAGGCTTCCAGCGCACCATCAACCGTTCACTGCTTATCTCGGCAGATAACGCACACGCGGTGCATCCGAACTACAGCGACAAGCATGACGGCAACCATGGCCCGAAACTCAACGCTGGGCCCGTCATCAAGGTGAACAGTAACCAGCGTTACGCAACGAGCAGCGAGACTGCCGGATTCTTCCGTCACCTTTGTCTGGAGAACGAGGTATCGGTCCAGAGCTTCGTTACCCGCAGCGATATGGGTTGCGGCTCGACAATCGGCCCTATCACCGCCAGTCAGCTCGGTGTTCGCACCGTTGACATTGGCCTGCCGACATTCGGCATGCACTCGATTCGCGAACTCGCTGGGAGCAAGGATCTTGCGCACCTGGTCAAGGTGCTTGGCGCTTTTTACTCCAGCGCTGACCTGCCCTGACCTGCGCGTTTCGGGGCGCTGAAAAGCGCCCCGCTCGCACCAACCGCGGCGTATCGTCAAAGGTAAACGCTGCCTGTGCTTTTTTGCGACGGCATCCGGCCGCAAATGGTGTGAAAGAAGACCCCGTGAGCATCCGGGCTGACCCGCTTACACGACGGACATCACTGACCCAGAGCTCTTGGTGCGCGTGGCGTCAAACGAGATAGGAACCGGCACAGCGAAAGGTCAGACACCCAGCCCAACGGCTTAGCACTTGAATCATGACCTGTTCGACATCACAACGAGAACATCGCAACCCACCACGCCACCTGTCCCCAGACGCCTTGCAATGCCTTGACGCTGCCTCCATAGTGATTCGTGCCTGTGCCTGCTATTCATCCATGGGTAGCCGTGCGCCTGGTCGATAGGTATTTTTACAGGCTGAACAGCCAATTCTGAAGCCATCGATGCCACCCGGCAGATAGGTCCAGGCGGCACACGCCCACAGCCTAGTGCAGTCGCTGCGACGGTTCGTCTGCCGCCAGTTACCATCGGGCTATTGTTTTATACCGCCGGACGAATCCTGACGCCGGCGCCTGATTTGATGGCCTACTATGCGTTCTAACCAAGCCAAGCGTCGCTCCATAGAGATGAAAAGAACTTTGACTGCAGGGTTGATTGCCCTGCTGCTGGGCCTCCAGGCCAATGTCACCCTGGCCAAACCTGCGGATGGGCAAACCTGGGACTATCTACAACCCGACCGTGACCAGGTTATCGCCAGCCTGAACGTGGTCGAACTGCTCAAGCGCCACCATTACAACAAGCCTCCTCTCAACGATGCGCGCTCATCGAAGATCTTCGACAGCTATATCGAGATGCTCGACCCGTCGCGCAGCTACTTCACGGCAGGTGATCTGGCGGAGTTTGAAGGCTGGCGCAACCAATTCGACGACTTCCTGAAAAACGGCAACCTCGAACCTGGGTTTGCCATTTACAAGGTGCACCTGGAACGTCTACAGAGCCGCCTACAATACGCCCTGAGCTTGCTGGACAAGGGCGTCGACAGCTTCGATTTCAGCATCGATGAAGAACTGCTGGTCGATCGCAAGAACGCGGCGTGGCCAGAGGATGTCGCCGCGCTCGATGACCTCTGGCGCAAGCGCGTAAAAGATGAGGTACTCCGGCTGAAACTGGCCGGTAAAGAACCCAAGGCAATCGAGGAACTGCTAACCAAGCGCTACAGGAATCAGCTGTCTCGCCTGGAGCAGACCCGTGGCGAAGATGTGTTCCAGACGTACATCAACGCATTCGCTCAGTCCTACGATCCGCACACGCAGTATCTGTCGCCAGACAATGCGGAAAACTTCGACATCAACATGAGCCTGTCACTTGAGGGCATCGGCGCTGTTCTGCAGAGCGACAACGAGCACGTGAAAGTTGTACGGCTGGTACCCGCAGGCCCGGCCGAGAAGAGCAAGCAGATTGCACCAGCAGATAAGATCATCGGTGTGGGCCAGAGCGATGAAGATATGGTCGACGTGATCGGCTGGCGCCTGGACGAAGTAGTGAAGCTTATCCGCGGCCCGAAGGGGTCGGTCGTTCGCCTTGAGGTCATTCCTGCAAGCAACGCGCCTAACGATCAGAGCAGCAAGGTCGTGTCCATTACCCGTGAAGCGGTCAAGCTTGAGGAGCAGGCTGCGAAGAAATCGATCCTCAATCTGGAACAGGACGGCCGCGCCTATAAGCTCGGCGTAATCGAAATCCCGGCGTTCTATCTGGACTTCAAGGCGCTGCGCGCCGGTGAAAAGGACTACAAAAGTACCACTCGTGACGTCAAGAAATTGCTCACTGAGCTTGAGGAGGAAAACGTAGACGGCGTCATCATTGACCTGCGAAACAACGGAGGCGGCTCGCTCCAGGAGGCCACCGAGCTGACCGGTTTGTTTATCGACCAAGGGCCAACCGTACTCGTGCGCAACAGCGATGGCCGAGTCGACGTGCTATCGGACGAGCAAAACGGAGTGTTCTATAAGGGACCATTGGCGGTTCTGGTCAACCGCCTATCCGCATCGGCATCCGAGATCTTCGCAGGCGCCATGCAAGACTATCATCGCGCCCTGATCGTCGGCGGTCAGACGTTCGGTAAAGGTACGGTGCAGACTGTCCAACCTCTCAACCATGGCGAGCTCAAGCTTACGCTCGCTAAGTTCTATCGAGTCTCAGGGCAGAGTACTCAGCATCAAGGCGTGATTCCGGACATATCCTATCCAGCAGAGGTCGACACCAAGGAAATCGGTGAAAGTGCGCTCCCGGAAGCAATGCCCTGGGACAGCATAAGAGCTGCAATCAACCCGGACATGAATCCATTCAAGCCGTTCCTGGCAGAGCTCAAGGCGCGCCATGACAAACGTACTGGCGAGAACCCCGACTTCGTGTTTACGCGAGAGCGCCTGGCGTTGGCGCAGGAACTGATGCACGAGACCACCGTCACCCTCAACGAGGAGAAGCGTCGGGCACAGCAAGAGCGCATCGAGAAGCGACAACTGGCGCTGGAAAACGCCCTACGGGAATCCAAAGGCGAACAGCCACTGGCGAAACTCGAACGCGAGGACGAAAACACGCCTCATGTGGAGCCGAAGAAGGTCAAACCGGAAGAGGATGCCTACTTGTCGGAAAGCGGTCGAGTGTTGCTCGATTATCTGGGGTTACAGAACGCAACCGCCGAGGTCCAGCCTGTAGAGCGCTGAATGGAGATGTCATCAAACTGACATCATTTCGTCGTGAAATACGGAAGGCCGCCAATGTGCGGTCTTTCGCATTCTAGGGCCACTACGAGACCTTCATGACCGTCACCGAGCAGTTGAGCACGCTGGATAGCATCCTTGCTCACGGCGACATTACCAGTCTGTTCCAGCCGATCGTCTCGCTTTCCGGACGTGTCATCCTGGGCTACGAGGCGCTGACACGTGGCCCCTCAGACACCTCGCTACACTCCCCTATCAACCTGCTTGCGGCTGCTCGACATGCCGGTCGGCTCAACGAGTTGGAGATGACGTGTCGCGAAAACGCCTGCCGCCGCTATCGTCAGCAAGCGCTACAGGGAAAGCTGTTCCTCAACGCCTCGCCTGAGACGCTGCTGGACGCAACGCACAAGCCGGGCCGAACGCTGGAATTCCTGCATCAATACGGAATACCTGCAGACAGGGTCGTTATCGAACTTACGGAGCAGACTCCGACCGACGACTTCGAGCTGCTTGACGCGGCATTGCGTCATTACCGAGACATGGGGTTTTCCATCGCACTGGACGATCTCGGTGCTGGCTATTCCAGCCTCCGGATGTGGTCCGAGCTACGCCCCGACTACGTCAAGATTGATCGGTATTTCATAGACGGTATTCACCGGGACGCAGTGAAGCGAAAGTTCGTTGAGTCAATCATGAAGATTGCCAGAGCCTCTCAGTCACAGGTCATAGCCGAAGGGATAGAACTGCGCGAAGAGCTGGAATTACTTTCGGATATGGGCATCGACTTGGTTCAGGGCTATCTGCTCGGTCGTCCTGAAGAAAAGCCGAGCATTCAGGCTTTCGCCTTATTACCGAAAACCGGAATTCGCGACGGGCTGGCAAACGACGAGCACCCAAGCCTGGCCGATCTGTTAATCAAGCAACCGGCGGTCATCGCCTCGCACCCTGCCGGCGACGTACTGGAACTGTTTCACTCTGAAACAAGCTTGAGCTCCATTGTCGTGATTGACCAAATGGGCATACCCGTCGGCGTGGTTCACCGAGCCCCGTTAGCCGAAGCGCTGCTCAGACCTGCAACCGATCTGCTTGCGCTCAAACCGATTGAAAGATTCATGTGCAGCGACTATGCGACGGTCGAGTTCAGCCATTCCTTGCAGCAAGCGAGCCGGCAGTTGACCAGCGGCAGCCAACAACGCATAGATGATTGCTTCGTCATCACCGTAAACGGTTGTTACTGCGGGTTAGGTCGGACGATCGATCTGCTCAGGCTGATTACTGATATGAAGGTGCGAAGCCCCTACCAACCCAGTCCAGATACTGGAACGCCTGGTTTACTGAATCGATCTACAGGTGTCTGACAGCCGCCATGCTGCCCCAGCTTGCTTTTTTATCGGCGGGTCAAGCACAGGGGAGCCCAGCCGCTACCGCTCAAGCGCCAGCTTTGCAAACCTGAACATAACGAAAGCGGCGACCTTGCGGATCAGTAACGCGAAGCGGGGCATGCAAGCAGTCAGAGCCCCAGCCTAGCCGCAGTGGCCTTGTGATGTTCGGCCTGCTGAGCATCCTTGGTCAGTCCGTGCCCGCCAGCCTGATACAGTTGAGCCAATCGGGCCGCAGCGAGGGGGTGACCGGCCTCAACCGCTCGCTTCCACCAATAAGCCGCCTGGGCACCGTCGGGGCCGTGAGTGGCATCCTCACCAAGACTTAGGACACCCATTTGGTAAGCCGCCTTGGCATCGCCTTTTTCAGCCGCCTCGCGCAGTAGACGTATGCCTTCCTGCCTCGCACCATAGCCCTGCCCTCGAAAAAGCAGGATATGTCCATAAAAGCTTTGCGCCTTCGGGTTGCCAATCGCAGCCATCCGCGCAAATTGGCCTTCCATCCAGCGCCAGAGCTTCGGATGCTGAACCGCCCAGCGCGCCTTCATCAATCTGCGTGCAAACAGATAACCGAAGCGGGCTCGAGTCTCGCGCAGCATTACGGAACCTCCGGGTAATCAAACTCGAACACTCTCGCAACCTCTCCGGCATGCCAGGAAGCCGCAGCAGCCCCATCCGCCGAGCCCAAAAAACGCCCGAGACGAATCGCACACTCGAAGAAGCCGGTTCTGGGCAGCCTGCATGCGCCTTGGCTGATAACCAAAGCGCTACGTAACGGTCGATCGGCATGCGCATCGATCGCAGCAAGATGCTCTAACGCAGCCGACAACGTCTGCATGGCAGGAGCCGGGAGCTGTAATCGTTCGATCAATGCGCGGTACGTTACTAGATGGCGCTGCCTGCGCGCGTCGTCCAATTCCTCAAGCAACGCCTGCCAATGCGGACGGCTGATACGAATCGACGCTGGCTTTGCTGTCACGCCTCCTGCTCCCATCCTTCTATCTCCAGCGCGCGAGCGAGCGCTCGGCGAATTGCGTCGTCAGGCTTCCGTTCGCCCGATTCTATGAGCGTTAGATAAGCTGGACTGATACCCACCGAACGGGCCAGTGCCTCCTGGCTCAACCCCCTGGACTGCCTTAGTTCTGCCAGGCTATCGAAGGCGTGCACCGGTTTCGATGCCCTTGCAGCCATCGGTGCGTTGGCGTCAGCGCTACGCCCCAGCAGTAAAGCCTGGTACTCCTCCCAAGGCAGCACGGCGTATTCCGGCATACCGTCCCGCATGATGACCTGAACGCTCATTCGCTACCCCGACCTCTGTCTCAGAATGAAAACGGGATGTTAACAGTCCAGGGGGAACGTTTTCAGGGCCAGACACTGCGCGTCCGCAATGCTACGGCTCATAACGGCACAATACACAAGGTGCAGCACGCTAGCGCCCTGCAGCGCGCGCTCCGCTGACATCCCCGTTCATCTCCTCGGAGGTGGGGAGACGATCAAGGTCGGCTCGAACTTCGGCCGACTGGCTGTCTCTCCAGGCTTGGAACGCCTGCAGTTCAGCAGACCACTTGCGAACGATCCAGCCGAGTACGGCGAGATCGTCAACGAAACCGAGACCGGGAATCCAGTCCGGGATGGCATCGAAAGGCGACAGGAAGTACAACAAACCGGCCACCGCTGCGACCAATGCCGGCCTGCTGACCTGTCGATATTCGCCACGCCACCAAGCCACGCACATCGCTTGCAATAGCCCAAGATCCTCCCGCAGCCCTTTGATTAGCCCACCCTTGGCCGAACGTTTACGGGCAACCGCAAGGAGAACGATTGGTAAGCGGCCGCGGGCAAGCACCCGCTGCGCCATCGGAAGGTACTTCAGGAAACTCCATGGTGCTTTCATCTAATGCCTCCCGAACCTGCGGTATGGGGCGCTGGAACACGACCTGAGGATGCTAGGGGTCAAATTTAGCTGGTTTACAGGCTAGAAACCCGTACGTGCAGAGCGGATCGAATTCTTGAATCGCCCGTAAACCTTCTGGGTAAGCAGTCGAAGAACGTCTACTCGGAGTGCTACGGGCTGAAATCGGCGCGTTATCCGATAAACTAAAAATGCCACGTTTAAAATGACAGCGCTCGACCCCTCGCGTTCCTGATACAGCATTCGGATTGCATACAAAAAAGCCGGTCCAAAGACCGGCTTTTATAGAGATTCTCTCGGGTCAGTTCAGGCTCAGTTTGGCCCGATTTTTCTCAAGAATCGCCGCCCCGATTCCTTTGACCTCAAGTAGGTCATCGACGGAGCTGAACGGGCCGTAACTTTCGCGATGGTCGACAATGGCCTTAGCCTTGGCCTTACCGATACCAGTAAGCTCGCGAGTCAGTGTTTCAGCATCAGCAGTGTTCAGATTGATGGTCGCGGCTTGGGTTGCTACAACCTTTGCCGGTTCAACCGTGTCGGTAGTAGCCGCAAAGCTGCTGGCAGAAACGCTGGTGAGCAGGACGAATGCTGCTGCGTTGAGCAAAGATTTGATCATTGGTCATATCCCTATGAGTGTCAGATAAACGACGCGGTACTCCATGCGCCGCAAAGACACTCTAAGAATCAACAACCGCAAGTCAAGTCCGGACCGGTTTTCTGTGACCGGTGTCCCCGCTCGCCTGATTCAACGCATCGCGTTGAACAGACTCAACCCAGCAATCTTCACATAACTCTTCTGGGCGGCCTCAAGAACTACGGTCTGCATGGATAACCTGGACAACGCCTCAGCGTAGTCCAGCTCACGCAGCTCGGCCTGCACGCCTTTATTGACCAGCGCGACATCAACGTTATCGGTTTGCGTAGTTTCGATTACGTTGAGTCGGGCGCCGATATTACCGCGCGCCTGGTCGACACTGACCATACCGTGATCGATGTTGGTCAAAACCACAGCTACGGCGTCCCGCACGCCACTGCTGGTTGTCTCAGGTGTCTCCAGCGCCTTTCTGAAACTGGCGATGGTGTTGAGCAAGCCCTGCTTGTTCGAGTCGGGTGCCAAGGTGACTTCGATACTCTCGTTGCCGACTGCGGCACCGTCGAACTTCATGGCGACCCCACGAAATACCAATGTATCGCTCCGACCCGCATCACCGTCCAGCTTGCCTGACGCCAGCACCAGGGGATCGGACAAATCAGACGGATCCGCCGGCGGAGCAGTGAGGTCATAGACGACATAGTCCGTATCGGACGTAAATCGAACGCCAACCCCCCCTGCTGGAAAGGACGGGTTACCAGCAAAGGCGACTTCGTCCTGGATCAATGGGGCCGAAACACTCAGTGTCGAGCCTGGTGTGAGCGTGGGGTCAAATGTGGTTTGCAAACGCCCGGCGTTGGTTACGTTCTCGAATATCGACTTGCCGTTATCGCTGATCGGAATGTCCAAAGAACTTGCGATCTGTAGCTTTCGCTGCCCTTCATCACCCGCGTAGCTATAGCTTCCATCTGCAGCACGCACGAAAGGTTGGGTTTTACCTTGAAAGCCCGAGAACAAATACTCGCCGCGCGCATTGCGGGTATTCATCAGCGACAGCAGCTCATCCTCGCGCTCGCCCAACTCCGCGGCGATAGCTTTACGATCCTGTGGATCAAGGGCGCCGTTACCTGCCTGTACAGCCAGCTCGCGGACTCGCTGCAGTACGGTATTGACCGAGTTCAGCGTGACCTCTTCTTGCGTAAGGCTGTTCTTCGCAGCGGTCAGATTCGAGTTGTACTGGCCGAGCACATTCTGTTGCTGCTCAAGCTGCAGCAAACGCACCGACGCAACCGGATCGTCAGCAGGCGTCAGGATTCGATTTCCCGTGCTGATCTGCTCCTGTGTTCGGGCTGCGCTGGAGTAGTTTCGCTGGATGCCGGTCACGCCATTATTGAACGCTTGCAAAGTTGAAATGCGCATGGGCGGGCCTGTTACCTAAAGGTATTGATCAATGTATCGAACAAAGTGCGGGCAACTTGAATGATCTGAGCCGAAGCGTTGTAGTACTGCTCAAACTTGATCAGGTTCGCGGCTTCCTCATCGAGATTCACAGCCGAAAGTGAATCGCGGTTGTCCGTGGCCTGCTTGAGGATCGCGCCGGTCGCATCACTGTCCATACGAGCCTGCGCCGTCAGGGTACCGACGCGCTCGACCAGTTCTCCATAGCCATCGGTGAAACTGAAGCCGGATCCCGCTGAGCCCGCATCAACCCCAATGGTCTGTTTCGTCTGGAGGTCTACGAGCTTCAACGCATTGCGGTTATCAGAAACACCGCCCTGGTTATAACTCAGCGAGAAGCTATCGCCTGTCTGGGGTCGTCCGCTGACGTTAAAATCGAACTGATAGCTGCTTCCTGGCGCTGCCGTATAGGCCAAACGAACAGTGTTCGTCGTACCGGACTGAAGCGTGGGGGCCACTGAGTTGCCGGTGCCATCCACCAACGGGTCGCCGTTCGCGTCCACATAAGCCCAACCGCTGGGCAGAGAGCCAGCATTGGTCAAGGTGTAGGTGCCGTCGGCGTTCGCGGTTGTAGTGAGGTTCAGCCCGCCACCGAACGCCGTTTTGAGGGCGTTGAGATCAATTGGGGACGGTGCGGAAACCATATCCGGCTGGCTGATGGCACCCGTACCTGAGTTCTGCAGGTTGCTCTGCCCGCTCGCCACCGCAGCAAAGGCTAGTTGATCGGCCTGGTCTAAAGTTACGCTGATGTCCGCTGCACCACGACGAGTCGGGAGCAGGTTGAATTTATCACCAGCGTTTGGCAATGGGCTGCCCAAGGCAACCTGGAAACCCTGATCTCGACCATCCTTATCGGTAAAGGACAGCGGACCACTCGGAGCGCCGGACACGGTCATCAACTGATTGTCGCTCAGTCGGCGGACCTTGTAAGCGGCACCGTCATATTCCATGAGATAGTCGCTGGTGGTCAGGTCACTGGTATTGGTGATGTTTAGCAGTGGCTGGGCATTGGAGCTGTTTCCGGAAAAGGCGGTGACCCGGAGCTGCGCCAAGCTCGAAGCGTTATAGTCGCCAAACAGTTCCTTACCAACTAGACCCTTCAGGTCCAGTCCTTGCCCCAACTGCGTGTTGACCTGATCGCTTACAGCCAACGCCAGTCGTCCCAGCGAGTTCATTGTCGAGTCCAGCACTTCGCTGCGGTAACGGATCAGGCCACCCAGTTCACCGCCAGTGATCTGGGACGTAATACCCTGCCGCGAGCTACCGCTGACAAATTGGACCTCATGGCGATTGGGATCGCCTCGGCCCGGCACGATCTCGAGGCGACTAACCGTGCTACCCACTACCAGCGGCTGCCCCGTTCCAACCGAAATGTTGAAGCTATTGTCGTCCTGCGGGGTCACGGTAACGCCAATGTACGTCGACAGCTGACGTACCGCCTCGTCCCGCTTGTCGAGCAGGTCGTTGGGCTGCTGGCCATTAGCCGATGCGATAGCGATCGAGTTGTTCAAACTACCTATGGTGCCTGCGAGTCGATTGATCTGATCAGTGACTGCAGTCATCTGCTTGTTTGTGAAATTGTTCTGCTCGGTAAGGCGGTCAGACACGGTATTGAAGCGGCGCGCCAGGCCTTCTGCTTCAGCCAGCACCAGCTGGCGTGCCGGAATATTGGCCGGATCTTCCGCCGCGGTTTGCATGGCAGAAAAGAATTTCTGCAGCGATGGCGTAATACCGGTTGTGCTGCCGGCAAGCAGCGAGTCGAGTTGGTCGATCTGGCTTTTGTAGGCCTTGACATCGCTACTGATCGACGTGCTGCTGCGCAGCTGACTGGTCAGGAATTCACTGTAGCTGCGACGTATTTCAACCAGCGTCGTGCCCGAGCCCACATATCCTGCACCACTGAACTGCGGCGTGCGAGTCGCTTGCGAGGCGTCCTGCCGGCTAAAGCCCGGTGTGTTGACGTTGCTGATGTTATGGCCGGTGATGGACAGCTGGCTCTTGCTGGCGCTCAGGCCGGATAGGCCAATATTCAGTAGGTCAGCCATGTTTAACCCCTAGTCCGCACCGCAGGCGACGCGCTGGCGTCGGCGATTGTCTGATAAGCCTGCACTTTGCGAGCGATCTGGTTGATCTTGCGCGCGTACTGCGGGTCGGTTGCGTAACCTGCCCGCTGCAATTCGTTAACGAAACGTTCGGAGTTGCCAGACGCACTGGCCACTTGAATGGCTGGCTTGTAACGATCGTTGTTTTCCAGCAGCCGTACATAGTCGTTGAAGCTGTGTTCAAAAGAGTCATACGCCCGAAACCCGGCGACCTCTTTGGTGGCCTTGCCATTCACGTACTCGGTCGTAGTGACCTTGGCCGACTCGCCCGCCCAACCCGTGGCTTTGATGCCGAACAGGTTGTGGCTGTTGGTGCCATCCTTTTGTTTGATCATTGACTTGCCCCAGCCGGTCTCCAGCGCAGCTTGTGCGACAAGGAAACGCGGCTCGACGCCTAGGCGCTTCGCTGCCTTCTCAGCCATTGGCAACATGGTGGCGATAAACTCGGCCGGCGAGCTGAAACGCGTCTTGCTCGGCGCGCTTGGGGTTGTCGCCTCGACACCGTTGATCGTCAACCGTGCTTCCTGGGGTGCAGCGAATGCGGTAGCGGGCTTCCAATCCATATCGACCAGGGGCTGAACCGCGTCGCCCTGCTTGCCTTGTTCGGCCTGAGCGGGCAGCGCGGCGACATCCGCCGGAGTGCGCTCGGCCAGCTTGCCGGGTAGCGACAGCCGACGCTGATTGAGCAGCTGAACATCGTTTCGGGTCGGATCTACCTTGGCAATGGCGGCATTGGGGTTGCTCGACCACTTCGCGCCTTCGGTCTGCGCAACCTGGGCAAAGGGATTAGGCTTTTCCGCAGGCTTCTGATCTTTGCTCAACTGGCGAATCAGGACATCAGCAAGCCCTATTCCGCCACCTTCCTTGGACAGCGTGACCGAGAGCTGCTGGTCGTGCATATCCTGGTACTGCTTGCTGGCCTGGCTGTTGAACGGATTGTCTTTGGACATGACCTCAGTGGCCGAACGCATCGACTTGAGCATTTCGTTCATGAACAGGGACTCGAACTCCTGAGCGACCTTGCGCACGTTCTCCGCGCCGTCACGGTCTTTGCCCACCTTGAGCTGATTCAATCGATTCAGGTCGGAGTAGCTACCGCTATCAGGAGTACGACGACCCAGTCCCAGACGATTTTCCATGTCCCGTTCCTCAGATGACGATCAGGTCAGCTTGCAGCGCACCGGCCTGTTTGAGCGCTTCGAGGATCGCCATGAGATCGCTCGGCGCCGCGCCTACCTGGTTCACCGCCCGAACGATTTCGTCCAACGTCGTGCCGGGGCCAAACTTGAACATGGGCTTGGCTTCCTGTTCTGCCTTGACCTTGGAATTTGGGACAACCACCGTCTGCCCATCAGAGAGCGGGTTTGGCTGGCTCACCTGCGGATCTTCGGAAATGGTCACGGTCAGGCTGCCGTGCGTCACCGCTGCTGGTTGGACGCGCACGTTCTGGCCGATGACGATGGTGCCAGTACGCGAGTTGATGATCACCTTGGCAATGGCCTGGCCGACGTCGACCTCAAGATTTTCCAGGATCGACAGGTAGTCGACGCGCTGACTTGGATCCAGAGGCGCGGTGATGCTGATCGAGCCACCATCGAGCGCTTGCGCCACACCCGGGCCGAGCAGCTCGTTGATGTGATCAACGATGTTCTTGGCGGTTGTGAAGTCCGGACGATTGAGGTTCATGGTCAAGGTCGTGCCCTGGTTGAATGCAGTTGGCACCGGTCGCTCGACCGTAGCGCCGCCAGGGATTCGACCGGCAGAAGGTATGTTGACGGTAATGCGCGAGCCATCCGCACCGCCGGCATCGAAACCACCAACGACCAGATTGCCCTGAGCGATCGCATAGACATTGCCGTCGATACCTTTGAGCGGAGCCATTAACAGACTCCCGCCGCGCAGGCTTTTGGCGTTACCTATAGACGATACGGTGATGTCGATCGTCTGACCGGGTTTGGCGAACGGGGGGAGCTCGGCATGAATGGACACAGCCGCCACGTTCTTCAGCTGCACGTTGCCGCCAGCCGGCACCTTGATGCCGAACTGCGCCATCATGTTGTTGAAGGTCTGCACCGTGAATGGCGTCTGAGTGGTCTGGTCACCACTGCCGTTCAGCCCCACCACCAAACCATAGCCGATCAGCTGGTTGCTACGCACACCCTGAATGGTTGCGATGTCCTTGAGGCGCTCGGCATGAACCGGAACGGCGGCCAGGCACAGCAAGGCAACTATGAATGAGCTGAACAGTTTCATTGCCTGCACCTGCTTAGAACGGCCACAACGGGCTGATGAAGAAACGATCCAGCCAACCTGGCTGGCTGGCATCGGCGAACGCGCCAGTACCGGAGTACGTGATACGAGCATCGGCAATACGGGTCGACGGAACGGTGTTATCGGTCGCGATATCGTCCGAACGTACCAGGCCGGCTATCCGCACGAGCTCGTCGCCTGTGTTGAGCGTCATCCACTTTTCACCGCGTATCGCCAGAATGCCGTTGGGCAGCACGTCCGACACGGTCACCGTGATCGAGCCGGAAAGGCTATTGCTCTGCCCTGCCTGACCGGAGCCCGATGTATCTCGCGCCGCTTCATACTCGGCACCCAAACTCATGCTGTTGCCGGTCAATGGATTGGCCATCGAAACAGCGCCGCCGAACAGCGATCCGAGGCCGATATTGGCGCTGCTGTCCTTGGAGATTTTCGAGTTCGAATTTTTGCTGGCTTGGGTCTTCTCGTTAAGCGTAACGGTGATGATGTCGCCAACCCGGTACGCCTTCCGATCGTCGTAAAGATTGGTCTCGAAGCCCGCCTGGTAGATCGCACCGTTGTTCTGCGCAGCAGGCAGCGGTGTTCGCGGCAGAACCGGCGAGTAGTACGGATCGTTGGGCTTCGGAGCTGGCGCCATGCAGCCGGACAGAATCACAGCGGACATCAGCGGAAGGACAATCGACAAGCGGCGCATATTCACCTCAATCCAGCGGCTGACAGCTATTACAGCTGCTGGGTGACAAAGGACAGCATTTGATCGGCCGTGGAGATGACTTTCGAGTTCATCTCATAGGCCCGCTGAGTGGTGATCATGTTCACCAACTCCTCAACCACGCTGACGTTGGAGTTTTCCAGAGTGTTCTGCAGTACGGTGCCCAGGCCATTGAGGCCAGGGGTACTGACTTGCGGCGCACCGCTTGCAGCGGTTTCCAGGAACAGGTTGCTACCCATCGCCTGCAGGCCGGCCGGGTTGACGAAGTCAGCGGTCTGGATGTTGCCGATGATCTGCGGAGCCGGGTTCCCCAGCGTTGTGACCGATACTGTGCCGTCCTCGCCCACGGTAAATGTCTGTGTTTCCGGCGGAACGACAATGGCCGGCTCCAGCGAGTAACCGTTCGAGGTCACGATCTGGCCTTCGGCATTCAGATGGAAGCTGCCATCACGCGAGTACGAAACCGTGCCGTCTGGCAGCAGCACCTGAAAGAAGCCCCGGCCGTTGATAGCCATATCGAGCGGCTGCTCGGTAGTTTGCAGGCTGCCTGCGGTAAACTGTTTTTGGGTGCCAACGATCCGCACACCTGTACCCAGCTGCAGTCCTGAAGGAAGCTCGCTGTCCTGAGTAGACTGGCCACCTGGCTGACGGCGGATCTGATACAGCAGGTCCTGGAATTCGGCCCGATCTTTCTTGAAGCCAGTGGTCGACACGTTGGCCAAGTTGTTGGAAATGGTGGTCAGGTTCATGTCCTGCGCGGACAGACCGGTCTTACTCACCCACAATGCTGGAAGCATATCGTTCTCCTATGGCGCCGGAATCTGGTCGCGCCGACTAGTTTGATTAGCTGATCTGCAAGACTCGGGCCGCTGCGGCACCATCTTCTTCAGCAGTACGCATCATCTTCACGTGCAGCTCGAATTGCCGGGACAGTGCGAGCATCGACGTCATCTCGGCGACGGCATTGACGTTGCTTGCCTCAAGGAAGCCTGAGGTCACGCGAACCGCGGCGTCAGCCTCGACGGGCTGGCCATCCTTCATGCGGATGAGGCCATCAGTGCCCTTCTCCAACTGCTTGGGATCAGGGTTGACCAGTTTGAGGCGGTCCACTGTCACCACGACGTTCGGATCCTCTCCGAGCGCGCGAATGCTGATCGAGCCGTCAGCACCAATCTCCACTTTTTCCTCCGGTGGCACGGCAATCGGCCCGGCATTGCCCAACACCGGCAAACCGTCGCCGGTCCGAAGCATGCCGAGCGTGTCGATATTCAGGCTGCCCGTTCGGGCATAGGCTTCGCCGCCATCGGGCGCCTGCACGGCAATCCAGCCATCACCCTCGACTGCCACGTCCAGATCCCGACCAGTTTCCTGCAAGGTGCCAGAACTGAAGTCAGTGCCGGGCCGTTCGGTCATCGCGTAAACCCGTGCCGGAAAGCTATCTCCGAACACTTGCATCGAGCGCGCCTGTTCGAAATCACGCCGGAAGCCGGTAGTCGAGATGTTCGCCAAGTTGTTGGCATGTGCCTGCTGAGCACGAGCGTTCTGGCTCGCCCCGGTCATGGCTACATAGAGCATCTTGTCCATCGAACCTCCCCACGCTAATTGACGCTGACTGAATTCACATCACTTGGCTAGCAATGGTTGTGCCAAACAAATAAGAGCTACTTAAGCCTATGAAATACAATAAGATTTTCCACAAAAAAAAGGCCCCGAAGGACCTTTTGAAAACGAAGCGGCAGTTTCCCGCCACCCCGCGCAGTGCCAGATAACAATTACCGAAGATTAATGATCGTTTGGGTAATCGCGCTTTCAGTTTCGATGGTCTTGGCGTTGGCCTGGTAATTACGCTGCGCCACGATCAGGTTGACGAGCTGGTCCGAAAGCTCGACGTTTGAATCTTCAAGTGCGCCCGCTTGCAGCGAACCAAGGGTGCCGCTGCCTGGTGGGTTGCGCACAGGCTCGCCCGATTCGAACGACTGGACCCACTGCGTCTTGCCAACGGGCGTCAGACCCTGAACGTTGGCAAAGTTGGCCAGGATGATCTGTCCCTGCACCTTGGACTGGCCATTCGTATAGCGAGCAAAGATGGCACCGGTTTCGCTGATCTCCAGGCCCGCCAGCTCACCCGTTGTATAACCATCCTGGCTGACGCTGTTGACGGCGAAGGCGCTGGCATATTGCGTAGATCCACGCATGTCGAGAGACACGTCGAGGCCGCCAGCCGGCGCAGCATTGTTGAGCGCCCAAGTACCATCAGTATTTTTAACTGCAGGCTGCCAGCCGTTCAAAGGCGTAATCCCTCCGGTGGGAGTGAGCAGCGCCCCGGACGGAGTAAAAGTCAGCTGAGTGGAGCTGGGTGTTGTAGCAACCACCGGATCCGCGTCAGCTGGCTGCTGAGGGTTTCGGCCATCGATAAGGACATGCATCGTCCAGGTATTCGGCGTGTCGGTAGGCGGAGTAGCACCATCAGTCGGGGTTTTCACAAAGTATTGCGTCATCACGTGCGCATTACCCTGCTGGTCATAAATATTGGTCGAGGTGGACGAGTTATAGCTCAGCGGGTCAGCCGGGTTGAACGGCGTGTTTACCGGCTGGACGTTTGTAGAGTTCAGGTTGAACCCTTGGACAACTTTCGTGGTGGCCTTGGGTTCCTGGCTAGTGGTCTGGATCTTCAGGTCACTCACTTGGCCGGTCTTGATGTTGCCATTGTCATCAACCGAATAGCCCTGAAGGTTGTAGCCGAAGTTGTCGACCAGATTCCCTTCCTTGTCCGTGCCAAAATAGCCGGCGCGGGTGTAACTCAACGCACCGTTGTTGCTAACCTGGAAAAAGCCATTGCCGTTGATAGCGAGATCGAGCGCGTTCTGGGTGTAGTTGATGTTGCCCTGGTTGAACTGCTGCGACACGTTTGCAAGCAGCACCCCGCTGCCCTGCGGGTTTTTGCCAGTGCCAAGCACCGACGACGCATAGACATCCGCAAACTCTGCACGGGACTGCTTGAAGCCCGCCGTGCCAGCGTTGGCAATGTTGTTACCTGTGACATTGAGGTCCTTGCTGGCGGCACGCATGCCGCTAAGGCCGATATTGAACGACATGAATAGCTCCTGTGACCGGACGTGCCGGCAGTTACTGACCTATGACCTGAACTTTTGACAGTCCGATACTGCCCACACCGGCCAGATTGAGCTGCAGCTCTCCGCCGTTTTGTCCGAGCGTGACGCTGTCTACGTTAGCGGGAAGCATGGTGTACAACCCCTTCGTCTCACCTTGATAAGTGGCTTGCGCTTCGAATCGATAAGTACCTGGTGGCAATGTTTTGCCGCTGGAATCCTTGCCATCCCACATGAACGAAACATTGCCGGCTTCCTGCTGCCCCATGTTGATCCGATTCACCACCGTGCCCGCGCTGTCGTAGACGTTGACCGCAACGTTGCTGCTGGTTGTAGGGAGAACGATGCTGGCCTTGAACGTTTCGCTGGTATCCACAACAGCTTTATCGGTCGGCACAATCACCTTGCGACCCACCAGCGAAGAGGCTTGCAGCGCCTGGGATGACTGATAGCCGGACAGCATGGTTTCCATGCTTGAGTTCAGTTTTTCCACGCCTTCGACGGTACTGAACTGCGCCAGCTGCGCAATGAATTCACCGTTCTCCTGAGGTGCCAGCGGGTTCTGGTTATTCAGCTGAGTGACCAGCAACTCGAGAAACTCGTTCTTGCCGAGGTCGTTGCTTTTAACTTCGCGATCTTTGATCTGGTATTGGTCCAGTACCGAACCGGTACCGCTGACGCCGCCTGTCGTGCTCATGGCAATCTCTCGTTAGGGTTACTGGCCCAGGGTCAAAACTTTTTGCAGCATGGTCTTAGCCGTGTTCATCAGCTCAGCATTGGTCTGGAATGAACGGCTCGCCGAGATCATGTCCGCCATTTCTTCCACGACGTTCACGTTCGGGTAATACACATAACCCTCTTCGTTGGCCGCCGGATGATTGGGCTCATAGCGCGCCTGAAGCTCGCTCTGGTCCTCTACTATGCCCAGCACTTGAACCCCTGCCCCCGCCTGATCCTGTTCGGCGAACAGCGATTGATCCTGCTGCCCGTTGGCCTGCTGAAGCATGGTGGCAAACACTGGATGGCGCGCGCGGTAGGTCTGGTCGACGCTAGACGACACCGTTTCGGCGTTGGCGATGTTGCTCGAAATGGTGTTCAAGCGAGTGCTTTGGGCACTCATGCCGCTGCCGGCAATATTGAATACGCTGCTGAGGGACATGGCTTTCGCTCCTTATTCGCCGCGCAGGGCGCTCATCAGCCCCCTGAACTTACTGTTGAGCAAGGTGAAACTTGCTTGAAAGTCGATAGCATTCTCGGCATAGGCTGCCTGCTCTACCTGGGCATCAACGGTGTTTTGATCGAGCGAAGCGTGCGCCGGCGTGCGGAAACGCAAGCCTGGATCGGCGATTTCCATGCCCTCGGCGGCGATATGCTTGCTGCTGGTCACGGTCACACCGAATCCGCCCTGGTTCTTGCTGTTCTGTGCAGCAAGAACTGAGCTGAAATCCAGATCGCGTGCTTTGTAGTTAGGGGTGTCGGCGTTGGCAATGTTGTTGGCAAGCACCTCGGCACGCTGGGCGCGAAAGCCGAGCGCCTTTTCATGGATGCCAAGTGCCTTGTCGAAACTGATGCTCATGATCTAGCCCTTTGCCGGATACAAGTCTGCTTAGCAAACCACCAGCAAAGGCCATGCCATCTAAGTAAACGGCTGATCTATAAGTGTTTTATAACGGAGGGCGCGGTTTGCGCGTCAAAAGCGGCAAAGCGTGACCATGCTTTTGCCGCTTCTCCGGCGCCTGGCGACAGAATCCTGCCGCCGATTCGCCACGGATAGAGAGGCTACTTAGCCTTGTAAATGATGCCTGGGCTGCATTGCACCATCTGATACAGCTCGGGAAGCCCATTCAGGGCTTCGGAGGCACCAAGAAACAGATATCCGCCAGGCTTCAGCGTCGCGTGAATTCGCTTGAGGATGTCTTTCTTTACATCAGCGGAAAAATAGATCAACACGTTCCGGCAAAACACAACATCGAACTTACCGAGCACCGCATAGCTATCCAGCAGGTTCTGTACACGAAATTCGACACGGCTGCGAACAGTTGACTTGACCACCCAACGTCCAGGGCTCTTCACGTCAAAATACCGTTGCAACCGCTCACTGGATAGGCCTCGAGCGATCGCCAGACTGTCATACTCAGCCGCCTTGGATGCAGCAAGCATGGCCCCGGACAATTCAGTAGCCACGATCTGCACGGCCGTTTTCGGCTGGCCAGGGCTGAGACGCTCATACTCGTCGATGGTCATTGATAGCGAATATGGCTCTTGTCCCGACGAACAAGCCGCCGACCATATACGCAAACGCTGCCCGGGAGCGTTTTTCAAGAGCTCTGGCAGAACCCGGCTTCTCAACACCTCGAACGGATAGGTATCACGAAACCAGAGCGTTTCGTTGGTTGTCATCGCGTCCACGACCTGCTCGCGCAGGCCGCTACGCGGCTGGGCCTGAATCTTCCTGACCAGATCGCCTAGCGTCTTGATCCCCTGCTGCTCCATCAGCTTGTTCAGCCTACTGGACACCAGGTACTGCTTATTGCTGCCCAGCAGAATGCCGCACGTCTTTTCGAGGAATATTCGGAACTGATCGAAATCCGGATCACCTGACACTAATAATGCCCACCAGTCGTATTGCGAGGACGAGGCCTCATTTCTTATCCGAAGTACGGATCCGCTCTATCACCCGGTTGGCCAGATCATCCGCCTGGAACTTGGCGAGAAAATCGTTCGCGCCGACTCGCTTGACCATGCTCTGGTTGAATACACCCGAGAGCGAAGTATGCAGCAGAATGTGCATATCGCGCATCGCTGGGTCCTGTCGCACCTCAGTCGTCAGGGTGTAGCCATCCATCTCCGGCATTTCGATATCTGAAATCATCATGACGAATTCTTCGGTTGGCTTCTTTCCCTCAGCGACAAGATTCTTAAGATAAGTAAGCGCTTGTCGACCATCGTTGTGTGCCACAACGTCAATCCCGAGATTCTGTAGACAACGAATAATCTGCTTTCGAGCAACCGATGAGTCGTCGACGATCAATACCCTGCTGCTGGACGCCTTGCTGCTGGTTTCCTCATCCGCAATGCTGACAGACAACACCTCAGAAACAGGCGCCACCTCAGCGAGGACCTTCTCAACATCGATGATTTCCACCATGTGCTGATCGACATGCGTTACGGCCGTCAGATAATGATCACGGCCAACACCCTTCGGTGGCGGGAGGATGTCTTCCCAATTCATGTTGACGATCCGCTCAACCGACCGGACTAGAAAACCCAGCACTTTCGTATTGTATTCGACAATGATCGCGAAACTGTTGGGCAGGTCCTGGAGCATCGGTTTCCCGGTAGCAGCAGAGAGGTCCAGAATCGAAAGCGTGCTGCCTCGGATGTTCGCAACGCCACGCACTACGGGACTCGACCGTGGCATGACGGTAAGCCTCGGGCACTGCAGCACCTCTTTGACCTTGAATACGTTGATTCCGTAGAGCTGCTTGCCGTCCAATCTGAACAGCAACAACTCCAAACGGTTCTGTCCCACCAGCTGGGTACGCTGGTTTACCGAATCTAGAATACCGGCCATGCCAGTTTCCTCTTGCTTATAAGATGGTCGCCAAGGGTTGCAGTTCGAATTGATAAGCCCGCAAAACGAGGGAGTTGGCCTACTGCGTTAGTATTCATTCATTGCACATAGATTCGGTTTGGTCTGGAATCTCGCCACGCCTGCATCAAGCAACATTCTGACCGCACGTTACGGCACGCCCCTTGCTTCGTCCAATGCATGAACAAACAGACGACTTTTTTCCGGCATCCGTGGAAAGCGCTACGCCAGGCGCTTCTGTTATTCACCCTGTGCGGGCTGAGCCAAGTCGCTAACTCGGCAAGCATGACGAGCCCTGAACAGCTTATCGACGCAACCCGGGCTTTTCTTGAGCGCGAAGTAACGGCCTATTTACAGCGTAGCCAAATCGCAGCGCGCCATGAAATTCAGATCAACAGACTCGATCCGCGCCTTCGACTCGCTCCATGTGATCGTGCTTTAAGTACCAAGCTCGAAAGCCCGGCACAGCCAGTCGGCCGCACTACTGTACGGGTCAGTTGTGAAGGCAGTTCGCCATGGTCTGTGTTCGTACCGGCACAAGTGCACATGTTCCGGGAAGTCATCGTCGCGCGACGCCCCCTCTCCCGCGGAAGCGTAGTCGAGCAAGATGACGTTACCCTTGCCGAGCGCGACGTCAGCCTGTTGACCCAGGGCTACCTGACGGCATTCGATCAAGTGCTAGGAAACAAGATCACACGCAACGTCCTGCCCGACCAGGTATTACCGCCAACCTATCTCTCTGCTGCGGAAATAATTCGCAAAGGCGACCAGGTGGTAATTACCGCGAAAAATTCCACGATAAATGTAAGAATGCCAGGCGAGGCATTGTCCGACGGCGCACTCGGCAGTCAGATCCGAGTCAAAAATCAACGCTCCGGACGTACCATCAAGGCTCGCGTTATCGGCCCCGGCCATGTAGAAGTCGCGATGTAGAGCCAGAAGCATCGCTGATGCGCTTGCGATGAAAAAAAAGCTAAAGTTTCATAGGGATTTGCCGAAAAGCAGGCAAGCGTCCTGACTTATTCGAGGTTTCGATCATGGCTATCGATTTCAATCGGCCCAATAGCGCCGTCAATACACCGAGCACCGGGCGTAGCAGCAACGTTCAAAATACTGAGCGGCCGGCAGCACAGGCTCCGCGCGCTGACGAAGTTAAAAGCATTGGCAGTACACCGGCATCTGGCGAAAGCGTTCAACTAAGCGCGGAAGCCCAGCGCCTTCAGCAGACCACCGAGAAGCTTGGCCAACAGCCCGTCGTCGACCAGGAACGCGTAGCTCAGATCAAGCAGGCAATTGCCGACGGCAGCTACCAGGTCGACAGTCAGCGAGTTGCGTCGAAGTTGTTGGCGTTCGAAAGTCAACGCTAAAACTGGCTTTAGTTGCGCAGGCCAGAGTGCAGCAGAGGGCACCATGCAGGATACCGAATTGCTCCAGCAGCTCGTTGACGACATCGGCACCGCCCGAGCGTTACGAGAACTAACCGACGCGGAATACCAGGCGCTTGCCGAACGCAACCTGGGTGAGCTGGAACGTCTGCTCAATCAAAAGCAGGCGTTATTGGCGCTGCTGGGTCAACACAGCGCCTTGCGCACCCAGACCCTTGCCAAAGCACAGCTCGGCGCCGACCGTGAAGGTTTGGCTACGTTTGCTGCGGGTTCGGCTGTGGGCCAAGACATTCTGCTCCAGGCGGAACAGTTGGACGATATTCTTGCTGACTGCCGCAAAGCTAATGATCGTAACGGCAAGCTTATCCGAGCTAATCAGAGTGCTGTGGGAAGCATGCTGAAGATACTGCAGGGTAGCAATCAGACCCCCGACTTGTATGACCGTCGCGGAAGCGCCGCCAAAAGCAGCAATAATCGCCCGCTCAGCCAGGCCTGACATACGCAGCTCGATGATGTCAAAATGCTATTATTCAGCTGACGTCGTCATATGCCGGAGAGCAACGCCAAGTGTCCAGTCCGTTCGCCGAGGGTGAAGGCCCTCAGCCTCCCCAGTTACTCAAGACTGCCGCTGAAGTCCAAGCAAATCTACGACCACTGCTGGAAAATCACACGCCACTGCTGGTTCGTTTTGCCGACCGCGCTCAACGCTACCAGACCTTTCTGGTAGAAATTAACCGCGAGAAAGGCTGGCTGGCGCTAGACGAGCTGATACCTAACGATGGCGAGCGCCTAATCGCATCTGGCGAATCGTTTCAGGTTGAATGTTTCTACGAAGGCGCGCGCATCGCCTGGAACAATACCCACCCGGTGCATCTTGGCGAACTGAACGACGCACGCTGTTATTGGATTCCATTGCCCAACGAGATCCTCTATCACCAGCGGCGCAACGCCTATCGCGCAACACTCAATGGACAGCCCATTGCTGCCGGACTGAGCGGCAAGGCGATCAAGAAACAGCTGGTTGGCAACGTGCTGGACATGTCGGCCACTGGCTGCAAACTGAGCTTTCGAGGCAACTTTCAAGCCAGCCTCCAGTCAGGGCAGGTTTATGATCAGCTTCGCCTGGAGTTACCTTTCGGCGTTGTGACAACCGCCGCCGAGCTACGACACGTCGTGTTCGATGAGAAACTTGATCTTACCTTCTGCGGAATGCGCTTTTATCGCATCAGCGGACTGACGCAACGGCAAATCGAACGGTTTGTCTATCAGTTGCAACGTGAGGCGCGCCGCGACCAAACTGGTGGTCGCTTTACCTGACACGACAAGCCATTGCCAACCGATCCTGAACATGGCAACTCGGTTTTTATTCCAGTCCTGTTCAAGCTCAGCCCGCTAGCTCTTGAATAGGTACAGCGCTGCGTATTGCAAAAGCATAATCGTTTTGCCGTCCTTGATCTGGCCCTTCTCTATCATGTTCAGCGCCTCGTCGATCGTAAGCTCGAGCCGCTCGATGTCCTCTCCTTCCTCAACGATGCCACCGCCCTCGGCAACCTGGTCGCCTGCAGAATAGGCGCCAACGAAGAAGTACAGCCGCTCCGTCACTGACCCTGGACTCATGAACACGTCGAAGATCTGGCGCACCTCTTTAACCTTGTATCCCGTTTCCTCCTCAACTTCGGCTCTGATACGGGATTCCGGGCTAGCGGCATCCAACAAGCCTGCAGGGGTCTCGATAAGCAGGTCGTCGTGTCCATTGACGAACGCCGCGTAACGGAATTGCTTGGTCAGCAGCACGGTACGCCGGTCAAGGTCGTACAGCAGCATCGTTGCGCCGTTGCCGCGATCGTAGGTTTCGCGGCTCTGGCGTTGCCACGTGCCATCGTTGCGCAGATAGCTGAAAGTGTTTTTTCTGAGTACAGACCAATCATCAGCCAGGATGACACTCTCTTCTAATTTCACGCGGTTTGCTAAAGGCATGGCTGCAACGCGATGCGCTTCGCAGACATCGGCGCTGAGTTGTGGTGCTAAATCACGCGCCCCGTCTGGGAACTGCTTGCGCATTTTGAATCGATCAAAAAGCTGCCCGTTTCGCATTACTTGCTCGCGCTCGACGAGTTCAAAACCGTTGCGTTCGAAAAATGGACGCGCCGTGATGCTGGCTTCCGCGAAGATGCAAGAAATTACCGCGTCTCTAGCGTAGGCTTCTACGGTTCTAAGCAGGGTTTTCGCCACGCCCTGCCCGGCGTAACGCGGGTGGACGTACATCATGGCGAGATGACCGTCCTGCTCGAACTCAGTGAAACCAACAACAATCTGGTTGATTACAGCCACCCATGTCGGACGGCTTTCGCAGCGTTGCGACCAGACATCCGGATCTGCCTGGCTCCAAGCCTCGATTTGTTCGGGATCATAATCGGCGCTGGCAATCTGGCGGATTGCCTGGATGAACACATCGATGACGTTATACAAGTCCTGCGGGGCATAGCGGCGCACTTCCAGCATCGACTCGGTCCTCGTACAAAATGGTGGCAGGGATTGTGCGGCAAAATCAGTCAGTTTCGAGCAGCAAGCCTTCCGCACGCGTCGAGTGTCGTCTGGTGAGGCTGCCTCCCGCCATAGCCTCATCGACAAAACGGCTGGATTGGCATTAGTCGCAACCATTAGCAGAGCGGATCAAGCACAAGCTGCGGGCATTACCCTGACGGAGAAGTACTGCGACAGCCCGATTCACTCTGCCCGGATCATTTTCCCACCTTCGTTTTTGATGACTGTGTAGAATCCCGCGCCCGAAAACGCAGGAGACAAACGTTGGTCATCCACTATCTAGCGTCCCAAAGTAATGTTGCATGTGGGCGCACCGGCGCCAGCATAAGTAGCGCTAAAGAAATCGAGCATGTGACATGCAAACTCTGTCGCCGCTCCGTAGAAAAGCAGGCCAGAGAACCGATGCAGAAAACACCGACCCTGGCTGAGCTAAGGGCCGCAGCAAAAATACATAAAGCCGCAGCGACAACACCTGAAAGCGAGGGACCTTTTCGCAGCGCTTTGCCTCGGGCCGAGTGGAGGCTTCGCCTGGAACAGCTACAGGGCCGTAACCGGCTTCCGCGGGGTGAACTGCCACAATTGTTTGTGTAGCCAGTAAGGCCAGCGTCCATCTCAGCAAAGAGTGGACGCTGGGCTCCGACGATCAGCGCACACACTGACCGCCTGGCTCGTTCGTCGAAGCGAAAATCGCCCATCGGCTGGTTTCGGATCAGCCCTGATGAACAATGGCGATGGCTACATTCAGCCGGGACTTCTACGCCCTAAACCTATCCCGAAACCCTGCGCTCCTCCCCCTTGGCTAAGTGCCGATGGTGACGCAATAGACCTTTGCCATACCTGTATTTCATTCGTGGCTTTTGCGCTGACAAACCCAACGGAGCTTGAAACAAAGCCCATGCATTAACGGCACTGGCATCAACGCCAACCCAGCGAGGTATGGAGGGAGAGAAGAGTAACGAAACCGGTGCTGAAACCTGGCGACGAGGTCAGCCGGGCAAGGATGGTGTCCCAGGCGAGGTTCGAACTCACAACCTTCCCCTTAGGAGGGGGATGCTCTATCCAATTGAGCTACTGGGACGTTGAGGCGGCAGCATGTTAGCGGGCATTGATCCGTTTGTCATGCTGACCTACCGCAACCTGGCAAGCCGCCAGGGTTAAGCGCCAAACAGGCACCATTGCGTTTTGCATGACCGAGATGCGTGCAATCTTGCAATCCGCATGAGCGAGCTATCGACAAACCATCTAACCTGCTGATATTTAAGACATTTTTTGCACGCCAGCAATGGCATGGGAGATGCTTAAGTAGTGACACGTTACGCGAAGGAGACGCCGATGCTACGCCCAGCTCATCTTTTCAGCACTGCACTGCTGGCTGCTGTTGCGATCCCGCTTTTGAACGACATGCCAAAGGCATCCCCGGAAAAGACCGATCGTCATCAGACCCACGTGACTACCCACCAAGTCCTTGTTGCGCCTAAGACAATCAGCGGGAGCGCACCAATCCAACCTGTACAGCCCCAACGTTGGGTTTTTTAACGACTGGCTGTGACGCCTACTCGTTCTATAGGAGATAGAAGATGTCAGTATATGGATACGTATTTTTCGTGATGGGTCTGCTATGCGGCGCCTTGAGCATCGGAACGAGCCTTCCTGAGGCATGGAGCACTCTGGCTAAAGGCGGTGTAGCCCTCTTCGCGGTCTTGTTCACGGTTTCATTAGTGGTTGGTCGGCGAATCAAGTTCGACCCGATACTGCGCTAGCGCCCCAGCGCGTCAAGATAAGCGGCAGATCACAATACAGGCGATATGCCACCACCCCCGCCTTTACTATCGCTTTTGTCGTCGTACAATTGACGCCATTAAGCCGCCTAGTATCTTTTTCCCGGGTTGTGGAACAGCATGTGCTGTTTGGTGTCAGACCGGTGACTAGAACGGCAATAAGCCACCATCGCCCACTGACTATCCGGTTTATTATGCGCCCAATGAAGCAGGCAGTTTATTCCAGCCGCACGGCTGACAAATTTGTGGTCAGGCTCCCAGACGGAATGCGGGAGCGTATCGCTGAGGTTGCACGCAACCATCACCGCAGCATGAACTCGGAAATCATCGCCCGCCTGGAGCAGAGTCTCCTGCAAGAAGGCGCGCTCGATGATGATTCGGCCATGCGCCTCGACAGCCCTGAACTGACACTGCACGAGCGCGAACTGCTACAGCGCTTCCGCCAGCTAGCGCATCGGCAGCAAAATGCTCTGATCGCACTCATTGCTCAGGATACTGAAGCTGCAAAAGACGACGAGTGAGCTCTACCCCTGCTGCTAGCGATGAGCCATCGCTCCGATAGATGTCGGGGCGAGGCCGCTTGGCGAGTAACGGCTCGTGCCGATATTCGTGTCTCATAAAGGATGGTCGGCTCGCAAGAACCCACCGAAACGCCTGCATCCATGACATGGACACAGGCGCCCAAACAGGACCGGGTCGATGCGCTGTTTCGCTGGCTCCCAGCGCAGCTAGCCCACGAAACTAAGCAGAACCCCCGCCGCAACGGCTGACCCGATCACACCGGCCACGTTCGGCCCCATAGCGTGCATCAGCAGGAAGTTTTGTGGGTTCGCCTCAAGTCCAACCTTGTTGGACACACGGGCCGCCATTGGCACTGCCGATACGCCTGCCGAGCCGATAAGTGGGTTGATCTTGTTCGCGCTGAACATATTCATCACCTTCGCCATCAAAACCCCTGCAGCCGTTCCGCCGCAGAACGCAACCATGCCAAGCAGGAGTATTCCAAGCGTCTTGACCTGGAGGAATGCTTCAGCGGAAAGCTTGGAACCGACAGTCAACCCCAGAGCAATGGTCACGATGTTGATCAGCGCATTACGCGAGGTGTCTGCCAGACGATCCACAACCCCGCATTCACGCAACAGGTTACCGAAAGCAAACATGCCAACCAGCGGCGCGGCATCAGGCAGCAGCAACCCGACCAATAACGCAAGCATGAGTGGAAAGACGGTCTTTTCTGCCTGCCCCACATGACGAAGCTGCGTCATGACAATAGCGCGCTCTTCCTTGGTAGTCAGCGCTCGCATGATAGGCGGCTGTATGAGGGGCACTAGCGCCATATACGAATAGGCCGCCACGGCAATCGGACCCAACAGATGCGGCGCGAGCTTGGCGGTAACGAAGATAGATGTCGGGCCGTCTGCTCCACCAATGATAGCAATCGATGCGGCTTCGCTAAGGGTGAACTCCATTCCCGGAATGCCCATCGCCGCGAGCGACAATGCGCCAAGCAAGGTAGCGAAGATGCCGAATTGCGCAGCGGCGCCAAGCAGCAGTGTCTTGGGGTTCGCCAGCATTGGCCCGAAGTCCGTCATGGCCCCGACACCCATGAAGATCAACAGCGGAAACACACTGGTCGGCAAACCAACTTCATAAAACAGGTTCAGGATGCCGGCACCCTCGGCCATATTGGCGACCGGGATGTTGGCGAGTACACCGCCAAACCCAATCGGGATCAGCAACAAGGGCTCGAACCCCTTGCGAATTGCCAGATAGATGAGCGCCAGGCACACCACAATCATCAGGAGTTGGCCGGGTTCGATGTGATAGAGACCGGTGCTATGCCACAGCTTGAGCAACTTATCCATTAGCGCTCCTCAAGCGATAATCAGCAGGCTATCGCCTACCGACACCGCATCGCCGACCTTTACGTTCACAGCTGCGATGGTTCCAGCTTTGAATGCACGGATCTCCGTTTCCATTTTCATCGCTTCAAGGATGATCACCAGATCGCCCTCCTGAACCACCTGCCCAGGTTGTACCAATACCTTGAAGATATTGCCGGCTAACGGGGCCGCCTGAAGCTCGCCTTTCCCGGTTGCCGGCGCAGAAGCGGCCGCAGGCGCTGCGCCTGGCGTTCCCTCTACCGGCCTTATCCCTTCGACGTCGCCGCCTTCGTTGACCCGAACGACAAATGACTTTCCGTTGACTTCTACGGTATAGATCTCAGATGCGTTCGCTTCACGCGGCGCCTGCTCCTTGCCGGTCGGTACCTGTTCGAAAGCTGACGGATTGCCGCGATTTTCGAGGAATTTCAGACCAATTTGCGGAAACAAGGCATAGGTGAGAACGTCATCAATTTCGTTCTCGGCCAGCTTGATGCGCTTTTCTTCAGCCAGTGCTTTCAACTCAGCGGTCAGCTTATCCATTTCCGGCTGTAGCAAATCCGCGGGACGGCAAGTGATGACCTCCGCACCCTCGAGCACGCGCTGCTGCAACTGAGGATTGAACGGGGCCGGCGCGGAGCCATATTCGCCCTTCAGGATGCCAGCGGTTTCCTTTGTGATGGACTTGTAGCGCTCGCCCGTGAGCACGTTGATTACCGCTTGAGTCCCAACGATCTGTGAGGTCGGCGTGACCAGTGGAATGAAGCCCAGGTCTTCTCGGACACGAGGAATCTCCGCCAGAACCTGATCGAACTTGCCCAGAGCGCCCTGCTCCTTCAGCTGGCCTTCCATGTTGGTCAGCATGCCGCCCGGCACCTGCGCTACGAGTATCCGTGAATCGACGCCCTTGAGCGTGCCCTCGAACTTAGCGTATTTTTTGCGCACTTCACGAAAGTACGCAGCGATTTCCTCGAGCAACTTCAGATCGAGCCCGGTGTCACGCTCGGTGCCCTGGAAGATAGCCACGACCGATTCAGTCGGAGAATGACCGTACGTCATCGATAGCGAGGAGATAGCGGTATCGACATTGTCGATACCAGCCTCCACCGCCTTGAGAATCGCAGCCGTCGACAGGCCCGCCGTCGCATGACACTGCATGTGAATCGGAATGGCCAAGCTGGCTTTCAGGCGAGAAACGAGCTCATAAGCTGTATAGGGTACCAGGATACCTGCCATATCCTTGATCGCTACCGAGTCGGCGCCCATGTCTTCGATCTGCTTGGCCAGGTCGATCCACATTTCCAACGTATGTACAGGGCTGGTCGTATAGGAAATCGTACCCTGGGCATGCTTGCCCTGCTGCTTCACTGCTCTTAGCGCGGTTTCAAGATTACGGGGATCATTCATTGCATCGAAGACGCGGAACACATCGACACCATTGACCGCCGCCCGCTCGACGAATTTTTCCACCACATCGTCGGCGTAATGCCGGTAACCCAGCAGGTTCTGGCCCCGCAGAAGCATCTGCTGGCGGGTATTGGGCATCGCCTTCTTCAGCTCACGGATTCGCTCCCATGGATCTTCGCCAAGATAGCGGATGCATGCATCGAAGGTCGCGCCACCCCAGGACTCGACAGACCAGAACCCGACCTGATCCAGCTTGCTTGCGATGGGGAGCATGTCTTCGAGCCGCACGCGAGTGGCCAAAATGGATTGGTGAGCATCACGAAGCACCACATCGGTAATGCCGAGCGGCTGTTTGGCAGAGGTCATGGCGAGAACTCCCTGTTATAGATCAACCACGACGAGCGCGGTGCTGATGAATAGCGGCCTGGATCGCCGCAACGATATCTGCGTCCATTTCGGCATCAGCGGCCTGGCTGAGGGCCGGCTGAGCAGTTGGCGCATTGTCGAAGCGGCCAATCATGGAAGACATCAGGCGAATGCAGACAATCAACAAAACGAGGAAGATAAAAACGGAACCTAAGCCGAACAGCATAAGTTCGACGCCTTCGAGCAGGAGTTCGCTGGGGGTCATCGGGATTCCCTTTCAATCAGCAGCTCGGGCCGCTTGTTATTCGCTTCGATTCGGAGGCTTCGCTAGCGCGAAGCCTCCGAACAGTAGCCCGAACAACAGGCGCAAGGCAAACGTCAGGTCGACGCAGACGGAAGGAATCAGAGGAGAAAAATAGTCGCCAACCCGAGAAAGATGAAGAAACCACCGCTGTCGGTTACAGCCGTAATCATGACGCTGGCACCCATCGCCGGGTCTCGACCCATTCGCGCCAAAGTCACCGGAATCAGGACGCCCATCAAAGCCGCTAACAAAAGATTCAGAGTCATCGCTGCAGTCATCACTACACCTAGCGACCAGCTCCCATAGAGCCAATACACTACGATACCAATAACCCCACCCCATATCAGGCCGTTCAGCAGACCTACTCCCGCTTCCTTGCGCAGCAAACGAGCACTTGTGCCCGCCCCCATCTGGTCAAGCGCCATCGCCCGGACAATCATCGTGATGGTTTGATTGCCGGAGTTGCCACCTATTCCCGCAACTATCGGCATCAGCGCGGCCAACGCAACCAACTTTTCGATAGAGCCGTCGAACAGTCCTATGACACGCGATGCCACAAAAGCCGTGACGAGATTAATTGCGAGCCAGGCCCAACGGTTGCGCAGCGATTTCCAGACCGAGGCGAAGATATCTTCTTCTTCGCGTAGGCCCGCCATGTTGAGTACTTCGCTCTCGCTCTCTTCACGGATCAGGTCGACCATCTCATCGATAGTCAGTCGGCCGATGAGCTTGCCTCCCTTGTCCACAACCGGCGTCGAAACCAGGTCGTAGCGCTCGAATGCCTGCGCAGCCTCATAGGCATCCTCGTCCGGATGAAATGTCACCGGGTCACTGGCCATCACCTCGGCAACGTGACGCTCCGGGTCATTCACCAATAGCCGCTTGATGGGAAGTACACCTTTAAGTACGCCGTCATAGTCGACGACGAACAACTTATCGGTATGACCCGGCAGCTCCTTCAACCGACGCAGGTAGCGCAGCACGACCTCGAGGCTGACATCCTCGCGAATCGTGACCATCTCAAAGTCCATCAGGGCGCCAACCTGATCCTCCTCGTAGGACAACGCTGAGCGGACACGCTCACGCTGCTGCGCGTCGAGCGTCTCCATCAGTTCGTGTACGACGTCACGGGGCAACTCGGCCGCCAGGTCCGCCAGCTCGTCGGCGTTCATTTCCTTAGCCGCGGCAAGCAGCTCGTGATCGTCCATGTCGGCAATCAGCGTTTCGCGGACCGCGTCGGAAACTTCGAGCAGGATGTCGCCATCTCGATCCGATTTGACCAGCTGCCAGACCGTCAGGCGGTCATCGAGAGGCAATGCTTCGAGGATATGAGCGATATCGGCAGGGTGCAGGGCTTCCAGCTTGCGCTGTAGTTCGACGAGGTTCTGGCGATGCACCAGATTATCAACCAGATCCTGATGGTGCCCGTCCTGGCTTTGACGATGCGCCAGATCTTCAACGATCCTATGGCGATGGAGCAACTCGACGACTTGCGCCAGACGATCCTGGAGACTTTCCTGCGGCTTTTTTGCTTCTACTTCGGTCATGGCGCACTCCACCCCAGCGGTCGGAGCTCGCCAGGGGATCAATCATTGAATACGTGATTGGCTAACGAAATTTGTATACGACTACTGGGCAAATCCATGAGAGGGATCCAGAAGCCCGAACGGGCAGACCACGCGATAATACCATCACAACCGCGAAGCACGACCGCGAAATGCAGCTAATACAAAAGCTTGCGAGAAGCGTCAGAGTTATTCGCCTACGATGTCGACGCTTTCACGTTGCAGGAAGACACCACTGCGAGCAAAGAAATCATTCGCTAGGCTGGGGATGCCCAATCGTCAAGGAGGACGACCATGAACAGACTTTTAGCAGGAAGCTGCTGCGCGCTAATACTCTCAACCACACCAACGCTGGCGACCACGATCTATCGCTGCAGCGATGCCGAAGGCAACCTTACCTTCACCCAGCAAGGCTGCGCCATCGATCAAACCGCTCGCACCCAGAACGCGAAGAACCCTACCCCCGGTTCCGGCAAAGCGGTGCCCCTGGCCAATCCAGCGACACCGCGCAAGCCACGCAACAACGAGACAGTTAGAACACTTACCGTCGTGGGCGCACCAGACGATGGATGCGGCAACCGCATAACCGGGAGCGCAAGGCGAGACGCCTTGATCAAGCAACAGGTTCGCTCAGGCATGACCCGCAAGGATATCGAAAGCACGTTCGGCACGCCCGACACAGTAACCAGCCGCGACGGTCAGGTGCGCTACCGTTACAACGGCAAACAAGGCCGGACCCGGACCATCAACTTCGACGAAAACGGCTGCGTTCGAGGCAAAAAATAATGCCGCAAAAAGCAAAAAGGGCCTGCATTGCTGCAGACCCTTTTTAATTGGTGCACTCAGGAGGATTCGAACCTCCGACCGCTCGGTTCGTAGCCGAGTACTCTATCCAGCTGAGCTATGAGTGCAAAAGTGCTTGATATACCAGATCACCGCTGGTTATAAAACGTACCACATCGCTGTGGTCCGTCAATGTGGCGCACTCAGGAGGATTCGAACCTCCGACCGCTCGGTTCGTAGCCGAGTACTCTATCCAGCTGAGCTATGAGTGCGCTGAGGGTGCGCATTATAAGTTTGTGGATTTGCTGGTCAAGCTCTTTTAGCTCAATGATTTACTATCGAACCGCAACGCAAAACCAACTCACAAACGAACGATGCAAAATGGCGGAGAGGGGGGGATTCGAACCCCCGACACCCTTTTGAGATGTACTCCCTTAGCAGGGGAGCGCCTTCGGCCACTCGGCCACCTCTCCGCAACACGGGGCGCATGATACCCATGTTCGCCCCGCTTGCAAAGCCAAAAATCACATAAATATTAATGGCTTGGTTCTTGATCTTTTTCTTTCTGGATCCGCTGGTAGATCTCCTCGCGATGGACAGCAACCTCTTTGGGTGCGTTCACTCCAATGCGCACTTGATTTCCTTTGACACCCAGCACAGTGACAGTCACATCGTCACCCACCATCAGGGTCTCTCCGACCCGGCGAGTCAGAATCAGCATTCCTTTCTCCTTAAAACGGATTCAATTCAGTAAACAGTCTGCAAAGATAAAAACGGATAATGTTCCGTGAAACATCGATCTAGAGCCTTTTCACCAGCTATTGACCAGCAAAAACGACTCTAAAGTTCCTTGGGCCCCAGCGAAATCGACGGAAGGCGCGAATCCGTCGGGCTGCAGCGAAGCTATTCTCCCTTGCCAGCCGGTGCATCTAGCTCGAAAGCGGTGTGCAGCGCCCGGACGGCTAGCTCAAGGTATTTTTCCTCGATGACCACGGACACTTTGATCTCGGATGTAGAAATCATCTGAATATTGATGTTTTCCTTCGCCAGCGCTTCGAACATACGACTGGCCACGCCTGCGTGGGAACGCATACCTACGCCAACGATCGATACCTTGGCGATATTGGTATCACCAATGACTTCACGAGCGCCCATGTCGCGGGCGATGCCCTCGAGCACCTGCAACGCATTTTGGTAGTCATTGCGGTGAACGGTGAAGGTGAAATCGGTGGTGTTATCGTGAGCCACGTTCTGCACGATCATGTCCACTTCGACATTCGCCGCGCTGACCGGGCCGAGAATCTTGAAGGCCACCCCTGGGGTATCCGGCACGCCACGAATGGTCAGCTTGGCTTCGTCACGATTGAAAGCGATGCCGGATATGATGGGCTGTTCCATGGATTCCTCTTCATCTAGGGTAATGAGGGTTCCCGGACCCTCCTGAAAGCTATGTAATACGCGCAACGGGACACTGTATTTGCCAGCGAACTCCACGGCACGGATCTGCAGCACCTTCGAGCCGAGACTTGCCATCTCGAGCATCTCTTCGAACGTGATCTTGTCCAGGCGCTGCGCTTTGGAAACGACGCGAGGATCGGTGGTGTAAACGCCATCGACATCTGTATAGATCTGGCACTCGTCAGCCTTCAGCGCAGCAGCGAGCGCCACACCCGTGGTGTCCGAGCCGCCCCGACCGAGCGTAGTGATGTTGCCGTCTTCGTCGACACCCTGGAATCCGGCGACTACAACGACCCGCCCGGCCTTCAATTCCTTGTTGATCTGCTGCGAATCAATTTGCAGGATGCGCGCCTTGGTGTGAGCGCTGTCAGTCAGGATGCGAACCTGGCCGCCGGTATAGGACACGGCTGGCACACCAATCTTTATCAATGCCATGGCCAGCAGTGCGATGGTGACCTGTTCGCCCGTCGAGACCATTACGTCCAACTCACGGGTAACTGGCTGGTCGCTGATCTGTTTGGCGAGATCGATAAGGCGATTTGTCTCACCGCTCATAGCCGATACCACCACCACGATATCGTCCCCGTTATCGCGGAATCTCTTGACCTTTGCCGCCACTTGCTCGATGCGCTCTACCGAGCCCACAGAGGTGCCACCAAACTTCTGTACGATCAAAGCCATCTATAGCCGCCTAAGCCCGTCACGGGCGCTTCTTAATCATTCTTCCAGCACCGCAAGACTCACCCAGGATCCGCACGCAACTCACGAGTAAGTCCGGTTGCAACTACCGGCTTAAACGCGATGTGTCGATCCCGAGCGCCCCAGCTACGCGCTCTGCTCTACGAAACGCTGGGCAATAGCAAGCGCCTCGTCCAGACGAGCCGCGTCGATGCCGCCACCCTGAGCCATATCCGGCCTGCCACCGCCTTTACCACCAACGATCGCAGCGGCCTGCTTCATCAACTCACCAGCCTTGAAACGACCGGTAAGATCCTGTGTGACACCCGCTACAAGCACAACTTTTTCGTCCAGCACGCCGCCAAGCAGAACGACGCCGTTTCCAAGCTTGTTCTTCAGCTGATCGGCCAGCGCCAGCATCGCCTTGCCATCCAATCCGTCCACGCGCGCGGCCAGGGTTTTTACCCCGTTCACTTCAACAGCGGAGCCAGCAAGATCGTCACCGGTAGCACTGGCAGCTTTTGCCTTGAGCTGCTCGAGCTCTTTCTCCAGTTGGCGATTGCGCTCGATCACCGCGCCCAGCTTGTCGAGCAGGTTTTCGCGGGTAGCTTTTACGAGGCCGGCAGCCTCTTTAAGCTGTTCCTCGGCCTTGTTCAGATAGACAAGCGCCTGCTCGCCAGTGACCGCCTCGATACGTCGAACACCAGCCGCTACGCCGCCCTCACTGACGATCTTGAACAGACCGATATCGCCGGTACGCTTGACATGTGTCCCGCCACACAGCTCGACAGAGAACCCATCGCCCATGGTCAACACGCGCACCTGATCACCATACTTTTCGCCGAACAAGGCCATGGCGCCTTTGCTCTTCGCCGTTTCGATGTCGGTTTCCTCAATCTCGACCGCCGTGTTGCCGCGGATTTCGGCGTTGACCTTGTCTTCGAGGGCCTTGAGCTGCTCAGGCTTGATCGCCTCGAAATGACTGAAATCGAAGCGTAGCCGCTGGCTGTCGACCAGTGATCCTTTCTGACTGACGTGTTCTCCGAGGATCTGCCGCAACGCCGCGTGCAGGAGGTGAGTCGCAGAGTGGTTCAGCGCAGTGGACTGACGCACCGAGGCATCGACCGTGGCTTCGACGGCCGCGCCAACCTGCAGGCTGCCGCTGTCCAGAATGCCGTGGTGCAGGAACGCACCGCCAGCCTTGCTGGTGTCACGCACATCGAAGCGCAGACCGTCCGCCGAAAGGTAACCGCAATCGCCCACCTGCCCACCGGACTCGGCGTAGAACGGAGTCTGGTCAAGCACGACCACGCCCTCCTCGCCAGCCGACAGGCTCTGCACGGCCATGCCTTCCTTGAACAGCGCCAGCACCTTGCCGCTGCCGGAAGTACCCAAATAGCCGGTGAAGCGGGTCTCGCCCTCGACCTTGACCAGATTGTTGTAATCCATACCAAAGGCACTGGCCGAACGTGCCCGCTCACGCTGCGCTTCCATCTCGCGCTCGAACCCTTCTTCGTCGAGCGTCAATTCACGTTCGCGAGCAATGTCGCCAGTCAGGTCGACCGGAAAACCATAGGTGTCATAAAGCTTGAAGATGACTTCGCCTGGAATCACGGAGCCCTGCAGGTCAGCCAGATCCTGTTCGAGAATCTTGAGCCCCTGCTCCAACGTCTTCGCGAACTGCTCTTCTTCGGCCTTGAGCACCCGCTCGATGTGAGCCTGCTGAGCTTTCAATTCCGGGAAGGCGTCACCCATCTCTGCGACCAACGCCGCGACGATCCGGTAGAAGAAACTACCCTTGGCGCCAAGCTTGTTGCCATGACGGCAAGCACGACGAACGATACGGCGCAGCACATAGCCACGGCCTTCATTGGACGGCGTCACGCCATCGGCAATCAGGAAGCCGCAGGAACGGATATGGTCAGCGACAACCTTGAGCGAAGCCTGCCCCTCGTTGCTGCAGCCGATGGCCTGGGCAGCGGCGTTCAGAAGACTCTGGAAAAGGTCGATCTCGTAATTCGAGTTGACGTGCTGGAGCACAGCACTGATACGTTCCAGCCCCATTCCGGTGTCGACACTCGGAGCCGGCAGCGGATGCATCACACCGTCGGCGGTGCGATTGAACTGCATGAATACGTTGTTCCAGATCTCGATGTAACGGTCGCCATCTTCTTCTGGCGAACCCGGTGGGCCGCCCCAGATATGTTCGCCGTGATCGAAAAAGATTTCGGTGCATGGGCCGCAAGGCCCGGTATCACCCATTGCCCAGAAGTTATCAGAGGCATAAGGCGCCCCCTTGTTGTCGCCGATGCGAACCATGCGCTCGGCCGGCACGCCCACGTCCTTTGTCCAGATCTCATAGGCTTCGTCATCGCTGGCGTAAACGGTGACCCAGAGCTTTTCTTTCGGCAGGTTCAGCCATTTATCGGACGTTAGGAATTCCCAGGCGAAGGTGATCGCGTCGCGCTTGAAATAATCGCCAAAGCTGAAATTGCCGAGCATTTCAAAAAAAGTATGGTGCCGCGCAGTGTAGCCGACGTTCTCCAGATCGTTGTGTTTGCCGCCGGCGCGTACGCATTTCTGGCTCGTAGTGGCACGCGTATAGGCGCGCTTCTCCAGCCCGAGAAAGCAGTCCTTGAACTGATTCATGCCGGCGTTTGTGAACAACAGGGTGGGATCGTTCGCGGGAATCAGCGAACTGGAGGCCACACGAGCGTGGCCCTTCTCTTCGAAGAAGCGGAGGAAGGCTTCACGGATTTCTGCGCTTTTCATAGATCTCTTCCAGAGGACTGCGGCCGAACGGCTGCAAAACGACGCGGCGAGGCGGCACCGGGAGCCGGTTCACAGCTATCCAAACGGATAGCCGGCAAAGGGCCGCATTATATCGGCCCTGTGCCGCGCGCATAGAGGATAAATAAGATTGAATCAAGCTATTCGACAGCGATTCGAACCTATGCTTTCAAAAAAGCGGAGAAGCTTTCCAGAATCGGATCGACATGCTCTGGCATTACGTCCAGATGCGTCACCAACCGCAACCGAGGCGCTGCCGTCAGGAGAATGCCGCGCTCAGCACAGAACGCTTTGAGTGATGCCGCGCGATCTCCGATATCGAGGTAGACCATGTTGGTCTGAACGGGCTCGACGCGATAGCCAAGCGATTCCAGGCCCTTGGCGATATCAAGGGCACGCTGGTGATCGTCGGCAAGGCGCCGTACCTGATGATCAAGCGCGTAGAGGCCCGCCGCCGCCAGCACTCCAGCCTGACGCATGCCACCGCCGACCATTTTGCGCAACCGCCGTGCCTTGGCGATAAAGGACTCGTCACCGCAGAGCACCGAACCGACTGGCGCACCCAGGCCCTTGGACAGACACACAGATACCGAATCGAAATGGCGACCGATGTCTTCGGCGGAACAGCCCAACTTGACCACCGCGTTGAACAATCGGGCCCCATCCAGATGAAGCGCAAGTCCACGCTCATGGGTGAACGCTCTGGCCTCAGCCAGATAGGCAAGCGGTAAGACTTTACCGTGCATGGTGTTTTCCAGCGCCAGCAGGCGGGTACGCGCGAAGTGGAAGTCGTCCGGCTTGATCGCCGCCGCGACGCGCTGCAGGTCCAGTGACCCATCAGCCTCCATCTCGATAGGCTGCGGCTGGATCGACCCGAGCACCGCAGCGCCGCCCGCTTCGTACTTGTAGGCGTGCGCCAGCTGACCTGCAATGTACTCATCACCCCGATCACAGTGCGCCATTAGCGCCAGCAGGTTGCTCATGGTGCCGCTGGGCACAAACAATCCGGCCTGCAAACCGAGCTGTTCCGCCAGCTTCTGCTCCAGTTCACGGACGGTCGGGTCCTCACCATAAACATCATCGCCCGTGACAGCTGTCAGCATGGCCTCGCGCATGCCTGGCGTCGGCTGAGTCACCGTATCACTACGAAGATCAATCAAGCTCATCTACAACCCCTTGCGCGAATACAATCATTTAACTGAAGCGCACCGTCTTGAAGGACTAGCGCAGCAGCCGACTATCCAGCACTTCCGAATCCCCACCCAACATGGTTTCGGTGATATTGATGAAATCATCAGTGGTCACCCGATCCAGACGCATCAGACCGCGGGCAACGTCATCAAGCGAGTGGCGCCCCTCGCTGCGCTGGCGTATCTCACGGTCGAGCTCCTGCAAAAGCAACACAGCCCTGGCGGTTATCGGGCCGCTGGATCGTTCGGTTCGCAAGCTGTCGACCTTGCGGCTCCATTCGCTCAGGTGTTCACGAACTGCCTGGTAGCGGTCCTCGCTCATGCCACCAGCGCGCCGCATCAATTCGATCGCGTAATACTCGGCCAAGCCCTCGCTGATCCAATCACTGCGGTCTGCATCTGAGATTCGGCTGAACACATGAACAAGCTCATGCAGCAAGGAGCTGGTGCCATTCTCACTGACCAGGGGCCGGTCGGCGTGCATGAAAAAGGAGTTCGGCCCAGAGAGCCCGCCCCGCCACATCGGATCGCCGGCACCCACAATCAAGAGCTTTTCAGGGTCCCGCGGAAACACGTTCTGCATCTCAGGCCAGACGAACGTCAGCAATGTCAGGATATCCATCCTGCGTACACCTTCGTGCAACGGCCCTGAAACCGTAACGTCGGTTTCACCAAGCCGAGCCCGACGGCTGCCAAGCTTGCCAGCGACTATCCATCCGGTCGGACGGTCGAACAGGCGCTCTGGATTATCGACGCGGAAACGATTCTTGCCGATACGCGGCCAGCCTGTCTCGACACTTTTCCAGCCTGCCGGAAGCTCGAACTGTAGCCTGGACACAAGCCTTACCCCGTCCTGCTGAGCCAGGCGACCGGCAGGCACCAGATCGTCACCGCGCAGTAACGCCCAGTCGTCCGTCATACGAGCATCGAAGCGACCGTTTTTGCGTTGATGGCTGATCTTGACCCGATAGCTCAACCGCGCTTCGCCAGGCGCAGGCCGCCAGACACCACGATTACCCTCCTCGACCCAGTCACTTTCGGCATCCGTTTTGAAATCGCTGTAACGTCCGTGACGACCCAGATTCAGGTCCAGGAATTGAACTGCACTCCCGTCCTCCAGCATGAGCTCAACCTCAGCCACGTCCTCATTGGGAACGAACTTGACGGTGTAGTCGAGATCAACCCGCTTGGCCGCCTGAAGTGGTGCGATGAACGAAAGCAACAGGACGACTAGCAGCGGTAACTGAAGGCGGGACATCGTGCGGCTCCGAATTGGGTTCAGACCTATGACGGTGGGGGCTGAGGTAGATTCAACCGGCTCGGAAAATCAAATGATCTTCCCAGTCATCATCAGCCACAGAACCCTCAGCGATCATTCGGCCCGACTGGGAGATACGCTCGGCATGCACGGCGTCTGGATCGCCACATACCAGATGATGCCAAAGCGGCAGATCCTTGCCTTCCGCCACGAGACGATACCCACAGGTAGGCGGCAACCATTTGAATTGAGCGGCATCCGCCGCGGTCAGTTGCACGCAGTCCGGGACGCTGGCGCGGCGATTGGGATAATCGGTGCAGCGGCAGCTTTTCAGATCGAGCAACTTGCAGGCGATACGGGTGTAGTAAACGCTGCCATCCTCTTCATCCTCAAGCTTTTGCAGGCAGCACAAGCCGCAACCATCGCAAAGCGACTCCCACTCGGCCGAGTCCAGCTCGGCCAGCGTCTTGCGCATCCAGAAGGGTTCGACTTTTGCCGCCATGAAAGAGCTGTCTCGAAGTAATTCAGGAGTCTAGCCATAGCCACAAAACTGGCCAAGCGCGGTGGAGTTTAAAGCATCGTCGCAGTCGGTGATCGACCGCCGGGCACTGACCGCCCGTAACTCAAACCGGGTCGTTGCGACGCAGCAACTCCTCGGGCAGGTGCTCGATATAGTCGTCCTCAGGCGGTGGCATCTGCAGGTGGTAACCCTGTTTCTCAAGGTTTTCCAGGACCGTAGCGATGTCCTCCTGCGCCAGCTTGCGCTCAGGCGTCAGGATGATGTCAAAGGCGAGCTGCGGCGGACCGAACGCCGCAAGCAGGGCTTCAGGAACCCTGGCCAGCGCGTCACTGCGCTCGACGTAGAGGTACATTCCGTTTTTGCGCGGGCTTCTAAAGATCGAACAGATGCGTTTCATGATTTCTCTTCCAGCACGTCGAGTAGGGCCTGCCCCATGCGTTCGCGACGCCAACCTCGCAGCGTATCAGGCAGCTCATAGGGACCATCGGGATATCCGGACCTCAAAAGAGCTTCGAGTACTTTCTTGCGCAGCATCAGTTCCGGGGCAATGTCCATGATTTGGGCCTGCTTCTGCCCGACAGAACGCAATTTCTTGAGCTGTGTCGATGCTTCGAGCGGCAATGGCTCTGGTAATGGCTCCGGCCAGTCCTGCTCAGGTGTAGCGGCAGCGGTGCGAATCAGCTCGATCAAGGTCTCACCATCCTGACGCACTGTACGCGGATGCATGTCGTCGATACGCGCCAGGCCCGCGAGATCAGTTGGCTGCGTACGCGCCATTGGCCAAAGGCTGTGCTCACGCAATACGCGGTTGCGAGGCTGATTACGTGCTCTCGCCTGCCGCTCCCGCCAGGCCGTCAACGTGCGTAAAACCGCAAGCTGACGCGGCTTCAAACGCCAGGCCTGCTTGACCTCACGGTACGCTTCATCAGGATCGGTTTCCCGCTGAAGATTGGCAACCAGCTCGGCGCCGTCTTCAATGACCCAGGCCCGCTTCTCATCAGACAGCTTGGGCACGAGTGCTTCGTAGAGTTCGGCAAGATGCTGCGCATCTTCAGCGGCGTAGCGCACCTGCATCTCGCTCAAGGGTCGCTGCAGCCAGTCGGAACGCGTCTCACCTTTGGGCAATTCAATGTTCAGCACGCTCTGCACCAGGCGCGAATAGCCCATCGAGAAGCCAATATTCAGATAGCCAGCAGCAAGTTGCGTATCGAACAACGGCATCGGCAGGCTACCGGTCAGCCGCCAGAGCACCTCCAGATCTTCGCTGCAGGCATGTAAGACCTTCACCACCGACTGGTCGGTAAGCAGACTGGCAAACGCAGTCCAATCGGTGATCAACAATGGGTCAATCAGATAGGCGCACCGGCCGTCGCCCACTTGCAGCAAGGCCGCGATCGGGTAGAAGGTATCGACCCGCATGAACTCTGTATCCACCGCTACGTAAGGCAGCTGGCGCCACTCGGCACACAGACGGGCCAAATGCGCATCATCTAGCACCCATTGAGTTTCGATGGCCACTAGGCCCTCCTTGTTGGTCGATTTTCATCCGCAAGCGAGCGAACAGTCGCGCAGTATATATCGCGTCTCGGCATTCGCAGCGCATTGATCGGCACCGTCGACGTCGCGTGATAATTTCCTACCGAAATCCGAAGGGAGCCCTGCCATGCCGCTTGCTCAACTAATTGATACCACCCAACTGACCGCACGACTGGCGCAGCCGAATGTGCGTATCTTCGATTGTCGGTTCGCACTCGAAGACCCAGGTTACGGAAGTCGTAGCTACCAGCAAGGCCATATCCCCGGGGCACTGTTTATGGACCTGGAAAAAGATCTCTCGGGCCCGGTGGCACCCGGCCAAACAGGACGACATCCACTGCCGCAACCGGAGCGGTTGCTTGAGCGCCTTCGCGCCGCGGGCTTGAACGACGACAGCGAAGTCATACTCTACGACGACGGCCCCGGTGCGTTTGCCGCACGGGCGTGGTGGCTACTGACATGGCTCGGTAAGCGCAACGGCGTATATCTTCTGGACGGCGGGTTGAAAGCCTGGCGGGATGCCGGAGGCGCCGTAACCAATGGGGTGACTGACTATCTGCCCGGCCAGTTCGACGGCACGCCAGATAACGACCTGCTGATCTCAGCCCAGCAACTCATTGCACGTTTAGGTCAGCCCGGCCTGACGCTACTAGACGCCCGTGCTTTGCCTCGATTTCTCGGTGAGCAGGAACCCATCGACCCCGTCGCGGGGCACATCCCGGGCGCTCGCTGCGTGCCGTTTACCGAAAACCTGGATGCTAATGGACGCTTCCTTGCTCCTGATAAGCTGCGCGCGCGATTTAACGAACAGTCGGAAGGTCAAACTCCGGATACCCTGGTGGCCTACTGCGGCTCGGGTGTGACGGCTTGTCATAACCTCTTCGCTTTGTGCCTCGCAGGCTACCCCTTGGCTAAACTTTACGCAGGCTCCTGGAGCGAGTGGATTACTGACCCTCATCGACCCGTTGCATGATAGCGCCATCTCCGACTGCCTGGTCAAGAATAGCGCGACAGGTTTTTTATCGGCTTTTCGACTTCTTATCGGCGCCGGTCGTCGTGCTTTACGAAAAATTGCACTCTTTCGTTTGCGAGAAATCAGAGGAGCTTGGTAGGGTCCGAGCCGCTTTTTCCCCTGGAGTACAACAATGAAAAAAACATGGTTGAAGACCGCGATTGTAGTAGCCGTAGGCGCCCTTTCAACTCAGGCCATGGCTGCCGGCTTCGCGCTTAACGAACAAAGCATCAGCGGCATGGGCACCTCATTCGCCGGTCGCTCCTCTTCTGCCGATGACGCCACAACTCTATTCGGCAACCCTGCTGGTATGTCCCGCCTCGAGCGAGAGCAGGCCAGCTTCGGAATGGCAGCGATCAATGCCAAAACCGATATCACGAATGCTAGCGGTGCAGCCGGTACGAATGACGGCGATATGGTTCCGTTCACCGCCGTCCCGATGGGCTATTACGTTAAACCCTTGGACGACAAGTGGGCCGTTGGTGTAGGTGTTTACGTGCCTTTTGGCCTTATTACTGACTACGAAAGCGGCTTCTCGGGTCGTTATGAAGGCGACTATAGTGAAGTTCGTGTCATCACGGTTCAGCCCACCGTCAGCTATCGCTTTAATGAAAAGCTATCTGTCGGCTTCGGTCCCACCATCAACCGGATCGATGGGAAGCTGGAAAGTGCAGTACCTCCCTTTACACCTGGCGCAACAGCCGATAGCCGAGTGAAGATCAAGGGCGACGATACTGCGCTGGGCTTCAATATCGGCATGCTCTATGAGTTTACCCCTCATACCCGCGCGGGAGTGACCTATCGGTCGAAAGTGGATTACACACTTGAAGGCGATACGCGTGTATCGGGCAACGATCTTATCCTCGGGTCCGTCGGAGCGTATGGCCAATACGATGCCTCACTCGATTTAGAGACGCCAGAATCAATTGACATGTCCATCACCCATGATCTGAATGATCAGTGGACGATCTACGGCGGAGCCATGCTCACGCGCTGGAGCCGACTCGAGTCGATCATCGTGGAAAATGAAGGTGTTGCTGCAGGACCGGCATCTGCTGCATTCGGCACAATCGAAGAAGAGCAGGATTGGCATGACACGTGGTCTTATGCCTTGGGAGCAGCGTACAAGCTGAACAAGCAGTGGACCTTGCGTACCGGTGTAGCTCTCGACCAAAGCCCCACCAACAACACTCATCGTTCGCCACGCATCCCCACTGGTGACCGGACGGCCGTTAGCTTTGGCCTCGCCTGGAATCCGAACGACGATATGACGGTCGACCTGGCTTACTCGTATCTGTGGGAAGAAGACACTAAAATCGATCAAGACACCTACAACGCTACCTACGAGAACAGCGCTCACGGTTTTGGCGCTGCCATGACCTACCGCTTCTGATGCACCCCGCCCCGACCGACCGGTCGGGGCACCCCTTCCGCTACTTGGCTAACGCCTTTTCTACTGCAGCTATCAGCTCCGGATCGTCCGGCTCGACTTTACTCGAAAAATAGTCGACTACCTTGCCGTTGCGATCGACCACATACTTATAGAAATTCCAGCGAGGTGCGCCGCCGGCTTGCTCGGCCAGTTCTCGAAATAGCGGTATTGCGTTGCTACCCCGCACAGGCTGCGTCTCCGCCATGGGAAACGTGACCCCGTAATTGACGTAGCAGACCTCCGCCGTTTCAGCCGCATCGTCAGACTCCTGAAAGAAGTCATCGGACGGCACGCCAAGGATCACCAGCCCGTCGCCCTTGTAGCGCTGATACAACGCCTCCAGCCCCTTGAACTGCGGGGCGAAGCCACAAAAGCTGGCGGTGTTGACCACCACCAAGGCCTTGCCCTGAAACGCCTCGCACAGATCAATGGTTTCCTTCGATCTCAGCGCAGGGAGCTCATGCTGCAGTAACGCTGGGCACTGCTCGGCCGCTACGGGCCCAGCCAGCAAAAGCAGTGCGAGTGAAGCGGCAACCCATTCTGTTTCATGACGAACCTCCAGAGAAATCGAAGCAACGCTACTCCCTCAGCTGCGCTCGGAGCAACGGCTTCGCTCATCACTAAAGCCTCACGCAAAACGCTATATACAAATCTATATAACGATTGCCAGAATGTAGGCATCTACGCGGAGCCAAAATGAACGAATCAAAACAAACCCAGCCGTTGCGCATTGATGGCCAGCTTTGGTTCAACCGTGGCGAGAAAGGCTATCTCGGCGGCAAACGCATCGAACTACTCGAACAGATCGAGGCGACCGGGTCCATCAGCCGCGCCGCCAAGGCCATCAAACTCAGCTACAAGGCTGCGTGGGATGCGGTGGATACGATGAACAACCTCTCCGAACGGCCACTGGTGATGCGCAACGCTGGCGGTGCGAAGGGCGGCGGAACGCAACTGACTGACTTTGGTCGCGAAATGCTGCATGTCTGGCAACGCATGCGACACGAGTACGAACGCTTCCTGGCCCAGGTCTCAAAGGGCATAGATGGATTTGAAGACATCGACAAACTGCTTCGGGCGATCGCCATGAAAACCAGTGCGCGCAATCAGTTTCGGGGCCGCATCACCGAGGTCGAAAGAGGCGCGGTGAACGGCAGTGTCAGCCTCGATATCGGTGATGGGCAGACCATGACCGCGACCCTGACCAATGAGAGCATCGACGAGCTACAGCTAGCGACGGGCAAGATCGCAATGGCCCTGGTCAAGGCCAGCTTCGTCCTACTGTCGCCTGACCCGAACGTGAAGATCAGCGCTCGCAACCGTCTGACCGGAACGATAGGCGCGATCACGCCCGGTGCAGTCAGCTGCGACGTCAAACTGCTGCTTCCAGGCAATCGTACCCTAGGTGCGGTGATCACAAACGAAAGCACCGAGGCGCTCGGACTGGTCGTCGGCCAGTCCTGTACGGCACTGATCAAGGCCTCGCACGTAATCATCGCAGTGGATTGAGAAACATGATGAACCGCATCTGTACATCCCTCTTAGCGGTGCTGGCCGCACTCACACCTTTGATCGGCCTTGCCAGCGAAGTTCAGGTTGCGGTCGCGTCGAATTTCACCGCTCCGATGCGCGTCATCGCCGAACGGTTCGAACGCGACACCGGCCATAAGGTGCTGCTGGCCTTTGGCTCGACCGGAAAACTCTACGCACAGATCCGTAACGGCGCGCCGTTCTCGGTACTGCTGGCGGCGGATGAACAGATCCCAGCCAAACTGGAACGTGAAGGGCTGGGCGTGGCTGGAAGCCGCTTCACCTACGCCATTGGCACGCTGGTGTTGTGGTCAGCCAAGGAGGATTACATCAATGGCCAGGCTAAGGTGCTGGACGACAAGCCGTTTCGCCACCTGGCCATCGCTAACCCTAACACCGCACCCTATGGCGCCGCGGCGATGGCGACGTTGACAAAGCTTGGCCTGGCGGACTCGGTAAAGGACGAATTGGTACAGGGTGAAAATATTGCGCAAACCCATCAGTTCGTCGCGAGCGGTAACGCCGATCTCGGCTTTGTCGCTCTCTCCCAAGTCGCCAAAGATGGCGTGATTCAACAGGGGTCGGGCTGGGTAGTGCCTGCTACTTATCATCCACCGATCCGCCAGGACGCGTTGCTGCTGAACAAGGGGCGCAACAACCCAGCAGCGCAAGCATTGCTCGATTACCTCCGAAGCGCTGAGGCAACCGAAGTGATGCGCGCCTACGGTTACCATCAGTAGGCAATGGGAATGCCCGACTTGGATGACGCCAGCATTTCGGCCATCTGGCTGACGCTCAAACTCGCCAGCATCACAACCGTTCTGCTGCTGCTACTCGGAACGCCCATCGCTTGGTGGTTGGCGCGGACCCGCTCGCGCTTGAAGGGGCCGATTGGCGCGGTGGTAGCGCTGCCTCTTGTGCTCCCCCCCAGTGTCCTCGGCTTCTATTTGCTGGTAGTAATGGGCCCCAATGGTCCCGTTGGGCAGCTGACTCAATCACTCGGCCTGGGTGTATTGCCCTTCACCTTTGCCGGCCTGGTTGTCGGATCGGTTTTCTACTCGATGCCCTTCGTCGTGCAACCGCTGCAGAATGCCTTCGAAGCGATAGGCGAACGGCCCCTCGAAGCGGCAATGACCTTGCGAGCGGGTCCGCTGGACGCCTTCTTCACCGTCGCGTTGCCGCTGGCACGGCCTGGCTTCGTGACGGCCAGCATTCTCGGCTTCGCGCATACGGTGGGTGAGTTCGGTGTAGTACTGATGATCGGCGGAAACATTCCCGAGAGAACGCGCGTGTTGTCCGTACAGATCTACGATCACGTCGAAGCCTTGGAATACACCCAGGCACATTGGCTTGCCAGCGGGATGCTGCTGTTCTCCTTTCTGGTACTGCTCACGCTCTATGCGAGTCCTTTACGACAGGGGTGGCGCGGATGAGCACCAACACGAGCGGCATTCACGCACGGCTGCATCTGGCCCATCCAGGCTTCACGTTGGACCTGGATGTCGAACTACCTGGGCGAGGTGTTACCGCCCTGTTCGGCCCCTCAGGCTCGGGCAAGACCAGTTGTCTGCGCTGCATTGCCGGACTCGAACGCAGCAGTACCGGAGCGCTGGTGGTAAACGGCGAATGTTGGCAAGACTCGAGCCGCCAGTGGTTCATGCCACCGCACCGGCGCGCAATAGGCTACGTGTTCCAGGACGCCAATCTGTTCGCCCATTTGTCGGTCAGGGGCAACCTCGAATTCGGCATGAAGCGCATCCCGACACAGGATCGACGTGTTGCCTGGGGCCAAGCTGTCGAGCTGCTTGGTATCGAACATCTTCTGGAGCGCTTGCCGGGGCGACTTTCCGGTGGTGAACGCCAGCGGGTCGGGATCGCGCGCGCCCTGCTTACGAGCCCACGCCTGCTGCTGATGGACGAGCCTCTGGCGGCTCTGGATGTGAAGCGCAAACAGGAAATCCTGCCTTACCTCGAACGTCTGCATGATGAGCTGGATATCCCTGTCCTATATGTCAGTCATGCTCCGGACGAAGTGGCGCGACTGGCCGATCACCTGGTCCTTCTTGAGGAAGGCCGCGTCGTCGCGCAGGGCACACTGCACGAAACGCTTTCGCGTCTGGATCTGCCTATTGCATTCGAAGACGATGCAGGCGTGGTCATCGAATCGGAGATCGCCGGGCACGACACGGATTACCACCTCACCCGCTTATCGTTTCAAGGCGGCAATGTACTGGTGGCGCAAAGGAGCGAAGCCATTGGTCACCGGCTGCGCTTTCGCGTCCATGCACGGGATGTAAGCCTGACGCTGGAACGTGCACAAGGCACCAGCATCAGCAACCTGCTACCGGTGCGGGTCGATGAAGTGGCCTCCGCCGATACGCCGGCCCATGTCCTGGTTCGTCTGGACGCACAAGGCACGCCCCTGCTGGCTCGAATTACGCGGCGCTCTGCCGACCAGCTGAACGTTACCAAGGGTAAAGCGCTCTGGGCTCAGATCAAGGCCGTCGCACTGCTGGGCTGAGCTGCCGCGCTAGACCAGCAGGGCCAGGCCGACCAGCACCCCACACTCCACCAGTTCCAGCAACGCACCGGCCGTATCGCCCGTGGTACCGCCCAGACGCTGAACCAGGCTACGGCGCACCAGCATCCCGACACCCGCCGCGGTCGCCAGCGCAACCCAACCACTGGGCCCCATCAGCACGCCAGCGAGTGCGATCAGTCCCAGCATCACCCGAGCTTCCGATCTCGGCAAATATTCGGCCAAGGCCTGTCCCAAGCCGCCCGGTCGCACATAGGGCGTGGTGAGAAACAACCCCAACATTGCGCTTCGCCCAAGTAGCGGTACCGCCAGTATTAGCAGCAGGTTGTCTCGTTCAAGCAGCGTCCATATCGCGGCGAACTTCAGCAATAGCAACAACACCAGCACGGCGACTGCAACCGGACCGCTGCTCGGGTCTTTCATGATCGCCAGGGTTCGTTCCCTATCGCCGAAGCCGCCCAGCCAGGCGTCCGCGCTATCGGCCAGGCCGTCGAGGTGCAGCGCACCGGTCAGCCCGACCCACGCGGCTAACACTAGCGCGGCCGTCAGCGGCGGGGCCGCATCGCCAAGTACCATCCCCAGCACCCAGAGCATGCTGCCCAGCAGCAACCCCACCAGCGGGTAATAGAGCAAGGACCTGCCGATCTGCTGCGGCTCAGGCATGCTACGTAGGCGTACCGGGAGGCAGGTCAAAAACTGCAGCGCAATCAAAAAGGGCTGCATCGTTCTTCCAGCCAGAGGGTGGCATCAGCAAAACCAGTTCTCAGCCCGAACAACTCGCCATGATTGACCTGGACCTGCAACAAACATTCGCGTGGCAGCCCGCGCGCCTGCGCCAGCAATAGCCGCATCACACCGCCGTGGGTGATGAGCAGTACGCGTTCGCCCGCACATCGATCCGTCAGCCTCTCGATTGCAGCCAGCACACGATCCTCGAAGGCTGCGACGGGCTCGGCATTAGGCGGAGTGAAGCTGTACGGATCGTTCCAGAAGCGGCCTAGGGCTTCGCTCTGATCGATCATTAGATCCGCAGCAGTGCGCCCTTCCCAGTCGCCGAAGTCCAGTTCACGCAGGTCAGGTTCGAGTTCTAGCTCAATGGAACGTTGTTCGGCGAGCTCAGCCGCAAAATCCGCGCAGCGGCGCAGGGGTGAACTGATGATTCGGTCCCACGGCCCGGCGTCGACAACGGTTGCACGCAACTGCTGCCAACCCTTGGCGGTGAGGGCATCATCCAGCCGCCCACGAAAACCGCCACCGGATTCGGTCTCACCATGACGCAGCAACTCCAGCTGCACGCTCATGCCTGCTTCGCCGCGACTGCGGCTTCGTCGAAGGTCGCCATGCCGTTATGAAGTGCGCAGGCCAGCCGGAGCAGCGGAACCGCAAGCGCCGCACCACTGCCTTCGCCCAGCCGTAGGCCAAGATCCAAAAGCGGCCGTGCCTCCAATGCTGCGTGAACAGCGGAGTGGCCCGGCTCAGCCGAGCGGTGGGCGAACAGCAGCCAGTCACGACAGGGCGGGTTCAGACGCACTGCGCACAGCGCCGCCACACTGCAGATGAAACCGTCGACCAGCGCGGGGATGCCGTGCTGTGCGCAGGCGATGTAAGCGCCAGTGAGCGCAGCCAGTTCGAAACCACCGACCCGTTGCATCCAACCGAAGGTATCGTGCGATCCCGCGTGCAGCGCCAATGCGCGCTCGATGACTGCACGCTTGTGTGCAACACCGGCCGCGTCCAAGCCAGTGCCCGGCCCTGCCAGATCATGAGGCGCGCAGGCGAGCAAGGCGCAGGCCAGCGCCGCCGCAGTGGTGGTATTGCCGATGCCCATTTCGCCGCCAATGAACAGCTCGCTCCGTTGCTGCAAGGCCCGCTGCACACTGTCGCGCCCAGCCTGCATCGAGAGCTCGCAAGTCTCGGCACTCATGGCCGCTTCGTGGGTGAAATTAGCGGTGCCCGGCCCCAGCGAAAGATGGCGCACCCGGGGCAGCGACAACGGAACCACTGTTCCCAGATCAATCACCTCCAAGGTCGCCTTCAGCTCCTTGGCGAGTACACTGATCGCTGCGCCGCCGTTAATGAAATTGGCAAGCATCTGGCCGGTGACCGATTGCGGAAAGGCCGAGACACCTTCAGCGGCAACGCCGTGATCTCCGGCAAAAATCGCAATCCAGATCTGCTCCACCGCCGGCCGATCACGCCCCTGCAGAGCCGCCAGCTGTGGCACGACCGCTTCGATACGCCCCAGCGCACCCTCCGGTTTGGTCAAACGGGCATCGCGCTGAAGTACGGCCTGGCGCGCCTCCTCGTCTGGCGTACGACAGGGCTCCAGCCACCATTGTTTGCTCACAGTGCCGCTCCTTTCAGGGTCATTGGCAAACCCGCCACGGTGAGTACCACCCGATGACAATGCTCGGCGAGGGCCTGGTGCAACAGGCCTGTTTCATCGACATAACGGCGGGTCAACTCACCCAGCGGCACCACGCCTAACCCGGTCTCATTACTCACCAACAGGACTCGCCCCTGCAGTTCTTCGAGGCATTCAAGCAAGGCATCGCGCTCTTCAATCAGGCGAGCCTGGTCGTCCAGCATCAGCAGATTGGTCAGCCATAGCGTCAGGCAGTCCACCAGTATGCAGCGATCGGCACGGGCGTGTTCTCGCAGTACAGAGGCAAGCGCCAGCGGTTCCTCGATCAACGCCCAGGTAGCGGGGCGCCGAGCACGGTGGTGGGCGATGCGCTCGCCCATTTCGCCGTCCAGGGGCTGACTGGTGGCGATATAGATCACGGCGAGACCGCTATCGACGGCAAGCCGCTCAGCCAACCGGCTCTTGCCGGACCGCGCCCCGCCGAGAATCAGTTCGATCATATGCCCGCTTCCTTTGACAGCCCGCATAGCGCCAGCAGCTGCGAGACGTCCAGATGGCTGTCCACCAGATCTGCCAGTCGCTCGATATCGCGTTCACGCAATGCCTGATAATCGACCCGCTGGACCCTCTCCAGCCCTGCCCAGCGCAATAGCGACTCGCAGGCACCTGGAGTTTCGAAAAGACCGTGAAGGTAGGTACCGAGCACCTGACCATCCTCGCTTATCGCCCCGTCACGGCGGCCATCGTCGAGCCGTACAGCAGCACGTTCCAGGGCCGGTCCGTCACTAATGCCAGCGTGAATCTCATAACCACTGATCTCGACGTCATCGATCCCCAGCCGACCATGGACGTTCCGCAGCTGCTTGTGCGCAGCCAGCGTGGTAGTGAATCGCAATAATCCCAGCCCGACGCTCTGCCCAGCCGGCCCTTCCAGACCCAGCGGGTCGTCAATGCTGTCGCCAAGCATCTGCAGTCCTCCACAGATTCCCAGTAACTTGCCACCGTAGCGCAGATGCCGCTGGATCGCCGGTTCCCAGCTTTGCTCACGCAGCCATGCTAGGTCTGCACGAACGCTTTTCGATCCCGGAAGGACAATCAGATCCGCCGGCGGGACAGCTTGCCTGGGCCCGATAAAGCGCAGATCAACCTGTGGATGCAAACGCAGCGGGTCGAAATCGGTGTGATTGCTGATACGCGGCAAGACCGGCACCACCACTTTCAGAGTCTGCGCGCTCTTCGCCGATTGGCGCGCATCTACGGCGTCCTCTGCTTCGAGATGAAAGTCCGTAAGGTACGGCAGCACACCGAGAACGGGTTTTCCCGTGCGCTGTTCAAGCCAATCTAGACCCGGCTGCAGCAGCGAAATATCGCCACGAAAGCGGTTGATTACGAAGCCTTTGACGCGCGCCTGCTCGCTTGGGCTGAGCAATTCCAGCGTGCCGACCAGGTGCGCGAACACACCGCCCTTGTCGATATCTGCAATGAGGATCACCGGGCAGTCGGCTTTTTCGGCAAAACCCATATTGGCGATGTCATTGGCGCGCAGATTGATCTCGGCGGGCGAGCCCGCGCCTTCGACCATTACAACCTGATAGGCATCGCTCAGGCGCCGGTGCGAGGCCAGCACCGCGTCCATCGCCACGCGTTTGTAGTCGTGATAGGCCGCTGCGTCCATGTTGCCGACGGCGCGTCCATGAATGATCACTTGAGCGCCCACATCGCTGTTGGGCTTGAGCAGGATGGGATTCATGTCAGTCTGTGGCGCCAAGCCTGCAGCCTGGGCCTGCACTGCTTGGGCACGGCCAATCTCGCCGCCGTCGGCAGTAACCGCGCTGTTAAGCGCCATATTCTGCGGTTTGAACGGCACGACGGTAACGCCCCGGCGCTTGAACCAGCGACAAAGTGCGGTCACCAGCGTGCTCTTGCCAGCGTCTGACGTCGTCCCCTGGACCATCAAGGTGCTCATGTGCGCAACGCCTGATAGTGAGTCAGGGCACGCGTCAGCCGAGCCCATCCCGCTTCGTCCGCGGGCAGCCCGAAGCGCACGCTTGGCGGATAGAGAAAGCGGCGCACCAGGATGCCCTGGCAGGCCAGAAACTCACGAAGCATGGTCGCATCCTCCGTCACAACCCAATGGAAAAGCCCGCAGCCGCCGGTGGGTGGCAACCCGTGCTCCGACAGGAGCTGCTCCAGACGCGCACTATCGACTCGCAATCGCTCGCGTTGTCGACGCTGCCCCTCATGATCAGCAAGCAGTACCGTACCTATGAAACGTGACGGCCCGGCAATCGGCCATGGCCCAAGCGCATCACTCAGCACAGACAGCAAGCTCGGTTCCGCCAGCACGAAGCCCAGCCGGGCTCCGGCCATGCCGAAAAACTTGCCAAACGAACGCAGCACAATCAGACCTGGCAAATGGCTGTGCGGGGCCAGGCTGTGCATCGGGGTTGGATCCATGAAGGCTTCGTCGACGATCAGCCAGCCGCCGCGTTCGGCGAGACGGTGATGCCAGTGAAGCAGCTGTTCCGGTGGCAGCCGTCGTCCCGTAGGATTATTCGGGTTGACCACCACCAGCACGTCGAGCCCATCGATGGCCCGCGGCACGCTGCCTTCGCTGAATTCGCTAAGGCGGTGCCCTTCACGGCGCCATGCCTCTGCGTGCTCCGCATAACAGGGCGACACGATTCCCACCTGAAGGGTTCTGCGCAAGCGCGGCAACATCTGGATCGCGGCCTGGGAGCCAGCCACTGGCAGCAGCGAGGTGGCACCGAAATAGGCTCGTGCCGCGTCCTCCAGTTCGTCTTCGGCTTCCGGCAGGCGCAGCCAGGCTTCGGCAGGAATGGCTGGCAGATCGAAACCGTAGGGAGCGATGCCTGTGGAGAGATCCAGCCAATCCTGCAGCGGGATATCGAAATGCTCGGCCGCGCTACGGAGCCGTCCACCGTGCTCAAGCATTCAACCAGCTCCCCAGCAACAGTGCCGACAACCACAGACCGACCCCCGCCCAGACCAGATCCAGCGCGCGCTCGATATCTCGAGCCTGAGGCGCTTCGCCTTCGCCAAGAATGGGTCTGTCATGTAGCTCGCCGTTGTAGACAGCCGGACCACCCAGCGCCACGCCCAATGCGCCCGCACCGGCAGCCATTACAGGCCCGGCGTTGGGGCTGTCCCATAGCGGGGCCTGCGTGCGCCAGCAATGCCAGGCACGGCGCGTCTGGCCTGATAGCGCATACGTCAGCGCAACCAGCCTGGCGGGAATGAAATTCAGCACATCATCGATACGCGCCGCAGCCCAGCCGAATCGTTCGAAGCGCTCATTGCGGTAGCCCCACATGGCATCAAGCGTATTGCTCAGTCGGTACAGCACCACTCCAGGCGCGCCCGCCACAACGAACCAGAACAGCGCGGCAAATACCGCATCGCTACCATTCTCCAGGACCGACTCGGTCGTCGCTCGGGCGACGCCCTGCTCGTCCAGTTCGCGCGTATCGCGGCTGACGATGAAACCAACGCGCCGGCGCGCTTCGGGCAGGTCACCCCGGCGCAGAGCACAGGCGACCGGCAGCACATGGTCCCCAAGGCTGCGCAACCCAAGCGCCATGTACAGCAAACAGATCTCAACCAGCCAGCCAATGCCCGGTAACGAGCCGAGTAGCCACGCCGCCCCCGTCAGCGGCAGCACTGCGAGGCACCAGGCAGTTACGCCATGGCTGCGCCAACCGCGGCCGTCGGGCCCGTTGAAATGTCGCTCAAGCCGGTCGGCCAGCTCGCCGAACGCAACCAGCGGGTGACCGCGACGAGGCTCACCAAGCACCGCGTCAAGCGCTACCCCAGCCAGGCAACTCAGCGCGACGCTCACGACCGGTGCCCCCAGGTGTTATCGAACAGCAACTCGGACAGCGGTCGCGGCTCGGTCCAACCTTCAAGCGCTAGCATGGGTGCAGGGTAGAACTCGACCACCGGGCCGAGGCAGATCACGGCAACCGGTTTGGCCCCGTTGGGCATCTGCAGCAGATCGGCCAGCGCCTGAGGATCGAACAATGATACCCAGCCCATGCCCAGCCCCTCTGCCCGAGCTGCCAGCCAGAGATTCTGGATCGCACAGGCGGCCGAAGCGAGGTCCATTTCCGGCAGCGTGCGACGGCCGAACACATGTGCATCTCGGCCATCCATCAACGCGACGACCAGCAATTCGGCGCAGTCCTGAATGCCTTCAACCTTCAGCTTCATGAATGCGTCGCCCCGCTCGCCCAGCGCTGCGGCAGTCCGGAGTCGCTCCTCCTCGACCAGCTCGGCAACGGCGCTGCGCAATTCGGGACGGCTGATACGGAGAAACCGCCAAGGCTGCATCAAGCCAACACTGGGCGCCTGATGCGCAGCCTCGAGCAGGCGCGCCAGCAATTCGGCTGCGACCTCGCCTCCGCTGAAATGGCGCATATCGCGTCGTTCACCAATCGCTCTATAGACACCAGCACGTTGCTCGTCGGTAAAGGCAAATTCGCTCATGGGCAGAGCATCGCCGCAGCCGCGCGGGGATCGGACGGCAAGTAGAAATGTATATAGGAAGCCGTAAGGCGCCCCTGCCGGTAAACAGCCTCTGCCGTCCGCTTATAGTTCGGACACTCACCCCGCGCCAGCGGCTGCATCGGCGATTCGAGCGAGGAGTGATGGAAGGTGTGGCCGCGCAGACGCCCTTCTGGCAACTGCACTTCCTGCAGCGCCATTGCGGTAAACCGCTTCTGCATTTGCGCTTCGCCAGGCAGCAGACCAAGCATGCTTTCTCGTACCCCGTCCTGGCCGGTCAGACCGTCGAGCAGGTAGAGCATGCCGCCGCACTCGGCGAGCGTCGGTTTGCCCGCCTCGTGGTGGCCCCGTATTGCCTCGGCCATCGTGCGGTTACGGCTCAACGCCCGCAGATGCAACTCAGGGTAACCACCAGGCAGGTACAGGCTGTCTATGGCGGGCAGACGGGAAAATCGCAGCGGCGAGAAAAACAGCAGCTCCGCACCGAGCGCTTGCAGCAGGTCGAGGTTGGCCTGATAGACAAAGGAGAAGGCGGCGTCACGCGCCACCCCGATGCGCACCCCTTTCAATAGTTTCGGCAGCGTCTCGGATGCCGCTGGCGCGAAGCTGACCGCAGCCGGCAGCGCATATTCAGCGCTCGCCGCCAAGGCATCTGCAGCCGCATCGAGTCGGGCATCCAGATCTGCCAGTTCCTGCGCCTGCACGAGGCCCAGGTGACGGCTGGGCAGGCCCACCGATTCACCGCGCGGCAACGCACCAAACCACCCCAGGTGTGCCGGTAGGCTGTCCCGAAGGATTTCGCCGTGTCGGCTGCTACCGACCCGGTTTGCCAACACACCGGCAAACGGCAGATCCGGCTGATAACTGGCCAATCCGTGAGCGAGCGCCCCGAAGGTCTGCGCCATGGACGAGCCGTCGACTACAGCCAGTACCGGCACACCAAACTGGCGCGCCAGATCAGCGGCTGAGGGTGTGCCATCGAACAGCCCCATCACGCCTTCAATGAGGATCAGATCAGCCTCGCGCGCCGCTTCCCAAAGCATCCGGCGGCTTTCGGACTCGCCAACCATCCACAGATCGAGTTGATAAACCGGGTTGCCGCTGGCCCGGGCCAGCACCATGGGATCGAGGAAGTCAGGCCCGCATTTGAACACGCGCACCCGCTTGCCTTGGCGTGTGTGCAGTCGAGCCAAGCCAGCGGTCACGGTCGTTTTACCCTGGCCCGACGCGGGCGCGGCAATCAGCAGCGCTGGGCAGTGATGCGGCGTTTCAGTGCGCTCGACGGTCTCAGCAGCACCATGTGAATCAATCGCAGACATTAATACTCGATTCCCTTCTGCGCTTTCACGCCAGCCTTGAAGGCATGTTTGACCAGGGACATTTCTGTCACCGTGTCTGCCGCTTCGATCAAGCCCGGCGGAGCGCCGCGGCCGGTGACGACCACATGCTGCAAGAGCGGTCGGGATTCGATGTCGGCCAGAACCGGGTCGAGCTCCAGATAGCCGTACTTGAGCGCGATATTGAGCTCGTCCAGCACTACCAGACCAATCTCAGGATCGGCCAACAGCTGCGCAGCGACGCCCCACGCTTGCTTCGCTTTGGCGATGTCACGCTGGCGGTCTTGGGTTTCCCAGGTGAACCCCTCCCCCATCACGTGATAGCTGACCTCATCGGAAAAGCGGCGAAAGAAGCGCTCCTCACCTGTGCTGGCTGCGCCCTTGATGAACTGCACAACACCCACCTTCATGCCGTGGCCGAGCGCTCGAGCAACCATGCCGAATGCGGAACTGCTCTTGCCTTTGCCGTTGCCGGTGTGCAGAAGTAACAGGCCGTACTCGTCCTGCGCTTCGGCAATCTTCTCATCAACCACAGCCTTCTTACGCTGCATGCGTGCCTTATGACGGGCGTCGCGCTCATTGGACTCGCTCATGCGCGAGCCCCCTCACGCCCTACGGTCCATGCGCGCAGCCTGATATAGACACACGCGGCGATACCGACATACAGCGTCAGGTTGGTGAGATACTGCGGATAGTAGGTGCCGATGCGCTCGGAAAGCTGCGCCAGGCTCGGATCTGGATACCGGCCGGAGAAAAACAGGAAACCACCGCCGGAAAATAAATAGCATACGAACGCACTCAGCATCATGCAGCCTGCAAGCAGCGCCAGGCTCGTCAGTTGGTCCCGATGCAACCGTGCGTAAACGCGCCCTCCGAACCACAGGGCCCCGTAGGCCGGCACCAGCATCCAGTACGCGGGTGATAGACAATAGCTGCTGACCCCCTGCCATTCGATCGCGGCGAAATCCAGCAGCGACGCTTCGACAAACAAAGCCGGGAACACCCAGCGCGGCGCCAGCAGCACGCCTGCCAGGAAAAACACCGCCCAGGATGCGCTTGGCAGGTTCACCGAAGCGAAATGCTGACCGCGGGTCATTGCCATCAGCACCGACAGTGCTATGCCGACAGCCAGTTGGGCTCTTGGGGAGACGTTGATCATCGGTGTTCTCCTTGGGCGAAGGGACATCAAAGGGCTTGGTAGCGAACCGTGAAATGGATCGCCCGACCAGGCTGTTCATAGGTTTGAGCGGTTTCGTAATTGCGGTCGAACAGGTTGCTCAGCTTCGCTTGCAGTCGCCAGGCATTATCAAGCCGGTATTCCCCGCGCAGGTCTACCAGCGTGTAGCCCGGTAAGCGCTCGGCTTCGGTATTGCTGGGTTTGTCAAAGCGCTCGCTGGCTGCGTATAGCGTAGTGCCGACAGCAAAACGGCCGATGGCGCGGTCCAGCCCGACATTGAGCGAACGTTTGGCGCGCCGTGGCAGTAGATTCCCGTGATTGGCCTTGCTGCGGTCCTGCGGATCGAGGAAGGTCATCGATGTGACGACATCCCAGCCCATGAGCTCAGTTTCGACGACGCCTTCGATACCGCGGATACGCGCAACCTGGACATTTTGCGGCTGCATGGGGCTGTTGCCCGCCCAGATGATCATTTCTTCGATCTGGTTCTCGAATGCGTTGAGGCTCCACCCACCCCACGATTGCTCGCCCTTCAGGCCCAGCTCATAGCTTTGCGACTCTTCCGGCTCCAGGTCGGGATTGCCAGCCGTGAACCCCGTGTCCGGCGCGTAGAGGTCGTTAAAAGTGGGCGCTTTGAAGGCGGTGCCATAGGACGCGCTCAACACGAGATTATCTCGCAGATCGTAACTCCAACCGAGATTGCCAGTGTCATGGTTACCGAACTGCTCGTTGTTATCCCGGCGCAGGCCAGCCAACACGCCATGACGGCCGAAGCGGCCCTGATACTGCAGGTAGGCGCCCTTGTTGTCGCGTGCGTTTACTGCATAGTCGTCCGTGACGTCGATGCGGTCTTCCTGATAGTCGAATCCAAGGGTGAGCAGCTGATCGTCGGCCACGTCGAAGTCGTTCTGCCAACCGAAGGAGTCGCGCTTGGTGTCGAAACGTGAATAGAAGCGACCGTCGCGGAAGTTATCTGTGTTGTCTTCGCTGTGGCCGGCCTGCAGCGTTACCAGCCAAGGATCGAGCGGCGTGAACCGTGCCCTTGCGCTGATGACCTGCTGACTACCGTCGCTGTAGGCGAAGCGGCCAGTTGCGCCTGAAGTGGATCGGGAGTCGTAGTCGCTGTGTGTATCGACATACAGCCAACTGCCGTCCAGTTGCAGCCCGTTGTCGAGGCGATAACCACCACGCAATGCGCCTGATAACTCGCGATAGCCATCGGCATCGGGTTCGTAAGCGCGTGGCGCCGCGGGCCGGTAAGCCCGCGAGTTGATGCCGTCAGTGGAAGCACTCGCCACGCCGAGATTGAACCACCCGGCACCCTGACTCCCGGAAATGCCAGCGGTCCCGTCAAAGCTGGAACGGCTGCCCGCGCCCGTGGAGAAATAAGGTTTGAATCCGGCACCTTCGCCTCGCCGAGTGAAGATCTGCATGACCCCACTCACCGCTTCCGAGCCGTACAGGCTGGAGCGCGGGCCGCGGACCAATTCGATACGCTCGATCTGCTCGACTGGAATGTTCTCCAGCGATGCGCCGCCTGATGTAGCCGAACCGATCTTCACCCCGTCGACCAGAACCAACAGATGCTGGCTGCTGGTCCCTCGCACATAAACAGCAGACGTTTTGCCGCGGCCGCCATTGGAAGCGATGTTGACGCCGGCGAGGCCACGCAACAGCTCGGGAACGCTTCGAATCTGGCTGCGTACAATCTGTTCGCGAGTGATGACGCTTGTGGAGGCGATAGGGCTGAGCATCTGCTCGGTACGCGTGGCCGTGACCACCTCTTCATCGAGGCTCAGCGGCTGGACCGCCTGGGCATGGGAAAGCGAAGCATAACCAAGCAGCAGACACGCCGCTGAGGTGTTGAAGGTCTTGCAGATCAAGGTCAGGTCTCCGTCGTGCCCGCCGCACGACATCAGTCGATAAGGGCAATACGGAGGTTGAGAAAGGAGCGCGGGGGCAAGCAGCCGCACCCCGATCAGCGCCCGCCGCACTGCCGTGGAATGCGACAGGCCGGTCTCCGGGCTTGCGAGCGGATGTCTTGCATCCCGGGCCGCAGCCTTCCCATGCCTTTGGCACAGTGGCAATCAGCGGTACCCTGTCTCACCTACCGTTGCGGGGGCAGCGCCGGAGTCTTCATCGAATGAACCGGCTTCCCTGTTTCACCCAGCTGGCTGTATGCCAGGGGCACCTGAAGCAGCGCGGAGGGTAGTTCAAGGCCCAGCACAGCGCAACCGAAAGCGATCACGACCAAAGCGGCAACAGCTTTCGAAGCCTTTGCTCGCGATTTACCGGAACGCCCACCGCTGATCGGCTTCGAATGTAACAATGCCCGTCACTCAGCCATCCAGACGAGAAGACAACCGCCAATGACCAGCATCGTGCAGATTTCCGACACCCACTTCGGTACTGAGCAAGCCGCCGTCGTGCACGCAATGGAGGAGCACGTGCGCGAGCACGGCGCGGATCTGCTGATATTTTCAGGCGATATCACGCAGCGCGCCAAGGCCGGACAATTCGCCGACGCCCAAGCGTTCGTCCAGCGCCTGCACGGCCACGGCATCCCGGAAGCGCTCGTCATACCGGGTAATCATGACATCCCGCTGTATAACGTGTTCGCTCGCTTTCTGATGCCCTACCGCAACTATCGGCGCCACTTTGGCAACGACCTCGAGCCGACTTTCGAGAACGACGAGGTTCTGGTGATCGGCCTCAACACCACCCACCCAAGAAGGCACAAGGATGGGCTGGTGACGGACGAACAGGTTGAAGCCGTTTCGCGAAGACTCAAGCAGAGCGATCCCGACAAGGTACGTATCGTTGTGGCTCATCAGCCATTTGGCGCGATGGTGCTGAGCGACCTGAGCAACCTGCAACACAACGCAGAGACCGCCTTGCACCGCTGGGCCGATGATGGATTGGACCTGGTGATGGGCGGCCACATCCATCTGCCCTATGTGCTGCCCTTGTCCAAGCAGTACACCGAGCTCTCGCGTGAGATCTGGATGGTTCAGGCGGGGACCACGCTCTCGTCACGCGTACGCGGCACGTCGCCGAATTCGTTCAATCGTATGAAGCTGCACCCTGGTGCCGACAAGAAGGTCTGTGTCGAGCGCTGGGATCTGCTCGATGACCAGTTCGTGCTCGGATCGCACTTCAACCTTCATTGGTAAGCGCGGCGGCACCCCAGGGCATAGGGTGCCGCCTGCCTTCGCGACTCAGCCCAACGCGCCTGCCACCGCCAGACCGATCAGATACACCCCGGCGAAGCCTAGGTTGAAGGCAACGAACAGATAGAGGCTGTACCTTAGATAGCTGCCAAAAGTCAGCCCCGGCACCTTGCTCATGGCGACGATACCCGCAGCAGAGCCGATGACGAGCAGCGAACCACCAACGCCTACGGCATAGGTCAGCACCATCCACTCGGCAATACCCATCTCGAGTCCGGATTTGAGCAGCGCAGCCGTCAGGGGTACGTTGTCGATCGCGGCAGACAAGAGACCCATCAGATAGTTGGCGCCAACTGCAGGGACCTGATCGTATATACGTACCAGCCCGTCCAGCACATGGATTTCCTTGAGCATGCCAACCAGCAGCAGGATCCCGAGGAAAAACAGTAAGGTTTCGAACTCGACCTGACGGACGTACTCCAGAATCGGATCGGTTTCAATGTCATCGCTGAAGAATCGAGCCACCAGGAACATGATCGACAGACCGGTCAGGAAAGTCAGAACGGGCGGAATCTGGAAGAAGAAGTTGCCCACGATGGTGGACAGGATTGTGCCGAGGAATATCAGCGCAATGGCAATGTCGACCCGACGAACATCGGTGCGATGGCTTTCCACCACGACCTGCCCGCTCATGCCGAACGAAAGCATCGCTGCGAGAAGCATGACTGCCAGGAACGCGGGAAGCGCTAACAGCAGTAACTGAACAATCTGCACTTTTCCGGCAAGAAAGATCATCAGCGTGGTTACGTCACCGGTAATCAGCGCCACCCCACCCGAGTTGACGGCAAAAACCACCAGCGCCGCATATTTGATCGTTTTTTCGGCGCTGAGCTTAAGCGACATGATCAGGGTGATGGACACCAGCGTCGCGGTGATGTTGTCTGCCAGCGACGAGAACACGAAGCAGAACGTGGCAGTAAGAAACATCAATGCCCGCTCGCTTATCCGGCTGGGCAGTACAAGATAAATCAGGTTCTCAATGAGGCCCTTCTTGTTCAGATAGGCGACGAATGTCATCGCAGCCACAAGGAAGATCCACAACCCGGCGATCTCCGCGATGTTCTCGTTGAGACTGGCCAGTACCAGATCTCGCTCCGCGCCCTGTGGCGAAAATACGAATAACAGCATCCAGGCCAAGGTTCCGAAGAACAACGTGACCTTCGCTTTGTTGATGTGGGTTAATTCTTCCAGAACGACACCGAGCAGAGCGGCCACGGCAAGACCGATCAGCACGTACTGAAGTATTTCAGCCATGGGACACCTAACGCATAAGGAGGGACGGTATGTGCGCGGGCGCGCACCCGAGAAGTTGGGGCGCCGATCATAGCTAAACTGCGACAATCCGACACCTGACAAATGTCAAACCGGAGAGTATTTCGAATTATTCCGCCGGATTAGCTACGTCTCGTTAAAACTAGTGACGAGGCACGAACCCGGCCGGCTTGGTCGACAGCCAGTCGACGAACGTTTGCAGGCGAGGATCGGCCAACAAAGCGTCGCGGTTATTGAAATTGAGCGCCAGCTCCTTCTCGCTGAACAGGCGATGAATCTGATTGTGGCAAGGCCGACAGACCCAGAGTGTTGCGGTGATCCGCTCTTCTCGCCCGAAGCGTTTTCGCACATAGCTCTTGCCGTGCAACGCCTTGGGAATCAGATGGTGCCGGGTCAGCGGCGCCTGCCGCCGGCAGAGTTCGCAGGCTTCAGGCGGATCGGGCAAACGCAGGAGAGGCTTCATCCAACGGCTCCAGTCGCAGCGCCCCCGCCGAAAGATGGGGCTGGGTATAGAGGAGGTATCGATAGCTCCTGCCAGGGGCGGCTCTAGCCAGCATGCATCCGTTACGGGTTTTGAGCGAGACGCTCATTGTCGAGTACGCGTTTGGCGCTGAGGTAGTTTTTCTGCCAGTAAGTATTCGAAAGGCTGTCCAGGCGCACCGTTCCGCCGGTCGAGGGCGCATGGACGAAACGCCCTTCGCCCACATAGATGGCTGCGTGACTGACACGGCGACCGCCGCTCGTGGCGAAGAACAGAAGATCGCCCGCTTTCAGCGCATCACGCTTTATGGACGCGCCTCGCATGGCGTTCATCTCCCGAGTCGTACGCGGCAAAGCGACACCGGCCGCGCCTCGGTAGACATAATTGATCAGCCCACTGCAATCGAAGCCACCTTCGGGAGTGTTACCGCCGTAGCGATACGGTGTACCGACCAGCCCCAGAGCTGTGAAGAGCACTTCCTCGGCTGCGCCAGGAAACTGTTGGGGCGATGGCGAAGGCGCGACGACCACAGGCTGGACTGGCGCTGGGCTGGAACAAGCGGCGAGCACCAGGGCGGCCAGCAGTATGGCTGTGGATCGAGCCAGAAGAGGCATGGCAAAGCAGTCCAGACATATGAGCCATCACTCTGCCGGCATGCGCTATTGGATGCAAGCCCAGCGCCGGGCTATTTCGACATTCACTGATGTCTGGCACTTGAGTTGTGAGCGAGAGCCAAGACACGCTTGGCTTGCATGAAGCTGGAGCGCCAGTATTTGTCATCCAAGCTATCCACACGCACACCGCCGCTACGGCTGCTTGAGGAATGGATGAACTGGTCGTCGCCAATATAGATACCCGCGTGACTGACACGCCCGCGGCCGCGATTGTTGAAGAACAGGACATCCCCAGGCTCGAGATCGCTGCGTTGGATCTTCGGTGCATCCAGATTGATCATTTCGTGGGTCGAGCGTGGCAGCTCGATGCCGGCTTCCTTGCGGAACAGGAAACTGACAAAGCCACTGCAGTCGAATCCTGTTTTCGTGGAGTTGCCACCGTAGCGGTACGGGGTACCAACCAGTGTGAAGCCACGCTCGACGACGCTATCTGCCAGCGCGGGTAGTTCATAACTCTGGCCGTCCGCGAGCGATCGAAACGGCTGCTCGCTCGGCTCGTCAGTGGTCAGCTGGGGTTCACCATCCAGTTCGACTGAATCGGTGCGAAGGTCGAACTGAAAGCCCTGTAGCGGGTGTGGCGTTTCCGCCTGCTCCGGCTGCGAGGCGCAAGCGGTCAGCAGCGAAACCAAAGCGAAAGGCAACAAGGATGCGAGGCGCTTGTGCATGGCACAGTCATGTCAGAAGCCGAAAGTGCCGAGACTATGCCTCCTGATTGATTGATGGGCAAATTCAATTAGGAAAAATGTGACGGATTAGCTGCGGCAAAACGTCTGACGCGCCCTCGGCAATATGAACATCGACCAACAGCGACAACTCTCCGGCAGCGGGGTCGATTTGTGCTGTGAACCCGCCGGCCTGGCGCACCCTCTGGATTGGCTCGACGATGTAGCCGAAGCTAGCCGATGTGCCGATGGCGATCGCAGCGTCAAAGCCTTGTGTTAGTTGAGCTCGCAACCTGTGCAGCGCCGACTCCGGCAACATTTCTTCAAACAGCACGACCGATGGCCGCATCACGCCGCCGCATGCATCACAGCGCGGCGGTAAAGGTCGCGAAAGATACTCAAATCGATCCTCGCTTGCGCGACCGCACCCCATGCAGAACAGCGGAGAAAGAGTGCCGTGAATCTCGATTAGCCGCTCGGGGGGGCTTCCTGCCGCTTGGTGAAAACCGTCGATGTTCTGCGTCAATACCCAGCAGCCTGGCTTGTGTCGCTGCAACTCAGCAATAGCCCGATGCGCACTGTTGGGCTCAGCTGCAACACAGGCACGGTCAATTTCCGCTAGATACTTCCAGCACAGCGCAGGATCGACGCGCAACATGGGTCCCGACAATGCTGTCTCGATTGGCACCCCATCTTCGGTAGGGCGGTTGTACAAACCGCCAACGCCTCGATAAGTAGGCAGCCCCGAGTCCGCCGAAAGCCCAGCACCGGTGATAACCAGCACTCGGTCAGCCCGGCACAACGCATCAGCAACTCGCATCATCGGCTCGTTCATATGTCCTCCTTCGCTACCTCAGCGCCAAGATTCGTATGGCTAACTATGATTGTCGGCCTTGATGCGACCGCGTTCAGTGGTTCACCGTGAAAGCAAGCATTGCGGAAAGCTGACACATCGGACGGCCGCTCTGGCCATGCCAATCATTGAATAGCGCCTGGACAACGGCCTGATCGCGCTGGCTGCTCGGGACTTTGTCAACCACCTTCTGCGCCTTGAGCGCAGCGACAACATCGTTGCTGGGAATAAAGGTGTCCTTGCCCGCCATGCGCAGCAAACGTGGCGCCGATAGCCCGCCGAGCTGACAACCCTGTTTTGACAAGTAACGCCATAGGCCGACGATATCCGTTACCGGCCAGTCAGCGATCAGGTTGCCGAATCTCCCCTTCTCCTTCGCCACATCGAGCACGAACTGCGCATTGCGTGGCACGCTCTTGAGCTTGCCCAAGTGGCGAATGATGCGCGCGTCCTGCATCAGCCGCTCGATATGCTCCCCGCCCATCAGCACCACCTTTTCCGGATCGAAACGGAAGAATACTTCTTCGAATACGGGCCACTTGGCGTCGACCAGGCTGTGCTTGAGCCCCGCCCGGAAGATTCTGAGGCTGATCAGAGAAAGGTAGCGGTCATCCGGGATGGCACGAAGCTGATCGGGACTGCTGGGACGTGGTAGCCGGCTCTCAAGTGCAGCCGCCGAACCGAAACGATTTAGGCAGTATTCGTGCAGCCATTGGTAGTCGCGCATGCAGGTCCTGAATCATCAATCGAAACGAGCGGCACAGGGTGCCCTTGGCAAACTGCCGTCGCAAGCCCGACCGTCGCGGCCGGGCCAGCAAGCTTCAGCTGCGCAGCGTTTCCGCCGCGAGCAGCAGCATCTGCTCCGTGGAGTTCCAGCCAAGACAGCTGTCAGTAATGGATACGCCATAGCGCAGATCGCCGGTCAGCGCCTGGCAACCCTCGAATAGGTGACTTTCAAGCATCACACCGCGCAAACAGGTGTCGCCGGCCAGTCGCTGACTGATCACGCTCTGCAGCACCGCAGGCTGGCGCAGTGGATTTTTGCCGCTGTTTGCATGGCTGCAATCGACCATGATGCGCGCGGCAAGACCCTGTCGCAGCAGCGTTTCCCGAGCCTGGGCAACGCTGCTCTCGTCGTAGTTCGGCCCGACGTGCCCGCCTCTCAACACCAGATGGGTGTCAGGATTACCGCTGGTGCTTAGCAGCGCTGAATGCCCCAGGTCATCGATACCAAAGTGCTGATGCGGGTGTGCCGCTGACCGCATTGCATCGCACGCGATGCCGAAACTGCCATCGGTGCCGTTCTTGAAACCCACCGGCAGATCGAGCCCGCTGACCATCTCGCGATGAATCTGTGATTCGCTGGTCCGCGCTCCGATTGCTGCCCAGCCCAATAGATCATCGAAGTAGCCCACCGCCAAAGGCTGGAGGAGCTCGGTAGCGATCGGCAGACCGCGCGACAATATATCCAGCATCAACCGACGCGATACGTGCAACCCTTCGGCCATGTCACCGCTGCCGTCAAGATGCGGATCGTAAACCAGCCCCTTCCAACCGACCGTTGTACGCGGTTTTTCAACGTAGGCACGCATCACCAGCAGCAGTTGATCGCTGACCTGGGGAGACAACTCAGCCAAGCGCTCAGCGAACTCCAGCGCCGAGGCTGGATCGTGCAGTGAACAGGGACCCACCACCACGAGCAGGCGCGGGTCGCCACCGTTGAGTACGGCGCGAATGGCTTGCCGATCGTCTCTGACACGCTCGGCAAGCGATGCGCAGAGAGGCAGGCGCTGGCGCAATAAAGCGGGGCTCGGTAGCGGATGGGCGCTACGTCTGGGCAGAGCGGAAGCAGGGTTGCAGGTTGTAGCGGAGGCGTTGAGAGGTGCATTCATGACTGGCGGTCCTTTGGCCGACGCGGCGTCTATGGCCGCGCCGGCGCTAGCGATGTGTTCGGTCTAAGTGTTTGGATGCGGCTGCAGGGAAGCGGCTAAATCGCCAGTCATAGCGGTAGGTGCGGTAAGCGGTGCTGTGGTTGTACATGGTGCTGCCCTCGGTATGCGAGCCTTCTCAGGCCAAAAAAGAAAAACCCCCGGTCGGGTGGCCGACCGGGGGTTCGAAAACTGTCTGGTGGCGACCCTGCTTGCTAGGCCGCCTGTGGGGTATCAGGCGCGCCTTTGGCTAAACCAATACCCATAGAAGTAATAATCAGCAGCAGCGATCAACGACGCACGCAACAACTTGGCGCGCTGGGCACCGGTTCTCGCGAGGGCATGAAGATCGAGGCTGTACGACATGATTGACTCCGTTAGTTGACCGAACCTTACCGCAGCGCGCCGGGCGCCAGCAACAACCAATTACCGCATCGAGGCGATAGCTTCAGTCGTTTAGACACCCAACAAAGGCACACCGACGTGGTACGTGGTTTATAAACGGTAAAGCCGGAGCCGGCCGTCGCAGCGGAGTGGACCGGCGCCTTTCCGCGTCAGCCCACCAGCCCTCGGAGGATTACAGGCTCATCACATCCAGGAAGCGCGGCGTCGCGTCGTTATCGATACGCAAGCTGGTGAAGTCGAAAAGGTTACGGTCAGCCAGTTGTGACGGCACCACATTCTGCAGAGCACGGAACATGATCTCCACGCGGCCCGGCGATTTGCGCTCCCACTCCTGCAACATTTCCTTGACGACCTGGCGCTGCAGGTTTTCCTGCGATCCGCAGAGGTTGCACGGGATGATCGGGAATTCCTTCATGACCGCATAGGCTTCGATATCCGCCTCGCTGCAATAGGCCAACGGGCGAATCACCACGTTGCGGCCGTCATCTGAAAGCAGCTTGGGCGGCATGGCTTTGAGGGTGCCGCCGTAGAACATGTTGAGGAAAAACGTTTCGAGAATGTCGTCGCGATGGTGTCCCAGCGCCATTTTGGTCGCGCCGATTTCATCAGCGAAGGTGTAAAGCGTGCCGCGACGCAAACGCGAGCACAGCGAACAGGTGGTCTTGCCTTCCGGGATCTTTTCTTTGACCACCGAGTAGGTGTCCTTCTCGACGATGTGGTACTCGACACCGATGGCTTTCAAATACTCGGGAAGTACGTGCTCTGGAAAACCTGGCTGTTTCTGATCCATGTTCACGGCAACGATTTCGAATTTGATCGGTGCGACCTTCTGCAGGTACAGCAGTACGTCAAGCATCGTATAGCTGTCCTTGCCGCCGGACAGGCAGACCATGACCTTATCGCCATCCTCGATCATGTTGAAATCGGTGACCGCCTCGCCGGCAAGGCGGCGCAGTCGCTTCTGCAGTTTGTTCTGGTTGACCGAGAGATTGCCCATGTCAGGAGTCCGGTGAAATGCGAAAGGCGCGCATTTTACGCGTAAACGGTGCTTGCACCCCAGCCCATCCATCCAGCCTTTCATGATGCTGGCGCTATGCTAGGCTTGCCGGTATGAATGACGATCTCGAACCCGAAATGGACTTGGCCGAGCAGATATTCGTGATGCTGCGCGAGCAGCCCGAGGGCTGTAGCGAATACGCATTGATCCAGCAGCTCAAGGCCCGCCATAGCACGCACATCCCCAACCTGCCGCTGCTCGACAAGCTGGTTCTGTTCCGCACCCATTTCCTTGTCTTCAACGCCCTGTACCGCTTGCGAGATCAACTCTGGGGCGAGATGACCCACACCGTGCAGATTTCTCCGTTATGTGTGCAGCTGCAACCCTACGTACCGGGGGTCAGCGGCATTGTCGAAAAGGACCCGCTGCGCGATTACTACCTCGACATGACGAACCTTCGAGATACCGACGAGGCAGAAGTGGAACGTTTGCTGGCGAGTTTCTGGGCTCGGATGCGTGGCGAGTATGCCCACGCACCGAACGATAATTGGGACCCGGAGCAAAAACGTGCGGCTCTGGAGCTGTTCGAGCTTGATCAGGAAGAGCGAACGCTCAGCTTGCAGGCGATCAAGCGCCGGTATCGGCAGCTAGTGAGCATTCATCATCCCGACCGTGGCGGCAGTACGACTCGCATCCAGTCAATCAATCTGGCGATGGAAATTCTGCAGCGCTATTACCGTTGAGACACTAGCTCCCAATTACTCTAATCACCCTGATGCGCCGTGCCGCTGCCTCCCTATACTGCGACTTAAGGTCGCACGCCCGTCCAACCGACGGAACGCCAGGCGAAGCGACCCTCCAAAACTGAGGAGACGCTGGCATGATCAATCACGTTTGGGGACTCTTTGCGCACCCGGGCCAAGAATGGCAGGAAATTACAGGAGAGGAACGCAGGGTGGGCCGCCTCCACCTTGGAGAAGTGGCAGCACTCGCGGCGATTCCTGCCATTTCGGCATTCATCGGGACGACCCAGGTCGGCTGGAGTATCGGTGGTGGCGAAGCGGTCAAGCTCACCGAAGGCAGCGCACTGCCACTGACCATACTCTCCTACCTGGCGATGCTCGCAGGCGTGGCGGTCATGGGCGGATTCATCCATTGGATGTCGCGCACCTACGACGCCAACCCGACGCTCGTGCAGTGCGTCGTGTTCGCCGCCTACACGGCTACGCCGCTGTTCGTTGGGGGCCTAGCCGCACTCTATCCTCATATCTGGCTCGGCATGATCGTCGGCACTGCAGCCATCTGTTATACGACGTATCTGCTCTATGTCGGCTTGCCCACGTTCATGAGCATCCCCTCGGATGAGGGTTTCCTGTTCTCAAGCTCAGTGTTAGCCGTCGGCCTGGTCGTCCTGGTAGCCATTCTGGCGCTATCGGTGATCATGTGGGGCATGGGAGTAGGACCGATCTACGTTCGCTAGATCGAGCCTCGAAACGGGCCGACGCGGTGGCCTCCGCGTCGGCCCGCTTTTGCCTGCGGCATCGTGGTTTTGAATCCCTGTCGCGCTTGAGCGTCTATACCAGCAAGCGCTGCGCTCAAGCACCGGCATTAGGAGGCCCCATGACGCCAGAATTCATCAGCTTATTCACCCGCCCCGACCGAGCCTGGGAAACTATTCGTCAAAAGGAAGACGCCCACAGTCTTCACTATCTTATGCACCTGCTATTGCTGGCACTTGTTCCAGCTGTGTGTCTGTTCATCGGTGTCACGTTCGTGGGATGGAGCCTGGTAGAGGCGGAACGGGTGCGGCTCAACTTCAGCAGTGCGTTGCAACTCTGCTTGCTGCTGTACCTCACCATCATCGCCGGCACCGTGATCATGGGTTTCTTTGTCCGCTGGATGGCACGCGCGTTCGACGTGAGGCCGAACATCAATCAGTGCATCGGCTTCGTCGCGTATGTAATCACGCCCTTCTTGCTCGCCGGTGTGACGGGGCTGTATCCAAATCGCTGGTTTGCCGCGCTGGTCCTGCTGATTGCGGGTATCTATTCGACTTATCTGTTATTCACCGGCCTGCCGGCGTTCATGCGCCAACGCAGTTCGCAGAGCTTTCTGTACGCCAGTTCGATCTGGGCTGTGGCGTTGCTGGTGATGGTAACGATCCTGGTGTCCATGATTTTGTTCTGGTCGCAGTTCCTCCAGCCGAACTACGAGCGAAACGTCGAGCAAAACCAGAGCTATGGCTTCGAAGAAAACCGCCCGCAGGAAGAGCCAGGAGGTCTGGATAACGAGCGGCGTTTCAACGAACGCCCCAATGAGTGAATCGACTCGAACACCTCGGCCCGCTTTGACATAATGCCGCGCTCTGCAACCGGAGTTCCCGATGCCCGAGCGACTTAAGGCCCGTGTCGAAACCTGCTACCAGCTGGCCGAGGATTTCTTCAAGCGAGGCTTCGAACGTCCACAGATCAGCTTCAAGCTTCGCGGTCAGAAAGCAGGTGTCGCCCACCTGAACCAGAATCTGCTGCGCTTCAACCCTCAGCTGTATCAGGAAAACCGCGAGCACTTTCTCAAGCAGACCGTGGCCCATGAAGTGGCCCACCTGGTCGCTCATCAGATGTTTGGCGGCCTGATTCGGCCTCATGGCGAAGAATGGCAACTGATCATGCGCGGCGTATATGAGCTGACGCCGGATCGCTGTCATACCTACGAAATCACCCGGCGCCAGACCAACAGCTTTATCTATCGCTGCGCCTGCCCGGACCAAGACTTTCCGTTCACTGCACAGCGCCATGCTTTGGTGCGCAAAGGGCGTCGATACTTTTGCCGGAGCTGCCGAGCTACATTGGTGTTCAGCGGCGAACAACGCGTCGACTGATCCAGTAGCGCCCCTTGCTAGAGGCGTCCGGCGCGCCAGGCGGCAATCACGAATAGAGCGGCGAGTACCGCGATCAAGGGCAGCCAGCCCAGGTGCTCCCACACGTAACCAGCAACGTAGCCCACCACGCTTGAGCCAAGGTAATAAGCGCACAGATACAAGGCCGACGCCTGTGCCTTGGCCCCTTTGGCATGCACACCCACCTGACCGCTGGCCACTGCGTGAGCGGCAAAGAAGCCGAGTGTGAACAGTCCCAGCCCGAGCACGATGCTGAGCAGCCAGGGCGTCGAACACAGCCCCACGCCAACCAGCATCAGCCCCACGCCACCCTGCAGTACGTTTCTCGCACCCAGTCGCGGGACCAGCCGCCCTGCCCAACCGGCACTGAATATCCCAGCCAGATAGACCGTAAAGAGCAGTCCTATGGTGGTCGAAGACAGGCCAAAAGGTGGCCCAGCCAGGCGAAAGCCGATGTAGTTGAACAAGGCAACGAAACCTCCCATCAGCAAAAACGCCTGCAGGAATAGGTTACGCAGGATCGGATTGCCCAGATGCTCTGCGAAGTTTCCCATCAGCCCGCGCAACGTGAGCGGTTGTGCCTTGAAATGACGCGACGGTGGGAGCAGCCAGACGAACGCAACCAAGGCAACCAGCCCCAGGGCAGCGATTCCGCCCAGCGCCAACTGCCAACCACCGATGTCGCTGAGCAAGCCTGATAACAGCCTGCCCAAGAGCCCACCCAGTGCGGTTCCGCCGATGTACAGCCCCATCGCTGCTGGCAACGATTCGGGATCGAACTCCTCCCCCACATACGCCATCGCCAACGCCGGCAGTCCACTGAGCGCAAGCCCCAGCAAGGCCCGCAATACAAGCAACAGCGTCCAGGACTCGACCATCGAGCAAACAAGGCCAAGGACGCTCGCCAACAACAGCGCCGAGCCCATGACGTGCTTGCGCCCCCAGCTCTCGGCCAGGCCACCTGCCAGCAGCAGACAGAGCGCCAGCGACAGAGTCGTTAACGACAACGCAAGGCTGCTGGTGGCTGCAGCGACCGAAAAGTGAGAGGCCAGCAGCGGCAGCAGTGGCTGCACGCAGTAGAGCATGGCGAAGGTCGCGAAACCGGCGCAGAACAGCGCCAGCGTGGCGCGACGATAGATCGAAGTGCCGCGCTTGAAATGCTCGGATGGGGGTGAGTCCGGAACCATGCTTATACCAAACGACTACCGTCAGGAACGAAAAAAGCGCGCAGCCTAGCATAGGGCTCCGTAACCCGCCCCAACCCAGGCTTCCATATGACGATAAGCCTGGGGCTAGTGGTGCGTATCGATAGCTTGTCTCGATTCCGTTGGGCGGATTGTCGCAACTTAATCGACTTCGCTTGAGCGAAATCAAGAAACATTAAATTAGGGCTAATAACCCTATGCTTTGTAGACGAATGCCTTTGATTCGTCACACCTCGTTACCTAGACTGCCGGCACAGCAGCAGGACAAGCAAGGTGACTGAAGTGGTAAACGACACCGATCCCAGCCCTATTGGCAAACCACAGGAAACGCGCCTTTTGGTGTTCTTGCTGGTGTTCCTGTTTCCCCTGTTGAGCGTTGCATTGGTCGCCGCTTACGGCTTCACCGTCTGGATCAGTCAACTGGTCTTGTTCGGCCCTCCCGGCCCACCTGGCTAGGCCCTACGCCTAGGGCAGCCGTTGCTCGAACTCCCCCCTCAAGCCGCATCAGTCGATGCTGGCGGAGCACCAGAAATATGAACATTGCCTTGCACATTGCGAGTCTGCTCGTCCATTGCCGCCCGGAATTGCTTGAGGCAGTGAAAAGAAATTTGCAGCTGCTACCCGATCTCGAACTGCATCAGGAAAGCGCTGCCGGGAAAGTCGTTGTGGTGCTCGAAGCCGAACATGAAAGCCGCATCCTGGACACCATCAGCCACATCCAGCAATTGCCAGGCGTGCTGAACGCCGCCCTGATCTACCACGAACTCCTCACCACCGAAGGAGAGCCCGAATGAGCCTCACTCGTCGCCAATTTGCCAAGGCCAACGCAGCGGCTATCGCTGCATCCGTGGCGGGCATGCCTATCGCAACCAGCGCCAGCAACTTGCTCACCGATCCGCAAGATACCCATTTGAAATGGAGCAAGGCGCCCTGCCGCTTCTGCGGGACGGGTTGCGGCGTGATGGTCGCTACTTCCGGTGATCGTGTCGTGGCTACCCACGGCGACGTGAAAGCCGAGGTCAACCGCGGCATCAATTGCGTCAAAGGCTACTTCTTGTCGAAGATCATGTACGGCACCGACCGCCTGACCCAGCCGTTGCTTCGAATGAAGAATGGCAAGTACGACAAGCAAGGCGAGTTCCAGCCGGTGAGCTGGGAGCAAGCATTCGATGTCATGGAAGAGAAATACAAGGCTGCCCTGCGGGACCACGGCCCGACCTCCATCGGCATGTTCGGGTCCGGTCAATGGACCGTTTGGGAGGGCTATGCCGCCAACAAGCTGATGAAAGCTGGCTTGCGCTCCAACAGCCTCGACCCGAACGCTCGCCACTGCATGGCATCGGCCGCCGTGGGCTTCATGCGTACATTCGGCATGGATGAGCCGATGGGTTGCTATGACGACATCGAAGCGGCCGATGCTTTCGTGCTGTGGGGCTCGAACATGGCCGAGATGCACCCGGTGCTCTGGACGCGAGTGACAGACCGCCGCCTAAGCGCTCCGCATGTGAAAGTCGCGGTGATGTCGACGTTTGAGCACCGCAGCTTCGACTTGGCCGATATCCCGATGGTGTTCACCCCCCAGACTGACCTGGTGATCCTCAACTACATCGCCAACCACATCATTCAAAGTGGCGCGGTGAACCAAGACTTCATCAAGAAGCACACCAAATTTGCCAAGGGCGCGGCCAACATCGGTTACGGCCTGCGTCCAACCGACCCTCGCGAGCTCAAAGCTGAAAACGCCGCCACGGCGGGCGGCTGGACAGACATCAGCTTCGACGACTATGCGGAGTTCCTGAAGCCCTACACACTGGAGCACGCCGCGCGCGAATCAGGTGTACCAGCAGACCGTTTGAAGATGCTCGCCGAGCTCTACGCTGATCCGAAGACGAAAGTCATGTCGTTCTGGACCATGGGTTTCAACCAGCACACGCGAGGTGTCTGGGCGAACAACATGATCTACAACATACACCTACTGACCGGGAAGATTAGCGAGCCTGGCAACAGCCCCTTCTCGCTCACCGGCCAGCCCTCCGCTTGTGGTACCGCCCGGGAAGTCGGCACATTCTCTCATCGCCTGCCAGCCGACATGGTGGTTACCAACCCGAAACACCGCGCCATAACCGAAAAGATTTGGAAGCTGCCGGAAGGCACCATTCAGGAAAAGCCCGGCTTCCATGCCGTGCAGCAAAGCCGGGAACTGAAGGATGGCAACCTGAAGGTCTACTGGACCCAGGCCACCAACAACATGCAGGCCGGCCCGAACATCATGCAGGAGGTGCTGCCTGGCTGGCGCAACCCGGAAACCTTCGTTGTCGTCTCCGATGTTTACCCGACCGTCTCCGCACAAGCTGCGGACCTGATTCTTCCCGCCGCAATGTGGGTCGAGAAGGAAGGCGCATACGGTAACGCCGAGCGCCGCACCCATGTCTGGCACCAGCTCGTCAGCCCGCCCGGCGAAGCACGTTCCGATCTCTGGCAGTTGATGGAATTTTCCAAGCGCTTCACTACCGACGAGGTCTGGCCCGCCGACTTGCTGGCGAAAGCCCCAGAGCTCAAGGGCAAAACGCTGTTCGAGGTATTGTTCAAGAACGGTCAGGTCGACCGCTTCCCGACAACCGATATCGAAGAGGGTTACCGCAACCAAGAGTCGGAAGCGTACGGCTTTTATGTGCAGAAAGGCCTGTTCGAAGAGTATGCCCAGTTCGGACGCGGCCACGGCCACGACCTTGCCGACTTCGATGTGTACCACCAAGAGCGCGGCCTGCGTTGGCCGGTTGTGGACGGCAAGGAAACCCGCTGGCGTTATCGTGAGGGGTACGACCCCTACGTCGAGAAGGGCACCGGCGTCCAGTTCTACGGCTATCCGGACAAGAAGGCGATTATCTTCGCCCTGCCCTACGAAGTACCGGCAGAAATGCCGGACGAGGAATATCCGTTCTGGCTCAGCACCGGCCGCGTCCTTGAACACTGGCACACCGGAAGCATGACCCAACGTGTCGATGAACTGCACAAGGCAGTTCCCGATGCACTGGTTTACATGCACCCGGAGGATGCAAGAGAGCTCAAGGCGCGTCGCGGCAGCGTGGTGAAGGTGATCAGCCGTCGTGGCGAAATGCAGGCGCGTATCGAAACCCGCGGACGCAACAAACCGCCGAAGGGCCTGATCTTCGTGCCGTTCTTCGATGCAAACAAACTCATCAACAAGGTCACCCTCGACGCGACCGACCCAATCTCCAAGCAGACCGATTTCAAGAAATGTGCCGTGAAGATCGAAGTGGTCAGCATCGCCTGAGGAGAGTCACCATGAAATTTCGTTTACTGCCATTGACGCTCCTCGCAGGGGTCGGCTTCACCGTGGCCGCAGAACTGGACTACCCGCTCGACGCGCCTGCGCCGGACGGGCGTCGGCCGGGCGGCACGATTACTCAGGAATTCACCCCGCCACCGCTGAAGGACGAGGAAAACAAGGACCTCAGACGCGAGCGAAACTATCCCGAGCAGCCACCGACCATTCCGCACACCATTCGCGGCTATCAGGTCGACACTAACAGCAACAAGTGCCTGGCTTGCCACAGCCGCTCAAACAGCGCACGGACCCAGGCACCGATGATCAGCATCACCCACTTCACTGATCGAGACAGCCAAACGCTGGGCGCCGTCGCGCCACGCCGATACTTCTGCACGCAGTGCCACGTGGTCCAGCACGACGTGAAGCCGCTGGTGGAGAACGAGTTCGAGAACATCGACGAGCTGCTGTATCACGAACGCCAGCAGAACGAAGAGTGAGGACGCCGGGATGAAGTCGATACTGTCGTTTCTCAAGCGATACTGGGTTGTCCTGCGGCGACCGAGCGTGCATTACAGCCTGGGTGTGTTGACGCTTGGCGGGTTCATTGCGGGCATCATTTTCTGGGGCGGTTTCAACACCGCCCTGGAGGCGACCAATACAGAGGCGTTCTGCATTTCCTGTCACGAGATGCGAGACAACGTGTACATGGAGATCAAAGACACCATTCACTACACCAACCGTTCGGGGGTCAGGGCAACCTGCCCGGATTGCCACGTACCGCACAAGTGGACTGACAAGATTGCGCGAAAAATGCAGGCTTCCAAGGAGGTCTGGGGCAAGATCTTCGGCACCATCGACACACGCGAGAAATTCCTTGGCATGCGTCGGGAGATGGCCGAACGCGAGTGGCGCCGCCTGAAGGCCAACGACTCGCTGGAATGCCGTAACTGCCACAACTACGAGTTCATGGATTTCACCCGCCAGAGCAAGCGCGCAGCGCAATTTCACTCCACCGCCCTGGGCAAAGGCGAAGCCACCTGTATCGATTGCCACAAGGGCATCGCTCACCGCCTGCCAGACATGCATGGCGTGCCCGGCTGGTAAGGTCGAAGCAACGTCGACCTAACAGTCTAACGTTGGGCATTGTCGACGTACCTGAGCCAGGAGAAGGCTCAGGTACGTGCTCGCCCATCGCTGCGCCGGTGCGTACGCGCGCCTCCCCCCCGCCTCTCGAGACGAACAACCTTGTTGCACCTGAGTCGAACACCGGTTATCAATCGGATCTGTTCGACGTCAACTACCACAAGGAGTCCACCATGCGTTATCGCCTGTTCGGCGCACTGATGGCTGTCAGCGCCTTCGCTCAAGCCGAAATCCAGACTCAGGAGATACCTTACACCGCTGCCGACGGCACCAAGATGGTCGGCTATTATGCTTACGACGATACCCTCGAAGGCCAGCGCCCTGGGGTTGTGGTCGTCCATGAATGGTGGGGCCTCAATGACTACGCCAAAAGCCGCGCCCGTGATCTGGCCGAACTCGGCTACAGCGCACTGGCTATTGATATGTACGGCGAAGGCAAGAACACCGAACATCCAAAAGACGCGATGAGCTTCATGAAAGCCGCGCTGGCCGATGCCGATGCCGCCAAGGCCCGTTTCAATGCCGGCCTGGATCTTCTCAAGCAGCAAGACCAAACCGACAGCGCCAAACTCGCAGCCGTTGGCTACTGCTTCGGTGGCAAAGTTGTGCTGGACATGGCCCGGCAAGGCGTCCCGCTGGATGGTGTCGTCAGCTTTCACGGCGCCCTGGCCACCGAAACCCGAGCAGCGCCGGGCAGCGTCAAAGCACGCGTGCTGGTCGAACACGGCAGCGCGGACAGCATGGTAAGCGCAGAAGATGTCGCCGCACTCAGCGCCGAGATGGTCAAGGCCGGTGCAGACTATCAATTCGTCAACCTGCCCGGCGCCAAGCACGGTTTCACCAATCCCGGCGCTGACAAGTTCCAGGACAAAGGTGTCGATGTGGCTTACAACGAAGCCGCCGCTGAGCGCTCCTGGAACGACATGAAGCGGTTCCTTAACGAGACCTTCGATGAGAATCGGCCATAAAGGCTAGATCGCAGCGGTCATGGCGCAGATGCTTAGCCTTTGAGCATTGCGCCATGTTCAGTGCCGACGTCACGAAATGTCCTGAGCCTGCCAACCAACCGACTAACTGCTCCTCCCTGCTCCGGTAAGAAGCTAGACGGAACAATTGACCCGTCCTGCGCCTGATCGCTTGGGTTTGCCTGCCGTGCTCGGTGTAACCGATCGACCGCTTGAACCCGACTTCTTCTAGCCGGACTGGCCGTGCCTACCGCCCATTGGACCGCTCACGTGCTAGCATTACGCTCTCCGCAAGCACCCCCTTTCTGATCGATCGCGAGTCATGGCCGAACACGATTTCCGCTACACCTTACTCAATCCTGGACACACCCTCACTGAATGCCGCGCCCTGGCGCCAGGCCGCTACCAGGTCACCGGCAACGGTGGCAATGTACGCTCGGGCGATGTGCTCATCGTCACGCTCAAAGGCAGCCGGGACCTTTCCCAGCGCCTGACCGTCGACAAGGTTCGCCACCTGATCAACCCGCCAGGCCAGTGGATGGCCGTGGCGAGCGGACCTGTGTTCAAGGAACTGACGATCATCAACTGGCAGGTCGATTGCGACGGCTGCGGCAAGCAGTTGGATTTCGAGTTCGCGGTAGACGCGGCCAAGGGAGACGCCGCGCGCACCCCGGCGGCCGAAGCACGAATCGCCGAACTGGGCTGGAAAAACGATGCCAACCGCCACCTCTGCCCAGCCTGCCAGAGGGCGCCAGCATGAATAGAGGCATGTTGGCGGGCATGGTCTCATTGCTCGTCATGGGGTGTTCGGTAGCGCCCTTGACCCTGGAGAACGACGTCACCTATATCGCCGAGTGGATCGGCGACGAACCCGTGGTCGGTCGCAATCCGGTCTCGCTGACCTTTAGTGAAGACCGTGCCTATGGCAACGCCGGTTGCAACCACTGGTTCGCCAACTACCGGCTCGAAGGCCAGAAGTTGCGTTTCAGCGAAATCGGGAGCACGCGCAGGATGTGCGCTGAACACATCATGGAGCAGGAACAGCACTTTTTGGAATTGCTCGCGCAGATCGAACGCTGGGATGTTTCCAATATCGATCAACTGCGCTTCTGGCCAGCAGAAGGCGCTCCGCTGCGGGTGTGGCCGGAGCAGAACTGAGCTGCGCCAAAGATGGGCACGCAAGCTGCTTTACGCACTTTGAACAAGCGCAAAGCCTGAACGGCAGCAACGGCCCTCCTCTTCCGCGCAAGAGAAGCCAAGCGCGCAGCGCCGATCTCCATCACCGTCGAACCCGCTGAACCAGCGTAAAGCCCTGGTTTGGAGGGTCGCTCGCAGGCATCCGGCTCGCAAGCTGGCGCAACCTGTTAGTCGTCTAGCCGCCCCATGCAAAACTGGCACGCCTCCTGCTAACTCTCAGGTAACCAGTTTTGGGGACCCTGGTACAGGCAGGCCAGGGATTCCCTCTTTTACAGCCGACACCAAGGGCCGCTCAGAGAGCGGCCCTTTTGCGTTCAGCACTACCATCACAGCGAAAAGACGGTTAGCTGACGAATGGAATCAGACAACGAATGGTTGGATTAAAACAATCGCAGCTGTTCGAACCCACTGCGCAGGTCGATCAGGCGGACCCCGACACCAATTAGCCGCACGGGGCGCTTGCCGCGGGCGAAGGCGCCCGCCAAGAGGTCGGCGTAGTCCTCCAGCTGCAACCCGGCCCCGGCCTGTTCGAGGGTTGTCTGGGTGAAATCGTGAAACTTGAGCTTCACGAAGGGCTTGCCGGGGCGATAACCGCTGTCCAGGCGCGCCATCCGTCCAGCCAGCTCATCCAGCAGCTCGGGTAAGCGCGCCAGACAGGCTGCGAGGTCGGGCAGGTCCTGGTCATAGGTGTTTTCGACACTGACCGACTGCCGACGGCTTTCCACCTGCACGATTCGCTCATCCACACCATGCGCCAAACCCCACAGGCGCTCGCCGAATGATCCCAACTCACGCACCAGCTCCAGGCGTTTCCAACTGCGCAGATCCGCGCAGGTCTGGATGCCCATGCGTTTGAGCTTTTCAGCCGTCACCCGGCCGACACCGTGAAGCTTGGCCACCGGCAGCGTCAGCACGAAATCGTCCACCTGATCAGGCGTGATCACGAACAAGCCGTCCGGCTTGTTCCAGTCGCTGGCGATCTTTGCCAGAAACTTGTTGGGCGCCACACCGGCCGAGACCGTGATGCGCAACTGTTGCCAGACGCGGCGGCGGATATCCTGAGCAATACGGGTCGCGCTGCCCGAAAAATGCTCACAGCCGCTGACGTCGAGATACGCCTCGTCGAGAGACAGCGGCTCGATGAGGTCGGTGTAGGTGCGGAAAATCCCGTGAATCTCCCGGGAGGCCTCCCTGTATGCGTCCATTCGGGGCCGCAGGATCAAGAGATCTGGACAGAGCTTCAGAGCGTGACCGGACGCCATTGCTGACCGCACACCATAGGCTCGGGCCTCGTAGTTGCAGGTCGCGATCACGCCGCGTCGATCAGCCAGGCCGCCAACGGCAATGGGCCGGTTGGCAAGGCTGGGATCGTCGCGCATCTCGATCGCGGCATAGAAGCAATCGCAATCGACATGGATGATTTTTCGGGACGGGATAACGGTCGGAAACTCTTGGCTGGACAAACCACCGCTTCACTTGGACTGGTTTCTGACACGAAGCGGGCCGCACGACATTATGACTGATCGAGCGCACCGGAAAGCTACCGCGAAGATGAGCGGGCAAGCGAAGCGCCGAACCTGAACCGACCGGAGGTAAACGAACACAGCCGCCGAGCTAGACCTCTCAAGCGCCCTGGCATCACCGAACCTGCCGGCTGGCCACGAACATTTTTGGGGGTACCCAGTCGGATTTAAGGAGGAGACACACAAACTTTCCAACTACCGGAGTATGCCCGATGAAAAAATTCGAGATTGCTGCCGCCCTGCTTGCTGGCCTGTTTGCAACCGGCGCGATGGCCAACCAAGAAGGCATGAAAGATAACAACCATGGTGTAACGAGCGACACGCAAGGTAGCGCCATGAGCGAAAACCATCAGCGCGCCAACACGGGAAACATCAACCAAAACAGCAAGACGCTCGAGCAGAAAATGGAGAACGAGGTGCAGAACGACTGGCGTGAAGACGCTGAGGAACGCCGCGAGGCAGACGTGAGCAAGCCGGAACAGCGCTGATCGATGCTGAGCCCTAGAGCTCCAGGGGATAAGGCTGAACCAACGCCTTGCCGTACCCCTCAATGAATTCGGCCGGCATTCGCTTGGGCTTGCCGGTGGACAACTGAATGCAGACAAAGGTGGTTTGCGCACGCAAAAGCGTGGTTCCGTCTGCCGGCCTGATCAGTTGGAAATTACGTTTCATCTTCAATCGCTGATCAGAGTCCACAATCCAGGTGGCGAGCTGCAAGTGGTCGCCCTTGTAGGCCGCGGCCACATAGTCGATTTCGTGCCTGAGCACGGCCATCGCTCGATCGAGACGACGATAATCATCAAGACTCAATCCGAGATGCTGCGAGTGCCGCCAGGCAGAGGTCTCCAGCCAGGTTACATAGACAGCATTGTTGGCATGGCCGAGTTCGTCGATATGCTCGGCTTGAACCTCAAAGTCGATGATGAACACGTCGGGCTGGTCCCAGATCATGCATACCCCCACTCTGTAATGCGTCGCCTACGCGACCGATGCGCCTATTGGAAGCCACGCACTGGGCGGTTGTCACGCGCGCCGGCTGCGTCTATGGCGACCCATTCAGCATGCCAGACCATGTCACCGTCATGACCGCAGTCAAATCGCAGGCAAAACAAAAAGGGCCATTTCGTTAGAAATGACCCTTTGGTGCCCAAACCGGGCAAAAAATGGCGTCCCCTAGGGGACTCGAACCCCTGTTACCGCCGTGAAAGGGCGGTGTCCTAGGCCACTAGACGAAGGGGACGAAACCTTCGATGAACAGACCGTAAGACGCTACGTTCTGTCGTGGATTGGTGGAGCTAGACGGGATCGAACCGTCGACCTCTTGCATGCCATGCAAGCGCTCTCCCAGCTGAGCTATAGCCCCGATTTACCGTCTCTCGACTCGCGCCGCTCGCGCACCGCGATCATAATAATGGCGTCCCCTAGGGGACTCGAACCCCTGTTACCGCCGTGAAAGGGCGGTGTCCTAGGCCACTAGACGAAGGGGACGCAAGCCCTTCAAAGGCAACCGGCCTGAACCGGTGTGGCAATCGAGATTGGTGGAGCTAGACGGGATCGAACCGTCGACCTCTTGCATGCCATGCAAGCGCTCTCCCAGCTGAGCTATAGCCCCATCTCGAGGACGGGGCGCATATTAGGTGCGACCCCGCACAGTGTCAACGATATTTTCGCCTGACTCCGAAAGATTTTTGACATCAGAACAAATACTTACCCGCGACGAGTGGCAAAGGGTGACCCGCTGCGGGACGCTGCGACCGCGTCCCGCCCCTCTTCGCAACTCAGACCATCGCTGCGAAGAGTTTTTCCCACTCCTTCACTTCTTTTTTCGAGGCGCCGCCCAACAGCTCCAGCGCTTGGCGCAGACGGAAGCGAGTCAAGTCCGGCCCTATGATCTCCATCGCATCGAGCACCGACACGGAGCTGGCCTGGCCAGTGATCGAGGCAAACATCAACGGCATTACATCCCGCAGCTTCAGCTCAAGATGCGATCCGACCGCCTGGATAGACTCGGTGATGCGCTCCTTGTTCCACTGGCGCAAAGCTTCCAGCTTCCACAGGGTAAGCTGCAGAACCTGGCGGACCTGAGTGGCGTCGAGCTTCTTATGCTCGAACAGCGCAGGATCAAGGCTCAGTGGTCCGGAGAAGAAGAACCCAGCCAAGGGGGCAATCTGACTGAAGGTCTCGACGCGCTGCTGCACATGGGGCGCGATCTTCATCATGTACTCAGGGTTGAACGCCCACTTCTGCACTTCATTAGCGAACTGCTCAACCGACAGCTCACGTAGCCACTGACCGTTGAGCCAGGATAGCTTTTCGACGTCGAAAATAGGGCCACCCAGAGAAACGCGGTTGATGTCGAAGTGCTCGATCATCTCAGCCAAGGTAAATTTCTCACGCTCATCCGGCATCGACCAGCCCATACGGCCCAGGTAGTTGAGCATCGCTTCGGGCATAAAGCCCATGCGCTTATAGAACGTCACCGACGTCGGATTCTTGCGCTTGGAAAGCTTGCTCTTGTCCGGGTTGCGCAGCAGCGGCATGTAGCAGAGCTGGGGCTGCTCCCAACCGAAATATTCGTAGAGTTTGATCAGCTTGGGCGCTGATGGCAGCCATTCCTCGCCACGCAGCACATGGGTGATGCCCATCAGATGGTCGTCGACAACGTTCGCCAGGAAGTAGGTGGGCAGGCCGTCAGCCTTCATCAGCACCTGCATGTCCATGCGATCCCAGCCGATTTCGACGGTGCCGCGCAACATGTCGTTGACCTGACACACTCCCTCGCTCGGCACTTTCATGCGGATCACGTGTGACTCGCCCGCCGCAATGCGCTGCTTCGCAGTTTCGGCCGGGATGTGCATGCAGTGCCCGTCGTAGCGTGGAGTTTCCTTGTTCGCCATTTGCTCGGCGCGCACCTGATCGAGGCGCTCGGCGCTACAGAAACACGGAAAGGCATGACCTTTGCCGACCAGCTCGTCCGAGTACTTCTTGTAGATCTCGCCACGCTCGCTCTGCCGGTACGGCCCGTGCGGACCGCCTACGTCAGGGCCTTCATCCCATTCGATCCCCAACCAGCGCAGCGCGTCATAAATCTGCTGTTCGGACTCGCGCGTCGAGCGCAGCTGGTCGGTGTCTTCGATACGCAGGATAAACTGGCCGCCGTGCTGACGTGCGAAGCAGAGGTTGAACAGCGCGATATAGGCGGTGCCGACGTGCGGGTCGCCAGTGGGGGATGGTGCGATGCGGGTGCGAACGGTGGTCATGATGTTCTCGAATCAAGGCACAGGAAGACACGGTGGCTGCGATAACCGTTCGGTCGGCTAGTCAGCGCGGGTAAAGGCGTGATGTTAACAGGCGCGCCTCTACCGGCTCCACCAGGCAGCCCTCTACGACTGGCAGCGATTGCACCAGAAAATCGAGGAACGCCCTGACCTTCATCGCCTGAAATCGCCTTGAGGGGTACGTTGCATAGATCCCCCCAGTCGGCAGGTCGACGTCTGGGAGAACCTCGACCAACTGGCCGTCACGCACCTCCTGAGCGGTAATCATGGCAGGCAATGCTGCGATACCCACACCCGCCAGTGCCGCCTCGCGGGCAAACGTAATGTTGTTGCACGTCAGTACACGACGGCAGCTGATGTTCTGCTCGACGATTGGCCAATAGCGAACCGGGTCGCGTGACAGGGTGATCGCCCGATGGCAGACCAGATCCTCCACGCTCCTCGGCACACCGTGCTGCGCCAAATAGCCCGGGCTCGCGCAGAATCGCCGATGGGTTTCGAACAGCTTCCGGGCGATCAATGTCGAGTCCTGCGGTTGCCCAACGGAAATGGCGATATCGACGCCCTCTTCCACCGGATCGACGTACCGCGACGCCAATTCCACCTCAGCGTTGATGTCCGGGTAAAGGCGCATGAATTCGCCTAGTACGCGCCCCAGAATCCACTGACCGACCTCGATCGGGGCGGTAATCCGAAGCAAACCGGTCGGTGCCTGCTGAAGCTGCATCACCGTCTGCTCGGCCTCGGCAAAATCAAGCATGATCTGCCGGCAGCGCTCGTAGTAGGCCTGACCGACTTCAGTCAGTCGTAGGCGCCTTGTCGTGCGGTGAATCAACCTGACACCGAGTCGCTCTTCGAGCTGAACGACACGGCGGCTCACGGTGGACTTCTGCATCCCGAGGCTTGCCGCCGCTTGCGTGAAGCTGTGGCACTCCACCACGCGGGTGAAGATCAAGGCATCGTCCAGCCCCATTCATTGTTCCTTTTTCGCAACAAAGTTTAGCGATTGTAACCACTTATTACGGAGCTGGAACACTGGTAGATTGCCCGGCTTCTTCCCGGCCACGACTACCAATATGCCCGCCAAGCTGAAACGCCGACTGTTCATCTTCATTGCTCTGGTATTGCTGGTGGCAGCGATGTTCGTCGCCCACTGGTACCAAGTCGGTCGCTTCTACGAACACACCGACAACGCCTATGTGCAGGGCGATATCACGCGTATCTCAACTCAGCTCCCTGCGCGTATCGAGCAGATTCACGTTCAGGATAATCAGCACGTGAAACCAGGCGATCTGCTGGTAACGCTGGAGTCGAGTGACTTCCGTCTGGCACAGGAACAGGCCAGGGCCAACCTCGCGATTCGGGAAGCCGAACTCGCCCAGGCGCGCAGCCGCCTGGCGCAGCAGAGCAGCACGATCGCCGCCAGCCAGGCATCGGTCGGCGCGGCTCAGGCCAATCTAGAACGCACCCAGATGGATCTTTCACGCGTAGAAGCGCTACGGAAACCCGGATTCATCTCAGACGAACGCGTCACAACGCTGTCCGCCGATGCGAAGGTCGCCCGTTCCCAGCAGCAGAAAGCTCAAGCGGATCTGGCAGCTCAGCAGCAGCAGGTCGAGGCCCTCGAAGCGGACATCAGACGCCTGCAAGCGCAAATCGCCAGCGCTCAAGCTGAAATCGAGCAAGCCGAACTCAACCTCAGCCGCACGCAGATCCGCTCGCCCATCAGCGGCATTATTGGTCAGCGGTCGGCGCGCGGCGGCCAGTATGTGTCTGTCGGGGCGTATTTAATGTCCGTTGTTCCGGACGAGGCGATCTGGTTGCAGGCCAACTTCAAGGAGACTCAGATCGGCCGGATGCAGGAAGGCCAACGTGCAGAGCTGACCTTCGACAGCTATCCCGATAGGCCTATCGAAGGTCGTGTCGAAAGCCTGTTCCCCGCCTCCGGCGCTCAATTCAGCCTGTTGCCGCCCGACAACGCCACTGGCAACTTCACCAAAGTCGTTCAGCGCATCCCCGTCAAAGTGACCTTCGACGCTGACAACCCACTCAAAGGCCGTATCCGCCCCGGCATGTCGGTCGACGTGAAGGTCGATCTCCGTGGCCGCTGATGCGCTGATCCGTCCGGTTGGCGAGCCCAGCCGGCGTGACTGGATCGCAGTGATGAGCGCCATGCTTGGCGCATTCATGGCGGTGCTGGATATTCAGATCACCAACTCGTCGCTGAAGGACATTCAGGGCGCGTTGTCCGCCACGCTAGAGGAAGGCTCCTGGATCTCCACGTCCTATCTGGTCGCGGAGATCATCATGATTCCGCTCACGGCCTGGCTGGTCCAATTGCTTTCGGCGCGGCGGCTGGCGGTCTGGGTATCGATAGGCTTTCTGATCTCGTCCCTGCTCTGCTCATTTGCCTGGAACCTCGAAAGCATGATCGTGTTTCGGGCCATGCAGGGCTTCACAGGCGGCGCACTGATACCGCTGGCCTTCACCCTCACACTGATCAAGCTGCCAGAGCACCATCGCGCCAAGGGCATGGCATTGTTCGCGATCACCGCGACCTTTGCCCCGTCGATCGGACCGACCCTGGGCGGCTGGCTCACCGAGAGCTGGGGCTGGGAGTACATTTTCTATATCAACGTGCCGCCCGGGCTGTTGATGATTGCGGGGCTGCTGTACGGCCTGGAAAAAAAGCCGCCACATTGGGAGCTGCTCAAAAGTACTGACTACGCAGGAATCGTCACGCTGGCCATGGGGCTGGGTTGCCTGCAGGTATTTCTTGAGGAAGGGCACCGCAAGGACTGGTTGGAGTCCACTCTGATCGTGCAGCTCGGATCAGTTGCGGTCGTTAGCCTGATCCTGTTCACGACCTTGCAGCTGTCGCGGCCTAACCCGCTGATCAACCTCGGCATCCTTCGCGAGCGCAACTTCGGACTTACCAGCATTGCCAGCCTGGGCATGGGACTTGGGCTCTACGGTTCCATCTACCTACTGCCGCTGTACCTGGCGCAGATCCAGAACTACAACGCGCTGCAGATCGGCCAGGTGATCATGTGGATGGGCATTCCGCAGCTGTTCCTGATTCCGCTGGTGCCCAAGCTGATGAAGATCATCCCTCCAAAGCTGCTCTGCGCGGCTGGATTCGCCCTGTTCGGCATCTCCAGTTTCGCCTCCGGTGCGCTGAATCCAGACTTCGCAGGTGAGCAGTTCCATCCGATCCAGATCATCCGTGCGCTCGGCCAACCAATGATCATGGTGACCATCTCGTTGATCGCAACCGCCTATATCCAACCGCAGGATGCGGGCTCCGCCTCCAGTCTCTTCAATATCTTGCGCAACCTCGGCGGCGCCATCGGTATCGCCCTCCTCGCCACGCTGTTGGACAGCCGAGGCAAGGTCTACTTCGACTATTTGCGCGAGTCCATAGTCCCAGGCAATCCGGCAGTGGCCGAGCGGCTGACCACGCTGACCCAGCAATTGGGCAGCGAGCAGGCGGCACTGGGACGAATCAGCGAAATCGTGCATCAGCAAGCCATGATCATGGCTTACAACGACGCCTTCCACTTCGTCGGTATCGCCTTGGCGGTGAGCATGGTGGCCGTGCTGTTGACGCGACAACTGCCCACGAATATCAAGGGCGGCGCCGCGCACTGATCAGGTCACCGGCCTCGGGCAAACAAGCTCGCCTGAACCGACCCGATAGCACGCCCGTGTCATGCGCGCAGGATCATACGAAGCAGCTGCAGCAAGGCCTTAGACCTGCAACAAACGCTCTCGAAGTTTGTGAATCTCGTCGCGGGTCTGCGCCGCCGCCTCGAATTCCAGATCCCGCGCATAGGCCAGCATCTTCTCTTCCAGCTGACGAATCCGTTTGGTGATTTCACTCGGCGAGCGCAGTTCGTTCTCGTAGCGTGCAGCTTCTTCCGCCGCTTTAGCCTCGCCGCGGCGTTTCTTGCTCCTCGACCCTGGCACCGTTGCCCCCTCAAGAATGTCCTTCACATCCTTGAACACGCCCTGAGGCACGATGCCGTTGGCCTCGTTGAACGCGATTTGCTTGTTGCGTCGCCGCTCGGTCTCGCCGATGGCCCGCTCCATGGAGCCGGTCATATTGTCGGCGTAGAGGATCGCGCGGCCGTTGAGGTTACGCGCCGCGCGCCCGATGGTCTGAATCAACGAACGCTCGGAGCGCAGGAAGCCTTCCTTGTCGGCATCGAGAATTGCCACCAGCGACACCTCGGGCATGTCCAGCCCCTCACGCAGCAAGTTGATCCCTACAAGCACGTCAAAGACGCCCAGGCGCAGGTCGCGAATGATCTCGACGCGCTCCACCGTATCGATGTCCGAGTGCAGGTAACGCACCCGTACGCCGTGGTCGCCGAGGTAGTCGGTCAGGTCCTCGGCCATGCGCTTGGTCAGGGTGGTGACCAGCACCCGCTCCTCTTTGGCCACGCACTTGTTGATCTCGGAGAGCAGGTCGTCGACCTGTGTCAGCGCCGGCCGAATCTCGACCAGCGGGTCGACCAACCCGGTAGGTCGTACCACCTGCTCGATCACACGCCCCGCATGCTCGGCCTCGTACGGCCCCGGGGTCGCCGACACGAAAATCGTCTGCGGGCTGATCGCTTCCCACTCATCAAAACGCATCGGCCGGTTATCGAGGGCCGATGGCAGACGAAAGCCATACTCGACCAGGGTTTCTTTTCGCGATCGATCACCTTTGTACATGGCGCCGACCTGCGGAACGCTGACGTGGGACTCGTCAATCACCAGCAGCGCATCAGCCGGCAAATAGTCATAGAGTGTCGGCGGCGCCTCGCCCGGAGCTCGACCGGACAGATAGCGCGAGTAGTTCTCGATGCCGTTGCAATAGCCCAGCTCCATGATCATCTCCAGATCGAAGCGGGTCCGCTGTTCGAGTCGCTGCGCCTCAACCAGCTTGTTATTGCTACGCAGGTAGTCGAGGCGATCCTTGAGTTCGGCCTTGATGTTTTCAATGGCGTCCAGCAGAGTTTCGCGCGGCGTCACGTAGTGGCTTTTGGGGTAAAAGGTGAAGCGCGGCAGCTTGCGAATAACCTCACCGGTCAGCGGATCGAAGGCCGACAGGCTCTCGACCTCGTCATCGAACAACTCGATGCGCACCGCCTCCAGATCCGATTCGGCCGGATACACATCGATCACATCGCCGCGCACGCGAAAGGTGGCACGAGCGAAGTCCATCTCGTTGCGCGTGTACTGCAGCCCGGTGAGGCGGCGCAGTAACTCACGTTGATCCAGGCGATCGCCTCGATCCACGTGGAGCACCATCTTCAAGTAGGTTTCAGGGCTACCCAGGCCATAAATGCACGAAACCGTGGTGACGATTATCGCGTCGGAGCGCTCCAGCAACGCCTTGGTCGCCGAAAGCCGCATCTGCTCGATGTGATCGTTGATCGAAGCATCCTTCTCGATGAAGGTGTCGGACGACGGTACGTAAGCTTCCGGCTGGTAGTAATCGTAATAGGAGACGAAATATTCCACCGCGTTGTTCGGAAAGAACGCCTTGAACTCACCGTACAGCTGAGCAGCCAGCGTCTTGTTCGGCGCGAGCACCAATGTGGGCCGCTGAACGTGTGCGATCACGTTGGCAATGCTGAACGTCTTCCCGGAGCCCGTGACACCAAGCAACGTCTGGTGCGACAGGCCGGCCTCGATGCCTTCGATCATCTGCCGAATGGCTTCTGGCTGGTCTCCGGCTGGCTTGAAGCGCGTGACCAATTCGAACTGCGACATATCGACCTCTTCAGATGGCGAGACGACTCGAACGCTCAACATTCGAGCCGCTATGCGGTATTTCCAGACGTGCCTACGCGCTGTTCTGCGTCGTGGCGTACAGCAACCCCAACCTCCTCAATGCGGCCTCGCCCGGCGATATCAAGTGCCCGACCGACGGGCAGACGAAGCCATGATGAACCGGGGCTTGCGCTGAGCTTAAACCGACAGAAAAACGGCCTAGCATATCGCGACGCAAGCCTAGTCCCGCTATACTCCTGCCCCGTTTGCGCACCGCCCTCAGCGCGAAGCGAGGGTGCTGCATCCGTCATCTCCTCTCTTCGAGCCTCCCCATCATGAGTTTGTTCTCCGCTGTCGAAATGGCGCCCCGCGATCCTATCCTCGGCCTCAATGAAGCCTTCAATGCCGACACGCGGCAGAACAAGGTCAACCTGGGGGTGGGCGTCTACTACAACGAAGAAGGACGAATTCCGCTGCTACGGGCCGTGGCTGCCGCCGAGATGGCGCGCCTGGAACTGAATGCGCCTCGTGGCTACCTGCCGATCGAAGGCATCGCCAGCTACGACATGGCCGTTCAAGGCCTCCTGTTTGGGGCCGATTCTGCACTGGTTGCAGAGGGGCGCGTGGTGACCACTCAGGCACTTGGCGGCACCGGTGCCCTGAAGATAGGCGCTGACTTCCTCAAGCGCATGCTGCCCAACGCAGTCGTAGCCATCACCAACCCGAGCTGGGAGAACCATCGCGCACTGTTCGAGTCCGCTGGCTTTCCGGTGCAGAATTACAGCTATTACGACGCCGCCAGCCATGGGATTGACCGTGCCGGTATGCTCGAGGACCTGAAGAATCTGCCGCCCCGCTCCATCGTCGTGCTCCATGCCTGTTGCCACAACCCGACCGGCGTCGACCTTCAGCCAGACGACTGGAAACAGATCCTCGACGTTCTACGTGCCAATGATCACGTGCCGTTCATCGACATCGCCTATCAGGGATTCGGTGACAGCATCGAGGAAGATGCTGCTGCCGTGCGCCTGTTCGCCGACTCGGGCATGAGCTTCTTCGTATCCAGCTCGTTCTCCAAGTCGTTCTCATTGTATGGTGAGCGCGTCGGGGCCCTGTCGATGGTGACCCAGAGCCGTGACGAGTCGGCACGCGTGCTGTCGCAAATCAAGCGCGTGATCCGTACCAACTACTCCAACCCACCGACGCATGGCGCAACCGTGGTATCCGCCGTACTCAACAGTTCGGAACTGCGCCAGATGTGGGAAACCGAACTCGGCGAGATGCGTACCCGCATCCGAGACATGCGCCTGACCATGGTCCGCCAGCTGGCTGATAAGGGAGCCAAGCAGGATTTCAGCTTCGTTGCCAAGCAGCGCGGCATGTTCTCCTATTCCGGACTGACTGCCGCTCAGGTCGAGCGCTTGCGCGTCGAGTTCGGCGTCTATGCAATCGGTACAGGTCGCATCTGCGCAGCGGCGCTGAACCACAAAAATCTGGATCATGTCACCGACGCCATCGTCCAGGTCCTGTGACCGCCAAGGGGTTGACTTCTCTTTAGTTATCATTAGGATACGCCCCGCTGTTCCGCGATAGCTCAGTCGGTAGAGCAAATGACTGTTAATCATTGGGTCCCTGGTTCGAGTCCAGGTCGCGGAGCCATATCAAAGCCTCAGACTTCTGTCTGGGGCTTTTTTGTATCCGCAGGACTCGCACCAGGGACCATGTCCCAGGTTATTCGGCAAGCCTCACCCCTTCGGGGCCGCGCTGAAGCGCGTTCTGCTACGCAGTCGAGTCCAGGTCGCGGAGCCATAATCAAAGCCTCAGACTTCTGTCTGGGGCTTTTTTGAGTCCGCAGGACTCGCACCAGGGACTATGTCCCAGGTTATTCGGCAAGCCTCACCCCTTCGGGGCCGCGCTGAAGCGCGTTCTACTACGCAGTCGAGTCCAGGTCGCGGAGTGTCTAGTCCTGAAATAGGTTTACACCTGTTTCGCCTAGATTTGCGTTATCTAGAACGCTCGATGCACTGCATCGGGCGTTTTGTATTTCAGGGCCATATGCGGTCGCTCTGTGTTGTAGATCCTGATGGCCTCGCTGACCATCGATCTGGCCTGTATCAGGTCATCGGGACTCGCTAACAGTAATTCGTTCTTCAGAACTCCATTCACCCGCTCCGCAAGCGCGTTCTGATAGCAGTCGTATCCATCTGTCATCGAACACTGGACGCCATGGCGCTTGTGCAGCGCCTGGTAGAGAGCCGAGCAATACTGTATTCCTCGGTCGGAGTGATGGACGAGTGCATGATTACCCTGCCGCTCTTTCAATGCCTGCCGGAACGCGACCGCCACTGATTCTGCTTGCAAGCCCTCATGGACGTGATAGCCGACGATTTTTCGTGAGTAGGCATCAGTGACCAAGCTCAGATACAGAGGGCCGTTTCGACCTGGCAGGTATGTGATATCCGCTACCCACACGTGGTTGGGCGCTTTCGCCTTGACCTGATCAGGCCCTGATTTGAGCAGGTTTGGGTGCCGATAAAAGCGATGAAAACTCTGGGTGGTCTTGTGATAGGCACGCTTGGGCTGGATCAATAACCGGCGCTCTGCCAGGATCCTGAACAGCCGATCACGCCCCACTTTCAAGCGGTCATTGGCCTGGCTGCGCAGAAGATAATGCAGCTTGCGCGTACCGATCCGCGCTTGGCGCAGCCTTATGCGCTGAACATATTGCGCGACCTGTTCATCCTGTCTATGACGCTCATCAGCAACACGGTTGCGCTTGTAGTAAGCCTGACGACTGATGGATAGAAACTGGCAAGCCCTGACGATGGTCAGCCCTTGGATTTGTTCTTGCGAGAGGACTTGCCGGGTCGCTTTTTTACGATCGAGACGCCGTAATCCTTCTCCAGCACATCGACCACGGCTTCGAAAAACTGGGCCTTCTGACTCGTGAACTGAAGTTGTTGCTCCAGCTCCTTGATACGTTGCTCAGGCGTAAGGTCTTTGGGATCGGTCACGGCTTGGCTCCTGTCGGCTCGAATGGATGCCCCCTGGCTCCAATCCTGCCGACCATGCTTACGCAACCATACCAAAACGGTGGATCGGCCCTGAATGCCGTAGCGCTGCTGAGCCTGTTTGTAGGTCAGCTCGCCTTTTTCGACCTGATCAACCACCGCCAATTTAAAGGTCAGCGAATAATCACGCTGTGTACGCTTAACACCTTGCTCAATCGAACTCTCCAAATTCGCAGGCAGAAGGTGTAAACCTTATTTAGGACGGGACAGAGCCATAATCAAAGCCTCAGACTTCTGTCTGGGGCTTTTTTGTATCCGCAGGACTCGCACCAGGGACCACGTCCCAGGTTATTCGGCAAGCCTCACCCCTTCGGGGCCGCGCTGAAGCGCGTTCTGCTACGCAGTCGAGTCCAGGTCGCGGAGCCATATCAAAGCCTCAGACTTCTGTCTGGGGCTTTTTTGTATCCGCCAACAACGCCCCATGCCCTACCGACTGTGGCCTGGAGGAGCCAGCTTGCTGGCGAACCGGACACAACCGTTATGCCGAACCGCATTAACTTTGACCGCGAGCGGACTCTCCCCTACAAAACGCATACCCGGCAAACCCGTTCAGATGTTCAGGCAATGCCGAAAACGAAAACGCCCCGCATTTGCGGGGCGTTCGGATCGCGCAAAGGTGTTACTGCTCGTCTGCCTCAACAGCCTCTTCGACTGCTTCTGGCGGAGGCGCTGCATTCTCCTCGTCGCCCTTGATGCCCAACAGTTCCAGATCAAAGACCAGAACGGAGTTAGCGGGGATCAGCGGGCTCGGGCTCTGCTCGCCATAGGCGAGTTCGCTCGGGATGTACAGTTTGTATTTCTCGCCGACATGCATCAGCTGCAGGCCTTCGACCCAACCTGGAATCACACCACTGACAGGCAGATCGATCGGTGTGCCGCGCTTGATCGAGCTATCGAAGACGGTGCCATCGGTCAGGCGGCCTTCATAGTGAACCGTGACGACGTCGTCCGGCCCCGGCTGAGCGCCTTCAGATTCCTGGATTACTTCATACTGCAGACCGGATTCAGTGGTCTTGACGCCTTCACGCTTGGCGTTCTCTTCAAGGAACTTTTTGCCGGCTTCGACAGCTTCCTTGTTCATCTCGACCATGCGCTCTTCGGCACGGGTCTGCAGATAGGCGAAGGCCTCCATCAGCTCTTCATCGGTCAGCTTTTGATCTTTCTTGCCGATGGCGTCATCAATCCCTTGCGCGACAGCTGTCGAATCCAGGTCGGCCAAACCTTCCTGAGCCAGGCTCTTACCCATGTTCAAGCCGATGCCATAGGAAGCTTTCTGCGCCGGCGTTTCCAACTTGGCGCTGGTTTCCGAGTCACAGCCCGCCAGGACCAGGCCAACCAGAGCTATCGCTGACGCCAAACGTTGAGGTCTCATTCTGTTTCCTTATTACCATTAGAAGTGGTGCTAAACATTGCCGGAGCTTAGCAGCGAGCTCAAACAGTGGCTACCGAGCACACAGCGGTAATAAGTAAAGACAGTGCAAAGTACAGAAGTGCCGCACGAAACGTGAAAGAGAGAAATTACAGACGAAAAAAAAGCGACCCAGAGGTCGCTTTCTTCGAGCTATCAAGGCGTTCAGTGGTCCTTGACGGCAAATATGGCGCAGCGGACGGGACTCGAACCCGCGACCCCCGGCGTGACAGGCCGGTATTCTAACCGACTGAACTACCGCTGCGCTAAACCTCGAGTGGTGGGTGATGACGGGATCGAACCGCCGACCCTCTGCTTGTAAGGCAGATGCTCTCCCAGCTGAGCTAATCACCCGTTTGCTCTCGAAGTGGGGCGCATTCTAGAGAGGGATCCGGACCTTGGCAACCCCCTTTTGAAAAAAAAATTTAAGAACTTACAAAGACTTAGGAAACCCCTCTGTTTCACACCCGTTTTTGTGGTTTCCATCGGCATTGCTCCCGCGCAGGGTTGGCCTGCGTTCGCCAGAAGAGAATAATGCGCGCTTTGTTTTTACCGGAGTTTCAATAGTCATGTGGTTTCGCAACTTGCTCGTCTACCGTCTCACCCAGAACGTGCCTTTTGATGCCGAGACACTTGAAACCGCATTGGCCGCCAAGCCCGCCCGCCCCTGCGCCAGCCAGGAACTGAGCACCTATGGTTTCGTCGCGCCGTTAGGCAAGGGCGAAGACGCGCCGCTGGTACATGCAAGCCAGGGTTTCCTGCTGATTTCTACGCGCAAGGAAGAACGCATCCTGCCCGGCAGCGTCGTGAAGGACGCGCTGAAGGAAAAGGTCGATGAGATCGAGAACGAGCAGATGCGCAAGGTCTACAAGAAAGAGAAGGAGCAGCTGAAGGACGACATCATCCAGGCCTTCCTGCCACGCGCGTTCATTCGCAAGTCCGGCACCTTCGCAGCGATAGCACCTGAGCAGGGTCTGATTCTGGTCGACTCGTCCAGCCCCAAGCGTGCCGAAGATCTGCTCTCCACCCTGCGTGAAGCCATCGGCTCGCTGCCGGTTCGTCCTTTGACCGTAAAGATCGCACCGTCGTCCACCATGACGGACTGGGTCAAGACACAAAAGGCAGCGGATGATTTCTTCGTTCTCGACGAGTGCGAGCTGCGCGACACCCATGAAGACGGCGGCGTGGTCCGCTGCAAGCGCCAGGATCTGACCAGCGACGAAATCCAGCAGCATCTGGATGTCGGCAAGCAGGTGACGCAATTGTCGCTGGGCTGGCAAGACAAGTTGTCCTTCGTGCTCGACGACAAAATGGTGATCAAGCGCCTGCGCTTCGAAGAACTTCTCCAGGATCAGGCCGAACAGGACGGCGGCGATGACGACCTCAGTCAGCAAGACGCCAGCTTTTTGCTGATGATGCTGACCTTCAAGGAATTCCTCCCGGCGCTATTCGAAGCCTTGGGCGGCGAGGAAATTCCGCAGGGCATCTAAACTGCCAGGGCGTCGTCGGCGTGAATGACGGCGCCCGTCCTCTTATAACTACAAGGTAAGCCCGATGCGCGCCCTCACCGCTCTTAGCCGCTTTGTCGGCAACACCTTCGCCCTCTGGGTCCTGCTCTTCGCTGTTCTCGCCTTCTTTCAGCCCAGCTGGTTTCTGCCCGCCACCGCCTGGATCGTCCCTCTGCTTGGGTTGATCATGTTTGGCATGGGGCTGACGCTCAAAGCGGCTGATTTTGCAGAAGTCGCGCGCCGTCCGGTCTGGGTCGCACTGGGTGTCGGTGCCCAGTTCATGATCATGCCTGCGCTTGCCTGGCTGCTCTGCCAGCTACTGGGCTTGCCTGCTGAGATAGCTGTCGGAGTGATACTGGTTGGTTGCTGCCCGGGCGGCACTGCGTCCAACGTTATCGCGTGGTTCTCACGCGGTGATGTGGCGCTATCGGTAGCGATTACTGCCGTCACCACACTGCTCGCTCCGCTGGTAACCCCGGCCTTGATCTGGCTGCTGGCTTCGGCCTGGCTACCGGTCAACTTCGGCGCACTGTTCATGTCCATCGTGCAAATCGTGCTGTTGCCGATCGTCCTCGGCCTGATCACTCGCCGCTTGTTGGGCAACCGGGTTCACCAAGTTGTCGATATCCTTCCACTGGTATCGGTAATCAGCATCGTGATCATCGTGGCCGCCGTGGTTGCCGCCAGCCAGGCTAAAATCGCTGAGTCCGGCCTGCTGATCATGGCGGTGGTGGTGCTGCACAACAGCCTGGGCCTCGGTATCGGCTATCTGGTCGGACGGCTGTTCGGCCTGCCGCTGGCGCAGCGCAAGACGCTTTCGATCGAAGTGGGTATGCAAAACTCGGGGCTTGGTGCAGCCCTGGCCAGCGCTCACTTCTCGCCACTTGCAGCGGTTCCAAGCGCGCTATTCAGCGTCTGGCACAACCTGTCAGGCGCGCTGCTGGCGACGGTCTATCGCAGAATGAAGGACAACAACGGCCCCGACGCGCCCTGAGCCCGCCACCGATCCGGGCCAGTTGCCAGGATCTCCATGCTGTGGACAATAGTGCCCGCTGAGGACGGCCTCAGGCTGTACAAACTCACCGGGGACGGCCCCACCCTTCATCACCGTCCTGTAGAGGTGCGTATGTCCTGGATCATTCTGTTTTTTGCCGGCCTGTTCGAGATTGGCTGGGCTGTCGGGCTGAAATTCACCGACGGCTTCGGCCGCCCTCTCCCTACTGTACTTACCGTATTAGCCATGGCCGCTAGCCTGGGTCTGCTGGGGCTCGCCATGAAAGAGTTGCCGCTGGGCACGGCCTATGCCGTGTGGACCGGCGTAGGCGCGGTGGGAACGGTAATCGCCGGCATCATACTGTTCGGCGAGTCGATGAGCCTATATCGCCTGGGTAGCGTATTGCTGATCTGCATCGGCCTGCTTGGCCTGAAGCTCAGTCATTGAAGCCATCAGGCAGATGGCGTCGGACAGCCGCTGTGCAAATCACATAGGGCTGACCCACCTCGACGCGGTATCTCTTTTGGAAACGTCCGTGCAGGTGATCGTGTGCCCAGTCGCCTGGCTACAGCTATCACACCAGCCACCTGTAGCGGCACGGTCGAGCAATGCGGTAACTGGCGCGCCAGTCGGATTCAGAAGACGCCCAACGATCATTCGCCATAAAAACGTCGATGACCAAGCGAACCGACACTTATCTGTCACGAGGGGCATTTAGGATCGATTCAGTTCCAGGACTGACCTGTAGTAGCCGCCGCCCAGCAGACCTGCGCAGCCGACCAGTCAGGAGCGACACGCATCCCAATTCCATGGAGAGACGACATGTTCAAGTGCAAGCCCCTCGCAGCCGCCATCATCGCGATTCTGGCCACCCAGGCTCATGCCCAAGACAACAGCGCAGAACAGAATCAACTCGGTGACGACAACATCGTCGAAGTGACCCAGACTGGCGGTCTGGATAACATTTCCTATCAGGCCCAGACTGGTGAGGGCAACGACGGCATGGTCACCCAGACCGAGGCCACCCTGTCTGATGCCGTGCAGACGCAAACTGGCAACCTGAACCGTGCGGACATCGTGCAGTCTTCGACCGAGCAGAGCGAAGCGATCCAGCTGCAGAATGGCGACGATCACGACGCCAGCATCGTCCAGAACGACTCCTTCGGCGCCAGCGCTCGCCAGTACCAGGAAGGTACATTCAACACTGCGTTCACCGAGCAGACTGCAGCTGACCTGAGCACCTCCGTCATCGACCAGGACGGTAATGACAACTTCGCCGAGTCCATTCAGGACAACACCGAACTGAGCGTTTCGGAACAGCGTCAGGTAGGCAACGACAACGTCTCGCTGGTCTGGCAGGAAGGCGGCGCACGCAACGACGGCCTGGTCAACCAGGAAGGCAATGGCAACGACGCGACCGTCTACCAGATGGACGCCAATGATTCCATGGCCAACATCGACCAGCAAGGTGATCTGCAGGTCGCATCCGTCACGCAGGAAGGCGCTGAGCACAGTGCTGAAATCAAATCCAACGGACTGGAGAACGAAGCGTACATCGACCAGAGCGGCTCGCTGCAAACCGCGTCGATCTCCCAGGACGGCACCGCCAACGTTGCTGATATCTTCCAGGCTGGTGAGAGCAACACCGCCAACATCGAGCAGACTGGCGATAACAACTATGCCATCGTCGATCAGCTCGACGGCAGCATGCAGGCTGCTTCGCTGCAGCAGAGCGGCGAGTTCAACGAGGCTTACGTGACGCAGGAAGGCACCGATCATATGATCGACTTCGCTCAGGACGGCACCGACAACCTGCTCACTGCTAGCCAGACCGGCAACGGCAACGAGCTGACCGGTTCCAGCTATGGCGATAACAACCGTGTGGACGTGCTGCAGGGCGGCGACCTCAACATCGCCGACATCCAGCAGCTCTACGGATCGGATAACGAAGTCAGCCTGACTCAGACCGGCGAAGCCAATCTGGCGCAGGTCATGCAGGGCGGCGACGGCAACCGTGCGATGCTGACCCAGAGCGGCATGGGTGACGCGGCAATGGTATCGCAGATGGGCTCGGGCAACATGGCCACCGTGACCCAGCAGTAAGCAGGCCGGCAGCCGGCCTTTGAGCCGGCTGCCAACCTCACATCCTTCAGCGACTACGAGCAGGATTGCCTACGACTGTCGCCCCCGCTGCAACACTCCGTGTAACCACGCTCCCCGCTCCGATTACAACGTCATCGCCGATGGTTACGCCCGGCAGGATGATCGCGCCACCGCCGATCCAGACGTTTTCCCCAATCACTACCGGACGGCCGAACTCAAGGCCGCTACGGCGCTCGTGTGCGTTCCGCGGATGATCTGCCGAATAGATCTGAGCAGCCGGCCCGATCTGAGTACCCGCGCCGATGCGCACCTCGACAACGTCGAGAATCACGCAGTTGAAGTTGAAGAACACTTCGTTACCAAGATGAATGTTGTAGCCATAATCGCAATGAAACGGCGGGCGGATAACGGCACCTTCACCTACGCTTCCCAAGCGTTCTCTCAACAGGGCGCGACGCACGGCGGGTGTTTCGCCCAACGCCGCGTTATAACGCACCATCCAAGCCTTTGCCGCAGCCTGATCGGCTTGCAACTCGGGGTCGCCCGGCCTATAGAGTTCGCCGGCGAGCATCTTCTGTTTTTCAGTCGGAGACATGTCAGGCTCCACGTGTGCAGGCCGGCACCTAAAGCCGTCGGCCCAGCCTTACCTGTAGCGCGTTTAGAGCCACGCCGGAATCGTCGTGGCCCAGCGTGACTCTCTGATCAATCGCCTAGCGGACCGGTGGCCTGCGCAGCGGCCTCGGCCACGACTTTGGCGTCGGTCGGTCGTACCACCCGAGCCAGCTCCTGACCGAGGCGAACGAAGATCAGCGTTGGCCACAGTTTGACCCGATAGCTGCGCCCGAGGGGACGACCCGGACCGTCCTCGACCTTGATATGGTTGATCTGCGGATACTCGGCAAGCGCCCGTTCGATGTGCGGCTCGGCAGAACGGCAATGCCCGCACCAGTTGGTGCCAAAGTCCAGTACCGTTATTCCATCGAGTGAGTCGACCTCGGCGCGGTTGATGGTTTCAGTCTTGTACACGTCGGCCATGCTCACCTCCACACTGGTTTACCTATATCGACCCTGACACGCCGTGACCGATCCATTTGCGCTCGCCAGTTGCCCGACATGCGCGCTAAACGGTTGCGTGGGACGGCGACGCCGGGGTCTATCCGCCAGACCGCACAAAGATCACCTGGACCACACGGCCGCTGCGCTCAGCGCCGGTCGCCGCGTAGCCTGCCAACCAGCGCCTGTAGCCACTGTCGGCTGGCTTCGCTGGGAGCAACCGGGGAACTGGCGACTAGATCGACCTGCGACCAGATCCGCCGGAAAAAGCCCTTGGCAGGATCTCGACTGAAGAAGCTTCCCCATAGCCCTCGCAGCGCCATCGGCACCACAGGCACCGGATTCGTCTCCAGTATGCGCTCGACGCCCGCCTTGAACTCGTTCATCTCGCCATTGGTGGTGAGCTTGCCCTCTGGAAAGATGCACACCACTTCGCCATTGCTGAGGTAGCGGCTGACGCGTTCGAACGCTTCGGTGTAGGTCGCCTCATCCTCATGCCGCGCGGCAATCGGCACAGCGCCCGCCGTGCGAAATATGAAGTTCAGCACCGGAATTCGGAAAATCTTGTAGTACATGACGAAGCGAACGGGCCGGCGCACCGCTCCGGCGATCAGCAGCGCATCGACATAGGACACGTGGTTGCAGACCAGCACGGCCGGACCCTCTTCGGGAATGGCGTCAAGCCCCTGATGGCGCACCCGGTACATGGAGTGCCCGAGCAGCCACACCAGAAGCCGCATGCTGAATTCCGGCACGATGCTGAAGATGTAGGCGCTGACTGCCACGTTCATCAACGAGACCACGAGAAACAGCTGCGGAATCGACAGCCCGGCGACACTCAACAGCAGGATAGCGACCAGCGCCGAGGCGACCATCAATAACGCGTTGAGGATGTTGTTTGCGGCCACCACCCTAGCCCGCTCGTGTTCCGGCGTACGCGCCTGAATCAACGCGTACAGCGGCACGATATAAAAGCCGCCGAACACACCGATACCAAGCACCGAAGCGAGAATCCACCAGGCCTGGCCGATGCCCAGCAACGCCATCCAATCATGTGGCATCTCAGCTTGCGGAAAGCCGCCCGAACACCACCATAACAACAGCCCGAACAGGGTCAGACCAAAGGAGCCGAACGGCACGAGGCCGATCTCGACCTTGTGGCCGGACAGCCGCTCGCAAAGCAGCGAGCCAAGGGCGATGCCGACCGAGAAAACCGTCAGAATCAGCGTGACGACCGTTTCATCGCCATGCAGCAGATCCTTCGAATAGGCCGGGATCTGTGTCAGGTAGGTCGCGCCAAGAAACCAGAACCATGAGTTGCCGATCAGCGAGCGCGACACTGAGAGGCGCTGGCCCAGACCCAGGCGCAGGATTGCGCCAGTCTGGCGAAACAGGTTCCAATCCATCTCGAGTGACGGCAAGGACGCGCCCGTCGCGGGCACTGCTCGGCTGGTGAGATACCCCGCCACCGCTACCGCCACCACGCTGCCGGCGACCAATTGAGCGTAGCCTTCACTGGCCATCATCACGCCAGCGGTGATAGTGCCAGCAAGGATAGCCAGGAAGGTGCCCATCTCGACCAACGCGTTGCCGCCAACCAGTTCGTGACCCTCAAGCAGCTTGGGCAGCACCGAGTATTTGACCGGCCCGAACAGCGCCGATTGTGTCCCCATGCAGAACAGCACGATCAACAGCAACGGCAAGTTGCCCAATAACAAGCCGGCCGCACCGCCGAGCATGATGAATATTTCGCCGGCCTTGATCGTTCGGATCAGGCGCTCCTTAGCGTATTTCTCGCCCAGCTGACCGCCCAGCGCGGAGAACAGGAAAAACGGCAGGATGAACAGCAGCGCGCACAAATTGATCAGCAGGCTGGTGTCGGCGTTCGAGCCGATCTTGTACAAAATCGCCAGGACTAGCGCCTGCTTGAACAGATTGTCGTTGAAGGCGCCCGACAGTTGCGTCAGAAAGAACGGCAGGAAACGTCGCTTGCCGAACAGGGTGAATTGCGAGTGAGGCTTGGTCATCGATCCGCTTCCATGCAAAAGACGTCAACTATTTGAGACCTTAGGACCCGGCAAAGGCACAGCACTGCCGTGCCTGCATCACGGACTGGGCAGCGCGTCACAGCGGCAACTGCCCGAACGCCCAGCGCAACAGAAAGAAGAACAGCAATCCCCCGGCAATGGTCGCCAGCAGATTCCGGGTCAAGGCCGCGATCAGTATCGATAGCACCCCGGCCAACAGATAAGCGTTGCGCCAGTCCACTGCCCATTCGCCGGCGGGCATGAGCATGCCTGGCACGACAATGGCGGTCAGCACCGCGACGGGCACATAGTGCAACCCCTGCTCCACCAAGCGAGAAAAGCGCAGATTGGGCCAGGCGAAAAAGCTGTATCGAGTCAGAAAAGTGATCGCCAGCATCCCGAGGATCAGCATCCAGGTCTGCATCAGCACGCCTCCGCTTGTAACTGACGCTCAGCCCGTCGCTCGAGCCAGACCCCAACGATAATGCCGGCCAGCGCGGCTGCAATCAGCCCGAGCTTGTAGGGCAATTCCCAAGTCAATAGCGCGACGACAGCTGCCACGAGCGCTGATGCTACCTGAGGTCGAGTACGCATCATGGGTACGGCAATGCCGATAAAGGTGGCAATCATGGCGAAGTCCAGTCCCCAGCTGGCGACGTTTGGCACCGCCTGGCCAAAGGCGATACCGGCGAGCGTCGCTAGCTGCCAGCTCAGGTACATGGTCAGGCCGGCGCCAAGGAAGTACCAGTGTTTGTGCGGCGAGGCATCGTCCCGGGCATAACGATGCTGGATCACTGCGAAGGCTTCATCGGTCAGCCAGAACGCCAGCGGCACACGCCAGCGGCTCGGCAGATGTCGAACGAAAGGCTGCATCGAGGCGCTGTACAGCGCATGGCGCAGGTTGACAACAAAGGTCGTAAGCAACACCACCGCAGCACCCACACCTCCGGTGATCAACGTTATCGCGATGAATTGCGCGGAGCCGGCGAACACCAGTGCGGACATACCCATGGCCTGCCAGCCGGACAGCCCTGCACCAATGGCAAGGGTTCCAAAAATAATGCCGAAAGGGATGGCGCCGACAATCAGCGGCAGGATATCGCGGCAACCGTGCAAGAATTCTTGCGAGCGGGACATCGGGGCTCCTTAGCTGTACACCGCAACAAAACGAGCTACGTACCGCCATCGAGGCCGGAGCGTAGGGGAAGATGAAGACAGGCTGATGAACCCAGGCGCTGCGTTCGCAAAGGGGCCCAACATTACCTCAACTCAAGGTCTGACGGCGACGGTCGGTAGGTCTGCAACGGCTGAAAGCATGGATTGAAGGCTTCGATCCAAGATCGGCCGCGAATGCCCGGTTCAGCGCCCCGCCGCTTCCAGCACGCTTTTGGCGATTGGCCATTCCCGGTCGGTGATGCTGTACAGCACGGTGTCATCCAGGCGGCCATCGGCAAGTCGGCGGTGGTTACGCAACAAGCCTTCGCGCTGCGCGCCGAGCTTTTCGATTGCACGCTGGGAGCGCATGTTGCTTGCCGCCGTTTTCAACTGCAGGCGCACCAGTTGCCACTCTTCGAACGCGTGTTTGAGTAGCAGGTACTTGATCGAGGCGTTGAGGCCGCTGCCATGCTCGGCCTTGTCCAGCCAGGTCCAGCCGAGTTCGGCGGCAGGCAGTACCGGGTCGAAATCAGCGAAACGGGTTGTTCCGACGATGCGCTCGGCCATGCGCAGGGTGAACACCACGGCACGGCCTTCGAGCTGTTCGGTAAGCGCGTGCCGATACCAGTCCGGACGCAATGGCCCGTTCAGGTAGATCAACTCGTCACTGTTCAGAGCGGCCAGATCAACGAGGGCCGGAACGTCGGACTCTACAAGCGGCTCCAGACGCAGGGCTCCACGCTGCAAGGTGACCGGACGCGGCATGAACATCACTTATTCTCCAGCTAGGGTGGAAACGAGGCGCCAAGTTTCTGCGGCAGCCTAAAGCATCAGCGGCAGCAGCTGCCTGGGCATGCGCTCAAGCGGGGCGGCAAGCCTAAACCAGCAAAGCAGCTAGCACCTAATAGAGACAGCAGATCCGGCATAACTGCGCTGAGGGCTGGTCGGCGAATGCTGAAAGGCTCGGCCGCTGCTTGGGACTAACTGCCTCCAACGCACCTGATGTCAGCGGCCCGCTTGCTACGCTTGTCTAGCATGGGCGCTGCGCCCGCCTCAGCTGCGACCAAGCCGCCCATGCGACCATGGTCGCAGCCGCAACACTCAGCCCCCTTTTACTGCGAAACTTTACCCATCAACTTTAATGAGCAATCGCTTCGGTCTTCACCTTACTGCCGACTTTGAGCAGCCCGGACATTATCCAGGGATACGGTCGCACCAACTGCGATTCGGATGCCCCTGCATAGGTGAATGTCGCCCGGCCGCCCCCGCTCGACCGCCGTGATGGATTGACCAAACCGAAGCACGCTTTTCCTATGTAACTGGAGTTCGCATGTCATTGTCCGGTGGGCTGATTGCGCTAGTCGCCCTCACGTATATGGCTGTTCTGTTTGCCATTGCCTTTTATGGCGATCGCCATCGCAGCGAGCTATCGCCGCGTGCCCGAGCCTGGGTCTACAGCCTGTCGCTGGCGGTGTACTGCACCAGCTGGACCTTCTTTGGCGCGGTTGGTCAGGCTGCGGAGCAGCTCTGGTCGTTCCTGCCGATCTATCTCGGCCCCATTCTCCTGATGTTGCTGGCGCCTCAGGTCATCCAGAAGATGATCATGATCAGCAAACAGGAAAACATCACTTCCATCGCCGACTTCATCGCTGCGCGCTATGGCAAGTCGCAACCCTTGGCCGTGGTCGTGACGCTGATCTGCCTGGTCGGGGTGCTGCCCTACATTGCGCTGCAGCTCAAGGGTATCGTTCTAGGTGTAAACCTGCTGATCGGCAACCATAGCGAAGCGGTTGCCGGCTCCGGCGCGCAGGACACAGCACTGATCGTTTCCATGATGCTGGCACTGTTCACCATTCTGTTCGGCACGCGCAATCTGGATGTGACCGAGCACCACCGCGGTATGGTGCTGGCCATCGCCTTCGAGTCGCTGGTCAAGCTCTTCGCGTTCCTGGCGGTCGGCGCCTTCGTCACCTTTGGCCTCTTTGACGGTTTTGGCGATCTGTTCAACCGTGCCCATGATGCACCCGAGCTCTCGGAATTCTGGGCGGAAACGGTCAACTGGCCAGCCATGATGGTGCAGACATCCGTCGCGCTGATGGCCATCGTCTGCCTGCCACGCCAGTTCCACGTAACAGTAGTGGAAAACATCGAACCGCGTGATTTCCGCCTGGCCCGCTGGGTTTTCCCGCTATATCTGATACTCGCTGCGGTATTCGTCATTCCGATCGCCCTGGCAGGTCAGCTCATGCTGCCAAGCGGCGTCAGCCCCGACTCCTTCGTCATCAGCCTACCGCTAGCCGAATCACATCCCGCGCTGGCACTGCTGGCCTTTATCGGAGGGGCTTCTGCGGCGACCGGCATGGTGATCGTCGCCAGCGTTGCGCTGTCGACCATGGTTTCCAATGACATGCTGTTGCCCTGGCTGCTGCGCCGCAAGGAAGCCGAGCAGCCCTTCGAAGCCTTCCGGCACTGGATGCTTTCGGTGCGCCGCATCAGCATCGTCGCGATCCTTCTGCTGGCCTATGTCAGCTATCGCCTGCTGGGCTCCAGCGCGAGCCTGGCGACCATTGGCCAGATCGCCTTTGCTGCGCTTACCCAGCTGGCACCGGCGATGGTCGGCGCGCTGTACTGGAAGCAAGCCAACCGCCGCGGCGTATTTGCAGGTCTCGCCGCGGGCGCGCTGATCTGGGTCTACACACTGGTGTTGCCACTGCTGGGCTGGCCGCTGGAGATGTTCCCTGGGCTGCAGTGGATGTACACCACCAGCCTGCCGTTCAACACCAGCGCACTGACCCTAGGCGTCACGTTGTCGCTTGTCGGCAACGCGACGCTGTTTTTCTGGGTATCGATTCTTTCGCAGACGCGTGTCGCCGAGCACTGGCAGGCGAGCCGCTTCATCGGACAGGAGATCCAGCCGGCTGCCGGCGCACGTCGCCTGCTCGCCGTACAGGTGGAGGATCTGCTCCTGCTGGCCTCCCGTTTCGTCGGTGCCGAGCGAGCGGAGCTTAGTTTCCAGCGCTTCGCCCGTCGCCATGGACACGACTACTCGCCAAAGCAGCAGGCCGATGGCCAGTGGATCGCCCATACCGAGCGGCTGCTCGCTGGTGTCCTGGGAGCTTCTTCGACCCGTGCGGTAGTCAAAGCCGCACTGGAAGGCAGGGACATGCAGGTCGACGACGTGGTGCGGATCGTCGGGGAGGCCTCGGAAGTACTTCAGTTCAACCGCGCCCTGTTGCAGGGCGCGATCGAGAACATCACTCAGGGCATCAGCGTGGTTGACCAATCGCTGCGTCTGGTCGCCTGGAATCACCGTTACCTGGAGATGTTCGATTACCCCGAAGGGCTGGTGTATATCGGCCGACCGATTGCCGATGTCATTCGCTATAACGCCGAACGTGGCTTGTGCGGTCCGGGCAACCCCGACACTCATGTGGCCAAGCGGCTGTACTGGATGCGCCAGGGTCGAGCGCATACATCGGAGCGAACCTTCCCCAACGGTCGGGTAGTCGAGCTGATCGGCAACCCGATGCCAGGCGGTGGTTTCGTGATGAGCTTCAGTGACATCACTGCCTACCGGGAAGCCGAGCGTGCACTGAAGGACGCCAACGAAGGTCTGGAACAGCGCGTCAGCGAACGGACGCAAGAGCTGTCCGAACTGAACAAAGCCCTCTCCGCTGCAAAGAGCACCGCCGAAGCCGCGAGCCAGTCGAAAACTCGTTTCCTGGCGGCGGTCAGCCATGACCTGATGCAGCCCCTGAATGCTGCGCGGCTATTCTCCGCTGCGCTGTCGCACCAACACGACGCCCTGCCTCGCGAAGCACAGGATCTGGTTCGTCATCTGGACAGTTCGCTGCGTTCGGCCGAAGACCTCATTTCCGATCTTCTGGACATCTCACGCCTGGAAAACGGACGCATCACCCCCGACCGCAACCCGTTCCCCCTGTCCAATCTGTTCGACACGCTGACCACCGAGTTCACCGTATTGGCGGCCGAACAGGGCGTCGATTTCAAGGTGCACGGCAGCCGGCTGCGGGTCGACAGTGACATACGCCTGCTACGGCGCGTATTGCAGAACTTCCTTACCAATGCCTTCCGCTATGCCAAGGGGCGTGTCGTGCTCGGTGTTCGCAGGCAGGGCGACTCGTTGCGCCTGGAGGTCTGGGACCGCGGCCCCGGTATCGCCGAAGACAAGCTGCGGGTGATCTTCGAGGAGTTCAAACGCCTCGACAGCCACCAGACCCGTGCAGAGAAAGGACTGGGGCTTGGACTGGCGATCGCTGATGGCTTCTGCCAAGTACTCGACCATCCGCTGTCGGTCCGTTCATGGCCCGGTAAGGGCAGCGTATTCAGTGTGACAGTGCCGGTTGCCAGCAACCTGACCAAGCAGCTCAAGGTCAACGGCGAAGCCCAGCAGACCGCACTGACTGGCATTCAGGTGCTGTGCATCGACAACGAAGACAGCATCCTGGCGGGCATGAACAGCCTACTGTCGCGCTGGGGTTGCCAGGTCTGGACAGCCGGCACCCGGGCCGAATGCGAGGCACTGCTGCGCGAAGACGTACGACCCCAGCTGGTTCTGGTTGACTATCACTTGGACAACGGCGAGACGGGATCGGACCTGATGGCCTGGTTGCGCACCCGCCTCGGCGAGCCAATTCCTGGGGTGGTCATCAGCGCCGACGGCCGTCCCGAACTGATCGCAGCGATTCATGCTACCGGTCTGGATTTCCTCGCAAAGCCAGTCAAACCCGCAGCGCTCAGAGCATTGATGAGCCGCCACGTTCCGCTGAACTGACGCTGAGCTGTGCCGGCTCAGGCTCAAGCGCCGGCGCCGCAAAATGGCCGGGCTTAAGCCATCCCCATTGCAGGCGTGCAATCAGGGCGAATCCCTACCCCCTATCGACTCCGGGCGCTGGTTGCTTCAACGCCTGTGCCTTCAGGATGAGTATCGACCGCCCTGCAATTTCAACCGTTCGGTTCATGTCCGCCGTTCTGGCAAGGGCTATTTTCCCGAAGCGCCACCTAGAACAGAATCCCCGATCCGTATGGGTCGGTAGTGGGAACAGGATGGTTACCCCTTTTTCGTACGGAGCTACACCATGTTCAACAAGAAGACACTGCTTGCCCTGGTTATTTCTGCCGCTTCTGTCAATGCAATGGCTGCTGGCAACCAAGCCACCGTCGATCAAAACGGTGAGTTGCAGAAGGCAACCGTCAACCAAGCCGGCACCTCTCAAACCGCGGAGGTGGAACAAGCGGGTGACTCCAACGTGGCACTGGTGGATCAGACCAACGCCGGCAACACAACGTCCATCTACCAGGATGGCAACGCTAACAATGCAACCACCAACCAACGCGGCGTAGATTCAACCTCTACGATTTACCAGACTGGAAACGAGAACCTGGTTGACGTGGTACTGCAAGCCTCTCGCAATAACGACTCTATCGTGGATCAGGAAGGCGATCTGAACGAGGCGCGCGTGGTGCAAGGTGGTGGTGGCGATCACTTCGCAGACGTATTTCAGACAGGTACAGCCAACGACGCCGTGCTGGCCCAGGGCGGAAACTTCAACACAGCTTACGTCGAGCAAGACGGCAGCGAAAACGGCGTGACTACTGGCCAATACGGCAATAACAGCATACTTGACGTGATCCAGGCGGGTGTCATGAACACGACTGTTATCAGTCAGACTCAGTCGGCGACCAACGCAGACGCCTACGTTGAACAGACTGGTAACGACAACAAAGCAAACGTGTATCAGGACGGCGACCTGGGCGTGGCGGAAATCGTCCAGTACGGCAACGGCAACAACTCCGAGCTGGATCAGTCTGGCACCGACAACTATGCCCTTGCGATGCAGGATGGCGATGGCAACGTGATCACTGTTGCTCAAACGGGCTCGCTGAACGAAGCCTCGATTGATCAGATTGGCTCGCAGAACGTCGCTAATGTCGTTCAATCAGGCACAACGGATTTTGCTTACGTGATGCAATCAGGCAACAACAACCTGGCGAGCGTCACACAGCAGTAAACCTGAAAGTTTCAAAAAAGCCCGGCCTCTGGCCGGGCTTTTTTGTATCGGCCTAGCCAGGCTGTGGTTGCCCTGCCTCAACTAGTCCTCTGCTTCTAACGGGGTCTCGGCTCCTGCCCGCTCCAGCCAGTCGGCGGGCAGGCGCTTGCTGGCACGCGCACCCAGCAGCTTGAGTTGCTCGGCACGGCTTATCAGATTGCCGCGCCCGTCGGCGAGTTTGTTGCGCGCACCGTTATAGGCCTTGTCGAGCTGCTGAAGTCGCGCGCCGATTTCGTCCAGATCCTGAATGAAAGCCGCGAACTTGTCGTAAAGCGCCCCGGCGCGCTCGGCGATTTCGCGCGCATTCTGGCTTTGCCGTTCCTGTCGCCAGAGGCTGTCGATCACCCGCAGCGTGGCCAACAGCGTGGTCGGGCTTACAATCACAATGTGCTTACTGTAAGCCTCCTGAAACAGCTCCGGATCGCCCTGCAGCGCCGCTGCGAATGCCGCCTCGATAGGCACGAACAGCAAGACGAAATCCAGGCTCTGCACTCCTTCGAGACGCTGATAATCCTTGAGTGACAAGCCCTTCAAGTGATTACGCAGCGAAAGAATGTGCTGTTTCAGCGCCAGCGCCCGGCTGGTTTCGTCCTCAGCGCCGATCAACGCCTGGTAAGCCTTGAGGCTGACCTTGGCATCGACCACCACCTGTTTGTCTCCTGGCAGCTGGATCAACACGTCAGGCTGGAAACGCTCGCCATCAGTGCTTTTGAGGCTGACCTGGGTGTGGTATTCACGGCCTTTTTCGAGGCCGGCGTGCTCCAGCACACGCTCGAGGATCAACTCCCCCCAATTGCCCTGGGTTTTCTGCCCTTGCAGCGCACGGGTCAGGTTGGTCGCCTCATCGCCCAGACGCTGGTTGAGCTGCTGTAGCCGCTCCAGTTCTTTGGCGAGGGAAAAACGTTCGCGCGCCTCGTTCTGATAGCTCTCCTCGACGCGTTTCTCAAATAACTGGATGCGTTCTTTCAACGGATCAAGCAGTTTCCCCAGGCGCTCATGGCTGGCGTCTGCAAACCGCTGCTCACGCTCTTCGAAAATTTTTCCGGCCAACTCGGCAAACTGCGCCCGCAACTCGTCTCGGGCGCCCTGGAGATCTTCCAGGCGCTGCTCATGAGTCTTCTGTTGTTCGTTAAGCTCGGCAGTAACGGCTGCATGGGCGGCACTCAACGCGCGCAACTCCGCCTGCTGGGCGTCGCGCTCAGCCTGCAAGTCGTCGAGGAGCTCGCGGGTTTCGAGGCGCTGAGCCTGCAACCATTCGGTTTCACGACGCAGCACAGCCGCTTCGGCCTGCAAAGCCGCACGGGACTCCTGCAGGTCGGCGTGATCCTGGCGGCTGGTCTCCAGCTGGGCGCTGAGCCCCTCCTGAGCCATGACCGCCTGACTCAGCCGCTCGTCGAGCAGTGAGCGCTCGGCTTGCTGCAGCGACACCCGGCGCTGCAACACCGCCGCTAGCACAGCGAGGATTACACAGAGGGCCCCGAGCCCGACTGATAGAAACAAGGGATCAAGAGGCATGGACGGCTCCGGCTGAATTGCCGGGCAGTATAGCCAGCAAGCCCTGCCAGGTCAGTCCGGAGCGTCTGCAGTGCAGGCGTTAGCGCTTGGCCAACAACCGCGAGAGGATGCGCGAGGCTTCGACCGAGCCCTGCGCAGCGGCCTGTTCCAGCCAGTGACGGGCCTTGGATAATTCACGATGCTGTCCCTCGCAATAGAGCTGACCTAGCTCCAGCTGGGCTTGGCGATCACCGGCCCGTGCGGCCTGACGCAGCAGCTCGAAACCGATACGACGGTCACGCTGGCTGTCGCAATCATGGCAGAGCAACCGTCCCAGGCGACTCTGCGCTTCGACTACGCCTTCGAGTGCCGGCTGCTTCAGCATCCGACCGGCGATGCGTTTGACACTCTTGGTCTGCCCTAGACGCTGGCTGTCCAGCAGCCACAACGCCATACGCATGGGCAGGCGCGGCGAGGATGAAGTGCTCCCGACTGAAGTCGAGGCAAGAGGACGCGTTCTCATGGTCACCGAATGGTTCGGGGGAACAAGGCCGCGCACTCTACTCTTTTTTGAAAAGAGTTAAAGACTTGCAAAAAGTGAAAAAACACGATCTCGATCACACAAATTTTTAATCAACAATTCCTGTGGATAACTCAGTGGACAAACAGGTTACAGATTTCCGCAGCCCCGATTATCAGGGGCTTCCAGTTAGATTGGCGTTTTTTTCGCCATTGGAAAAACTCTATATTTTTCAGTTAGTTATTATTCGATCTATAGTTTAGGAGGGTTTGCGACAGTTTGTCATAAGCGCTTGACAAGGCCGACGCATGGATGTGCACAAGTTTGGCGCGACCCCTGCCAAAACCGCACGAATAGCGTGATTCGTGGTATTTAGCCGTTCGCGACGGAACTTTAAGCACGCCAACAGGTCATCGCGCTGCGCCAAGGCAATGCCATCGCAACGGCATGTCATCCAGCTTATTCTGTGACGCCACCCACCCCGAGTACGGACGATGACGAAGCTGCGCACTATCTGCCTCCTGGCCGTCCTGCCGGTACTACTGATCGTCCTGGTTGCTGGTTTGTACGGTGGGTATCGCTGGCATCAATTCAAGCATCAGCAGGGTATCGAGGCACTGGATTTCGACGGGCTGCGTCTGTCAACGCGGGGACTTGGACTGCGACATTTCGCCCTACTCCGTCGGTCGGACAGCGGCGAGCAGATCAAGGTGCAACTCGAGAATGTGTCGCTGGCAATTCATAGCTGGACAAAGCCGCTGCCCATTCGGACGCTAGCGGTCGATCATCTGCACCTCGAATGGCAGACCGGGCCGACGAAGCCGAACGAGATCGATAAGGACAGCGCGTTCGAGCTGCCCAGCCGCCAGGACTTTGAGGACTGGGCACGCTGGTTGCCCCGCACAGGCCTTATCTCGTCTTTCGATTTAGCGCTGCCCTGTGCACGCGGCAGCTGCCAGGAACAAGGCGAGATGCGCTGGCAGCTGACCGGCGACGCTTTGCTGCCTGCCGAGTTGAGCGTGACGCTGCGGCACGAGACGCATCGCCTCGCATTGCTTACCAAAGCCTATGAGCGAAACAAAGACATCCACCTGGATGTTCAGCTGCTTCTCGACGACGCCGAGCGGGTGAGCCTACAAAACCAATTCAGCCCCAACGGCGCAACGAGCTCATGGCGAGGCACTTTGGCCATGAACGAGCTACCGGAGGCGCCTTGGCTACTGGATTGGCTAGGGGACTGGACGACGTACACCCCACCGACGCTTCCGAAACTGCCCCAACAGATGCGCATCGGCGCAGGCTGGGCGCTCGCGCTCGATGCCAACACGCCGCTTGAAAGCTGGCAAACGCTGGACGGTGAGCTGAGGCTATCGGTCAATTTACCCGCACCCTGGCCCGTGGTCGGCATCGGCCTGCTTCAAGGGCAGCTGGATCTCGGGGCGCGTGTCGAAAGCGGGGCCTGGGTGCCGACAGACCTGTCGAGCGACCTTACGCTGCAGCCGAGCGCCGCACTGCTTGAGGATTGGCCCGCGCAGCTGCGCCCGAATGCCATAAGCCTCGCAGTCACCCCGGCGCCAGCGACCGAGCCAACCCAGGCGTTGCGCTTGAACATGCAGTTGGCTGCAAGCGGCCCCTCTCCTCTCAGCCTCGACACGCACCTTGTGCTGACAACCGTCCCGCCCTACGAGGCGACCTTCGACAAAACTCGCCTCCAGCTACGTAACCTGGAGTGGGCGGGGCCAGACATCCGGCTTAAGGGAGTCGAGGCGGACCTGCGGCTGAACGGTCAAGCCTCCCGGGAGGGCGCATCCATACGCGTTGAAAAGGGCTCAAGGCTGACGGTAAACAGCCTGAGCGCAACGCCAGACATCACGCTTGACACGCTGCAGGTGGACCTCGCTGGGCTCGGTGTCGACGCCGGTTTTACCGAAGGCCAGGTCCAGCGACTTGCGGTCAAAGGCAACACAGCCTTAGCCGTCAATGAACTCAATCAGCCGGCTCTGCGCCCTCAAGGCTGGCGCTGGAGCGGCGCGCTCGACGGCAACCTGGAACGGATATCGCTTGATGGACCACTGGGCAATGATGCGGGGCTTACCCTGCCTTTGGCACTCACCTATAACCTGACCAACCGTGTAACTCGTCTCGATTTGCGATTGCCCGAGCTGTTTCTGCGAGCCGGTAATCCGCTTGCCGCCACGCTGGCCGACTGGCCGCGTGTACTGGAATTGATCAGCGGCCGCTTGCAGGGGAAAGCGCAACTCTCCCTGCCCGCCGAGGGCCCTTTGGCTGCTACGGCAACGGTCAGCGCCAAGGGTCTGGGCGGCATTTATGACCGCACCGAGCTTAATGGCCTCGATACTGAATTGGCGATTGCGTTGAAGGGAGATCAGCTGCGACTGGATGTGTCCGAGCTGACGTTGCGCGAGGCCAATCCCGGTTTCACGTTTGGTCCGCTGCAATTCAAGGGCGAGTTTGCAGGTCCAGTCGACAGCCTCGCTCAGGGCCGCCTGGCCTGGGACATCGCCGAAGTCCGTCTGTTGGGCGGCCGCCTATGGCTGAAGCCGGGCGCTGTAGACCTCACGGCGAACACGCAGCAGCTTACTGCCCACTTGAGCGGCCTGCAGTTGCCCTTGCTGCTCGAGGCGTATCCGGCAGAAGGGCTGAGCGGCACGGGCGTGATCGACGGGCAATTGCAGGTGCAGCGCGGCGAAGCCGGGATCAGCATCCAACAGGGCTCGTTAAAGGCGCGTGAACCCGGCGGCGCGCTGCAATTCCGCTCGCCGAAAATACAGGCGCTGGGCCAGGCCAACCCGGCGATGCGTCTGGTCACCGAAGCGCTGGATGACTTCCATTACGATCTGCTCGCCAGCGATGTACATTACGCCGATGACGGTACGCTTAACCTTGGGCTCAAGCTGCACGGGCGCAATCCGGCCCTCGAAGGCGGGCGCCCAATCAACTTCTCAATCAACCTCGAAGAAGACATCCCGGCCCTGTTAACCAGTCTGCAATTGTCCGATCGCGTCAGCGAGACCATTCAACGGCGCGTGCAGGAGCGCCTGAGATGAGGCAATGTAGCGACGACATTGACCAGGAGAACGACCCCATGCGGCTGTGCCATCCCATTAGCATTCTGGCGTTGGCCCTGTTGGCCAGCGCCTGTACGCCACGCGTTGAGCTGGCGGTGCCCAACGAGCCGATCAATATCAACCTCAACGTCAAAATTGAGCACGAGATCTATATCAAGGTCGACAAGCAGCTCGACTCGATCATCAACGAAGACAGCGGTCTGTTCTGAGGAGCCTTATGAAAACCTATCTGAAACTCGGGACACTCCTCATGGCGCTGTGTCTGACCCTGCCGGCGACAGCCATGTCCCTCAATGAAGCCATGTCAGCCCTTGGCCAGGCCAAGGCCAGCGGCCTGCTCGGCGAAAGGCCCGACGGTTATCTCGGGGTCGTGCAGAGCAGCGGTCAGGCAGAAGAGATCGCCAGTCAGATCAACCAGGCGCGGCGCGCTGAATACCATCGTCTGGCCCAGAAGAATGGCATCAGCGTCAGTGACGTCGAAGCCATTGCCGGCAAGAAAGCCATCGAAAAAACCCCACCCGGCCAGATCATTATGCTCAACGGCAGCTGGACCAAGAAGTAAGCGCAGCACCCACGGGGTGCGCTTGCACCCCCCCTTCTCATTACCCTCAGAACCAGGTCGACACCGTCAGCGAGCCGAATTCGTCATGCTCGTTCTGAGCATTGAATTCGCGGCTGCGCCAGACCTTGGCAAAGGCCAACTGCCAACTGTTCCAGGTCAGCGCGACGCCCGCTTTGACATCCCCTACCCATTCGTTCGGATTCACCGAGTGGCTGTCCTTGAAGGTATTGCCCTCAAGCAACATGTTCTGCGCCATGTAACGACCTTCTGCATCGGCGAACAGGCTCCAGGCGAACCCACCACCCTGATCGAAGAACATGCTGCCACTTTGCGCAGGCGCCACCGCCGGGATGCTGAAACTGCGGTCGAGCCGCTGCCCGATGCGCAACCCGAACCCAGTAGATGCGTATGTATAGAGATTACCTAGCGCATAGCCGGCACTGGGTCCGTACTCGAACTCCAGCCCCCCGAGCCGCTGCTGCTTCCACCAGCGGTACTGGAACGCAAGGTTGACGAAAGGCTCATTGCGCAACTGGTTATCCCAGCCACGCGGCTCGTCGCTGTTAGTAAACTGATGAACTTGCCGCTGAATTTTTTCGCCACCCGCGGCGGGCCCGACGATTCCGACGTCCAGATGCAGGCCGCTTGCGCCGCGCCAACCATCGTGCTGGTCATCGGAGAATATCGACACACCGGCAAACAGCAGCGCTGCATAGGGGCGGTCGTCTTCGATCAACGCTGCCCGTCTGATATTGTCGGGCGTATAGATCTGATGACCGAGCCGGTAGGCGACGTTGTCGACCTCTTCCACCTCCCAACCTGGCATCACCCCTGCGAACCGTCTGGACCAATGATCGGCGTCGGGTTTGAACGAACGCATCAGCTCAAAACCGTTTGTGTAATGACCGTCGTCGTTTGCGAAAACGTCGTTTTCTATCTTCAGCGAATAAAGATCGGCCTGGCTTGCCAATGGCATGCAGGAAATAACGACGGCGAGGGGTACGCGTTTGCGTAACTGCAAAATTGCCATAGCCCAGCTCCTTCATTACATGCAGCGCGGTATGTATCAGGATGTTAGAAGGGCTGTCGGCCTTAACGTTCACCCGGGCCGATACTTAATGGAAAACGCCTCGCGATCAGCACTGGACCAACCCTTGTTCCTTCATGCTTCTGGCTCACCGACGTAAAGCTTAGCGGTTGCTATAGCGTTGTGATCCTACTGCCTTTTGGACGAAGACCAACGCTGCAACAAAGCCTTGGCGATCAGCCTGCAGGCGCTCGTTGAGTTAACCGGGGACAAATCGGTTTCTGGCGAGTCATACCATCGCTACGCCTAACAATTCGAGCTGGCAGAGAGGACAGACCCAGATGCATCGGGAATACACCAGGCAATACCATCAACTGCGCACCCACATCGAAAGAATGCTCGACAGCGGCGCGGTGATTGCGGAAAGAGCGCCGCTGACGATCCGTCGTGGGAACAAGGTTTACCAGGTGGCATGCGGGATGTTGATCAGCGAGACAAGCCCGAGCTGATCTGGCCAGGGCATCGCCTCGACCAGCAAGACAGGCCGCCAAAGCGAGCCGAGAGGTCACGCCAGCTTGTCGATAGTCACACGATGCAGGGTTCCGCTCCCGTGCTCGAACGCGCTGATGTTCGCCAGCGTGGTCTCGGCAATATTGGTCAACGCTTCAGTCGTGAAGAATGCCTGGTGCCCGGTGATCAACACGTTGGGAAAAGTCGTCAGGCGCATGAACAGGTCGTCACCGATGACTCGCAGTGAGAGGTCCTGGAAGAACAGGTTTTCTTCCTCTTCGTACACATCCAGCCCCAGCCGACCGATTTTCCCGCTCTTGAGCCCCTCGATGACCGCGCGCGTATCGACCACTCGCCCCCGGCCAGTATTGACCAGCATCACGCCGGGCTTCATCTGCTCGATCGCGTCAGCATCGATCAGGTGGTGGGTTTCCGGCGTCAACGGGCAATGCAACGAAATGATGTCCGCTTCACCCAGCAGCCTTTCTAATGGCACGTAGCTGACGAAATCCTTGGCGTCGGCGCTGGGAAAGGGATCATTGGCCAATACCTTGCACCCAAACCCATGCATGATGTCGGCGAAGATCAGGCCGATCTTGCCGGTCCCGATCACGCCCACCGTCTTACCGAACAAGTCAAAACCGAGCAGGCCATCAAGGGAAAAGTTGCCTTCACGCACGCGGTTATAGGCGCGATGGGTCATCCGGTTTAGCCCCATCACCAGCGCTACAGCATGCTCCGCGACCGCGTGCGGCGAGTATGCAGGCACACGCGCCACCGTCATGCCAAGGCGCTGGGCTTCGGCGAGGTCTACATGATTGAAACCCGCTGACCGCAGCGCCACAAGCTCCGTACCGTTCGCGCGTAAGTGCTGCAGCACCTCGCGGTCGAGCTTGTCATTGACGAACGCACAAACGCCTGCGAAACCCGCTGCTAGCGGAGCGGTCTCCGCTGTGAGCCTGGCATCCAGATAAACCAGTTCGTGTTGGTGTGCCTGGTTTGCCTTGTCAAGAAAGATGCGGTCATAGGGCTTGGTACTGAAGATTGCGATGCGCATGAACAGACCTCCGCGTGCGGTGGATCAAGTGGCGCCCTATCCGCGCTCGCCCTCACGTTAGAGGAATATAGCCAGGGACCCGGTCACACTTCGCATCCGAGCGCGCCATCGCGTCAGGTCAAGCCCTCGAACCGGGCATAGGGATTGCTGCAGGGCAACCTGTAGCCGATAAAGCTGACCTTCGGGTTGGGCTTATTCTGCTGCCGCAGAAAATCAGTCGAAACCATAAAGTCGGTAAGCAGCCGGCGTTCAAAGTTGTCGACCCGAAGATCCGTGTAGGGCGTTCCCACGCCGGTTTGCTGGCGGATTTTGTAGAGCCCCATCAGCGCAGTCAGCTTCTCCGAACCGTAGTGGCCAGCCATGGCATCGACAAACTTGCGTTGATCTTCATCGTCCATCTGGAAGGTTCCCACCAGGCGCTGCAGTAGGTGCGGGATAAAGACCTGACGGTCCTCATAAACCCAGGCGCCAGCTCCCACCGCTACCAGACCAAGGCTGGCAGCGGACGATATCAACAAGGTACGACGTTTCATTGGCGATCCTTAGCTGTAAAGCAGGTCGGCAGCACGGATGGACAAGGCTGCGGCAGTCAGGCTGGGATTCGCTGGCGAGCAGCTCGGATAGGTCGCGGTGCCCACCACAACGAGGTTACGCATCTTGTGATGCACCATATGCCCATCCACGACCGAACCGTCATCACCGTGCCCCATGCGCAGCGTACCTTGAACATGTGACTCGGTCAGACGCCATTCTCTGAAGTTGATTGATTCAACCGGCAGCGGCGATAGCAGTTTTTCCAGACTATCCAGACCGTACTGGACCCCCTTCATGCCGTAATCCGACTCACCCCGGTAATCGATGATGGGCTGCCCGCTTTGTGGGTCGATAACGACCCGATTCTCCACGTTAGGCAGGTCTTCACTGACGAGCATCAACGGCAAGGTCTGATTCCACCGACCGAGCTCCGGACGCAGTCCATAGGGCCAACGATTTTCGAAATAGACCAGGCACGCTGAGTGTTCCTTCCGGAAATCACCGTCATATAACGAGTAGTTAAGCCCGGTCGTAATGGTGCTGCCGTCGAAATTGCCCAGGCCATCGAGGTACACCTCGACGTTGGCTCCCACCTGCTCGTGCAAGCCCATTCCGGTTTCGCCAATATTGATATCCGAACGAAGCAGGATCGCCGGGCTTTGAATAGCGTTGGCGCCCAGCACGAAGAGATCTCCGAATACCTTGAATTCCTTGCCCTCAGAGCGGATCGTCACGCCCCTGATGGTATTGCCCTGGTATTCGAGCGTTCGTACTTCCGTTTTCAGGCACACATCAACTTTGGGGTGACGGTACAGCTCGGCAAAGCCGTTTTGCGCGGTGAACTTGGCGTTCATTGGGCAGAGGTTGCACGTGGCATTGGCGCAGCAGACGCCACGGGTACCGGTCGCGACCCTCGCGCGCCCGGTCGGCATAATGAAGTGATAGTCGGGCATAGCCTCCTTCATCAGCATATCGATGGAGGAGCCCTTGTGCGGAGGCTGAGGGAACGGCTGGCTGCGTGGCAGCACGCGGGTCATGTCAGGGTCGCCAGCGATCGACATGATCTGCTCGGCCTGGCAGTAGTAGGGTTCAAGCTCGGCATAGCTCAACGGCCAGTCATTGCCGACCCCATATCGCGTCCGAATGGCGAAGTCGCTGGGATGCAAACGCGGCGTCTGTGAATACCAGCAGTTCATTCCTCCACCAAGGGCAATGGTTGTATTCCAGGGCTTCTCGCCCCGATTGTCGTAGGTGGACTCCGGCTTGATGATCGAACTGCTCTGGGTCTGTATCTGCCAGTCCCAGGGGTGAAAATCGCCCCACTCAATAATCAATGCCCGACCGGTGATATGCTTCAGAGCTTCGGTAAGAAAAAAACTCGAACCAAAACCAGACCCGATGACGACTAGCTCATAATGCTCGTCGCTAACGTCCCTTGCGCTTACGCGGTTGATCTCCACGACCGATTCCCTTCAAAACGCAGCCTAGCCGAAGCCAGGCTGACCAATCACTCTTCACGTCAGCGATGTCCCGCTGCGCGGTGCGTACCACTATTAATCGGACGTATCGCTACATTGCAGAAACGCAATGTTACAAGTGGACCCTCGAAACGAGGCAAGGTTCCACCCTGCTTAAGCTGATGCGAATTTTCGGGTTAATCGTTCAGGCCTTCCGATAACCAGGCGCGTACCCGCCGTCGGTCCCGCCACGACGTCAGTTGATGGGTAAATGGGCTTTCAGGAACCAGACGACACTCTGGATCAGTGAGGTCGCCCAGGCAGAAGCGACGCAATACCCCCAGCGGATGGCGCTCCGGTCCGTAGAACGCCACCGCACGGATTTCAAGGGTGTGAAACTGCCAGTCGCCAACGGGCTGATGCCCTTGAAGCTCAATGCCGTTTAGCTCGGCGACACGCCGCACCATGCCTTGGAACGTACCGACGTGGATGAAATCGCCGCTGCTCAGAGGACCTTGGTGGGTGGTTTGGTGGATGGCGAGGTCGGGAGGCACATCATCATCCATGCTCTGGCGGATATCGGTGATATCGACCGACAAGGTGCCACGAGACGTTTCGATACACACCAGCAGCTGATTGATGAACATCGGCTCGGCGCTCATGTTGGATATCAGGCACAGCGAGCCAAGCCCTTTGCCTGCACCTCGATTGATGAGCAGGCTCGGCTGACGTTGCCGTCTGAAGTTTCGCAGGAGCAGGTGTGCATAAAACATCCACACCAGCAAAGTGCTTAAAGAGATCAGCAACGAAATCAGCTGCTGGTTCTTCATCAACCAATCGATCATGTAACGCCTCGTTGTCAGTCCCATGCTGGGACAGCACTTAGCCGACTGGGTGCCTGTATCTTCTCGCTAATAAATCACTTACACCCATAACCCGCTCGGCGCTGCGCCGGTACAAGCCCGAACAAACGACGGGCACCGCCAGTCTAGACAGATAGACCATAAACTTTGGAGGGGCATGCAATGAATATCTCGACCATCACGGCATCAGTTTTGCTGGCCTTGCTGACAACGACCGCATCAGCCGCCGAGGAAACGACTGACTACCAGTCGGGAAATGCCAATATCCAGACCGAGCAAGACCTCGACAACGAGGCGAGCGCGCATGGTTACCAAAACCCTACCGGCGAAGATCCGCAGCCACGCTTGAACGACGACACCATCGAAAACGCTCACGGAGACGACCGTAAAAAGCATGACGAAGCGGACACTCGCCAACACTGAATTACATGATGATGTCGGCGCAGCAGCGAGGCAAACTAAGACAGGGAGCGAACGGCTGTGTTAATGCCGTGCCCTTTGACCAAACTAAACGCTGCACCTGGTTGTCGACCTGCTCCATTCAAACCGGGAATGGTGGTCTCAGCCAGAAACGCAAAAACCCCTGAAGCTCGAAGAATTTCAGGGGTTTTGGCGATACGTAATGGCGGAGAGATAGGGATTTGAACCCTAGGTACCCGCGAGGGTACAACGGATTTCGAATCCGTCCCGTTCGGCCACTCCGGCATCTCTCCAGCGGCGCGCATCATAGCAGCTCAGAAACGATTGTCGAACCCCCACGGCGCTGCTTTTTTCTATTTATTCAGAGCGTTGCGTCCGTCAGGGCGGCATGCGGCGCAGATCGCCCCCGATCAGTAACGAACGGTTAAGCCGTCAAACGCGTCAGCGCTTCGCGATACTTGTCGGCGGTCTTCTGAGCGACCTCGGCCGGGACAGGCGGAGCCGGCGGCTCCTTGTTCCAACCGGTGGATTCGAGCCAGTCACGTACGAATTGCTTATCAAAACTCGGCGGATTGCTGCCTTCGGCGTAACTGTCGGCAGGCCAGAATCGACTTGAATCGGGCGTAAGCACCTCGTCCATCAGAGTCAGGGTGCCATTTTCATCAAGGCCGAACTCGAACTTTGTATCGGCAATGATGATGCCGCGGGTCGCCGCGTACTCAACGGCTGCACTATAGAGCGCAATCGACGTATCACGGACCTTAGCCGCCAGCTCGTTACCGATGATCGCCTCGCACTGCTCAAAGGAGATGTTCTCGTCGTGATCTCCAACAGCGGCTTTGGTCGAAGGCGTAAAGATCGGCTGCGGCAGCTTGGCGGCTTCTTTCAAGCCCGCTGGTAGCTGGATGCCACAGACAGTCCCGCTCTTCTGATATTCCTTCCAGCCCGAACCGACGATATACCCACGTACGATCGCCTCGACCGCAACCGGCTTGAGGCGCTTGGCGACTACCGCCCGCCCCTCGACAAGTGGCAGCTCCTGAGCACTCACAACGTCTTCGACCTTGTCGCCGGTGAAGTGGTTTGGCACCAGACCGCCGAGCTTGTTGAACCAGAAGTTAGAGATGGCGGTGAGGATCTTGCCCTTGTCTGGAATCGGTTCGGCCAGAATCACGTCGAACGCCGAAAGCCGGTCGGTCGCTACCATCAACATGCGAGTGTCGTCGATTTCATACAGGTCGCGGACCTTGCCGGAATAAAGCTTCTTCAGGCTTAAAGCGTTTGCAGTGGTCATGGGAGTTCTCATGTTTATCGCAGCGGCAAGCGCGGTTCGGCTCGCTATGGCACGGTCTTCGTTGAAACGAAACAGGCGAAACCATTGGTTTCGCCTGAGCAGGTTGGCACCCGAATGTTTCGCCGAATCAGTTCAGATTGTCTTTGAGCATGTTCAGCACGCGACGCGCAACATCGGCAGGCGCGACGGTATCGAGGTCTTTGTCGACCGTGACCTGAACGTTGGTACCAGCATCGGTTACACGAAGCTGATACCGCTCGGCACGCGCGTCGAGCTCGTCACGGTCTGGCGTACCGCCAAACAGACGAGAAAAGAAGCCTGGCTTGTCTTCAGGATTGGCTGCGCCTTCGGCCAGATTGACGTAGTAAACGCCCAGACTGCGGTCAAGGTCTTCAACCAAAATATCGCTTGCCTGTAGCGCTCGGCCTACACTTGACCATGCGCGGTTGAAGTCGGTATCGAGCTGCAGCATCGGGTTGCCGCTACCGGCTTCGGTGAGCGTGACACGGCTAGGCGCATCGTATTCGCGCTCGGCCAGTAGCGAAGCCGAACCGCCCTGCTCTGCCCCTCTGGTCAGGCCAACCTGAAGTTCATCGAGCAGAACCCGATCGAGTTCAGCATTTACGCTCGACTCTGGCCAGGCGACGTCGGCAGCGCTGCCAGCGGGTCGTTGCAAGCTGAGCACATAGATTTCACTGGTGTCCCGCTGTACGCCGGGCTCAATACGCACTCGGACGCGCACTTCTCTATTGCCCAGTCCCAGGTCACGAACCAAAGCGGGTGCCAGCTGATCGCGGGTTTGCCATGCGGTAACGAATTCGCCGGTTTGCGGGCGCTCTTCTGCGATTTGGAAACCCTGCTCGGTGAAGAACTGCCGTACCGCGGCCCAGACCTGGGTAGCTGGACGCATGGCGACCAACCAGCGTGCGTCTTCAGAAGTCTGCAGACTGAACTCGCTGGCTTCTTCGGCAACCACGAGACGTTGCGGGCGTGGCACCTCATAGTCGCCGGTAGAACGGCTGTCAGCAACCTGCTGCGGAATTGGCAGCAGCGGCTCGATCGGGCGCAGTTCCACATCGGCTGGAACCTGCATCGGCGTGACCTGGCGAGCCTGCAGATAATCGCTGCCACGGTCGCGGAAATACCCATCTTCGCCCCACAACCAGCCACAACCACTGGTTCCAGAGATGATCAGGGCTAGGGTCGAGAGTCCGGCCAGTCGCTTCATGCGTGTTCCTTCATTAATAAACCCGTACACCAGAATGTTCGTTTCAGGCGATTACGCCGGACTGACGCATTGCCTCGCGCAGCGGCTCCTGGTATTGCTGGCTGAGCCAGGTCAGCGGAAGTCTGATGCCTTCCGACATCAAGCCCATTTCGTGCAGCGCCCACTTGACCGGTATGGGATTGGCTTCAAGGAACAGCTTCTGGTGCAACGGCATCAGCAGCGCATTGATTGCGCGGGCTTTTTCAGCATCGCCTGCGATGGCAGCGGCACAGAGTTCGCTCATTGCACGAGGCGCGACGTTCGCAGTAACCGAAATGTTGCCCTTGCCGCCCATAAGCATCAGCTCAACTGCGGTTGCGTCGTCGCCAGAGTAGACGAGAAACTCTTTGGCGACCCGATCCAGCACTTCCTGCCCGCGCTTGAGGTCTCCGGTGGCTTCCTTGATACCGACAATGTTCGGGACCTTGGAAAGGCGCTCTACAGTCTCTGGCAACATGTCGCACGCGGTCCGCCCGGGCACGTTGTAAAGAATCTGCGGAATCGCTACCGCTTCGGCAATGTGGCGGAAGTGCAGGTACATGCCTTCCTGAGTCGGCTTGTTGTAGTACGGCGTGACAAGCAGGCAGGCATCTGCGCCAGCGGCCTTAGCATTCTCGGTCAGCTCGACCGCTTCGCGCGTTGAGTTGGCGCCAGTACCGGCGATCACCGGGATGCGACCATTCACCTGATCCACAACCCGCCGGATCACTTCGATGTGTTCTGGGACTTCGAGTGTTGCCGACTCGCCAGTGGTACCGACCGCAACGATTGCGTTGGTGCCTTCCTGCAGATGGAAATCCACCACTTTGCTCAGGCCGTCCCAGTCCAGACCGCCTTGCGCGTCCATGGGAGTGACCAGCGCCACCATACTGCCCGCAATCATGCAACCACTCCTGCCGGAAAAAGAGAGGCGTAATGGTACAAGGCTCCATTGCGCTTTGCGAGTGCGCGAGCGGGCTTCCTTACAGCGAGATTACCGGCGCGCACTGTGAAGCGGGCCAAGGCTCGAAGCCATCCATACATTCCATCGAACCCTGGTTTTCGTTACCCTTAGCCGTTTTCGGCTTGGCTGGCCGCCCGAACCATCACCGCCAGGAACGCTGCATGTCCACCCCCCCAGTACCACGCGAACAGTTTCTCGTCATCAGCGCCATGGGCCGTAGCCCAATGGAGCTCACCAATGTGCTCTGCCGAGCCAGTAACGAGAATCGCTGCGCCATCGTGACCACACGCCTCACACGGCATGGTGAGTGCTGCGCCCTTGTGCTGGAAGTCAGCGGCAGCTGGGATGCCCTGGCACGTATGGAAACCGCGCTTCCCGGCCTGGCGAAGAAGCATGAATTCACCACTAACGTAGTGCGCAGCGAAGCGTTGGAAACCCGACCACAAGCCTTGCCTTATGTGGCCTATGTGAGCTCGGTTTACCGCCCAGACATTCTCAACGAGCTGTGCCAATTTTTCATTGACCATCGCGTTGAACTCGAAGCCCTCTCCTGCGATACATATCAGGCGCCGCAGACCGGCGGCACCATGCTTAACGCGACGCTCACCGTCACGCTGCCCGCAGGCACACAGATCAGCTGGCTCCGCGACCAGTTTCTGGATTTCGCCGATGCCCTGAATCTGGACGCATTGATCGAACCCTGGCGCCCGCAGAACCCCTGATAAGGAATCAATTGATGCCCATCAAAATCGATCAGCCCGTACCGCCTTTTCAGGCCCTGGCCACCAGCGACATGCACGTGAGCCCCGAAACGCTTAAGGGCAAGCAGGTCGTTCTGTATTTCTATCCCAAGGACAACACGCCAGGCTGCACGACACAGGGCCAAGGATTTCGTGACCAGCATGAAGCGTTCGCGGCGGCCAATACGCTGATCTTCGGAATATCACGGGACAGCCTGAAGACGCACGAGAACTTCAAAGCCAAGCAGGGTTTCCCTTTCGAGCTTATCTGCGATAAAGACGAGCAACTCTGCCAGTTGTTCGATGTGATCAAACTGAAGAAACTGTATGGCAAGGAATACCTGGGCATCGACCGCAGCACCTTCCTGATCGACGCAGAGGGGGTGCTTCGTCAGGAGTGGCGAGGCGTAAAAGTGCCAGGGCATGTGGATGCCGTACTGCAAGCGGCCCAAGATCTGCACAGGCAGTAATTCAAGCGGAATAGCAGAGGCCGGCATATGCCGGCCTTTTTATTGGCTATCCGGCGTGTTCTACAACCGGAACGGTAGCTGAGCGACGCGGCCAAGCATAGAGCACCGCCTTGAACAGCGTTGCCAGGGGGATAGCAAAGAACACCCCCCAGAACCCCCAGAGCCCGCCAAAAAGCAGCACTGAAACGATGATCGCAACCGGGTGCAGATTCACAGCCTCGGAGAACAGCAGCGGCACCAGAACGTTGCCGTCCAGCGCCTGGATGATCAAGTATGCCACCATCAGATAGATAAACTGGTCGCTCAATCCCCACTGGAACAATCCAATCAGTGCCACCGGGATCGTAACGACGGTGGCGCCGATGTAAGGCACAACCACTGATACGCCGACCAGCATCGCCAGAAGTGCCGCATAGTTGAGCCCAAGTGCAGCAAAGACTGCATACGAAACCACACCACAGATCAGGATCTCGATCGCCTTGCCGCGAATGTAGTTGGCGATCTGCATGTTCATCTCCTGGGCCACCTGCGTGATCAGGCCCCGCTCCCGCGGCAGATAGCCAACCAGCCAATCACTGATCTGCTGGCGATCCTTGAGAAAGAAGAAGACCAGGATGGGCACTAGAATCAGGTAGATCATCAAGCTCAGCAACAGCGGTAAGCTCGACAGGGATGAGGTCAGCACGATCTGCCCATAGCGACCTATTTCGCCCCGAATGAAGTCGATCCCACGAAGCACCTGCTCTTCGGTGAGCAGCTGCGGATATCGCTCGGGCAATAGCAGCAGCAATGCCTGCCATTCCACCAGCATTCTCGGTAATTCATTGAACAGCGTTAGTACCTGCTGCCACATCAAAGGCGCCAGAAAGAGGATGCAGATCGTCAGCAAGCCAACAAACATCAGAAATACAAGCCAGACAGCCAGGAGATGCGGCAGCTTTATCCGCTCAAGCGCACCGACAAGCCCCTGCATCAGAAACGCCAGAACCATACCGGCAATCACCGGTGCCAGCATATGGCCCAGCGTCAGCACGGTCGCAAAAGCGACGACCAACAGCACACCGAGGACCAGCGCTTCCTCGTCTGAGAAATAGCGATGAATCCAGCCCCGCAACACGTTAAGCATATGCTTTCCTTAGCGGCCCTCAGGCCTTGCGCAGCCAGTACTGATAAAGGCCGGCGTCTGATTCTTCATGCAGCAGTGCGTGGCCGGCCAGGTTTGCGAAACTACGAAAATCACGTTGCGAGCCCGGGTCGGTTGCGGTCACTTTAAGCACCTGGCCGCTGGCCAAGCGATTGAGTTCCAATTTGGCCTTGAGCAACGGCATTGGACAGGCCAGCCCGACCGCATCCACTTCAGCGTCGCAGGCCATGCCAGGGGCATCCTGTGGAATCATGTTCATCTCCTAAAAAGGGTTGCAGGATACCGAGGAGCGCCCAACTCTGGCCAGCTACCCAAGCACAAGGCTACAGTAGCGCTCCTGCATTCAAGAGCCAGTCTGGATGAAATTGCTGCGCCCTACCCTGCTGACACTCGCCTGCCTGATAGGGCAGCCGGCGATAGCCAACGATCTTCCGTCACTAGGCGATTCCAGTTCCGGTATCGTATCCCCTGAGCAGGAGCACCAGCTGGGCCGGGCCTGGCTGAGCCTCCTACGCGGACAGGTTCCACAACTTTCCGATCCGCTACTCAAGGATTACCTGGAGCGCAGCGTCTACCGCCTGGCCGAAACCAGCCAGCTGCAGGATCGGCGCCTGGAGTTCGTACTGCTCGATAGCCCCCAGCTGAACGCATTTGCCGCTCCTGGCGGCATTATTGGCGTCAACGGCGGGCTTTTTCTGCATGCCCAGACCGAGGCCGAGTACGCGTCTGTATTGGCGCACGAACTTGCGCATTTGTCACAACGCCATTTCGCCCGAGGGCTGGAGGCTCAGAAACGCATGCAGCTGCCGCTCATGGCAGCGATGCTGGCAGGCGTAGTCGCTGCCGCTGCAGGTGCAGGCGATGCCGGTATTGCGGCGATTGTTTCCACCCAGGCGGCTGCGATTCAATCTCAGCGCAGGTTCTCCCGGCAAAATGAACAAGAAGCCGACCGAATCGGCATCGTCAACCTGGAGCGAGCCGGCTACGATCCCCGCGCCATGCCGGAAATGTTTGGCCGTCTGATGCGTCAGTATCGCTACGACCAGAAGCCACCAGAGTTTCTTCTCACCCACCCGGTTACCGAATCGCGCATAGCTGATACCAAGAACCGGGCTGAGCAGTACTCAAAAACGGGCGTTGAAGACAGCCTGCGCTATCAGCTGATGCGTGCCCGCGTAGACCTGAAGTTCGAGAGTACTCCAGGGCTCAGCGCCAAGCGCTTCCGCGCAATGCTCTCAGATGATCCAGAACTGGACGCGGCGCGCTATGGCCTGGCGCTGGCACATATCAAGAGCGGCCAGCTCGATGAAGCCGCCAACGAACTCAAGCCGTTACTGGCCGAAGATCCCGACAATGCGATCTACAACCTCGCACAGATCGAACTGGATATCACTGCTAATCGACTCACTGCAGCACGCGAGCGCACTGATCAACTGCTCCGGCTCTACCCGGGCAGCTATCCGGTACGACAGGCTCACATCGATCTGTTGATAAAAGAAAACAAGCTTCAGGAGGCCGAGCGTGAGCTGGACGAGCTCGTCCAGGCACGCTCAAAGGACCCAGACATCTGGTATCAGGTCTCCGAGATACGCGGGCTGACCGGCAATATCATCGGGCTCCATCAAGGTCGAGCCGAATATTTTGCGCTGGTAGGCGATTACGATCAGGCGATCGAACAGCTCGATTTCGCCAAGCGCCGCTCTGACAACTTCCAGACGGCCGCCCGGATCGATGCCAGGCAGAAACAGCTGATCGAAGAGAAACGGATGGTCGAGGAAATGTTGCGCTGACATTGACAGAGAAAGGAAACCCCATAACGCAGGCGGATCGCCTGCGTTATCAGCGGATCAAGCGTTTCCTGCCTGCCTGATCCGGGCTGCCTGGGTAAAATCCAACATCCGCTTGAGCGGCTTGACCGCTCGAGGCACTAACGCCGGATCCACGAGAATCTCGTTACCGCCCAAACGCAGACACTCCAGCGTTCGCTCCAGGGTGTTCATGGCCATCCAGGGGCAATGGGCACAACTGCGGCATGCAGCACCGCTTCCCGCGGTTGGCGCTTCGACCAATTGCTTGTCCGGACATAGCTGCTGCATTTTGTAGAAGATGCCGCGGTCGGTGGCTACGATAAACGTCGGGTTCGGCATCGCCTGCGCAGCCTTGATCAGCTGACTGGTGGAACCTACCGCGTCGGCCAGTTCGATCACGGACTCCGGCGATTCTGGATGGACCAGCACAGCGGCGTCGGGATACAGCGCCTTCATATCCTCGAGCTGTTTCGCCTTGAACTCCTCATGAACGATGCAGGCACCGTCCCACAGCAACATGTCGGCGCCCGTCTCGCGCTGCACATAGCTACCGAGATGCTTATCCGGAGCCCAGATGATCTTCTCGCCGTTATCCATCAGGCTTTCGACGATTTCCAGCGCACAACTGGACGTGACGACCCAGTCAGCACGCGCCTTTACCGCAGCCGACGTATTGGCATAGACCACAACGGTGCGCTCTGGATGCTGATCGCAAAACGCGGAAAACTCATCCACAGGGCAACCCAGATCCAACGAGCAGGTCGCATCGAGCGTCGGCATGAGGACCCGCTTTTCCGGGTTCAGGATTTTTGCGGTTTCGCCCATGAACTTGACGCCGGCAACGACTACGGTCTGCGCGGGATGCTCATTGCCGAAGCGGGCCATCTCCAGTGAATCCGAGACACAACCGCCGGTTTCTTCGGCCAACGCCTGGATCACCGGGTCGGTGTAGTAATGCGCAACCAGAACTGCATTCTGCCTTTTCAACTCAGCGGCGATGTCGCTACGCAGCTGAGCCTCCTGATCGGGCGTAAGCGGCGTAGGCTGCTTCGCCGCCAGATGCGCCTGTACAAGGATGCGTTCGGGTATCTGCGTCATGTTCGCTTGTTCCTGCATGCACGGCGGAGCACGGGTCGCCGACTGTAGCCATCGAGGCGGGGATTACGGACGTAGCGAACGGAGAGGTGAAGCGAGGAAGGACCGAGCATTTCACCCCTGCCGTTTCCAAGGGGGCGGAATACTAGCCGAAGCTTTCAGAAAAGTGAAAGCCGATGACGGAACAATAAAAAACCAGCGTCAAACAAAAAGCCCGCCGACTTGCGTCGGCGGGCCATGGATCACTTGCCTTTGAGCATGTGGCCGCGCTCTTCAAGATTGGTGTGCCAATCCATTGCTTCGTGCAGCAGGTGCGGAGTCTGACCACCTTTTTTGCAGGCTGCGTCGAAGTAGGCATTCAGCGCATCGCGGTACGACGGGTGCACGCAGTTGTCGATGATGGCGCGGGCACGTTCGCGTGGCGCCAGACCGCGGAGGTCAGCCAATCCCTGCTCGGTGACCAGGATGCTCACGTCATGCTCGGTATGATCGACATGCGCGACCATTGGCACGACGCTGGAAATGCTGCCACCCTTGGCAATGGATTTGGTGACAAAGATAGCCATGTGTGCGTTACGGGCAAAGTCACCCGAGCCGCCAATGCCGTTCATCATCTTGGTGCCGCCAACATGCGTTGAGTTGACGTTGCCATAGATGTCGAACTCCAGCGCAGTGTTGATGCCGATGATGCCGATACGGCGCACCAGCTCCGGATGGTTGGAGATTTCCTGCGGACGAAGAACCAGCTTGTCCTTGTACTTTTCCAGGTTACCGAATACGCGGTTATTGCAGCGCTCGGACAGGGTAATGGAGCAACCGGAAGCAAAGACCATCTTGCCGGCGTCGATCAGATCGAACGTGGAGTCCTGCAGCACTTCGGAGTACATCACCAGGTTTTCGAATGGTGAGTCGATCAGGCCGCACATAACGGCGTTGGCGATGTTACCGATACCGGCTTGCAGCGGGCCGAGACTGTTGCTCAGGCGGCCTGCATCTACTTCCTTCTTGAAGAAGTGGATCAGGTGGTTGGCGATGGCCTGGGTCTCATCATCCGGCGGTGTGACCGTAGAATAGGAATCTGGCTGATCGGTGATGACGATTGCGGCAATTCGAGCCGGATCAATCGGAATGGCTCCGACGCCAATACGGTCGTCAACTTTCAGCAAGGGGATCGGCTGACGGTTCGGACGCTCACCTGGAATATAGATGTCATGCAGACCTTCCAGGTTGGGATTGTGCGCCATGTTCAGTTCGATGATCACCTTGTCCGCGAAAAGCGCCAGGTTGGCGGAGTTACCCACGGAGGTGGTCGGCACGATATGGCCTTGCTCGGTGATCGCAACGGCCTCGATGATCGCCAGATCAGGCTTCTTGATCTGGTGGTTACGCATTTGCTCGACGGTATGCGACAGGTGCTGGTCGATGAACATCACATCGCCCTGGTTGATCGCCTTGCGCAACGATGCATCAGCCTGGAACGGCATACGGCGAGCCAGCAGACCGGCTTCCGCCATCAGCCCGTCCAGATCATTGCCGAGGCTAGCGCCGGTGATCAGGCTGATTTTCAGCGGACTTTCCTTGGCGCGCTTGACCAGCGCCAGGGGAACAGCCTTGGCTTCACCAGCGCGGGTGAAACCACTCATGCCAACAGTCATACCATCAAGGACATGAGTAGCGGCCTCGTCGGCGCTCATGACCTTGCTATGCAGGGAGGACAAGCGGATGCGATCAGAATACATTTGAGCCTCGAACCACTGGAAATCGGAAAGTAGCAGTCTAGTACGTTTGAACACGCTCGGGTCACATACCAAGGTCGTAGAGGATTCGACCTGTCAGTTGTGCAGCGCCCTCATTCTTATAGCTTTATAAACTGCGGATATGAAAAAGCCGGACGACTCAATGGCCTCCGGCTTTCTGTTCCCCTAGGGGGATATGGTGGGTCGTGTAGGATTCGAACCTACGACCAATTGGTTAAAAGCCAACTGCTCTACCAACTGAGCTAACGACCCAATGCGGAGCGCATGATACTGATTTGATTGATTAATTCAAGTTTTTTTGTCATGCGTAGCGGGTAGGATCGGGAACGCCGGCTTCTTTGAATCCAGCCGAGCGCAGACGGCAGCTGTCGCACTTGCCACATGCTCGGCCATCTTCATCCGCCTGATAACAGGAAACGGTCAATCCGTAGTCGACGCCCAGCCGCACGCCTGCATCGACTATCTCTGCCTTGCTCAAATTCTGCAGTGGCGCGCGTATGGAGAACGCTTTGCCCTCCACTCCAGCCTTGGTGGCTAGATTGGCCAGTTGTTCGAAGGCCTCGATAAAGGCTGGACGGCAATCAGGATAGCCCGAGTAGTCGACCGCGTTGACGCCAATGAAGATATCCCTCGCACCAATCACCTCAGCCCACCCCAGAGCCAAGGAAAGAAACAGCGTGTTGCGCGCCGGTACGTATGTAACAGGTATCCCCTCGCCCTGCTCTTCCGGCACCGCAATACTGGCATCAGTCAGAGCAGAGCCGCCGATTCCATCGAGGCTCATTCCGATGACTTTGTGCTGGACCACGCCCAGCTGTCGAGCCACTTGCGCGGCTGCCTGCAGCTCAGCGCGGTGGCGCTGACCATAGTCGAAACTCATCGTGTAACAGGCGTAGCCTTCGGCCTTGGCCATTGCGGCCACGGTGGCCGAATCGAGCCCACCGGAGAGAAGAATCACTGCTTTCTTATCAGACATCACGGAAACCTGTCAGGGAAATGAGCTGCGCCTTTTCGGCTTATCAGATAGTAGACCGACCGTAAACAGATGCCGGCTGGCATAGCAGGCTTGCGCCCAGCCAAATAGCAACCGTTGCGTCTCGCTGGTGCAGAATGGGTGTCCCGTTGATAGCACTGCAATCCAACAACAGGCTTGAAGCGAAGCGGGCCTGGCACACACCGCCTTGAGAAGGCGGAGAACAACTAGCCGAGCATGACGATCACAGCGAAAGCGCAATCAAGCTGCAGCCAGCCTGTCGCAACCAGACTCTAGCCATTCGAAAGGGATCAGAGCCGGCTCAACAGTTCCGAAGCAACGATTTAGCGATTGAGTTGACGCTGTGCCAACTGAGCAGCAGAGCTGTTCGGGTAGTCGGAAATTACCTGACGAAGAATCCCGTTGGCCTTGTCGCGGTTACCCAAGCGCAGCTCGACATCGGCGAGCTTGTACAGCGAATCGGGCACCTTGTTGTGCTGCGGGTATGCCTGGCTCACCTTGGCGAACGCCTGCCCAGCGCTCTGCAGATCACCCTTGGCGAGATTGACTTCGCCAAGCCAGTATTGGGCGTTACCCGCATAAGGACTGCTCGGGTACTTTCGCAGGAAAGCAGCAAAGGCCTGGCTGGCCTTATCGAAGTCTTTAGCCTTGATAAGGTCAAAAGCAGCATCGTAATAGAGCTTTTCCCTTTCAGGATCAGCCGATTGACTGGGTTGTGGCGCGGAGGCACCGGCCGGGGCCTGCACCGGCCCGCTGGCATCGATGGCGCCAGCGGATGAAGAATTCTGACTCGTCGATCCGGCCGATGAGGCGTCCGACAGGCGACGATCGAGATCTTGGTATCGCTCCAAACCTTCTTGTTTGAGGCGCTGGATCTCATTTTGTTGTACCTCAAGCATGCCGCGCAGTTGCGCGATCTCTTCCTGCATTTGCTGCAATTGCACGAAGAGCATGCCCTGCGCCGAAGACGGAGCTGATGCTCCGCCTCCGACATAGGCACCGCCAGTATCCGACCCTGTAGCGTAACCTGACTCAGCCGAACCACTTTGGGTCTGCGAGTCATATTCCACAACGGGAACCTGAGCTGCCGCAAACAACGGCAGACCAAGCGTAAGAAGCGTCAGAGCATAACGGTGCTTGGACATAGCTTATTACTTACGCAGCTCAACGCGGCGGTTCTGGGCCCAGGACTGCTCGTCGTTGCCCATGGCGACCGGACGCTCTTCACCGTAGGAGACCAGTTCGAGCTGAGCAGGCGAAACGCCCTGCAGAACCAGGTAACGCTGAACTGCCTTGGAACGACGCTCACCCAGAGCCATGTTGTACTCACGGGTACCACGCTCGTCGGTGTGGCCTTCCAGAACAACACGGTTGCCTGCGGACTTCAGATCCTTGGCATGAACGTCCAGCGCGCGCATGGCTTCCGGCTTCAGATCCGAGCTGTCGTATTCGAAGTAGAAAGTGGTAATAGCGCGCAGAGCAGCCTCTTCGCTCATGCTGCCATCAACGGCGCCAGTGTCAGCACCGTAACCAGCGTTGGGATCAACGGCAGTCGAGCCTTCGCCAGAGTCATCGCCGCCCTTGGACGAACAACCAACAGCTACGGCCATAGCCAGAGCTAGCGCAGCGAACTTACCGAATTTCAGCATTTCCATGTGTAACAACCCCAGGTGTGTTTTTGGTTGGTGTGTAGCGTTGATACCGCATCAGTTCAGGTAAGGGGACCACGATGGCTCACGGACTTCGCCTTGAGCAGTAGGAAGCGGGAGCCTAACTCGACCATTGATTGATACGAGCATCAAGACTCCCCGGCCCTGCTGGCGGGTCGCGTAGATTAGCATGGTGCCATTAGGCGCAACAGTGGGCGACTCATCTAAACTCGTATCGGAAAGAATACGAAGATTACCGCGCTCCAGGTCCTGAGCCGCCACCTTGAAATTCGTATAACCCTCTTGCCGATGAATCATGACGAGCGTCTTCTCATCTGCAGAAAGTTTCGGATTGGCGTTGTAGTTACCGACAAAGGTGACGCGCTCGGCGTTGTTGCTGCCGAGCGTCTGCTTGTATATCTGAGGCTTGCCCGCGCGGTCTGAAGTAAAGTAGATGGTCCGCCCATCAGCACCCCAGAATGGCTCCGTGTCGATGGCATAGTGGTTCGTCAGTCGCTGAAGCTGACGCGAACCTAGATCCATCACGTAGATTTCGGGATTGCCATCCTTCGACAGTACGAATGCCAGGCGATTGCCATCCGGTGAGAACGCTGGTGCTCCGTTGAGCCCTTCGAAGTTGGTGATCTGTTCCCGGCGACCGGTATCGATGTGCTGAATGAAGATCCGCGGACGCTTCTGCTCGAACGACACGTAAGCGATACGGCGGCCGTCGGGAGAGTAGCGAGGGGAAAGGATAGGCTCACGCGATTGCAACAAGGTCACCGCTCGAGCACCGTCGTAATCGGAGCGCTGCAGGGTATACCGCGTATTCGCTCCACCAAGACGCTCTACCGTGACGTACAAGAGCCGAGTCGAAAACGCACCCTTGATACCCGTCAGCTTCTCGAACGCCTGATCGGATGCGTAATGCGCCATGTCACGCAGCTGCTCCTGAGAACCACCGACGGTGCCAGTCAGAACCTGTTGCTCAGTAGTTACGTTGTACACCTCGTAATTGATCTGCAACTTGCCGGCCGACGGCACGATGTTGCCAACCATGACGTACTGAGCGCCCAGCGCTTTCCAGTCACGGAAGATGATTTCACTGCCGCGGGTGGGCAGGCTGATCATGTTCTGCTTTGGAATAGGCTGAAAGATTCCAGAATTGCGCATGTCATTGCCGATAATCTCAGCCATGTCTTCTGGCAGTACGGTACCGCCCTGCCAGCCGAACGGAACCACCGCGATAGGGATAGCGCGGTCGGCACCGCTAGTAACGACGATGTTCTTCTCCTGGGCCACGGCAGTGCCCAGCACAAGCAGGAGAAGGACGATGAAACCTCGAAGGTAGTTGATCACAACGCTAGATCCTCAGGCGTGAATGTCATCGTAAACGAGCGATACGGCTGAAATTCCGCAGCAGAGAGCCCCTGCATTTCGGTCAGCCGCCCAATATTTTTAACCGCTGCCACAGCTGAACTGTCGAACGGTGCATCCCCACTGGAGCGAGTAACAGTCGCGGCGGTAACAGTGCCGTCCGGCAGCATGTTCACTCGTAGCGTAACCGACATGTTATTTCGCGCCGATGGCGGACGAGCCCAGTTTTCCGCAGCACGCATCCGAATAAGGTCATCGAAATTGCCCGAAGTCTGATCACCTACAGTGTCGGCCAAGGCCTGCTGCCGCTCGGTATCGTCGGAGAGCAGTTCGGCGAGTGCCTGGGCTTTCTTATCCTCTGCCGCCTTACGAGCAGCCTCGGCTGCTGCCTTTTTCTTAGCCTGCTCCGCTGCTTTTTTCTTTGCTGCCTCAGCCGCTGCTTTTTTCTTTGCGTCTTCAGCAGCTTTCTTTTTCGCCGCCTCGTCCGCTGCTTTCTTCTTTGCTTCCTCGGCCGCTTTTTTCTTCTGCGCTTCCTCAGCCGCTTTCTTTTTGGCAATTTCCGCCTGGCGCTGCTGCTCGGCTTTCTTCGCCTCTTCGGCTTTCTTAGCTTCAGCTGCCTTCTTCGCGGCATCGGCCTTTGCCACCTCGGCCTTTCGAGCCTCGTCCGCCTTTTTTTGTTCCGCAGCTTTCGCCGCCGCCTGCTTCTGCTGCTCTACCTTACGCTGTTCCAGCTGCTCAGCTTCATACTGCTTCGCAGCGGTTTTTTGGGCTTCGCCAGCAATCTTCTGGTTGGTCTGTACCTTAGCCTGGCTTTGCGACTTGAGCTGATACAGCGTGGCTTGAACGATAGGCTTGGACGGAGGCAGCTCGGGCGTCATGGCGAAGCTGACAAACAACATGCCGAATATAAGGACGTGCAGACCCACGGCCAGGATGGTTGGCCAGTAGAGACTGTTAGAGCGCGAACGATCCGGCTGTTGCATCAAGGCGCCTCGGTGATCAAGCCGACGTTACCAACACCCGCTTCCTGCAAACCGCCCATCGCAGCCATTACCGAACCATAGTCCACAGCCTTATCGCCACGCACAAACACTTGGACCTGCTTACCCTGGCTGCGGTTCTGGTTCATGATGGCTGACACCGCCCTGGTCATTTCTTCGAGCGTCAGCGCCTTGTCCTGAACCGTATCGGTGTCGACCTCACTGCCAATATTCCAGTAGTAGGATTTGTCGGCCTTGATCGAAATCGTCAGCACGCGGGCATCGTTATCTTGAGGCAGCGCTTCACTGCTCACCTTCGGCAGGTCAACCTTAACACCCTGATTGAGCATCGGCGCTGTCACCATGAAGATGACCAGCAGCACCAGCATCACATCGATGTACGGCACCACGTTCATCTCGGCGACGGGTTTGCGTCTGTTGCGAATTCTTGCCATGGCCAGCGGGCCTCAATCTTCGGAGGTGTGAACTTTGCGATGGAGAATCGCCTGGAACTCGTCGGCAAAGGTGTAGTAACGGCCGATGAGCATCTCACCTCGCGCCGCGAAGCGGTTATAGGCGATGACTGCTGGAATCGCAGCGAAAAGACCGATCGCTGTGGCAATCAGCGCTTCGGCGATACCTGGCGCAACGGTAGCCAGAGTGGCCTGCTGAACCTGGGCCAGTCCTCGGAATGAATTCATGATGCCCCACACCGTACCGAACAGCCCGATGTAGGGGCTGGTAGAGCCAACAGTCGCCAGGAACGGCAGCCCCTGCTCAAGCTTCTCTTCCTCGCGAGAGATGGCAACCCGCATAGCGCGATTCACGCCGTCCATCACCGCATCCGGATCGACCCCCTGCTGTTGGCGCAGGCGGGAGAACTCCTTGAAGCCTGCACGGAAGATCTGCTCAACACCAGAGTCGGGATCAGGATTGGTTCCGGCTTGACGATAGAGCTTGGATAGATCGATGCCCGACCAGAAACGCTCTTCAAACGCCTCCAATGAACGCTTGGCGGCCCGGATCATATTGCCGCGCTGAAAAATCAAGATCCATGAAGCCACCGAGGCGCCTACCAGGCTCAACATAACCAGCTGGACCACAAAGCTGGCATTGCTGATCAGGCTCCACATGGACATATGATCGACGTTGGCTTCCACGCTTACTCTCCTGCTGGGGATAGACCCGACCCGGTAAAAGCTGCGCGCAGCCGCTCCGGAATGGGACGGGGTTTCAAACTCTCGGTGCGCACACAGGCCACCACGAACTGCCCTTCACAGAGCAGCACATCATCATCAGCTCGACGCACCTGCTGCTTAAAACGCAGGCTCGCTTTCTTTACCTCCGTCACCTCTGCCGTGACCAAAAGCTCGTCGTCCAGACGCGCCGGAGCGTGGTAGCGCGCCTCGCTGGAATGCACGACAAAAAGCAGGTCTTCACCTGTCAGCTGCGACTGGGCAAAACCCAGACGGCGCAGCCGCTCGGTACGGGCCCGCTCCATGAACTTCAGGTAATTGACGTAGTAAACGATGCCACCAGCATCGGTATCTTCGTAGTAAACGCGACAACGATGGGAGAACGGTTGAGCTTGTGATTCCGCGCGCATACTAGTGCTAGGCCTTGCAATTGCCAATTGGGTAGAACAAAGAAATTTTTGTCACTCTGTAACGCCGCTGAAGAGGTCGGGAGTGGGCGTGTCGCCCAAACGTTTTGGCAGGTTCAAACCGAAATGCAGGTAGGCGTGACGCGTAACTACACGCCCCCTTGGGGTACGCATGATGTAACCCTGTTGGATCAGATAGGGCTCAAGCACATCCTCGATGGTATGGCGTTCTTCGCTGATGGCCGCGGCAAGACTGTCTATTCCAACCGGACCGCCGTCAAACTTCTCTATCAGCGTCAAAAGCAGCCTGCGATCCTGATGATCCAGGCCTCGTTCATCGACGTCGAGCATGTTTAACGCGAGGTCCGCTGTACCCCGACTGATCTCTCCGTTGCCTCGCACCTCGGCAAAATCACGCACCCGACGGAGCAGGCGGTTGGCGATACGCGGCGTACCACGAGCTCGACGTGCAATTTCCACAGCCCCCTCCACTTCTATGGGTAAACCGAGGATTCCAGCGGATCGAGTCACGATCGTCGCCAGGTCAGCTGTGGAATAGAATTCGAGGCGCTGCACGATGCCGAAGCGGTCTCTCAGCGGGTTGGTCAGCATGCCGGCCCGTGTCGTCGCGCCAACCAGGGTGAAAGGTGGCAAATCGAGTTTGATCGAACGCGCAGCAGGGCCCTCTCCGATCATGATATCGAGCTGAAAATCCTCCATCGCCGGATAGAGAACCTCCTCAACGATCGGTGACAATCGATGAATCTCATCGACGAACAGCACATCGCCTTCTTCCAGATTGGTCAGCAGCGCTGCAAGATCACCCGGTCGCTCAAGCACCGGGCCGGAGGTGCTTTTGATCGAGACGCTCATTTCCTGAGCGATGATGTTCGCCAACGTGGTCTTCCCCAGGCCGGGGGGACCGAAGATCAGCGTGTGGTCCAGCGATTCTTTGCGTCCTCGTGCCGCACGGATGAATAGATCCATCTGCTCGCGCACGACCGGCTGGCCAATATACTCTGCGAGACTCAGCGGACGGATGGCACGATCGAACTGCTCTTCGCGATCACGGCCGGTGGCGGTTATCAGACGATCAGCTTCAATCATCGCCGCTCACCTTTGCCAACCGTTGCGCCAAATACGAAACAAAAGAACTGCGGCGCTAGGGGTAACCCTGGCAATGCAGTGCAGACGCGGATAACAAACGGACAGTGAAATACCAGCGTGGCGAACGCAGCCGAGAGCATTCTGGAAGCCACGCTACACCATCCCCTTCAGAGCACGGCGGATCAGATCTTCACTACTCAAATCGTCTTCCTGTACAGCGGCTACGGCTCGGCTCGCCTCTTGCGGCTTGAAGCCAAGGGAGATCAGCGCGCTAACCGCATCACTCTCGGCGCTTGAGACTGCCACAGTCCCACGGGGTTCCACCACCAGCGTAGCGATGGACGGCATGGTTTCCCAGGCTTTGAAGCGATCTTTCAACTCGACCAGGAGCCGCTCAGCAGTCTTCTTGCCGACCCCAGGAATCTTTACCAGTACCGAGGTATCCTGGGCCTGGACACAGCGCACCAGCTCATCGACTTCAAGACCTGACATGAGCGCAAGGGCAAGCTTGGGCCCCACCCCGTTCAGGCGGATCAACTCACGAAATAACTCGCGGTCGCGCTTTTCAGCAAACCCATAAAGCAGGTGCGCGTCTTCACGCACCACCAGATGAGTATGAAGGGTAACCGGCTCGCCCACCGAAGGCAGGCGATACAGAGTGGTCATCGGCACTTCAATCTCATAGCCGACACCGTTGACATCAAGAACCAGATGAGGCGGCTGTTTCTCCGCCAGATTGCCGCGCAAGCGTCCAATCACTTTGATACGTCCTCATTCGATCGATCTACAACCAATCGGATTGCTCAAACCTGCCTTCGGGCATGACGCCGAAAAGATCGACTACAGCCGAAGGCGTCCACCTCTTCGCTTAGCGCCAGCAAGGCCGTGCGGTATCAGACTCTGACGGTGATGTGCATGGCACAAGGCAATAGCCAGCGCATCCGATGCATCGATTTGCGGTTTCTGTGTCAGCTTCAACAGGTGCATCACCATCATCTGCACTTGCTGCTTATCTGCCCCGCCCGTTCCAGCGATCGCCTGCTTGACCTGCGTTGCGGTGTACTCGGCTATCTCGAGGCCCTGTTCGGCGGCGGCCACGATTGCTGCCCCGCGAGCCTGTCCAAGCTTCAAAGCGGAATCGGCGTTGCGCGCCATGAACACTTGCTCGATGCCCATGGTCACGGGTTCATGCAGACGGATCACCTCACTGACGCCACAAAAAACCGCTTGCAAGCGCGCCGAAAGCTCTCCGCTACCGGTGCGAATGCAGCCCGACGCTACATATTCGCAGTTACGACCGTTATCCCGTACCACTCCGTAGCCGGTGATTCGTGAGCCCGGGTCTATGCCCAGAATAAGCGTCATGCAGCCGCCATACTGTCTATTTATCCAGCCGCTAGTATAGAGACGACGCTTCACGCCGACCAGCGACATAACGAGACGTCAAGCGCGCTACCAATAAAAAACCGGAAGCACGTTCGTGACTTCCGGCTCTTTGTTCAAAACAACGGATCAGTCCAGTCGCTCCATGATTTCATCCGGAATATCGGCGTTGTGGTAGACGTTCTGCACGTCATCGAGATCTTCCAGTGCATCGATCAGGCGCAGCACTTTCTGCGCAGTCTCGAGATCATCGAGCGGCGCGGCGATTGACGGAATCATCGCGATATCCGCCTCATCACCTTTGAAACCAGCCGCACCCAGCGCCTCGTTCACAGCGTGAAAATCCGTAAAGCTGGTAGACACCAGAGCCGAGCCATCCTCGCCCATTTCGACATCGTCGGCCCCGGCTTCCAGCGCCGCTTCCATTAATGCGTCCTCATCTACACCTGCAGCAAAGCTGATCTGCCCCTTGCGATCGAACATATAGGCGACCGAGCCATCCGTACCAAGGTTGCCGCCATGCTTACTAAAGGCATGACGCACCTCTGCGGCCGTACGGTTACGGTTATCCGTCATGGCCTCAACAATGATGGCAACGCCGCTAGGCGCGTAACCTTCATAGGTCAATTCAACGACATTGTCGGCCTCGTTATTGCCGGCGCCGCGGGCAATGGCACGGTCAATTACGTCGCGAGACATGTTCGCAACCAGTGCTTTATCGACTGCTAGGCGCAGACGCGGATTGTCCGCAGGAATAGGCCCGCTCTTCGCTGCAACGGTCAGCTCGCGAATGAGCTTGGTGAAAATCTTGCCACGCTTGGCGTCCTGACGCCCCTTGCGGTGCTTGATGTTGGCCCATTTGGAATGACCAGCCATTAACTGCCTCCCTTTCCGATCAACTTTTTTCGTCTTGCTGAAACCAAGAGCCCAGGTTTCCCTGGGCTCCAGTGCCGTCATTCGGCTTTCGGCTGCTCACGCAGACGGATATGCAACTCACGCAACGCCTTGCCATCCACCGCACCGGGTGCCTGGGTCATGACGTCCGCAGCACTCTGGGTTTTAGGGAACGCAATCACTTCACGTATCGATTGAGCACCAGTCATCAGCATCACCAGGCGATCGAGACCGAACGCCAGCCCGCCGTGGGGCGGCGCACCGAACTTGAGCGCATCGAGCAGGAAGCCGAACTTCTCGTCTTGTTCCGCCTCGTCGATACCCAAGATACGGAACACAGTCTGCTGCATCTCCTTACGATGGATACGAATCGAGCCGCCACCCAACTCAGTGCCGTTGAGGACCATGTCATAGGCACGCGACAGCGCACCCGCCGGGTTGGCTTCAAGCTCCCGCGGTGTGCATTTCGGCGCAGTGAAAGGATGGTGCAGTGCACTGAGCGAGCCGTCGTCGTTCTCCTCGAACATCGGGAAGTCGACGACCCACATCGGCGCCCACTCACAGGTCAGAAGCTTCAGATCGTGGCCAAGCTTGATGCGCAATGCACCCAGCGCCTCCGATACGATCTTGGTCTTGTCGGCGCCAAAGAAGACGATGTCTCCGTCGACAGCGCCAACGCGATCGAGGATCACGTTGAGCTTGTCTTCCGGAATGTTCTTCACGATTGGAGACTGAAGCCCTTCGACGCCTTTGGCACGCTCGTTAACCTTGATGTACGCCAGACCCTTGGCACCGTAGATCCCGACAAATTTGGTGTAGTCATCGATCTGCTTGCGCGGCATGCTGGCCCCGCCAGGAACGCGCAGTGCGGCGACGCGGCACTTAGGGTCGTTCGCTGGCCCGCTGAACACCTTGAACTCAACCTGCTGCAACTGATCGGCAACGTCCACCAATTCCAGCGGAATACGCAGGTCCGGCTTGTCAGAGCCATACCGGCGCATGGCTTCTTCGAACGGCATGTGGGGAAACTCACCGAACTCGACGCCCAGCACTTCCTTGAACAGCTTACGCACCATACCTTCCGTGATTCCGATAATGTCGGACTCTTCAAGGAAGCTGGTTTCGATGTCGATCTGGGTGAATTCCGGCTGACGATCAGCGCGAAGGTCTTCATCGCGGAAGCATTTGGCGATCTGGTAGTAACGGTCAAACCCCGCAACCATCAGCAGCTGCTTGAAGAGCTGAGGCGACTGGGGCAGCGCGAAGAAGTTACCGGCATGGGTACGACTCGGCACCAGATAATCACGCGCACCCTCAGGGGTCGGGCGCCCCAGAATGGGCGTCTCAACATCAAGGAAGCCATTCTCGTCAAGATAGCGGCGGATGCTGGCAGTGATTCTCGAGCGCAGCTTGAGCTTCTCGGCCATCTCGGGACGACGCAAGTCGATGAAGCGATAGCGCAAGCGAGTTTCCTCGCCCACATCGCTGTATTCATTGAGGGGGAAAGGCGGGGTTTCTGCCTCGTTAAGCACTTCGAGCTCATAACCCAGCACTTCGATAGCGCCAGACGCCATGTTCGGATTGACCGCACCAGCCGGGCGCAAGCGCACCTTGCCGGTGATCTTGATTACGTACTCGCTGCGCACCTTATCTGCAGCGGCAAAGGTTTCGGCGCGATCAGGATCGAACACGACCTGAGCCAGCCCTTCGCGGTCACGCACGTCGAGGAAGATGACCCCGCCATGGTCACGGCGACGGTGAACCCAGCCGCAAAGAGTGATTTCCTGGCCGTCCAGGCTTTCGTTCAACTGGCCGCAATAGTGGCTGCGCATCATGGTGAGGTTCGCTTCTCGCATCTTGGATTCGTTGGGTCGCTCGGCTCGCGACTGTGCAGACGGGTGGCGCCCCGCCCTGAATATCACTTGTCGGCTCAGGACAATCAAGCGCAAGCAAGAACAGCGCAGCGCTCGTTGTTAACGGCCAAACCAGGCCGCCCGACACAAGCGCGGGATTATATCCGGATAATCACTTCAACGCAGCCGGCTGGCGATAGCCCAACACAATCTCCGCAATAGCAACTGCGGTTGAACCGACGCCGGGTCCTTACCTCCAAACCAACATATCGAAGATGAAAGCGAACCGCTTCACCGTGGGCACTGATTTCTGGCATAACTATCAACTGAACCATCAAACGGGAGACATTATGGAAATCGACATTGGTATTGCCGAACAGGATCGCGCTGCTATCGCGGACGGCTTGTCCCGCCTGCTGGCCGACACCTACACCCTGTATCTGAAGACTCATAACTTCCACTGGAATGTGACAGGGCCGATGTTCAACACGCTGCACACCATGTTCGAGACTCAGTACACCGAACTGGCCGTTGCGGTGGATGACATCGCCGAGCGCATTCGCGCACTGGGCTTCCCGGCACCAGGCACTTACGCCCAGTATTCGAAGCTCTCGTCGATCAAGGAGCAAGAGGGCATTCCTGCTGCCGAAGACATGATCAAACTCTTGGTTGAAGGCCAGGAAGCCGTGGTCCGTACCGCGCGCGGAATCTTCCCACTGCTTGAAAAAGTCAGCGATGAGCCAACAGCCGACCTTTTGACCCAACGCATGCAAATCCATGAGAAGACCGCCTGGATGCTGCGCAGCCTGCTGGCGGCCTAACGAAGGCACCACAGCGTCCTGTTGAAACGGATAGCCGCGCGTGCGGCTATCCAATCACTTTTCGAAGCAAACCATCAGTCGCGCAATTCGACCGATTGACGAAACCTGCACCCATCTTTCTGCCTCAGCAGCGGTAATTTGAGCGACGCCGCGCTTTACTGTTAAATTCGCGCGCGCCGCAGGCTGGGCACCATCAATCATGAGCGATCGGTTCGCGCACGTTCAGCTTCTCATTTGCCCTGAGGCCTGCCGCATTCTGTCGTGCTATTTAACTGTGAGTCATAAGAATGCTTAAGATCCTTCACGTATTAACGGGTATCGCTGCCCTGCTCCTGTCTTTCATCCCCAGCCTAACCGGCGCAATGCCTTTTTTATTGCATCCTGCAGCCCTGTGTCTGATGTTTCTCGGCTTGCTGAACCTGCAATTTGCGGCGTCTGCTTCACTGGACGTTAACGGTGCTCGTCGGCCTATTCTGCTGGGCGCATCCGTCCTGTTGCTTGCCGCAGCTGCGATTCAAGCTGCAATCGTGCTGGTTCCAATCATCATGCTCGCAGGCCAACCGGCAACCTTGGCCAGCCTCCTGCTCGCTTTCATCTCCGTATTGCTACAGCTCGCGACGATCCAAACCAAAGGCGCACGTCGAACCAACCGACCCGCTCGCCCCACCGCCATGACTCGCAACAGCCAATCCAGCCAGGCTTCGGCCACTGGGGCTGGTCGCGAAACGGGCACGGTCAAATGGTTCAACACTTCAAAAGGCTTTGGCTTTATCTCGCGTGACAGTGGTGACGATGTGTTCGTCCATTTCAGGGCAATCCGTGGCGAAGGCCACCGGGTACTTGTCGAAGGTCAACGCGTCGAGTTCACGATAATGATGCGTGATAAGGGTCTTCAAGCCGAAGACGTTGTAGCGAGCTAGGCCAACAATTATTCAGGCAGGACCCGAACGGGCCTGCCTGCTTTCCGCAGCAACGATTTAATAATGCGGCGGAGGCGCTTCGTCTTCATCCCCGCCGATTCTGCTCTGCATCTCTTCCTGCCGCCTGGCCAGTAACCCCAGTTGCGCTTGCAGCTTGTCTACCGTGCGCTGCTGGGCGATCAGCACATCATTAAGTGTCTGAATGGTATCGTCCTGAAACGCCAGGCGCGATTCCAGCTCGGCGATGCGTTGCTCCAATTCCATCAGGCTTTCTCCATAAATCTGAAGCCGTCGGTTAGCACAAGTTTCAACTTCTGACGAAGGATTTGCAGTTGCACCTCGCTGTAGGGCTCAGCCGGCTTACAGCCCCAAACCGGAGCCGGCCAGGCGACATCGTCCCGCCGCCTTCCAATGACATGGACATGCAGCTGACTCACCACGTTACCCAGCGTGGCGACGTTCATCTTGTCTGCACCAAAGGTGTCTTTGACGATTTCGGCTAGCGCCGTCACCTCGCGCCATAACAGTTGCTGGTCTGCCGCATCCAGCTGAAAGAGCTCACTGACCTCTTCACGACGAGGCACGAGGATGAACCATGGGTAATTCGCATCATTCATCAAGAGCAGCCGACATAGCGAAAAGTCGCCCAGCACCAAGGTATCTTGGTCCAAGCGTGCATCCAGAGCGAACATAACAACCTCCGATACCATTCATAAGCTCGAAGCGGCAGGAAGCCACTCAATCACTTAGAAAGCATATCCCACTACCTCAACCGCAACAGCAGGCGCACCAACTTCACACATGGAGAGACCGACCTGGCACAGCCTTGGCGCACAGGCAGCTCACGTGACGGCAAGAATCACTAGGAAAGAGGGTCGATTCGTTGTTTGTGCACAGTTATTGCTTGAGACCCAAAAGCCGCACAAACGGGGGGAGGAAAATCATAAATAGCTGAGTTAAGCTTGCCGGCGCTAGTTTACCCAGCTACACAGTAATTCTCGGAAATACTTTCCTAGGCTTGCTGCAGGTTTACGACCAGCTAGGCAGACATGGATTGAATTGCGCTTGAGAACCGAAAATAAAGATGCCTCTTTCCGGCGCACGCAGGAAAGCAAGCACCAATTTAAACCAAAGGAGCAACTACGCATGAAAGTGATGAGGAAGTTGAGCGTTATCGCTATGGCCGTTGCGGCCGGCACGTCGCAAATGGCGATGGCGTCCAGCCAGTCGGAATCGGAAGGATTTGTTGAAGGTAGCAGCCTGACGATCCTGAACCGTAACCTGTACATGAACCGCGATTTCCGTGATAACGGCGCCGGTGGAACTCCAGCCGCTAACGGCCAGAGCTACCGCGAAGCATGGGGCCATGGCTTCATCGGCACCTTCGAGTCCGGCTTTACCCAAGGCACTATAGGTGTGGGTGTCGATGCAATCGGCCTGCTAGGCGTTAAGCTCGACAGCGGTACTGATCGCGCCTGGCCCGATGTGTTCCCACGCGACAGCGAGGGCCGTCCGCACGACGATTATTCCCACGCCGGAGCCGCCATCAAATTCCGCGCATCGGACACGGTCCTCAAGTACGGCACGCAATTCGTCGCGTTGCCGATCTTCTCTACAGATGATGCTCGACTGCTGCCAGAGACCGCACGTGGCACCTTGCTCACTAGCAGCGAAATCGAAGGTCTTGAGCTGAACGCGGGTCGCTTCACCGCGCTGAGCGAAAAGTCCCAGTCAGACCACGACTCAGCTGGCCTGGACGAAATCAACTTTGTCGGCGGTACCTACGCATTCAGCGATAGCCTGAGCACGTCGCTGTACTACTCCGACCTGAAGGACGCCTTCAAGAAGTATTACGGCAACGCCAACTACAACATGGCCATCGGCGGCGAACAGTCGCTGGCCTTTGATTTCAATATCTACCAGAGTGAGTACGAGTCGGAATACGTAGGTACAACTAGCGACGAAGACAACACCATTTGGAGTCTCGCTGGCACCTACGCCTTTGATGCGCACAAGCTCACTCTTGCATATCAACAATCTCACGGGGGTGTAGGCGGTGTAGGCTACATCTATGGTGATGATGGCGGCGGCACCGTCTGGCTGGCCAACTCGGTTCAATACTCCGACTTCAATGGTGAAGACGAGAAGTCCTGGCAGGCCCGTTACGATCTGGACATGGCGACCTATGGCGTACCTGGTCTGAGCTTCATGACTCGTTACGTACAGGGCTGGGATATCAGCACTCCCACTGGCGAAGGTAAGGAGCGCGAGTGGGACGTAGAAGCCAAGTATGTTGTCCAGGAAGGCGCGGCGAAGGATCTTTCGCTCCGTGTCCGTCACGCCAAGTACTGGTCGAACTCCGACTACGCACCGATCAACGGCACTGACCTGACCGACCTGCGCCTGATCATCGAGTACCCGCTGAGCATCCTGTAATACAGGCCTATCAGCTGTACTCGAGCTAAAAAAGAAGCCCGGCCCCGCGCCGGGCTTCTTCATTTCCATAGCCGCGTGCTATCGGAACGATTCTGTACGCCGGAGTGCCGCCACCGTACAATGCCGAGCTAAATTCTCCGCTCTGCAAGGACACAACGGCCCACATGCGCACCAGTCAGTTCCTGCTCTCGACGCTCAAAGAAACGCCTTCCGATGCGGTTGTCATCAGCCACCAGCTGATGCTGCGTGCCGGCATGATTCGCAAACTGGCTTCCGGACTGTACACCTGGATGCCGATGGGGTTACGCGCATTGCGCAAGGCCGAAGCCATTGTTCGAGACGAGATGAACAAGGCCGGCGCGCTGGAAGTATTGATGCCAGCAATTCAACCTGCCGAGCTGTGGCAAGAGTCTGGACGCTGGGAGCAATATGGCCCGGAACTGCTGCGCCTGAAAGACCGCCATGACCGAGATTTCTGTGTTGGCCCGACGCACGAAGAAGTCATCACCGATCTGGCGCGCAATGAGCTGAACAGCTACAAGCAACTGCCAATCAATTTTTACCAGATCCAGACCAAGTTCCGTGATGAAATTCGCCCACGCTTCGGCCTGATGCGCGGTCGCGAGTTCACAATGAAGGACGCTTACTCATTTCATCTGGATCAGGAATCTCTTCAGCAGACGTATGACCGTATGCATCAGGCGTACTGCAACATCTTTACCCGTCTGGGGCTGAACTTCCGTCCAGTTCAGGCCGATACCGGGTCCATTGGCGGCACCGGCTCACACGAATTCCATGTGCTCGCCGAGTCCGGTGAGGACGATATCGCGTTCAGTGACAGCTCCGACTACGCAGCGAACATCGAGAAAGCTGAGGCCATTCCGCGTGAAACCGAGCGCGCAGCCGCCAGCGAAGAGCTGCGACTGGTCGATACTCCGGACTGCAAGACGATTGCCGCTCTGGTCGAGCAGTTCCAGCTACCGATCGAGAAAACCATCAAGACGCTGGTCGTACGTGGCGCGGAAGAGGGTCAGCTGGTTGCGCTGGTCGTACGAGGCGATCATGAGCTGAATGAAATCAAGGCGGCAAACCTGGCTCAGGTCGAAAGCCCTCTGGTATTCGCTACAGAAGCTGAAATCCGTACAGCTATTGGGGCCGGCCCCGGCTCCCTGGGCCCGATGAATTTGCCTATCAGCTGCGTGATAGATCGTTCGGTTGCGCTGATGTCCGATTTCGTTGCAGGCGCCAACCAGGAAGACAAGCATTACTTTGGAGTCAACTGGGAGCGCGACCTACCGCTACCGGAAGTGGCAGACCTGCGCAACGTTGTCGCCGGTGATCCGAGCCCTGACGGGCACGGAACGTTAATCATCAAGCGGGGCATAGAAGTCGGCCACATCTTCCAGCTGGGCACCAAGTACAGCCAGGCGATGAACTGCAGCGTAATGGGTGAGAACGGTAAGCCCGTCGTTCTGACAATGGGCTGCTATGGCATCGGTGTGTCTCGTGTCGTCGCGGCTGCGATCGAGCAGAACTACGATGATCGGGGCATCCTCTGGCCGGAAGCGCTTGCACCCTTCCAGGTAGCGCTGGTCCCGATGAAGTACGAGAATGAGGCCGTCCGCGAAGCAACCGACAAGCTGTACGCGGAGCTTACTGCTGCCGGGTACGACGTTCTTCTCGACGACCGTGACAAAAAGACCAGTCCAGGCGTCAAATTTGCCGATATGGAGTTGGTCGGGATACCCCATCGCATCGTAGTGGGCGACCGCGGTCTTACCGAAGGCACGCTGGAATACAAGCATCGCCGTGATGCCGAAAGCCAGGCCGTCCCTGCTGCCGACATCCTTGAATTCATCAATTCCCGCGCCAGTCGCTGACGGAAAACATGCACAACCGAAGTGTTATGACCTGCGCCATGCTTTGCATGGCGCTTTTTATGAGTGGCTGCGCCAATCAGCTGCCTCAACGCAGCGAACAGGAAGCCCGTACCGAACGCAAATTGCTCGACCACAGCTTGCGCATTGAACTGGGCGCACCTTTGCTCGAGCTTCCCCAGCGGCGCATCCGCGTACTCGATCAGAAGACCTTCGAAGTCACCGACTTCGAGGTGACGCGCCTCTATGACCGCTATACACCCTATCAGCCCTGGCGAGAGCTTTATGAGATCCCGCTGGGCGCTGTAGCAGTGGTGGCGGGTATCGGCGCCAATGTACTCAATGTAGTACTGCTCGGTAATGTGCCCGAAAGCGCCACCCGCGACTGGATCAGCTACGGTTTTGCTGGTCTCAATCCGTTCGTCAATGTGGAGTCGAACGGACGTTCGCAGCAGAACCTTGCCAGCATCAACGAACAGCGACGCGACACCCGCCTCGAGTACTCCAGCCTCCCCTGGGCAGAGAGCCCGGTCCAGGTCGTTGCGGCCAACGATACTCATGAACTGCGTACCGACCGCAACGGCGTACTTCGCCTGAATCTGCTTGATGGACCGTTCGCAGGGCAGGATATCAGCCAGGTCGGCAATCTTCAGCTGCACGTCGAAGACCCGCAAGACGGCACCCGAGCGGACGCCACGCTTCTTGTCAGCCGCACGCTACGTGGCAAGCTGCTCGAAGCGCATGATCTGATCTTCAACGACCTGGAGGGCGACGACGTCAATCAATGGGTCCATCGCGTCAAGCGACTCTCAGAGCTTGGCCTCGAGGAAGAAGCCAGCGAGCTTGAACAAAGCCTGATCGAACTGACTCGCAACGATCCGGATTTGCAGCAGGAGTTTCTCAAGACCTTGATGCAGGATGCTGGTCGCCAGGCGCATGACGCTGGCGAAGCGGATTAGGCAGCAGTATGAAGACGCCTTACTGGCTATGGCTATTGATGATCGTGGCCGCCTGGCCAGTCTCTGCCACTGTTCGCCAGGCACCGGAGCCGGAGTTGCGCGCCCTGATGCAACGCACTGTGGAAGAGGCCGGGAGCTTTCAGGATCGCTTCGATGCTGAGGTCTGGCTGCTCGATATGTCGACACGGCTCAAACGCTACGTTCCCGACCTGCAGGAACGGCTGACGTTACTGCGGCTGGTCCACCAGGAGGCCAGCAAAGCGGGGCTCAAGCCGGACATGGTGCTGGCCCTGATCCATGCGGAGAGTCACTTCGACCGTTTCGCCATCTCGAGCGTTGGCGCACAAGGCATGATGCAGGTGATGCCTTTCTGGAAAGCCGAACTAGGGCGACCGCAAGACAATCTGACCGATAACGCCACCAATCTCCGCTACGGCTGCACTATTCTCAGCTACTACCTGAAAAAGGAAAACGGGGACATTAATCGAGCACTGGCGCGCTACAACGGCAGTCTCGGCAAACCTCACTACCCGGCCAAAGTGATCGGTTTCTGGCAGGATTTCTGGTACGTAAAGCCGTGACGCCGCGTAGAGCCTAGTGCCACTAACCCTCGCCTCTTAGCTTATCCAACCGAGCCAGCAACCCCTCCGCGGTCTGCTCACCAACCAGACTATCGCGGACCTGACCAGTTGCGTCCACGATATAGGTCACAGGCAGCACCGCGCTGCGCGGCAGCCCCAGGCGCTCCGCCGGATCGACGCTAAGCACTTTGAAATTGATATTCAATTGATTAGCCGCAGCGAGCAGCTCTTCTCCCTGAACCCCGTCAAAGTTCACACCCAGCACCGTGACATCGGTGCGCGCCTGGTCCAGTTCGTTCAGCTCCGGAATTTCGGTACGACAAGGGCCGCACCATTCAGCCCAGTAATTGATTAGCAACCACTGCCCGTCGAGCTGCTGCGCCGTGACAGTCGCGCCATGCTGGTCGGTCCCCCAATCATCACCACAGCCCGCCAACAGTAGGCTGATTGCCAACCCGAACAAACCCGCACGTTTTACGTTCATGCTCTGTTTCCTTGCGGTATTGCGTAGTAGCTCATTTATACCCGCTGCGCCTGCAACCAGTCAGCGACGCTACCACCAAAGAGGTTGGCCTGCTCCCGCTGCAGCAGCTCCATGGACTGGCGCAGTGTTGGATACCATGGCTCGTCCAGATGGTCCGGTAGCGCTTGTTTACCAGAAAGCGGCCATGGATTGGACTGCAGCAGCTGATCGAAGCTATAGCGGTTGAGATCGCGACAGAGCACCCAACCGGACGACCCGGTTCGGCAGACGAGTTGCTCTTGCTCGAAGAATTCAAGTATCTCGTCCCACTCGTCCTCGGGCAGCTTCCAACCGCTTCGGTGTGCATCACTCAAACGCACCTCGCGCCCAGCCTGTTGGTTTTCATATAGCACCCGCAACAACCCGAGCATGACCAGCAGACGTGGCACCGAGCGACGCCGCCATTGTTGCGACGAGGACAATCCACAGACCAGTTCCGCCCCGAACAGTACGATCATCCAGGACAGATAGACCCAAAGTAGGAACAGCGGCACGGCTGCAAAAGCCCCATAGATCAGCTGGTAGCTGGGAAAATAACTCACGTACAAGCCGAACAACTGCTTCGCCGTTTCGAACAGAACAGCGGTAAACGTCCCACCTATCAATGCATGCCGCAGCGGCACTCGAGTGTTCGGCACGGCTGCGTAGATCAACGTGAACGCCGCTACGCTAAGCAGCAGTGGCATCGCCTTGAGGACGGTGCGTGCACCAATCAGTGCATGTGGGCCGGAGATCAATGACAACGAGGTGATGTACGTGCTCATGGCGAATCCCGCGCCCAGGAGCAGCGGTCCAAGACTGAGGATCGCCCAGTACAGCAGGAAACTCGAGATTCCACGGCGCGGTTGGCGCACCCGCCAGATCACATTGAACGCTTTTTCGATGGTCAGGAGCATCATCAGGGCGGTGGCCATCAAAAACCCCACACCGAACCAGGTCAGCTGCCTCGCCTGATCAGTGAAAGCGACCAGGTAGTCCTGGATGGTAGCGCCCGTGGAAGGGATGAAGTTGCTGAAGATATACATCTGGATCTGCTCACCGACACCCTGAAAAGCGGGGATGGCGGAAAGCATGGCGAAGGTCACCGTCATCATCGGCACCACCGCAAAAAGCGTTGTGTAGGTCAATGCGGCAGCACTGTGCGGCCCACGATCCGCAAGGAAGCGTTGCACAAGAAAACGACCGAACTCCACAAAATCCTTGATCCGTTGCTGCATCAAATCTCCTCGGCGCCAGTCGCGATCGTCGAAACCAGATTGCCCGCAGGCGTTGGGCAAGCAAAAGCCTTACCTTGGCAGACAGCGCTCCGCGACCACTGTTTCAGGCCCAGCTGCTTTGAGGGTTACAATGCCCAGCTAACTTGGCGTGAAGCAACTTAAATGAACGAATTGATCCTTTACCACAACCCGCGCTGTTCGAAATCACGAAACGCACTGGAACTGCTCGAACAACGGGGCCTCACTCCTTCTGTCGTTCGCTATCTCGAAACGCCACCGTCGGCCGCTGAGCTCACACAGATTGTTGATCGCCTGGGCATCGCGCCCCGCCAGCTCCTGCGTAGCGGTGAGGACGAATACAAGGCCCTGAACCTGGGCGATCCAGCACTCACCGATGAGCAGATCATCAACGCCATGGCATCCCATCCTAAACTCATCGAGCGGCCAATTCTGGTGGTCGGAGACGTCGCTGTGATCGGACGGCCCCCTGAAAAAATATTGGAGATACTGCCATGACAGCGCCCTACATCCTTGTGCTGTATTACAGCCGCAACGGCGCAACGGCTGAAATGGCCCGACAGATTGCCCGTGGCGTTGAGCAGGCGGGGATCGAGGCGCGACTGCGCACTGTACCGGCCGTGTCCGCCGAATGCGAAGCGACTGCGCCCACAATTCCCGATCAAGGCGCCGTCTACGCCACGCTGGAAGATCTTAAACACTGCTCCGGGCTTGCACTTGGCAGTCCAACCCGCTTCGGCAATATGGCTGCCCCGCTGAAGTACTTCCTGGACGGCACCAGCGGCCTATGGCTGACCGGTGAATTGGTAGGCAAGCCCGCTGGCGTGTTCACCTCGACCTCCAGCCTGCATGGTGGACAGGAATCCACCTTGCTGTCGATGCTATTGCCCCTGCTTCACCATGGCATGCTCGTACTGGGCCTGCCCTACAGCGAAAGTGCACTGATTGAGACGCGAGGCGGCGGTACGCCTTATGGCCCCAGCCACCATGCGGGAGCCGACGGTAAGCGCCTGCTTGATGAGGATGAGATCAGTCTTTGCCGCGCTTTGGGTCAACGCCTCGCGCAAACCGCCAAGCGTTTGGAGAATGACCGTGGCTAGAACGCCCAAACCCCTGCCATCGCTAGAATGGCTGACGCCTCGGATAAAACTCAGCCGAGCGATCAGTCTGGCTAGCTTCATTGGGCTGGCCGTGCTGCTGGTCGTCTGGAACCTGGCATTCGCCGACCTTCACGGCGCGCGCACCTGGGTGGTGGTCAGCATTCAGCTGATTCCGCTCCTGCTGGTCGCGCCAGGCATGATTTCCGGGAGCCCCCGTGCCCATGCCTGGACCTGCTTTATCGTCAACCTGTACTTCATTCAGGGGGTGCTCGCCGCAATCAACCCGGCCCGGATGGTGTACGGCTGGTTGGAAGCAAGCATCAGCCTGACGCTGTTTGTCAGCGCTCTGCTCTATACCCGCTGGGCTTATCAGTATGGTCGCAAAGCAGCAGGAGAGAGCTGAAACGGGCCGAGAGCGCAGCCAAGCACACTACCAACCGAGTGTTTCCTTGAGGAAGGGAATGGTCAGCTTGCGCTGCGCCTGGAGTGAGGCCTGATCGAGCCGGTCGAGCAACTCGAACAGAGCGCTCATGCTGCGTGCGCCGCGTGTGAGGATGAAACGACCAACGTCGTCCGGAAGGTTCAGACCGCGGCGCGACGCCCGTAGCTGCAGCGCCCGCAGCTTGTCTTCATCCGAAAGTTCCTGCAGCTGGAACACCAGCGATAGCGACAAGCGGGACCGGAGATCCGGAAGCTCCACAGCAATTTCCCGTGGCGACGCGTCAGCAGCGAGCAACAGGCGCCGCCCGCTGTCCCGAAGGCGGTTGAATAAATGGAACACCGCTTCTTCCCAAACCGGATCCCCCGCGATGGCATCGAGATCATCCAGACAAACCAGTTCGCTCTGTTCTAGATTGTCCAGAAGCGCCGGGCCGTACCCCGCCACATCGGCCAGAGGCAGGTAAACCGCCCGCTCACCGCGCTGCTCGACGCGCAAGCAGGCGGCCTGCAACAGGTGACTACGACCGACACCGGTAGTGCCCCACAGATACACCAGTTCATCAGACCAGCCAGACTCAGGCGAACAGACACGTTCGACATAGCCAAGCGCGGCCGCGTTGGCGCCCGGGTAGAAGTTGGCGAAGGTGGCATCGTCGCGAAGACGAATGCCAAGCGGAAGCTGAATGGGTTTCATGGTTGGCGAGGTGGCTCGACCGGCAACTCTGCGTAAAGGTCCGAGAGTTTATAGAGATCATGCACATGGCGCAGCAGCACCATGATCACTGCAGCGACCGGCAACGCCAGCAGTACACCGGTGAAGCCAAACAGTTGCCCGCCCGCCAGTACGGAGAAGATGACCGCAACAGGATGCAGCCCGATACGATCTCCCACTAACAACGGTGTCAGCAGCATGCCTTCGAGCATCTGCCCGACCGTGAATACCGCAGCGACACCCAGCAACGGATAGGGCTCCAGACCAAACTGGAACAGAACGGCGATCACTGCCGCGCCGATGCCCACCACGAAGCCCATGTACGGCACGATGCTAGCAAGGCCCGCCAGCACGCCGATCAACAGACCCAGCTCGACGCCAACCAGCATAAGACCGACCGAATAAACCACCGCCAGCGCCAACATGACGAGCAGCTGTCCTCGCAAGAACGCGCCGATCACCTCATGACATTCGCGCACCAGCTCAATCACGGCATCTTCACGCCGCCGCGGCAATAGTCCCCGCAGCTTGACCATGATCAGATCCCAGTCCCGCAGCAGGTAGAAACACACCACCGGCACCAATAAGAGGTTCGCCAACCAGGCAAGTAACGCAATGCTCGAGGCCGTAGCCTGACTGAGGATGATCGCCACTACATCTTTTGTGCTACTCAGATTCGCAGTAAACGTACTCTTGAGCTGATCGAGGCGCCAGAAATCTTCGTCAAGACCAAACTGCGCCTGTATCCACGGCAATGCTGTTATCTGGAGCCAGTCCAGGCCCAGCGGCGCCAACTGGTAGAGATGCATCAGCTGCTTGCCTAACATCGGCACCAGTACCAGCAGCAATATCAAGCACAGCAGCGTGAACAGCGAGAAAACCAGGATTACGCCCCAGGTGCGCGACAGTTTCCAGCGCTCCAGCCGGTCCACCAATGGGTCGCCCAAATAGGCCAACAGGATGCCAACGAGAAAAGGCGACAGGATCGGCGACAGCTGATAGATCAACCAGCCGATCAGTAACAGCGCCGCCAGCCATAGCCAGCGGTTGGTGTGGGAAAAGGTCATCTTCACGACGTCATGTCTTGGGTGATCTGAAGCTGCATGTTCAATGCAAGCGAAAGGGCGAAAACAGAAACTTACGAGCGCCTCGCAGGCAAAGCGCGCTCTGCCTGCTCAGCGAGCGATACCTTTACCATCGGTAGCGCAGCACGTTGCCCTGATCAGTTTCCTGCGGTTGGTCGAGCAGAGGCGGGCCCGACTGTTCGAGAGGAGCCGTGGCGTCGACTGCCTGCGCATCCACATCGCCAGCGAGATTTTCACCATTCTCAGCACTGGCACTGGCACTGGCCGGCTCGCCCGGTATCGGCTGTGGAACAGCTTCATCGGCAGACACTTCCTGCAGCCGCGCCAAGGCCAGCTGAGCGCGCAACTGTTCTGGACTGGCGTTAAGGCGATACACCAGTCGATCGCTGTCAACGCGCTGCAAGCGTGCACCGAAGGGCTCCAGCAGGCGATCAAGCTCGGCAAAACGTCCGACGTCAGCTCCAAGCACTTCGAGGGTGATGTCCGATGTGTCACCGGGCTCAACACGGTATTGCGGCGCGAGGAATCTGCTTACGGCGAGCATGACCTCGTCGGCCAGTGCCGCTCGGGTATCACCGCTCGCCTTGCCTCCAGTCTGCTTATCGCCAAGCCATAAACGCCAGTTGGCCTGCCAGGTATCACCTGATTGCTCGGCCGTGACCGTTAACAGCCCATCGGCATCGTAACGCTCTGAAGCATCGCGAAGCGCCTGTGGGTCCTTCGCCGTGACCGCCTCAGGGGTGGCCGCGAGCTGTTCGCTCAGATCAGCAAGCGGCAAGCGCAACGGCAGCCCTCGATGCTGGGCAGCCGCCCGCAGGTCGGAGGACCCCTCCTGCGCATCGCCAATCAGCTGCGAACCGTTAGCCGACTGCCCCAACCACCAGGTCAGGATGCTGGGACGCTCAGATCCCCACAACGACAATCCCGCTGACCGCAGCGCGCGCTCGGTTGTCACGGGGTCGAAGCTCACGACGACTGCGTCGCCCTCATAAGCATACCTACTCACCAGTTGCTGGGGATCATTGCGCAGCTGCGCAACGGACGCCTGGTCAGAGATGGACTCACCCGTCAGGCGCATCACCAACGTATCGAAGGCCTTGCGCAGCGCCTCCTCACGCTCCGCTGGTTGTTGACTGGCAACAGGCTCACGCACTTTATAGAGATCGCTAAGGGGAGCCGCCATACTTTGGGCGGACACGACTGCGAAGCACAGTGCCAGAAGGCGGGGAATAGCGCGCATATTAGAAAACTCGCTGGCTGGCCAGTCATGAGGGCCTGCCGGTCGTATGGGGGTGACCGGGCTCGGCGATGGTAATCAAGCGTTATACCTTAAACAGGCGCCTAATTCGGGGCAACCGCAGCAGTCACAGGCTGCGTATTGCAGCGCGGAATTCCAACCATTGCATGGCCCGCCTGTTCGACATCGCGGTTCGCGGGATGGTCGCTGTGCGGCAAGCCTGATAAAATCGCGCGCTTTCCGCAGACCGGTCCGGCGCCCTCGCCGCGTCGCGACAGAACCTGATTCTGACCCGGTCGCCCCGCCCTCCCCTTCACAGGTCCGGATTTTCTATGAGCAAGCAACCCTCCATCAGCTACAAGGACGCCGGTGTCGACATCGATGCAGGCGAAGCGCTGGTTGAACGCATCAAAGGTGTGGCCAAGCGCACCGCTCGTCCGGAGGTCATGGGCGGCCTGGGCGGTTTTGGTGCGCTCTGTGAAATTCCGGCTGGTTACAAGCAGCCCGTTCTGGTTTCGGGCACGGACGGCGTAGGCACCAAGTTGCGCCTGGCGCTGAATCTGAACCAGCACGACAGCATCGGCCAGGATCTGGTCGCAATGTGTGTCAATGACTTGGTGGTCTGCGGTGCCGAGCCGCTGTTCTTTCTCGACTACTATGCCACCGGTAAGCTCAACGTAGACATCGCCGCCACGGTGGTGACGGGTATCGGTGCCGGTTGTGAACTGGCCGGTTGCTCGCTAGTTGGCGGCGAAACCGCCGAGATGCCCGGCATGTACGAAGGCGAAGACTACGACCTGGCCGGTTTCTGTGTAGGCGTTGTGGAAAAAAGCGAAATCATTGACGGCTCCAAAGTGGCCGCTGGCGACGCACTGATCGCGCTCCCATCCTCGGGCCCTCACTCCAACGGCTACTCGCTGATCCGCAAGATCATCGAAGTGGCTGGTGCCGATATCGAGAACATTCAGCTCGAAGGCAAGCCGCTCACCGAGCTGCTGATGGCGCCAACGCGGATCTACGCGAAGCCTCTGCTCAAGCTGATCAAGGACACCGGTGCGGTCAAAGCCATGGCGCACATCACCGGAGGTGGGCTACTGGACAACATCCCGCGCGTGCTACCCGAAGGCAGCCAGGCGGTCATCGACGTTGCCAGCTGGCAGCGACCGGCCGTATTCGACTGGTTGCAGCAACAGGGCAACGTCGATGAGCACGAAATGCATCGTGTTCTGAACTGTGGCGTCGGAATGGTCCTGTGTGTTGCCCAGGATCAGGTCAGCACCGTGCTTGCCAACCTGCGTGCATCCGGCGAAAGTCCCTGGGTTATCGGCGAAATAGGCTCGGCTGGTGATGGCCGCGAGCGCGTCCTGCTGAACAATCTGAAAAGCCACTGATGCCCGCACCCTGCAATGTCGTCGTGCTGATCTCTGGGTCCGGTAGCAATCTACAGGCCCTGATCGACAGCCTCGGCGAACATAATCCGGTGCGCATTTGCGCTGTCGTTTCGAACCGTGCAGAGGCCTTCGGTCTGCAACGTGCGCAGGCGGCCGGTATCGACACGCACGTTGTGCACCATAAGCGCTTTGCCGACCGCGAAGCCTTCGATGCGGCGCTAAGGGATGTCATAGACGCCTATGAGCCTCAGCTTGTAGTGCTCGCCGGCTTCATGCGCATCCTTACCGCAGGCTTCGTTCGTCATTACCAGGGTCGTCTGCTCAACGTGCATCCGTCCCTGCTTCCAAAATACAAGGGATTGGATACCCACCGTCGCGCACTTGATGCCGGTGACAAGGAACACGGTTGTAGCGTGCATTTTGTTACCGAAGAGCTCGACGGAGGCCCGGTGGCCCTACAGGCCTGTCTCAGCGTCGACCCCAACGAAAGCATCGACCAGCTGACCGACCGGGTACACGCAGCCGAGCACCTCATCTACCCCCTGGCCGTTCGCTGGTTCGCCGAAGGCCGCTTGCGCCTTGCCGATCAAGGCGCGATGCTGGACGACATCCTGTTACCGGCCGCCGGCCATCTAATACGAATCTAGGAGACATTATGCGTCGCGCCTTGCTGCTCGCTCTCGCCGTGCTGGCCCTGCCAACCCAGGCTCTTGAGCTCAAGCCCTTCTCCGCCAGCTACACCGCGGATTGGAAACAGGTCCCTGTCAGTGGCACAGCCCAGCGCAGTTTGGAGAAACGCGACGACAATTCGTGGGAGCTGGATTTCGAAGCCTCAATGTTAGTCGCCAGCTTCAATGAGCGCAGCGTTTTCACGGTCGAAGGCGAGACCTTCCTGCCTCAGAAATACCGCCTGAAGCGGAGCGGGCTGGGCAAAGGAAAAACCGTTAAACACAATTTTGACTGGCAGTCCAAACAGGTGGTCGGAGAAGAGCGTGGAGACCCGGTAACACTTCCGCTCGATCGCGGCCTGCTGGACAAGTCGACCTATCAGATTGCCCTGCAGCACGCGGTCGCAGCAGGCGAGAAAAGCATGAGCTATCAGGTCGTCGATGGCGACGAGATCGAAACTTATGACTTTCGCGTGCTAGGTGAGGAGAGGGTCAGCACGAAGGCCGGTCAGGTGGATGCGATCAAGGTCGAGCGCGTTCGCGACCCGACGCAGAGCAAGCGGCAGACCATCCTCTGGTTCGCCAAGAACTGGGACTACATGCTGGTCCGCCTGCATCAGGTGGAAAAGGATGGGAAGGAATACCAGATCATGCTCGAAGAAGGCACTGTCGACGGCCGAGCCGTCAAAGGCAACTGACCCACCTGCGCCAGCCCCGCTGGCGCAGTATTACCCCGCCTGAACCGAGTCCGCTCATGATTGCACCCCGCGTTCTGCTGCTCAGTCTTCTTCCGGTGTTTGCTGGGTGCCAATCGCTGCGATTGGACAACGAGCCTCCCCCGCAACCGACCGAGCGCCTGCAGGGCACCATCACTCAGCGGGACGGCGCGCTGCATTTCAGCGCCTGCCAGGGTCGACGCAACCTCGTGTTGCTCGACAGCGGTGCGACAGGCCTGCCCGATGATGCGCGAGCGCTGATCGCTGGAAGCAACCAGCCTTTGTTCGCCGACATACGTGGCAGGCTTAAAAGCCAGACTGGCGATAGCGGCCAGTTACACCTGACGCAGGTCTACCGCCTGCAGGCACAGGGACGAGGCTGCAACGACGATGCTTTTAGCCAATTACTCCTGCTCGCTAGCGGTCATGAGCCAGGCTGGAGCGTAACGATCACCGGCAGTGGTCTTCTGCTAGAACGCTCCGGACAGCCAGCCGTAGCGCTGCCCTATCTGCAAGAACAATTGCCGAGTGGGCAGACCAGTTTCAGCACCGAAGCAAACAATCAACGCCTCGATCTGTGGGTGGCTCCACAACGATGCCTCGATAGCGCGACCGGCGCGGTCAGCCATCTCACAGCAGAACTCCGTGTGAACGGCCAGACCCTACGCGGCTGCGCCTACTATGGCGGCGCCCACCAAAACTGAATCTATCGTGGCGCCGCTCAGCGCCTCCCGACGTTGTAAAGACCTGACCATGAATGACGCCCTGAACCTGCTACAGCCTTATCCCTTTGAGAAATTGCGCGGCCTGCTTGCCGATGCCCAGCCGCCAGCGGACAAACGCCCAATCGCGCTATCGATCGGTGAGCCAAAGCACCGCTCGCCGGATTTTGTCGCTCAGGTATTGGCCGACAATCTCGACCAGCTTGCCGTATACCCCACCACACAGGGCATTTCGGCATTGCGCGAGTCAATTGCGCACTGGTGCGAGCGCCGCTTTGGCATGTCAACGGGCACAGTTGATCCGGCACAGCACGTATTGCCGGTCAATGGCACCCGTGAAGCGCTATTCGCCTTCACCCAAGCCGTGGTCAAGCGTGAACAGGCCGCACTGGTCATCAGCCCCAACCCCTTCTATCAGATCTACGAAGGCGCAACACTGCTGGCTGGCGCCACCCCGCATTACCTGCCCTGCACCGCCGAGAACGGCTTCAACCCGGACTTCGATGCAGTCTCGGCAGAGACTTGGCAGCGTACGCAGATCCTTTTTCTTTGCTCCCCAGGAAACCCCACGGGCGCACTGGTACCGCTTCAAACGCTGAAGAAACTGATCGCCCTGGCAGACGAATACGACTTCGTCATCGCAGCGGACGAATGCTATAGCGAACTGTATTTCGACGAAGACCACCCGCCGGCCGGGTTACTGACTGCGTGCGCAGCGCTCGGGCGCAACGACTTCAAGCGTTGCGTGGTATTTCACAGCCTCTCCAAACGCTCGAATCTGCCGGGGCTGCGCTCCGGGTTCGTCGCAGGCGATGCCGACATTCTCAAGGCGTTTCTGCTGTACCGCACCTACCACGGCTGTGCCATGCCGGTGCAAACGCAACTGGCCAGCATTGCTGCCTGGAACGATGAAGCTCACGTTCAAGCCAATCGCCAGCTGTATCGAGAAAAATTCGACGCCGTGCTGGGTACCCTCTCGCCCGTCATGGATGTGCAGCGCCCGGATGGGGGGTTCTACCTCTGGCCGAAGACGCCCATCGACGATCAGCGCTTCACCCGCGAGTTGTTTTCGCGCCAGCACGTCACCGTTGTGCCTGGGTCTTATCTATCACGCGAAGTCGATGGCATCAGCCCGGGCGCAGGCCGAGTCCGCATGGCGCTCGTGGCGCCGCTGGCGGATTGCGTCGAGGCTGCGGAGCGAATCCGCTCGTTCATTGCTGCGCTCTGATCCAGAGCCGGACGCCATGGCGTCCGGCTTAGCGGCTCACGCAACGCCGGGCGGAATCATGTCCTTGCCATAGTCGCGTAGTTTCTCCAGATTCTCGGGTTTCATATGTTCGGGCACTTCTGCCGTTGTGCTTTCGTCCTGTGTGTGCTGCTCTTCCGTGTTCGGCTTTTCCGACTCGCTCATGACAACCTCCGTCAAATCGCGTTTTCTTCCCAGATCAGCTCATCTTCGTCGCTGACCTCCCTGACCTTGGTCAGCGCCGCTTCAGCGGCCACATCAGCCTCGGACGCAAGGTCGTAACGGCGACCGTTGGCGACTTTGAAAACATGCGCATTTTCATCAGTGCCGCGACGCTTAACGGCGATGACCGCCTCGAATCCGTCCTCAGCAGGAACGGCGGACGAAATGGCCTCGTGGTTTTCGAAATGCTTGCGTGCCATACATGACCTCATTGATACGATTGTGATCAATGGACAACACGGAGGAAGGAAAAGATCGACCTGTACTCAAAGCTCAGGGCGTAAGTGCGCCTGTGAAGTCAGGCCACCTTCGCCCCCAGACGGCAGGCTTCGTCTCGACGTGGCATAATTCGCGACCACACTCGGGAAGATGTTTGGCAAGGGTTCAGAGAGCATGGAAACGCCTGGTACATTCAACGCCTTACGCCTTTACGGCATCAAGGCGTGCGACACCATGAAAAAAGCCCGAAACTGGCTCGACGAGCATGGGCTGAACTATGAGTTCCATGACTACAAGAGCGCAGGGATCGACCGCGCCCACCTGGAAGCCTGGTGCAATGAACATGGTTGGCAGACCGTACTCAACCGTGCTGGTACCACCTTTCGGAAGCTGGACGACGAGAAGAAGGCCGATCTTGACCAGGCCAGAGCCATCGAACTGATGCTGGCTCAGCCGTCGATGATCAAGCGTCCGGTGCTCGACCTGGGGGACAAGACACTCGTTGGCTTCAAACCAGACATTTACGCTGCCGAGCTGGCAGCCAAGAACTGATACCGCTCGCCATGACGAGCGCGACTGAATAAAGGATTCCGCTATGAGTAACTCGCTCTTCAGCCTGGCGTTTGGCGTCGGCACCCAGAACCGTCAGGGTAACTGGTTGGAAATTTTTTATGCGCAGCCACTGCTGCACCCGAGCGGTGAGCTGGTCGCCGCGATTGCCCCCCTGCTCAATTACGAAGGTGGCAATCAGGCCATAGCCATTAGCACAACCCTGGCGGCTCAACTGGCCGATACCATCAAGCCGCTCGACGCCGTTCAGCACGCGCTGCTTACCCGCCTCGCCGAAAGCCAGCGCCCGCTTGTCGCGACTCTGCTTGCAGAAGACGCCGCGCTGACCTCCACCCCCGAGGCCTATCTCAAGCTGCATCTGCTTTCCCATCGCCTGGTCAAGCCGCACGGCCTGAATCTGACCGGCATCTTCCCGCTGCTGCCAAATGTAGCCTGGACCAATCAGGGAGCAGTCGACCTGGCGGAGCTGGCTGAACGTCAACTCGAAGCGCGCCTGAAGGGCTATCTGCTGGAAGTCGTTTCGGTCGACAAATTCCCCAAGATGACCGACTACGTGGTCCCGGCCGGCGTCCGCATCGCCGACAGCGCACGTATCCGTCTCGGTGCATACGTCGGTGAAGGCACAACCGTGATGCACGAGGGCTTTATCAACTTCAATGCAGGTACCGAAGGCCCCGGCATGATCGAAGGCCGCGTCTCGGCCGGCGTGTTCGTTGGAAAAGGCTCGGACCTGGGCGGTGGTTGCTCGACCATGGGTACCCTGTCCGGTGGCGGCAATATCGTCATTTCGGTTGGCGAGGGCTGCCTGATCGGCGCAAACGCGGGCATCGGCATTCCTCTTGGCGACCGCAACACCGTGGAATCCGGTCTGTACATCACGGCCGGCACCAAGGTGAACCTGCTCGATGAGCAAGGCGAGCTGGTCAAGGTGGTCAAAGCGCGCGAACTGGCCGGCCAGACCGACCTGCTATTCCGCCGTAATTCGCAGAGCGGCGCGGTCGAATGCAAGACACATAAGTCCGCAGTCGAGCTGAACGAGGCGCTGCACGCGCACAACTAAGCGCAGCGTCAATGGGTAGACAGGCTGTAGCCCTCCAGCCTGTCTACGCAGTGCCTCCATTAGGCGTCCCGTCCTGCTTTCAGGAGTATCCATGCCGCTGATATCCCCCTGGCGCGCCGACTTTCCCGCCCTGGCTATTCTTGAGGCCCAAGGTCAGACCTACCTGGACAGCGCTGCCACTTCGCAGAAACCGCAGGCATTGATCGACGCCCTTACCGGCTATTACACCTCTGGCACCGCCAACGTTCATCGCGCTCAGCATCAGGCGGCAGAGCGGGCAACTCGCGCATTCGAGGATTCACGCGTAAAGGTAGCGCGTTGGCTCAACGCCGCATGCCCGACTGAAATCGTCTTCACACGCGGCGCGACGGAAGCGCTGAATCTGTTGGCTTACGGGCTGGAACACTTGATCACAGCGGGCGATGAAATAGTCGTCAGCGCTCTGGAGCATCACGCCAACCTGCTGCCTTGGCAACAACTGGCCAAGCGTCAAGGTGCAAAGCTGGTCGTGTTGCCGCTCGACGAGCACGGCATCATCGACATTCAAGCCGCATCCAACCTGATCGGCCCGCATACCCGCCTGCTTGCCGTCAGCCAGTTATCCAATGTGCTTGGTGCGTGGCAACCACTTGCCGAACTGCTGCCACTGGCCAAAGCGCAGGGCGCGCTTACCGTGGTCGACGGTGCACAGGGCGTGGTTCACGGCCGACATGACATGCAATCGCTGAATTGCGACTTTTATGTGCTGTCCAGTCACAAACTGTACGGTCCGGAAGGTGTCGGCGCGCTCTATGGTCGGGGCGAATCGCTGCTTGAACTCAAGCATTGGCAATTCGGTGGCGAGATGGTCCGTGTCGCGGGCTTCCAGCAAGCCGACTTTCATGCCGCACCGCTGGGCTTCGAAGCAGGCACGCCGCCTATCGGCGGCGTGATTGGCCTGGGGGCAACCTTGGACTATCTCTCGAAACTCGATGCCGACTCGGTCGCCCGTCATGAGTTTGCCCTGCACGCGGCGTTGCGTACGGGCCTGGCCGAGCGCGCTGGCCTGCGGCTGTTGGGCGATCCGCAGGTGGCCCTTGCAAGCTTTACCATCGATGACGTCCATCATGGTGATCTGGCGCATCTACTGACCGAGCAAGGCATGGCCATACGTAGCGGCACCCACTGCGCGCAGCCTCTGATGAAGACGCTGGGTGTCGAAGGTGCGATTCGCGTATCGCTCGGGCTGTATAACGACGGTGTCGATTTGGAGCGATTCTTCAAAGCGCTGGATCACGCGCTGGAAATGTTGCGATGAATGAGCTTCCCGAAACCGCTGCCGAAACGCTGCAGGCCTTTCAACTGGCTCCGGGCTGGGAGCAACGCGCTAGACTGTTGATGCAATGGGGCGATCGGCTTGCGACCCTGAGCGACAGTGAGCGCAACGACCTCAATCTGGTCGCCGGCTGCGAAAGCAAGCTCTGGCTAGTCGGTGAGCAGCGAGGCACCCATTGGTACTTTCGCGGTACCAGCGAGGCGCGCCTGCTGCGCGGGCTGCTTGCCGTGCTGCTGACCCGTGTCAATGGGCTTGAGGCCGGCGAGCTGCAACGGCTCGACGTGGCGCAATGGTTCAGCCAGCTCGGTCTCAGTCGACAATTATCGCCATCGCGAGCCAATGGGATGAACGCGGTTATAGGCAGGATGCGCGAGCTGGCAAAGGCTGACTAGCTGGGGCGATAGGTTGAGGCCGATCAGGAAAGGCTTCATTGCTGGGAGCGTTCCGCAGGCCGACGAGCTCCAGCGACCAGCTTGTCTACAGCCTTAGCCGCCGCGACCAGACCGAAACTGGCAGTCACCATCATTGACGCGCCGAACCCACCGGCACAATCGAGCTTTACCCCTTCGCCGACAAAGCTTTTGCTCTGGCATACCCCGCCATCCGGCTTGGGATAGCGCAGCTGTTCGGTGGAAAACACACAAGGTACGCTGTAGCTGCGCCCAGCAGTGCGGGAGAAGTTGTATTCGCGCCGTAGCAATGAGCGCACTTTCGCCGCGAGCGGGTCGTTGAAGGTCTTGTTCAGGTCGGTGACCTGAATTTGCGTAGGGTCCACCTGTCCGCCCGCGCCCCCAGTGGCGATGATCTGGATCTTTCGGCGTTTGCACCAGGCGATGAGCGCCGCCTTGGCCGGCACGCTGTCGATGCAATCAACGACGCAATCGAGCTGCTCGGTGATGTGATCGGCCATGGTTTCGCGGGTCACGAAGTCGGCCACGGCGTGGACCGCACACGCCGGGTTGATTGCTCTGATCCTCGCCGCCATCTCGTCCACCTTTGGCTTACCCACCGCGCCTTCTAGCGCATGCACCTGTCGATTGGTGTTGGTGATGCAAATGTCGTCCAGATCGAACAGGCTGATTTCACCGACGCCACTGCGAGCCAGCGCTTCGGCTGCCCAGGACCCGACTCCGCCGATACCGACCACCGCAACATGCGCCGCCGCCAATCGCTGCAGTCCCTCGGAACCGTATAGGCGAGCAATACCGCCGAAACGTTGGCCGTCGATAGACATGGCATACCTCTTACGAAATGTCTGCCGATTATAGCCCGAGTCTCTCGTCGTCCCAGCCAGGCATGCCTAGGCAGTTTGATACGAGGCTCTTTTCTGACCCGCTGCTGCCCTGCTTTTTAATTTAATATGGCGCCCTTTCCACGCCATGCTCGGAGCTGTGATGACTGCCGCTGCCCTCTCCCCGACACTTGAACTCGCCTGTGAGCTGATCAATCGGCCATCGGTCACTCCGTTGGATGAGGGCTGCCAGCAGCTGATGAGCGAGCGTCTTGCCGCCTGCGGCTTTGTCATCGAGCCAATGCACATCGAGGACGTTGAGAACTTCTGGGCACTTCGTGGCACCGACGGTCCGGTTTTGTGCTTCGCCGGTCACACCGATGTGGTCCCTACCGGCCCGCTGCAGGCATGGCAAAATCCTCCGTTCACGGCCCGGATCGATGATAAAGGCATGCTTCATGGCCGCGGCGCCGCCGATATGAAGGGCAGCCTGGCGTCGATGGTCGTGGCCGTGGAACGTTTTACCGCTGATTATCCAGACCACAAGGGCCAGATCGCTTTTCTCATAACCAGCGACGAGGAAGGACCTGCGCACTACGGCACAAAAGCTGTGGTAGAACGTTTACGGGAGCGGGGACAACGGCTGGACTGGTGCATAGTCGGTGAGCCGTCGAGTACCTCGCTTGTCGGTGACGTGGTCAAGAATGGCCGCCGTGGCTCGCTCGGCGGCACGCTTACAATTCGCGGCCAACAAGGCCATGTGGCTTACCCTCATCTCGCGAAAAACCCGATACATCTGGCAGCGCCGGCACTGGCCGAACTGGCCGCTGAACACTGGGACGATGGCAATGTCTTCTTCCCGCCAACAAGCTTCCAGATTTCTAACCTGAACGCCGGTACGGGCGCGACCAATGTCATTCCCGGTACGCTGGAAGCGGTGTTCAACTTCCGTTTCTCTACCGAATCCACAGTCGAAGGTCTGAAGCAACGCACCGCAGCGGTTCTCGACAAGCATGGCCTCGACTGGACGGTCGACTGGGCACTGTCCGGCCTGCCCTTCCTGACAGAACCGGGAGATTTGCTCAACGGTGTGGCGGCGGCAATCCGCAGCGTCACCGGCAGGGAGACCAAACCCTCTACGAGCGGTGGCACCTCGGATGGACGTTTCATCGCGACGCTGGGCACCCAGGTGGTCGAGCTGGGTCCGGTAAACGCGACGATTCACCAAGTGGATGAGCACATCCTTGCCAGCGACCTCGACGTACTCACCGAGATTTACTACCAGACCCTGGTCAACCTGCTCGCATGCTGATCTGTCCAATCTGCCAAGACGAGCTCAGCGCAGTGGATAACGGCGTCGTCTGCCCCGCCAATCACCGTTTCGATCGTGCTCGGCAGGGCTATATCAACCTGCTGCCGGTGCAGCACAAGAACAGCCGCGACCCGGGCGACAATCAAGCCATGGTCGAGGCGCGGCGCCGCTTTCTCGATGGGGGCCACTACGCCCCGCTGGCGGCGCGTCTGGCCCAGCTGGCAGCAGCGCGCATGCCGAAACGCTGGCTGGATATCGGATGCGGCGAGGGTTATTACACTGCGCAACTTGCTCAAGCACTGCCCGATGCAGACGGCTACGCGCTGGATATTTCCCGCGAAGCCGTCAAGCGCGCCTGCAAACGCGAGCCACAGGTGGACTGGCTGGTAGCAAGCATGGCCAGGGTACCGATGGCCGATGCCAGCTGCGATCTATTGGCCAGCGTGTTCAGCCCGCTGGACTGGAGCGAAGCACGGCGCCTACTCGCGCCCGGCGGCGGTCTACTGCGCATGGGCCCTACTCGCGAGCATTTGTGGGAACTCCGGGGGCTTCTGTACGACGAAATTCGTGACTACGACGATCAAAAACATCTGTCGCTTATCCCCGAAGGCATGCACCTCGCCCACAGCGAGACACTGTCCTTCGAGCTTCAACTCGATAACGCACAGGCCCGTGCCGATTTGCTGGCGATGACCCCGCACGGCTGGCGTGCGAGTGCAGAACGCCGCGCAGCGGTTGTTCAGGCCCCTTTGCAAGTGCGGGTTGCGATACGCTATGACTGGATTCAGCGAGACTGATCGGAACATTCAACGCGAATACGATATCGGCTTCGCATCGATTCAATGCGTCTGATGTAGCCAATGAAGCTACAACAGTCAACATTCAACCGGCTGCAACCTCAACCAAACAAGGCCATCCCATGCGTCAACCGGATATCGAAATTTACCTCAGGGACGCCAGCCAGGACGCCGTCACTGAATGGCTGAACCAGGCGGTCGGGCCCTGCTCCCCCTGGCAAGCCAAGGGTAATACCTTCAAGTGCAAGGCCGGCGACATTCCAGTGACCTGGCTCCCAAAAGCGGTTGGGAAGTGGCACAGTCTGCTCCTTGAAAGCGACTCGACGCCTTGGGCGGACGACACTGCTTGCGCCCGTGACGCCTATCAAGCACTTGGCGTGGAGATTCGTTGCGCGCCGGGCGGTTGGCAGGAAGAAGAATCGTTAGAAGAAGCCGACCGCTGGATCAGCATCAGCGAGCGCGGCGAAGCTGAAATTGTCTGGCGCACCGATTAACTATCGTTTGGCGCAGCGCACGCGATAGGGGTTCGTTTGGCAGTAGGACGCCAACCCTTACGGGGTACGACCGAAGGCAGAGTTGAGCAGCTTACCGCCCCAATATCGAACTACTCGGCACGGCCTATTGGGTAAAACTGGCCTCGGCTCCAGACCCCCAGCCAGTCGACCCCCTCGATCTCGCGCGGCACTGCCAATTCCACCAACTGATAGAACACGTTGCGATGGATCAGCGCTTCGAGGTTGGCTCGCACATGAATATAGGGTGCCGGTTCCTGAGTATCCGGGTCTAGCTCGACCCTTATGGGATGCTCGACTCCGGCTTCAGTTTCGTCGCCGACATTGGTCATAAAGCGGAGCACCTGAGCCTCGCCGCTTCCTTCTGCCAATAGCTCAACCGCTACGAAAGGCGCATCATCTACCTTGATGCCGACCTTCTCGACGGGAGTCACCAGAAAGTAGTCATCGCCGTCCTTGCGGATCACCGTAGAAAACAGTCGCACCATCGCAGGCCGTCCGATGGGCGTTCCCTGATAGAACCATTTGCCGTCGCGCGCAATTCGCATATCCAGATCGCCACAGAACGGCGGGTTCCACAGGTGTACCGGTGGCAAACCTTTTGCCTCGGTTTTGGGAATCTGACTCAACAGATTCTCAGCTTTTCCCGAATCGCTCATAGTGGCTCCTTAGCGGCCCAGGCCTATCAAGCGCCGTGCGTATTCTCGCAAGGGCGGCCCCAACAAAACCTGCGGCGTCGCGTCATAGATGTTTAGCAATCCGCCGCGGCTGCGAATACTTGCCGTATCGGCCAGATACCGATTGCCGGTCTCGATCAGCATCAACTGGACCACGCTGGTATCGACACCTAGTCGATCAAGCGCGCGCTGGTCATTGAACTCATCGAAGCTGCCAATACGGTCGTCCGCGGCGGCGAATCGCGTGTACAGCAAGTAATGGGCACCAGCGACTGCCGCCTGGTTCAATGCTTCGTCCAGCCCAACAGGTTGCGGAGCGCGCCGGACCAGCGGAAAGTATTGGACGAAGCTCTCGAAGGCCTCTTCAGCAACCACATTGGGGCGCGGATAAGCGCCACCCGGGGGAACGAAATGCCCTTGGGCTATGTAGATGAACGAATCGGGCTGGAGCCGCCAAGACGCGGACCTGACCGTCTCACTGTGGTCAAGGATGCCGGCGTCTCGAAGCTGATAGCGGGTGCCCTCAGCCATGTCGCTTACCTTCATGCAGCCGCTCAACACCAACATGGCCGCGATAAGGCTGAACATTTTCATCACTTGCTCCTGCTTGACGGAAAACCGACGATCAGCAAAGCAATGCAGCATACACGCCAGGTCGGTGCAGAGCATTCATAGGCAGCGCTACTACTCAGTCGCAAGTAGGGCTCAAGAGCAGCCACAGGGCGAACGCTAAGTCGATGAGTTGCCGAACGCTATCGCGTTCGGGCGGGCTAGTCGCGCTTGCGCTTGTTACCCATACGCACACCAATGTCCATCAGAAACTGAAAGAAGCCCTCTTGGTCTTCCAGCACATTGCTCCAGAAGGGAGAGTGGTACAGGGCGACAGCACCGTGGACCAGCGCCCAGGCAGCGCAGTAATGAAAGTAAGGAGGTACGTCTTCCAGCTTGCCTTCGGCGATGCGTCCTTTGATCAGCTGGGTCAAATGCTCGAAATTGGAGGCACGGATACGGTGAAGCTCCTCAACCATTTCCGGCACCTGATTTCCCTTGACGACCTTCTCCTCGAGGCGGTCGAACAGGCGGTAACGCTGAGGGTCGCCCATGCGAAACTCGAAGTAGGCACGCGAAAGCGCTTCCTTGTCCTGATCGAGGCTTGGCGAGTGGAGCAGCTCATTCAGGTCTCGCTCGTAGTCGAGCATGAGCCGCAAATAGATCTCAGCTTTGGATTTGAAGTGCTTGTAGATTGTGCCTTTGCCGATGCCCACCCTGTCAGCGATCATCTCGACGGTAACGCTGTCTTCCCCTTGCTCAAGGAATAGCTGGAGCGCCGTATCGAGAATTTCCTGTTCGCGGCGGCGAAATTCACGGACCTTACGGGATTCATTCTGCATAAGAGGCTGCGGTCGACAATTCGAAGCAGCAGATTATGCCCATTTAGTCAAAAAATGCACGGAAGATTGTCCATGAGTTCATTGAATGACGAATTTCCTCAAATCGAAGGATTGCGATACCTCAATCATGCGGCTGTCGCGCCCTGGCCACGCCGAGCAAGCGATGCGGTGGCGACGTTTGCTCAGCAGAACATGACGATCGGAGCCCGGGATTACCCGAAGTGGCTTACTGTCGAAACGCAACTGCGTAGCCGGCTGGCCAGACTGCTGAACGCGCCGACAGTGGCAGACATAGCCTTAGTCAAGAACACCTCGGAGGCCCTTTCGTTCGTCGCATTCGGGCTGGACTGGAAGCCGGGTGATCAGGTTGTGATCAGTGACGAGGAGTTTCCATCCAACCGCGTCGTATGGGAGGCACTGCGGCCCGCCGGCGTTCAGGTCATACAAGTCAGCCTAAAAGGGGACGACCCTGAGGGCGCCTTGCTGGCCGCGTGCGGTCCCAAGGTACGCTTGATGTCCATCAGTGCCGTGCAATACGCGAGCGGCCTGAGGCTCGATCTGGCTCGGCTCGGTGAAGGCTGCGAGCAACGAGATGTTCTGCTGTGCATCGATGCGATTCAACAACTGGGCGCACTGCCATTCGATGTACAGCAATACCGCTGTGCATTTGCCATGGCAGACGGGCACAAATGGCTACTGGGTCCCGAAGGACTGGGAGTGTTCTATTGCCGCAGTGACTTACGTGGCCAATTGAAGCTTCATGAATACGGCTGGCACATGCTCGAGCATGCGGGCGACTACGATCGCGATGACTGGCAACCCGCCTCTGATGCGAAACGATTCGAGTGCGGGAGCCCAAATCTGCTTGGCGCCATGGCCCTGAATGCGAGCCTGTCGCTCCTGGAAGAGGTAAGTATGGCCGCCGTCGGCAAAGCGCTGACCGAACGTATCGACCATTTCCATCGTGAGCTGGAGGCAATGCCGAATGTCGAGCTGTTAAGCCCGACCGATCCCGTCCGACGAGCAGGCATCGTCACATTCCGGATCAGGGGAACCGACAACTCCTCCTTGTTTCAACACCTCAAGTCGGAACAAGTCGTCTGTGCGCTTCGCGGGGGTGGCATCCGCCTCTCGCCACATTTTTATACGCGCGCTGAGGTGATCGAGCAAAGCTTGGCGGTGATTCGCGGATACCTTAAGAAGTGAGCGATCAACTCAAAGGTAACTATTCCAAATCTGTTTAAAAATGGCTGAAATCGCCCAGCACGGTCCGAAATCAGGACCAATACTTCTGACACTGGCCGCGCAATCCCCCCACTGCTCGGCCAGCTGAGGAAGCGAGGAACGTGACCTCATTACTCCTAATGGTCTTAACCCGGCTCCCCGTGACGCCGGGTTTTTTTTGCCAACAATTCATACGACTTACCTGGCTACCGCTCCGAATCGCCGACCGGAACGCCGGAGATAGAAGCAGCCCCAGATGAACAATATCCAGAACGGCATCGCAATGATCGAGGTCCGCAGCCCCGGCATTGACAGCATGATGAGCGCAATCATCGCTACGAACGCCAGGCACAAATAGTTGCTGAAGGGATACCAGAAAGCCTTGAAGGAAGGCTCAACGCCCTGCTCTTTCATCGCCTTGCGAAATTTCAGATGAGCGAGACTGATCATCGCCCAGTTGATGAGTAGGGCTGCGACTACCAACGACATGAGCAGCTCTAGGGCTGATTGGGGGAGCAGGTAGTTAACCACCACGCAAAGCATGGTCACCAGTGCAGACAGGGCGATGGCAAGTACTGGCACACCACGACGGTTCACCGTCATCAAGATTCTGGGCGCATCGCCCTGCTCGGCCAGCCCGTAGAGCATTCGACTGTTGCAATAGACACCGCTGTTGTACACCGAAAGGGCTGCAGTCAGAACAACGAAATTAAGGATATGCGCCGCGGTGTCGCTGCCGATCAGAGAGAAGATTTGCACGAACGGGCTGCTGCTGTAAGGGTCACCAGCCGAACCTAACGTTTCCAGCAGACTGTCCCATGGATAAAGCGCCAGCAGCACACTTAACGCGCCGATATAGAAGATCAAGATACGGTAGACAACTTGGTTGATCGCTTGGGGGATGACGGTTTTCGGATCAGATGCTTCGGCAGCGGTAATCCCTACCAACTCCAAGCCGCCAAACGAAAACATGATGATCGCCAACGCCATGACCATCCCGCTGATCCCGTTAGGGAAAAACCCGCCGTGACTCCAGAGATTACCGATACTGGCTTGCTCGCCTCCCTCGCCGCTCAGGAGCAGGTAGAGACCCAGCGCGATCATGCCGACAATGGCACCCACCTTGACGATGGCAAACCAGAACTCCGTCTCTCCAAACGCCCTGACGTTGACCAGATTGATCAGGTTAATCAACACGAAAAATATCGCTGCGGTAGCCCAGGTCGGAACCTCAGGCCACCAGAACTGGACGTATTTGCCGACGGCGGTGAGTTCGGCCATGCCCACCAACACGTAAAGTACCCAGTAGTTCCAGCCTGAAAGGAAGCCTGCATAGGGTGCCCAATATTTGTGAGCGAAATGGCTGAAAGATCCGGCAACGGGCTCCTCGACGATCATCTCGCCAAGCTGCCGCATGATCAGAAACGCGATCAGCCCGCCAATGGCATAGCCGAGAATCATCGACGGACCCGCGCTGCGAAGCACGCCGGCGGATCCAAGAAATAGCCCCGTCCCAATCGCCCCGCCGAGGGCGATCAACTGGATGTGGCGGTTCTTCAGGCCGCGCTGAAGCGGCCCGGTATGCAGCGTATCGCTGGACATGGCGTCACCTTACTGGGCTGACGATGAAAGAAGGGTTCACCCGACTGCGCCATGGCATCCGACGAACGCTTGTACAGGTATGCCATTGATCTGGCATGAACATAAATCGGCGCGGATTGTACACGTATCGAGCGTATTGCCTGGCATACGCACGATACGGCGGCACCAAGCGCTTCAGTTTTTTATGCGCGCCAAGGGGAAAAGGCGCTTGAAGTTGGCGGTAGTCTGTTCCGCCAGAATCTCGAAATCGACGCCCCGCAACTCGGCGAGGTACTCAGCAACTTCGCGCACGTATTGCGGCAGGTTCGGTTTCCCGCGGTGGGGAATGGGAGCCAGGTAGGGCGAGTCGGTCTCGACAAGCAAGCGATCCGCAGGCACACGTCGTGCGACATCCCGAAGCGCATCGGCGTTGCGAAAGGTGACGATTCCGGACAGCGAGATATAAAAGCCGAGATCCAGCGCTGCTTTCGCCATTTCCCAGTCTTCGGTAAAGCAGTGCAGGACACCGGCCTGTGGCAATGAAGCCTCACGAAGCAATTCCAACGTGTCGGCACGAGCCGCTCGGGTATGAACGATCACGGGCTTGCCGCATATCCGGGCGGCTTCGAGATGCAGGCGAAAGGACCGTTGCTGCACATCCGCAGCTTCAGGTTCATAGTGATAATCCAGCCCAGTTTCGCCGATAGCCACTACACCGGGCCCGTCCAGCTCCTTGAGCAACCAGTCCAACGCGGGTTCCGCGCCAGGCTCCAGATCCAGCGGGTGCACCCCTACCGAACAATCGACGTCGTCGTAGCGTTGCGCAATGGCCTTCACGGCTGCGGTATTGTCGGCGCTGACGCCTATGCAGAGAAAATGCCCTACGCCGCGCTGACGAGCGGCATCCAGCGCTGCATCGAGGGATCCCTCGTGCATAGCGAGATCGAGACGATCGAGATGGCAATGCGAGTCGACCAGCATGAAAAGTATCCGAACCGAAAACGCGCCATTGTAGAACAGCTACCAATGGCCGTCAGGTCTGGCCGAAACTGGAAGTGAATTAAGGGAAGCTAAACCAACAACAATTAGTTGGATAGGTTTACATGGTGTGCGTCGGCCGGTCGGATTTCATCGCGCCAGCCAAGTAGGTCTCGATCTTGTTACGAGCAGTGGAATCGCCTTCGTTGAACTGCACGCCGACACCAGCTGCCCGATTGCCTTGAGCGCCTTTTGGCGTAATCCAGACCACCTTACCAGCGACCGGGATCTTTTCCGGCTCGTCCATCAGGCTGAGCAGCATGAACACTTCGTCGCCGAGCTTATAGCTCTTGTTGGTTGGAATGAACAAACCGCCATGTTTGATAAAAGGCATGAACGCCGCGTAAAGCACCGACTTGTCCTTGATCGTCAAAGACAAGATGCCGTTACGCGGACCGAGGTTTGCAGGTAGGCTCATGCGGTATTCCTAACAACTGTTCCGATGGATTCTAGCCTGGCCCGGGTAAGCTTGCCCACTGCACCAGAAGCGCTTCGAGAAGCAAGACACGGTTAAGGTTGGCTTTGCCCAGTACTTTCTGGCGGTGGGCGAGCAACCAGTCCTGCACCGACAACAACCGCTCGGGCGAGGACTTCTCTGCAAGGTACTGGATGACCTTCTGCATATCGGCAGCGCCAAGCCCTCTTTCATCACCGGTCATCTGAAAGCGCAATATCAGATGGGCCCACTCAGAAAACCAGTCGAACAGAAGAATCAGTGAAAGCGGATTCCAAGCCTCAGCAAGTTGGCTAGGGGATTGCTGTCGTTTGAGCAGCTTCTTGACCCCATCGACCACCTGCGCTCGCATATCCAGCACACCAGCGCCGTGCAGTTTGAGTGCTGCGAGCGGCGAGTTCGCTGCCAGTGCGAGGAGTTCCTCTCGGTGTTCAGCCGATATATCAGGAAGCTTTGCGGCCAGCCACTCGAGGCTCTGCTGGCGCCCTGGCAAGGGACAGCGTTGCTGCACACAGCGACTCTTGATCGTCGGCAGCAACCGGCTCGGTTGGTGGCTAATGAGTAACAAAACGGTATCGCCCGCCGGCTCTTCAAGGCTTTTGAGCAACGCATTGGCAGCGTTAAGGTTCATGGCCTCGGCCGGCTCGAGCAGAACGACCTTACGCCCTCCTAGCTGCGCGGTCTGAGTAACAAAGCCTACCAGCTGGCGAACCTGATCCACCTTGATGGCTTTGTCGGCCTCCTCCGGCTCCAGAATGTAATGGTCTGGATGGGTATGAGCTGCCAGTAACTGGCACCCTTTGCAGGTTCCACATGCATTCAGCGCCACTGGCCGCTGACACAGGAGAAACGCCATGAGCTGTTCAGCTAAGGCCCGCTTGCCGATACCGACGGGGCCGTGCAACAGGTATGCGTGGGCATGCTGCTGCCGCCCAGCCAAGATCTGCCAGAGATCTGCCTGCCACGGGAGAACGCCACCTTCAGCCAAGAGCACGCTCCAACAACTCTGGCAAAAGACCGTCCAGTTCGCGCTGCACCGCCGTAAGCGCCTGAGCTGCGTCGACGACACGATATCGCTGCGGATCTTGCCGGGCACGATCGAGATAGGCAGTGCGAACCGCTTGGAAGAACCCGAGTCCCTCCTGCTCGAACCGATCAAGGCGCCCACGCGCAGCAGCGCGGCTCAGACCGACCTCTACGGGCAAGTCGAAAATCAGGGTTAGATCCGGCCGCATCTCGCCCTGCACAAAGCTTTCCAGCTGTTCGATGCGCTCAGTAGAGAGGCCGCGCCCACCACCCTGATACGCATAGGTGGCATCGGTGAAGCGGTCACAAAGCACCACCGCGCCACGCCCTAGTGCGGGCCGGATAACTTGAGCAAGATGCTGCGCGCGCGCCGCAAACACCAGCAGCAGCTCCGTATCGCTGCTCATCGGCTCGTCTGCCGGTGCCAGCAGCAGCTCACGAATATGCTCAGCCAATGGCGTCCCACCGGGTTCTCGCGTCAGTACGACGTCTAGTCCATGGTCGCGGAGACGCTGCGCAAGGTACTCGCGGTTGGTGCTTTTGCCAGCTCCTTCCGGCCCTTCCAGGGTGATGAAAACTCCGGTCATTGGGCATTCTCGATTGGCGCCGGCGCCGGCGCTGGCCGAGGCGAAGGCGGCGGACTGGAACGATAGTCGGCGCGGCGCTTGAGTTGATATTCACGCACCGCGCGGTTGTGCTCGCTCAACGAGTCACTGAACTGATGACTACCGTCACCCCGCGCAACGAAGTAGAGGCTTTTGCCTTCAACCGGATGGAGGGCAGCATGGATGGCCTCCCGACCCACCATGGCGATCGGAGTCGGTGGCAAGCCACTGTTCGTGTAGGTGTTGTAGGGGGTCGGTCTGCGCAAATCGCCACGGGTGATTCGCCCCCTATATTGCTCACCCATGCCGTAAATGACAGTCGGGTCCGTCTGCAGGAGCATGCCTCGCTCTAGACGACGTACGAATACGCCTGCGATCTCCCCGCGTTCGGAAGGCACACCGGTTTCCTTTTCGATGATGGAAGCCATGATGAGGGCCTCATACGGGTCTCGATAGGGTAAGCCCTCGCTGCGCTGTTGCCATTCCTCCGCCAGCACAGTCTCCAGCCGCTCGTAGGCGCGCCGAAGCAATTCGAGGTCAGTGACGCCTCGGGTAAAGCTGTAGGTGTCGGGAAAGAAGCGTCCCTCGGGATGCAAACCCGCCTGACCGAGACGCTGCATGATCTGCTCGTCAGTCAGCCCAACGAGCGTTTGTTGGACCGTCGCGAGTGCTTCCAGCGCGGCACGTACCTGCCGGAAGTTCCAGCCTTCGACGATTGTCAGGGTATGTTGAACGACTTCGCCGCGCTGCCAGAGCCCAATCAGGTCGCGCGCCGTCATCTCTGGCCTTAGTTGATATTCGCCGCTATGCAACGTTTGCCCGGCAAGTTTCATTCGCCAGTGCAGCCGCAACCACAACGAGTCACTGAGCGTCCCATCCCGCTCCAGTCGTTGAAACAGGCCGCTGGGCGTGTCCCCGGGCTGCACTTCAAGCGTTTGCGCCTCATCGAGCTGCAACGGCTGCTCCAATGCCGAATGAAGTTTCCACGAGACCACACCAAGCGCCAGCGCGGCGGCCAACACCACGCCAAAGAATGCAAAAGACAGTTTTCGAATCACATGTTGCTCGACAGATCAGCCACCAGACACTGGAGTTTACGTGTGAGCGCCCCTACGGGCCATACACTGGTTTCCAATTGCCGCACAGGCCAGACTCCGTAAATGCTGTTGCAAACGAACACTTCGTCAGCATCATGCAGCTGGTCGAGCGAGATATCTGCTACCTGGGTCGATACACCTGCCTGCCGCGCACGTTCAAGCAGCTCCTCGCGCATCACACCTGCAACCCCGCATCGCTCGAGGCACGGAGTGATCAGCTTGTTTGACTCAACGATGAAGAGATTGCTGAATACGCCCTCGATCACCCGCCCAGAGGTGTCGAGCATCAAGCCTTCAGCAAAGGCTGGGTCCTGCCATTCTGCACGCGCAAGCACTTGTTCCAGCCGATTGAGATGCTTTATCCCGGCCAGAATCGGTTGCTCGGCTAGACGCGTAGTGCATGGATAGAGACGAATGCCCTGTTCAGCATGCGTTTCGGGATAGCCCGGCAGCGGCGACCCCGTGAGGAGGATGCGAGGCTGGCATGGGTCAGGCAGAGCATAGCCTCTCTTTCCGTCGCCACGACTGACGATAAGCTTGGCTACACCTTCTCCAAGCTCAGCACTGAAATTATGCAGCTGATCACGTATGGCTTCGAGATCACAAGGAATCGCAAGGCGTTGGCAGCCAAGCATCAGACGACGCAAATGCCGGTCCAGCAGTTCGGGCTGGCCCTCTATGACTTTGATGGTTTCAAACAGACCATCGCCATACGCCAACCCGCGATCATGAACGGACAACTCTACTGAGGGTTGCCCGTTCACCCAGCTCAAGGTCACTCGGTGAACCGGCGAAAAACCAGCGAACCGTTCGTGCCGCCGAAACCAAAGGAGTTGGAAATGGCCACATCGATCACACGCGGTTTCGCCTGGTGAGCAACGAAGTCGAGGTCGCAGCCTTCGCCTGGCTCGTCAAGATTGATTGTGGGCGGCGCAACCTGATCACGGATGGCAAGCACACTGAAGATCGCTTCAACGGCACCTGCAGCCCCGAGCAAATGGCCAACCATCGATTTTGTTGAGCTCACCGAAAGATCATAAGCGTGACTACCGAACACTGTTCGGATCGCTGCGGCCTCAGCCTTGTCGCCGGCAGGCGTCGACGTGCCATGCGCATTGATATAGTCCACTTGGGTGGCATCAATCTGAGCATCCAACATCGCATTACGGATGCAGCGAGCAGCGCCAGCGCCATCGTCAGGCGGCGAGGTCATGTGGAAGGCATCTGCACTCATGCCAAAGCCAATCAGCTCGGCGTATATGTTCGCTCCGCGAGCTTTCGCATGGTCCAGCTCTTCAAGTACCAGCGCGCCTGCACCGTCGGACAACACAAACCCATCCCGGTCCTTGTCCCAAGGGCGACTGGCTGAAGCCGGATCGTCATTACGGGTAGACAACGCACGAGCCGCCGCGAATCCACCGATCCCCAGCCCGCTAGCGGCCATTTCCGAACCGCCTGCAATCATCACGTCAGCTTCGCCATAGGCGATATTGCGAGCCGCCATGCCAATACAATGACTACCCGTGGTGCAGGCGGTAGCGATGGCATAGTTGGGGCCCTGCAGGCCTAGATGGATCGAGAGAAAGCCCGAGACCATATTGATGATGGAGCCCGGCACAAAAAACGGCGATATGCGTCGCGGCCCTTGCTCAAACAGCGCTTTGCAACTGTTTTCAATATTGGTGAGCCCACCGATACCTGACCCCATGGCAACGCCAACGCGCTCACGGTTGGCATCGGTGATCTCCAGCCCGGAATCACGTACCGCCTGAAAACTGGCAGCAAGTCCGTACTGGATAAAAAGGTCGAGCTTGCGAGCCTCTTTTGCTGGCAGGTACTGCTCGACATCGAAATTTTTGATGGATCCGCCAAAACGAGTGGAATAAGCGGAAAGGTCCATGTGCTCTATCAGGCCGATACCACTGCGGCCGGCGAGAATCCCCTGCCAGCTGCTTGGCACATCGTTACCCAGCGGCGAGAGCATGCCCATACCGGTAATTACGACGCGTCTACGCGACACAGCATTCTCCTTGAATTTGATCGACTCTCTCAGCTCGCCATATGGTTCAACAGCTCAGCGAGTCGGCATCACAGACGTCGGCAACGGGCACGACCAGCTGCGTTCAATAACTCAAACAAAAGCCGCACTGCCTTCTGCAGGCAGTGCGGCTTACTGGCTCGAAGCAGGATTACAACTTATTGCGCGTGCGCGTTGATGTAATCGATAGCTTCTTGAACAGTGGTGATCTTCTCGGCCTGCTCATCCGGGATTTCGGTCTCGAATTCCTCTTCCAGAGCCATCACCAGCTCAACGGTGTCAAGGGAGTCGGCACCCAGGTCTTCGACGAAGGAAGCGCTGTTGGTGACTTCCTCTTCTTTGACGCCAAGTTGCTCGGCAACGATTTTCTTGACGCGTTCTTCGATGGTGCTCATACCTTGTTTTCACTCCTATGGAAAAATCAGGCAGCTGGTCTGCGCGGTAGTGTATAGAAAGCGTTTTCCGCATTTCAAGCTGAAAGCAGGCAAGCATGAACCTGCTTTCAACCATCTGTCTATAAACAAACCGCAGTTTTATAACGAACCTACCAGCCGTTATGACTGCTTTACATGCGTTGGGCGTCACATTAGCTCATGTACATGCCGCCGTTCACCGGGACCGTAGCCCCCGTAACATACGCGGCGCCGTCAGAAGCTAGGAAAGCGACGACCTTGGCAATCTCTTCCGCCTGCCCGAGGCGTCCCAGCGGGATCTGCCCCAGCAATGCGTCACGTTGAGCCTCTGGAAGCTCACGCGTCATATCTGTGTCGATGAAGCCTGGCGCCACAGCGTTGACCGTGATGCCACGCGAACCGACTTCACGCGCCAGCGCTCGGCTGAATCCCTCGAGGCCGGCTTTAGCTGCAGCGTAGTTTACCTGTCCCGCGTTGCCCATGGCACCCACCACCGAGCCAATGTTGATAATCCGTCCCCAACGTGCCTTGGTCATGCCGCGCAACACACCTTTGGTCAGGCGGTATAGGCTGCTAAGGTTGGTGTCGATGACGTCGTGCCATTCTTCATCCTTCATGCGAAGCATCAGGTTGTCGCGAGTGATACCGGCGTTGTTCACCAGTATTGCAGGCTGACCGAATTGCTGCTGAAGCGACTCGAGCGTCGCAGCGACAGAATCGTCACTGCTTACGTCCAACACGAGGCCAGTACCTTCTATATCGTTGCTTTTGAGGGTCTCGGCGATCCTTTCAGCGCCGGACGAAGACGTCGCCGTGCCGATCACTATGGCGCCTTGTCGACCAAGCTCAAGCGCAATGGCCTGACCGATACCTCGACTGGCGCCTGTCACCAGCGCGACCTTACCTTGCAGACTCATAAATATCTCCTTGTTCAGACCACTGCGCCACGAGTGGCAGCGAAACCTTCAGGGGTGTCCAGATTGTAGGTGGTAATGCCTTTGACGCAGCGCTTGTTCAGACCAGAGAGAACCTTGCCCGGCCCACACTCGACCAGCTCCGTCACGCCACGCTCGCTCAGCGCGACGATAGTCTCGACCCAGCGAACAGGGCTATACAGTTGGGCCAGAAGATCGCGCTTGAGCGTGTCGAGATCCGAAACGATCCCGGCGCTGACGTTCTGCACCAACGGAATCTCGGGCGCCTGCCAAGCTGCATCGGTAATAGCATGTGCAAAACGTTCAGCAGCTGGCCGCATCAAATCACAATGCGAAGGGACACTCACCGGCAGCGGCATGGCGCGCTTCGCCCCCCTGGCCTTGCAGGCCTCTATAGCCCGCTCGACAGCCGCTGCGTTACCTGCAATCACAACCTGGCCAGGCGCATTGAAGTTGACTGCGCTGACTACCTCACCCTGGGCAGCTTCGTCACATGCAGCAAGCACATCAGCATCTTCCAAACCCAGGATTGCCGCCATGCCGCCCGTACCGGCAGGAACAGCTTGCTGCATCAACTGGCCACGCAATTCCACCAGCTTCACCGCATCGGCAAACGGAAGGCTACCCGCCGCCACGAGGGCCGAGTATTCACCCAGGCTGTGCCCAGCAACAAAGGCTGGCTTGACCCCTCCATCAGCTACCCATAGACGCCATAGTGCAATCGAAGCGGTAAGAATGGCCGGCTGAGTCTTATCGGTCTGATTCAGTTGCTCTTCTGGGCCTTGCTGACAGAGCGCCCAAAGATCGTAGCCCAGCACAGACGAAGCCTCGGAAAAGGTATCGATAACCTGTGACTGTTGTGCGCCATGCTCGGCGAGCATGCCCAGAGCCTGGGAGCCCTGGCCTGGAAAGACAAATGCAAGTGATGCGGACATGAAACGTCTCTCTTATGGTTGTTCGTCGATGATGATAAGCGCGCGAGCGCAACGAATTGTCAGTTGGATGGCGAGCTGTCGGCTGTAGTCACATCACTATCACCACTTGTCGACCGTTCAGTCACAGAAGACACTCGAGCCGACTGCGCAGTTGCGCTGGCAGATTCAGCTCCACGTCCAGCGCTGCCCGATGAATAGCCGACCGGAAGCCCTCTGCACCTGCACTGCCATGACTTTTGACGACGATCCCCTGCAGTCCGAGGAAACTGGCACCGTTGTACTGCGCTGGACGCAGATCCGCTCGGAGCTGACGCAACAGGGGTAAAGCCAGGGCGCCCACCAGGCGTGAAAACATCGACCGACCAAAAAGCATTTCTACGCGCAAAGCAACCATTTGCGCCAAGCCTTCGCTGGACTTAAGCAGGATGTTGCCGACGAAGCCATCACATACCGCGACGTCGGTTTCGCCGCGATACAGCCCATCACCTTCGATGTAGCCCTGATAATTCAGACCCCGAGCTTGCTGTAAAAGTACGGCGGCAGCTTTAACCTGCTGGTTCCCCTTGATGTCTTCGGTCCCGATGTTGAGCAATGACACGCGCGGCCGCTCGATACCGAGGCTTTGAGCTGCAACCGATCCCATCGTCGCAAACTGATAAAGTTGCTCGGCTGTGCAATCCACATTTGCGCCCAGGTCAAGCAGCAGGCATGACCCCTCAAGCGTCGGAATGGCTGTCGCCATTGCCGGCCTATCGATGCCAGGCAACGTCTTGAGCACTTGACGAGCGAGCGCCATTAGCGCTCCTGTATTGCCCGCACTTACGCAAGCCTGAGCTTGACCGTCACGCACCATTTCCAAAGCCACGCGCATCGAAGACCGCGGCTTGGCGCGCAATGCTTGCGCCGGACGATCATCCATGCCGATTACCTCATCGGCGTTGACGATTGCTAGACGGGAGCGATCCACAACGGAGTGCCCGCCAATTATGTCTTCAATAAGGGAAGATTGGCCGACTAGGGCCAGATGCAGCGAGGGGACTTCAGCCAGACACTGGAGGCTGGCCGGAACAATGCAGTGGGGACCGAAGTCCCCACCCATTGCATCGATCGCGATGATCGGAGGAGACAAGAGTTACTCGTCAGCGCCCTTATCGATCACTTTACGACCACGGTAAAAACCTTCCGGGGATACATGGTGACGCAGGTGAACTTCACCGGTGCTCTTGTCCACGGACAGGGCGTTCGGCTCGAGCGCGTCATGCGAGCGACGCATATCACGGGCGGAACGGGATTTTTTGTTCTGCTGAACAGCCATTGGGATCAACTCCTAAACGTTTGGGTCACGCTTTAACTGAGCCAGTACGCTGAACGGGTTGGACCGCGATACCTCGTCCTCATTCGGCTCGGGCTCATCAGGCCCAGCCGGCGGCTGGCAAACTTCTTTGTCATGGAGTGGAACAATCGGAAGAGCAAGCAAAAGCTCCTCTTCAACCAGCGCCAGCAGATCCAAAGGATCCTCTCCCACTTCCAGCACATCGTAGCCCTTGGGCAGGTGCTGGCTGCTCGACCCTTCGTTCACTACGGCATAGTCGCATTCGCTGTGAATTGGCAGAACAACCGGCTCCAGACAGCGCTGGCAAATCATCGTAACCTCAACATCCAGCTCACTGTGAATGACCACAGTTCGCTGCTCGTCACGCCCGAATTCAAAACTGGCGCGCACCACACCTTTATCGTCCTCAAGAGGATCGACGAGCCGCTTCAGCTCAGACAATTGCAGCTCACCCCTCAGGGTAGCCGCTCGGTCGGCGAGCTTGCGCGGATCTACGTGCGGAGGTATCGGTCCTTTCAACATAAGCGCGGCATTCTAGGGATGCGCCCCTCGACTGTCAAAGGAATTCAGCCGCACAATCTTGCTAATCCGACCATCAATCGGACACTCATATAAAAGGAAGAAAAATGCGCCGCTTGCTCCTCGCCTCAAGTTCTCCGTACCGACGAGAGCTGCTATCACGTCTGCAGTTGGAGTTCGATTGTAAAGCGCCGGATATAGACGAAACCGCACGCGCCGGAGAACAACCGGAACAGCTCGTGCGCCGACTGGCCCTCGAAAAAGCTCAGGCATTGGCTCTGACCCACCAGCAGCACCTTATCATCGGCTCGGATCAAGTAGCCGTACTTGAGGGGAGAATTTTAGGCAAACCCTACACATTCAGCCGAGCCAGGCAGCAGCTGAAGGATTGCAGCGGAAGAAGCGTCAATTTCCTTACCGGACTGACGCTGCTTGACAGCCAAACCGGGACCACGCAGAGCGACTGCGTAACATTTACCGTCCACTTCCGCCCCCTCAGCGATCAACAGATCGAGCGCTATCTTCAGGCCGAACAACCCTATGACTGCGCTGGCAGCTTCAAGGCAGAAGGGCTGGGAGTCAGTTTGTTCATCAGCACCGAGGGGCCTGACGCAACCAGCCTGATCGGACTGCCACTGATCCGGCTGGTCGACATGCTCAATAACGCCGGGATTGAAGTGCCATGATCCCCGACTAACGCAACTGCGGCCCCTGGAAACCCATCCACATGGCAAGCTGCGAACCGATACTGACCCCGAGCTGCTTGGTAAACCGCTCCAAAGGCGAAGCCTTGACGGTGAAATCGACCATCTCGTCTTCTCCAATCAGGTCTCGCGCGACGTAGCTAGCGCTGCCGAGTCCATCGATCAAGCCGAGCTCTAGCGCCTGTTCACCAGACCAGATGAGCCCCGAAAACAGCTCCGGATGCCCGGCGACCTGCAGCCGATCCCCGCGCCCCTTTTTCACACTGTCGATGAACTGCCGGTGGGTGGTGGCCAGCACGCTTCGCCAGAATTCGGTCTCCTCCGGATTCTCCGGCTGAAACGGATCTAGAAAAGCCTTGTGCTCCCCCGAGGTGTAGACCCGGCGCTCCACCCCAAGCTTGTCCATGGTTTCAACAAAGCCGAAAGTCGCGGCGGTTACTCCGATTGAGCCGACAAGACTGGACTTATCGGCGTAAATCTCATCCGCAGCACTGGCTATGTAATAAGCCCCGGAAGCACCCAGATCAGCTATCACCGCATATACCTTGATCGCCGGATACTCGCCGCGCAATCGCCGGATCTCGTCATATATATAACCCGACTGCACAGGACTGCCACCCGGGCTATTGATTCGCAACACCACCCCCTTGGTACCAGCATCTTCGAACGCAGCCCTTAGCGCCCCGACAATGTTGTCCGCACTAGCCGCCTCCTCGTCCGCAATCATTCCGCGGACATTGATGATCGCCGTATGACTTTCCCCGGCAGCCTTATTTTCACCCATGCGCAACAGGGGTGAGAACACGAGCAGCGCGCCTAAAAGATAAATGAAGGTAAGCAGCTTGAAGAATATTCCCCACCGCCGAGCTCGCCGCTGCTCCTGAACACCTGCAAGCAGCGTTTTCTCCAGCAGCCTCCAGCTGTTGCGATCTTCCTTGGACTCATTCACAGGCGCTCTCCATTCATCCGACATTAGCAATCACCTCAGGCGCTGTACCAGCAGAGCACAGCCAGTCACCGAGCTCCGAAAAATGATCAACCGTCCTGCATGGCGAGCACGACATCAGCACCTCAAGAGGTTGCGCACCATAGGAAACCGCTACGCTGTCTACGCCAGCTCGCCGAGCCATTTCCAGATCGAACACCGAGTCCCCGATCATCACAGCCCGCTCAGGGCAGACTCCGCAGTACGCCAGAATTTCATGAATCATCATCGGATCAGGCTTGCTCGCGGTCTCGTCAGCACAACGGGTCACATCGAAGAAATCAGCCCAGCCATGTCCCGCAAGCACCCTGTCCAGACCGCGCCGTCCCTTACCGGTAGCCACTGCAAGCAAGTGACCCTGATCACGGAAGCGTTCGAGCGCCTGCACCACACCCGGAAAGAGCGGCGAAGGAACAGCTTCCAATGAGAGATAGTGGTCGGCATAGGCGCGGCGAAAAGCCTCTACAACCTTGAGATCCGACAGATGGGGATAAAGCACAGCAATCGCCTCGGGCAGACCAAGCCCTATGATCCCTTTGATGCGATCGCCATCCAGGGCAGGCAGGTCGCAGCGAGCCGCCGCAACAGAGATTGACTCGACGATCCGAGCAATCGAATCCGCGAGCGTCCCGTCCCAATCGAAAATCAGCAGATCGTACTTATTCACAAAGCCGCTCCAGTGTTCGAGTCCAAACATCGTCGACCGGCGCCTCTAGAGTCAACTCGCCGCCATCAGGCAAAGGCACTTTCAGCGCATACGCGTGGAGAAACAGGCGCTTGCCGCCTAGATCGCGGATGACTTCAGAAAATTCCTCGTCTCCATACTTATTATCTCCGGCGATGCTATGGCCGGCATGACGGGTATGGACTCGAATCTGATGGGTGCGCCCCGTAACCGGCTTAGCCTCAACCAAGGTGGCGAAGTCACCGAACCGTCGCAGCACACGAAACAGCGTAAGCGCCTCTTTGCCGTCCTCGTTGACCTCGACCATGCGTTCCCCTGAACGCAGTGTATTCTTTAGCAACGGCGCACTCACCTGTCGCTTGCCCGCTTCCCAGCGTCCTCGCACAAGCGCCATGTAGCGCTTATCAACCCCGTCGCCGCGAAGCTGAAGATGCAAATGGCGCAACATACTGCGCTTCTTGGCAACCATCAGCAGACCTGAAGTGTCCCGATCCAAGCGATGCACTAATTCCAATTCCTTTGCATCCGGCCGCAATTGTCGCAACGCTTCAATAACACCAAAACTAAGCCCGCTTCCACCGTGCACAGCGATTCCTGCAGGCTTGTTCAACACGATCAACGCCTTATCCTCGTAGACGATGGCCGACTCCAACCGTTCAAGGAGCCCTTGAGCCAGCGGAACCGGCTCGTCCCGCTCGGGCAACCGAAGCGGAGGAACACGAACAATGTCGCCCGCCTGCAGCTTGTACTCAGGCTTGATTCGCCCCTTGTTCACACGCACCTCGCCTTTACGAAGGATGCGATATACCAGGGTCTTGGGCACACCTTTGAGCTGAGTACGCAAAAAGTTGTCGATGCGCTGGCCGGCAAGCTCCGGCGAGACCTCGAGCATCTGCACGCTGGAGGTCTGAGATGGGGTATTAGTCATGCGCGGATAATATCAATTTTCGCTTATTTGAAGCACTTAAACATTGCTGTTATAGTCCAGACGCCGCCAAAAGCGGACAGGTTGAGGAATGCCAGCGAAGCCGCCATTCCTGACCCAGCAATGTTCGAGGACGTGAGGCCGTCCAACGGTGTTTTTCTCAAGTAGCAGAAGCACCGAAACAAGCCTTGAAGACATGATGCGTGCCCCCGATGGGGAATCGCGATAATCGATAACCCGCTCCTGGATTCTGCGAGCGGCACCCGATTTTCAAAGTATGAGTGTTGGGTGGAGATGTACAGCCATCGGATTGCGTAGCAAAGGCTTTCATAGACGCGTCATTCCGTCCGCTACCGCTGGCTGATTCCTCCTCCCGAACCATTGCTTCTGTTCCGACAGAAAGCAGGAGACGTCGTCGCGACGCTGGCCCAACTGGCCTCACATCGCTGGACACTGGAGTGCCTTACAACCATTCCTGACTCACCTGACACCGACCGCGAGAGTCGTGTGTGCCGAACGCCGTTTCCGCCGCCATGGAAACCGACGGTACTACATGAAAAGAATGCTAATAAACGCAACTCAACCCGAAGAGTTGCGAGTCGCACTGGTTGACGGCCAGCGCCTGTTCGATCTCGACATCGAGTCCGGGGCCCGCGAACAGAAAAAAGCCAACATCTACAAAGGCAAGATCACCCGCGTCGAGCCCAGCCTTGAAGCGGCCTTCGTAGACTTCGGTGCCGACCGTCACGGCTTCCTCCCCCTCAAAGAAATCTCCCGCGAATATTTCAAGAAGGCGCCGGAAGGCCGCGTCAACATCAAGGATGTATTAAGCGAAGGCCAGGAAGTTATTGTCCAGGTTGAGAAAGAGGAGCGTGGCAACAAGGGCGCAGCCCTTACCACGTTCATCAGCCTCGCCGGACGTTACCTTGTACTGATGCCCAATAACCCGCGTGCGGGCGGCATATCCCGCCGGATCGAGGGCGAAGAGCGTAACGAATTGCGCGAAGCCTTGAACGGCCTCAACGTCCCAGCTGACATGGGCCTGATCGTGCGGACGGCCGGCCTCGGTCGCTCCAGCGAAGAAATGCAATGGGACCTCGATTATCTGTTGCAGCTGTGGAGCGCCGTCAAAGACGCCTCCCAGGAGCGCGCAGCCCCCTTCCTGATCTATCAGGAATCCAATGTGATCATCCGGGCCATTCGTGATTATCTGCGCCAGGACATCGGCGAAGTACTGATCGACAGCGTCGAAGCCCAGAACGAAGCCCTCTCATTCATCCAGCAGGTCATGCCGCAGTACGCCAGCAAGATCAAGCTGTACGAGGACAGCGTGCCGCTGTTCAACCGGTTCCAGATCGAGAGCCAGATCGAAACAGCCTTCCAGCGGGAAGTGAAACTCCCATCGGGCGGTTCCATCGTTATCGACCCGACCGAAGCCCTGGTTTCGATCGACATTAACTCGGCTCGGGCCACCAAAGGCGGCGACATCGAGGAAACTGCACTGCAGACCAACCTTGAAGCCGCTGAGGAAATTGCTCGCCAATTGCGCTTGCGCGACATTGGTGGACTGATCGTTATCGATTTCATCGACATGACGCCTGCCAAGAATCAGCGCGCCGTTGAAGAGAAGGTTCGCGAGGCGCTGGAAGCCGACCGCGCGCGCATCCAGGTTGGCCGCATTTCGCGCTTCGGCCTGCTGGAGATGTCCCGTCAACGCCTGCGCCCTTCGCTTGGTGAAACCAGCGGCATCGTGTGCCCACGCTGTAATGGCCAAGGCATCATCCGCGATGTTGAATCGCTGTCGCTGGCCATTCTGCGCCTGATCGAAGAAGAAGCCCTTAAGGATCGCACTGCAGAAGTTCGCGCCCGAGTGCCTTTCCAGGTCGCCGCATTCCTTCTCAACGAGAAACGCAACGCGATTACCAAGATCGAGCTACGCAGCCGTGCACGTATCTTCATCCTGCCCGATGATCATTTGGAGACGCCGCATTTCGAAGTGCAGCGTCTTCGCGACGACAGCCCCGACATCATCGCCGGACAAGCCAGCTATGAAATGAGCCCGACGGAAGTCGAAGAAGCTCAGCCGGTCAGCTCGACCCGTACCTTGGTTCGCCAGGAAGCGGCTGTTAAGACCGCACCGCAGCGGACTGCACCCGCCCCGGTATCCGCGCCAGCGGAACTACCGGCTCAAACTGCTCAGGAACCAAGTCTGTTCAAAGGACTGGTCAAGTCGCTGATTGGCCTGTTTGCTGGTAAGCAGGAAGCTCCAGCTCCCGAAGTACAAAAGAAAGCGGCGGCAAGCAGCCGTCCACAGCGCGATGAACGCCGTAGCGGCCGCCAGCAGAACCGTCGTCGTGACTCTCGCAGCAATCGCGACGAAGAACGCAAGCCACGCGAAGAACGCGCTCCGCGTGAAGAGCGTCAGCCACGCGAAGAGCGTCAGCCACGCCCGCCACGCGAGGAGCGCAAACCACGTGAACCGCGCGAGACCGTGGAATCCAACGATAGCGCTTCGCAACCGCAACCGCGTCGTGAACGCACCCCACGTGAGGACCGTCAGCCGCGCGAGGAACGCAAACGCGAGCTGCGCGCACCGCTTGAGGACACCCCACAGACAGCCGCGGTTAGCGAAGAAACAGCTGAGCGTAAGCCACGCCCGCCTCGCGAGGAGCGCAAGCCTCGTATAGAGCAAGCCGAAAACACGCAGGAGCAGCAAGTCGAAAAGGCGGAAGCTGGGCAGGATGATCAGGAGACTCCCGAAAGCAGCGATCGTCCACGCCGCCGCTCGCGCGGTCAGCGCCGTCGTAGCAACCGCCGTGATCGTCAGCGTGACGTCAATGGCAATGAGATCGAGGACGAAGCAGAAAACACCCATGCTGACGTCAACGAAAGCAATGCGCCGGTAAAGTCCGAGCAGGTCGCGATTGCCGCAACTGCAGCCGCTCTCGCAGCTAATACTGCAGACACCGACACAGCGTCAGCCACAGCCAGCGACGAAGCGAATGCGACTCAGGAGCCTTCAGCTCCGGTCGAGGCCTTCAACGAAGCGACCGACTCGACAGACGCAACCGAGGTCATCAAACCGGCTAATGATGTCGCGACACCGACAGTCGAAACTGCCGAGGCTCATAAAGAAGCAGAGCCTGCGCCTATTCCAGCGCAAGCCGCCGAGCCTGAAGCAGCGATAGCTGAACCGCAGGTCGCACAGGCAGCAGCGGTGCCTGCCGAGGAAGCTCAAGCTCCGGCGCCAGCCGAACCTGCAGCGCCAGCCAAGCCGGCGAGCGGCCGAGCACCCAACGATCCTCGCGAAGTTCGCCGCCGCCGCCTCGAGCAAGAGCGCCTAGCCAGGGAAGCAGCCGAAGCGCAGGCGCAGGCTCCGACCGAGGCCGAAGAAGGCCCAACGGAACTGACTAGTCCTGAGATCGTTGTCAGCGAGCCAACAAGCACCGCGGCCACCGAGCATTCCACTGGCGAAGCCGACGAAAGCCTGGAACCCGTTGTCAGCGCTCAGCCGGAGCGCCCAATGCCCGAAAAGGAAGCCGAGCCAGCCGTCGATAACGCGCTTGAGCGGGACGTAGACGCGCCCAAGCCTGTCAGCGAAACTGAGTCGAAGGCTTCTGAAGAGCCAATCCAGCAACAAGATGCAGAAAAGCGTCAGAGCTGACCTGAGCGGCAATGAAAAAGGGATGCTTCGGCATCCCTTTTTTCTATGAGCTTTAGATAAGCGGCGGCATCACGAGCAACAGGCGCCGCCTGACATCCAACGCATGCCACCTAGGCCAAAGTTAAAGCAGCAATTGGCCTCCAGGAAAACTTGGCTGATCGGATAACACATCGACCGACACCTGCTGAAACTAGATGACGTTCGGTTCGATTTCCAATCGCACGCCAAAGCGCTCCAGGACGTCCGCTGTGATCTCTTCGGCGAGCTGCAATACCTGCCGGCCCGTCGCTTGGCCGTAGTTAACGAGCACCAGGGCCTGCAACCGGTGCACGCCTACGTCACCCTTGCGGTAACCCTTCCAACCTGCCCGCTCGATAAGCCAGCCTGCGGCAAGCTTGGCCTGCCCGTCGTCCTGAGCGAAGGCCACCAGATCGGGATACTGCATCAACAAAGCATCAGCGGTCGCTTGGGGGACCAAAGGATTTTTGAAGAAGCTACCCGCATTGCCCAGCACCTTGGGGTCAGGCAGCTTCTCGCTTCGAATCGAACAGACAGCACGACTGACATCCATTGCCGTAGGTGACTGAACATCATGTCGCTGCAACCACTGACGTAGGGGACCGTATTCGAGCTTAAGGTCCGCGGTCCGTGCCAGAACGAAGCGCACACGAAGAATAACGTAGCGGTCGGCTTGGCGCTTGAACAGACTGTCTCGATAGGCGAATTCGCACGCCGCCATATCGAATTCAACAAGCTCACCCGTATGGCGATCCAGCGCCGTCAGCCCTGCAAAGATGTCCTTGATCTCAACGCCGTAAGCACCAACGTTCTGAATAGGCGCAGCGCCGACAGTGCCAGGAATGAGGCTAAGGTTTTCGAGTCCGGACAGCCCAAGCTCTAGGCTATGTAACACGAACGGATGCCAGGGCTCGCCGGCCTCGGCTTCGATCACAACCCGCCGCTCGTCATCTTCGAGAATTCTTATGCCCCGACTGGCCATGCGCAGCACCAAGGCGTTTACATCTCGGGTAAGCACCACGTTGCTGCCTCCGCCGAGTACCCGCAACGGAACGCCCAAACGCTGCGACTCGTTGATCGCTTCGATCACCGCCTGGTCGTCCCGCGCCTCGGCAAAATATGCAGCACAGGCTTCAAGCGCAAAGGTATTGAATGCTCGAAGCGAGCAGTTTTTCTCGATTGTAAGATTCATAGACGCTCTCTGATCTCTTCGAGAAGTGCCGAGGCGCCTATTTCCAGGAGGTCGAGTACTCGCTCGAATCCCTCATCGCCGCCGTAGTAGGGATCCGGCACAGCGTCCTCGTCCAGATCGTAGCGACGTAGAAACAGGTCCAGCTCACAACGGACGTCTAACGGGCGCAGAGCCTGTAGCCGTTCAAGGTTGTCATGATCCATGGCCAGAATCAGATCAAAATTGCAGAAGTCCTTCACTGTCACCTGGCGCGCCCTGAGGACGCCAAGGTCGTAGCCTCGCCTGGCAGCCGCTATGCAAGCTCGCTCATCCGGCGCCTTGCCAGCATGCCAGTCACCTGTTCCAGCCGAATCGATGGCGATACGACTGCCGAGCTGCGCATCCTCTACAAGCTTGCGAAACACCGCTTCAGCAGTAGGCGAGCGGCAGATGTTGCCCATGCACACGAACAGGACCTTCACACTCAAGCTCCAAGCAGCTTGCGGACTCGCTCGAGGTCTTCTGCAGTGTCGACCCCGGCGGGTGGAGCCTCCACCGCGTCCGCTACATGGATGCGCCTACCGTGCCAGAGCGCACGTAATTGCTCCAGGCACTCGGTGTCCTCCAGCCAACAGGGCCCCCAGGCCACGAAGTCGGCCAAGAACCCGGCTCTATAAGCGTAGATTCCGATATGCCGGCGGTACGGAACACCGGTGGGTAGCGTATCGGGAACACTGGCGAACTCCTCACGCGCCCACGGCAAAGGCGCCCGACTAAAGGTCAGTGCCAGACCGTCGATGTCACTGATCACCTTTACAACGTTCGGATTGAAGAGCGCCTGCGGATCGCTGATCGGCTCGGCGAGCGTGGCGATTGCGGCCTCCGGATGCTGAGCAAGATTGAGCGCGACCTGGTCAATGACCGCTGGCGGGATCAACGGCTCATCGCCTTGTACGTTGACGACTATGGCGTCGCCCGCCAAGCCCAGCTTATCCGCCACCTCCGCAAGCCGATCCGTCCCGGAATTATGATCTGCACGGGTCAGCAACGCTTCGGCACCAAAGCTCTGGCAGGCCAGCAAAATGCGCTGATGGTCCGTAGCGATTACTACCCGCTGCGCCCCGCTTCTGCTCGCTTGTTCCCATACATGACGAATCATCGGTTTACCGACGATGTCCTGCAGCGGTTTGCCCGGAAGGCGGGTGGACGCGTACCGGGCAGGGATCACGACGGTATAAGCGCTAGTCATTTGTCCAGGCGCTCGTCCACTTCAAGGGTGCGTGCTTCGCTCTCGAGCATGACCGGGATACCGTCCCGAATCGGAAACGCCATCCCGTCTGCTTTGCAGATCAACTCGGTCTTGTCGTCGGTCAGTTTCAGCGGACCCTTGCAGAGCGGGCAGGCGAGAATGTCGAGCAGTTTGGTGTCCATGCGCAGTCCTTCGATGTAGCCGGCAGCAGATCGAGCGGCTTAGGGATGTTTAAGGCAGCAATCGGTCCAGCTGGGAATCAAACCAGATGACAAACGCCGCGGATGGCTCGGCCTGCACCTGCAGATAGCACCAGCCCGGCAGCGCGAATGCCCGGCACTTCACCGCATCCTTCTCCGTCATCACTAATGGTAACTCGGGGCTGAAACTCAGCTGTTCCAAGCTATAGCGGGCGTGATCGGCGAAGGGGTGCGGAATCGGCCGCCAGTGTAGCGCCTCGAGCGTAGCGAAGAAACGCTGAGGATTGCCGATGCCGGCGACCGCATGCACCTGCTGGCCGGGCGAGAAATGGTCAAGCGACCAAGCCTGACCGCTGCGAAGCTCTATCAGCTGCGATGGCTTCAAAGCGAAGGCAAAACCGGAGGGGCTGTCAGACTGCGCGCCATTGATCAGTACTGCATCTACCGACTCGAGTCGCTCTTTAGGCTCACGCAAAGGCCCAGCCGGTAGGCAACGCTGGTTGCCCAATCCGCGAGCGGCATCAATCAGTACCAGCTCGAGATCGCGACCCAACTGGTAATGTTGCAGACCATCGTCGGAAAGGATGAGGTCGAGGGGCCCGAATTCGAGCAGCTTTCGTACCGCACGAGAACGATCGGGATCGATGACAACCGGCACGCCTGTCCGCTGCACGATCAATAGTGGCTCGTCTCCTGCCTCGACGGCAGAATTGTCGGTCGTAACCCGCCAAGGATACGAAGGTGGCGTGGCACCATAACCCCTACTGACCACTCCGACCTTCAAGCCGCGCCGGTAACAGTGTTCGATGAGCCACAAGATCAGAGGGGTCTTACCAGTGCCACCAACCGTGATATTCCCGACCACTACCACTGGCACCGGAGCCTGGTAGCACTCCATCCTGCCAGTCACAAACCTATTACGCTTGGCTATCACCACACGCCGGTAGATCGCTTCCAGAGGCGTGAGCAGCGCAAGGGCACGATGCCCCTTGTACCAAGCACGCTGCAGATGTTCGGCAAACGACATCAGGGCTCCGGCTGGGCCTCTACGGTGGTAATACGAAGATGCGCAAAGCCCAATTTCCCAGCTGCGTCCATAGCGATAATGACCGCCTGATGAGGAGTCTTGCCATCAGCGCTGATGATCATCGGCAAGGTTGTATCTCCACCGGACTCCTTGGTGAGCGCCGCCATCAAGGTGTTCAGATCATGCTTGACCAACGTTTTACCGTTGAGACTGAAGCTGCCATCGACATCAATGATCACCTCTAGCCGCTTCTGCTCAACGTTCTGAGGCGGAACCCCGCTGGCCGCCTCCGGCAGATCGACTTGAAGCTGGGTTTCGCGAGTAAACGTCGTGGTAACCACGAAGAACAGCAACAGGATGAACACCACATCGATCAGCGGAGCCAAACCGATATCGACATTTTCCCGCGCCTTGCGACGAAACTTCACGCCTTGCCCTCACCCAGATCGACTTCACGGTCACCCTGCACCACCTCGACCAGCTTGATGGCTTCTTGCTCCATGCCAACTACCAATTCTTCGACACGGCGCAACAGGAAGCGATGGAAGAAAAGAGCAGGGATGCCGACCATCAGGCCAGCGGCCGTTGTAATCAACGCCTTCGAGATGCCGCCCGCGAGCAAGGGCGCGTTTGCCATGCCGGACCCCATGAATGCACTGAAAATCTCAATCATTCCAAGTACCGTACCCAGCAGCCCGAGCAACGGGGCAATGCCTGCGATGGTACCTAGCGCATTGAGGTAGCGCTCAAGATCGTGGACGACACGCGCGGCTGCCTCCTCAATACATTCCTTCATGATCTCCCTGCCATGTTTGGAATTAGCCAGCCCCGCCGCGAGGATTTCACCCAAGGGAGAATCGGCGCGTAGCTCCTTGAGCTTCTGGTTGCTGAGCTTTTTCTCTTTGATCCACTTCCATACCTGGCCGAGAAGGTGGGACGGGGTCACGCGGCTAGGCCGCAGCGTCCATAGCCTTTCTGCGATGATGCCGGCGGCCGCGATGGAACACAGAATGATTGGCAGCATTATCCAGCCGCCTGCTTTAACCAGCTCCCACACGAGATGAATCCCCCTCGAAAAAGTCGCGCCACTCTAGCATAGGGCCGCCAGACCGCCGACGGCCCCTGTTCTCATTTTTCCCGCCAGAACCGGCGTTCTTCGCGTAATCCTCGCAAGGACTCGAAACGGCCGAGATGGATCTGCAGCGCCCCCTGTTCCGCAGTGTCATGAATCGCTGCGCCAGACGCTTCCAGACGTCGTACCACGTCCGGATGGGGATGTCCGTAAGCGTTATGCAAGCCTCGAGAAACAAGCGCACCGCCAGCCGTTGTAGCCTCGATAAAGGCGGTTGAAGACGAGCTACGGCTGCCGTGATGCGGTACGAGCAGCCACTGGACTTTGAGCGGTATGCCGCTTGCCACTAATGCTTCTTCTGCGGCTGTGTCGATATCACCGGTGAGCAGCAGTCGTTCGCCGTTCGCCTCAACCAGAAGCACGCAGGAGGATGGATTTCCGCCTCGGGCTTTAGCCCATTGCCAAAGCGTAAACCTGACGCCATCCCAATCCCAGCTGTCTCCGGAGCGGCAGGCCTCAGCATTCAACGATGCAGCAACGGCTTGCGGCTCACCGCTGAGCGTTCGTGTAACAGGCATGCTTCGCGCAATCGCCAAAGCGCCACCGGCATGGTCGTTATCGGCATGGCTAAGAATCATCAAATCCAGGTCTGCCAAGCCCAGCGCCCGCAGAGACGGCGACACGACCCGTTCGCCGATGTCGACGTCACCATAGCGCGGCCCCGCGTCGTAGAGGAGCGCGTGCTCACGCGTGCGCACCAACACGGATAACCCCTGCCCCACATCGAACACCCATACTTCCGCTTGACCCGTTGCAGGCCTGCTTACAGGTGGGAACAGCAAAGGCAGCAGAAGGACCAGTCCCAGCGCCCGAAACGGGACCCCGGACGGCAGCAAAACCAGCAACACACCCACTGCAACCAGCAGCCAGGCCCATGGAGGAAGTGAGAACGGAATCCATGCCGGTTGCCAGTCAGCAAGCCATCGAAGCGCATCGAACAGCACCATCAGCAACCAGCCTGCCGCCGTTAACAGCGGTTCGCCTACGCTAGGGACTGATAACAGGACGGTGCCCAGTAACGACAGTGGGACGATCAGCAAGCTCACCAAGGGCACTGCAAACAGGTTGGCGATCGGCCCACTCAGACTTACCGGCAACCCCAGCGCAAGCATGACGGGCAAGAGCCCAAGGGCCATGGTCCACTGGGCGCGGCCCAGAGTATGCCACCAGCCCCACGCTCCGAGCCTGCCCCGAAAAATCAGTGCAAGTAACGCCACAGCAGCAAACGACAACCAGAACCCCGACTGAAGCCCTACCAGCGGGTCGAGCAGCAGGACGCCGTTCATCGCGATCAGCAATGGTAGCCACACACCGAGGTGGCGAAACCGCAAGCGCCACAAGAGCACCAGAGCGACCATTACCAGTGCCCTTTGGACAGGCACTTCGAAACCCGCCAGCCAACCGTAGGCAAACGCGCCAGTGAGCGCTAGAACACAGGCAGAAGGCAACCAGGCCAGGCGAGGCGGCCACAGCCCCCAGCGCGCCATCAGGGCAACGAGGCCATAAAGCAAGCCGGCAAGCATGCCCACGTGCTGACCGGATATCACCATCAGATGCACGGTTCCAGTGTCTTGAAGAAGACGCCAATCGGAGGTGGACAGGCCGCTATCATCACCAACCACCAGCGCAGCAATCGCACCAGAGCGGCCATAGGCGTCCACCGTCAGCAAGCGTTGTCGCAACTGATCGCGCCACGCCGGCCTGCCGTCCGCCACCGAGATACGCTCTCCGGCCTTGACTGTGCCGGTGGCGCCAATCCGGCGAGCCAGAAGCCAGGCCTCGTAGTCGAATGAGTTCGGATTGACCAAGCCCCGTGGCATTTTGAGTTTGGCCGCGAGTCGCCAGCGTTCTCCGGCCTGTAGCGCCGGCCCGCGATACCAACTCAAACGTATCCTGGAGGGAAGCCCGTCGTGCCGAGACGATATATCCACGAGCTCGAAACGCACTACACCAACCTGGACGTCTGGGAGGCCAGCGACCGTCCCTTCAAGCCAAAACGTCCGGCCATCGAACTCGGCAGGAAGGCGATCGTCTAGCGCGCCATGGGCACACAAACAGGCCCATCCAAAGCCAACGAGAAAACACCCAGCCACTCGCCATCGCAACAGTATCGATGCCAGTCCCGCGGCAAACATGAACGGCAGCACCCAAACGGGTGGCAGTTGCGGTAGAAAGCGCAGCAGTAACAGGCCTGCTGCCAGCGCTAGCATCGCTGCACGCATGCGTATCTCCTGGAATCCATTCCAGCGGCTCGACACTTCGACGCATCGAACGCTGAGTCACCGTGATCTAGCCGACGTCCTGTCGGCCTTCACAGTGTAGAATTTATGTCACAAAGTCATCTCAGCGACGAGTCTCGTTTCAGGCATAATCTGACGCGCTCCATCCCGCCAGAGAATCTTCATGCCGCGTCGCTTTTTCAAACGCTACATGCCGCACCCCGACCGCATAAAGACACATAAGTCCCTGCGGTTTCTCGGCACGCTGATTCACGACCCCAACCTGCTCCATCTCAATCGGCACTCTGTATCCAGAGCGATGGCGATCGGCTTGTTTTGGGCGATGATTCCTATGCCTCTGCAGATGCTGGCGGCTGCCGTATGCGCCATCCCGGCCAGGGCAAACTTGCCGATTGCGGTTGGCCTCGTATGGCTGACCAATCCACTGACGATGCCGCCGGTTTTCTACTGCAACTACAAGGTGGGTGCCTGGCTGATGGACACCCCGGTCTCGCCTATGCCTATGGAGCTAAGCCTTGCCTGGGTGCGACAGATGTTGAACAGCCACTGGCAACCGCTGTTTCTCGGCTCATTCGTTGTAGGCATCGTGGTAGCGATACTTGGCTATATCGCTACACAGAGCTACTGGCGCTGGTGGGTAGGCCGGAGTTGGCGCAAGCGGCAGTTGAGCCGTCGCTGACCCGCCCCCTATTCGTAGCGTAGCGCTTCAGCTGGCTGAGTTTGCGCAGCGCGCCAAGCCGGATAAATCGTTGCCAGAAAACTGAGGACCAGTGCCGCAAGAATGACCAGCACAACGTCTTCCAGACGCAACTCAGATGGCAGGGTGTTGATGAAATAGACGTCCGAACTGAAGATGTGCTGGCCGGATACTCTTTCCAGCCAACCCACAAGCGCGCTGACATTGATCGCACCGAGCACACCCAGCACGGTGCCGATCAGCGTACCGGTCAGTCCAATGATGCTTCCCTGGACCATAAAGATCGACATGATCTGACGAGGCGTCGCCCCAAGGGTTCGCAAGATCGCAATGTCAGCACGCTTGTCAGCCACGACCATGATGAGCGTAGCGATGATATTGAACGCAGCGACCGCCACGATCAGCAACAGTAAAAGACCGATCATGGTCTTTTCCATCTTCATGGCGCTGAACAGGCTGCCCTGCGTCAAGGACCAATCCTCGCCACGGTAGCCGTCACCCAAAGTCGTCACCAGCTGACTCGCCACTTCAGGCGCACGGTAGAGGTCCGCCAGCTTCAACCTCACGCCTTCGACCTGTTCTGGTTCCCAACGCAAAATCCGAGCGGCATCGGCTCGGTGAATCATTGCCAGACTGCCATCCAGCTCCGCACCGACCTTGAAAACGCCGACTACATTCAAGCGCTGCATCCGCGGCGTGATGCCGCCTGGCGCATCACTGAGTTCCGGCACAATCAATGTCAGTTTATCGCCGAGCCTTAAACCGAAACGGCGTGCAGTCATCAGGCCAATGATGACGCCGGACTCGCCGGGCTTGAGGTCATCGAGGCTGCCGGCAACCATCTTTGAGCCAAGGATGGATACCCGCCCTTCCAGATCTGGATCAATACCGTTGATTTCGATCGGCTGCATCAAACCCCTATGGGAAAGCATGCCCTCGAGCTGCGTGATCGGCGCAGCGCCCAGTACATCGGGCTGCTTGTCCAGCCGCGCAGAAACCGACCGCCAATCATCCAAGGGACGACCCTCACCGGCGACCACCGCATGCGGCACCATCCCGAGAATCCGGTCACTCATCTCACGCTGGAAACCATTCATCACCGAAAGCACGATGATCATCGCCAGGACGCCCAGGGCCAGTCCGATCATGGAGGTCAGCGAGATAAATGAAATGAAATGATTGCGCCGTTTGGCCCGCGTATACCGGGCACCGATGAAAATGCTGAGCGGCCTGAACATCAACCTGCCACCAACTGGCCATCTTCGAGCCGCAGGATGTGATCCATCTGTCGCGCCAGTTGCGGATCGTGAGTAACAACGAGGAAGGCTGTGCGCAACGAACCACTCAATTCCAGCATCAAGTCCTGGATGCCTTGGGCCGTATGGTGGTCGAGGTTGCCGGTAGGCTCATCGAGCAATACCAGCGCTGGTCGGTTAGCCAGTGCTCGGGCGATCGCCACGCGCTGGCGCTCGCCACCGGACAGCTCGGAAGGTTTATGGGCGAGCCGATGACCAAGCCCTACCCGCTTCAGGAGCTCACTTGCACGCTCTCGCGCTTCGGGTATCGGCGTCTTGCCGATCAGCAACGGCATGCAAACATTCTCTAGTGCGCTGAATTCAGGCAGAAGATGGTGGAATTGATAGACGAAACCGAGCGCGCGATTGCGCAGCAGGCCGCGGTCCTTTTCGCTGAGCGCCGACAGTTCTTCCCCAGCCAGCCATACGCTTCCCTCGCTGGGTGTATCGAGCCCGCCAAGCAGATTGAGCAACGTGCTTTTGCCCGAGCCTGACGTGCCCACGATGGCGACCCGCTGACCTGGAAACAACTCCAGCTCGAGCCCGGACAACACACTGACCGACTCGGGGCCCTGTTCGTAGCGCTTGCCCAGGTTGCGGCAGCTCAGTACCGCGCTGTCATTCGCAGACCGTTCATTCATAACCAGTTCACTCATATCGTAACGCCTCGGCCGGTTGAGTCCTGGCCGCACGCCATGCAGGGTACAGGGTGGCGAGAAAGCTCAGAACGAGCGCCGCGGCGCAGACCTGAACCACATCAGCCGTCATCAACCGAGACGGCAGGTAGTCGATGAAATAGACATCCGCGCTTAGAAACTTGTGTCCGACAAGACGCTCCAGCGCTGCGATCCAGCTACTGATGTTGAGCGCCGCAAAGATGCCAAGTAATGCACCCACCAACGTTCCGACCACGCCGATCACGGTGCCCTGGACCATGAAGATCGCCATGATCTGACGCGGCGTTGCACCAAGCGTTCGCAAGATCGCTATGTCCCCTCGCTTGTCAGTTACAACCATGACGAGCGTTGAAATGATGTTGAAAGCCGCCACCGCGACGATGAGCAATAGCAATAGACCGATCATGGCCTTTTCCATGCGGATCGCTTGGTAAAGGTTGCCGTGGGTGCGGGTCCAATCGCGGGAATAAAAATCGTCGCCCAGCTGGCCGGCCAGCTCCCAGGCCGTACGCGGTGCCTGGAAGAGGTCGCCGAAGCGCAAACGTAGTCCTTGGACCTGGTCCGGCGTCCAGCGATGTAAACGAGCGATATCCGAAATGTTGGCCATTGCCACGTAGCCATCAATCTCGCCAGCGCCCACATGGAAGATCCCGCGTACCGTGAAACGCTTCATACGGGGAAACACGCCGGCTGGCGTGACAGTCACCTCAGGGGCTACGAACGTGACCTTGTCGCCGACCCCTACACCTAACGTTTTGGCCGCCTTGTCGCCAATAACGATGCCGAACTCGCCGGGCGCCAGCACGCTCAATTCGCCTTCACGAAAGAATTGCCCCACGATGGACACTTGCGGCTCGATAGCTGGATCAACGGCGTTGATCAGCATCTTGGTGACCTGTCCGCGATGGGTGAGCAGGCCCTGCATTTGGATGAAAGGCGCGACTGCAGCCACTTCAGGATGTTTAGCAAGACGATTGCCCAGATCTTGCCAGTCGTCGATTGGCGTCGGGCTTTCGATAGTTGCGTGCGGCACCATGCCCAGCACACGGCTACGCATTTCATGGTCGAAACCATTCATGACGGACAGGACGACGATCATTACGAGCACACCGAGTGCCAGTCCGATCATGGATGTGAAGGAAATGAAGGAGACGAAGAGACTGCGACGTCTGGCGCGTGTGTAGCGCGCCCCGATAAACACGGACAGCGGTCTGAACATAAATCGTTGGGTTCGCTTTCGCTGGCGGGGAATAACAAGAATAACGATGCCAGGCGGCCTGATACACTCAAGCCATTACTGCAGCCCAGGGACCGATATGGCCACAGATGACACCGACAATCGACGCGAATACTATCGTATCGAAGACATGATCGCACTGGAAATCCTGCCGGCGGAACCTGCCGAAACATTATCAGCTAGCGGTTCAGTGCAGCTGTTCCAGCTTCTTGGCGAGCTGCACCAGCTGGATTTCGAAGCGCAACATCTGCTGCGTCAGATAGCCGAAAGCAACCGCACACTGGCCAGCTATCTGAAGGTGCAAAACAAGCGTATCGATTTGATTGGCCAAGCGCTTACGCAGGGCTTGTTGAGCGATATCGGGCCAGTACGCAAAGTGATCTTGTCGGAAGGAGGTATCAGCTTCGTCAATGAAGCTCCGTTTGACGAGGGCTCAACCTGGAGGCTCAAGCTTGCGCTCTTGCCTCAAGGTCTTGGCATGTTGCTGACCGCGCGCATATCGAGTTGCCAAGCGCTTGATGATGGGCAATTTTCAATCGGCACATCCTTCGAAGCGCTGACTGATGCACAACGGCAATTGCTCGCTCGGCATATCCTGCAGAAACAGGCTCTAGAACGACGCCTGGCCCGTGAAAGTCTGCAAGGAACCTAATCGATGCGCCCGTTTTTGTTGTTGCTTTTGACCCTCAGCGTAAACGCTTCGGCACAGGCCGAAGTAATAAGAATTCCAGTCGGTCAGCAAGGCCTGACCGATGTCGCTCTACCGAACCGTGGCGATGCGAAGCTCGATGTGCTGGATCGTTTTGGCCTCGCCGATCAGGAGCATGCTCCAGTGGGTCAACCACAAATCACTCGCTGGGATTACCGTGAGTTTTCCGTTTACTTCGAGGGTAACCAGGTAATCAACAGCGTTGTTCATCTTCAGCAACGGAGTCAACCGTGACGCTAATCTACGGTCATCGCGGGGCTAAGGGCGAAGCGCCCGAAAACACACTCGCTGGATTCAAGCAGTGCCTCGATCATGGCGTCCACCGCTGCGAATTGGATTTACACCTATCAAAAGATAGTGAGTTGATGGTTATCCATGACCCGACTCTCAAACGCACCACAGGGCGGCGCGGCAAGGTGGTAGAGCATGACGCACAGGAGCTGACTCGGTACGACGCGCGTTATGGCGGCCCCTCCTGGAAACAACCTTGCCCTATCCCGCGTTTGTCGGAGCTGTTTGAACAATGCGACTTCGAGCATTGGCAGCTGGAAGTGAAAAGCGCTTCGCGGGTTCGCGCAGCACGTTCTGTGCTGGCAATCAAAGCGCTGGCTGAACGTTATGGCCTGCTTGACAAAGTCACCGTCACCTCAAGCTCGAGGGAAGTACTGCGCGCGCTGAAGCGGCTGACGCCTGAGCTATCACGCGGGCTCGTCGCAGAGTACGCCTGGCTTGACCCATTGAAGGTAGCCAAACAGTACGATTGCGAGCTGCTGGCATTGAAGTGGACGTTGTGCACACCCGAACGGATCGCGAAAGCCCAGCAGGCAGGCCTTCATGTATCGGTATGGACGGTAAACGAACCAGCGCTGATGCGTCGGCTGGCAGACTTCGGGGTCGACAGTCTGATCACTGACTATCCCGGCCTGGCCGTTACGACGCTGCGCACCCCAAGGTAAGGCCGCCACAGACGACGGCCTATTTGCTGCCCTCAAAAGCTTTCCCGATTTGGCCAACGCCAGTTTCGGGTATCCTCTCCGACCGGCTCAGGCCACCGGTCGGAGCCGCTCAAAAAAGGCGGTTGAGCCCATCAAAAGCTGCGACACGGTACGCTTCAGCCATGGTCGGGTAGTTGAAGGTCGTATTGATGAAATACTTGATCGTGTTGGCCTCGCCAGGCTGGTTCATGATCGCCTGGCCGATATGTACGATTTCCGACGCCTGATACCCAAAGCAGTGCACGCCGAGCACAGCCAACGTCTCGCGATGGAACAGAATTTTCAACATACCTACCGGTTCGACTGAGATCTGTGCCCGAGCCATGCTCTTGAAGAAGGCCTTACCTACTTCGTATGGCACTTTCGCCTCGGTCAGCTCACGCTCGTTCTTGCCGATCGAGCTGATTTCCGGAATGGTGTAGATACCTGTGGGCACGTCGTCGACAAAACGCCAGCTGTCGTTGTCCACGATGCTACCCGCTGCCGACCGCCCCTGATCGTAAGCAGCACTTGCCAGAGATGGCCATCCAATCACGTCGCCGGCTGCGTAAATGTTGCCGACTTCGGTGCGGTAATGCTCATCAACCTTAATCTGACCGCGGCTATTGACCTTGAGCCCGATGTTTTCCAAGGCAAGCTTGTCGGTATTGCCGGTTCTCCCGTTACACCAGAGAAAAGCATCCGCCTTGATCTTCTTGCCGGACTTGAGATGCAGAATGACCCCATTGTCCACGCCCTCCACTCGCTCGTACTCCTCGTTATGACGGATCAGTACGTTGTTGTTGCGCAAGTGGTAGCTAAGCGCATCGGAAATCTCATCATCAAGGAAGCTGAGTAGCTGATCGCGGTTGTCAATCAGATCGACCAACACGCCGAGCCCGCTGAAGATGGACGCGTATTCGGACCCAATTACGCCTGCACCATAGATGATCAAACGGCGCGGTGTATGGCTCAAGGTCAGAATGGTGTCGCTGTCATAGACACGCGGATGCGAAAAATCGACATCAGCGGGACGGTAAGGGCGTGAGCCAGTCGCGATGATGAACTGGTTGGCCACCAGCTTTTCGACCATACCGTTGGCGCTTACCACTTCAACTGTCTGCTCGTCTGCGAAACTGGCAGTTCCAAAAAAGATATCGATGCGGTTGCGGGCGTAGTAGCCGGTACGAGATGTCACCTGCTTGGCAATTACACGCTCAGCACTCTTCAGAACGTCCGGAAACGAAAACCAACGAGGCTCGCCAATCTGGCGAAACAAGGGGTTGGTATTGTATTGCATGATCTGCCGAACCGAGTGGCGCAGCGCTTTCGAAGGGATGGTACCGAGGTGAGTCGAGTTGCCCCCAACATGCGGTCTGCTGTCAACCACGGCTACTTTGCGACCAGCTTTGACGGCATTCATTGCCGCACCTTCGCCGGCAGGGCCCGAGCCCAACACCACCACATCGTAATTGTAGACAGCCATAATCACCCCAAAACACGCAGCAGGCATCGCCTGCTACTGTTAACGAATTCAATCCGAAACGTGGTGCAACACGCCAGCGTGACCCAGGATCTTGGCAATAAAGCCTGCACCTGTAGGCGGGTTGCAACGCTATTTACCCTAGCGTTGATAGCGCGGGCTACCGCTAGGTATCAGTGCTTGGTTGCGTCGTAAGCGAGTTCTGTCCGTGCGCCTTGGCCTGCTTGATCATTCACCTCCTCACACTTTTCTCGGCTACCGCCACAGATCGAGCACTCCTTTTCGATCCCGAGATTGGCGATGCCGCCACAGGACCCAGCGATTGGTTTGCGGCCCATGATGACCCCAATGGACATGCCGAGTACCACCAACAACATGACGACGAAAACAATTAACCAGGTCATTTTTCTGCCTCCTCACCAAAGAGTTCATCGAACGCCTCAGTGCTTTTGCTGACGAACCCCTGCCCTTCGCGAATGACGAAGAACGCTGCAATATCATGCGCCTGCGCATATGCAAGACCGCGATCTTGCCCCATGACCATCAATACCGTCGACAGCCCGTCAGCACGCAACGTGGAGCGGTCGAAGACCGTAACAGCTGCCAACCGGTGATCAATGGGAGCACCTTTTTGTGGGTCCAGTGTATGCGAGTAACGCTTGCCGTCCCGTTCAAAATAGTTGCGATAGTCGCCCGAGGTAGACACTCCGTAGCCGTCTAACTCGACCACTCGCTGAGCGACACGCTCGTTGTCATGCGGGGCTTCGATTGCGATACGCCACGGCGAGCCATCGGGCTTGCGACCCGCAGCGGTGAGTTCTCCAGTAATCTCAACCAGATAACTCTCGATGCCGGATTTCTTCAAGTGAGCTGCCACAGCATCAACCGAATACCCGGCCGCAATACCGTTGAAATCGACTTCGACAGCGGCATCTTTACAAAGCTGTTCGCCTTCGATCCGTAGATGTCTGTATCCGACATTCCGTTTTGTTTCGGCAATCTGCTCTTCTGTCGGTACCTGCTTACCGTCTCCTTTTGGTCCGAAACCCCACAAATTGAGCAGCGGCTCTATAGTCAAATCGAATGCGCCATCGCTTTCTTGCGATAGTCTCTCGCCTGCCTGAATCAGCTCGCGCACGCCCTCTGGCACGACCATGCAAGCACCCGCAGGAAGGTCATTGAACGTCTCGATGACCGAATCGGCACGGTAGGTCGACATTTGCCGGTCGACCTCCTCAAGGATTTCTTCCGTCCCTTTCTGCAGCTGTTCTAGCGAAACCCCATCTCGGGCCACGTACTTGACCGTATAGGTGCTGCCCTGAGTCGGCCCACTGAAGCTTTGAAGCTTATCCTCAAACAGACAGCCCGTCAGGGCTGTCGCTAGAGCGACAACGAAGACGGGCTGTAGTAATGCTTTATGCATACTAGCCGCCGAAGTCGTCGAGCAGGATGTTCTCCGGTTCCACGCCTAGATCGGTCAGCATCTTGATCACCGAAGCGTTCATCATCGGCGGTCCGCACATGTAGAACTCGCAGTCTTCAGGTGCAGGATGGTCCTTCAGGTAGTTCTCGTAGAGGACGTTGTGGATAAACCCAGTCGGCCCTTCCCAGTTGTCTTCCGGTTGCGGGTCGGACAATGCCAGATGCCACTCGAAGTTGTCATTCTCGGCCTGCAACTGGTCGTACTCTTCAACGTAGAAAGCCTCACGCATCGAGCGTGCGCCATACCAGAAGCTCATCTTGCGCTTAGACTTCAACCGCTTCAGCTGGTCGAAAATGTGCGAACGCATCGGCGCCATGCCAGCGCCCCCACCTATGAACACCATTTCTGCATCGGTGTCCTTGGCGAAGAATTCGCCGAAGGGTCCATACACTGTCACCTTGTCACCAGGCTTCAAACTGAAGACCCAGGAAGACATCTGGCCGGGCGGCAAATCATCCCGGCCGGGTGGTGGCGAAGCGATACGAATATTGAACTTCACCAGCCCAACTTCCTCTGGATAGTTGGCCATGGAGTAGGCACGAATCACTGTCTCTTGGACCTTCGATACATACTTCCACTGGTTGAACTTGTCCCAGTCGCCGCGATACTCCTCCTGGATATCGAAGTCTTTGTAATGGACCTCATGAGGCGGGCATTCCAGCTGTACATAACCCCCTGCGCGGAAATCGACGTTCTCACCCTCGGGCAGCTTCAAGGTCAGTTCCTTGATGAAGGTCGCCACGTTGGGGTTGGACAGTACAGTGCATTCCCATTTCTTGACGCCGAAGACCTCTTCCGGCACTTCGATCTGCATGTTCGCCTTGACCGGAGTCTGGCAAGACAGGCGCCAGCCTTCACCCGCCTCGCGACGGGTAAAGTGTGACTCCTCGGTCGGCAGCATCTCGCCGCCACCGCTCTCGACGATGCACTTGCACTGGGCACAGGTGCCGCCACCGCCGCACGCAGAGGAAAGGAAGATGTTGTTGGCCGCCAGCGTCTGCAGAAGCTTACCGCCAGCAGGTACCGTGATGGTGCGTTCGCCGTTTATTTCGATGCTCACGTCGCCGCTGGAGACCAGCTTGGCGCGCGCCGCCAGAATAATCATCACCAGCGCGAGTACGATGGCGGTGAACATGCCGATGGCAAGGAAAATTTCGTAACTCATCAGTTCATCCCGTCCTTACAGCTGTACGCCAGAGAAAGACATGAAGCCCAGCGACATCAGTCCGATGGTGATGAAAGTAATCCCGAGGCCTTGCAGACCGTCTGGCACATCGCTGTACTTTAGCTTCTCGCGAATGCCTGCAAGCAAGGCGATGGCGAGCGCCCAGGAGAGTCCCGAACCCATGCCATAGACCACACTTTCTGCCAGGTCGTAATCGCGCTCGACCATGAACAGCGTGCCACCCATGATGGCGCAGTTCACGGTGATCAACGGAAGGAACACGCCCAACGCGTTGTAGAGACTGGGCACGTATTTGTCGAGGGTCATCTCCAGAATCTGCACGATCGCCGCGATCACACCGATGTAGCTCAGCAGACCGAGGAAGCTCAGGTCGACTTCAGGCAAACCAGCCCATGACAGCGCACCGGCCTTCAGCAGGTATGTGTAGATCAGGTTGTTGGCCGGAACCGTGATGGCCTGCACCACGATGACCGCAATACCCAGGCCGATAGCTGTTTCGACCTTCTTGGAAATGGCAATGAACGTACACATGCCGAGGAAGAACGCCAGGGCCATGTTCTCGATGAACACGGCGCGGACGAACAGGCTGATGTAATGCTCCATTAGTAAGCCTCCTTATTGGAGACCTGAGGCGCCATCTTGAACGACGGCTTCTCGACCTGATCCCGTTTCCAGCTACGAATGCCCCAAATGAACAGACCAATCAGGAAGAAGGCTGACGGCGGCAACAGCATCATGCCGTTCGGCACATACCAGCCTCCGTCGTTTACGATCGGAAGAATGGTGTAGCCCATCAGCTTACCAGCGCCAAAAAGCTCCCGAAGGATCCCAAGCGCAATCAGCATCGCGCTGTAACCCAAGCCGTTACCCAGACCGTCAAAAAATGACAGCATCGGTGGGTTCTGCATCGCGAACGCTTCAGCACGTCCCATGACGATACAGTTGGTGATGATCAGTCCAACGAACACCGAAAGCTGCTTTGACAGCGAGAACGCATAGGCCTTCAGGACCTGATCAACCAGGATAACCAGTGACGCAATGATCACCATCTGCACGATCATCCGGATGGAGCCAGGAATCTGGCTGCGGATCATCGAGATGAACAGGTTGGAAAACGCCACAACCAGTGTCAGCGCGATGGACATCACCAACGCCGTCTTCAGATTGGAGGTAACTGCCAACGCCGAACAGATACCGAGGATCTGCAGGCCGATGGGGTTGTTATTGAAGACCGGATTGAACAGGACTTCCTTAATAGTAGGTTGCGACATACTCAAGCCTCCCCAGCGCGCAGGTTAGCGATAAAAGGACCGAAGCCGTTTTCACCGAGCCAGAAATGCAACAGGTTGTTGACCCCGTTGCTGGTCAACGTCGCACCAGCAAGCGCGTCGACCCTATAATCAGCTTTCGGGCTCTGCGGATCGACTCCACCTTTGACGACCTCAATCGCCAGCTCACCGTCCTCGTTGAACAACTTCTTCCCTTCCCAGAGGCTGCGCCACTTGGGATTGTCCACCTCTCCGCCCAGACCCGGCGTCTCACCGTGCTGGTAGAAGCCCAGACCGGCTACGGTGTTCAGGTCTTCCTGAAGGGCCAGGAAACCATAGAGCGTCGACCAAAGGCCGTAGCCACGCACGGGAAGCACCAAGGTGTCCAACTCGCCATCGGTTTCGACGATGTAGACCACGCTGTACTTCTCACGGCGCTTGATCGAGGCGATGTCCTGTTCTGGAGGCAGTGCGTCGGACAGTTGTGGATCCTTTGCAGCGACCAGCGGATCGAAGTTATTCGGATCGAACTCGTCACTGAACTTGCCAGTTTCGAGATTGACCAGCTTGGCAACGATGCGTTCTTTATACAGCGCTTTGACCTCGGCGCCAGACATCCCTGCCTCACCAAGCCCGGCAATCGCCAGGATACTGCGCTGCTTATCGAGCTGACGGTTTTCAAGCTGTGTCGGGCGTAGCGCGACAGCAGCGCCTGCTACGAATACCGAGCACACCAGGCAAACCAACAGGGCCACTGTCAACGTGCGGACAGTGGATTCTTTTTGACTAGACATTACGTGCCAGCCTCCGCTTGATATTGGCCTGAATGACAAAGTGGTCAATCAAGGGTGCACAAAGGTTGGCGAACAAAATCGCCAGCATCATGCCCTCGGGGAAGGCCGGGTTGACTACACGGATCAGCACCACCATAACGCCGATGAAGATGCCATAGACCCATTTACCGGTATTGGTCATCGCTGCCGACACGGGGTCGGTGGTCATGTAGATCAGGCCAAAGGCGAAACCACCCACAACCATATGCCAGTACCAAGGCATCGCGAACAATGGATTGCTATCCGAGCCGATGAAGTTGAACAGCGAGCTCAGGGCGATCATGCCGATCATGGTGCCTGCAACGATACGCATCGAAGCGATCTTCGTCAGAAGCAGCACCGCACCGCCGATGAAAATGGCCAGAGTACTGGTTTCACCCATCGAACCATGGATAGTGCCGACAAACGCGTCCATCCAGGTAATGCCGCTCTCTACGACATTTTCGATGCCACCTGCAAAGCCCAGACTCAGCGCGGTAGCGCTGGCATAGCCGTCAACTGCTGTCCAAACAGCGTCGCCAGACATCTGTGCCGGGTAGGCAAAGAAGAGGAAGGCACGACCGGTCAAAGCTGGATTGAGGAAGTTCTTACCCGTACCGCCGAAGATTTCCTTGCCAATCACGATACCGAAGCTGATTCCCAGCGCGACTTGCCAAAGCGGGATGCTTGGCGGCAAGGTCAGCGCAAACAGCACGGAAGTGACGAAGAAACCTTCGTTGACCTCGTGTTTGCGAATCGACGCAAACAGTACTTCCCAGAACCCGCCAACGATGAAAGTCACCGCGTAGACAGGCAGGAAATAGGCCGCTCCTTGGATAAAATTATCCCAGGCGCTGGTCGGGTCGAAGCCTGCAAGCGCGCTGACCAACGCGAACTGCCAGCCCTGCTGCGCAGCAAGCAGATCCGGACTTTGCGCATAGATCAGGTTGGCCTGGTAGCCGGTATTCCACATACCGAAGAACATCGCCGGAAAGGTGCAGAGCCAAACGGTAATCATCATCCGCTTCAGGTCGATACCATCGCGTACGTGAGCCGTGGTCTTGGTGACGCTGCCGGGACGGTAAAGGAACGTGTCCGCCGCTTCGTAAAGCGCGTACCACTTCTCGTACTTGCCGCCCTTCTCGAAGTTGTGCTCGATCTTGTCGAGGAATGCGCGAATGCCCATGCCTTAACCCTCCTTCTCAATACGGGTCAAATTGTCTCGCAGGATCGGGCCGTACTCGTACTTGCCGGCACAGACGTAAGTACACAACGCCAGGTCTTCCTCATCGAGCTCAAGGCAACCAAGCTTCTGGGCAACCTCGGTATCACCAACGATCAACGACCGCAGCAGTTGAGTCGGCAGAATGTCCAGCGGCATGACTTCTTCATAGTTGCCAACCGGCACCATGGCGCGAGGGCTGCCGTTGGTTGAGGTGGAAAAAGCGAACTTCTTACCACCCATCAGCTTGGAGATATAGATATTGAGGATCGAGTGCTTGTCGCTACCGGCACGCAGGTAATGCAACATTTCCCGCTCCCTGCCTTCACGCAGGCAGGACACTTGCTGGTGATAACGACCGAGGAAGGCAAAAGCGCCATGTGCCGTACGGCCACCCAAGACAGACCCGGACACGACACGGTTTGCGCCAGGCTGCAGCTCGCCAGCGGTCAGCTCATCGAGATTGGCGCCCAGACGAGTACGCACAAGGCGAGGCGTTTCGACGACCGGGCCGGCCAACGAAACCACACGCTCGACCGATAGCTTACCGGTGAGAAACAGCGCACCGATCGCGATCACGTCCTGGTAGCCGATCGTCCACACGCTTTTGGTGGTGCTAACCGGGTCAAGAAAGTGAATGTGTGTACCGGCCAGACCGGCAGGGTGCGGACCGGCGAAGCTTTCAGTCTGAACATTCGCTATCTGTTCGCCAGGCAGCGAAGCACCTTCGGCTTTGCACAGAAAAACCTTGCCCAGATTGCCGAGAACCTTGAGTCCCGCTTCGAAATCTGATGCACGCTCATGGATGATCAATGCCGGATCGGCAGCCAGCGGATGAGTGTCAATGGCCGTTACGAAGACCGAACTGGGAACGGCATCGATCGAAGGCACTTTGCTATAAGGACGTGTGCGCAACGCAGCCCATAGACCAGCCTGCTGCAGATTTTCACGCACCTTTTGGTCACCCAGCCCTTCCAGCTCAGCACTGCCGTACTGGTTGAAAGTCAGCTCTTCAGTGCCTTCCAGATCGATGACGACCGATTGCAGGACGCGCTTTTCGCCACGATGAACCGCGGCGACTACACCTGCGCCAGGGGCGGTGAAATGAACGCCCGGTGTCTTCTTATCCGAAAACAACACCTGGCCCAACTTCACCCGATCGCCGACCTGCACTTCCATGGTCGGTTTCATGCCCGGGTAATCAAACCCTACTACGGCGACGCTTCGCACGGGCTTTCCAGCCTCGATACGCTGCGCCGGCGCACCTGCAATGGGCAAATCTAGCCCACGTTTTATATTGATCATCGGCTCGCCTAACCACTGATTTTAAAAGACTTTTTTTACGGGCCCAGCGATTTAGCTGAAGGTCGGATTACACGACGCGCGCTGAAAAGTCATCAGCGCGGCGCTTTGCCACGGGCCCAGGTAGAAATCCGCCCGATTATAGAGGCCGCAACCCGTGACTGACCACCCAAGGTCTTCCAAATTTTTGACTAAAGACAAGCGGTCATCCGCAACCGACTATTGACGCTCCGACCGCAAGCGCATCGGCCGGGACATTCTGAAGGTGCCGTAAATACGAAAAACGGGAGCCGAAGCTCCCGTATTTTTCAACGCTGTACGCTGTCTTAGCGTGGGAACGCAGGCGGGTTAACGCCCGCCATATCTTCCATTACACGTACTACCTGGCAGCTGTACCCGAACTCGTTGTCATACCAGACATACAGTACGACACGGTTGTCGCTGCAGATCGTCGCCTCGGCATCGACCACGCCTGCATGCCGCGAACCGACGAAATCACTTGAAACAACCTCTTGCGAATTGACGAAGTCAATCTGCTTCTGAAGATCCGAGTGCATGGCCATCTGGCGCAGGTACTCGTTGATCTCTTCGCGGCATGTCGCCTTTTCCAGGTTCAGGTTGAGAATCGCCATGGAGACGTTCGGCGTCGGGACGCGAATGGCATTACCCGTCAGCTTGCCCTTGAGTACCGGCAGCGCTTTTGCAGCAGCGGTTGCAGCACCCGTTTCGGTGATGACCATGTTCAGCGCGGCGCTACGTCCACGGCGACTTCCTTTGTGGAAGTTGTCGATCAAGTTCTGGTCGTTGGTATAGGAATGCACGGTCTCGACATGACCGTTGACGATGCCGTACTGATCGTTGACTGCCTTGAGGACCGGCACGATTGCGTTGGTGGTGCAGGACGCGGCTGAAACGATTTTGTCATCAGCCGTGATCTCGCCATGATTGATGCCATGAACGATGTTCTTCAGCTCGCCTTTTCCAGGCGCAGTCAGCACCACTCGGTCCACGCCTGGGCACTTGAGGTGCTGGCTCAGACCTTCGGCATCGCGCCATTTGCCGGTGTTGTCGACCAGCAGGGCGTTTTCTATTCCGTATTGCGTGTAATCAACCGAGGCAGGATCGTTGGAATAGATAACCTGGATCAGATTGCCGTTGGCAGTGATGGTGTTGTTTTCGGCATCGATATGGATGGTGCCTTCGAACGGACCATGTACCGAATCGCGACGCAGCAGGCTGGCACGCTTGATCAAGTCGTTTTCAGCACCCTTGCGCACAACGATGGCACGCAAACGCAGACCATCGCCGCCACCTGTCTTCTCGATCAGGATGCGGGCCAGCAAGCGACCGATGCGACCGAAACCATACAGCACCACGTCGGTGCCCTTGTGAACGCCTGTGGTGTTGCGCTTGCCAGCGACCTCAGCCAACTCGTCACGCACGAACTGATCAAGGCTGCGGCCGTTACCCTCGGCCTTGAACTTCGCCACGACCTTCCCCAGGTCGACCGAAGCGGCGCCCAGGTCCATCTGGCTCATGGTGGTTAGGATCTGATGGGTTTCATTGACGCATAGCTCGGCTTCGTCTGCCTGACGGTGGCGAGCGAAACGATGCGCCTTGAGCAGTGCAATGACCGAACGGTTGATCAACCCACGGCCATAGATGGAAGTCACCACGTTGTTGTTACGATACAGCTGACCAATCAGCGGAATCATCGCTTCGGCGAGGGCTTCTCGATCAATCCATTCACCAAGACACTGGTCGGGCTTCTGAGTCACGGGGCAGTTCCTTCCAACATGTAGGGGCTGAGAAAAAGGGCTACATTATGCCGGCGCACCCTAGCGCCGGCAATCTGTGCAGCCGAAACACTGACAGCGTCCCGCGCGGATAGTTACAATCCTGGCGGTCCATTTTTTCAGACCGGAGCCACGCCCACTCGTGTCCGTATTGCGCCTTCCGCCCATGCCTGCCGCCAGCGGCAAGCAAACCTGGGGCAACCTTCCTGGAGCCGCGTTGAGTCTGGCCATTGCCGAAGCAGCCAGCAACGCAGATCGATTCACGCTTCTTCTTACTGCTGACAGCCAGAGCGCCGAGCGCTTGCAGGAAGAGCTTGCCTTCTTTGCGCCTGACTTGCCTGTTCTGCACTTTCCAGACTGGGAAACGCTGCCCTATGACGTGTTTTCACCCCATCAGGACATCATCTCCCAGCGAATCGCAGCGCTTTATCAGCTGCCGGAACTGACCCACGGCGTCCTGGTAGTTCCCATCACAACAGCGCTACACAAACTGGCCCCGAAGCGGTTTTTGCTTGGTTCCAGCCTGGTGCTGGATGTCGGCCAGACGCTTGACGTCGAGCAGATGCGTGCGCGCCTCGAGGCCGCCGGCTACCGCTGCGTCGATACGGTCTACGAACACGGCGAGTTCGCCGTTCGTGGCGCGTTGATCGACCTGTTTCCGATGGGCAGCCCTCTGCCCTACCGCATCGACTTGTTCGACGACGAGATCGAAACGCTGCGCACCTTCGATCCTGAAAACCAGCGGTCAATCGATAAGGTTGAATCGATCCGCCTGCTACCGGCTCGCGAATTCCCGCTGAAAAAGGAGTCAGTCACCGGGTTTCGTGCGCGCTTCCGCGAACGCTTCGATGTGGATTTCCGCCGCTGCCCGGTCTATCAGGACCTCTCCACCGGGATCACGCCCGCCGGGATCGAATACTACCTGCCGCTGTTCTTCGACGAGACGTCCACACTGTTCGATTATCTGCCGAAGGACACCCAAGTCTTCTCGCTGCCGGGTATCGAACAGGCTGCGGAGCACTTCTGGAAAGACGTCCGTACTCGCTACGAAGAACGTCGCGTCGATCCGGAGCGGCCACTTCTGCCACCAGCAGAATTGTTCATGGCCGTCGAGGATTGCTTCGCTCATCTGAAGCTCTGGCCACGTGTTGTGGCCAGCAAGGATGATGTGGAGAGCGGCATCGGCCGTGAACGCTTCGCCGCCAGTCGCTTCCCGGAACTTGCGATTGACGCCAAGGCCAGCGAACCACTCGGCGCGCTTCGCCGGTTCCTCGACGGATTTCCCGGTCGCGTGCTCTTCACTGCCGAGTCAGCCGGACGCCGGGAGGTCCTGCTGGAACTATTGGCTCGCTTGAAGCTGCGCCCGGTGGAGGTATCGGGCTGGCCTCAGTTCGTCGAGAGCGGCGAGCGCCTGGCAATCTCGATTGCACCGCTGGACGACGGTTTGCTGCTGCAAGATCCGGCTATCGCACTCATTGCCGAAAGCCCGCTGTTTGGCCAACGCATTATGCAGCGCCGCCGTCGGGAAAAAGGTCGCGACGCCGGCGAAAACGTCATCAAAAACCTTACCGAGCTGCGTGAAGGCGCGCCAGTGGTTCACATCGATCACGGTGTCGGTCGTTATCACGGCTTGGTCACGCTGGAAATCGAAGGCCAGGCCGCCGAGTTCCTCATGCTGCAGTACGCAGAGGACGCCAAACTCTACGTACCGGTTTCCAGCCTGCACCTGATCGCCCGCTACACCGGCAGCGATGACGCACTGGCTCCACTGCATCGGCTGGGCTCGGAAACCTGGCAAAAAGCCAAGCGAAAGGCAGCTGAACAGGTCCGCGACGTTGCAGCCGAACTGCTCGATATCTACGCCCGCCGCGCTGCGCGAGAAGGCTACGCCTTCGAAGATCCGCAGCTTGATTACGAAACCTTCAGCGCCGGCTTCCCGTTCGAGGAAACGCCGGACCAGCAGGCCGCCATCGAAGCCGTGCGCAACGACATGTTGGCACCTAGGCCAATGGACCGTTTGATCTGTGGCGACGTGGGCTTCGGCAAGACCGAGGTGGCCATGCGAGCCGCCTTCATCGCGGTACATAGTGGCCGCCAGGTTGCCGTGTTGGTGCCCACCACCCTGCTCGCCCAACAGCATTACAACAGCTTTCGAGACCGTTTCGCTGATTGGCCGGTACGCGTCGAGGTAATGAGCCGCTTCAAATCTTCCAAGGAGATTCAGGCGGCTGTGGATCAGCTGGCCGAAGGCAAGGTGGACATCCTAATCGGCACGCACAAGTTGCTGCAGGACGATGTGAAGTTCACCAATCTCGGGCTTGTGATCATCGACGAAGAACACCGCTTCGGGGTACGCCAGAAGGAACAGCTCAAGGCGCTGCGCAGCGAAGTGGACATCCTGACCCTAACCGCCACGCCGATCCCGCGGACACTCAACATGGCTGTCGCGGGCATGCGCGATCTGTCCATCATCGCCACGCCACCTGCGCGTCGACTCTCTGTGCGCACATTCGTGATGGAGCAGCAGAACTCGGTCATCAAGGAGGCGCTGCTGCGCGAGCTGCTGCGTGGCGGTCAGGTCTATTACCTGCACAACGACGTGAAGACGATCGAGAAATGCGCCGCTGATCTCGCCGAACTGGTGCCGGAAGCGCGCATCGGGGTAGGCCATGGCCAGATGCGCGAGCGTGAGCTCGAACAGGTGATGGGCGACTTCTACCACAAACGTTTCAACGTGCTGATCGCCTCGACGATCATCGAGACGGGCATCGACGTGCCGAGCGCCAATACCATCATCATCGAGCGAGCCGACAAGTTCGGTCTGGCCCAGCTGCATCAGTTACGGGGCCGGGTCGGTCGCAGTCATCACCAGGCGTATGCCTACCTGCTGACGCCGCCGCGTAAGGCCATGACGCCCGATGCCGAAAAGCGGCTTGAGGCCATCGCCAACGCACAGGATCTCGGTGCTGGTTTCGTATTGGCTACTCATGATTTGGAGATTCGCGGCGCGGGCGAGCTGCTCGGCGACGGCCAGAGCGGACAGATTCAGGCCGTCGGCTTCACCCTCTACATGGAAATGCTCGAACGGGCAGTCAAGTCCATTCAAAAAGGGGAACAGCCGAACCTCGACCAACCGCTGGGCGGCGGTCCCGAAATCAATTTGCGCGTGCCTGCGCTGATACCGGAAGATTACCTACCGGATGTGCATGCACGTCTGATCCTTTACAAGCGCATCGCCAATGCTGCCGATGAAAATGGCCTGCGGGAACTGCAGGTGGAGATGATCGATAGGTTCGGACTACTGCCCGAGCCGGCCAAGCATCTGGTCCGGCTCACCTTGCTCAAGTTGCAGGCTGCCAGCCTCGGTATCACCAAGATCGACGCCGGGCCTCAAGGCGGGCGTATCGAGTTTGCTGCCGACACCAGCGTCGACCCGATGGTGCTGATCAAGATGATCCAGAGCCAGCCCAACCGCTACAAGTTCGAAGGCGCCACCATTTTCAAGTTTCAGGTGCCTATGGAGCGTGCCGAAGAGCGCTTCAACACCCTTGAAGCGCTACTCGAACGTTTGTCTGCGGACAAACCGTAACGATGGCGATGACGCACGTGCTTGCCACTCGACCCGCCGATGCAGGGTGACTTCCTACCCAATCTGCCTGACGCCTGGCGATTGCCGTTTTCAGATAACGCAATCGCCAGGGGCCAGCAGTACGCAACGGAAAACCGCGTCAGGATTGTGCGGGAGGACTCGCGGTACGTCGAAGCGACGTGTCGTGGTTCAGCCGGCAGCGTCTATCATCAGTCACTTGAGCTGTCCCGTGATGGCAGACTCAGCTGCATCTGCAGCTGTCCGGTCGGTCGGAACTGCAAACATTGCGTTGCCCTGATTGCAACGCTTGAAACGCAGCCCGCCAGGCAGAGCGAACACGTCGGAGAACGCTTCCCTGATCGGCTGGAGCAATGGCTATCGCAGCTCCCGCAAGCGTTGGGTGACGGCCTGCAATCGGGCAAAGGCTGGTGCCTGCATTATCTTCTGCGTCCCGACTTCTCTATTGAGGTCTACAAGGTGCGTCAACATAAGGACGGCGCCTGGGGCGATCGGCAGCCCTATTACGGTCTGCGTGAAGCCGGCTTCCGCCAGCCGACTTTCATGCAACCGCTGGATCTGCGTATTGCTGCACTGGCAACGCTGGGCCGTACGGCAGGCAACGGTTTTAGCCTTCATGGCGAGAACGGCGGTGAAATCCTGCGCCTGGTTGTCGAGACCGGCCGCACCTTTCTCGGCTGGGATCAACCGGCCCTGCAACCCGGCCGATCACGACAGGCGCGTTTCAACTGGAACGAGAAACCCGATGGCGATTTCCAGCCTGACTTGGACATGACTGAAGCCCAGGGCGAGCTGATCACCGCTGTGGACCCGCTGTATTACATCGACAGAACCCGTAATGAAGTAGGCATCGTCGATCACGGTCTGCCTATGTCACTGGCCCGGCATTTGCTCGACGCGCCCTCGGTTCCGTCCGCCCAGGCAGCCCTTTTCAGCCTGACGCTGCACGAAATCGCCCCGCAGTTGCCAGCACCTGGCAAACCCGAAGAACATCAGATCGATGACATGCCTCCGCTGCCCTACCTGAGCCTTGGGAGCCACCAGTCGGTCAACTATCAAGCCAGCAGCGGCCGCATGGTCAGCGAGCACCAGCATCGTGCGGGGCTGAGTTTCCTCTACGGCAAAACCAAGGTTCACGGCAAAGCCAAGCCCGGCCAGCGTGTTCGGCAGACCGAGGGCGCCCGGGTGCTGAGCATCGCCCGCCAGCCAGACGTGGAACAGACGCTGCGTCAGCAGCTACAGCGGCTGGGTTTCCGCCCAGCGCTGCGCCAGAGTCAGGCACTCCCCAAGGATTCGGCAGAGATGTTCGAGCTGCAGAGCGAGGCGGCCTGGCTGAATTTCACTCAAACCCAGCTCTCCCCGCTGCGTGAGCAAGGCTGGCAGGTCGTCATGCAGCCCGGCTTTGCCTATGACGTGACACCGATCGATGCCTGGTACGTCGAGGTCGACGAACCGCCCGAGCACAGCTGGTTCGACCTTGAACTTGGCATTGTCGTCGAAGGTGAGCAGATCAGCCTGTTGCCGGTCCTGCTCGGGCTGATCAGACGCAACCCGGCGTTGCTTTCAGCGCATGCGTTGGCGCAACGCGGCGACGACGAAAATCTTCGGGTGCAACTTGACCGACGTCGTGAAGGTGATGAGCAGCCTTTGCAAGTGCTGCTGCCATTCGGTCGTTTGAAGCCCATTCTCGCAACCCTTTCGGAGCTTTATCTGCAAGAGCAGCCGCAGGGTGAAAACTTGCGGCTGGAGCGGTCCGATGCGGCCCGACTGGCAGGACTGGATGCGCTCCCTTTGCATTGGAACGGCGGTGAGCACGTGCGAAATTTCGCCCGGCGACTGCGGGATTTCCACAAAGCAGACATCAGCCCGCCGCAGGATCTGAACGCAACATTGCGCCCCTATCAGCTGGACGGCCTGCGCTGGATGCAAACGCTACGGACGCTTGAGGTTGGCGGCATCCTTGGCGACGACATGGGCCTGGGCAAAACGCTGCAGACTCTTGCTCACCTGTTACTGGAGAAGCAAGCAGGTAAGCTCGACCGCCCTTCCCTTGTCGTGATGCCCACCACGCTCATTCCCAATTGGCAGGACGAAGCAGCCCGCTTTGCGCCATCGCTGAAAGTGGCGACCCTGCACGGGACGACGCGTCGACAGCTTTATCAGCACCTGACCGACTACGACCTCCTGCTTACTACCTATGCACTGCTGCCCAGAGATATCGACCTGCTAGCAGAAGTCCCGCTGCATGTGCTGGTGCTCGACGAAGCCCAGAACATCAAGAATGCCAGTAGCAAGGCGGCGCAAGCGGCTGGACGCCTGGATGCGCGCCAGCGCCTCTGCCTTACAGGCACGCCGTTGGAAAATCATCTGGGCGAACTCTGGTCCCTGTTTCAATTTCTGATGCCGGGCTGGCTGGGCGATATCAAGCAATTCAACCGGAACTACCGCACCCCAATCGAGAAGCACGGTGACGCTGACAGGCTGGAGCACCTTACCAAACGGACAAGACCCTTTCTGCTCAGGCGCCGCAAGGAACAGGTTGCCCAGGACCTGCCGCCAAAGAACGAGATACTGCACTGGGTCGAACTCAGCCCGGCCCAGCGCGACCTGTACGAAACCGTGCGACTGGCCATGGATAGCAAGGTCCGCGAAGAGATCCACCGCAAAGGCCTAGCGAGCAGCCAGATCGTCATCCTCGATGCGCTGCTCAAACTGCGTCAGGTGTGCTGCGATCTCCGCCTGGTCAAGGGCAACGGCCCCAGGCCAGTCCGTGGCGGTACGTCCGGTAAACTCGACAGCCTGATGGAGATGCTTACTGAACTGATCGCCGAAGGCCGGCGAATCCTGCTGTTTTCTCAGTTCACCTCCATGCTCTCGTTGATTGAAGAAGAGCTGCAGAGCCGGACCATCGATTACGTTCAGATCACTGGCGACACCAAGGATCGGCGCACACCTGTCAAGCGATTCCAGAACGGGGACGTCCCGCTGTTTCTGATCAGCCTGAAGGCAGGAGGCACCGGACTGAACCTGACCGCGGCCGACACCGTGATCCACTACGACCCCTGGTGGAATCCGGCGGCGGAAAATCAGGCCACTGACCGCGCGCACCGTATCGGGCAGGACAAGCCAGTTTTCGTCTATAAATTGATTGCCCGGGCCACCGTCGAAGAAAAGATCCAACAGCTGCAGCAGCGCAAAGCCGAGCTGGCTTCTGGCGTGCTGGATGCCGGTGAGCAAGGCAGTTGGCAACTGGAACAGACTGATATCGAGGCGCTGTTCGCGCCGTTGCCCTAGGAGGTTGGAATGCGCCGACTGGTTACCCCTGAGGACTTCGATCGCGTCTACGACATCTATATGCACGAGACGGTGGTCCCTTTTCTCGGCTTCGATCCGATGCCGCGCGAGCGTTTCAGCAAGGTATTCGACCCTCTGTTCGAGAGCGGCTGCTTCTACGTATACGAAGTCGATGGCGTGGTGGTGGGCTTTTACAAGGCACAGCGGCATCTTGGTCGCGCTGCCCATGTGGTCTACATGGGAACGTTGGCCGTGGCGCCAGAAGCTCAGGGCCGAGGCATCGCCGTGGACATGATGCGGGATGCGATTTCACGGCTGTGGCGAGCGGGCATCACCCGTGTCGAACTGACGGTTGAAGCGGACAATCACCGCGCAATCGCATTTTACGAACGCCTGGGCTTTGTCCACGAAGGTACGCAGCGAGCGGCTTACAAACGCGCCAGCGATAGCGTCTATGTCGACGAACTGATGTACGGATTGCTGCGAAACGACTGACTGCGCTGGGTTACCCGGGTGCCGGGCGAAACAAGCCGCCCGGCACCATGGCAGCCGATCAGCCTTTCAGCTTGATCGTGGTCTGAGCGACCAGCTCGCCCTGATAGCGTGCGATGGCCAGTTCCTTGTTGGATGGCTGGCGCGAGCCATCACCGCCAGCGATGGTCGAGGCGCCGTATGGCGTACCGCCGTTCACTTGCGAAATATCGAAGAACTCGCCGATGCCATAGCCGGTCGGCACGATAATCATCCCGTGGTGCGCCAGGGTGGTCCAGGTTGAGGTAATGGTCATTTCCTGCCCGCCGCCAGTACCGGTGGAAGTGAACACGCTGGCGACCTTGCCATGCAGAGCGCCCTTGGCCCAGAGCCCGCCGGTCTGATCGAGGAAGGTACGCATTTGCCCGGACATGTTCCCGAAGCGAGTCGGCGTGCCAACGATGATTGCGTCGTAATCAGCCAGCTCGGATGGGCTGGCTACTGGCGCCTGCTGATCGACCTTGCCGCCAGCATTCTTGAAGGCCTCTTCCGGCATGGTTTCCGGCACGCGCTTGACGGTGACTTCAGCACCTTCGACACGACGCGCACCTTCAGCCACAGCGTTGGCCATGGTTTCGATGTGGCCATACATTGAGTGGTACAGCACGAGAATCTTCGCCATTTTCTGTTCCTCTTCCTGGGTTGTGTTCCGGTTTGGGCGCTGTCGTCGATACGCTTAGCGCGCATCGACCAGCACGATTTCGCTGTCTTCCAAAGCCTTGATACTCAGCCGCGTCTCGTCACGCACAGCGACACCATCACCCGCCGCAACGATTCGCTCACCGATTTCAATGCGCCCGGTGGCAGGCACCATGTAGATCTTCCGGTCCGGGCCAATCTCGTATTCGGCAACCTGGCCGGCAGGAAGTGTCGCGGCAACCAGGCGGGCATCGGCTCGTATGGGCAAGGCGTCGCGGTCGTCGGCCATACCACTGGCCAAGGTGACGAACTTGCCGGCGCGTTCGCCTACCGGAAAAGGCCGAGTGCCCCAGGCAGGCGGCAAGCCGGACTGGTCCGGGTAGATCCAGATCTGGAAGATCTCAGTGGTCTCGTCTTCCTGGTTGAATTCACTGTGGGCGATACCGGTACCTGCGCTCATGACCTGAATGTCACCGGCCACGGTCCGGCCGCGGTTGCCGAGGCTGTCCTCGTGAGTGATCGCACCCTTGCGGACATAGGTGATGATTTCCATGTCGCGGTGCGGATGGGTCGGGAAGCCGGTATGCGGTGCGATGCGGTCGTCATTCCAGACCCGTAAATGGCCCCAGTGCATGCGTGCCGGGTCATGGTAGTCGGCGAACGAGAAATGATGGCGCGTATCCAGCCATCCGTGATGAGCACCGCCAAGGTCCGCGCGAGGGCGAATATCGATCATTACAGAAGCCTCAAAGTCTGGCCGGCTCGACGAGCAGCGTGAGCGGCACGATAGCGTCATCCTCTATCGGATGAGCGAGCGCATGGTTGGATTTTTCCGCACAAACCAATCGTAAAAATCGATACGTCGACGAGACAGGTTAGCCAAGGAAAGCCAACACCTCTTCCAAAACCAACTCGGGCACCTCTTCAGGCAGATAATGCCCAGCCGGTAGCGCCTTGCCCCGCACATCCTGCGCAACCGCACGCCACTCCATCATCGGGTCAAAGCATCGCTCGATAATCCCATGGACTCCCCAGAGAACCAGCAATGGCGCCTGTATCATTCGACCAGCATCGCGATCGGCGCGGTCGTGTTCAAGGTCGATACCAGCGCTTGCCCGATAGTCCTCGCAGAACGCGCGGATGGTTCCCGGCAGCTTCATGCAACGCAGGTACTCAGCGTAGGCCGCATCAGTGAACGGATGCACGTGATCGGCACGGGTCGCCACGGCGCTTCGCAGGAACAGTTCAGGGTTCGCCTCGAGCAGGGTTTCCGGAAGCGGCGCCGGGCGGATCAGAAAGAACCAGTGCCAATAGGCTCGGGCGAAGGTTTCGTCGGTCTGGCTGTACATGGCCAGGGTCGGCGCGATGTCCAGCAGAATGATCCTTCGTACCGCCTCAGGATGATCCATCGCCAGCCGATGGCTGACTCGCGCGCCACGGTCGTGGGCAAGAATGTCAAAGTGACCGAAGCCCAGCGAGCGCATCAGTTCGACCTGGTCCCGCGCCATCTCGCGTTTGCTGTAGGCGATGTGGTCCGCGCCACCGTCAGGCTTGCTGCTATCGCCGTAACCGCGCAGGTCGGCTGCCACAACGGTGAAGCGTTCGGCCAGTTGATCGGCAATTTTGTGCCAGATCACATGAGTTTGCGGGTAGCCGTGCAGCAGGAGCAAAGGCGGGCCGGAGCCGCCCTTCCGATAGTTGATCCGAACGCCGTTGACGTCGCACTCGTTACGCTGAAACTGCTCGAACATGGAATCGCTCCTGAGATGGCCCCCTAAGCCTAGGCGTACCCGGAACAATCGCAACAGATTCGAGACAGCAAGGTAGCGTTACCCCAGTGCCAGCGGCAGAAACAGCGCGATCAGGATGCCCAGCAGACTCATGCCCAGCGCTGAAAAAGCACCGCACTCGCCGCCCTCCTCCAGCGCCCGCGCCGTGCCGATGGCATGTGCATTGATGCCGTAGCTCAAGCCTCGTGCGGCCGGGTGATCAACACCGGCCCAGCCCAGCAACAATGGGCCCAGCGCTGTGCCGATTACGCCCGTGAGCATGACGAAGACTGCCGCCAGCGACGCGATTCCGCCTATTTGCTCGGCCACCAGCATGGCAATTGGCATGGTTGCAGCCTTTGGTGACAAGCTCATCAATACGGAAAGATCCGCGCCCAATGCACCGGCGATGGTCAGGGTCAAAACGATGCCCAACACGCCACCGCTTACCAGCGTAATGAGGATCGGCCAGAACAGCTGCTGAATGCGGCGGATATGGCGATACAACGGCACTGCCAACGCGACCGTCGCAGGGCCGACCAGGACAGCGATCATCGATGCATCGGCGCGGTAGCTCGCATAGTCGATACCGCACAAGTAAAGCGTGCCGACAACCAGCAGCATGCCGACCATGACCGGTTGTAGCACTAGCCAGCCGCTGCGCCGATAAAGCCCCAACGCCAGCTGAAACGCAATCAAGGTCAGCCCTACGGAAAACAGCGGATGATCCAGGGTCATGGACCACACGCTGCGCCAGTCGATGCCGCTCATGCCTGATCCTCCTGCTGCCGTTCCATTCTTCTGATCAGCTTCTGCATCAACCAACCGCAAAACGGCACGGTTACGACCAGCGACAGCACCAGCCCTGCCGCGATGGCAGGCAGGTCGGCGAGCAAGGCGTCACTGCTTGTCATGATCCCCGCCGCCGGTACGATGAGCAGCAACGGCAGGTACTGCAACAGAAGTGCTGATGTTTTCTCAAGGGGTTCAGGAATGCTTCGACGCAGCAGTAGCAAAGCAAACAGCACTACCATGCCGATGATCGGGCCCGGCAGCGCGGGCAGAAGCGAGAGGTGAATGATGCTGCCCAGCAATTGCAGCACGACGAGCCAAGTCAGCCCTTTGAGAATCATAACGGTCCTTTAAAAACGCCAGAGCGGAACGGGGATGATGCCGATATCGGTGGCGAACGGCACGCCTTCTAGCCGAAACGAACTCAATGACCTGCCTCACCGCAGCGAGACTGGAGAGACCGGCTTTGGATCGCTGCGTTAGTCGTTCGAAGTTCTCAACCGGCGCGAATGGCCGCCCGACAAGCGCAACTAAACCTCGATCGTGCCCTGGAGATACAGAACTGCATGTCCGGCCACAAACACCCGTTCGCCTTCGACCCGGCAATACAACAAGCCGCTGCGGCGCGAAGCCTGCAGCGCCACTAGCTGCGATTTTCCCAGCCGCTCACCCCAGTACGGGGCCAGCCCGGCGTGGATGGAGCCGGTCACCGGATCTTCGTCCCCGCCATTGGCCGGCCAGAAATAGCGCGAGACGAAATCCTGCTCTCGCCCCGGCGCTGTGGCCACGATATCCAATGGCGCCAGCGCTTTGAGCAGGGCGAGGTCAGGCGACAATCGCCGGACCTGATCTTCATCTTCATACACGGCAAACCAGGCTTGACGGTTTCGCAGCACCGTTTGGGGCAGCGTTCGCAGACCATTGAAAAGCTCAACCGGCGGATTCTCAACGACTTCCGGAGCACGATTGGGGAAGCTCATCTCCAGCAAGCCATCGTCCATCTGGGCGACGCTGATATCGCCTACCGCAGCCGCACGAAAGGTCAGCGGAGCCGTCGCCAGGTTCTGTCCCAACAGTACAAAAGCACTCGCCAGCGTGGCGTGCCCGCAGAAGTCGATTTCGGTGAGCGGCGAAAACCAGCGAATGAGAAACGCACCGTCAGGGTCACGCACGAGAAACGCCGTTTCCGATAGGTTGTTTTCAAACGCAATAGCCTGCATTTGTGCGTCGCTCAGCCATTGCTCCAGCGGCACGACCGCAGCCGAGTTGCCTTTGAACAGTTCAGTGGTAAAGGCATCGACCTGATAGATCGGCAGTTTCATCATCTCCCCCGCCTCTTATGCAGCCGTCGTTGGCTTGCGAAAGGGAAGAGTGTCGCCGACTGTAGGCCGATCGGCAAAGGTCATCTGTGATGAGAAGCCAAAGCGGTCAGGTGATCCCAACCGCTCGACCCGCCATCTTCAGGCCTTTTTCTCGGTGCTCGCCGTCAGCGTTGGCTTCAGGGGTTCGCCGACCGGCTGGCATTGCGTCTGCGCGCCGGGCTGCAGGTACGGATGCAGTATCGGCGCCATTCCCTTGAGCACCTGTACCGGTAGTGCGGAGGTAAAGCGGAAGCTGTCCGCACCGCGGCCCGGTACGTAGGCAGTCAGCGTGCCGAAGTGATTCGGCCCGAGATAAAACACGAAGGTCGCGGTACGGTTCAGCGCCAGCGAGCTGATCAGGCGCCCGCCGGAACCTACGGTCTGGATCCGGTTGTCCCCCGTCCCGGTCTTTCCACCGACACGCAGTGCTTCACCGTCTGCCTGCATGAAGCTGCCGCGCAGGCGCCGCGCAGTGCCGCCTTCGACCACACTGGCGAGCGCTTCGCGCAGGGCCGTCGCGACCTCGCTGGGCAGCACCCGCACCCCGACATCCGGCTTGATGCCGAGGTGGGTTTCATACGGTGTGTCGCTGGCGAAATGCAGGCTGTCGATGCGTACACTGGGCAGCCGCACACCATCATTGACGATGATGCCCATCAACTCGGCCAAGGCTGCCGGGCGGTCGCCGGAGCTACCCAGAGCCGTTGCCAGCGAGGGCACCAAATGGTCGAACGGGTAGCCCAATCGCTGCCAACGACGGTGGATATCCGTGAACGCCTCCACCTCCAGCATGATGCGGATACGGCTGTCACGCGCGCTCTTGTGACGACTGCGGAACAACCAGCCGTACACCTCCTGGCGCTCGGCAGTACTGGCCGCGATTACCTCGGTAATGCCAGCTTCCGGATGCTTGATCAAATAGCCCAGCAGCCAGAGATCCAGCGGGTGTACACGGGCAATGTAGCCCTGATCCGGCAAGCTATAGGCCCCCGGCGCATAGCGTTCGTATAGCGAGTCGACTGCCTTTTCGGTGAGCTCCGCAGCTGGCAGGCGCGCCTTGAGAAACCGTTCGAACGTCGCGCGGTCCGCCTCGGGCATGAGGTAGCGGTGTACTGCAGCCAGTCTCGAGGGCGTGGCGCGCATACCATCTAGCAGTGCTTCGATGCGTTGGTCTGCGCTCTTGTCGCGGTACTTGCGCCAGAAGCGCTGCAGGAACACCGAGCCCTCGCGATCGGCAAAACGCTGCAGATACGTTCGGCGCTCTGGGTTGTCATCGCTTTTGAGCAGCTCGGCGCCATTGGATGTCTGGTAAGTGCTGTAACTCACCAGATCGCGCATGAGCCGAACAAACGGAAGGTTGATGGACTCCTGGAGCGCTTCACGCATCGTCGGCAGACGGCCATCATCCTCGTGACGGAAGTTGCCGAACCGGTGCATGCCGGCACCGGTGAAAAAGCGCTCGGTCGGGCTGGCTGAGTAGCGCCGCTCCAGCGCCGCATCAAGCATCGCCGGCAGGTTGCGATCCTCATGCTGGATAAGATAAGCCAGAGCCCAGCGGGTCAGCGGGTCCACCGCCTCAGCCTTGCGCAAGCTGGCGACATCGCTCTTCGCGTAACGCTCGTGCAGCTCGGCGATGACCTCCAGGTAGGTTGCCAGCACTCGCAGCTTCGCTGTCGAGCCCAGCTCCAGCTTGCTGCCCTCGTTTATATCGAACGGCTGGTTGGTGTTGTCGGTCTGCACCCGCACACGGAAGCCCTGCTCGCCGCGCTCGAACAGCGTGAAGCTGTAACGCACGTCACCGGTACGCTCAGGAGACAGCATACGCTCGCCAAACAGGCCAACCTCACCCGCAAACGACGGATCGGCCAAACGGTGCAGGTACTCGTTGATCTGTCTCTGGAGTTCACCATGCAGCGGCGTGGTCGCGGCGAGATCCAAACGATCCAGTTCGTACAGCGAAACACCCAGCAGATTGCTCAAGCGCATCCGCGCGGCCGTGATGCCCTTGCTCGACGGCACTTCACGAATGCCCGACTCAAGGCGCAGGTCGCGGAACACGACCTTCTGCTGCAACGCGGCATTACGCAGCCGTGTGTCGATTACGCCGCCGTTGGCCAGCAGGCGGATATGGCTGTCGGTGAGCTCCGCCATGTCGTCCCGTCCTGCGCCCAGATAGTAAGAAGGACGGCGTTGGGCAATCAGTAATGACAGCACCTGACGCAACGCCAGCCCCTTCTCCTCATAGCTGGCGTCCGCATTGCGGCGCGAGTCAAGCAACCTGTTCACCTCGGCAAAATGAGCGCCGAACCAGAGGCGCAAACCATCAGCGATGCCGTGCACTTCGCCGTGCCCGTACGCGGCGGAGAGCGGGACACTGTTCAGGTAGTCACGCACAATGCGTTGCCGGGTGGCCATGGTCTGCTGGCCTTCACGATAGGTCCGCACACTGGCCGATATCATTTGCCGAATTTTCTCTTCGGCATCACCGGTGCGGCCTTCAGGCGAATGGCGGTACTTTTCGACCTGCGTGGCCAGGGTACTGCCGCCCGCGGCTTGAACCGGAAGCCCCAGCTTCTTCTCCACCTGACTGACCGCTGCCATAGTGAAGCGCGGCCAGTCCACGGCAGGGTTTGCGCGCGGGCGTTCAGGATTGAGCAGCCCGCGGTCTTCGATGAACAGCAGGCTCATGGCCACCAATGGCGGCACATCCTCGAAGGTTTCGTAATACTGGTGCGGATAGCTATTGGCGTAGAGCGGCTCGCCTCGGCAGTCGTCGATCGTCAGCCCAGCCTGCGACTTTTCCGGATAGGGCACGAAGAAACCGTTGTCGGCGTAACGTTGCAGCGCAGGCGAAAACCGCACCTGCTGCTGAATGTCGAAGCCTCGCTGGGTCAACCGCTCGAGAAAGGTCGGCATTTCTGCATAGCCCAGTCGACGGTCGAATGGACCAGCAGCGGGAAATTGAATGGCCGAGCTGGCGCCGGCCTCCAGCTGGTAGTCAAGCTTGTCGGCGTAGCGGCTTAACCAAAGCGCTTGCAGCTTGGACGTCTGCATCTCGTGCCAGGCGGCATAGCCGCCACCGGCCAAGAGCGAAACGCCCAGCAAAAAGCTCATGCGGCGCGCCAAACGACGGCCGTCACTGTGTTGTTTCACGGGTTTCTTGGGTGCTGGCATGCGTTTGCCTTTACCCGTCCGGGATGAGTCGGACCGCCATACTGCGCCCATTTTTTCCGGCCTGGCTTCCTAGAGAATTACAGGCTTAAGCTTAGCTTGGAGCGCATCGATCAGAGAGACCAAGTAGACGAACGGAGACGGCCAGCAGCCTCATCGGGAAACGATAACGGAGCGCCTTTTCGTGCAACACCATCACCCCGACCGCAGCCAGGCTCGGCTGGGATAGCGTCGCCTAAAGGCCGCACGTCGGCCGCTAGCGTCAGCTCGTCGCCTTAGTCAGCTTTTCCATGGCCTGAATCGAAGCGACGCCTCTCGTCCAGCGTCAGAATCACCCAAGGCGCGCCTCATCCTGGCTGCTCGACCGCGGCTAACCGTTCGTCGCCGAGCAGTCTCAGCCGCTGTCAACGCCGGTGCCTGCGGCTTGAAGCGAAAGCACCATGGCGCATTCAAGGCTCAACATGGCGCAGCTGGCCAAGGCTTCGACGGAAGCACTGCTGCGGGCAACCGGTTCGCCAGTTCTAATCAGCGCTGAGGGGTTTCCTTCACCCGGAACCAGGCTGCATAAAGCGCTGGCAGGAACAGCAATGTCAGCGCCGTCGCAACGATTAATCCGCCCATGATGGCGACTGCCATCGGCCCGAAGAACACGCTACGGGACAGCGGAATCATTGCCAGTACGGAGGCCAGCGCAGTAAGCACGATGGGCCGGAATCGCCGAACCGTGGCATCGATGATTGCGTTGAAGCGGTCCTGCCCCGCACCAATATCCTGCTCGATCTGATCCACAAGAATCACCGAGTTGCGCATGATCATGCCGGACAGCGCGATGGTGCCAAGCATTGCCACGAAGCCGAACGGTTTGCCAAACAGCAGCAAAAACAGCGCAACACCTATCAACCCGAGCGGCGCGGTGAGGAACACCATGGCCGAGCGCGAAAAGCTCTTGAGCTGAAGCATCAGCAAACTCACCACGACGATCACAAACAGCGGCATACCAGCGTTCACCGAAGCCTGGCCGCGGCTGGAGTCTTCCACCGTCCCGCCGACCTCCAGCAGATAACCGCTGGGGAGCGCTGCGCGTACCTCACTCAGAGTGGGTTCAATCTGCTGCACCAGCGAAGCCGGCTGCTGATCCCCATAGATGTCGGCGCGAACCGTCACGGTCGGCAAGCGATCGCGATGCCAGATCACACCTTCTTCGAAGCCGTATTCCAGCGTTGCGACCTGCGACAGGGGCACGCTGCGACCGCTGGCCGTCGGTATGGCAAGGCTGGGGAGCATGGACAATGATTCACGCTCGCGAGCTGTGCCGCGAATCAGGATCTCGATCAGCTCATTGTCTTCGCGGAACTGGCTCACCGTGGTGCCGGTGAAGGTGCGTTTGAGGAAATTCGATAGCTCGACCGTGCTTACGCCCAGGGCGCGAGCACGATCCTGATCCACGTTCAGCCAGACCACCTTGCTCGGCTCCTGCCAGTCGAGGTGAACGTTGGCGACGTAGGGGTTCTCACGCACCTTGGCTGCCGCCTGACGGGCCAGATTGCGCACGACGTCAATGTGCTCCCCAGTGACCCGGAACTGCACCGGGTAACCCACGGGAGGGCCATTCTCCAATCGGCTCACGCGGCCGCGAAGGGTCGGGAAGTCGTCTCGCAGTCGCTCGATCAGCCACTTGCGCAAGGCTTCGCGCTGCTCGATGCTCTCCGCCAACACGACGATCTGTGCAAAGCTGGTCGCCGGCAATTGTTGATCCAGCGGCAAGTAAAAGCGCGGTGAGCCGTTGCCCACATAGGCGACGTAATTGTCGATGCCGGCGCGATCCTTGAGCATTTCCTCGAGGCGGTGGACCTCGGCTTCGGTGGCCTTGAGGGATGCGCCCTCGGCCAGCTTCAGATCGACCATCAGCTCCAGTCGACTCGAGGCCGGGAAGAACTGCTGCGGAACGATCCGGAACAGCCCGATTGCGCCAACGAACAATAGCAGTGTCAGCACGATGACCGTCTTGCGGCGGTGTACACAGAAGTGGATGACCCGACGCACGCGCTGGTAGAACGGCGTCGAATACGGATCATGGCCCTGCTCGCCTCCGCCGTGTTTCTGCGCATGACGCTTGGCAAGATCGGGCAGCAGCTTCTCTCCCAGCAGCGGCACGAACATGACGGCAGCGATCCAGGACGCGATCAAGGCAATGGTCACCACCTGGAAGATCGAACGAGTGTACTCACCCGTACTGGACTGCGCGGTAGCGATTGGCAGGAAACCCGCCGCGGTGATCAGTGTACCGGTGAGCATGGGAAACGCCGTGCTGGTCCAGGCGTAACTCGCAGCCTTTAGCCGGTCGAAGCCCTGCTCCATCTTGATCGCCATCATCTCAACAGCAATGATCGCGTCGTCTACCATCAGCCCCAGGGCCAGCACCAGCGCGCCCAGAGAAATCTTATGCAGGCCGATGTCCAGATAATTCATGGCAGCAAAGGTCATTGCCAGCACCAGCGGGATCGACAGTGCCACCACGAGCCCCGTACGCACGCCCAGCGAGAAGAAACTCACCAGCAGCACGATTACCAGCGCCTCGATCAGCACTTGCACGAATTCGCCAACGCCCGTTTTCACTGCCGCCGGCTGGTCGGACACCTTGCGTAATTCCATGCCAGCCGGCAGCTCCTGTTGCAAGCGGGCAAATTCAGTTTGCAGCGCTTCGCCCAGCACCAGGATGTCACCGCCCTCCTTCATGGACACGGCGAGCCCGATGGCGGGCTCGCCCATGAAGCGCATGCGCGGCGCTGGCGGGTCGTTGAAGCCGCGATAGACTTCCGCTACATCACCGATGCGGAAGGTGCTGCCGGCCACCCTGATCGGGAAGTCGCGAATCTCTTTTACCGTATCGAAACTACCGGTCACGCGCAGTTGCACGCGGTCACTGAGCGTTTCGACGAACCCCGCCGACATCACCGTGTTCTGCGCTTCGAGCGCTTGCTTCACGACCTCCAAAGGCACGCCCAGGTTGGCCAGCTTGACGTTCGATAGCTCGATCCAGATTTTCTCGTCCTGCAGACCGATCAGTTCGACCTTGCCCACGTTGGCAACACGCTGCAGCTGCAACTGGATGCGGTCGGCATAATCCTTGAGCACGGCATAATCGAAACCTTTGCCAGTCAGCGCATAGATGTTGCCGAACGTGGTGCCGAACTCATCGTTGAAAAATGGCCCCTGCACGCCAGCAGGCAGCGTGTGGCGGATGTCGCCGATCTTTTTGCGTATCTGATACCAGAGGTCTGGGATCTGATCGGAGTGCAACGAATCGCGCGCCATGAATGTCACATTCGACTCGCCCGGCCGCGAGAAAGAGACGATGCGCTCGTACTCGCCCGTCTCCATCAGCTTCTTTTCAATACGCTCGGTGACCTGGCGTGAAACCTCTTCAGCCGTAGCACCAGGCCATTGCGTCTGGATCACCATGGCCTTGAAGGTAAAAGGTGGGTCTTCGCTCTGGCCGAGCTTGCTGTAAGACAGCGCCCCGACGACAGCCAATAACAGCATCAAATAAACTACGATCTGGCGGTTACTGAGCGCCCAGGCAGAAAGGTTGAAGCGCATGATTTTTACTCCTGCGCTGTCAGCACGACCGGACGGTTGTCGCGGTCGACTGCCTTCACCGACTGATTCTCGTGAAGCAACTGGACGCCCGCCAGCACGATCCAGTCGTCCGGGCTGAGCCCATCGAGCACTGGAACCAGGGACTCTCCATAAGCACCGGTGCGCACGGACACACGTTCTAGTGTCCCGTCGGCCTTCACTCGCCAGACAAAGGCCTTGCCCTGCTCGGCCGTAACGGCGGACAGCGGCACGGCAAGCGGTACGTCGCCGCTGTTGCGGATAGAGACCAGTGCGCTCTGCCCCAGCTCGGCAGGTACATCGGCATCATCGAACGCGACACGCGCCGAATAGGTACGCGACTGCTGGTCGGCGGCCGGCGACAGCTCGCGTATATGTCCCGGATACTGCTTACCGGGATGCGACCAGATTTCCACCGAGACCTTTTGCCCCACCGCATAGCGATCCAGTGCCTGCTCCGGCAGATTGATTGCTACCTCGCGCTCACCATCGGCCGCAAGCACGAACGCGGTCTGCCCTGCCGCAACCACTTGGCCGACTTCGACCCGGCGCTGGGCGATCACACCATCACGGGTCGCTCGCAATACGGCGTAACCGACCTGGTTACGCGCCACATCGAACTCCGCTCGGGTTTGTTGCAGGCGGGCCTGCGCAGCACGAAAGGCATTCTCAGACGAGTCGAACTGTGAACGGCTGACCAGCTGGCGATCCATGAGCGTTCTGTAGCGCTCGTGCTCGGCACGCGCTACACGCAGGTTGGCTTCAGCGGCCGCAACCTGGGCGCGGATGCCTTCCAGCTGGAGCTTCACATCCTGTGGATCAAGGCTCGCCAGTGGTTGATCCTTGCTTACGCGCTCTCCGGCTTCCACAAGACGCTCGGTGACTGTACCCCCTATACGGAACGCCAACTCAGGCTCGTAGCGTGCGTGCACCTCGCCCGGATAACTTTCGAACGTGTCACCTGCCGGTTGCGGCTGCACCACCATCACAGGTCGCGTCGAAAGCTGTTCAGGCTCGCCGTTACCGCAACCGGCCAGCAAGGCGAAACCAAAGACACCGAGGAAGTGAAAGGCATGTCGGAACACGTTGGGGCTCTCTCTGTCGCAAAGCGGGTTCTAATATTTATACTGGCCGGTATAGTAAAAATACCGAACTCACCAGTCTAGTATTAAAAACACACATGACCGAAAGCTCCTCTACGCCCTCTGGCCCGGGGCGTCCGAAAGATCCCGCCAAACGACAGGCGATCCTGGACGCCGCCCGTAACCTCTTCCTCAGCAACGGCTACGAAGGCAGCAGCATGGACGCGATCGCCGCAGAAGCAGGCGTTTCAAAGCTCACCCTTTACAGCCACTTCAAGGACAAGGAGGCACTGTTCGCAGCGGCAGTCAAAGCCATCTGCGAGACGCAGTTACCGCGCAAGCTGTTCGTAGTGAGCGAAGACGCGTCGATCCGGCAGGTGCTGCTGGGTATCGCCCGTGCCTTCCAGGAACTGGTGAACAGCCCCGAATCCATAGGTTTGCACCGTGTGATGGTGGCCATGGCGACGCAGAACCCGGCGCTGTCCCGCATGTTTTTCGATGCAGGACCCCAGGCGCTGCTTGCCGATCTGGAGCAGATGTTTGCCCAGGCTGATGACCAAGGTCTGTTGACGGTGCCCGAGCCGATGCGGGCCGCCGAACATTTTTGCGCATTGATCAAAGGCATCGCCCATTTCCGCTTGCTGATCGGCTACGTGGATAAAATCGATACAGACGCCGCCAGACAACACGTCGACAATTGCGTCGAGCTGATCATGCGCGCCTACGCCAGGTAACCGGACAGCGATCCTGCTGGTAGTGCCCGAAGCAAATGAGCGCCGCCTGACCAATCACAGCGGCGCTCCCGATCAATCGTGGCTCAGCGCACCGATCCGATGGATGGACAGGTCCGCACCGTTGAACTCTTCCTCCTGACTCAGGCGGATACCGATCGCGGACTTCAGCACACCGTAGACGAGAAAGCCCCCAAGGAGCGCAACCAGCACGCCGAGGCCCGTACCGATCAATTGGCTGATCAGACTGATACCTCCCAGCCCGCCCAGCGCTTGCTGACCAAAGATTCCACAAGCCAGCCCGCCCCAGACGCCGCAGAGCCCGTGCAAAGGCCAGACGCCGAGCACATCGTCGATCTTCCATTTGGCCTGAGCCGCAGTGAACGCCCAAACAAACGAGGCACCCGCTACCACACCGGTTGCCAGCGCACCGATGGGGTGCATGAGATCCGAACCTGCGCAGACCGCGACCAGCCCCGCCAATGGCCCGTTATGCAGGAAGCCGGGATCGTTTCGGCCAACCGCCCAGGCCGCTACTGTGCCGCCAACCATGGCCATCAGCGAGTTGATGGCCACCAGACCGCTGACGGCTTCAAGCGTCTGGGCGCTCATGACGTTGAAGCCGAACCAACCAACGATAAGAATCCAAGATCCTAGCGCGAGAAACGGAATGTTCGACGGCGCGAAGGCCACCAGGCGGCCGTCGCGGTATCGGCCGTTACGCTGCCCCAGTAGCATCACCGCGCCGAACGCCAGCCAGCCTCCCATACCATGCACCACCACCGAGCCGGCGAAATCGTGAAACGGGGCTCCAAACTGCGCTTCCAGCCAAGCCTGAACGCCAAAATTACCGTTCCACATCATGCCTTCGAAGAACGGATAGATGAACGCAACGATCAACAAGGTGGCGCACAGCTGTGGCCCGAACTTGGCGCGTTCGGCAATGCCGCCGGAAATGATCGCCGGTATCGCAGCCGCGAATGTCAGCAGGAAGAAGAACTTGACCAATGAATAGCCATTCTCGGCAATCAGCTGGTCCGCCGGCTGCAGGAAGGTCACGCCATACGCAACCCAATAGCCGATGAAGAAATAGGCCAGTGTCGAGACCGCAAAGTCGGCGATGATTTTCGACAACGCGTTGACTTGATTTTTCAGGCGTACGGTACCGACCTCCAGGAAGGCAAAACCGGCATGCATTGCCAGGACCATCACCGCGCCCATCAGAATGAACAGGGTGTTGGCCCCGTGAATCAGGACTTCTACCGCACTGCTTGGGTTATCCATCTACTACGTCCTTTGGTAAGCGCACCAAAACAGCAAGCCGCGCGAATCTAACGCACCAAGTTGAATCACGACTGGGCGAAGGCTTGCCATGAGCGGTTGGGGCGGGCTTTCGAGAAATCATTCTCTGATCAATTGAAGCCTTAGTTTCCAGAGACTTACGGCCGATACCGCCTGACTTTGCGGTCGATCGTTGCGCCATTTAGGGGCTGTGCTCGATCCGCACGCACCAGACAAATGCAAGCGGTGTACCAAACAAGCGGCACCGCGTGCATTTTTGGCGCACGCTCAACCTGGGCGCACGCAGAGCAGATGAAGAGGCCTGCCAGAACGGAGCCTCGGGATCAAAGCGCGGAGAGACTGCGGTACTCGTCCTGAGCCAGCTGATCGGTCATGCCGCTGACGAAGTCCTGCAACATGCGGCAGCGGTAGTAGAACTCCCACAACGGCCAGTCCTCACCGCCCTCAGGCTGCGTTTTTAGCGACTCGTGATAGGCCTTGATAAGTTGACTGGGCAGGCGCCGAGCGAGCATCTGCAGGTGCGGCTCGCTGCGGCAACTGCCTTCGGTCAATAGCTGGAAAGTCTCCGGCGCCACGGCCAACAGCGGGGCGTAGGCCTCCAGCAGCCCTTGCAGAATCCGATAGCCCTGCAGCTGCAAGGTTTCAACCTCGCGGTGGCAGAACACGCGATCCATCGCGACATCCTTAAAGGTCTGTACGATGGCGTTGGGCAGACTTGCGTCCTCTAGCAGTGCGCGGTCCAGCGTGCCGTCGTAGACCGTCTCGATATGCTCGATGAATTGTTGCGCTGCGTGCTGCACCAGCGGGTGGACCATGTTCACACGCAGCCAGATGAAGAACTCACCCACCTTGTTGATCGGCTCTTTGGCAGCACGCGCCTGGGCGTACTCGACCATGCTGCGAAAGCTGCGGCCGGTATCCGCAATCGGTTCATCTGGCGAACCGTGCTCGGCGAACTTGGCGATCAGCAGCTGTGACAGCTGCTCAATGGTGAATATGCCCTTCTCCACCGAGTCTTCAATATCTGCAAGGCAATAGGCGATGTCATCAGCCGCTTCCATGATGTAGGCGACGGGGTGACGCGTGCCTGGTTGCAGCCCCAGCGCAGCCTGCAGCGCTGCGACGAAGGATTCCTCAGAAAGGTAGAAGCCAGGCTTTTTCAGGAGATAACCGCCGGGGGCCTGCTTTGCCGGCTTGGGCGCATAAGCGGCACGCACATACTTGAGCAGGCCCGCCGTCTGCGTGTAGGTCAAGTTGAGCCGCAACAGACTGACCACCAACCGAATCGCCTGGGCGTTGCCTTCGAAGTGTTCGAGGTCGATCAGCATACGCCTGCGCAATGCAGGGTCGCCCTGGCCGTCAGGAACTGCGGCGTCGAACAGCCTGTTTAGGTGCTTCTTGAACCATTCACCGATGGCGAACTCACCGAAGTGCCCGAACGGCGGGTTACCGATGTCGTGCATCAGGCACGTCATTTCCACCAGGCTTTCCAGCGCACCTTCCAGCCCATCCAGGCCGTATCGCGCAGCAAGCGGGCCGAGCTGTTTGTAAAGGGTGCGGACGATGAAGCGACCCGTCTGCTGCACTTCCAATGAGTGCGTCAAACGGCTGCGTACCGCTGCGTTTCGCTCCAACGGGAAGACTTGGGTCTTTTGCTGCAAACGTCGCACAGCAGCTGAGTTGATGATACGGCCGCGGTCGCTTTCAAGCTGATCGATCACCAGTGAAAGCTCACCCTCAGAAGCCTTGAGCCCCGATTCGACACGCCCATAGGGTCGCTGACGGGAAATCTTTTCTTTGAAGTTTACGGACCTCGGCATGTTTCGAACTCGATAAACAACAGAATCGCGAGCCTAGCGCGGCACAGCGGCTTTACCAAGCGATCAGGCGCCAACATCGCGGGTCGTTTAGAATCGCCGCATCAGTTAAAGGAACAGACATGAGCCGATCGGAATTTCATCAGCGACATGCCGAGCGTGCAACCGCCGAAGCACGACGACTACTCGAACAACGGCAAGCATGGGCGCGCGCTGGCTGGACTGGGTCGCGACAGAGCTGTACCAGTTGCAACCGCCAGAATTCACCGCCATGGTGCGCAGAGAACTGGCTCGGCTCAACGAAGCCTGAAGCCAGAGCGTTTGCCAATCACCCCATATGAGCGCCGTCATGCAATGGCCTGTTGAAGGCCCATTCCTACGCGACCACCTGCTGCGGCTGCCGGGAACAGACAAGCCATCGGCCATCGACAAACAGCTGGCGACGGGCGAGGTCTGGCTGGATTTCAATGGGCTTCAGGGCGACCGGGTCGCCGATCACCGCTTTCATGGGGGGCCGGATCGCAGCCTCTGCCACTACCCAGCCGAACATTACTTACGCTGGCGCCGACTGTACCCGCATCTCTCGACCATCGGCCCCGCCGCGTTTGGCGAAAACCTATCGACCTTCGGCCTGGATGAAAGAGCGGTATCCATCGGTGATCGCTTCCGTTGGGGGGACGCTCTGATCGAAGTCACTCAACCCCGCTCGCCCTGCAGCAACCTCGACCGGCGTCACGACGCCCGAGGCCTCGCCCGGCAATTGGCCAAAAGCGGTAGAACCGGATGGCTGTACCGAACCCTTGAGCCCGGCGCCATTCAGCTTGGAGCAGAGCTGCGATTGATCGAACGGCCCTTCCCCGACGCCCGCGTGCTGCGCATCTGGCGCAGCTTCATGAACGAAGACGTCAGCGATACCGAACTCGACTGGCTGGCGGGTCTGGTGCCGCTGGCAAGCGAATACCGCACGCGGTTTCGTCAACGCCTGGACAGTCGACATCGGCAACAGCACCAGGGTGCGTTGTTCTGAGGATGGCACTAACGTTGTGCCGCTGTTCTGGCGCAATGCTGAGCGCGACGATGCGACCCCATCGAAACACCGTTGAAGACGGTCGCCAACAGCGTTGAACGGCTGACCTGAATCCAAGGTCCGAGCACACTAGCGCCATAAAGAGATCAGCCAAGCCCGGCAGATCGGAGCGCCCCGCCCGGATAGCAACGTAGGCGTTTCGTTGTCAGGCCGATGGACTGCCGAAGGCCGTGCGCAGACGGCCAGCTACCCAGCCCCCTCCCACGTTGATTAGCAAGCCCAGCAGCACCAGTATGGCGCCAACCGCCTGGAGCACGGCCAGATGCTCGTCCAGCAGAACGGCAGCGGACGTCAGGCCGACAACCGGCACCAGCAGAGAGAAAGGCGCAACGGTGTTCGCCGGGTAGCGCGACAACAGCCTGCTCCAAAGCCCGTATCCAAGAATCGTCGCGCCGAAGGCCAAATAAATCAGAACCAGCCCAGAGTCCATCCCGAATCCACGCAACGCACCCTCGATCGCTTCCGGCCCTTCCAGCAGCCATGAAAGCGCAAAGAACGGAATCGGTGGTATCAGGCTGCCCCATACCACCAGCCCAACTAGATTAACCTTGCCCACCTTGCGCGTAACGATGTTGCCCAACGCCCACATCGATGCGGCGCAAATGGTCAGCAGAAATCCTGCCAACGTCATGCTGCGATCACCTTGCATACCGATCAGCAACAACCCAGCTGCGGCGATCACCAGCCCGACGAGATTGCTCGCGCGGAGACGTTCGCCAAGAAACAGGACGGCGAAGAACAACGTGAAAAACGCCTGCGACTGCAGCACCAAAGAGGCCAGACCTGCCGGCATCCCAACTTTCATCGCGGAGAAGAGAAAAGCGAACTGACCGAGCGATATGGTTCCGCCGTAGGCCAATAACCAGCGCAGCGGCATCTGGGGCCGCTTGATGAACAGAATCGCCGGAAACGCAGCGAGCATGAAACGCAGCGATCCCAACAGCATTGGCGGAATCTCATCCAGACCAACTTTGATCACCACGAAATTCATGCCCCATACGACAATAACAACCAGGGCCAGCAACAGGTCTTTCGGCGACATTGACGGTTCCCCAGGCAAAACAGCAGTAAAGCCGCCCGCTGCGGCTTTGTCCTCGTACAGCGAACAGGCAATTGGGCGTTACAGTCACAGTAAAGCCGTACGTCCCTTCGCAAGCAGACAAATATGCTTGGCTGGTGCCTACCAGGACGCCAGGGGCTAGAATCGCCTCCATTCGATCGTCCCCCTTAATTTGCAAACGTCACGAGAGTAACCATGGGCGCACAGTGGAAAGCGAAACATAAGGAAGCGGCAGCCAATGCGAAGGGCCGCACTTTCGGCAAGCTGTCGAAAGAGATCATGATCGCAGCCCGTAGCGGCGCCGACCCAGACATGAATCCCCGCCTTCGCCTGGTGGTGGAACAGGCCAAAAAGGCCTCGATGCCACGAGAAACCTTGGAACGTGCCATCAAGAAAGGAGCAGGCTTGCTCGGTGAGAGCGTTAACTATGAGCGCACCACGTACGAAGGCTTCGCGCCGCATCAGGTCCCTGTGATCGTCGAATGCCTGACCGACAACGTTAACCGCACCGTGGCTGAAATCCGCGTTCTGTTTCGAAAGGGTCAGCTCGGCGCCTCCGGTTCGGTCGCCTGGGACTTCGATCACTGCGGCATGATCGAGGCCGCACCGGCAACCGCTGATGCGGACGCCGAACTGGCCGCCATCGAAGCGGGCGCGCAGGATTTCGAAGCCGCTGAGGAGGGTGCCACGCTGTTCATCAGTGACCCAACGGACATGGACGTGGTTTGCCGTGCGCTACCGGAACATGGCTTTACCGTCCAGTCCGCGCAGCTTGGCTACCGTCCGAAGAATCCCGTAACGACGTTGACCGAAGCCGAGCTCGAGGAGGTCGAGGCCTTCCTGAGCGCCATCGATGCACATGACGACGTACAGAATGTCTATGTAGGATTGGCGGGCTAACAGCACATTACAAGCGTTGAGCTAGAGGCACGGCGATGAGTACGAATAAACCCAACACACCCTATGCCCAGCGTGAGCAAGGCTATCGTGAAAAAGCCCTGAAGATGTATCCGTGGGTGTGCGGACGTTGCGCCCGGGAATTTTCAGGCAAGCGGCTGAGCGAGTTGACGGTCCATCACAAGGACCACAACCACGATAACAACCCGGAGGATGGCTCGAACTGGGAGCTGCTTTGCCTCTATTGCCATGACAACGAGCACTCGCGCTATACCGATAACCAGTATCAGGCCGAAGCCAGGCCGGGCAGCGACTTGGGTCCGAAGGAGACGTTCAAGGCTTTCGCCAACCTTGGCGACCTGCTCAAGGGCAAGCAGAGCTAAGGCTGGCTGAGGTGTCGGTCACTTCACCAGAAGGACCGGCACCGATACTTCATGCACCACCCGGTTAGCGACCGAGCCCATCAGCAGGCCGGCAAAGCCACCCAGGCCGCGGGTGCCCATCACTACGGTGTCGCAACCCAATTGCTGCACCGCATCGTTCACCTGCTCCGCTACATTACCCAGAACCGCGTGGATCTGATGCGGTATTCCGGCCTCCTGCAGCGCCGTCGCGGCTTCTGCAAGGGTACGGTTCGACTTTTCGATGAAACTCCTGTTCAGCTCATCCACCGTATCCGCCGTCACGAACTCGCCATAGAGGACCGGCTCCTGCTGTACATTCAGCACATGCACCGTTGGCGGCTTAGGCGCATCGGTGGCGAAATCGATGATGTATTGCAGCGCCCGTTTGGCGTTGTCCGACCCGTCATAAGCGAGAAGAATGTTACGCATAGTGATTAGCCTCCAGACCTGAAGCCACGGAAGCATAGCCCATCACCCAATCACGATGAGCGCGAAGTTCACAAGCGTTGCTTTGGATCAATAATCTATCTCCCAGGCGAGACCTCACATGAACGAACCTTCCAGCGCTCTTTTCGGTGTCGGTGACGCATCGTTTCAAGCAGCCGGGGGCGAGCCCGGCCTGGCCCGCCTGGTTACTGATTTCTACGGCATCATGGATGAACGCGAGGCAGCGAGCTGCGTACGTCGTCTGTATCCGCGCGACCTAGACGAGCCACGCAATCGCCTGGCAGCCTTTCTCTGTGGCTGGCTGGGTGGCCCGCGTCGTTATGCTGAACATTACGGCAGCATCAGCATCCCGCAATTTCACACGCGCTGGGCGGTGGGAGAAGCGGAGCGTGATGTCTGGCTCGAATGCATGGCGCTGGCCATCGCCAAGCAAGACTATTCCGAGGAGTTTGCCGATTACCTGTTGGCTCAGCTACGCATCCCAGCCGAGCGCATCCTCCAAGCTGGCCAGCATGCGTGCCCCGCACGTTCATCGTCTCGATAACATTAAAAGCTATGAGCAAGCGGCTAGAAGAGATGATTGGCTCGCAGTTGAATAACAAAATATAGCTGTTACAAGCATACTGGCCTCCATAAACCCAACTGCCGTTCGGATAGATTTTACGGTCAATGGGACACAGCAATAATCGCTTCGAAAGATGGCCAGTTGTTGCTGGTCTTTCTCATCGTTCTGGAGCGCTGATTGAAGAATGGTCGTTTGGCCAGCCTATGAACAATTAAGAGTGGTGCGATGCCCCACGGCACCGCACCTGTCTCGGCAATCAGAAGTTGTAACCAAGACCGACGCTATAAAAGAATGCGCCATCATCGTAACGGTCACGGGCATCACTTCCGCTTTTGAAGAGGAACTGATATTCCGCCATAGCAGTGATGAACGTTTTGTCTTGCACCCAGTACTTGATACCGAGTTCCGGACCACCCATAAAGGTCTCGTCGACTTGTTCACCATAGAGACCACCAAGGCTCAGACCTACGAAAGGACGAGTATTGCCGCTGCCGAAATGGTAGTCGTAAAAGACGCGAGTAGAACCGTCGAACTTAACGCTCTCGCCTTCAGTGTCACGAGCGTTCACGGTCTGGCGTACGCCCCACATGGAGGACTCATCCAGATATGTACCCCAGCTACCTTGAACGGACAGTATCGTATCGTTGAAGTCCTTATCGCTACTACCCGCACCGCTCAATGTAACTTCACGGTCACCCGCTACTGGGGCAGCAATTGCTACCGCGGGAAGCATGGCGGCAACCAACAGGGATGTTTTGAAAAGCTGGTTCATGACAATACCTCTTTGCTCTGCTGTGGCGGAATACGCAATTAACCTAACGTAATGCGTAAGGTAATGACCCAACAGCGCGGGAACTGTTCAATTAATTTTAGGTATATGCGCCAACTTACTAAAAAATAATGCCTTTTTTATTTTTTACCGTTCCGCTAGTTCATGTAATCATCAAATGGAAAGCCGCGACAACAAACGAAACGGCGGGAAATACGCAATGAAAGCCCCACCTTGATTATCTGGCAGGGCTTGTACGTCATATCGGTATCAAACCGCTCCGCTGTTTCTAACAGTCGCATCATGATCAACTTGCGCCTCATCTGCCGGATCAGTATCGAACTCACGGCCCATGGCGATGCGCAACCATATCGGTATCAGTAACAGCCCCAGCGCCAGGCAGACCCAACCGACAACCGGGCCTCCATCCGGCGGCGGAAACATCAACCGCCCGACTCCCACCAGAAGCGAAAAGAGGGAAACTGCCGTGATCGCTACTGCGAAAAGCCGAGTGCCAAGCGCACGGATCGATGCACTCGCAGCAACGCCATTGAGCGCAGCGGAATGCCCCCAGAAGCCGAAGGGCCGCACTCGACGGTAGAAACGTTTGAGTGTTGAGTCATCAGTCGGCGGGGTGATGAAAGTCACCAGAATCGCCGCAGACGTCGTCGTCAGCGCCATGATGCCGAGACGGATCCACTCCCGCTCCGGATCGGTGCCCAGGTAGTACAGCAACAACGGCGCAGTGATCAGCGACACACCCATCGCGGTCAGCTCGGAATACAGGTTGATGCGCTCCCACAACCAGCGCAGCACCAGCACTGAACCCATTCCAGCGCCGAACAACAGCGAAATGAACCACGCTGTCTGGATGGAGCCTAGATTCGCCATGATGATCATCGCGATTGCCAAAATCAGGACGTTGGACAGTCGCGCCACTACCACCAGCTCCCGATCCTTCGGTTTTCTCTTGAGGAGATGAGGAGCAACCACGCCGCCATAGACGTCGTTGCTCCAGTACGATGCCCCCCAGTTGAGGTGCGTATCGACGGTTGAAGCCAATGCAGCGAGCAGGCCCACCAACATCAAGCCGCGCACGCCCGGCGGCAACAGATCTTCGATGCCCTGCACGAACAACGCCTCGCGCCCCGCGGTAAAACCATCGGCGCCCATCTCAGTAGGCGTGAACGGGTACAGCACCAGCAAACCCACCGCGATGGCCATCCAGAACAGGCTGCGCAGGAAAATCTGTAACCAGGTGAAAACCAGCCCCGCCATGCGGGCATCACGATCGGTTGGGCACGCCATGCTGCGCTGGGCCAGATAACCAGTCCCGTCTGAGTTCATCTGGAAGAACCACTGCAACCCAATGATCACTAGAAACGGCATCAGGGCCTCACCCGCATTGGAAGGCGGTGCAAACGACAACATTTTGCTGGCCTGTTCAGCGCCGTAGAGCTCGACGACACGGTCCGTCAGGCCGCCGAGCCCACCTGCAGCGTCAACGACAAACCACGCATAGAGCAAGGTGCCGACCATCGCGAGAATGAACTGCACCACGTCGGTCTGAACCACCGCCCGCAATCCGCCAGTGATGGAGTACATCGCCGTGAAAGCCAGGATCAACAGAATCGAGATGAGGTTATTGGCGCTCATCATTTCGGGCGAAAGCCCCGTAATGCTCTCACCAAGCTGCAAGCCTGTACCGGCAACGAACCCAACAATCGGCTCGTAGATGCCTGACGGCAACCAGAGGTGCCATGGCAGGAATACTTCGGCGATGCGAATGGCCGCGACCAGGACCATCGCCAGCACGACGCAGTTGATAACGGTACCGTAATAGATAGCCTTGAGCAGACGAAGCGGCGTGACGCCCTTGCCGCTGTAGCGCACGCGAGTCAATTCGGCATCGGTCAGCACACCGGCGCGACGCCAACCTACCGCAAAGACAAATGCCATCAGTAGAAAGGCAAGGCCGTAGATCCAAAGCCGCCAGAGCGCGAAAATACCGGCGGTCGCCACCAGGCCGGTTACCAGCAACGGCGTGTCAGCAGCAAACTGGGTAGCGCCCATGGAAAACCCAGCCTTCCAACCCTTGATCGTCTTGCCGGCCAGGAAGTACTCATCGAGGCTCTGCGAGGCTTTACTACGTGCGCGCAGACCAGAACTGAGACCGTAGAGGATAAATGCCACCACTATCAGTAAATCCAACATATTGTTATGTCCTTTGTTGGAGGGCTGGTTTGCTTGAGAACCGCTCAAGTAACGAAAAATTGCAGGGTTCGGATGAACGGACCGCTTGCGCCTGTCCACCGATCTCTGGGTCGCCCTCGCTGACCACGCCAGACATTGGGCTGTACGTCCCGTGATGCGCGTGTCGAAAGACTGTCTACGCGAGCTGACGCCGGAGCGCCGGCCTCTGGTCAGGAAGTTCTACCAAGCCCATCGCACGCATATGCGGGTCCCGGCGGGCGCCAGCTGTTGGGTCGCCGGCTGTAGCGAAATCGAGGCAGCGCTATGCCTGGTGCCGGTGGAAAATGGACATTGGTTAACCGGGCTGCTGGTCGCCCCGGCAATGCGCAACAGGGGACTTGCAAGTCGCCTGATCGGGTATGCTCGTGCCCGCCGCGACGGGCCGGTCTGGTTGTTCTGCGACCCCGTACTTGCCTGCTTTTACTTGAATTTAGGCTTTAGCGAACCGGTGTCGCTACCCGACTCGCTCGCAGATCGACTGCAACGATACAACCGGAACAAGAGACTCATCCCGCTATGCCACGACAATGTGAGAGCGACATGCCCCATATCCTGAATATAGCCACGGCCTGCCTACTGAACGACGCTGGTCGGCTTTTGGTCGTCCGAAAACGCGGCGCCCACTACTTCATGCTGCCCGGTGGCAAGGCCGAGCCAGGGGAAACAGCTGCCGGCACGCTTATTCGAGAGCTGGACGAAGAGCTTGCACTGGAAACTGACGAATCCCAGCTTCAGTACCTTGGGCATTTCGAGTCACGAGCAGCGAACGAGCCCGACCATTGGGTAAAAGCAGAGGTGTTCGTAGCCCGCTTGTCTACACCGGTCAAAATCCAGGCAGAAATCGAAGAGTCAGGCTGGATAGCGATCGATGGTGATTCCGAACGACTCGCCCCGCTATTGCGTGAAGAAGTACTGCCGGCGTTGCGCCGGCGTCTTTCGATCTGAGCTGCGCCAGGAACACTGGCGACGGTCAAGGCGATATAGGATCGCTGGCCGGGAAGGTTTCTTCTAACGCTTCGTCCAGCTGATCCTCGTCGGCCTCATCCGGGCTGCGCTTGATTTCATCCTCTGTCTGCGACTCGGGATGGGCGGGTTTTTGCGTATCGCCGTTCATGCTGCGCTCCTTTCAACGTTAGGCATAACGAATAGGGCAATTCCGCGCAGCAGTGGTTCGATTAGCCATGTATTCGTTTTTCCGGGACAAAAAAAAAGGGGCGGGGCTTAAGCCCCGCCCGCTTCCGTCCTTGCTTCCCTGTATTTCCTGCTCATCATCCTGATGTAACCGCGTCCAGCGGCTGATCCTGACCAGCATCCTTGCCGGCTGTGCTTGTCCTTGAGCACGGGATCGATATTAAAGCTTCCGGAGACAACAACAACTCCGGAAAATGCATGATGGCAACTGAGCCACTATCCAGCTCTTTTTAAAAAGCCAATTAAATCAAAGGCTTATCAGGTGTCAAACATCGGGCTGGCGATCAGCTCGGTTACCACCGGCGGCTTTGCTTACACGTTCTGTAAGTAATGACTTACAAATCAAATAGCCGATTGAGAAAAACTGGCCGACAGGAATTAATCCGGAACATAACGCTGCCGGGAGCAGATGTTTCTTTAAAATAGGCGCAACCCAGTTGCCCCCTCCCGCCAGGAGAGGGGGCGCTTCATTTAGCGGAACAGCGACTCGCTCGACAAACCGTTGCGCTCGAGGATTTCGCGTAGACGCTTCAGCGCTTCTACCTGAATCTGTCGAACCCGCTCGCGAGTCAGCCCTATCTCCTGCCCGACTTCTTCCAGCGTGCAGCTTTCATGGCCGCGCAAACCGAAGCGACGAATCACTACTTCACGCTGCTTTTCAGTCAGATCGGATAGCCACTGATCGATGCTTTCGGACAAATCATCATCAAGGAGCAGCTCACACGGGTCGCTTGGGCGGTCATCGGTGAGGGTATCAAGCAACGTCTTGTCAGTGTCCGGGCCGAGGGAGACGTCAACAGATGTCACTCGCTCATTCAATCCAAGCATTCGTTTGACCTCAGCAACCGGCTTTTCAAGCAGGTTGGCGATTTCTTCCGGGCTTGGCTCATGATCAAGCTTCTGGGTTAGCTCGCGCGCAGCACGCAGATAGACATTCAGCTCTTTGACTACATGAATCGGCAAACGAATGGTGCGCGTCTGATTCATGATCGCCCGCTCAATGGTTTGCCTGATCCACCAAGTGGCATATGTCGAGAAGCGAAAACCACGCTCGGGGTCGAATTTCTCTACGGCACGAATCAAACCGAGATTTCCCTCTTCGACTAGATCGAGCAGGGACAATCCTCGATTAACGTAACGCCGAGCGATCTTCACAACCAACCGCAGGTTGCTTTCGATCATGCGCTTGCGCCCAGCGGGATCGCCCTTCTGGGCAAGACGTGCAAAATGCACCTCTTGTTCGGGGGTCAGCAGAGGAGAAAAGCCAATTTCGTTGAGGTAAAGCTGAGTGGCGTCGAGTGCGCGTGTGTAATCGACGAATTTATGTTGCTTGACCGTTGCGGTCTTGGACCTGGTGCCACCTGAACCGGCTCGGGAGAGCTCGGCAATCGGAGCTGCGTCCGGGGACGGTTCCATGAGTAGAACGGCATCGTCTACGTCAAACTCCGGCACTTCTTGGTTGAGAGCCATTATTGTTTTCCTGTTCTGAGTTCGACAACAGGCTTGGGCGGCACCCATTCCCTGGCATCGCTCAAGCCCCTCCTAGGGCCGGAACAGGTTGTAGCAAATCAACGCTTCGGAAGGTATTGCAGCGGATCTACCGGCTTGCCTTGGCGGCGAATCTCAAAGTGCAGTTTCACCCGGTCGGTTCCAGTCGATCCCATCTCGGCAATAGTCTGACCAGCTTTGACTTGCTGACCCTCCTGAACCAGCAACCTACGGTTGTGGCCGTAGGCACTTACATAGGTATCGCTGTGCTTGATGATCACAAGTTCGCCGTAACCCCGCAATCCACTGCCGGCGTACACAACAGCCCCATCAGAAGCAGCTAAAACAGGCTGTCCTAATTCCCCGGCGATATCAATTCCTTTATTCAAACTGCCGTTTGAGGAAAATCGTCCAATAACCGTACCCCCGGCAGGCCAGGCCCAACCGCTCGCGGAACGTGTCACTGGCTTGACAGGCGTAACTGGCGCAGGGGGCTTGGTCGCCGGTACGGTCGGCCGGGTCAAAGGAGGCGGCGTTGGCACCGGATTCGTGACGATCGCCGGTGTCCTGGGCGCGGGAGCGGGTGCGGGAGTAACCGGACGAGCGGCAACGGCACGGGAACCCTGACCACTGAAGCGAATCGTCTGGCCCGGATAGATCACGTGTGGCGGACGGATGTTATTGACCCTGGCCAGGTCGCGCCAATCCCAGCCAAAGCGGAAAGCGATCGACCACAGCGTATCGCCTCGCTGAACGACGTACTGGCCGCTGGTCACTCGGTCGCGGTTATTACGATCAACAACACTCACACCGCCCGACGGTGGACTGGCGCAGCCTGCCAACAGAACACCCGCCAGCATGGCGGCAAGCGCACAACGGACTGATGAACTGCCTATCCACCGCATGCTGGCTGTGAACTTCAATGCCCGCTCCCTATGATCGACATGTCGGTTCAGACGCTTTGTGCGACTGACTGGTGACGCCCGGCGACCCATTCGAGACCCAGCACAAGGGCGACGCCCGCCACCGCAAGCAGGATCGCCAATAAAAGCTGCGGATCTTGCCCGGTCAGATCGCCATAGGCACCGGGCAGCAAATTCTGCTCCAACAGCGGAACGCGCTCGCCATGAGAGTTGGTGCGCCAGGTAAGCGTTTCTTTCCAAGGCCAGACCTTGTTCAGCGAGCCGAGCATCAATCCGGTCAGGAACGCCAGGGTGAGGTCGCGCCACCGCCTTAGCACCCAGCTCAAAACGCGTGCAAAGCTTAACAAGCCGACCAGGCAACCCGCCGCAAACGTAAGCATGATGCCGAGATCCAGGGCTTTGACAGCGCCCAGAACGACGGGGTAAAGGCCCAGAAGGACCAGGATGAAGCTGCCGGATATGCCCGGCAGGATCATCGCGCAGATCGCGATGGCACCAGCGAAGAACAGGCTGATGCCGCCAGTGCTCCATTGCATGGGCGAGGCGACCGTAATCCAGTAGGCGAAACCGATACCCAGGCACAGGCTGACCAACCTCGGCAGGTTGCGGCGCTGAATTTCCTTACCTACAAGATGAACGGAAACCAGAATCAGGCCAAAGAAGAACGACCAGACAGGGATTGGATGCTGTTCTAGCAGGTAAGTAATCAATTTCGCAAGACTCAGCACGCTGGTGAGAATGCCAGCGAACAGAATCATCAGAAATGTTGCGTTGGCGGTGCGCCATGCCTCGCCGATACGACCCTTCAACAGCGGCGGTATAGCGTTCGGCACCGCACCGATCGAACGCAGAAGCTCGTCATAGATGCCGGTAATGAACGCAACGGTTCCACCGGAGACGCCAGGCACGACATCCGCGGCCCCCATGGCCATACCTTTGACGTACAACAACAACGCGTCTTTCATGCTTCCTTCCGCTTGATCAAACTACAGGTCCATTGAGCAGCGGCACGAAGCGAACGGTATCCAGCAAATGGCGGGAAAATCCGTCTTCCTCTCGAATGATCAACATCAGTTGCTGGACTTCGCCAACACCGACCGGGATCACCAGCCGCCCGCCGGGCGCCAGTTGATCGAGCAGAGCCTGGGGCACGTCGGCTGCCGCCGCGGTAACTATGATGCCATTGTAAGGTGCCAATGCAGGCCACCCTTCCCAGCCATCACCCCAGCGAAAGACCACGTTGCGCAGTTTGAGTTCGACCAGCCGCTCTTTTGCTCTATCCTGCAGCGCCTGGATCCGCTCCACCGAAAATACGCGCTCCACCAACTGCGCCAGTACAGCCGTCTGATATCCGGACCCAGTGCCGATCTCCAACACCTTATCCAGCGGACCGTCGGCAAGCAGAAGCTCGCTCATACGGGCCACCATGAAGGGTTGCGAAATGGTCTGGTTGTGCCCGATGGGCAGTGCGGTGTCTTCGTAAGCGCGGTGAGACAGGGCCTCATCTACGAACAGATGGCGCGGTGTGCGGCGAATCACTTCAAGCACGCGCGGGTCGGAAAGCCCCTCTTCGTACAGCCGCTGAATCAGACGATCACGGGTGCGCTGCGAGGTCATCCCGGTGCCGTGACGCAACAGGTCATCAGATCCGCGGTTCACAACACCCCCTCCAGCCAACTGTCGAGGCCATCGAATGCCTCACGGAACGTCCGGTCCAGCTGCAGCGGTGTGATTGAGACATAGCCTTGCATGACGGCATGAAAATCGGTGCCTGGCCCTCCGTCTTCCACATCGCCGGCAACGGAAATCCAATAGCCTTCCTTACCCCGCGGGTTCGCCTGTTTGACCGGCGGCTTTGCCCTGCTTCGATGGCCCAGCCGAGTCAGTTGGATCCCGCGAATATGGTCAAGCGGCAAGTTGGGAACATTGACGCTTAATACCGTACGCGGCGGAAGCTCCAGCGAGGCATGCTGCTCGACCAGCTTGCGCGCGATATAGGCAGCGGTTGGCAGGTTATCGGTTAGTCGTGACACCAGGGAGAAAGCGAAGGCGGGTTTGCCGGTGAAGCGGCCTTCAATGGCTGCTGCGACGGTCCCGGAGTACAGCACGTCATCGCCCAGATTGGCGCCCAGGTTGATACCTGACACGACCATGTCGGGCACCTCTTCAAGCAGTCCGTTGATTCCCAGATGGACGCAGTCCGTTGGCGTTCCGTTCACGCCGATGAAGCCGTTCGGCATGATTGTAGGGTGCAGCGGGCGATCCAGGGTCAGCGCACTACTGGCGCCGCTCATGTCCTGAATGGGGGCTACCACCCTGCACTCCGCGAGGTCCGCCAGCGCGTCATAAAGCGCGGCGAGCCCAGGTGCATACACCCCGTCGTCGTTGGCGATCAAAATACGCATCAGATGTCCGTCTGCCCTGCCAGGCTGACCAATTCACGTACCACAGCTGTGGCGAAGCATCCGGTCGGCAGGACGAATTCAAGTTGCAGAATGTCAGGCTCGGGATAATGCCACGACAAGCCATTAATGGGGAGGCGAAGAATACGCCGTTCATGCTTCATTCCGGCTTCTGCGAGCCACTTGGCGATTGACGGCTCCGTTGCCGCCACTGCCGACTCCAGCGCCTTTATATCGGCACAGGACGGCGAATCTCCAGCGCCCCATAACGGGCCAGTGGGATGCAGATCCAGCACCGCCAGCCTGGGGTCAGCGCATTCGGCTTCGCCAGCCAAAAAAAAGCTGCGACTGTCTGTAAAGGCCAGCAAATCACCCACCTGCGCCTGGTTCCAGCTGCCTGCTTCGACCCGCTCGGCCAGCAAGCGGTTGAACAGATAGCTGCGCCCGGCGGATAACAGGCGAGAGCGAAGATTGCGCTGCGCTGGCAGTTCCTGTCGCTCGGCGTACACTCGGGTGCCCTGCAGGTTGCCCCCTTCGAAGCCAAAACGTTGCAAGCCGAAGTAATTCGGTACACCGTGCGTCTTGATGCGTTCCAGGCGGTCGTCCAGCTCTGTGGGTGCTGCCTGCAGCTCCGTTAGCCGAAGGGTGAAACCGTTAGCAGAGTGCGCGCCGCGTTGCAGTTTTCGCTGATGTCTGCCGCTCTGAAGAATCCTCAGCGTATCGTCCTCAGCCGATGACAACGCGGGATCAACCTTTCCTGGCAAATGCAGGCTGAACCATTGACGGGTCAGCGCCTGGCGGTCCTTCAACCCGGCATAACTGATGGCGCGTACCGGAACCCCGGCCGCTCGAGCGAGACGTCGCGCAGCTTCTTCGGTATTGAGGTTTCGCTTTTCCACCCATAGCCAAAGGTGTTCTCCGGCGCCAGACAAAGGAATGTCGAGCACTTCATCGACCTGAAAGTCCTCCGGGACAGCCTTGAGCACGGCAGACCCACAAGCGCCACCGTGCGCCCGTGGACCAAGCAACTGATCTTCGGTCATGCGCCGACCAGCAGTGCGACGGCGTGAACCGCAATGCCTTCTTCGCGCCCGGTGAAGCCAAGCTTCTCGGTAGTGGTGGCTTTGACATTGACCTGATCCAAGTCAACTTGGAGGTCCTCGGCGATCAGGCTGCGCATCCGTTCGATATGCGGCGCCATCTTCGGCGCCTGCGCGACGATGGTGGCGTCCACGTTACCCACCTTCCAGCCTTTGGCCTGTATTTGCTTGACCACGTGGCGCAGCAGAACACGGCTATCGGCTCCTTTGTACGCTCGATCGGTGTCCGGAAAGTGCTTACCGATATCACCAAGCGCCGCCGCGCCAAGCAAAGCATCGCTCAACGCATGCAACAGCACGTCGCCATCCGAATGCGCGAGCAGGCCGGACCTGTGAGGAATTCGCACCCCGCCGAGGGTGACGAAATCGCCCTCACCGAACCGATGCACGTCATAGCCGTGGCCGATACGCATAGTCATTGCACCTCGAAAAGATCAGCCCGCGATTCTACAGGACCGCAGCGGCGGTTGGAGTCGCAGTGGTGAGAACCCTGCGCATCGATACCGACAATAAACACCATCAACCGAATCGATCTCATATCGTCTTTCACCGATATATAGTTCGCCCCACCACGATATACCAACCGGACAACAGCATGCCTGACGAGCTGGACGACATCCTCAAGGCGATAGCCCACCCTCTACGTCGGGAAATACTGAGTTGGCTGAAAGAACCTCAACGCTACTTCTCCGAGCAGCACCATTCGCTCGAGAACGGCGTGTGCGCCGGGCAGATCGACCGGCGAGCCGGACTATCGCAATCAACGGTATCGGCGCACCTGGCAACACTGCAACGAGCGGGACTGATCACCAACCGCAAAGTTGGTCAGTGGCACTTTTTCAAACGCAATGAACCGGCCATCGAAGCATTCGTAACCCGTCTAGGACGCGAACTCTGAACTTCGCAGCCCTCACCGTGTAATAGGAGCAGCATCGCTATGCCTACACTTTTCGACCCGATCAAGATTGGCGACCTGGAACTGGCCAACCGCATCATCATGGCCCCTTTGACCCGTTGCCGTGCAGAGCCGGGCCGAGTACCAGGTGACCTTATTGCCGAGTACTACGCCCAGCGGGCCGATGCTGGCCTGATCATCAGCGAAGCGACTTCGGTCACGCCGATGGGCGTCGGCTACCCGGATACCCCCGGTATCTGGTCCGCCGAGCAAGTACAGGGCTGGAAAAAGGTAACCGATGCAGTCCACGCAAAGGGCGGAAAGATTGTGTTGCAGCTCTGGCACGTAGGCCGGATTTCCGATCCGATTTACCTTGAGGGCCAGCTTCCAGTCGCGCCGAGTGCCATCAAGCCCGCCGGCCACGTCAGTCTGGTGCGCCCAATGAAGGACTACGAAACACCGCGCGCACTTGAAACCGAAGAAATCGCTGGCGTCATCGAGGCGTACCGCAAGGGCGCGGAAAACGCACGTGAGGCCGGTTTCGATGGTGTCGAGATTCACGGCGCCAACGGCTATTTGCTCGACCAGTTTCTGCAAGACAGTACTAACAAGCGCACCGACGCCTACGGTGGCTCGCTGGAAAACCGTGCCCGGCTGCTGCTCGAAGTAACCGACGCGGCAATTGGTGTCTGGGGCTCGGGCCGGGTTGGCGTACACCTCGCTCCAAGGGCCGATTCACACGATATGGGCGATTCGAACAGGGCCGAGACATTCGGCTATGTGGCCCGCCAACTCGGCAAGCGCGGCATCGCCTTTATCTGCACGCGTGAGAAAGCCGGCGCGGACAGCCTGGGCCCGCAACTGAAAGAAATCTTCGGCGGGGTTTACATCGCCAACGAGCGCTTCACGAAGGAACAGGCCAACGCCTGGCTGGCAGACGGCAAAGCCGACGCAGTCGCATTCGGCATTCCGTACATCGCCAATCCTGACCTGGTCGAACGTCTACGCCAAAACGCTCCGCTCAACGAGCCACGGCCTGAGCTGTTCTACGCCCAAGGCGCCGAAGGCTACACCGATTATCCATCGCTCTAGCTCCTTGCGATGGAAGGCTCGGCCGGGTACCGGTCGGGCCTTTTTTCTTTCTGGCTGTGGTGAGTCCAAAACGTGGCTCGCGAACTTCAACGCAACCCAGGTTAGAGCAGTACCAGGGCCCCGTCAGCTCACTCACACCACGTCTCGGATCGCGAGCACCTTCGCTCACAATGAGCACGGTACGAATTCATGCGCTCAGCGCTTTCGCATGATGACGCAGGTGCTCATCGATGAAACTGGCTATGAAGTAGTAACTATGGTCGTAGCCCGGCTGGATACGCAGCGTCAGGGGATGGTTCGCGGCGGCGGCTGCAGACTCCAACGCTTCCGGCTTCAATTGATTAGCCTTGAAGTCATCGCGATCACCCTGATCTACCAGTATCGGCAGTTTCTCCTGCGCGCTGGATAACAGGGCACAGGCATCCCACTCACGCCAGCGTGCACGATCTTCCCCAAGATAATGAGAAAAAGCCTTCTCGCCCCAGGGGCAGTTGGCTGGATTCGTGATCGGCGCGAAAGCCGACAGCGACTGGTACCGGCCAGGATTTTTCAAAGCGCACACCAGGGCACCATGCCCTCCCATCGAATGCCCGCTGATGCCGCGCTTGTCAGACACCGGGAAGTTTGCCTCGATCAGATTCGGCAGCTCATCGACCACATAATCATGCATTCGGTAGTGCTGAGCCCAGGGCTCTTGAGTCGCGTTCAGGTAGAAGCCTGCACCAAGACCAAGGTCATAAGCGGCTTCCGGGTCATCAGGAACACCAGGCCCCCGCGGGCTGGTATCTGGCGCGACGATTATCAGACCGAGTTCAGCAGCGAGCCGATGCGCCCCCGCTTTCTGCATGAAGTTTTCATCGGTACAGGTCAGACCGGACAGCCAATAGAGTACCGGCAGCTTGTCGCCCTGCTCCGCCTGAGGCGGCAGATACACGGCAAACACCATGTCGCAATTCAAGCTGGCAGAACGGTGACGATAGCGTTTGTGCCAGCCACCGAAGCTCTTCTGGCATGAAATGTTCTCAAGGCTCATGGGGCCCTCCTGAAGCGGGCAGCGGTGCTCCCCCAGTCACAAGCGGAGCACCGCAACCCGACACGCTGGATCAATAGTGGATGACGGTCCGAATGCTCTTGCCTTCATGCATCAAGTCGAACGCGTGGTTGATTTCATCCAGCCCCATGTTGTGGGTGATGAAGGTGTCCAGCGGGATCTCGCCGGTCTGGGATTTCTCAACGTAACTCGGCAACTCGGTGCGCCCCTTGACGCCACCAAAGGCGCTGCCACGCCAGACGCGTCCAGTCACCAGCTGGAAAGGTCGAGTGCTGATTTCCTGACCGGCTCCGGCCACGCCGATAATGACCGATTCGCCCCAACCCTTGTGGGCACACTCCAGGGCGGCGCGCATCAATTGGACGTTGCCTACGCACTCGAAGGAATAGTCCACGCCACCGTCGGTCATCTCGACGATCACCTCTTGGATCGGCTTGTCGTGATCCTTGGGATTAACAAAGTCGGTCGCGCCCAACTCTTGCGCAATAGCGAACTTTGACGGATTGATGTCGATTGCAATGATTCGGCTGGCCTTCGCCATCTTCGCTCCGATGACCGCTGCCAGGCCGATACCGCCCAGGCCGAAGATCGCCACAGTGGCGCCCTCTTCGACTTTTGCGGTGTTGATTACAGCGCCAATACCGGTGGTGACGCCGCAACCGAGTAGGCAAACCTTGTCCAGCGGCGCTTCCTTGGGGATCTTCGCCACCGAGACTTCGGGCAACACGGTGTACTCGGAAAAGGTCGATGTACCCATATAGTGGTAAATCGGCTCGCCGTTATAAGAAAACCGCGAGGTTCCGTCCGGCATCAGGCCTTTACCCTGCGTAGCGCGCACCGAACTACAGAGGTTTGTCTTGCCGGATTTGCAGAATTTGCATTGACGGCATTCGGCGGTGTACAGCGGTATCACGTGATCGCCCACCGCAACCGAGGTAACGCCCTCGCCGACTGCCTCGACAACCCCGCCACCTTCATGACCAAGGATGCACGGGAAGACGCCTTCCGAATCTTCGCCAGAAAGCGTGTAGGCATCGGTATGGCAGACGCCTGTCGCGACGATGCGCACCAGCACTTCGCCTGCCTTGGGCGGCTGCACGTCCACTTCGACAATTTGCAGTGGTTGATTCGGGGCGAACGCGACTGCGGCACGGGATTTGATGGTCATGTCTGACTGTACTCACTGTGGATAGTGACAGGCAGTGTAGTTTCCTAGGCATACGGGGTTAATAAGCTAGCCGTAGAAACATTATTGCCACACAGGGATAATCGCTCCTTACTCAACGTAATCAACGACGGGTTCGCTTATGAATCGGTGGGAAGGACTGGATGAGTTTGTGGCAGTTGCCGAATCCGGCAGTTTCATGCGCGCCGCCGATCAACTGCGCGTGTCGTCCTCCCACGTCAGCCGCCAGGTCGCACGCCTTGAGGAACGCCTGCAAGCGCGCTTGTTCTACCGCACTACACGTCGAGTATCGTTGACTGAAGCCGGCCATACCTTTCTCTCCCGCTGCCAGCGGTTGATAGAAGAGCGCGACGAAGCCTTTCACGCCGTCACGGACCTGCATGCCGCACCCACCGGTTTGCTGCGCATGACGGCAGCGGTTGCGTACGGCGAACGCTTTATCGTGCCGCTGGTAAACGAATTCATGGCGCAGCATCCCCAGCTGCGGGTCGACATCGAACTCTCCAATCGCACGCTCGACCTGGTTCAGGAGGGCTACGACCTGGCCATACGCCTGGGTCGCCTGAGCGAGTCGAGGCTGGTCGCCACCCGCATAGCACCGCGGGCCATGTATCTGTGCGCAGCTCCACGCTATCTCGAACGATACGGCCGACCACATACCCTATCCGAGCTTGCCCGACACAATTGCCTGGTAGGGACTGGGGATACCTGGATATTGCAGGTGGATGGTCGAGAGCAGCTGTTCAAACCATCTGGCAACTGGCGCTGCAACAGTGGACAGGCGGTCTTGGACGCCGCGCTGCGTGGCTTTGGCCTCTGTCAGCTTCCGGACTATTACGTTCAGGGGCCGCTGCACCGTGGTGAGCTGGTGTCGTTGCTGGAAACCTATCAACCCCCGAATACAGCCGTGTGGGCTGTCTACCCACAGCGGCGTTATCCCCTGCCGAAGGTTCGGCTGTTAATTCAAGCTCTGAAGGACGGGCTCGCAACCCGCCCGGAATACTGCAACCAATACGACTGAGTAGCGACTGCGCCGCGTGTCCGACCGCTGAACTTCAGGCGGAACCCGACTTAACCCACCACGTCGAAATTCTGAAGCCGGTGCCTCCGGCCCTCTGCTTGAGCGAGCCGGCCATTCAATCAGGAGGACATCATGCAGATTCTGGTGAACAGCAATCATAGCGTCGACGTGACCAGCAATCTTGAGGAGCACGTGAAAGCGACGGTCGAAAGCGAACTGGAACGCTTCGACGATCAGCTGACCCGAGTCGAAGTTCATCTCAACGACGAGAACAGTGGCAAAAGTGGCCCGCAGGATAAGCGTTGCCAGATGGAAGCGCGCATCAAAGGACACGAGCCCATTTCGACCAGCCACAAAGCCGACTCGCTGAATCTGGCGATAGACGGTTGTGCCGAAAAGCTCAGCCATGCGCTTGCCCATGCGCTAGACAAAAAACTTAACCATCACTGAACGCCACCTGCTACGACCCGCCGAAGCGGGCTGATGGACATCCATGAGGAACCGAACCATTTAACAACGAGAGAGGCCGTATATGAACAGATTGCTCGATCGTGAAACCATGTCCAAACTGCTGGCAAAGCGCGAAGCACCTTGCCTCTCGCTTTACCAGCCTACCCACCGCAGCTTTCCCGAGCGTCAGCAGGATCCGATTCGCTTCAAGCACCTTGTCCGAGAGCTTGAAGACTCGCTCAAGCAACAAGGCCGTGGAGACCAAGCCAAAGCGTTGTTGAAGCCATTCCACGACCTGATCGAGGACACCGATTTCTGGAACTCCAACCGTGATGGGCTTGCAGTCTTCCGTGCCGAAGATTACTTCGAGGTGTTCCGCCTGCAGCGCAGCGTTCCAGAACTCGCTGTTGCTAACGACCGCATGCACCTCAAGCCGCTGTTGCGGATCGCACAGTCCGCCGACCGCTATCAAATACTGGCAATCACACTGGACTCGGTTCGTCTGTTCGAAGGCAACCGCGACGGCATCGATGAGGTCCGCTTGGGTGAGGGCGTTCCGAAAACCGTTGAAGAGGCGCTTGGCCGCGAGCTGACCGAAAAGGGTCAGACCGGCTTCCCGCAGGGCTACAGCCGGGCCAGCGAACGGGGCGACCCAATGCAGGTAGAAAGCGGTGGCGCCGGGCGCCAAGATGAAATTGATCGGGACCGGGAGCGGTTCTTCCGGGAGGTGGATCGTGCCATTCTCGAACACCACAGCCGCAAGTCACGACTGCCGTTGATTCTCGCTGCACTTCCGGAGCACCAGTTCCATTTCCGTAAGCTCAGTCACAACGAATTTCTACTGCCGGAGGGAATCGAAAACGACGCGTCCTTGCTGAGCCACGACGAGCTTCGCCAAAAGAGCTGGATGGTCATGCAGCCGCGCTACATCAAACGTCTGGAAGGTTTCATCGACCAATACGGCGAATCCCACGGACAGGGGCTGGCTACCGATCAGCTTGAGCAGATTGGCCAGGCAACACTCGAAGGACGCGTCGCGACCCTGCTGGTGGAGGCGGACCGACAAATTCCGGGGGTAGTGGATAAGCAGCAGGGCAAGGCTGTCGCGGTGGAAGACGACTCGGCCACGACGCCCGATTTGCTCGATGAACTGACCATATGGACGCTGGAACAAGGCGGCGAGGTGATTTCAGTACCTACTGAACGCATGCCGACAGAAAGTGGTGCCGCTGCGATTTACCGCTACTGATCGCATGTCTTCGCCACCGCTATGCAGGGCGCATCGATCCCTGCCTAGCGTACAGGGCAGCGCTGGACTCAGGCTTTCCAGCGCTGTTCCAGCCATTGCAGGTCTTCCGGCCGCGTGATCTTGAGATTGTCGGCACGCCCTTCGACCAAACGCGGCCGAAGCCCCACCCACTCTAGCGCGGATGCTTCGTCTGTCACGGCAATTCCGCTGGCTAGCGCATCTGCCAATGCTTCGCGTAACGATCCAAGCCTGAACATCTGAGGCGTGAACGCCTGCCAGACCACAGCACGATCGACCGTCTCCTGGACTCGCCCGTCGGCATCGGCACGCTTGAGCGTATCGCGAGCCGGAACAGCAAGCAGCCCGCCGACAGGATCATATGCAAGGGTTTGAAGCAGTTGATCCAGATCTGAGGCCGCCAGGTTGGGTCTGGCAGCATCGTGCACCAGCACCCAGTCGCCGTCTGAGGCACCGAGCCCGGACAGCCTGTGCAGGCCACACAGGACAGAGTCGGCCCGCTCGCACCCACCATCGGCACGGTAGACTCGCGGATCAGTCGAGCAAACGAGATCAGGCCAATATGCATCATCGCTCGCGACACACACGACCAGCCCCTTGAGCTGAGGATGGTCCAGGAAACATTCAAGGGTGTGCTCAAGAATGGTCCGTCCGGCCAGCTGCAGATACTGCTTGGGACGGTCGGCTTTCATGCGACTGCCAACGCCGGCGGCAGGGATTACGACCCAGTACGGCGGAAGATTGCTTTTATTCATTCGGTCAGCTGAAAGAGGGTTTCGCCCTCTTTCACCATGCCTAACTCATGGCGCGCGCGCTCTTCCACGGTTTCCATTCCCTGCTTGAGCTCCCTCACCTCGGCTTCGAGAATCCGGTTTCGCTCGAGCAGTCGTTGGTTTTCACCCTTTTGCTCGGCGATCTGTTTGTTCAACCCGCTGACCTGAGCGAGGCTGCCCTCACCCACCCACAGACGATACTGCAGGCCACCCAGCAGCAGAATAAGCACAACGAACAACCAGTAGGGACTGCGCATGGAAGGCATGGATTGAATTCGGTTGGTTTCCAGTGACGTTGTATAAGCGGCGGTCAGCAACATGGCTCGGCTTTCCTTTGCTGGCGAGCGCATCGCTGTTCGCGACCTTAACAGCGCTGACCGTTATCCACAAAAAAAGGGCGACTAACGCCGCCCTCTTCTAGCATGCCCAAGCTCTTCGAGCGATAGGCTGGTTAGCCGCGAAACTCGGCGCGCCCCTTGTAAGCTGCTTTTCCGCCAAGTTGCTCTTCGATACGAAGCAGCTGGTTGTACTTCGAAACACGGTCCGACCGGCACAGCGAGCCAGTCTTGATCTGGCCAGCAGCAGTGCCAACTGCCAAATCGGCGATGGTGCTGTCTTCGGTTTCACCTGACCGGTGAGAGATCACCGCGGTGTAACCGGCAGCCTTGGCCATCTGAATGGCTTCTAGCGTTTCAGTCAATGACCCAATCTGGTTGAACTTGATCAGGATCGAGTTACCGATACCCTTCTCAATACCTTCCTTGAGGATTTTAGTGTTGGTCACGAACAGGTCGTCGCCAACCAGCTGAACTTTGCTGCCGATCTTGTCTGTCAGAATCTTCCAGCCGTCCCAGTCGGACTCGTCCATACCATCTTCGATGGAAATGATCGGGTAACGCTCGGACAGGCCGGCAAGGTAGTCGGCGAAACCAGCAGCGTCGAAGACTTTGCCTTCACCTGCCAGGTCGTACTTACCGTTCTCGAAGAATTCGCTAGAAGCGCAATCGAGTGCCAAGGTAACGTCGTCGCCCAACGTGTAGCCGGCGTTGGACACTGCTTCTGCGATAGCTGCCAGAGCATCTTCATTAGATGCCAGATTGGGTGCGAAGCCGCCTTCATCACCAACCGAGGTGCTCAGGCCACGGGCCTTCAGCACTGCCTTGAGGTGATGGAAAATCTCGGCGCCCATGCGCAGGGCATCCGCAAAGGTCTTGGCGCCAACCGGCTGCACCATGAATTCCTGGATGTCGACGTTGTTGTCGGCGTGCTCGCCGCCGTTGATGATGTTCATCATCGGGACCGGCATCGAATACTGACCAGGGGTGCCGTTGAGGTTGGCGATGTGTGCGTAGAGGGGCAGATCCTGGTCCTGAGCAGCGGCTTTGGCTGCAGCCAACGACACAGCGAGGATAGCGTTAGCACCCAGCGAAGCCTTGTTTTCGGTACCGTCCAGCTCGATCATGGCGCGGTCAAGCGCCTTCTGGTCCAGCGGATCCTTGCCCAAGAGCAGATCACGGATCGGGCCATTGATGTTGCTGACAGCCTTCAGCACACCTTTGCCCATATAACGGCTTTTGTCGCCATCGCGCAGCTCCAACGCCTCGCGGGAACCCGTAGAAGCACCAGACGGCGCACAGGCGCTGCCAGTGATACCGTTATCCAGGATAACGTCCGCTTCCACAGTGGGGTTGCCACGGGAGTCCAGAACCTCACGCCCTTTGATGTCGACGATCTTTGCCATTTTTATTAACACTCCGTAGATAGCTTCAAAGCTTCAAGCAGTTTCGATTGGCGCAAAATTCTTGATCAGCTCATCCAGCTGCTTGAGCTGAGTGAGGAAGGGTTCTAGCTTGTCCAGACGCAACGCGCAGGGTCCATCGCACTTGGCGTTTTCCGGATCCGGGTGTGCTTCAAGGAACAACCCGGCAAGCCCTTGGCTGAGACCGGCTTTGGCCAGATCCGTGACCTGAGCTCGGCGACCACCGGCCGAGTCGGCCCGGCCGCCCGGCATCTGCAGCGCATGTGTGACATCGAAGATCACCGGATATTGCATCCGCTTCATGATGTCGAAGCCGAGCATGTCTACGACCAGATTGTTGTAGCCGAACGACGAACCGCGCTCGCAGAGAATCAACTGATCATTACCAGCTTCTTCACACTTGGTCAGGATATGCTTCATTTCCTGGGGAGCGAGAAACTGCGCCTTCTTGATGTTGATCACCGCACCGGTCTTGGCCATCGCAACCACCAGATCGGTCTGGCGCGACAGGAAAGCCGGGAGCTGGATGATGTCGCATACTTCAGCCACCGGCTGGGCCTGGTGCGGCTCATGCACATCAGTGATCACCGGGACTTTGAAGGTCTTCTTTACTTCTTCGAAGATACGCATCCCCTCTTCCAGGCCAGGACCACGGAAGGAATTGATTGAGGAGCGATTAGCCTTATCGAAGCTGGCCTTGAAGATATACGGAATGCCAAGCTTCTCGGTGACCTTCACATAGGTTTCGCAGATCTGCAGGGCAAGATCGCGAGACTCCAGGACGTTCATTCCGCCAAACAGGACGAACGGCTTGTCGTTGGAAATCTCGATTTCGCCAACGCGAATGGTCTTTTGGTTCATGCCTTGCCCGCCTTGTAACTTAGCGCCGCCTCGACGAAGCCACTGAAAAGCGGATGGCCATCGCGCGGGGTGGAGGTGAATTCAGGATGGAACTGGCAAGCCACGAACCACGGGTGATCCGGCGCTTCGACCACTTCGACCAACGCACCGTCACCGGAACGGCCGGTAATCTTCAGGCCAGCCGCCTGCAGCTGAGGCAACAGATTATTGTTCACTTCGTAACGATGACGATGACGCTCGACGATGCGCTCCTTGCCATAGCAAGCGTGAACGTTGGAGTCAGCCTCCAGGCCGCACTCCTGCGCACCGAGGCGCATGGTGCCGCCCAAATCGGAGGCATCGCTGCGTGTTTCCACAGCACCCGTAGCGTCTGCCCACTCAGTGATCAGGCCCACTACAGGATGGTCACTGTTCTTATTGAATTCGGTAGAGTTGGCGTCAGTCCAACCCAGCACGTTACGGGCAAACTCGATCACCGCAACCTGCATCCCTAGACAGATACCGAGATATGGAATCTTGTTTTCGCGAGCGTATTTGACAGTGGCGATTTTACCTTCGACGCCGCGCAAGCCGAAGCCACCGGGAACCAGAATCGCATCCATGCCTTCAAGCAAGCTTGTGCCCTGGTTCTCGATGTCTTCGGAATCGATATAGCGAAGGTTCACTTTGGTACGGCTCTGGATGCCAGCGTGGCTCATTGCCTCGATCAGAGATTTATATGCATCCAGAAGTTCCATGTACTTGCCAACCATGGCAATGGTGACTTCTTTCTCAGGGTTCAGTTTGGCATCAACCACCCGATCCCATTCGGACAAATCGGCGCCGCCGCATTCCAGACCGAAACGCTCGACAACGAAATCGTCCAGTCCCTGAGCGTGCAACACACCCGGGATTTTGTAGATCGTGTCGACATCTTCCAGGCTGATGACAGCACGTTCCTCGACGTTGGTAAACAGCGCAATCTTCCGACGCGAGGAGACGTCAATAGGGTGATCGGAGCGGCAAACCAGGACGTCTGGCTGCAGGCCAATGGAACGTAGCTCCTTGACCGAATGCTGAGTCGGCTTGGTCTTGGTTTCGCCTGCCGTCGCAATGTAGGGGACGAGCGTAAGGTGCATCAGCATCGCGCGCTTGGCACCGACTTCCACACGTAGCTGGCGAATCGCCTCGAGGAATGGCTGCGACTCGATATCGCCAACGGTTCCCCCGACTTCCACCAGCGCAACGTCGGCATCTCCCGCCCCTTTGATCACACGACGCTTGATTTCGTCAGTGATGTGAGGAATGACCTGGATGGTAGCGCCCAGGTAGTCACCTCGACGCTCGCGGCGCAGCACGTCCTCGTAAACGCGACCGGTGGTGAAGTTATTGCTTTTGGTCATGGTCGTGCGGATGAACCGCTCGTAGTGACCCAAATCGAGGTCAGTCTCGGCGCCGTCATGGGTGACGAACACCTCACCGTGCTGGAACGGGCTCATGGTGCCCGGATCGACGTTGATATAAGGGTCCAACTTGAGCATCGTGACCTTCAGGCCCCGCGCCTCCAGGATGGCCGCCAATGAAGCCGAGGCAATGCCTTTCCCCAATGAAGAAACAACACCACCCGTGACGAAGATGTAGCGCGTCATGAAAAACCCTAGAAGTCTGCGTTAAGCGGTCAGCGCCGCCGGGGGAAAGCGAAGGAGCCACTGCGCCAAGGGCGGCAATAGCTGAGCTGCCACGGTTTTCGATGAAAGCCGCAGAAGCTGTATTGGGACGGGAGCGTAGTCTACTCGAAAGACCCCATCAGCTCAAACCTGGCGTCAGCCGGCGGCACCCATATCAGCGACACCGACTGAATGCTTAGCTGAGGTAGATTGGCCACCGCGATGAGTTCGTCGCCGCGATAAAGCAATGGCAGGCGTGAGCGAACGAAACCCGGCATTGCGATTTCGTTGAGTAATCGCTTGAGGTCGCGCTTTCCGCGGACAGGCAGGATCAGCGACTCCCCCCCCCTCCGATACCGCACCTGTAGCGGGCCCTTCACGTAGTCGCCTGCCAAACGCAGGGTGCCGTTACCTGGCAGCTGCAGAGGTATCTCAGGCCGCAACCAGTCGACCGACCCGCTCGGCCTAACCAGCCAGGGTCCTGACAGCCACCAGATACGTCCATTACCCCGATGGAGTTCGCCAGAGGCCAGTCGCCAGATCGGCGTGGCATCTGCGGCGGCGTCACGTAACGAATCCCAGCCGACCCAATGGTCGCTGTCAGGGAGAGGTGTCCGGGCCGCCAGCCAGTGCCGCAGCGCATTACGCTGGCGTGCGGGACTGAGCCGTGTGAGTGCAGACAGGGAAAGGTTCGGTATCGCCAGCGATGGATGATCCCCCTCTCTGCGGGCTTCCTTGAGATCATTCTCGGCCAGCTCGTCGAGCAACTGCTGCGCCTCAGCCAGGTGCGCCGCCGCGCGGGCCATGCTGCTCGTCGCGCTCGGCCAGCGCTGCTGCAGCAGCGGCATGACCTCCTTACGGAGATAATTTCTAGCGTGCTCGGTGCACAGGTTGCTCGGATCATCGATCCAGACCAGCCCGTGCGCTTGCGCATAGTCCATGAGCTCTGCACGGCTGGCATTCAGAAAAGGCCGGACCAGCCAACCACTGCCCAGCGCTCGCGTTGCAGGCATGCCGACGAGGCCGCGCACTCCGGCACCGCGCAGCAGACGAAAAAGCACGGTCTCAGCCTGATCGTCTCGATGCTGGGCGGTAAGCAGCACCGCAGAAGCACCCAACTGCTCACTGAACGCGGCATAGCGCGCTTCCCGGGCTTCCCGCTCCACGCTTGGGCCTGGCTCGACCCGAACGCGTACAACCTGCAACTCAACGCCCAGCATTTCACAGACGGATTGACAGTGCGCTGGCCAACCATCGGCTACGGCCTGCAGCCCGTGGTGTATGTGGATCGCGCTAATGGCTGGCAACTGTTCACGAGCGGCCAAGCGCGCCAAAAGATGCAGTAACACGGTTGAGTCGAGCCCGCCGGAAAACGCCACGCACCAACGCGGCGCCGAACGCCAGGGATGGAGGACTTCAAGCAGACGTGACTCGAGGGACATCGGATAGCAGCCCAGCCAATACGGGAATACAGGATAAACCGGAACGCTCAGCTGTCAGCCACTCGGCGTGAGTCACCTGAAAAAACTCACGTACTGGCGGCAAAAGCTTTCTGGAACGCAAAAAAAACGGCGGGTAATCCGCCGTTTAGAGTGCACCTTACCGCGACAATCAGGCGATGCCGTAGCTCATCAGACGGTCGTAACGCCGGCTCAATAGCGCTTCAGTACCTAGCCCTTTGAGCATGTCGAGCTGAGCGGTGAGCTCATTTCTCAGCGATGCGGCGGTCACAGCCGGATTGCGATGAGCCCCACCGAGCGGCTCAGGAACGACCTTGTCAACGATGCCCAGATCCTTCAAGCGTTCGGCGGTGACCCCCATGGCTTCCGCGGCTTCCGGCGCTTTGTCAGCGGTACGCCAAAGGATAGAAGCGCAACCTTCTGGCGAGATGACCGCGTAAGTCGAATACTGCAGCATGTTCAGCTGATCGCAGACACCGATGGCCAGCGCACCGCCGGAACCGCCCTCACCGATCACGGTAGCGATGATTGGCGTTTTCAGCCGCGCCATGACCCGCAGGTTCCAGGCGATCGCTTCGCTCTGGTTGCGTTCCTCGGCGTCGATACCCGGATAGGCACCCGGCGTATCAATGAACGTCAGAATCGGCATCTTGAAACGCTCAGCCATCTCCATCAGACGGCACGCTTTGCGATAGCCTTCCGGGCGAGGCATGCCGAAGTTACGGCGAACCTTTTCACGTACCTCACGCCCTTTCTGATGCCCAATGACCATCACCGGTTCACCATTCAGGCGAGCCGTACCGCCAACGATCGCAGCGTCGTCCGAGAAATGGCGATCGCCATGCAACTCTTCGAATTCAGTGAACAGGTGGCTGATGTAGTCGAGCGTGTAGGGGCGCTGCGGGTGGCGAGCCAGACGGGCGATCTGCCAGCTGGTGAGATTGCCAAAAATGCTCTCGGTGAGCGATTCGCTCTTGTCCTGCAGGCGGGCAATTTCATCGCCGATATTTAACGAGTTGTCATTGCCAACCAAGCGCAATTCTTCGATCTTGGCTTGCAGGTCGGCAATTGGCTGTTCGAAATCGAGAAAATTCGGGTTCATAGGCATCCGTCATGCGTCGACGGCCAGTCGGCCGGGAAGCTGTTCCGTTTTTTTGCGCCCTACCTTACGGGACGGACGCATTTAGGTCGAACAAAAAATGTGCTTTCAAACATGGCTCGATCCGGGATCGGGCCTATTCACGGCGTCCATCCGGTCTCGCACCGACACTGGTGCACCAATCGGTTAGCCCCGCTATCGGTATTGGAGGAAGACGTTGTCTCGTCCGAACTGGTCACGCAATGCCTGAATCAAGTTATCGGCAGGATCGATTCGCCAGTGTTCGCCGAACTGGAGCAGTGCTCGGGCATCGGCACCGGTATATTCCAGCGTGATAGGACAGGCCCCACGATGGCGACCACAGACGTCTGCAAGCCACCGCACCCGATCACCCTTTAGCGCTTCGCCAGCCACTTTCACTCGCAGGCTCTCGGCGAGCCCGGTCCGGGCTTCCTCCAGACTCATGACACGCTTGGCGCGCAGGCGTAGCCCTCCGGAAAAATCATCATTGCTGACCTCACCCTCCACCACAACCAGGGCGTCGGTTTGCAACAGTGCCTGCGCACTGTTGAAGGCATCGGCGAAAAGCGACGCCTCAATGCGCCCTGAACGGTCATCAAGGGTGATGAAGCCCATCTTGTCGCCTTTCTTGTTTTTCATGACCCGCAAGTTGACGATCAAGCCGGCAATGGTCTGCTCACCCCGTGCCGGACGCAGATCAATGATGCGTTGACGGGCAAAGCGGCGGACCTCACCTTCATACTCGTCTATCGGATGACCGGTAAGGTACAGGCCCAACGTATCTTTTTCGCCCTTCAGTCGCTCTTTCAAGGACAGCTCGCGGGCTTTGCGATGATTGACGTAGACATCCGCTTCGGGCTCGGCGAACAGACCGCCAAAGAGGTCCATATGGCCGCTGTCCAGACTGCGTGCGGTTTGTTCTGCGGCCTGAATGGCCTCCTCCATTGCTGACAGCAGAACAGCCCGATTGCGATCAATGCTGGCCTGGTAAGCCTTCGGCTCGTCAGAGAAGCAGGGCCCGAGGCGATCCAGCGCCCCTCCACGAATAAGCGCTTCAAGGGTGCGCTTATTGATACGCTTGAGGTCGACACGACTACAAAAGTCGAACAAATCCTTGAAGGGCCCGCCCTCGTTGCGGCACTCGCATATCGCCTCGACCGGCCCTTCGCCGACGCCCTTGATCGCGCCCAGCCCGTAGATGATCCGCCCATCCTCGCTGACCGTGAACTTGAACTCGGAATTGTTCACGTCCGGCGCGTCGATGCGCAGCTTCATGCTGCGGCACTCTTCGATCAGCGTGACCACCTTGTCGGTATTGTGCATATCCGCCGACAGCACCGCCGCCATGAACGGCGACGGATGATGAGCCTTGAGCCAGGCCGTCTGGTACGAGACCAAGCCATACGCGGCTGAGTGGGATTTGTTGAAACCGTAGCCAGCGAATTTCTCAACCAGGTCGAAAATGTTCCCCGCGAGATCGGCATCAATACCGTTCTTGGCACACCCTTCAATGAAGCCGCCGCGCTGCTTCGCCATCTCCTCGGGTTTCTTCTTGCCCATGGCGCGGCGCAGCATGTCCGCCTGGCCGAGGGTATAGCCCCCCATGACCTGAGCAATCTGCATCACCTGTTCTTGATACAGAATGATGCCGTAGGTCGGCGCCAGCACTGGCTTGAGGCCTTCGTACTGATAATCCGAATGCGGATAGGAGATTTCCGCGCGCCCATGCTTACGGTTGATGAAGTCATCAACCATGCCTGACTGCAGTGGACCGGGGCGGAACAGCGCGACCAGGGCGATCAGGTCTTCAAGGCAGTCCGGCTTCAGTTTCTTGATGAGCTCCTTCATGCCGCGCGATTCAAGCTGGAACACGGCCGTGGTTTCGGCCTTTTGCAGCAATGAGTAGGTCGGCTTGTCGTCCAGAGGGATAAAATCGATATTGACCGGCTCGAGCCCTTTACGCGCCTGGTCACGGTTGATGGTTTCCAGCGCCCATTTGATGATGGTCAGAGTACGCAGGCCGAGGAAGTCGAACTTGACCAGGCCGGCCTGCTCGACATCGTCCTTATCGAACTGTGTCACGAGGCTACCGCCTTCGTCATCGCAGGCTATGGGTGCAAAGTCGGTCAGCTTGGTTGGCGCGATAACCACACCGCCGGCGTGCTTTCCGGTACCGCGGGTGATGCCCTCCAGCTTCAGTGCCATCTCCCAGATTTCTCTGGCATCTTCATCGACAGCCAGGAAGTCGCGCAGCGGCTCTTCCATTTCGTAGGCTTTTTCGAGCGTCATGCCGACTTCGAACGGAATCATTTTCGAAAGTCGATCAGCCAGCCCGTATGACTTGCCTTGCACCCGCGCCACGTCGCGCACCACCGCCTTGGCGGCCATGGTGCCGAATGTGATGATCTGGCTTACGGCGTTGCGGCCATACTTTTCAGCAACGTAATCGATGACGCGGTCACGACCGTCCATGCAGAAGTCGACGTCGAAGTCAGGCATCGAAACCCGTTCGGGATTAAGGAAACGTTCGAACAGCAGGTCATACGCCAAAGGGTCGAGATCGGTGATCTTTTGTACGTATGCAACGAGCGACCCCGCACCCGACCCACGTCCGGGCCCCACCGGCACGCCGTTGTTCTTAGCCCATTGGATGAAGTCCATAACGATCAGGAAGTAGCCCGGAAACCCCATCTGAATGATGATTTCGAGTTCGAAATTCAGACGGTCGACATAGACCTGCTTCTTCGCCTCGTAGTCCGGGGTTTCCTTGGGCAGCAGCACTTCGAGACGCTCCTCCAGCCCATCGAACGAGACCTTGCGGAAATACTCGTCCATGGTCATGCCGTCCGGCACGGGGAAGTCAGGCAAAAAGTAGGTGCCCAGCTGCACTTCGATGTTGCAGCGCCGAGCAATCTCGACGGAGTTTTCCAGCGCTTCAGGTAGGTCGCTGAAGAGCTCCCACATCTCTTCAGGCGTTTTGAGGTATTGCTGATCGGAATAATTACGTGGCCGTCGCGAATCGTCGAGGGTACGGCTTTCACCGATGCAAACTCGAGTTTCGTGAGCTTCGAAATCTTCCTGTTTCAGAAAGCGAACGTCATTGGTTGCTACTAGCGGAGCACCGCACCGCTGCGCCAACGCCACTGCGGCATGCACATGCTCTTCATCGTTGACGCGGCTGGTGCGCTGTACCTCCAGGTAGAAACGCTGCGGAAAGACGGCTGTCCATTCATCCAGCAGCGCCTCGGCTGCGACATCATCGCCTTCTAGCAGCGCATGACCGATCTCACCTTCCTTGGCGCCAGACAGCGCAATCAAGCCATCCGCAGCATGCTTGACCCATTCGCGCTCGATAATGATCTGATCGTTACGCTGCCCCTCGGTCCAGCCACGCGACACCAACTCAGTGAGGTTTCGATAACCCTGGCTATTCATTGCCAGCAGCGTCAAACGGCTGAGCGGTCCATCCTCATCGCGACTGGCTAACCAGATATCAGCGCCGCAGATGGGTTTGATACCAGCGCCTTGTGCGGCTTTGTAGAATTTGACCAGCGAGCACATATTGCTCTGGTCCGTAACGGCCACCGCCGGCATGCCTGCGCCCGTTACCGCCTTAACCAGAGGCTTGACGCGCACCAGTCCGTCAACCAGGGAGTATTCAGTATGCAGGCGAAGATGGACGAAGGAGACGGGCATGAACGAACCTTGGACTGGCGAAACGACTAGCCGTGAATTGTACCGGAAGCCCCGGCGATGAAGTTGACCGCTTATGGGTTGCTAGCTAACCGAGCCGACTGAAACCAGCTTCAGACTTGCAAAGCGACTTCGCCAGCGCCCGTCAGAGTGGCCTGCTCTAGCAGATTGCGGACTGGGGCAAACGAGCGACGGTGAATGATTGTCGGCCCCAGCCGCTGCAAGGCCTCAAGGTGGTTCGGAGTCGGATAGCCCTTGTGTGCAGCCAGCCCATAGCCTGGATAGCAAAGATCTAGCGCACACATCTCCCGATCACGGCTGACCTTGGCGAGAATCGAAGCAGCAGCAATGGCTGGAACCTGCCCGTCCCCCTGAATCACGGGAGCGCTTGGCACCGCAAGTTGCGGGCATCGATTTCCGTCAATCAGCGCCAACCTCGGCGTTACGCTCAAGCCTTCGACTGCGCGCTGCATCGCCAGCATGGTCGCATGAAGGATGTTCAGCTGATCGATTTCATGAACCTCAGCGCGTGCAATGCACCAAGCCAATGCCTTCTCGCAGATTTCCTCGAACAGCGCCTCTCGCCGCGCCTCGGTCAGCTTCTTCGAGTCGTTTAAACCGTCGATGGGGCGCAGCGGGTCCAGAATGACCGCCGCCGTCACCACGGGTCCGCAAAGCGGACCACGCCCTACCTCATCCACACCGGCGACCAGCTCTTCGACGAGTTTGAAATCCAGACCCATCTGCATCAGCGCGTCCCGATCAGTTCGAGGATGGCGCTAGCGGCCTGACTCGACGCATCACAGCGCAGCGTCCGGTGAATGGCATCGAAGCCCTCAGTCTGCGCGTCCCCGTTGTCCAGCAACGGCGACAACAGCTGCGCCATAGCCTCAGGAGTAGCTGCCTCCTGCAAAAGCTCAGGCACCAAAAGCCGCTGCGCCAGCAGGTTTGGCAGAGCCACGTACGGACTCTTCACCATCCGCTTGAGGATTTGGAAGGTCAGCGGCGCGACGCAATAGGCCACGACCATCGGTCGCTTGTATAGCAAAGCTTCGAGAGTAGCTGTGCCCGAGGCAATCAGCACGGCATTGCAGGCAGCCAGCGCATCATGGGATTGACCATCCAACAGGGTCAGGGGCAGGTTTCGCCCTTCCAGCATCTGCTCCAGCTGAGCACGACGCTCAGGGCTGGCACAGGGAACCACAAAACGAATGCCGGGCCGCATCGATAGCAGTCGCTCGGCGGCGGCCAGAAAGAGTTCGCCCAGACGCCCGACCTCACCGCCCCGGCTGCCAGGCATCAGCGCGACGACCAGCCCGTCCTGCGGCAGATTCAGCAATACACGAGCCGAGGCGCGGTCTGCTTTCAGGGGAATGGTGTCGGCAAGGGGGTGACCTACGAAACGCACCGTCACCTGGTGAGCGTCATAGAACTCCGCCTCGAAGGGAAACAGCGTGAGCATCAGGTCACAGGCGTCGCGGATCTTGAAAACGCGTTTCTGTCTCCACGCCCAGACCGAAGGACTGACGTAATGTACGGTTCGAATACCAGCCCGCCGCAGCTTCAGGGCGAGGTCCAGATTGAAGTCAGGCGCGTCGATGCCAATGAATACGTCTGGACGCATATCCAACAAGGTTTCGAGCAAGCGCTTGCGACGCGCCAAGAGCTCCGGCAGCCGCCCCAGCACTTCCACCAGCCCCATCACCGCTAGCCGTTCTTGCGGAAAATAAGACGTGAGCCCTTGCGCCTCCATTCGCGGCCCGCCAACGCCGACAAAGTGGACATCCGGATGCTGCACCTTGAGCGCCTGCATGAGGCCAGAACCGAGAATGTCGCCAGAGGCTTCTCCGGCGACAAGCGCTATAGTCAGCGGCTTGGACATATCAGCGTGTGATGCCGCGATTCGAAGCCTGTACCGAATCGCGGAACAGAGCTACTTCCGGGTATACAACGGCGTCGGCAGCCAGCGCAGCCAGCGCAGCTTCGACTGTCAGCCCCTTGCGATAGACGACTTTATAGGCGTTGCGCAGAGCTAAGATGGCCTCATCACTAAAACCACGGCGACGCATGCCTTCGAAGTTCATGCTGCGCGCCTCTGCCGGGTTGCCAAACACCGTGACGAATGCTGGCACGTCCTTCCCAATGGTGGTCCCCATACCGGAAAAGCTGTACGCACCGATATGACAATATTGGTGCACCAGCGTATATCCGGAAAGAATCGCCCAGTCTCCCACGTGCACATGCCCAGCCAGCGCGGTGTTGTTTACCAGAATACAGTGGTTGGCAATTACGCTGTCGTGGCCAATATGCGCATAGGCCATGATTAGGTTGTGGTCGCCGATCGTGGTCTCGCTTCGGTCCTGCACGGTCCCGCGATGAATAGTTACGCCCTCACGGATCACGTTGTGGTCGCCGATCACCAAACGCGTAGGCTCGCCTTTGTACTTGAGATCGGGCGTGTCTTCCCCTACGGACGAAAACTGAAAGATGCGGTTGTGCCGGCCAATGCGGGTTGGCCCCTTGATGACCACATGCGATGCAATCACCGTACCCTCGCCTATTTCGACATCCGGGCCGATGATCGACCAGGGGCCGACCTGAACGTCTTCCGCCAGCCGAGCGGCCGGATCGACGATCGCGCGAGGGTCGATCAAGCTCATATCTTCTGTTCCGCGCAGATGATTTCAGCCGAGCAGACCGGTTTACCATCAACAGTGGCTCGGCAATCGAACTTCCAGATCCCTCGTTTGGCACTGATGAAGGACGCCTCGAGAGTCAACTGATCTCCCGGCACGACCGGTTGCCGAAACCGCAACTTGTCGGAACCCACGAAATAGTAAAGCGTGCCATCGGCCGGCTTCGCACCCATCATTTTGAAACCAAGCAAGCCGGCCGCCTGGGCCATGGCTTCAATAATCAGCACACCCGGCATGATTGGATGTTGTGGGAAGTGGCCGTTGAAAAAGGGCTCGTTGATCGTAACGTTCTTATAGGCGCGAATACGCTTGGCTTCCGTATCCAACTCCACCACCCGATCAACCAGCAAAAACGGGTATCGGTGGGGAAGGTATTCGCGAATCTCGTTGATATCCATCATGTGAAGAAAAAGCCCGTAAGGAGTGTGAGAGTTTGCACGACTGTGTAATCGTGCAACCCGCTGGCGAAGCCTCTGAAAAAACTATCAGGCGCTAGTGTCAGCCATCAGAAGCCCCATCCTTGTGCGGGGTCACGGAAGCGAGGCGTTTTTCCACTTGCTGCAGACGACGGGCCATGTCGTCGAGATGGCGAATCCGGGCAGCACTCTTACGCCACTCCGAAGCCGGTTGCATCGCCGTTCCGGAAGAATAGCTTCCAGGTTCGGTGATTGATCGGGTAACCATGGTCATACCGGTGATGAATACGTTATCGCAGACTTCAATATGCCCAACGAGCCCGACGCCACCGGCAATCATACAATTGCGCCCGATTTTCGTGCTGCCAGAAACGCCCGTACAGCCAGCCATGGCAGTGTTGTCACCAATCTGTACGTTGTGCGCGATCATGATTTGATTGTCCAGCTTGACGCCATTTCCAATCACCGTATCCGAAATCGCACCACGGTCGATGGTCGTATTGGCGCCAATCTCGACGTCATCACCGATTCGCACGCCGCCCAGTTGGGCAATCTTCTCCCAGGAGCCCTGCTCGTTGGCGAAGCCGAACCCTTCCCCACCGATCACCGCACCCGGCTGGATGACCACTCGGTCTCCAATGATCACGTCGTGACACAGCGTGACGCGGGCTGACAGACGCCCGCCTGCGCCAACGCGGCTTCGTGCGCCAATTACCGTCTGGGCGCCGACTTCTACATCGGGACCGATCCAGGCATCCGCTTCGATCACTACGTGAGGGCCGATGCGCGCAGAAGGATCGACCGAGGCGCTAGGATCAACAACTGCACTTGGATGTATGCCAGCGGACGTGACGGGTCGACGCTCAAATAAATGAGACAGACGCGCATAGGTCAGATAGGGGTTAGGAACAACCAGAGCGCAACCACCGTAGCCTTCAGCATCCTTGGCCGTCAGCAGGACGCCACCCGCCTTGGTCGATGACAGATACTTTCGGTATTGCGCATTGGCAAGAAAGCTCAAGTGCTGGGGTCCAGCATCGTGCAGCGTTGCCAGACCAGACACCACTTGGGAGCCATCCCCGCGAAGTTCAGCCCCAAGCCGCTCGGCCAGTTCGCCAAGGGTGAACGTTATCCCGCTCATTAGCGCAGCTGATTCATGCGCTCAATGACTTGGCGCGTGATGTCGTACTGTGGCTTCACATCCACCACTGCTCCGCGCTCGAGCACCAGGTCATAATCACCCTTCTTGATCACTTCCTCTACAGCCTGGTCCAGTTTTGGCTTCAGCTGCTTGAGCATGTCCCGGTCGGCAGACGCCTTGGACTCATTCAACTCCTTGGAAAGGAACTGGAAGTCACGAGCCTTCTGCTTGAACTCAAGCTCAAGACGCTCGCGCTCGGCCTGCTGCATCTTGTCACCATCCTTGTTCAGGCGGTCCTGGATACGCTTTGCCTCACTCTCGAGCCCCTTTAGCTTGGTCAGCTGCGGGCCGAATTTTTTCTCGGCATCAACCGAATAACGCTTGGCTGCATCGGACTCCAGCAGCGCCATTTGGTAATTCATCACCGCAATCTTCATTTCCGCAAACGCAGGCGTCGCAACCATAACAGCAGCAACGAAAAGCAATTTAGTTAGCTTACGCACGATATATACCACTCTGAAATGATAGCGCTGGGGCCACACGCCCCAGTCGTTAAAAGGTTTGTCCAAGCGAGAACTGGAAGACCTGTGTATCTGCATCATCGGGCTTCATTACCGGCATGGCCAGACTGAAGCTCAATGGCCCCATTGCCGTGATCCACGTCAAGCCAACTCCCACGGAGCTCGCCATGTTGCCGAAATCGATATCACTGCAGTCGCTTGACCCAGACGGGCAGTTGGTATCGTAAACGTTACCAACATCCCAGAAAACGGAGGTTCGCAGCGACCGCTGATCCTTGACGAAAGGCATTGGGAACAATACTTCCATCCCGCCCTGAATCAAAACGTTACCACCAAAGGGCAACGGATCTCGATCTGGATCGGGAAGCGTCCCGGGGTTAGAACCATCGCTTGGGGTACTACGAGGCCCAAGACTGCTGTCTCTAAAACCGCGTACAGAGTTGAAGCCACCCGCGTAGTAATGCTCATAAAACGGGAGACGCGACGTCGAACCATAGGCATCGCCATACCCCAATTGAGTATGCAGACGCATGGTGTAAGTGTTCGTCAGCGGCACGAAAAGCTGAGCGTTGTAGTCGAGCTTGTAGAACGACAGGTCGCTACCTGGAATCGTAGTCTCCAGAGAGAGGCCTTGGGAATGTCCGCGCGTAGCCAGTACACCCCGGTTCAACGTCGACTCCGACCAGCCAACCGATGCCTTGAAGTTCAGGTAGCTGTCGCCCTCTGCTTCGATGAAATTGAAAATCTCGTCCACAGTGTAGCGGCCACTGTCGATCGTATCCTGTTGCGCAGACAGGCCAAACGACAACCGTGATGTCTCACTGATGGGGTAACCGATATTGATTCCGCCACCGAGACTGTCGACCGAGTAGCTTGAGACGTCATAGTCCAGCTCGTCGTAGTCGGTGGTGCGGTAGAAGGCGTTGTATCCAAGGCTGACGCCATCTTCGGTCCAGTAGGGATTCACAAAACCGAAGTTATAGCGAGACTGATATTCGCTGCGCGTCAGGCCGACGCTGACACGATTACCCGTACCCAGAAAATTATTCTGGCTAATGGAGCCACCCAATATCAGGCCAGCATTCTGCGCAAAGCCGATACTTGCCATGATCGAGCCGGAAGGCTGCTCTTCGACGCTATAGTTGACGTCGATCTGATCGTCCGTCCCAGGAACCTGCGGGGTCTCGACGTTCACTTCCTTGAAGAAACCCAGACGCTCGAGACGCGTTTTGGATTGATCGATGAGGTACGTCGATGCCCAGCCACCTTCCATCTGGCGCATCTCACGCCGTAGCACTTCGTCTTCGGTCTTGGTATTGCCGCGGAAGTTGATGCGGTTGACGTAGGCACGCTTGCCAGGATCGACAACGAAGGTGATCGAGACGGTATTGTTTTCGTCGTTGGTTTCCGGCACGCCATTGACGTTGGCAAAGGTGTAACCCTCATTACCCAGTCGACGAGTAATCAGTTCCGATGTCGTGGTCATCACTTTGCGTGAGAAAACCTGCCCCTCTTTGGCAAGCAACAATGATTGCAGCTCTTCCTGGGGCACTTTCAGATCACCGCTCAACTTGACATCGCTGACGGTATACCGATCACCTTCAGCGATATTCACGGTGATGTAGACGTCTTTCTTGTCTGGCGTTATGGACACCTGCGTTGAGGTGATGTCCATATTGATGTAGCCGCGATCCAGGTAGTAAGAGCGCAGGCGCTCAAGGTCACCAGAAAGCTTTTCGCGAGCATACTTATCGTCGTTGCGGAAAAACGACAGCCAGTTGCTGGTCTTCAGCTCGAACAGGTCGGTCAGGTCTTCTTCTGGAAAAACCGAATTACCAACTACGTTGATGTGCTTGATTGAAGCGACGGAGCCTTCGTTGATGTTGATCTTGAGCGCGACGCGGTTACGCGGCTGCGGAACAACTTCGGTCTCGATCGTAGCGGAATAGCGGCCCTGGGCTACATATTGACGTTGTAGCTCGTTGCGTACGCCTTCGAGGGTGGCACGCTGGAAAATCTCACCCTCTGCAAGGCCCGACTGCTGCAGCCCGGAAAGCAGGTCTTCGGTTTTGATTGCCTTGTTGCCTTCAATCTCTATCCCCGAAATTGACGGGCGCTCAACCACATTGATGACCAGCACGTCACCTTCACGACCCAGCTGGATGTCTTCAAAAAATCCAGTGCGAAAAAGCGCACGGGTCGCTTCGACCAATCGATTGTCATCGGCTGCTTGGCCGACGTTCAACGGCAGCGCGCCAAAGACGCTGCCAGCAGAGACACGCTGTAGACCGTTGACGCGTATATCGGAGATGGTGAAGGACTCGGCGTGAACTTCGGCAATCATCAGTGCGGAAATTACCGCAGGTAGCAGCAGACGTTTCATGAAGTCCTTTCTTTTCAAACCTGACAATTGAACCTGCGCGTTGCGCGGCGACATCAAGGTATATGGCGATTAAAGGCGGCCAAGATCGTTGACCAACGCTAGCAGCATCACCCCAACAACCAGGCTGATACCGATCTGTACTCCCCAGCCCTGCACCCTGTCCGACAAGGGACGCCCGCGCACCCACTCGACCATATAGAAGAGCAGATGGCCTCCATCCAGGACCGGGATAGGCAATAGATTAAGTACACCAAGACTAATGCTCAGGTAGGCGAGGAAGTTCAAGAAGTCGCCCACGCCGGACTGTGCAGAAGCGCCCGCCACTTTAGCAATGGTTATCGGGCCGCTCAAGTTTTTTACCGAGAGCTCCCCGAAGAGCATTTTTTTCATGGAATCAAGCGTCAACACGCTCATTGTCCATGTGCGGCGCAGCCCTTCCGTGACCGCTTCGATGGGCCCGTGACTGACGTTTCGCAACATTTCCGGTGGCCATTCTCCGCCGGCTACGCCAGCGCCTAAATAGCCCCGACGACTATCGCCTTCGCCACGCTCAGCGAGCGTCAGGGGCAGTTCGACAACCTGTCCACCACGCTCAACCTGAAGCACGACAGACTGGCCACCCAAAGGCCTGACGCGATCAATGACCTCCTGCCACTCGTTCAAGATCGTACCGTCAATGCTTACGAGACGATCACCGATACGCACACCTGCGGCCTGGGCAGGCCCATCGGGGTCCAGCTGCGCGACAACCGGAGCGATTTCTGGACGCCAGGGCCGGATACCGAGAGAGCCTATCGGATCTGGCTCCTCGGCGCCCTTCAACCAGTCGTTCAATTCCAGTTGCAAGCGCTGGGACTGATCGCCATCGAACTCACGCACCAACAATTCGAGCGAGCCACTCTCCCCGAGGCGCCTGATCAGTTGCAAATTGACTTCGGCCCATCCGGCAGTGGGTTTGCCATTTACTTCGACAATCTCCTGCCCAGCGACCAGACCTGCACGCTCTGCGAGACTGCCCGCTGCAACAGCGCCAACCACAGGCCGCACCTGCTCGGAGCCAAGCATGGCCAGTGCCCAAAAGAACACCAGCGCGAGCAGAAAATTCGCCAAAGGGCCCGCCGATACAATGGCAAAGCGCTGCCCAACGGTCTTGCGGTTGAAGGCCTGATCGAGCAGCGCGTGCGGAACATCACCCTCGCGCTCATCGAGCATCTTGACGTAACCACCGAGCGGAATAGCGGCAAGAACAAATTCCGTACCCTGGCGGTCGTGCCAGCGCAACAATGGGCTTCCAAAGCCCACCGAAAACCTGAGCACCTTGACGCCACAACGGCGGGCCACCCAGAAATGTCCGAACTCGTGGAAAGTTACTAGCAGACCCAGCGCTACCAGGGTGCCGATGATCATGTACAGCGCGCCCATATCTCTCTCTGCCTCTAAAGGCCTTTTGGAAAAGTGCGGTTCTGGTCAGCGCGTTTGGCACGACGGACCAGATGGAAAGACCAAGCTATCAACGGTCGCGGCGGTGCAACCATGCAGACGCGATACTGCGAGACCGCGCATCAGCTGCAAGCACATCGCCCAGACAACGAGCGGGGCCGGACGCCTCTTGATTGAGAACGTCCTCGATAATACTCGCGATTTCCGTGAAGCGAATTCGACCGTTCAGAAATGCGTCCACGGCCACTTCATTGGCAGCATTAAGCATGGCGGGTGATGTTCCACCGCTTTTGGCAGCCTCACGCGCAATACGAAGGCAGGGGAATCGCTGCTCATCAGGGGCCTCGAAATCCAGACACCCTATACGCAGCAAATCCAGCGCCGACACCCCCGAGTCAATTCGCTCCGGCCACGCCAGCGCGTGCGCAATCGGGGTGCGCATGTCCGGATTGCCCAACTGGGCCAAAACCGAGCCATCAACATAGTCCACCATTGAATGGATGACGCTTTGCGGGTGGATTACGATCTCGACTTGTTCCGGGCGTGCATTGAACAACCAGCACGCCTCGATCAGTTCAAGCCCCTTGTTCATCATGCTGGCAGAGTCGACCGAAATCTTGCGCCCCATGGACCAGTTCGGATGCGCACAGGCCTGATCTGCAGTCACCGATGAAAGCTGCTCTACCGACAGTTGGCGGAAAGGCCCTCCCGATGCGGTCAGCAAAATTCGCCTGACTCCGACGCGACTCAGTCCCAGAGCGTAATTGCCGGGTAAGCATTGGAAGATCGCATTATGCTCGCTGTCGATTGGCAGGAGCACCGCCTCACTGTCGCGAAGCGCTTGCATGAACAGGGCGCCGGACATGACCAGCGCTTCCTTGTTGGCTAAGAGGACTCGCTTGCTGGCCTGGACTGCCGACAATGTGGGACGCAAACCTGCTGCACCTACGATTGCAGCCATGACAACATCGACTTCAGGATGCGCTGCAACTTCGCTCAGGCCACCCTCGCCCACCAGTACGCGCGTCTTTACGCCATCGCAGTCAAGCTGGTCCTGCAAGCTGCGAGCTTGATCGCTATCGGCGACCACTGCATAGCGGGGCCGATGGACACGGCATAAATCACGGAGCTCAGCGATGCGGCTGAAGGCAGTCAGGGCAAAGGCTTGATAACGCTCTGGATGACGCGCAACTACATCCAAAGTACTTAGACCGATCGAACCGGTTGCGCCAAGAACCGTTACCTGCAGAGGGCCACTCACCATGCACCCCAGCCAGCAAGCCACAACAGCACTGTGAACACCGGCACCGCAGCGGTCAAACTATCGATGCGATCCATCACGCCACCGTGCCCCGGAAGCAACTGACTACTGTCCTTGATGCCTGAACTGCGTTTGAACATGCTTTCGGTCAGATCACCAACAACGGAAATGACGACAACCAGCGCCGCCCCCAGCAAAGCCAGCACCAGTTCACGTGTAGTCCAAGACTGATAAAGCCCAACCAACAACGTGATCAACAAACTCGTGAACAAGCCACCGATCATTCCCTCCCAACTCTTGCCGGGACTTACCAAGGGCGCGAGCTTGCGGCGACCGAAGGTCTTACCAGCTGCATAAGCACCGATGTCAGCAGCCCAAACCAGCACCATCACTGCGACAATCAACCAGTTACCTTGTGACCACTGTTTGAGCAGGACCAGGCCCTGCCAGGCAGGCAATAGAATCAATAGCCCGATCAGCAGGCTTCCAGCCGGCCCACCCCAGTGCCGCTGGCTGCTGGGATAGGTAACCACAAGCGCCGTCGCAGCCAACCACCAGATCACGCTAATCGAGAGCAACCAAGACGCCAGGGATGGAACCAGGTGAAGCCCCCAAAGCAACAGGGCAACGGCTATTGCGTAAAGGACCCGGACCGGCTGAGCCTCGTAGCCCGCCAGGCGCGCCCACTCCCAGCTGCCCAGCACCACGACGGTGCCTATAAACAATGCGAAGGCAAGACCTTCGAGAACGAAAAATCCAATCAGTGCGATCGGAAGAAGAATGGCTGCCGTGATAATGCGCTGCTTCAACATTCCGCTCGAACCTCCAGCTCTACTTGCTCACCGGTTTTACCGAACCGTCGCTGACGTTTGGCGAAGTCGGCCAACGCCGTACGCATTGCGTCGTGTTTGAAATCCGGCCAAAACAGGTCCGAGAAATACAGCTCAGCATAGGCCAGCTGCCATAACAGAAAATTGCTGATGCGCCGCTCGCCACCGGTGCGGATGCACAGATCCGGCAAAGGCATGTCCCCGGTTGAGAGGTAACGCTGGAAAAGGGCCGGCGTCACCTCATCAGGATTGAGACGACCCTCCTGCGCTTCACGCGCCAGGCTCTGGGCCGCCTGAAGGATATCCCACTGCCCTCCGTAATTGGCGGCAACTTGAAGTACGAAGCGGCCACAACCCGCCGTCATCGCCTCAGCCTCAAGCATTGCAGTCTGCAGCTCCGGATGAAAGCGTGAGCGGTCACCTATGATCCGAAGGCTGATGCCGTTCTCGTTGAGCTTGCGAGCTTCTCGGCGCAAAGCGGTCAGGAACAGCTCCATCAGAGCACCAACTTCTTCGGCCGGCCTTTGCCAGTTTTCACTGGAAAAGGCGAACAGCGTCAGCACCTCGACCCCCGCCTCAGCGCAAACCTCTATGACCGCCCGCACGGCATCTACACCGGCCTTGTGCCCGGCCACACCCGGCAGTAGACGCCGCTTAGCCCAGCGATTGTTACCATCCATGATGACCGCGACATGACGGGGTACATGCCGCCCGGCAATCTGCCTGACCTTATCCATGAAACGACTCTACCTGCGCTCAATCACGCTGCGAACAATGGGAGAAAATGCCAACGGCAACTTTCTAGGGATACGACTGGTTAGCCCCTTGCGCCTTGAGCCTGCTTGGCTCGGCACACTCCGACGCGAGCAGTACGGATGAAATCCGGTACAGCAACATCAAACGGCCATGAGGTCGTTTTCTTTGCCCTCTAGTGCCTTGTCGATTTCCGCAACGTACTTGTCGGTCAGCTTTTGAACGTCATCTTGAGCGCGGCGTTCCTCGTCCTCACTGATTTCCTTTTCTTTCACAAGGTCCTTGAGCTGGGCGATAGCATCACGACGGATGTTGCGAACCGCAACCCGGGCGTTCTCGGCCTCCGAGCGGGCCTGCTTGGTATAGCCCTTACGTGTCTCTTCGGTGAGCGCCGGCATCGGCACTCGAATCGTGGTCCCTGCGGTAGCCGGGTTCAGGCCCAGATCAGATGTCAGGATTGCCTTTTCGACAGCCTGGATCATGCCTCTGTCGAACACCGTGAGAGCCAGGGTGCGCGAGTCTTCCGCGGTCACGTTGGCGATCTGGCGCAGCGGAGTATCGCTGCCGTAATAAGAAACCATGACGCCATCGAGTATGCTCGGGTGAGCTCGGCCGGTCCGGATTTTGGCGAATGCATGCCCTAGCGAATCCAGGGTCTTTTTCATGCGTTCCTGGGCGTCTTGCTTGATCTCGTTGATCATTGATACTGCTCCTCGATCAGGGTTCCTTCGGCGCCGCCGAGCACAATATTGAGCAAAGCACCGGGCTTATTCATGTTAAAAACCCGTAGCGGCATGTTGTGATCGCGGCACAGGCAAATGGCTGTCAGGTCCATAACGCCCAGCTTGCGATCAAGCACATCATCATAAGTCAGCTGCTCGAACTTTTCGGCATTTGGATCCTTGAACGGATCGGCCGTATAAACGCCATCTACTTTGGTGGCCTTGAGCACCACGTCAGCATGGATCTCAATCGCCCGCAAACAGGCAGCCGAGTCGGTAGTAAAGAACGGATTACCAGTACCCGCCGAGAAGATCACCACCTCGCCGCTCTTCAAGTGACGCATGGCCTTGCGCCGATCATAGTGATCGGTAACTCCAACCATCGAAATAGCCGACATGACGAGTGCCGGGATGTTCGATCGCTCCAAAGCGTCGCGCATGGCCAGCGAGTTCATCACGGTAGCGAGCATACCCATATGATCGCCGGTCACACGATCCATGCCTGCGGCTGATAAGGCTGCACCACGGAACAAGTTGCCTCCGCCGATGACCAAGCCAACCTCTACGCCTATCCCAACTAGCTGCCCGACTTCCAAGGCCATGCGATCGAGCACCTTGGGATCAATACCAAAGTCCTCCGACCCCATCAGGGCCTCACCGCTTAACTTGAGCAGAATGCGTTTATAGCGAGGATTGCGTGCACTCATTTGCTGAGCCATTGGCGTTGTTTCTCCTGCGGCATTTGTATGACTAAGCCGGCGTGTAGCCAGAAAATATCTGCGCTGTGACAGCGCAGTATTGCATTGGTGCCAAGCAGCAGCTGCGCATGGCAAAACATTTTCCATCCTCTAATCCGACAAAGAGGCCGCGCGCGTGAGCGGGCAGCCTCTTTGAGGACGGCGGTACCGTCTTATTGCTTGGTAGCAGCTACCTGAGCGGCAACTTCAGCAGCAAAGTCGACCTCGGCGCGCTCGATACCTTCGCCTACTTCGTACCGTACAAAGGATACGATTTCAGCACCGGCCTTCTTCGCCAGCTCACCGACTTTGACGTCTGGATCCTTGACGAACGGCTGCTCGACCAGGCTGGCCTCAGCCAAGAACTTGCTGATGCGACCAGCAACCATCTTCTCGACGATCTCAGCCGGCTTTCCTTTGATCTTGTCTTCGTTCAGGGCAAGGAAGATTTCCTTTTCCTTGGCAACGGCTTCCTCGGACACTTGCGACGGGTCCAGGAATTGCGGGTTGCTGGCCGCGACATGCATAGCGATTTCTTTCGCCAGATCCACGTTGCCGCCTTTCAGCGCAACCAGAACACCAATGCGATGGCCGTGCAGATAGGAACCGATCAGGTCGCCTTCTACCGCGGTAAGACGGCGGATGTTTACGTTCTCGCCGCACTTGGCTACCAGTGCTTCACGATCACTTTCCTGAGCAGCGATCAGCGGAGCGGCGTCAGTCATGTTTTCAGCGAACGCTTTTTCGACGCTGCTGCTGACGAAACTCTTGAAGTCGTCCTGCAGAGCCAGGAAGTCGGTCTGCGAGTTGACTTCGATGATCACGGCGCGCTTGTTGTCATCGGCAACCTTGACTGCAATGGAGCCTTCCGCAGCAATATTGCCTGCTTTCTTGGCTGCCTTGATCGCACCGGCGGCGCGCATGTCGTCAATGGCTTTTTCGATGTCGCCGCCTGCAGCGGTGAGTGCCTTTTTGCAATCCATCATGCCTTGGCCAGTGCGCTCGCGCAGTTCTTTAACCAGGGCTGCAGTAATCTCTGCCATGTTCGCAAGTCCTCTCGATTCGATTGTCGATCATCACCGCATGAAGCGGCCGATCAATTCGGAATTGGCAAAAAGGGGGCATAGCCCCCTTTCTGTTCAACGGGTATCAGCTAGGCGACAGAAGCACTCAGCCTTGAGCGGCCTCGGCAGCTGCTTCTTCAACAAACTCATCAGCACCGCCAGCGGTGTTCTGACGACCACGCAGTACAGCGTCAGCCATAGAGCTCAGATAGAGTTGCACGGCGCGGATGGCATCATCATTACCGGGGATGATGTAGTCGACGCCTTCCGGGCTGCTGTTGGTATCGACAATACCGATAACCGGAATGCCCAGCTTGTTGGCTTCAGAGATGGCAATGCGCTCGTGATCGACGTCTACCACGAACATCGCATCCGGCAGACCGCCCATATCCTTGATACCACCCAGACTGCGATCCAGCTTTTCCAGATCACGACTGCGCATCAGCGCTTCTTTCTTGGTCAGCTTCTCGAAGGTGCCGTCCTGAGACTGGGTTTCCAGCTCACGCAGACGCTTGATCGAGGCGCGGATGGTCTTGTAGTTGGTCAGCATGCCGCCCAACCAGCGATGATCGACGTACGGCGAGCCACAACGAGCAGCCTCTTCGCGAACGATTTTGCCAGCGGAACGCTTGGTACCGACGAACAGAATCTTGTTCTTGCCCGCTGCCAGTTTTTCAACGAAACGCAGGGCGTCGTTGAACATCGGCAGGGTCTTTTCCAAGTTGATGATATGAATCTTGTTGCGCGCGCCAAAGATGTATTTATCCATCTTCGGGTTCCAGTAACGGGTCTGGTGGCCGAAGTGCACACCGGCCTTCAGCATATCGCGCATAGTGACTTGAGACATTAGACTTCCTCAGATAAGTCGGGTTAGGCCTCCACGCGTCCCGATATCCAACTCTTTCGAGCACCCAGGATACCGTGTCGACACGTGTGTGGGGTAAGGCTCGGCAGGTAGTCCCGCAAAGCGGCGCGTTTTATAGCACAAAGAAGCGTCATAAGCTAGCGCGCGGCTGGTTTTACAACAACCTCGAAGCGTACTCCTCCGTGCGTCCGAGCAGCAGGGCCGACTGCAGGCCAACAGCGCTTTGGTTTATGATTCAGGTCTCGAAATCATTCGCCCGCGCCTCTTGGCGCCAAGAGGACTTGCATGACCGTTTCAATCAAGACGCCTGAAGACATCGAAAAAATGCGCATCGCTGGCCGACTGGCCGCCGAAGTGCTGGAAATGATCAGCGAGCACGTCAAGCCGGGCGTAACCACCGATGAGCTAGACCGCATTTGCCACGACTACATTGTAAATACACAAAAGGCCATACCCGCGCCGCTTGACTACAAGGGTTTTCCGAAATCTATCTGCACATCGATCAACCACGTCGTCTGCCATGGCATCCCCAACGACAAGCCGCTGAAAGATGGTGACATCCTCAATATCGACATCACGGTCATCAAGGATGGTTACCACGGCGACACCAGCAGGATGTTCATTGCAGGCAAAGCGGCGGAATGGGCAGAGCGCCTGTGCAGGGTCACTCAGGAGTGTCTCTATAAAGGTATCGAAGTGGTTCGTCCTGGCGCTCGGCTCGGTGATATAGGCGAGGTCATTCAAAAGCACGCTGAAAAGAATGGCTTTTCAGTCGTTCGTGAGTACTGCGGACATGGAATCGGCAAGGTCTTCCATGAAGAGCCTCAGGTGCTTCATTACGGCCGCGCCGGAACCGGACTGGAGCTCAAGGAGGGAATGACCTTCACAATTGAGCCGATGATCAACCAAGGCCGACCAGAAACACGACTGCTTGGCGATGGCTGGACAGCGATCACCAAGGATCGCAAGTTATCGGCCCAATGGGAACATACACTCGTGGTCACCGCTGAAGGCTACGAAATTCTGACGTTGCGCAGCGATGACACCATAGCCCGCACATCGCCCTGATATCACAACACACTGAAGGAGGGCGATATATGTCCAAGGTTGATCCCGAACTGTTCGACCGTAGCCAATTCCAAGCCGAATTGGCACTCAAGTCCAGTCCGATTGCCGCCTTCAAAAAAGTGATCCGGAAGGCCAGAGAAGCGCTCGATGCGCGCTTCCTTGCGGGACAGGACATTCGCAGGCTGATTGAAGATCGCGCCTGGTTCGTGGACCAGATTCTTGGCGCAGCCTGGGAGCGATTCGATTGGACCGCAGACGCAGAAATCGCCCTCATTGCGGTAGGTGGCTATGGTCGAGGCGAGCTCCACCCGTACTCAGATATCGACCTCCTGATTCTGCTTGATGACAACGATCAGGAAATCTTCCGCGACGCCATCGAGCGCTTTCTTACGCTGTTGTGGGACATCGGCCTTGAGGTTGGACAGAGCGTGCGCTCCGTGCAGGAATGCGCCGAAGAAGCGCGGGCAGATCTGACAGTCATTACCAACCTGATGGAAAGCCGCACGATAGCCGGCCCCGAGCGCCTGCGCCAAGACATGCTGAAGGTAACCAGCCCTTCAGAAATGTGGCCAAGCAAAGAATTCTTCCTCGCCAAGCGTAACGAGCAAGCTGCCCGCCACGCCAAGTACAACAATACTGAGTACAACCTGGAACCCAATGTCAAAGGGTCACCCGGCGGCCTTCGTGACATCCAGACGATCCTATGGATTGCCCGCCGTCAGTTCGGCAGCCTGAATCTCAGCGCTATCGTGGATGAGGGGTTTCTGACCGAAGGCGAATACTCGTTGCTGGTCTCCGGGCAAGAATTCATCTGGCGAGTCCGTTATGGACTGCACATGCTTGCAGGGCGCGCAGAAGACCGGCTTTTGTTTGACCACCAGCGCAGCCTCGCCGCCCTCCTCGGCTACGAGGACAGCGATGCAAAGCTCGCCATCGAGCGCTTCATGCAGAAGTACTACCGGGTTGTCATGAGTATTTCCGAGCTCAGCGATTTGGTAGGCCAGCACTTCGCGGAAGTCATCCTTTGGGAAGGAGAAAGCGGCCCGGCGGTATCGCTCAATAGCCGTTTTATGTTGCGTGACGGCTATCTGGAAGTTGCCGACAATTCCGTGTTCAAACGCAGGCCTTTCGCGATCCTGGAAATCTTCGTTCTGCTGGCCCAGCACCCCGATATCCAAGGGGTTAGAGCCGAGACCATTCGCCTTCTGCGCGATCATCGACACCTCATTGATGATGAATTCCGCAGCGACATTCGCAATACCAGCCTCTTTATCGAATTGTTTAAATGCAAGGAAGGCATTCACCGCAATCTGCGGCGCATGAACCGCTATGGGATCCTGGGTCGCTACCTTCCGGAGTTCGGCCATATCGTCGGGCAGATGCAGCATGACCTTTTTCATATCTACACGGTCGATGCCCACACGCTCAACGTCATCAAGTACCTGCGCAAGTTGAGCAAGCCCGGCGTAGCCGAGAAATATCCGCTGGCCAGCAAACTGGTGGAGCGGCTACCGAAACCCGAGCTCATTTACATAGCCGGGCTTTACCATGACATCGCCAAAGGTCGCGGCGGAGATCATTCAGAGTTGGGCGCGGTGGATGCGCAAGAATTTTGTGCACGCCATAAGCTTCCCGCGTGGGATACACGACTGGTGGTCTGGCTGGTCGAGAATCATCTGATAATGTCGACAACGGCCCAGCGCAAGGACCTGTCAGACCCGCAGGTGATCAATGACTTCGCTCAACAGGTCGGCGACGAAACCCACCTTGATTACCTTTACGTCCTGACCGTTGCAGACATCAATGCAACCAACCCCACTCTCTGGAACTCCTGGCGAGCAAGCCTGTTGCGGCAGCTCTACACCGAGACCAAGCGCGCACTTAAACGCGGCCTGGAGAACCCACTGGATCGCGAAGAGCAGATCAGACAGACCCAGCGCGCCGCACTGGATAATCTGGTGCGCAACGGAACCGATCCGGACGACGCCGAGCAGCTCTGGTCGCAGCTCGGAGACGACTATTTCATGCGTCACTCGTCCGTCGATGTTGCCTGGCACACGGAAGCCATCATCGAACACCCGAGCGATGGCGGCCCTCTGGTCCTGATCAAGGAAACGACCCAGCGCGAGTTCGAGGGCGGCACGCAGATCTTCATTTACGCCCCAGACCAGCACGACTTCTTCGCAGTTACAGTGGCGGCAATGGATCAGTTGAACCTGAACATTCATGACGCTCGCATCATCACGTCGAGCAGTCAGTTCACGCTAGACACCTATATCGTGCTCGATGCCGACGGCACCCCGATCGGCAACGACGCGGAACGCACCGAAGAAATCCGCAAAGGCTTGATCGCTGCACTCCGCAATCCGGATGATTATCTGACGATCATCCAGAAGCGGGTGCCACGACAGCTCAAGCATTTCGCTTTTCCACCGCAGGTCACCATCCACAACGATACACAGCGACCCCAGACCATCATCGAGGTCGTTGCGCCCGACCGACCGGGCTTGCTGGCGCGCATTGGGCAGCTGTTTCTAGACTTCGATCTTTCGGTACAGAACGCCAAGATCGCGACTCTAGGCGAGCGGGTCGAAGACGTGTTCTTCGTAACCAATGCTGATAATGAGCCGCTCTCGGATCCACAGCTCTGCATCCAGCTTCAACAGGCGCTGGTCAAGCAGTTGTCCCAGGACAATGAGCATCAACCCTCACCCAGCAGCCTGGTCATCTAACTGGGCGAGCCAGCGCTGACTACGCCCTCAAGCCCTTTCAGTCCCAGGGCTTACCACGCGTCCTGGCCGTATGAGGCAGCTTTTGCTGCATCGCGGCCTTGGCGAGTACATGCGCGCTGACCGGAGCGGTCAGGAACAGGAACATCGTGATCAACAACTCGTGCAAGCTGAGGCCATCGCCCTGATTGCTAAAGAAGATCATCGACGCGATTACGATTCCCCCAACCCCCAGCGTAGTGGCCTTGGTCGGCCCGTGCAGACGGGTGAAGAAATCCGGCAAACGGTACAGACCAAACGCTCCAACCAAAGCAAACAGGCTGCCGATTACCAAAAAAACACTCACTAACAACTCGACCCAGAATGGCATAGGTGTTCCTTAGTCAATAATGTCGCCGTGCAATAGGTGCTTGGCCACTGCAACGGTACTGACGAAGCCCATCACCGCAATCAGTAGAGCAGCTTCGAAAAACAGGTCTGACGCCAGCCAGATGCCAAACAGGACGATCATCGCCAACGCATTGATATAGAGCGTATCGAGGGCCAGAACCCGATCCGGCATATCCGGCCCCATGATCAGACGAATCACATTCAGCGCCGCCGCGAGCCCGACGATTGCCATACACAAGGGGATCACGTATGTGAGCATTCGAATATCTCCAACAGCGGCGCTTCGTAACGGTTCTTCACTTCAGCCACCATGGCTTCAATATCGGGCGCATCGAGCGCATGAACAAGCAGCACCTTGTGATCGGCTCGCAACGAGGCTGACACCGTCCCGGGCGTCAGCGAAATGATGCTGGTGAGCACCGCCAGGACGAAAGGATGCTCAATTGCCATCGGCACCTCGATGAACGCCGGCTGCAAATGGCTACGCGGGCCCAGCACCAGCTTCGCCACATGTAGATTGGCGACTGTGATGTCGTAAAACACCTTCAACATGAACGTACAGAGCTTGAGCGGCCGGCGTACCGCGGGGATGTCGATGAGAAATCCACTGACCAGCAGCGGGATGCCCCAGCCGAGAAAAAGCCCGAGCAAAAGGTGCCCGAAACTGATCGTGTTATTGAGCAAGAGCCACAATGCCGTGAGCAAAAGGGTCAATGGCAGGTTGGGCAGAAAACGAGATTTCAAGCGGCACCCCCCTGAATGATCTGCAAATAAGGCTTGAGGTCGAACAGCTGGTTGGCCGCGGCATCCACATAAGATTGGATCGGCGCACCGGCTAAAACCAGTACGACGCTACCGAACAGCAAACCAACGCATGCTGCGACTCGAATGGTGTCGGCAGGCCTGCCGACACTCGCCGCATCGCTCGAACGCCAGAAGATCATGCTACCCGCACGGCCTAGAGTCAGGACCATGCCCAACCCGCCAATCAACACCACTGGCCAGAGCGCTATCGCATCGATGCCGGGGGGAACGGCACGAAGCAGCATCACTTTCCCTAAAAAACCGGAAAACGGCGGCAAGCCGGCCACTGATATGGCGGCAGCAAAGAACAATGCGCCAAGCATTAGCGGCTGCCGCAACGCTGGAGCGGTGATCAGTTCCGCAGCGGTATCGCCCCGCTGCCTTGCAATCACATCAGCTAAAAGGAACAGGCCGCCCGCAACCAGGGTACTGTGGATGAGGTAATACAAGGCAGCAGACAACCCTTCCACAGTGCCCAGTGCGATCCCTGCCAGCAACGTGCCTACTGAAACCACAACCAGATAGGACAGCAGGATCTGCAGGTTTCGCGCTGCCAAGGCACCGAGCACGCCGCCGGCGAGGGTAAGCATGGACAACGGCCACAGCCAGTCGAGCACCATGCCGTTCAGCACGCCTGCCTCGGCACCGTATACCAACGTGAAGACCCGTACGATTGCGTAGAGACCAAGCTTGGTCATGATCGCAAATAGAGCGGCGACCGGGGCAGTAGCAGAGGCGTAGGCACGGGGCAGCCAGAAATACAGCGGTAGAATGGCGGCCTTGAGCGCGAACACCACCAACAGCAGGTAGCCGGCAGCAGCTAACAGCGGCGCCTCATTGGGAGCGGCAGCACTCACCCGAATAGCCAGGTCTGCCATGTTCAGCGTGCCGGTCAAGCCATAGAGCATACTCACGCCTATCAGGAACAGCGATGAGCCCAGCAGGTTCAACACGACGTAGTGAATCCCAGCTTTGACGCGCCTCGATCCGTGCCCATGAACAAGCAAGGCGTATGAGGAAATCAGCAGGATTTCGAAAAACACGAATAGGTTGAACAGGTCACCAGTGAGGAACGCGCCGTTGATGCCTACGAGTTGGAACTGAAACAAGGCGTGGAAATTGGGGCCGCGTTCATCGTCGCCGCGTATGGCATAGAGCACGGAAAACGCGGCGAGGATGGCTGTCACCAGTAGCATCAACGCGCTCAAACGATCCAGCAGCAACATGATGCCGAACGGCGCCGGCCAGTCGCCCAGCTGATAGACCAACAGTACGCCACTGTCAGCCTGATAGAGCAACCAAAGCGCGAGCGGCATCAGTAGCCAGGTCGAGGCAACCGATACGACACGCTTGAAAGAACTCTCTCGACGATGGCCGACCAGTAATAAGCAGCCTGCGAACAGCGGCAGCAGGATCGGAAGGATCAACGCATGGTTCATTCGCGCGGCTCCCGCCCATCCACATGATCAGTTCGTAGTTCGCCAAGCCCGCGCAGCGACAGGATCACCACGAACGCGGTCATGGCGAAACCGATCACGATTGCCGTCAGTACCAAGGCTTGCGGCAGCGGATCGCCATACTGGGCGCTCCGCCCGATGACCGCCGGCGCGCCAGTGCTCAGACGACCCATGGCAAAGATAAACAGGTTGACCGCATAGGAGATCAGGGTCAGCCCCATGACGACAGGAAAGATACGCGCCCGCAGCAACAGATATACGCCACTGGTCATCATGACCCCGAGTGTTATTGCAAAAACCGCTTCCATCAGAGGACCTCCTTGCACGACTCGTCCTGGCTCACATGGGCGATGTTGGACAGTATGAGCAAGGTCGCGCCCACGACCGTCATGTAGACGCCCAGGTCGAAAATCATCGCGGTGGCCAGTTCGAACTCCCCGATCAGGGGGAAATGGAAATGATCGAAGGCCGATGTCAGGAACGGTCGTCCGAATAGCCAGCTACCCAAACCTGTCAGTCCCGCGATCATCACACCCAGCCCCGCCATACCGTGGTAGCTGAACGGTTGGCGCTTCTGAGCCCAAACCACGCCGTGCGAGATGTATTGAAGGATCAACGCGACAGCTGTGATCAGACCCGCAATGAAGCCACCACCGGGTAGATTGTGACCCCGTAGGAAAATGAACGCCGAGACCAGCAAAGCCATCGGCAGCAATGCGCGTGAGAGAGTATCCAGTACCAGTGGGTGGCGATCCGTCGACCACAAACGACCTCCGTAATCACGTACCGGATGCGGTAGGCGTAACCCATGCAGCAAGCCGTAGATACCTACAGCCGCAATCGCCAGGACGGCGATCTCGCCCAGGGTATCGAAGCCGCGGAAGTCGACCAGAATCACGTTGACCACGTTGGTTCCGCCGCCGCCCGACACGCTGTTCTCGAGAAAGAACGAAGCGATACTGTCGTAAGGGCGCGTCAGCACAGCATAAGCCAGCAGAGCTACCATGGTGCCGAACGTCGCTGAAAGGACCAGATCTCGGAAACTGCGCAAACTGCTCGACTCGACAGGCGTGCGGTCGGGCATGAAGAACAGCGCAAGGATCAGCAGGATGATCGTCACTACCTCGACTGACAGCTGAGTCAAGGCCAGGTCTGGAGCAGAGAAACGTGCGAATGCAAGGGACACCATCAGCCCCACCACGCTGAGCACAATCAGCGCCGTCAACCGGCGGCGGTGGAAGATGACCGTCAGAACGGAACTCAGGCCCAGAAGGAACAAGCCAAACACCGTGATGCCATCCAGCGGCGTCAGTTCAACCGGGCCACGCAATGCTTCCAACGGTGTCAGCGCATACACCACCAACACCAGCGAGCTGGCCAGCATAAGCGCCAGATAGCGCTGCAGTGAACCAGTCTCGAGCCGCATGGTGATCCAGCATGCCGCACCGGCGATGTCGCTTACCACTCTGGAGAAAACCTCCAGCGAATCGACTCGCGGCAGCCCTTCGTACCAGCGAAACGCCCATTTGCGCATCGAATAGATCAGCAGACCGCCACCCAGCGCGACAAAACTCATCGCGAGCGGCAGGTTGAACCCATGCCATATGGCGAGACTGTATTCAGGCACATCGCCGTGGAGGCTCCCCGCAACTGCCGCGGCAAGCAACGGCGCCACCGTATAGGCCGGCAAGGTACCCACCAGCAGGCAAAGCAGCACCAGAATTTCGACCGGAATCTTCATGTAACGCGCCGGCTCATGCGGCGGGTACTTCGGAAGGTCGATCGGCTCGCCGTTGAAGAACACGTCATGCACGAAACGCAGCGAATAGGCGACGGAGAACGCACTCGCCAACGTCGCCAGAGCGGGTATGGTCCAGTAGAAACTGCCAAGCAGATGCTGATCGAGCGTTTCGGCGAAGAACATCTCCTTGCTCAAGAAGCCATTGAGCAGAGGGACGCCCGCCATCGCCAACGACGCCACCATCGCCAGCGCTGCGGTATGCGGCATGTACTTGAGCATTCCATTGACACGGCGCATATCGCGCGTACCGGTTTCATGGTCAATGATGCCGGCAGCCATGAACAACGAGGCTTTAAACGTCGCATGGTTGATGATGTGGAAGATGGCGGCCACTGCGCCCATTCGCGAATCAAGGCCGAACAACAGTGTGATCAGACCCAGGTGGCTGATGGTCGAGTAGGCCAGCAAACCTTTGAGGTCGTGCTGGAACAGTGCCATTACGGCGCCCAGCAACAGCGTTGAGAGCCCCGTCAGGCTGACCAGGTAGAACCACCATTCCGAATCCGACAGCGCCGGGTACAGGCGCGCCAGCAGAAATACACCAGCCTTGACCATGGTAGCCGAATGCAAAAAGGCAGAAACCGGCGTAGGTGCAGCCATGGCCTGTGGCAGCCAGAAATGAAATGGAAATTGCGCCGACTTGGTAAAAACACCCAGCAGCACCAGAATCAACGTGATCGGATACAGCGCGTTCCCGCGAATCAGATCTCCGGATGCGAGCACGGCGCTGAGCTCGAAGCTACCAACGATATGACCAATCAACAGAATGCCCGCCAGCAGGGCCAAACCGCCGCCTCCAGTGATCGCGAGCGCCATGCGCGCGCCCTGCCGTGCATCAGAACGATGGCTCCAGAAGCCGATCAGCAAGAATGAGGATAGGCTGGTGAGCTCCCAGAACATCAGCATCAACAAGAGGTTTTCGGCCAGCACGACGCCAAGCATGGCGCCCATGAACAGCAAAAAAAAGCCGAAGAATCGCCCCATGGGCTCGCTTTTAGCCAGGTAATAACGGGCGTAGAGAATGACGAGCAGGCCAATGCCCAGAATCAGCAAGGCGAAAAGGAATCCGAGGCCGTCTAGCCGGAGGCTCAGATTCAGACCCAAAGCAGGGAGCCAGGGCACGAAAAATATTTCCGTTTCGCCACCAAAAACCGCAGCGCGTTTGGACAGCAGCAGCACCAGGGCAATCAGTGGCGCCAGCGCCGCACCAAAGGCACAGGCAGACCGCCCAAAACGCTCAAGCAACAGTGGCAGGCAGATACCCAGGAATGGCAGAGCGATTATCAGCGCAAGCGCCATGAGCAAAAACCCCTATAGCCGTGAAAGCGCACGGCAGCAAATTCCTTGATAGGCCAGATTTCGGCCCAAATGGCATGGCAGGTCAGTGGATTATCCATACCAGCCGCTCTACCGTCATGGTTGGATGTATTTCTAAAAACGAAAGGCGTAGCGAGACTGCCACCTGCCGCAGTCTCGCCACGCCTCTGCATTAAGCCAAGCGCCTAGTCAAATTCACCCGATCGATACGACACAGCCCTGCAACTATGCTCGAACGGCGCCCTATCAGGCACCAAGCAGCCTCGCTAGAAGGCCGGAAATACCAATGGGGTCAGGGAGCAACACGGCTGGTGCCGTTCACCGTCATGATCCGTACACGCTGGCCAACCTTAAACACTTGGTTAGGCTCAACCTCTTGGACGTACGCTCGCATATTGCCGTCATCTTCGCGCACCGTGATTTCGACGCCCTGTGCACGAGTGATGCCCTCTTCCGCAGCTGACCCCAGCATGCCGCCTGCAAGCGCACCGATGACTGCCGCAACCGCACTGCCGCGTCCTCCACCCACGCCACTTCCGGCGATACCGCCTACTACAGCCCCTGCCCCAGTGCCAATGGGCGTCTTGGTCCCCTCCAGTTTGACAGGACGCAATGACTCGATGGTGCCATAACGCACCGTTTGAACGGTCCTAGCCTCATCGCGGGAATAAGTATCGCCGGTAAGGTTTGAGGTGCAACCGCCAACAGCAAGCGCTACAGCGGTAAACGAAGCAACAAGGATAGAGTTGCGCATAGGTACTCTCCTGGGAAACGAGTGCTTATCCCGATTCGCTGGCCTGCCGGGTGCGGCGATGATTCGCTTGGCAATTACCTCGGCGTAACTCAGCATTCTTCCAACTAGGACCGTACTTTACCCGAGGCGATCCCCTGCCGCATGTATGAAGCCTGTTCAAGCCGTTTCTGAGACCGTACATGGATTATGTCATCGTTGCAGTAACCACCCTTGCCGGACTCGTATTCCATGGCTGGTTGTTCCTTCAGTTCAGGCGTTGGGCTGATCGCGACCTGGCGCTGTCGCTGGCCGGAAGCGACAACGCCAAGCGCGAATGGATCTTGCAGCGCCTAGCGGCAGCCCAAACCTTGAACGTGAAGCGAAGGGAACTACAAGGCTGGCTGGAAGGTGAACTACAGCGCTATGACGCTGGCCCATAGAGAGTGACCGGAAGCTACCGGTCTCGTAGGCAAAGATGGGAAAGTCCGCATCGCTAGGGAGCGAGACGCTCACGCTGCCACGTACTGGCGACGCGGCGGAAGTTGAGACGATCGTGAAGTCGGCTCGGCCGCCCCTGCCAGAATTCTATGCGCTCAGGCAGCAAGCGGTAGCCGCCCCAGTGCGGTGGGCATTGTGGGGCCTCGTCGAGGAACCGTTGCTCCGTTTCCGCGAGCAGCCGTTCGAGTTCGGCGCGATCGCGTATCACCCGGCTCTGCGGTGACGCCCATGCACCCAGACGACTACCCAATGGGCGCACCTGATAATAGGCATTCGATTCGGCAGCACTGACCTTCTCGACCCGCCCCTCGATCCGCACTTGTCGCTCGAGCGTCGGCCAGAAAAACGTCATCGCGCCGAATGGACAGGCCTCAAGCTGCTCGGCTTTTGCACTGTCGTAGTTACTGAAGAAGGTGAAGCCTCTGTCATCCAGCGCCTTGAGCAAAAGTACGCGGCAATGCGGGCGACCTTCGGCATCAACAGTGGCAAGCGTCATGGCGTTCGGTTCTACGGGCGGCTGCTCGGTCTGAACAGCCTCATCGAACCAACGACGGAAAAGACCGAAGGGCTCGTCCGGTGCATTCGCCTCGCTGAGTCCTTCACGTGTGTAGTCGCGGCGCATATCGGCCAGGGTCTGAGTCATCGCAAGGATTCCTGAACAAGTCGAAACCAGATCTTAGCCGTTCTGCCTTGCATCTCCACTTGACTCAGCGCAACACGGGGCAAAGCGAGCGTCACTCAGCCTTGGTGACGCCAGCAGCTGCGACCTGGGCAGAGGCTTCCGGAGCCTTGTTGTACTGGGCAACCAATGAAAGCAGTGTCGCCTGGGGAGCCAAAACCATCTCAACCCGGCGATTCAGTGCCCGCCCTTCCTCATGCTCGTTGGACGCACGCGGCATATCCGGGCCCAAACCACGAATACGCATCCGATCGTGTTTTAGCCCACTAAGCCGGAAGATCGCGGCTACAGCTCCGGCACGCTTGCGACTGATGTCTCGGTTGAGTTCGAGCGAGCCAGTGCTGTCTGCATGCCCGAGTATGATCACTGCCGTCTTCTCGTCATGTTCCAGGAGTTTCGCTACCCGACTGATCGGGCCCAGTGTTTTCGGAAGCAGCATGCCCGGACGATCCGGGTTGAATGAAGCATCTACCGGCGCGGTGACCACCAACAATCCATCACGGCGCTCAAGCTCGAAACTGCTGTTCTTCACTGCCTCACGCAACTGCGGCTCATAATCGTCGAGCCACGCATGGTCAATTATCGGCTGAGGCGCCACGACCGCTTCGATCGGCTTTTCGCTTTTAGAACTACAGCCGGCGACGGCCATGCAGACTATCAGAGAGGCGCTTTTCAGCAGGTTCATGTAGCAGATCTCGTCGAAGAAGGTGTGTGGAAAATGTGAGCACTGACTGGCAGTCCAGAGCTTAAAGCAAGGATCTGCATCAAATTGTGGACGCAGGTCATTGTTATGAAAAGTTCTGGCAACGTAAGTAGACGAGCGGTTCAGTCCAGACAAGCCCTGACTGAACGCGCCAGAGCTTGAGCCCGCGGATCCATCAACACATAAGGGCCGAGCGTATTGGTAACGAAGCCAAACGCCAGGTCACGTTGCGGATCGGCAAACCCGATGCAACCACCGGCGCCCGGATGGCCAAAGCTGCCCGGCCCCATCCCAAAGGTCGCGTTCTCGACGTCCGGCTGGTCGAGCCAGCAGCCTAGAGCGAAACGTGTGCGGGTAAGAAGCGTACGGTCTTCACCCAGACAATGCTCACGCGTCATCTCTGTCAGCAGCGCCGGGTCAAGCAGGTCACCTTGCAGAAGCCCGTCATAGAAACCGGCAAGGGCTCGAGCGTTGCCATGTCCGTTGGCGGCCGGCTGCGACATCCGCCGCCACTCCGGCTTGTTGGCACTGTTCATGACTGACGGCGGGTTGGTGAAGGCACGGGCGCTGAGTGACTCGGGATCACCGGTCATGGCACGAAACAATCGCTGGGCGGCCGCGTCGCCAAAGTTGTTTTTCTGCCGGGTCAGATAGCCCACACGATTAAATTCTGATTCCGCCAACCCTAGGTGGAAATCCAGACCTAGCGGGCTGGCGACACGGGCTACGATAGCCGCTCCCGGCTCGCGCCCATCGGCACGCCGAATCACCTCTCCCAGCAACCACCCGTACGTAATCGCTGCGTAGCCGTGGCCTTCACCAGGCGTCCACCAGGGGCTCTCAGCAGCCAGCGCAGCTGTCATCGCATCCCAGTCATACAGGGCTTCTGCCGGCAGCGACTGGCGAATAGCCGGCAGACCCGCCTGATGGCTCAGCACATGCCGCAGAGTTATGGCGTGCTTTCCGTTGGCTGCAAACTCTGGCCAGATGCGCGCGATAGGTTCATCCAGCTGCAGCTTGCCTTCTTCAACCAACTGCAACGCCGCAACCGCCGCAAAGGTCTTGGTGCAGGAGAACAGGTTGACCAGCGTATCGGTTTCCCAAGGTTGCTCACCTGCGTTGTCCGCAACACCTGCCCAAAGATCCAGGACCGTTTCGCCAGCAATCTTCACGCAAAGCGCCGCGCCACGCTGCTGAGTCTGCTCGAACAGCTCGCTGAATTGGTCTCTGACCGCCTCGAAACGTAGATCGAAGTAACCCTGGATCTGCACGTTGATACCCCTCTCGATCATTGTTTGAATCATTGTGGTCGTCGCGCAACACCGATGGAACAGAGGAAATGCTGGGCTAACGAATTATCAACGTGTCGAATGATGACGCATATCGTGGCGCCAGACCGCTAACCTATTTCACGCCGAAACGGCGGAAGCGCGTTGAGTATCGCCTTGCCGTAGCGCTGAGTAACGACTCGCCTGTCCAGCAGGGTGATCAATCCACGGTCCTCTTCGGTGCGCAACAACCGACCGCACGCCTGGACCAGCCGCAGCGATGCGTCCGGCACGGCGATTTCCATGAACGGATTACCGCCACGCGCTTCGATCCACTCGGCAAGCGCCGCCTCGACAGGATCGTCCGGTACCGCAAAGGGAATCTTGGCAATCACCACGTGTTCGCAATAGGCGCCAGGCAGGTCGACGCCCTCTGCAAAGCTGGCCAGCCCGAACAGGACGCTGTCTTCACCATCGGCGACCCGCGCCTTGTGCTTGTTCAGCGTCTCCTGCTTGGACAGGTTGCCCTGGATCAGCACTCGCCGCCGCCAGTCTCGCTCCAGCCCATCGAAGACGTCTTGCATCTGCTTGCGCGACGAGAACAAGACCAAGGTGCCGCGAGACCCTTCGACCAACGTTGGCAAGTCGCGAACGATGGCCGCGGTGTGTGCCGTTGCGTCACGTGGGTCGGCATTGAGATTGGGCACGCGCAACACACCGGCGTCGGCATGGTGGAATGGGCTCGGTACGACTGCCGTCACTGCGCAGCGAGGCAGCCCTGCACGCATGCGATAGCGATCGAAGCTATTGAGCGCGGTTAGCGTCGCTGAGGTTACGAGCGCGCCGTAGCAGACGTTCCAGAGATTGCGCCGCAACGTTTCGGCCGCAAGAATCGGACTGGCGTTGACCTCGATATCGAACAATGCACCGCCCTCAGCCAGAGTCAGCCAGCGCGCCATCGGCGGGCTGTCTTCCGGATCGTCGACGGTAAACGCAGTCCATAACTCCCAGTTGCCTTGAGCACGCGTCAGCAGGCTACCGAACAATGGGTACCATTCTTCCGCCTGATGGCTGGCAATACCGACACCCGCCTCGCCATCCATGGCTTCTTTAAGCAGCTCTGCCAACCGTGTCAACAAGTCCGTGAGTTTGGCGAAGCCCTTTTTCAGCTCGATGCCAAGCTCGATCAAGTGTTCCGGGACGATCCCGCCTACGAAACGATGCCTTGGTCGCTCACGACCCTCCATATCCTCGCCCGCCTTGAAGTCGGCGAGCTGCTCGCAAGCGCTGAACATGAATTGCTGCTGGCTACGCAAGTCTCGCGCGATTTCGGGAACCGCCTCGATGAGGCGCCCCAGATCACCTGGCAGAGGATGCTGTGCCAGGAGCTTGGTCAAGTTCTTCTCGACCTGAGCCAGCCAATCTGCAGTCGAGCGCAGGCGCGTGAAGTGAGCGAAATGACCAATCGCCTTGTCGGGCAAATGATGCCCCTCGTCAAAGACATAGAACGTATCGCGCGGATCCGGCAGGACAGCGCCGCCGCCAAGCGCGAGGTCGGCAAGCACCATGTCGTGATTGGTGACGATCACATCTACCTTGGTCATGCCTTCACGCGCCTTGTAGAAAGCGCACTGCTGGAAATTCGGGCAATGGCGCCCCGTGCATTGACTGTGATCGGTGGTCAAACGTGCCCAGTCCGGATCAGCGAGCTCTTCGGGCCAGCTGTCGCGATCACCGTCCCAGCGGTTCCCGGCCAATTTTTCGATCATGCTGCCAAACAACTTCTGGCTACGCTCGTCTACGTCTAGATGAAACCCTTCCTCCTCGAATAGCTGAGCCGTTGCGCTCTGCGCATGCCCCTCCTGCAACAGCACGTCGAGCTTGGATAAGCACAGATAACGGCCGCGGCCCTTGGCAAGTGCGAACGAGAAATTCAGCCCGCTGTTGCGCATCAGGTCTGGCAGGTCCTTGTGCACGATTTGCTCTTGCAGGGCTACGGTCGCGGTCGCTATCACCAGCCGTTTGCCGGCCGCTTTGGCGGTGGGAATCGCTGCGAGACTGTAGGCCACGGTCTTGCCAGTACCAGTCCCCGCCTCCACCGCCACTACTGCAGGCTCGCCCTCACGTCGCCCCTCCTCGTCAGCCTCTATCGCGCCCAGAACCTTCGCGACTTCGGCAATCATCAGGCGCTGCCCATAGCGGGGCTTGAGGCCCTTGGCTTCAAGAAATCGGGAATAGGCGCCCTGGATCTGGGACTTGAGTTCGGTGCTGAGCATGGGCGCTAGGGCTGTATATATTTTCAGTATTTCGAGAGGGTCGCTATGATAACGCGCACTCAGCCATCCGCCACCGGAGATTTAGAGATGACCCCTTTCGCTGTGCTTTACTCGCTTCATGTGCTGGCCGCGGTGATTTGGGTAGGTGGAATGTTTTTCGCCTGGATGGTGTTGCGCCCCGCCGCTGTATCGGAACTTCAGGCACCCGAGCGTCTGAAGCTCTGGGTTGAAGTGTTTCGCCGATTCTTCCTGTGGGTCTGGATAACGCTTCTGGTTCTGCCGATAAGCGGTATCGGCATGTGGCATATCAAATTCGGCAACATGGACGCTGCACCGCGCTACGTTCACATCATGGCTGGCTTGTTCGTGGTGATGCTGGCGCTTTTTCTGCGGATTCAGCTCTTGCATTTGCCGCCGCTCAAACGTGCCGTTGCGGCGCAGAACTGGCCGGACGGCGGGGCTGCCCTTGGGCAGATTCGCAGGCTGGTCGGCGTTAACCTGCTACTCGGCTTGGGGATAGTCGCCCTCGCAAGCGCACGCCCCATGCTCTGACAGGCGCGCAAAAAAAACCGGGCTGATGCCCGGTTTTTTTGTGAGCTAACCGTTAAGGACGGGCTTCGACCGAAGCCTCAACCCGACGGTTGATGGCGCGCCCCAGCTCGGTCGAGTTGTCAGCGACCGGACGCGATTCGCCGTAGCCAATGGCTTCGAGACGATTGGCATCGATACCGTAACGGTCGACCAGCACATCACGCACAGCCTCAGCACGACGCGACGACAGACGCTGGTTATACGCATCGGTGCCGATGGAGTCAGTATGGCCTTCGACGGTGGTGGAGGTCTGGTCGTACTGCTTCATGAAGTCAGCAAGCACTTCGATGTCGTCGTAAGCGTCCTGGCGCACGGTAGCCTTGTCAAAGTCGAATTTCACGTCCAGCTCTACCCGTACCGCCTCCAGCACTGGTTCCGGTTCTGGCTCCGGCTCGGCCATCGGTTCAGGCTCGACCGTTTCGGCTACCGCGACGGTTTCTTGCTCGGTGCCGTTAGCCCAGCAGTAAGCGGCGGCCATGCCGCCACCGATCAATGCGCCGTAGCCGGTATAGGTGCTGCTTTCGATTGCACCCAACGCCGCGCCGGTTACACCGCCGACAGCCGCACAGCTGGGCCAATCTTCTTTCTGCACGCCGGCGCAGCCGGCCAGAATGGTGGTCATCGCAATCACGGGTACTGCTGTCCGTAAGCTACTCATCGTTGAAGCCTCCTAATGTGGGATCGGCCAGAGCGCCATGCGGACGAGCATGAGCGACTCCAGTTATAACGAGACTAGGCCGGCACGCGCTGCCGCGCTAGTCTTTACGCTTTGGCCAGGCCACTTAGCGCTGCGTATCCGCAGTAATTGACGCCTGACAACGAGGATCCCGGTGTGATCGCCACTCGCTCATCACAAAGCCCACAACAGACATTGGCCGCGCTGCTGGAGCAATATTCTCCAGCACGCTTGCTGCACATCGGCCGCAGTGACCTTCCTGCGATTGACGCATTCAGCCGTAGCCACCCAAGCAGCGAAATCAACCGAGCAGAAACTGGGCCTCTGCCGGACGACCTCGCCAATCGCCGCTACGATCTGGCGCTTATCGCAGACTGTCTTGAGCATCTGCCAAAGCAAGAAGGCCTGCGACTGCTTGGGGGTATCCGCAACCTCAATGCCAGCCGCATCGCGGTGCTGGTTGATCTGCAGGCTTGCGATTGGCAAGCCACGGATTTCTACGCCCTAGCGCTGCAGGTCAGTGCTCGGTTCGAACGCGACGAACAGACCTTGACTCTCTTCACCTACGACCTCCTTGATTACAAGCAGGTTCCAGACTGGCTTAATGCAAAGTACTGGGCAAATCCGCAAATGTTCGGCAAATACTGGTGGTGAACTGACGATGACCAGCGATCCCGTTCAAGCGAGAACCTGCCCATGCGGCAGCGGCAATTGGCTTTCCGAGTGCTGCGGCCGCTATCACGCAGGCTTGCCTGCACCCAGTGCAGAGCAGCTCATGCGGTCGCGCTACAGCGCCTATGTGCTTGGGCTTGTCGACTATCTGCGCAACACCACGCTACCTGCTCAGCAGCAATCTCTGGATCTACAGGCGATGAAGGAATGGAGCGCGACCAGTACCTGGTTAGGGCTCGAGGTGGAAGACAGTCAGCTGCTCGGTGGCAAGCCTGAACACGCACTGGTGAGCTTTACAGCGCGCTGGCATGACGTGGCAGGCGAGCATGCGCAGCACGAGCGTTCAGCCTTTGTACAGAATGAAGGGCGCTGGTATTTCATCGATCCGACGGTCCCGCTGAAAGCCGGTCGCAACGATCCCTGCCCATGCGGCAGCGATCAAAAATTCAAGAAGTGTTGTAGCGCCTATTTATAAAAAACCGGCCATAAAAAAAACCGGCAAGCGCACCGCGCTAGCCGGCTTCTCTGCTCCCTGAACGCTACTTCTCGACGAAGGCCCGCTCGATCAGATAATGACCCGGGTCACCCATACGAGGTGAAGCCTTGAGCCCGAAGCTATCCAGCACCTCGCTGGTCTCAGCCAGCATGCTTGGGCTGCCGCATATCATCGCGCGATCATCTTCGGGGTTGATTGGCGGCAGACCGATATCGGTGAACAGCTTGCCGCTGCGCATCAAATCAGTCAGACGGCCCTGATTTTCGAAAGGCTCACGCGTGACAGTCGGATAGTAGATCAGCTTTTCCTTGAGCGCTTCGCCAAAGAATTCATTCTGCGGAAGGTGCTCGGTGATGAACTCGCGATACGCCACCTCGTTCACGTAGCGAACACCATGAACCAGGATTACCTTCTCGAAGCGCTCATAGGTTTCCGGATCCTGGATCACGCTCATGAACGGCGCCAGGCCGGTGCCAGTGCTGAGCAGATACAGATGCTTGGCGGGAAGAAGATCGTCCAGCACCAACGTCCCCGTCGGCTTACGGCTGACCATCAGCGAGTCACCCTCTTTGAGATGCTGCAGCCGAGACGTCAACGGACCATCCGGAACCTTGATGCTGAAGAACTCCAGATGCTCTTCGTAATTAGGGCTGGCGATGCTGTACGCGCGCATCAGGGGCCGCCCTTCGACTTCCAGGCCAATCATCACGAACTGGCCGTTTTCAAAGCGCAGACCCGGGTTGCGGGTGGTTTTGAAACTGAACAGCGTGTCGTTCCAGTGATGCACACTGAGGACTCGCTCGACGTTCAGGTTGCTCATGTAAGTCTTCCCCTTCTAGCGCGCTCAGGCGCGTCAATAATTGCTACTAGTTTACCGACCTGATTAATATCCGCTAAACGAATATTAACGATATATGTTATCGGTTATATAGATATGCATTTCACGCTCCGTCAGCTTCAGGTTTTCGTTGCTTTTGCGCGATACGAAAGCGTTTCACGCGCAGCAGAGAGCCTTTCCCTATCACAATCGGCAACCAGTACGTCACTGGCCGAGCTGGAGCGTCAGTCAGGCTGCCAACTCTTCGACCGCGCAGGCAAGCGGTTGTGGCTGAATGCGCTGGGCCACCAGCTCCTTCCGCAGGCGGTGGGCCTGCTCGACCAAGCCAAAGCCATCGAGGACCTGCTGGCCGGCAAAACCGGTTTCGGCTCATTCAGCGTTGGGGCCACGCTTACGGTCGGCAACTACCTCGCCACCCTGTTGATTGGGGGCTTCATGCAACGGCACCCTGAATGCAGAGTAAAACTGCATGTACATAACACTGCACATATTGTCCAACAGGTTGCGCAACACGAACTTGATCTCGGTCTGATTGAAGGCGACTGCCAGCACCCGGAGATTGAGGTACTGCCATGGGTCGAGGACGAACTGGTGGTGTTCTGTGCCCCACAGCATGCACTGGCGGGACACACCGAGGTGAGCGTGGAACAGCTGTCTCGTGAAGCATGGATACTCCGAGAACAGGGCTCCGGTACACGCCTGACGTTTGATCACGCCATGCGCCACCATCCCGCCAAACTGAACATTCGCCTTGAGCTCGAGCATACCGAGGCGATCAAGCGGGCCGTCGAATCCGGCCTCGGGATAGGCTGTATCTCTCGGCTGGCTCTGCGCGACGCGTTCCGCCGCGGCAGCCTGGTTGCTCTCGAAACGCCCGAACTTGATCTGTCTCGACAGTTCTACTTCATCTGGCACTCATTGAAGTTTCAAACTGCCGCGATGCGGGAATTCGTCGAGCAATGCCGAGCACTAACAGCCGGCGTGCGACGAAGTGATGAGATCGTGTTGCCCACGATTGCCTGACCGACGCCTCCAATCGCAGCTGCATGAACCGGCGCCCTATGCTGGGATCAGGTGCCAGGAATCGAGCCCATCTGCTGCAGCAGAAGCGCAGCCTGGGTACGCGTACGGACGCCCAGCTTTCGGAAGATCGCCGTAACGTGCGCCTTGATGGTCGCTTCGGACACGCTGAGCTCGTAGGCGATCTGCTTGTTCAGCAAACCGTCACACACCATCGTCAGCACGCGGAACTGTTGAGGCGTGAGGCTCGCAAGACCTTCGCTGGCAGCCTTGGCTTCTGCGCTTACATGCGCAACCTCATCGATATTGCTTGGCCACCAGACGTCGCCTTCAAGCACGACGCGAACCGCCTGCTGAATCGTCTCCAACGAGCTGGACTTGGGAATGAAACCACTGGCGCCAAACTCGCGCGAACGCGCCACCACCGCAGCATCTTCCTGAGCAGAAATCATCACGACTGGCAGTTGAGGGTATTGCCCCCGGAGCAACACCAGCCCAGAAAATCCATAGGCGCCGGGCATGTTCAGGTCCAGCAGAACCAGATCCCAATCGGAGGTTCGAGTCAGCTGGGCTTCGAGCTCGGCGATGCTAGCCGCCTCGGACAGCCGCACCCCATCGCCCAGACCAAGCGTCAATGCTTGCTGTAGCGCACTGCGAAACAGGGGATGATCATCAGCGATAAGGATTTCGTAAGCAGCCATGGCGGACCTGTAGTTTTTATTGGCGCTTTCACCAGCCTGAGCCGGATGCTGACAATCAGGACGGTAAGAACCCGCAATATGCTCGGATAACCGCGATGATGATATCGCGCCACCACGGGAAATTCGATCACCGTTGCGCATTAAATCACTTGAGCGAGAGGCGAATGACGGCAATTGTGGCCAATTACACCGCTTTGATGCAGAGTTACCGGCTTTCTGCACGCGAGTTGAAAGATGCGTAAACAAGCCCTTCGCGCTGACTTTATGATGCTCATTACGGCCATGATCTGGGGTAGCGCATTCGTCGCACAGCGGATCGGTATGGAGAACATCGGCCCGTTTCTGTTCACTGGGTTGCGCTTCGCCTTGGGCGCGCTCGTGCTGCTGCCATTGCTGGTGCATCAGGGCCGAGGCGCCGCAGGACAGAAACCGTTCCTTGAGCGTGGGCTGCTGATCGGCGGTATCTGCATGGGCCTCGCGCTCACTGTCGGCATCAACCTGCAGCAGGTCGGCTTGCTGTTCACCAGCGTGACCAACTCAGGCTTTATCACCGGGCTGTATGTCATCGTCGTGCCATTGCTGGGCCTGGCCATTGGTCACAGGACCGGAATGGGGACTTGGGTGGGCGCGATCCTCGCGGTGGTCGGCATGGCATTGCTTAGCATCGACGAGAATTTTCAAGTTGCATCTGGCGACTGGATACAGCTTGCAGGAGCCTTCGTGTGGGGCGTTCATGTGCTGCTGGTGAGTTTTTTCGTTGGTCGCCATGACGCCATCCGCCTAGCCTTCTTGCAGTTCGTCACCTGTGCGGTTGTCAGCCTGGTGCTGGCGGCGTTCTTCGAACAGGCCAGTCTGAACAGCATCTGGCTAGCCGCGCCTGCATTGATCTACGGCGGCATGTTCGCTGTTGGGGTGGGCTACACCTTGCAGGTCGTGGCGCAGAAGCATGCAATCGCCTCACATGCCGCGATCATTCTCTCACTCGAAGCCGTGTTCGCCGCAATTGCCGGGGCGTTACTGCTAGACGAAAGCCTCAACCCGCGTGGTTATCTCGGCTGCGCACTGATGTTCATTGGCATGCTCGCTGCACAACTCTGGCCACGGAAAGACGTCCCTGTGGTTGTAGATAACGAGATACCGCCGGTGGCCCGGCACTGATCCGAGTATTATTGCCCGCCCAGAGCAACAAGAGCGCGATGAGTCTCATCATCGAAGTCAGGCTGACGATGATGCTTCGCGCCCAGGTAATGGTCAGTAAAGGCATCTAGCCAGGTATCCAGCGCTTCTGCGCCCTGCTGGTCTCCCACCAATCCAAGGCACAACGCAGCGACTTGCGCAGTACACAGATGCTCGCTACGCGTCGAGCGGCGCAGACGGTAACGCGACAGTACGTCGGCCTGCAGGCTCAGCACTGGCAACTGGTTCAGGTATGGGCTTTTACGAAACATCTTGCGCGCTTCGGTCCAGGTCGCATCAAGCAGAATGAACAACGGACGCTTTCCTTGCGCAACATTGATGTCTGATACCACTCGGCCAGGCTCGGCGTACTCGCCTGGAAAAACAACGACCGGCTGATATCTCGGGTCGGATAGCAGCTCCAGCAGAGCAGGCTCGACACCCGTCCGCTGCCACGTAAAGGCGTAGGTATCCGCGACGATATCGGCAATCAGCCATCCGGTATTGCTTGGCTTCAACGGCTCGATATCGTGCATGATCAGGCAGACTGCACTTTTGGTCGCCACCGTTGGCTGCCAGGCGCATAAACAATGACTGACAGCGATCCGACAGCGAGTGCAGCGGGGCGTACGCGAGCCGCGCGCGATAAAAGGCTTGGCGCTACGCGCCAGACGCGCCTCGCGAAGACGAATCACAGCATGAGACATGGATATACGATCGGCCTAAAAGGGACGGCAGTTTACCAGCCCGCCGGCAAAGCTTGGCAGCCGATGAACCGTCCCGACTGGCACCGGTCGAACGACGGCAGTCATCAGGAGAACACCATGTACCGTCTAACCTCGCTCCTCACGCTATGCCTCGCTTTGCCATTCGCTCACACCGCTTCGGCGCAGGATCAACCGCTCGGTCAATTGCTCGACGAAGTTGCCCGCGAAAGCAGTGTAGGCACCCCTCGTGCGATCAACTCCGACATCCTCGACGAGGGTTATAGCGTCGACGGCAACGAACTGGTTAACCACCTCAGTGTCCAGCCACGCCACGCCGCAGAAATGCGTGACAACCCCAAGCAGGTCCGCACCCAGCTCGCTGCCAGCGTTTGCAACAATGAAGGGTTGCGGCAGCTGATGAATCAGGGTGCAGTGTTGCGCTTCGAGTTCAGTGAATACCAAAGCAAAAAGCCAATCACTACCGAGCGCTACCGCGCCAACGATTGCTGATATGTTGAACACACCTCGAGCCGCCTTGGAGCGACTCGACGACGTTAGCGCACTATGCTCGGCCTCCCTCGCCCTGTTGTCCGAAGCAGTTTGAAGCGGCAATAGCGAGGCCGGTCGCAGCACGTAATAAGAAAACGCCCATACCGGCCCGACGGGAGTGCGTGCTAACTCGGGACGCACAGGCTCGAGCCCAGAGCACACAGTCCCCGTCCATGCGCCCACGAAGGGGGCCCCGCAGCGCGGCCTGTCACCCAGGGCCCAAGCGCTACGCTATCGTTAGCGGTAACCATGCGTCCAAGTCGCTACCCATCTACCACTATTGACATTGGCAGCAGCTGCGCGCAATTCAATACAAGGGAGACGTTATGCCTTTCGAGCCGGACGACTATCTGTCGCGACACTTCAAGACCAGCGGTGCGGAGCTGTCGAAGAAAATCGATGAACTGGTGGCGCTCGTTGTACCCGAAAGCAGCCAAAACCGGCCTCTATATCGGGAAATGCTGGTGACTGTAATTCGAATGGCACAAGCCGACCGAAGCCGTTGGGATGCCAAGATCCTGTTACAGACCATGCGCGAAATGGAGCATGCTTTTAGCCGGCTCGATCAGTTCAAGCGACGCCGAAAGGTGACTGTTTTTGGCTCGGCACGCACGCCTATCGAGCATCCCCTTTATGCACTTGCACGTGAACTCGGCAAAACCCTGGCCCGCCATGACCTGATGGTGGTCACGGGTGCTGGAGGCGGCATCATGGCGGCGGCCCATGAAGGCGCCGGCATGGATAATAGCCTTGGGCTGAACATCACCCTGCCCTTCGAGCAGCACGCCAATCCTGTGGTGGACGGCACCGACCGCCTGCTGTCCTTTCACTTCTTCTTTGTACGTAAGCTGTTTTTCATCAAGGAGGCGGATGCCTTGGTGCTTTGTCCCGGTGGTTTCGGCACGCTGGACGAAACCCTCGAAGTTCTTACCCTGGTCCAAACGGGCAAAAGCCCGCTCGTCCCCATCATTCTGCTGGACGAGCCAGGAGGCACGTTCTGGAAAGACGCGCTGAGCTTTATGCGCCACCAGCTGGAAGGGAATCGCTACATTCTGCCGACCGACATGCGATTGATGCGCCTTGTGGACACTGCCGAGGACGCTGCCGCCGAGATCGATCACTTCTATAGCAACTTCCATTCAAGCCGATGGCTGAAGGATCGCTTCGTCATGCGTATCAACCATGTACTGAGCGATGCGGCAATGTCTCATATGAACGAACAGTTCGCCGACCTCTGTCTCAAAGGCGGCTTCGAGCAGCAAGCGTGCGGCGACATGGAGCTGGACGAGCCGGAACTGCAGCCGTTACCCAGGCTGTGTTTCGTTTTCAACGGGCGGGACCATGGCCGGCTGCGAGAGCTGACCGACTTCATCAATACCAAGGAACACTGGGCATCGTCGCTGGGTACGGACGACTGAAAATGACGCGGTTACAAACGGACAACGCTGACACAGCTATCGAACCCAGATCAGTCCAACGAAGCGCCCCGTAGGAGGCGCCCGATCAAATCCAGCGGATAACCCCGATAGCTCAGGAAGCGCCCCTGGCGGGCCCTTTCGCGTTGATCGCCTGGCAATTCACCAAACTTTCGCAACCAGACGTCGCGCAGCTGCTCACCCCAGTCAAAGCCGCTGTCTCGCAACGCCTGCTCGACATCCTCTCGTGGCAGACCTCGCTGGGTCAGCTCCTCGCGTATGCGCAATGGGCCATAGCCCGCATTGGCGCGCATCCGCACAAAGCTTTCGAGGTAACGGGCCTCACTGAGCAGCCCCTCATCAGCCAGCCGCTCCAGCGCTGGCTCGATGAGATCAGCCGGAGCACCGCGCGAGCGCAGCTTACGGCTTAGCTCCATTCGCCCGTGTTCGCGCCGGGCCAGTAGGTCCATTGCAGCCCGCCGCACCGCGGCGGGGGTGTCGAGCACGACCGGCATGCTGCTTAGAAGTCAGCTTCGGCCAGATCTTCTACGACCGGATTGGCCTTGTTGTTCTGCGAAACCACCAGCAGCTTATCGCGAATCTGCTGTTCGATTTCACGACCGATCTCCGGGTTCTCTTCCAGATACTTGGCAGCGTTAGCCTTGCCCTGCCCGATCTTGTTGCCTTTGTAGGCGTACCAGGCTCCCGATTTCTCGACCAGCCCCTGCTGAACGCCGAGATCAATAACCTCGCCATTACGGTAGATGCCCTTGCCGTAAAGGATCTGGAACTCGGCCTGACGGAACGGTGGCGCTACCTTGTTCTTGACGACTTTGACGCGGGTTTCGCTGCCGACCACCTCATCGCCTTCCTTCACCGCGCCGGTACGGCGAATGTCGAGACGAACCGATGCATAAAACTTCAGTGCGTTACCGCCAGTAGTGGTTTCCGGGCTACCGAACATCACGCCGATCTTCATGCGGATCTGGTTGATAAAGATAACCAGGCAGTTGGCGTTCTTGATGTTACCGGTGATTTTACGCAGCGCCTGAGACATCAGCCGCGCCTGGAGGCCGACGTGGGTATCACCCATCTCGCCTTCGATTTCCGCCTTGGGAACCAGAGCCGCTACGGAGTCGACGATGATCACGTCAACCGCATTGGAGCGCACCAGCATATCGGTGATTTCCAACGCCTGCTCGCCCGTATCAGGCTGCGAGACCAGCAGGTCGTCGACATTGACGCCTAGCTTGCCAGCGTAATCGGGATCAAGCGCATGCTCGGCGTCGACGAAAGCGCAAGTGGCGCCGGCCTTCTGGGCTTCGGCGATAACGGACAGCGTCATGGTGGTCTTACCCGACGACTCCGGACCGTAGATCTCGACGATCCGGCCTTTAGGCAGGCCGCCTATGCCAAGGGCAATATCCAGGCCCAGCGAGCCGGTGGAAATCGAAGGTATCGCCTGGCGATCATGATCGCCCATGCGCATGACCGCGCCTTTACCGAACTGCTTTTCGATCTGGCCCAAGGCGGCAGCCAAGGCGCGCTTCTTGTTCTCGTCCATTACAATCCTCACTTGATCAAGAGGGCCAGAGGCCACGACAACTGTATAAGTAGACAGTATTAGAGCATAGGCTAAAACAAGCGCCTAGCCCTGACTCGGATTTTCTCCGGACACAAGGCGGATCAATCCGACGAGCGCCGCCTCGACACTCCGTTCACGAACGGCCTGCCGGTCGCCGTCGAACTGGAAGCGCCTTGAGAACCGCTCATCGTCGCGAGCCCAGGCCAACCACACCGTACCGACGGGCTTTTCCGGCGAGCCACCGCCCGGCCCCGCTACGCCGCTAACCGCAACGGCATACCGCGCCCCGCTAGCGGCTTGCGCCCCGCGCACCATCGCTTCGACCACTTCGCAGCTCACTGCACCCACCTCGGAAAACAAGTGTTCCGGCACTTGCAGCTGACGGGTTTTCTGTAGATTGGAATAGGTGATGAAACCAGCTTCGAACCATGCCGAACTGCCAGAAATACGGGTAATGGCTTCGGCAATGCCTCCCCCGGTGCAGGACTCGGCTGTTGTCACTTGTGCAGCGCGATGGTGGAGCGCACGGCCCAGCTGAGCGGCAAGCTCGGTCAAGGTGGACATAAAAGCTCCTGATGCAATGTAGAACGCTACCTTAGCAGCGCGAGTGCCACCGGTCAGCCACACATGGCCGAGGCCCCTCATTGCTCGCCGTCACCGCACAGTCCAGTAGCGCTGCATTTCAAGAAATAGAAACGAGGCGGTCCAGGTGATCAACACCAGCCCCGTCAACGCCTCGATGCCGGTCAGAAAGCGAATGGGGCCGACGGGGTGGATGTCGCCGAAGCCGACCGTCGTAAATGTTGTGAACGAAAAATAGGCACAATCCAACAGGCTGCCACTGAACTCGCCGGCCAGCGATCCCCAACCGGGCGCGTGGTGCATGAAGTAATAGGCAAAGGCAAACACCCAGACCTCCATGGCGTGGGCGGTCAGGGCGCCGAACACACCAAACAGGATCCAGGCGCGATGGTGGAAACGCGGGCTCGGCCTGCTTGCAGAAAGACGCGACAGAAACTCGTAGTGAATCGCCACAACCACCGCAACGACGATCACGTTAACCAGCGCGACCAGCAGCAGATTCGTAGATGCGCTCGACGCCTGTTCCAGACCAGACATAGCAATACCGATCATTCAAACTGCTGCGTGGGGTGCCGATTGAAGGCTCGGCAGGTTTGCCTCATCGTACCCGTCACGTCCCATGATAACCTTCGCGGTTTATTTCACCCTGCGCACAGTGCCAGCAAACGCCTCCGTTAGAACGGAGTCGAGGCGCGTCCGCGCTATACCAGCACATTGCCCCAAGTCGAGTCATATGTCACAAGACCTGTCCCATCACACACCCATGATGCAGCAATACTGGAAGCTCAAGCGCGAGCATCCTGATCAGCTGATGTTTTACCGCATGGGCGACTTTTACGAGCTGTTCTACGACGATGCCAAGAGAGCGGCCAAGCTGCTCGACATCACCCTGACCGCGCGTGGCCAGTCCGGGGGCAACGCAATCCCGATGGCGGGCATCCCGTTTCACTCAGCCGAGGGTTACCTCAGCCGCCTGGTCAAGCTTGGCGAGTCCGTGGTGATCTGCGAGCAGATCGGTGACCCAGCTACGAGCAAGGGGCCCGTCGAGCGACAGGTGGTGCGGATCATCACCCCGGGCACGGTGAGTGACGAAGCGCTTCTCGACGAGCACCGCGACAATCTGCTGGCAGCGGTAGTCGGCGATGAAAAGCTTTTTGGCTTGTCGGTCCTGGACATCACCAGTGGGCGATTCAGCGTGCAGGAGTTCAGCGGCTGGGAAACCCTGCTGGCTGAGGTAGAGCGGCTGAACCCGGCTGAGCTGATGATCCCTGATGATTGGCCAGCGAGCCTGCCGGTCGAGAAACGTCGCGGTGTGCGGCGACGCGCCCCCTGGGATTTCGACCGCGACAGCGGCTTCAAAGGCCTCTGCCAGCAGTTCGGCACCCAGGATCTCAAGGGCTTCGGCTGCGAGCAGCTAACGCTGGCCATTGGTGCTGCGGGTTGTTTGCTGACGTACGCCAAGGAGACCCAACGTACCGCACTGCACCATTTGCGTAACCTTCGTCATGAACGTCTCGACGAGACGGTCATCCTTGACGGCGCGACCCGGCGTAATCTGGAACTGGACATCAATCTCGGCGGCGGTCGCGAAAACACGTTGCAATCGGTTGTCGATCGCTGCCAGACGGCCATGGGCAGCCGCCTGCTGAGCCGCTGGCTGAATCGCCCGCTGCGTGATCGAAGCGTGCTCGAAGCCCGCCAGGACTCTATCACCTGTCTGCTCGAACATTACCGCTTCGAGCAGATTCAGCCACAGCTGAAGGAAATCGGCGACCTCGAGCGCATCCTCGCACGCATCGGCCTGCGAAACGCTCGGCCGAGAGACCTGGCGCGCCTGCGCGATGCACTCGCTGCCCTGCCTCAGCTTCAGGAAGGCATGAAAGAGCTGGTTGCGCCTCATCTGACCGAGCTGGCCACCACCATCCAGACCTACCCTGAGCTTGCTGAGTTGCTGGCAAAGGCCATCATCGACAACCCACCGGCGGTGATCCGCGAAGGCGGCGTACTGAAGAGCGGCTACGACGCCGAACTGGACGAACTACAATCGTTGTCCGAGAACGCCGGCCAATACCTGATGGATCTGGAAACCCGCGAGAAGGCACGCACCGGATTGGCTAACCTGAAGGTCGGCTACAACCGCGTACATGGCTATTTCATCGAGTTGCCAAGCAAGCAGGCTGAATCTGCACCAGCCGACTACATCCGCAGGCAAACGCTCAAGGGCGCCGAACGCTTCATTACACCCGAGCTGAAGGCGTTTGAAGACAAGGCCCTGTCTGCCAAGAGCCGCGCATTGGCGCGCGAAAAGCAGCTCTACGAAGAACTGCTGGAACGCCTGATCGGTCATCTCGCGCCGCTGCAGGATAGCGCCGCGGCGCTGGCCGAACTCGACGTGCTCAGCAACCTGGCCGAACGCGCCCTGACGCTGGACCTCAATCGTCCGCGCTTCGTCGAGCATCCGTGCCTGCTGATCGAGCAAGGTCGCCATCCGGTTGTTGAACAGGTTCTGCAAACGCCCTTCGTAGCGAACGATCTCAAGCTTGATGACGACACCCGCATGCTGGTGATCACCGGGCCGAACATGGGCGGTAAGTCGACCTACATGCGCCAGACCGCGCTAATCGTTCTGCTGGCCCAGATCGGCAGTTTCGTACCAGCCAAGGGCTGCGAGCTGTCATTGGTTGACCGCATTTTCACCCGTATAGGCTCTTCGGACGATCTGGCAGGCGGCCGCTCGACCTTCATGGTGGAGATGAGCGAGACGGCCAATATTCTGCATAACGCCAGCGACCGCAGCCTGGTTCTGATGGACGAAGTCGGTCGCGGCACCAGCACCTTCGATGGTTTGTCGCTGGCCTGGGCAGCGGCTGAGCATCTGGCAAAACTACGCGCCTATACGTTGTTCGCGACCCACTATTTCGAACTCACCGTGCTGCCAGAAAGTCAGCCGGTGGTGGCCAATGTGCATTTGTCGGCCACCGAGCACAATGAGCGGATCGTGTTTCTTCATCACGTGCTGCCTGGGCCTGCAAGCCAGAGCTACGGCTTGGCCGTGGCGCAATTGGCCGGCGTGCCCGCTGATGTCATCCAGCGCGCACGTGACCATCTGTCGCGATTGGAAACCACCAGCCTGCCCCACGAGACGCCTAAGAGTTCGCCCGGCCAGCCTGCCCCACCTATGCAAAACGACCTGTTCGCAAGCCTGCCTCACCCCGTGGTCGAAGAATTGGCGCGAATCAATCCCGATGATATGAGTCCGCGCCAGGCACTGGACCTGCTATACAACCTGAAAGCGCGTGTCTGACGGCTGCGAAAAAGCTGCTAGAATCGCGCGCATTTTTTGGATATGAGCGGCATTTGCCCGGTGCCGCCATAGTCCTGCCGAACGGGGGCGTCATTGCAACGCCACCTGACACGCCCGAGGAGATAGCTAGAAATGACCTTCGTCGTCACCGACAACTGCATCAAGTGCAAATACACCGACTGTGTTGAAGTCTGTCCGGTGGACTGCTTCTATGAAGGCCCGAACTTCCTGGTCATTCATCCGGACGAGTGCATCGACTGCGCGCTGTGCGAACCGGAATGCCCTGCGCAGGCTATCTTCTCCGAAGATGAAGTGCCCGATGAGCAGCAGGAGTACATCCAGCTGAACGCCGACCTGGCGGAAGTCTGGCCGAATATTACCGAGAAGAAAGACTCGCTGCCGGACGCCGAAGAATGGGACGGCGTGAAGGACAAGCTGCAGTATCTGGAGCGTTAAGCGCCAGACAAAAAAAAGCCCGCGCGATGCGGGCTTTTTTCATGGCACTGTCCCGTCCTAAATAAGGTTTACACCTTCTGCCTGCGAATTTGGAGAGTTCGATGGAGCAAGGTGTTAAGCGTACACAGCGTGATTATTCGCTGACCTTTAAATTGGCGGTGGTTGATCAGGTCGAAAAAGGCGAGCTGACCTACAAACAGGCTCAGCAGCGCTACGGCATTCAGGGCCGATCCACCGTTTTGGTATGGTTGCGTAAGCATGGTCGGCAGGATTGGAGCCAGGGGGCATCCATTCGAGCCGACAGGAGCCAAGCCGTGACCGATCCCAAAGACCTTACGCCTGAGCAACGTATCAAGGAGCTGGAGCAACAACTTCAGTTCACGAGTCAGAAGGCCCAGTTTTTCGAAGCCGTGGTCGATGTGCTGGAGAAGGATTACGGCGTCTCGATCGTAAAAAAGCGACCCGGCAAGTCCTCTCGCAAGAACAAATCCAAGGGCTGACCATCGTCAGGGCTTGCCAGTTTCTATCCATCAGTCGTCAGGCTTACTACAAGCGCAACCGTGTTGCTGATGAGCGTCATAGACAGGATGAGCAGGTCGCGCAATATGTTCAGCGCGTAAGGCTACGCCAAGCACGGATCGGTACGCGCAAGCTGCATTATCTTCTGCGCAGCCAGGCCAATGACCGCTTGAAAGTGGGGCGTGATCGGCTGTTCAGGATCTTGGCAGAGCGCCGGTTATTGATCCAGCCCAAGCGTGCCTATCACAAGACCACCCAGAGTTTTCATCGCTTTTATCGGCACCCAAACCTGCTCAAATCAGGGCCTGATCAGGTCAAGGCGAAAGCGCCCAACCACGTGTGGGTAGCGGATATCACATACCTGCCAGGTCGAAACGGCCCTCTGTATCTGAGCTTGGTCACTGATGCCTACTCACGAAAAATCGTCGGCTATCATGTCCATGAGGGCTTGCAAGCAGAATCAGTGGCGGTCGCGTTCCGGCAGGCATTGAAAGAGCGGCAGGGTAATCATGCACTCGTCCATCACTCCGACCGAGGAATACAGTATTGCTCGGCTCTCTACCAGGCGCTGCACAAGCGCCATGGTGTCCAGTGTTCGATGACAGATGGATACGACTGCTATCAGAACGCGCTTGCGGAGCGGGTGAATGGAGTTCTGAAGAACGAATTACTGTTAGCGAGTCCCGATGACCTGATACAGGCCCGATCGATGGTCAGCGAGGCCATCAGGATCTACAACACAGAGCGACCGCATTTGGCCCTGAAATACAAAACGCCCGATGCAGTGCATCGAGCGTTCTAGATAACGCAAATCTAGGCGAAACAGGTGTAAACCTATTTCAGGACTAGACACACAAGTGGTCAGGCGCGATCCACGCCCTTCTTCACTGTATCCTTGGCTTCGCCTTTGACCTGCTGAGCGTCGCCTTTGACTTCCTGGCGCTGGCCTTCGCCTTTCATGCGCTCGTTATCGGTTGCCTCGCCCAGACCCTGTTTGGCCTTGCCGGCGGCTTCGTTGAGGTTGCCTTTCATCTTGTCTTCAGTACTGCTCATGGCATGTTCCTCTCTGCTTCATGGGTTACGTCTTGTTGACCCGGCCGCTTCGGCAATAGTTTCCCTTATCCGAGGAAAGGTACGACGGGCTCGCTCAATTGCCCCGCGCTTTCGTCAGACGATTGATAAAGGGCCTGCCGGCAAGATGCAGGAACAGCGGCGCGCCGGCGATGAGATAGAAGTGGTACGTCACGAAGCGCCAGATCAGAATGGCCGCCGCCGCGGTGGATTTCCCTACCAATGGTGCCAGCAAGGCGGCCGAAGCCAGCTCGGCGCTGCCCGCACCGCCAGGCAGCAGGCTGAGCTGTCCGGCCGTCAGCGCCAGCAGCTGCACGATAAAGGTCCAGGCCCAGGCAAGCGAGCTGCCCAGGCCTAGCAGCGTCAGGTACAGCACGCTATAGCGCAGCAGCCAATGCAGCGTTGTGAGCAAGAACACCCCTAGCAGGATCGACCGTGGCAGCCGGAAACACTCGAGCAAGGCGTTGCGAAAACCCAACACCTTTCTGGCCCAGCTACGCTGACGAGAGCCCTTCACGCCCAACCGGCCAATCAACCAGCCGTTGAGTAGAAACACCTGTCGATGGAAGCGTCCAAGTAACGCCAGCACCACCATCAAGCCGATCAGTAACGCCGCACTGAAGCCAAGCAGGCTGGCGATATAGCTGTTGAGCGAGTGGGTGACCGCATAGATCAACACGCCGACCAACGCGCAGGCGAAAAACAGCAGGTCGGTAAGCTGCTCGACGGCATAGGTCGCGGTGCCCTTGGCGGGGGCGACCCCGTGGCGCAGCAGCAAGGCCATCATGGTCAACGGCCCACCCGCCCCACCGGGCGTAGCACAGATGGCGAATTCGGTGGCGATAACGATGCCCACCGCGCGGTGCTGCCCCAGCCGACGGCGACCAATGAGCAACCGCAGCCTTAGCGCATTCAAGTACCAGCCAACGACGATCATGCCCAGCATCGTCAGCAGCAAGACAGGGGAAAAACCTTTTAACCGTTCGAACAGTCCGCTGCCGCCCAGCAGGACCGGCACCAGCGCCGCCACCAGCAAAGCGCCGGCCAGCAACCACCAACGGCGATTCATGCCGCGGCGCTCGAAGCCAATATGTGGCGATCAAGCCAGCCTATTTTGGTCACCGGCTCGCGCCCGTCGGTGAGCAGCCGAGTCAACAGGCCCAGCCAGTACTGACGCGAGTACTCATGGCGCATATCCACCGGATGCAACCCGAGCCGCAATACCGGCGCTTGCCAATGTCGGCTGAGCATCCGCTCGCTGACCAACCGAGACATGCCGCGACGCCAGGCAGTGCGAGCACTCCAGACCAGCCCGGGCGCGTCGATGGCTGTGTAGTCAGGCAGCAAGAACAAGTGGCCCGGGTCACTGGTGTACGTCAGCCCAGTCGCAGCCAGTGCTTGCCTGGCTCCCGGCCCCAACAGCCAGGCAGGCGCCACGAAACCGTGCAACGGCCACTGGTTGCGCTCGAACAGCTCGATGCCACGTCGTAGACGCCTGGCCGATTCCTCTCGGCTCAGCGGATAGAACTCTCCTTCGTGGGTAAAGACGCGGCGCATGAACCAGTCGCGCGGCGTACGTGGCGAAGGCGCCTCGTCGGCGTGATAACAGCCATGCAGGATCAATTCATCGCCGCGAGCGAGCCGCCCCTCCAGCATACGTCGAAATGCTTCATGATCCTCAAGCCGGTTGCGGCGGTGAAAATCCGGCACAACGAGCCAGGAGATGGGGATGTTGCCAAGCGCATCCACAGCCTCGACGAATGAGCGGTAGTCTGGCCAGGTTTCCGGTGCCACGTCATGTAGCACCAGCATCAGGCTGCGCTCAGCCATTTACGGCAACTGGCAGTTCAACGGTGCCCAGCACGGCGTGATAGTGGGCCAGCAAGCCCGCCACGACCGCATCCCAGGCATGATGCGCCTCGACATGCTGGCGGGCTTGCGTACCGAGCAGCCTCGGATCATCCTCGAACAGCTCACGGACGGTTTGCGCCATGGCAGATGCATCCAACGGTCGACAGAGGCGACCGGTATGGAACGGCACCAGTTCAGGCAACGCACCGGCACGTGCCGCAATGACAGGTATGCCGCTGGCCATGGCTTCGAGCGCCACCAAGCCGAACGTCTCCTGATTTCCTGCATGCAGCAATACATCGCTGCTGGCCATGTAGCGCGCCACCTCCGAGGCCGGGCAAAAGCGATCAATCACCGACACGTTGGACGGTACGCGATGAGGCATGCTCGATCCTACCAGCAGCAGGTGGTAGGGCTCGCCCAGCTGCCGCGCCGTTTCCAGCAGTACGTCAAGGTTCTTTTCGCGGGAGCCTCGTCCGGCGAAGATCATCAATCTGGCATCGTCGGCGAGCCCCAACTCACTACGGATCTGCGGGTCACGCAGGCTCGGCCGAAAGGTCTCCAGATCGACGCCCAACGGCTGCACGAAAACATTGTCGACCCCCAGCGACGCCAACTTGTCCGCCATTACGCGGCTTGGCGCCAAGACACGATCGAAGCTGCTATATAACTTCGACACATAGCCATTCATGTTGGTGCCTAACCACCGGCCGATGCGGTTGCTGACCAGCAACGGCAGGTCTGAGTGATAGAAACCGATCACCGGCACGTCGAGTCGCCGGCCGGCATCCAACGCTGCCCAGGCGGTTATGTAAGGATCGCCCACCTCGATGACGTCCGGACGCAAGGTGCGCAGCTGGTTGCGCCAGGGGGCACGCCGGACAGGGAACCGATAACCCTTGCCAAACGGTAGCGCAGGTGCCGGTATCTGATAGATGCCGGCATTGCTGCTGTGGGTTTCACCCGGTACGAGAATGCTGTGGCGAACGCCCGCATACAGCTGCAGCCGCCGGTGTTTGGCCTCGAGATAGGTACGCACCCCACCACTGGCGGGTGCGTAGAACATGGTCATGTCAGCAATGTGCAAAGTGGAGCGTCTCCGTTAGGCCTCGATACAGAACCTCCGGAGCCGACTTCAGCCAGCCGTTTCAGCTAGCATCTGGAAGTGCCACAGCGGGTCGATATCCGAAAGATTCTGCAATGAAATCAATGGACCACCGACCCCGACGGTTGTTCGCAGCGGCATCTGCACTATTTGAGTGTGCTACCCGTCGACACGCTTGTCACCCTCATTCTTACCTTCTGCCGAAGCGTGTTCGATGACCGCGTTCATCTCGGCACCGAAAAGCAGAACCGCCGCTGAAATGTAGAAATAGAGCAGGAGAACAATGACCGCACCGATGCTGCCGTAAGTGGCGTCATAGTTGCCGAAGTTCTGCACATACAGGCCGAAGGCGACGGATGCGGCAATCCAGACGATTACAGCCAATACCGAGCCTGGCGTAATGAAGCGGAACTCCTGTTCCACATCGGGCGTAACGTAGTAGATCACCGCCAACATCAGCATCATCAATACCACCACGACCGGCCACCGCAGCCAAGTCCAGAGCGTGACGACAATATCTTTCAGGCCAACCTGATCGGCCAGCCACTCGATGACTTGTGGGCCGATACTCATCAGCGCCGCCGTTGCCAGCAGGATCAGCGCAAGGCCTATCGTGTATACAACCGATAGGAGAATTAGCTTCCAGGTCGGCCGACCCTCATCAACGTCGTAGGCCTTGTTCATCGCATTCATCAACGAGCGAACCCCGATCGAGGCCGACCACAACGCCACGAGGATACCGACCGACAGGAACCCCCCTTTCTTTTCCTGCAGCTCGTCGATTACAGGGTTAACCAAATTCAGGGCATCGGGAGGCAACACCAGTGATACCTGCTCACGAAGCCAGGTGAAAAACTCCTGCAGGTCGAGCAGACCAAGCAGCGAAATCAGAAACAGCAGAAAGGGAAACAACGAAAAAATGGCACGGTATGCCAACGCCGACGCGTAAGTGGTCATGTCGTCGTTGCTGAATTCCTTGAAGGTGCGTTTCAACAGCTCAAAGCTGCCGATGCCACGCGTGTTCAGCATTGCCATTTCCTCTATTCGCTCTGATTAAAGCCGAAGCCGTTAATGGTGGGACGGCCCTTGATGATGAGAGTTCGTCCCGCGTGACGAGCGAGGCGACTCAATCCGCTCTGGCCCGCATAGGCCGACCGGCTTAACCCACACAAGCATCTGACCGGAGGAACTTTCTGCCCTGTCTACGCTCTTGATGGAGTCGTCAATTCAGTCCGCCACTGACTGACGGCGTATGCATGGCTGCCAAATGCGAACCGCTTATTTGCGTGTTCAGCTTGCGCGGCAGTAGCAACCCGGACGCCAGCCTTGGCTTTTGTCGCGATTAGCGGCCGCAGGAGCACTGAATGAAATCGGCCTACGCCACGGATGCACCCCCGCCTGGGATGAAAGCCGACCTCGTCAAATACGCTCGACTCATCGTGACCAAAGGCAGCGGAGCCGGCGCTACGCTTGGCCTGAATATCCTCTTGGCGCGCCTGTTGGTGCCAGAGCTCGCTGGTACCGTGTTTTTCTGCGTGGCCCTGGGCATCTTTCTGTCACTGCTCGCACGGCTGGGCCTCGATATTGCCTGCCTGAAGAACATCTCTTCTTTGCAAGAAGGCCAGCAGCGCGCTTACTTCGACCGCGCCTTGTTACTCGCGGCCCTGATGAACATCCCCGCGTTCTTGATCGGCCTGACGGTGGTGTATTTTTCCAAGACCACACAAGCCCATTTCATTCACGCGGCCGCTCTGTTCGCTATTACTGCCCTTGGCCTGTCGCTGCTGAGCATCGCCAGCGAAACCTTGAAGGCCAAGCACAAAACCAGCGAAGGCCTGTTCTGGCAAACGGCCTTTCAGCCAGCACTGACGCTTTTGCTGGTAGCTGTAACCGGGAGCGATCTGACCAACGTCGTGGCCTGTTTTGTGTTCAGTTTCGCGCTCGCCATCGCAGGTTCAATCTGGCGCGCTCGCAGCAACCTGCCCCGCTCAAGATCTGAAGCCGCGCCAGGCTGGCGAGACATGCTCATCCTCTGTGTACCGCTAATGCTGATTGCGGTGATGAACAGCGTCATCGAGCTGTCCGACACGCTGCTGCTCGGTGTGCTGCGCTCGGCCAGTGAAGTCAGTATCTACTACATTGCGGCCAAGATCGCCGCGCTCTCGACCACTCTGCTATTCATCATCAACGGCACCATCGCGCCGGACATTTCCAAACGCTGGGCGCGAAATGATCATGCCGGCGCATTTGCCATCGTCCGCAAGTACTCGCGCTTCATGCTCGCGCTGGCGTTGATGATCCTGCTGGCCATCGGACTGCTACGCGAATACATCCTCGCCGTGTTCGGCCCCGAATACCGTGAGCAAGGCGTTTATCCGTTGCTGGTGCTCGCTATCGGTTATTTTTTCGTGCTTGCTGCAGGTCCGCTGGGCATCTTCATGACCATGACCGGCAATCATCGGCGTTACCTGCATAACAACATTGCGGCCTGCGTTATCAATGTTGTGCTCAACCTGATCCTCATTCCGCGCTTCGGCGTCAACGGCGCCTGCTTCGCAACCGCCGTAGCGCTCGCAATTAAAAACATCCTGCTTTACGTGCAGTTCAAGAACATCGAAAGGAGTCCGACGCTATGACTGACCGGGTAAACGTAATTGCTTACGGAGCCTATGACCGGCACAACTATGGCGATCTGCTCTTTGCAATCGTCCTCAAGCGTTACCTGGAAGCGAACGGTCGCTTTTCCGTGCTGATCGCGGCGACCAAGAAATCCAACCTTTCCAGTTACGGAGCGCTACCCACCATTCCGCTGAAGAAAGCCCTGAGCGCCACCCGTGAGCAGCCGAAAACGATGCTAATCGTGGCAGGTGGCGAATGCCTCACGGCGCAATGGGAAAGCATCATTGGCTACCTCGCACCGCAAGCAATCTACTACCCGATCAAGGCCAGCCCTTATCTCATTGGCCACAAGGCCTTCATTCGCTTGAGCCGTATGTTTACCTCGATTCCTTCCGATATTCCGCTGGTCCTGGGCGAGCGCGACCTGCCGGGCTACAAGGTGATGTACAACAGCGTGGGCGGAAACGAGATCAGCCGAAAGAAGCCGCTGATCCACGATGCCATCAAGCGAAACCTCAAAGATTGCACCTATGTGTCGGTGCGTGACCGGGAAACATCGGCGGAGCTGGACAAACTCGGCGTCGAACACAACCTGGTACCCGACAGCGCCATTCTGATATCCGATATCTTTGCGCAGCCCGCCGAGCCCGCCGAGCCCGGCCATATCGTTTTCCATATCTCCGATCACCACGCCAAGCGGCGCATCGAGGCGATCGCTCAGCAACTGACCGAACTCAACGTCAACACTGGTCTGAGGATCGCCTTGCTGACCATCGGCAAGGCGCCCGGGCACTCCGATGACGAACCGCTCGACAAGCTGCACAGCCTGCTAGGGGACGAGCGCGCCTACCGTGTCGACAGTGGAAATATCGATGACATCATCCGCTGCATCGCCACTAGCAAGCTGTATTGCGGCACCAGCCTGCACGGTGCGATAACCGCGCTAGCCTATGCCGTTCCGCAAATCGCGTTGCTGCCACAGCGGGTTATCAAGCTCTCGAGCTTTCTTGAAACCTGGGTTCCGAAGCAGTCGTGCGGTTTTGCAGAAGTCCCTCAGATCAGCCAGATCGGAACCAACCTGATCAATGCGTTTGGCGATACCCAACGAGCCGAACTACGCACTGTAGTCGAAGCCATGAAAGCCCGGGTGCGGGCTAACCTCGACCACATGATCGAACTCTACGACGCGGCACCCGTGCGCGGTGAGGCGACCAGCAACGAACAGCACAAGCCGGAACCCGTAGCAGCGAACTGAAACAGCCGCGCGACAACAACAATTGAGCCCGCTGCGATGCGGGCTCTATTGCCATCCCCTCGATCAGTCGATCAACTAGCGGGCCGTAGTCATCGCCTTGGCTCGAGCCGTGTGGAGCTTCTTGTAGCTGTCGACCAGCCTCTGGTGGCGATCGAGCCCTTCGAGTTTCATGCTGGTCGGCGTCAAGCCAAAGAAGCGCACGCTACCGTCCAACGAGCCGTTCACAGCGTCCATCCGAGCATCGCCAAACATCCTGCGGAAATTGGCCTCGTAGTCGTCAAGCTGCAGCTCTTCGTCCAGCTCCACTTCCAATACGACATTCAACGCCTGGTAAAACAAACCGCGCTCGACGGTGTTGTCGTTGAATTGCAGAAAGGCTTCAACCAGCTCTTTGGCTTCCTCGAATCGCTGCAGAGCGACATAGATCAGCAGCTTCAACTCGAGAATCGTCAGCTGACCCCAGGCTGTGTTGTCGTCGAACTCGATCCCGATCAAGGTGGTAATGTCGGTGTAGTCGTCCAGCTCGCTTTCTTCCAGACGCTCGACCAGGGCTTGCAAACGTGCATCGTCGAGACTGTGCACATTCAGGATATCGGCACGGAACAGCAACGCCTTGTTGGTGTTATCCCAGATCAGATCCTCCACCGGGTAGATTTCGGAATAGCCGGGCACGAGAATTCTGCACGCCGTAGCGCCCAAATCCTCGTAGATCGCCATGTAGACCTCTTTGCCCATTTCTTCGAGGATGCCGAACAAGGTCGCCGCCTCTTGAGCGTTGGCGTCTTCGCCTTCAGCGGTGAAATCCCATTCGACGAACTCATAGTCCGCCTTGGCGCTGAAGAAGCGCCACGACACCACACCGCTCGAATCGATGAAGTGTTCAACGAAGTTGTTCGGTTCGGTCACTGCGTTACTTTCGAAGGTCGGCTGAGGCAAATCGTTGAGCCCTTCGAAACTGCGACCCTGCAACAACTCCGTAAGGCTGCGCTCCAACGCAACTTCGAAGCTGGGGTGGGCGCCGAACGAGGCGAATACGCCGCCAGTACGCGGGTTCATCAGGGTCACGCACATCACCGGAAACTGCCCACCCAGCGATGCATCCTTGACCAGCACCGGGAAACCTTGTTCTTCCAGACCCTGGATACCCGCCACGATACCAGGAAATTTCGCTAGCACGTCTTGGGGGACATCCGGCAGCGCGATCTCCCCTTCAAGTATCTCCCGCTTCACCGCGCGCTCGAAGATTTCCGACAGGCATTGCACCTGAGCTTCAGCCAGCGTGTTGCCGGCGCTCATGCCATTGCTGAGGAACAGGTTTTCGATCAGGTTGGACGGGAAATACACCACCTCGCCATCCGACTGCCGCACGTAAGGCAAGGCGCAGATGCCTCGCTCGACATTGCCTGAGTTGGTGTCGTACAGGTGCGAGCCGCGTAAATCGCCATCGGCGTTGTAAATTTCAAGACAGTACTGATCAAGTATCTCTGCCGGCAGCGCGTCCTTACGGCCAGGCTTGAACCAGCGCTCGTTCGGGTAATGGACGAACTCGGCATTGGCGATGTCCTCACCCCAGAACTGATCGTTGTAGAAGAAATTACAATTGAGTCGCTCGATGAACTCGCCTAGCGCCGACGCCAGAGCGCTCTCTTTGGTAGCGCCTTTACCATTGGTGAAACACATCGGTGAATGCGCGTCACGGATATGCAATGACCAGACGTTAGGCACGATATTTCGCCACGAGGCAATCTCGATCTTCATTCCAAGATCGGCCAGGATTCCCGACATATTGGCAATCGTCTGCTCAAGCGGCAGATCCTTACCTGCAATGTAGGTGCTCGCTTCGGAGCCGGTGACAGGTAGCAGCAGCGCCTGGGCGTCAGCGTCCAGATTCTCGACCTCTTCGATGACGAACTCGGGGCCAGTCTGAACCACCTTCTTCACAGTGCAACGATCGATTGAACGCAAGATGCCCTGTCGGTCCTTGTCGGAAATATCAGCGGGCAATTCGACCTGGATCTTGAAAATCTGGTTGTAGCGATTATCTGGATCGACAATATTGTTCTGCGACAGCCGAATGTTATCGGTAGGTATATCGCGGGTCTGGCAATACAACTTCACGAAGTACGCTGCGCATAGCGCCGACGAAGCCAAGAAGTAATCGAAAGGGCCCGGTGCCGAACCGTCGCCCTTGTAACGAATAGGCTGATCGGCGACCACCGTGAAATCATCAAACTTGGCTTCAAGCCTGAGGTTGTCGAGAAAATTAACCTTGATTTCCATGCGGGATTTACCAGAGCGATACATTTAATCGCTATTATCCGGCTTCCGGGCAGGATGTCTTATTCTTTTCCAACCATTGTTCGCCAGTAATTCAGATTCCTGGGGTGTAGGCACGAGCTACCCAGCCGGTGGTTAGCTTCGGACAAATAAAAAGGCCCGCATAGCTGCAGGCCTTGATTTCATTGGTGCCGGTGAGAGGAGTCGAACCCCCGACCTTCGCATTACGAATGCGCTGCTCTACCTACTGAGCTACACCGGCGCCGTGCCGCGCATTATCGAATTTCGCCGGTGCGGACTCAAGCCCGCACCGGCGAAACGAACGCTATCGTCTGTGAAAACGATTAGGCGTGACGCTGCGTTACATTCCCGCCGAGGTCGTCCCGGTGGTACCCGTCGCACCAGCGTTCGAACGGTTGCCATCGCTGTTACTGACGTCCTGCTTGACGCGGCTCGCCACTTCCTCGCCCTTGGCAGAGGCCTTCTGATAGCCCTCCTCTGCCTTGTGACGAAGCTGGTCGGTCATGCGGTCGCTGGCCGCACCAAGCATCTCGTCTTCGCGACGGGATGGCGGCACCGATGCAGCAATCAGAGCGCCCAGTGCAATACCAATCGCACCGATGGCAAGAGGTTGCTCCTGCAGCAGTTGGCTGAACCCGCCACGCGCACGGTCCGCACCGTCACGAAGCCGAGCAGATGCCTGACGGCCCGAGTCGCTTGCACGGCTGCGCGCACTGCCCAAAGACTCGGATACGCTTTGCCCCATCTGGCTGGCCTTGTCCTTCATGCTGGCACCTTGTTGCTTGATACCAGACGCCTTGGCTGACAGCTTGTCGCCCATCGACGGGCCGCTAGAGCCGGTGGAACCAGTGCTGTAACCCGTGGTAGTGACATTCGAGTGAGGCTGGCGATTCTGCCCTGCCATCATCCAGATCAGCCCGACAGAAGTCAGTAGCGTCGGAACCGGATTGGCTTTTACCGTGTTGCTCAGGTTGCTGAAGAACTCTCCACTGCCACCTTTGACGTAGCCCAATGCCGTGTCAATCAGCTCACCGGGAGACAGCTTGTTTTCAAGCGCGTGAACAATGTTACCGATCTCGGTACGCGTCTGGTCGATCTCACGCTCGAGCTCGTCTGGATCCTTCTGCGCTTCGGCATCAATCTGAATACGTGTGCTCATGATGTGTGCCCCTTCACAGCTTCTTTATCCTTGTTGACCGAATGAATCGTGCGTTCTGGCTTGAACGAAGAAGCCTGGAACTTCTTCTTGCCGGACGACACCATGATCATCCCGATGACTACCACGACAGCACCGACGATCAGCGCGGCAAGCCAGGGCTCAACCACGTTGCTCAGCCCGTATACGGCGGACATCAACAGAACGATGAACCCGCCGAGAAGCACCGCACCACCAGTGGCGACACTGCCCGCACCCGCTTTGGTCGCGCGGATCGATTCGCTCATTTCCGCCTTCGCGAGAGCCAGCTCCTTGGTGATCAAGGATGGCACTTCATGGGTCAGCTGGCGCAGCAGACCACCTACCGAAGTATCGTTTTCAGCGCGGTGCCCGGGCTCCACTGTGGTATTGGCAGTAGATGTCGTGGTCGTTGTCTTACGTGCTTCACTCATGGGAAAAGTCCTCCGTCGGTACCTTTGCCGTCGCGGCTGGTCGTGGAACCCGTGCTGCTGGTGGTTGCACTTGAACCAATGCCCAACCCGTTGCTGGTATTGGCGCCAGTCCCGCTGGAGCTAGCGCCGAGGCCTGCACCAACGCCAGTTCCAGCACCCGTTCCGACGCCGGTAGAGGTTCCGCCGGCAGACCGGGTGCCGGTTGCAGACGAAACGCCCGCATTGCTGACGCTACCGATGGAGCCCGGCTCGCCAGTGCTGAGACGATCATTCAGCTCATGCTGGTCGGAGCTTTGATGGCCGCTGGAGCCGGTGACGGCGTTGGAGCCGCGCTGATGGCCATAATCACTTTGCGAAGCGCGTCTGCTTGAAGCACGCACAAAGCGAGTCAGACCAAAGCCCAATGCAATGCTGCCGGTAATGAACAACGCAGGATTGTTTCTCGCCATGCGATTCACGTCCTGGAACAGTTCATCAACGCTCTTGCCACGCAGGCTGTCGGAGAACTGCACCATGTTTTGCGCCATGTCGGACACATAGCTGGACAGCCCGAGACGGTCTTGCCCTTCGAGCTCTTGAGCTGCGGCTTTAGCGCTTTGGGCAACTTTCTCAATTTCATCGGCAGCGGTTTCCCGATAGCCTTCCAACTGAGTTCTACCCTGCGTCTTCACCTGATCAGCCGCTTGACGGGCTTTCGCCTTCGCGTCATCAGCGGCATGACTCGCTGTATTGGAGCCCGTGCTCGAGCTTTGAGACCCATTAGATGTATTGCCTCCACTCGAACCCATGCCCGAACTTGTCGAACCGGTGGAGTTGGAGCTTGTAGAGCTGGTTGCAGAATTGGGGCCGGTCTTTGGTTGGCCACCGTAACCAGTAATTTCATCGTCGGGTGTAGTCATTTGATTCACCTTTTATATGGCTTGGCCGGAAGACCACGGTCCGTAGGGACACAGCAGGAGCGGTGATCCGCGAACTGTGTATTTTCGGTGCGCACATATATGGTGACCGGGGGTAAATTTTTGAGTTCCATTCTTTTGAAACCGTGGCAAGTGCCCTTTGCAAGCTAATAAAAGCTCAGCGCGCATTCATCCCCTGTTAGTTTCGCCGATGGCACTTTGCTAAACATTTCACGCTATGCCGCATCACTACTGCTTTAAAGCGAAACGGCAAGTAGCAAGCGAAACGGCGATATCGGCAATCGCTGTATGTATCCCTGACTTCCAAACTCATCTCACGTTATATCCAGAGCGGAACCGCAGCCGACGAGCTGCATCGCTGTTGCGCCGGGCAAGAATCGTCAGGCAATAAAAAACGGGCCCTAGGGCCCGTTTTTTTTGTTGCAGTCGCCGTTACAGCGGACCGATGGTGGAGCATGTCTTCTTCGCAGCGGCATGCTTTTGCAGCGGAGCCAGCTGGGGACGATGCTTACCGCTCGACACGTCCAGCGCCATGATGTTCTCACCCCAGCGAGGACCGGCAGCCCAGTAGGTGCTCGGGATGCAGTTCGCGTTCAGGTAAGCCAGCAGATTGTCGGTAGCGACCACGGCAGACGGAGAGAAGTCTGGAATGCCATGCTCGCCAAGGAAGCCGCGCAGCTTGTTCGCTTTCAGCCACTCGACCCAAGGCTTGACCCGCTCGACACCTAGCATTGGCGCGAAGGTTTCAGCACGCTTGGTGTAGGTACCCGAGTAATCGAAGTCCAGGTACTGGTGTGCTTCGTACACCAGGTTGTTCTTCGGATCGCGCATCCACGGATCGTTGATCAGCGAGGTGTTGTACTTCTGCCAATGGAAGGCACTGGAATACCGGTCACCCGCGATCATGATCCACTTGGACGGATCGACTTTCCGGATCGCCTGTCCGGCGGCCTGAGCCGTCTGCGGCCAGAGGTTGTTACCCGTATTGTAGGGCTCGTTCATCAGGCCGTAGCCATACAACGCCGGATGCTTGGACACCGCTACTGCGATCTTGCGCCATGTCTCGGCAAACTGAGCACGCGGTACTTCCGGCGAGTTAATCACCTTCCCGTAGTAGCGATAGTAGTTGTGCATATCGAGAATGATCTTGATGCCATGCTTCTGTGCGTAATCAAGCGACTGCTTGATGCGGCCGAGCTCGGCTGTGTCCAGCTCAGTACCCAACTTAGGCTGAATACGCTCCCAGAGGAAGCCAAGGCGAACCAGCTTGAAGCCCAGCTCTGAGTGACGCTTGTAGTAGGACTCGTCAGCGTAGGTATAGCCCTTGTTATACACACCCGGAACAGTACCCGGATCGAATACACCCGAACCGAAGTTCACGCCAACCAGGTCGATACCGCTGCCGTCACTCACTACCGGAGTGGTAGGTGCCGGAGTCGGAGCTGGCGCTGGGCTCGGAGCCAGAGTCGGAGCGGGAGCAATGGCCGCTGGCGGCGTAGTTGTACCAGCGTTGCTGGACACAACACTAATGGTCTTCGGATAGCCAACGCTGGCAGCGGAAAGCTTCGAACCACTGAGCATGACGGAAAGATGCGCGCCTACGTCATAGACAGCCGCAACTTTACGTACCTGGCCATCGGCCAACTGAACCGACGCGCCGACAGCGAACGCAGCTTTGTTGGCACCGGTGTCAGGGATCGAGAAACCGGCCGCCTTGCGGTAGATGCCATTTTCCCAATCAGCGTTGGAGAAACTGTTCATCGACGCGGTGTAGGTGTTGCTCGGCGCACTAGGCGCCGGGGCTGCCGGGGCGGTTGTGACCGGAGCTGCAGGCGCTGGAGCGCTCGGCGCCGCGGCTGATGCAGCAACAGTGCTGACAGTGCGTGGCGCACCGACTTTGCTGCCATCCAACAGGCCGCCATCTACATAGATGCTGAGGTTGGTTCCAACCTTGTAGACCCGGGAAATCTTGCGTACCTGGCCGTCAGCGAATTTGATCTGAACGCCCGGCTTGAATGCGGCGATGGAGCCCGAGGTCGCCGGGACGGACAACGCAGCGGTACGACGCCAGACACCATTAAGGAAATCGGTGCTGTTGAACTTGTTGATATTGGAGGTAAAGACAGCGGTAGAAGCGGCAGTAGTTGCAGCAGCGGCAGTCACTTCACCAGTGAAAGTAACAGCGCTGAAAACTGCTGCGAGTGCGATAGAACGAACGAGTGCCTTGGGGGCGCCCATAAATACATTAGTAGACATTCAGTCTCTCCGGAACTTAATACTTCAAAAGGCCGAAGCCTTTAAAAAAGTGGCGGGAGTTGTAATTAAGTCGTACAGGCGCTTGGGGCAGATGCATCACTCGCGCAACCGAACGAACCGCGTTGCAACGACAGCCGGATCACCAGTGGTAGAACCCGGCAATCCGTTGCGTGGCGTCTTTATAATAGGTTTCAGAAGCGATTCAAAATTTATTTGACGGTTTTAGATCGCCAACTCTACGTCACAATTTTGACCGGCCATTAATCCGCTATTATCGTATGGCTTAGTGCCAGTATCGCTAATAGGGTTTAATCCGCTTTATTTCGTTTGGCTCAAGACAAGAACAGCGTCATTTTTTTGGAACTCGCTCCCGATGACGCTGAAAACAGCTATTAAGTGAGCCGACGAACGGTAGGCGTAAGGAAGGCCTGATTCCGGTCGCTGATAGGGTGGGAAGCAGCGCTTCCTTCCGTGAACGACTTAGCCAGCCAGAAAAAATGAGGAGGCGAGCAATGGCCGGAGACCGGTTCGAGGTGGGTGACCATGTGCGCTGGAATTCGGAAGCCGGGCATGTCACCGGGCGTATCGTTAAGGTGCATACCCGAGACACCGACTATAAAGGGCATCCACGGCATGCGAGCGCTGAAGACCCTCAGTACGAAATCAAGAGCGACAGGACCGATCACGTGGCGATGCACAAGGGCAGCGCATTGAGCCGGGCGAGATGAGCACACCCCAACCTCGACAGATCTGGACAATCGGTCACTCAACCCGCACAGCGGAGTCTTTTATCGCCTTGCTGGAGCATTACGGCATCCAGGCCATTGCTGATGTGAGGCGCTTTCCCGGATCACGACGACTGCCACAGTTCATGTCGGCGAGCCTCGAAGCCTCACTGGCCAGACACCGAATCGCCTATACGTGGATAGAGGCGCTTGGTGGTAGGCGCCGCGCCCCGCCAGAGCCCAATACCAGCGCGTGGCGCAACACGTCCTTTCGAGGTTATGCCGAGCACCTGAAAACCGATGAATTCGCCGTCGGGCTGCGGCAACTCTTGAACCTTGCGAGCGAACGGCCGACAGCGATGATGTGCGCCGAGGTGCTCTGGTGGCGGTGTCATCGCTCGATGGTATCGGATGTACTGAAGCTACGCGGGATAGAGGTCCTACATATACAAGACGAAACACGTGTAACGCCGCATCCCTACACGTCACCGGCAGGTTTGCTGGGCGACGAGCTCAGCTATGACCAGAACGTCGAACACCTGCTGAAAACCTCCGCCCCCGGCAGCGGCTGAGCGCCTGGTCGTTGAATCTGCATACAGTTGGGGACGCCTCAGAAACTAATTTCTCTTAGCGATTTCTGATAACCGCTGGCATCAACTGCATGCCTACAAGCCGTTCGCAGGATGAGAATCCGCGCAAAGACCCAGGCTCGCTCGGGCAGCTCGCGCACAAGGAGAGGTGTCATGAATGCATAGCCTTCTGACCTGCAAGCTACAGGCAGCCCGACAACGCCTCGCTGGGGATGCCTCGGCTAAAGTATTCAAGGGCATGGCCACCCTGGCGGTTGGCAACGGGCTGGCCAGGATCGTAGGCCTTGCGGCAATCCCGGTCCTGACCCGAATCTATAGCCCGGAGCACTTCGGCGTTTTGTCGGTATTCACCGCCCTTCTGCTGATGCTCACTCCGCTCATGACGCTGCGCTATGAGCTCGCCGTTCCGCTGCCCAGCCGGGACGGCAGTGCCATAACGTTGATGACCGTAGCTGCGGCTTTCATAGTTGTAGCGACCGCCCTATTAAGCGTCCTGTTGTGGTTTGCAGGGCCGCCGCTGTTGACGATGATTTCGATGGACGCGCTGATTCCGTATCGCTGGATACTGATGGTCGGGCTGACAAGTGCGGGGCTCTACGAGGTATTTCTGATCTGGGCAGTGCGGCGGCGCGCCTACGCTTCCGTTGCGGGCACGCAGCTACGCCAGAGCGCTGCAGGCTCGATTGCCAAGATTTCGCTGGGACTGCTAGGTATCCAGCCGCTCGGTCTACTCGCGGGGCAGGTGCTGGGCGCTGGTGCGGGCACAATTCATCTGGCTCGACTGCTGCTAACGGACCTCAAGCGTCATTGGCACCAGGTCACGCTTGTCAGAGCCTGGATCTTGCTCCGGCACTATCGAAGCTTTCCAACCTATCGTTTGCCCTCGCAGCTGTTGCAGATATTTTCCAGCCAGGCGCCACTCCTGTTGACCGCTGCCTTCTATGGCCCGGACACCACAGGTCAATTAGGGTTAGCGATGATGACGCTGGCTTTGCCAATGAATCTGCTCGGGCATTCGACCAGTAAGGCCTATTACGCCGAAATTGCCACCATTGGGCGCAAGCGCCCGGCGGAGATCCGCGTGCTGACCTATGCGGTGATTAGAAGACTGCTGGTGCTCGCCCTTGCACCCACGCTGTTGCTACTACTGTTCGGCGAGCGAATTTTTGCACTGGCGTTTGGAGCTGAATGGGCATTAGCAGGTGTTATGGCCTCGCTGTTGGCAATTTATCTGATGTTCCAGTTCATGCACGCCCCGGCGTCTCATCTCCTGTCGGTGTTTCAGGGTCAGCGCCTACTGCTGATGCTCAACATCCAGCGGGCTCTGATCACTGTGGCATGTTTCGCCAGCGGCGAACTGCTCGGGCTGCAGATCACTCCAGTCGTCTCGATCTATGCCCTGACGCTCGCGGCTCATTACCTGTTCAGCCTGGTGATGACGTTGCGTGTCATACCGCGATAGGCGGTCGCCTCTGCCGCAGTCTTGCGTGGCCTTGCGGCAGCGGGCTCCTCAGGGTTCGCGCTTGAGTACGTTCCAGCTGCCCTCACGGCGTGCACTGGATAATGCATTGCGACCTAGATAGAAGAAGAACAACGGTATCCCAACGGCGTATCGCTTGAAGAGCCTGCGGGGCTCGATAAGCATGCGAAACGCCCATTCAAGGCCTAGCCGGCGGAAGACCAATGGGGCACGCGGAAAGCGCTGTGCTGAGAAATCCAGAATGGCACCGCCGCATATCAACAACGCGCGGGTATCCATCGCTTTTTGCAGGTGCAAAGCCACGCGCTCTTGCTTGGGCATCCCCATGGCCAGCACAACGATCGGGTAGCGCCCAGCAACGTGATGCTGCTGATAAAACGCTAGGTAATCCTCTGGCGACTTGAAGCCATCAATGGCGAAGAAATGCCTGTCGCCGAAGAGTTTGCGCGCACCGTCGCTGAGCCAGGGCTCCCGGGTACCCATGGCAAACAGCTCGTAGCGGTCCTCCGAGTCTCCAACTAGCGCTTCGATCAGCTCTGGGATGAAGTCCGACCCGTTGAGGTTAGCCTTTGGATCGCGGCCGTTGAACGAACAAGCGATCTTGATGCCGATCCCATCGCGCAGCAGGTAGTTCACCTGCAGGAAGCTATCCAGTACGACGGGCTGACGCTGCGCGATGTTATAGCCGTGTTGATTCAAGAAACCGAGAATCGTCGGAGATTCGCGTTTCTTCAGCTCTGAAATAAAAGGGCCAGTTTCAGCGTCTTCCAGTAGTTTTAGCTTCCCTATCAAAGGATCCATCCTTTTGGTGAGGGGCTTTTTCATAAATAGATACTCTGTCTGTAACTTGTGAAAGTTGTTGAGGCTAAGCAGCATCCCCGGTCGGCCTGAACCGCCGGATGGAAAGATTCGTCTGGCGAAACTGAACAATGCCTGCCTTCGTCGGACAAACGAAGCAGCCGCAGAAGCGGTATCGACCCCAAGAGCAGATAGAGGTAGCCAGATGTTAAGGACACGTAGTGCTGCAAAACGATCAAAAGGAATACTCCTCGGACTCGCACTTGTGCTCGGGAGTGCCGCTAGTGGTGCTGAAAAAATCGATCTGGTCGGGTTGAACATTGGCGGAGCCGCGTTTTCCGGCAATGTCATCCCGGGAAAATATAAAACAAATTATTTCTTCCCCGCGCCTGACTACTTGGCCGACTGGAAAGCCAAGGGTATCGAGACCATTCGCTTCCCTATCATGTGGGAACGGTTGCAGCCAAAATTGAATGCAGAGCTCGACGAGGATTATGCATCCCTGATCGATCAGACGTTGAAACAGGCGGCCAAGTACGACATGGGCGTCATCCTCGACATCCATAATTACGCCCGCTACCACAAGAAAATCATTGGCACCGAAGATGTACCAATATCCGCCTATGCCGATCTGCTTGAGCGAGTCGCATTGCGCTGGAAGGATGAGAAAGGGCTTTATGCCTACGACATCATGAACGAGCCACATGGCGCAGATGAGTATTGGCCGGCTGCCGCACAGGCCGGTATCGATGCCATCAGAAAACATGACAAGGATCGCCCGCTGCTCATCGAAGGCAACTTCTGGTCTAGCAGCTATCGGTGGCCGAAATACAATGATCCGTTGCTGCAACTGAAAGACCCCTCCGACAAATTGATTTTTTCTGCTCACCTGTACATCGATAAACACGGGAGCGGGCACTACAAGGAGCCGTTGGAAGACAACTTCGACACCATGCTCGGCGTTAACCGCGTAAAGCCTTTCGTTGAATGGCTTATCAAGCACGGCAAACAAGGTCATATCGGTGAGTTCGGTATTCCTGCCGACGATCCTCGTTATCTGGAAGCCATGGACCATCTCCTGGCTTACCTGCAGGAACATTGCATCCCGATCACATACTGGGCAGCAGGCGCTTCCTGGGGTAAATACAAACTATCCATTGAACCCACCAAGGATGGCCGAGACCGTCCACAGTGGGATGTGCTTAGCAAGTACGTCGGCCAGGGCGACTGCAGTCGCATCGGACCGAACCCCTGACGCCATCGCGCTCGCTTGAGGTTGGCTGTAGCGCAGATACAGCCAACCTTGCTTCAGCCCTCTGACGAAGGTGCCACCGGAGCCCATTTAGCCAACATTGACTTGGCCTTACCGACCAACTTGGCTTTTAAACTATGGCCCTTGCGAAGCGTATTGGCCTTGAGGTTATAGACTTGGCCAGGCACATACATTTCGTTTGTCTCGATGCAGTACACAGGCTTACGGCTTAACTTCATGATCTCAACCGCCTGCCTGGCCTCACTCTCAACGAACAACCTCGTCAGCGGTTGCTTCGCATAAACCTCTGCCTTGAACTTGTGATGGATGTTCAACCGGCGGCGCTCTTCCGCAGTAGGCAGGTCGAGCATGTGCAACGTTCCATACTGCACGCCATTGCGCTCCAGCCATTCCTCCGTTTCGGCCCGATACCTTTCCAGCCGGCTGGTTACCAAGTGTGCGACCTTGACCGACGGAATGAACAACGGACGCGTACAGCTTAGGAAGTCCCGATAGTTCGGCCCGTCGTCGTTCTCCTCGGTGGTCGGGTCGACACAAAGTACGCCGTCGATATCCAGACACGCCTGCGCCAGGAACGGGTGGTGCATGATGTTCCATTCGAACACACGAGGCTGCTCGACCAGCTCAAGGTACACGTCGACATGGTGCCGATTGTGCTTTTCAGCGAACGCCGCCATGGTCACTACCTGACCATCGTAGATGGCCCGAACCTGCTCATCCGCAACGCGCATGGACTTGGCCGAAGAGATACTGTCATCGACGAGCAAAATTTTCTTCGCGTCCCTGGGCTTGATCAGTTCAGCATGTTTGTAAGTCCGGGTATTGCCTTTCTTCAGGTCGTCGTTGCGCAGAAACGAATAGAGATCTGTCAGCGGCAGATTCTGTTTCAGCGCGACTATGCTGGCGACAAGCATGCCACTTCTTGGGATGCCAACCACAAGATCGACGTCGTTAGGAATTTTGCTGGCACATTCAGTACTCAGCCGCGATAGATCATTCAGGCTTCGGTAATTCATCGAACACTCTCCTGCGCCCCGGTCTCGTGACAGTCCATTTACTTGCTGGTCGGTTACCTTTTTAACGCCCTAACGAAGAACGCAATTGCTTGGTATGCGTGTGCACGTAATGCAACATATAAAGCGCGAACGCATTGGGTTTGGAAAACTTCAGAAAGCGCTTTCTGATATCCATGTCTTCGCGAATCGCCTCGAAACGGCGCTTATGCGATACACCCGTGGTGTCGAAAATGCATAGCGGAAACGACAGCTGCAAAACTTCGGCTTGCAAATCCAGTCCCTGGAGAAATTCGAGCAAGAGGCAGTAATCGGCGGACAGCTTGTAATCCAACCGGAACTTGTACTGCTTCAGGCGCTCGTTTTCGAAATACATCGTTTGATGACTGGCCGGCAAACCAAGCGGTGCGCGCTCGATGGGCCGGGCGGAAGTGCGTTTCAGTTCCCCACTGGCTTCTTTGCGATAGAAGTCGCCATATACGAACTTCGGTTTGACGGTGGCATTCGTTAGCGCTTCATTGATCCGCTCAAGTACCGTCGGGTCTGCAAACGAATCGCCACTGTTAAGAAACAACGTATAGCCCGGCGTTTCAACAGCTCGTTGGCGTCCCTTTTCCATCGCGTCATAGATGCCTTTGTCCGGCTCTATGGTTATTTCAGCTTTGCTTTCCTGCAAATCTTTCAGCCACTCACCGCTGCCGTCTTTAGAGGCGCCATCAATGACGATCCAGCGAAAGTTCCGGTAAGACTGGCTAGCCAGGCTCCGATAGGTTTCCTTCAGGCCTTCGAAATTATTCCAGTTTATAGTTACGATACTGAAACTGACCATAATTCACCTGTTCTAGATTTGCGTTAAGAGGAGTGTTGGCCGTCTGCAACCTGGCGTAATACAGGAAGAACGCGGCGGCCATTCCATAGACGTCACCCGAGAATGTAAGCGCATTGGAGAGCGTTATATTCAACATACTCACAACGAATGCCAGTTGTAGCGCGGCGAGTAGATTCCCTTTATTCGGACACTGACGCATGACCCAGATAAAGCCGCCGTAGAAAATCAGGACGACTATCGGCGTCAGGAAACCGTAGCGGTGATAGACACCAAATATTCCGACGTCAGCCAGGTAGAAGTGCGAGTTATAGACGGTCGAGAAGCCGCCGTTCCATTGCAAGGACAGCGCACCCATACCGAAATAATTGTTAGCACTGATGGCATTCAGGATGACCGAGACGGTTGTGTCACGGACTCCAGGTCCCGAGGTGGCATCGAACAGCAACGCATCGAATCGCGCGTACTGCTCTTGATAAAATTCCGGAACCAGAAGATATGACACCACCAGAACCGTTATACCGAGCACGGCTAACTTCATCAGCGAGTCGAAACGCTTACGGAAGATCCAAGCGCCCGCCAGCGCCCAGACCAGCATCGTTTGACGTGTCTGCATGACCAGCCATAGATAGGCGACGAAATAAAGAAGGATCGCAAGCCTGCCGAGGGTCACGCGATCTTTCATGCTGTACATCACCATGAACACCGCGATAGTCACGAATGGTGAGCCTATCCGGAAGCGATTGGGGCGCAGCAGGTCTTCATACTGGGTCCAGTCATCCACCGTGAACGACGCAATTTTGTTCTGAGGGATGATGCCCAGGTAATAGGCAAAGCCCAGCGTCGCACAGAACAGAGCGATGTAGAGGAAATACTTAGCCAACTCTTCCTGGGTCGGGGACGCTTTGATCAGCAGAAAGAGTGTCGGGAAGAACACGAGATACTGGAAGAAGCGACGCTCTTCCAACAAGCCATACGGCAGTGGCTGACCGAAGTTGAGATTAGCCAGCACCGCCGAGACGACTGGCAACAAGCAGCCCATGAAGATGATCCACAGGCTGGTTTTTGACTGATAGACCCATTTCCAGGTTACGAACAGGCAAGCAGTAGCCGCCACTACGAGCAGCAGAAACAACTCCTGGAAATACGGAATCCCAGCGCGCTTGTCATCCGTAAGGAAGAAGCATGTGGAATTCAGTAGCAGCAGGATGAACAGCAGATTCTTGTACGCCAGAACTTTCCTTAACAAGCGCTATCCCCAATATCCAGTTGAAGCGGCGAAACAGAGAACCGCACGGTCTGCCTGAGTCCTCAATAGGGTGACTCATCGCGACCCGGAAACATGTGCCATGGATGGACAACAGCAGGGGTCAAAAGGTCCCTGCTGTAAATCCATGAAAGGGCGTTTCCTGGTCGAGTCGCAGCTACGCGCCAGTCAGTGCCGCGCCTGATGCTGATTCTCGACGAACCAGCGATAGGCATCGCGCAAGCCATCTTCAAGGCTGATGCTCGACTGCCAGCCCAGCGCCTTGAGACGTGACACATCCATCAGCTTGCGCGGCGTTCCATCCGGCTTGCTGCTGTCGAACTTCAGCTCACCCTGGTATTCGGTGACCCGTGCGATGGTTTCCGCCAGCTCACGGATGCTGCAGTCGACGCCGGTACCGACGTTGATGTGGGAAAGCATCGGTTGGGTATGCGCTTGATAGACTTCGTCATCCAGTTCCATCACATGCACGCTCGCCGCCGCCATGTCGTCAACGTGCAGGAATTCGCGCTGGGGCTTGCCGCTTCCCCAGATCACGACTTCGTCGTCGCCGCGTTGGGTCGCTTCATGAAAGCGCTTGAGCAGCGCCGGTACGACGTGGCTGTTTTCCGGATGGAAGTTATCGTTCGGACCGTAGAGGTTGGTCGGCATCACGCTGCGGTAGTCACGGCCGTACTGGCGGTTATAGCTTTCACAGAGTTTGATGCCAGCGATTTTCGCAACCGCGTACGGCTCATTGGTTGGCTCGAGCACGCCGGTCACCAGCGCCTCTTCCTTCATCGGCTGTTCGGCGAACTTCGGATAGATGCAAGACGACCCCAGGAACAGCAGCTTGTTGACGTCGTTGCAGTGAGCCGCGTGAATGATGTTCGCTTCCACCATCAGGTTCTGGTAGATGAACTCGGCCGGGTAGGTATTGTTGGCATGGATGCCGCCGACCTTGGCGGACGCCATGTACACCTGATCGATCTTGTTTTCCGCAAAGAAGGCATTCACCGCCGCCTGGTCAACCAGGTCCAGCTCTTCACGGCCGCGCGTGATGAGGTTGGTGTATCCCAACGCTTGCAAGCGGCGGACGATCGCAGAACCCACCATGCCGCGATGTCCCGCAACGAAAACACGTGCGTCACGATTCATATCAATTCTCCACACTCACCGGAATTTCGAAACCGTGCTCTTTGAGCAGGGCGTGGCGCTGGGCGACCTTCAGGTCCTCGCGAACCATTTCGGCGCACATTTCCTGCACGCTGATCTCAGGCGTCCAGCCCAGCTTGTTCTTTGCATTGCTCGGGTCGCCGAGCAGTGTTTCCACTTCCGCCGGACGGAAGTAGCGCGGGTCGATGCGAACCACGACGTCGCCGACCTTGAGCGCCGGCGCCTTGTCCCCTTCGACGCCCGCAACGATGGCGCGTTCATCCACCCCGCTACCTTCGAAGCGCAGCTCGATGCCCAGCTCGGCTGCCGACCACTTGATGAACTCCCGTACCGAGTACTGCACACCCGTGGCGATGACGAAGTCTTCGGCCTGCTCCTGCTGCAGCATCATCCATTGCATGCGCACATAGTCTTTGGCATGACCCCAGTCGCGCAGCGCATCGAGGTTGCCCATGTGCAGGCACTTTTCCAGCCCCTGGGCAATGTTGGCCAAACCACGTGTGATCTTGCGGGTCACGAAGGTTTCGCCACGGCGTGGCGACTCGTGGTTGAAGAGAATCCCATTGCAGGCGTACATGCCGTAGGCTTCGCGGTAATTCACGGTAATCCAGTAGGCGTAGAGCTTGGCCACCGCATAAGGCGAGCGCGGGTAGAACGGCGTGGTTTCCTTCTGCGGGATCTCCTGTACCAGACCATAAAGTTCGGACGTCGATGCCTGGTAGAAGCGTGTCTTCTTCTCCAGGCCCAGCAGGCGAATGGCCTCGAGGATGCGCAGGGCACCCATACCATCGACGTCGGCCGTGTACTCCGGCGACTCGAAGCTGACCGCGACGTGGGATTGCGCGCCGAGGTTGTAGACCTCGTCAGGCTGTACTTCCTGGATGATACGAGTCAGGTTCGAAGAATCCGTCAGGTCGCCGTAGTGCAGAACGAAGTTCTGATCTTCAACGTGGCGGTCCTGATAGATGTGGTCGACCCGCTGCGTGTTGAACAACGAGGCACGGCGTTTGATGCCATGCACCTCGTAGCCTTTTTCCAGCAGAAACTCAGCGAGGTAGGAACCGTCCTGGCCAGTAATTCCAGTTATCAGCGCGCGTTTCTTTTCCATTTCAGAGTACCTGTAGGTTCCAGATGACGAGAGGGGTGTTGAGTTGATGCTGAACAGACAGCGAAGAACCGCCCATGCGGCCTGCCCCGCCTTGCAGATGATTGAGTCGATAGTTGGCCGACGACGTTAACGGGGCGTTACCGCCCTGCCCGGTGCGGACAAACGGTCCGCTCATGCGAGCATCTCCTCGTACAGCGCCTGGTACTGGCGAGCAATGACGGGGCTATCGAAACGGGTCACGATCTTTTCCCGGGCGTTGAGCGCGAGTTGCGAGTAGTCGGCTTCGCCAGTGACCCACTCGACGCCTTCGGCCAACTCCCGAGCCTCGAATGGCGCAGCCTTATAGCCGTCGTGCTTATGCGTCACGATGTCTTTCGGCCCGGTTGCATCGAAGCACACCACTGGAGTTCCGCAGCCCATGGCTTCGGCCAAGGTCTTGCCGAACGCTTCCATCAGGCTCGGTGCAATGAACACATCCGCAGCCGAATAGAGCAGGCGCAGCGAGATGCTGTCGTGCAGGTAGCCAAACGAGGTGTAATCAAAACCCAAGGCATCAGCGACGGACTGGTCCAACTTGCCGAAAAAGCACAGGTGGTACTTGGCCGGGTCGAGGTGCGTGAGCATCTCAAGATATTTGCCGAAGCCCTTGTAGGTATCTTTCGCGCTGGTGCATCCGGTCAGGATGATCTTCTTCTCTGTATTCAGACCCAGCAGTTGCCGCGCCAGGGATTTGTCCAGCGGAAAAAATTCACTGGCATCCACGTTGTTGTGGATGGTGCGCACATCGAAGTCCCGGAACAGAAGGCTCTGCCTCGCCTGTTCGGACACCCAGTCGCTGATGCCGATCATCTTCATCGACTCAGGCAGATATTTGCGCTTGCGGTTGAGCACGAAGCGCGACAGGTCTTTGTCCGAGCCGCTGCCAAGCTGATCGCAACTGCCACAGCCAGTGGTGAACTTTTCGCAGCCCATGGCGTAATGGCAGCCGCCAGTCATCGGCCACATGTCACGCATGGTCCAGACAATCGGCTTGCGCAGCTTGGCGAGGTGTTTCATGTCGACGAAGCCGCCATTGACCCAGTGCAGGTGCACCACGTCCGCCTCGCGACACTCTGCGCTATCCGTGAAATCGGCGCCCATCACACCAGCGCTGAACATGCCCGACTTGCGCTTACGGTACACGCTGGCGAACGCCTGGTCGGCCTGACTTCTGGCGATGCTGATGATCTTGTCTTTCTTACTACGGCTGACAGACACCACCGAGGTGTCGCCATGGGTGACCTGGCTGTTGGTATAGACGAGGGAATCGACGCCCAGCGAGCGCAGCCCCTGGTGCAACCAGTACGCGCCTCGTGCCGCGCCCCCGGTCAGTTCGCCAGCGACCAAATGTAAAACCTTCATCAATCGACACTCTCTTCTGAATGCTTGGCGTTTCGCTGAGCTGCGTACCACCGACGCGATGCGATCAGCACAATCACGATCAACGATGAATAGATAACGATGCTGGCAACGGCGAATGCTTGAACGGTGGCCAACGCATTGCCGATCAACAACGCACCGCCAAACAGTGAAAGCACGCGCAGGCTGGTGCTGAATATCTCGAACAGCAGGAAGCGGGCCTGCAGCGACAACGCCGGGACCGCGACCACGCAAGGGCGCGAGACGAAAATCACGTACTCGGCCAGCGCCAACCAACGGGCATATTCCCCGGCGACCTGCCACTGCTCGCCGAACACCAGCGCGAACAGCCAGGGGCCGAACACCACCACGATGGAAAACGGCACCAGACCGACCAGCCCCAGCGCGGCCGTCGCCTTGAGCAGCATCGTCGCAACCGGCTCGCGGTCATGGATGGCGCGGCTGATGCGCGGGTAATAGACATCGGCTACCGACTTGCCGATCAGGTTGGTCGGCATGGTCAGCGCCTGCTTGCAGAGGGCGAAGAAGCCAGCAGCAGCCGGGCCGAAATAAGCGGCAAGCACCAGCGTCGGCAGATGCTGCGACACCGCGTTGATGAGCATCACCGGCGCGCGAAACTTGGGGAAATCGCTGTGCCTGCGAGCCAATTCGAGCATGCCGGGGCTGCCCTGCTCGGTTTCTTCCCCACGATTGTCCGCATGAGGCTTGGCTCGCAGCATCGCCACCCCTAGCATTGCCGCATGCAGGGCTTGTTGCAGTGCGGTCGTGCAGACCAGTACCAAGGCCGAGGACTGGACGAGACCGGCCACCGTTCTCATCGAATTGAAGAGCAACGAATGCCCCACCGCCACGCTCGCCGTAATACGGAAACGCTGAGTACGGAACAGCCATTGCTGACTGATCTCCAGCGCCGCGCCACAGAACATCACGAACGGAATGAGCATCAGGTACGGCTGGATGATCTCGATCTCCAGCGCCGCCGCCAGCCGATCGCCGAAGAACAGCAGCGTCAGCCCGACGACCGTCGCCAGCGCCAGCGCTGTTACCAACGCCAGGCGCACCAACCCACGCGCATCGTTATCGCGCTTGGGCAGTACGATAGCGATGGGATAAGTCAGCGCAGCGACCGGGATCAGCATCATGGTCACACTGAGGAACGTGCCCAGGACGCCGTAGGCTTCCGGACCGTAGATACGCGTGATCACTGGCATGAACGCCAGCGTGATCGCCTGCGCTCCGGCGGTCCCGCTCACCACTGTAAGGATGTTGCGCAGCAGTTTGCTGCGCATGCTTCCATGCAGCAATGCGGCCAGCTTTTCTCTCACCGGGGAAGCACCACGCTGCATGCCGGACTGATCGATGGCGCTCACTCGCTGCCCCTCGCTCAGGCCTGAACCGGCTGGCGACCGATGCCGTAGTAGCTGAAGCCTTCACGCTTGACCTGCTCACGGTCGTACTGGTTGCGTCCGTCGACGATCAGCGGTGTCTTCAGCAGTTTCTTGAGTGCGCGGAAGTCAGGACGGCGGAACGGCTTCCATTCGGTAACCAGGCACAGCGCATCGGCGTCGATAGCGGCTTCGTACTGGCCCTCGACGATCTGCAGGCGGCCCTCGTTGAACCAGCTTTCGGGGAACTCACGACGGGCCGTCTCGCGCGCAACCGGATCAAAGGCTTGAACCTTGGCACCTGCCTCGATCAGGCTCTTGATCAGCACCACGCTTGGCGCTTCACGCATGTCATCGGTGCCCGGCTTGAACGCCAATCCCCATACCGCGAAGGTACGACCGCTGAGGTCACCATTGAAGTGAGCGGACAGCTTGTTGAACAGCGAATGCTTCTGCTGATCGTTGCGTGACTCAACAGCCTGCAGCAGCTTGGGCTCGAAATCGTTCTGATGAGCGATGTTGATCAACGCCTTGACGTCTTTGGGGAAGCAAGAGCCGCCATAGCCACAGCCGGCGTAAATAAAGTGATAGCCAATTCGCTCGTCCGAGCCAATGCCCAGACGCACATTCTCGACATCCACGTCGAGGCGCTCGCAAAGGCTGGCGATCTCGTTCATGAAGGAAATCTTGGTCGCCAACATCGCGTTGGCGGCGTACTTGGTCATTTCCGCGTCGCGGATCCCCATGAACATGGTGCGCGGGCGATTACGAATGAAGGGTGCGTAGAGTGCGCTCATCACCTGGCGGGCGTGCTCGTTGTCAGCGCCGATGACGATCCGGTCCGGATGCATGAAGTCATTGACCGCTGCACCTTCCTTCAGAAACTCGGGATTGGAGACGACCGAAAATTCAATGTCCACGCCGCGCGCCTGCAAGCGCTCGGTAACCGCTGCGCGCACGAGGTCCGCAGTACCCACCGGTACAGTCGACTTGTTCACGACGATTGCCGGGGCGGTCAACATGTCGCCGATCTGCCTGGCGACCTCCAACACGTAGCGCAGGTCGGCGGAGCCATCTTCTCCCGGCGGCGTGCCGACCGCGATGAAGAACACCTCAGACTGCTCGGCCGCCTCGGACAAGGAGGTGGTGAAGTGCAAGCGACCGGACTGATGGTTCTCAGTGACGATCTCTTCGAGGCCCGGCTCATAGATAGGCAGAATGCCCTGCTTCAGGTTATCGATCTTGGCCTTGTCGACATCGACGCAATAGACCGTATTACCCATCTCCGCGATACAGGCACCGGTAACCAGCCCGACGTAGCCGCTTCCAACGACGGTGATATTCATAGCAGGATCCTCGATTCATACATTGATACAGGCGTGCCTCGGCGCGACCCAATTCTGGCGGCCGTTGGCGCAATTCTCTTGCTTGGGCAGGTCAATCCGAGGCGGGCCCGTTGCATGGCTGGACACGCCTCGGTAAAGGATCGAACGAGCCGGTTCAGACCGTTTGTGGCTCGCTGTACCCGTAATGGTCGTAGTAGCCACGGAACTGACCGTTCTTCTTGGCTTTTTCGATATCGACGTTATTGAGCACCACACCCGTTACCGGCGCATTGCTGTTCTGCAGCTGGCTCACGCCTTTCTGTACGTGGGGGATCAGCGTGCTGTCGGATTTGACGACGTAGATCACCGCGTCGGCCAGCGTTGAAAGAACTGCGGCATCGCTGACCGCCTGGCTCGGCGGCGAATCGATGATGACGCGGTCGTAACGGCCTTTGACCACTTCGAGCAGTTTGGCGAAGCGCGGCGACGACAGCAGCTCCAGCGGATTGGAAGGCACTGCACCGGCAGCGATCATGTCCACGTTGCCGACGGTATGGATGCAGTCTTCGAGCTTGGCGTTACCACCAATCAAATTCACCAGGCCGGGTGTGCCCGGCTTGAAGTCGAACGCCTTGTCCAGCGTCGCCCGTCGCAGGTCGGCATCGATCAGCAGAACACGATGCAACTGGCCCATGGCAAACGCGAGATTGGCAGAGACCGAACTCTTGCCTTCACCCGGTGCGGTCGAGGTGATGACCAGGACCTGACGAGGCTGGCTGGCCTCGGTCAACAGCAGGTTGGTACGGATGGTCCGTACAGCTTCGCAGAAACGCTTGTCCCCGCTGCGCTCGAACAGATGGCTGACTTCCTTGCGCAACTTGCGTGGCACCTGCGGCACGATGCCCATGACTGGCAGACCCAGCTTGTTCTCGACCTCTTCGGAACTCTTGAAAGTGTTGTCGAGGATTTCGCGGATGATCGCCTGGGCGATACCCAGCACCAGCGCCAGGAACAACGCCACCACAAGAATGAGCTTCTTGTTCGGCGCGCTTGGCTCGGTCGGCGGGATGGCGGCATCGACTACCCGAGCATTGGTAGAGCTCAGATCCGACGTAGCAGTGGTTTCCTGCAAGCGGGTCATGAAGGTGTCGTACAGCGCTCGGTCGCTTTCAACCTGACGCTGCAGGTCGCGTACCTTGAACTCCTTACGGGAGATGTCCTGGATGCGATCCTTGTTATCGTCGAACGACGCCTTGAGCGAGTTCTCGTTGGCCACGGCCAGCTGGTAGTTGCGCTCGATGCTGGCCACGACCTGCTCGACCTGCTGTTTCAGACTGGCGGTGGCGGCATTCAGGTCGGATCGTGCGGAAACCATCGCAGGGTGACGGTTGCCATAGCGACGTGAGAGGTCTTCGACGCGCGACCGGGCATGTGCCTGGTCTGCCTTGAACTGCTGAATCAAGGGATGACCCAACACCGCCGGCACGCTAGCCAGACGTTCCCAGCCCTGGTTGCGCATGGACTCGACCTGGCGATACTGGCTTTCGGCCTCGGCACGCTGACGGCGGGCGTCGATCATGCGATCACCCGTAAGCGAAAGCTCGTTGGCACTGATCGTGCCCACACCGTTGAGGTCGACCAGACCTTCCGCATCGAGATAAGCCTGGAGACGATCTTCCGAGGCCTGCAGATTCTCACGCAGGGAAACCAGTCGATCATTCATCCAGCTTGCGGCCGTCATCGACATATCGACCTTGGCTTCCAGCTGCGCTTCGATATAGGCCTGCGCCAGTCGGTTGGTGGCTTGTGCAGCGGTGATGTTATCCGCCATGGATACCGCCAGATAAACCAGTTGGCTCTTGCCCTCGACCCAAACCGAGGTGCGCTCCATGAATTTCTGGGTGGCGTAATCCATCACCTCGGCTTCGGTGAGCGGCTCCGGCTCTTCACCGGCCAGCGTATCGATCAACCCGCTGATATCGACCAGCGGGCCCGGCTGCTGCCGCAGGTCGAACTCCGGGTGTTCCGTCAGATTCAGGTCACGAACAACACGCTCTGCAACGCCACGGCTCTGCATCAGGCTGAGCTGTGTCTGCAGATACTCGCTAAGTTCGACAGGCGTATCGGCAGCCGGTTGAAACGACAGAACAGGCGTGCCCTTGGTCTCGATCAGTACCGAGGCAACCGCTTTATAGATGGGCGTCATGCGCGACAACAGGAACAGCGTGAGCACGGCGACGATCGCCACCAGCAGGATGATTCCCCACTTGCGCGACCAGATGGCATGCCAGATCTTTTTCAGATCAATGAAGTCGCTATCAGGCGCCGGCCCCCCAACGGGGCGCTGCCATGGCCGATCCGGGCGAACTGGGCTATTCATCAAAAGAATCCTTCATCGATGTTGATCGTGTCGCCAGGGCGAACCAAGGTATTCATGGTGGCTTTTTCTTCCTCACGGCTTCCTTGCGAGCCGCGCACAATGGTCATGCGCTTGGTCGAGGCACGCTCGGTCAGGCCGCCCGCCAGCGCAATGGCGCGATCGAGCGTCAGGCCGGGCTGGAACGGATAACCGCCTGGCAACTTCACTTCGCCTGAAATGTAAAACTCGCGATAGTTCGCAACCGATACCGACACCCTCGGATCGATCAGATAGCCATCCTTCAGCTTCTCGACCAGGATGTTGCGCACTTCACCCGGTGTCTTGCCATTGGCATCCACCTCCCCGATGAAGGGAAAGGTAAAGGTGCCGGCGTCTGTCAGGCGAATCTCCTCGAAGGTCAGGTCCGGTTCGCCATGCACATTGATGCGAATGACGTCGCCCGACCCCAACTGGTATTGAGCAGCGGTGGCACCGGCGCTCAACGCCAGCAACAGCAGCACTGAAAAGAATTTCATGATGTTCGGGATGCGCATGAGTGGCTCCTCCTTAGGCACTGGTTTACGTCCTACCCGGCCTCAAAGGCTCAGGTCGAAACTCAGCAGGTAAACGTTACGATCGTAGGTTTCCCAGCTCAGACTGGAGTCGTTTTCGGTTCTGAGATAGGAAAGGGTCACGTCGATCCAGCGATCCGGCGACCAGGTCACACCAGCGCCATAACCGGTGCGCTCATCGTCCCGGTTGATGCCCTCGTACTCGCGATCCGAGAATCGGTAGAGCAATTCGCTCGATATCCGCGACGTCCATTCGTGATTCCAGGTCGCGATCGTGGTCCAGTCATTGATGGTGCTGGCACCGTCATCACCTTCGTCGAAGGCGCGGCGAGAATTAATTTTGAAAACCGAATAGCTACGCGGCTTGTAGGTGACTCCGACCTCCCACATGGGGCTTGTGAAGTCTTCCCGCTGATTACTATCGAAGTCCTTGCGCTCGGCGCCCAGCTTGAAGCTGCCGGAGGTCTTGGCGGTGGCGTCCCAGGTCGCGCCACCCAGCAACGCCACGTTGGTGCTGTCACGCAGCGCGCTGGAGAGCTTGTAGTCGTGATCGGTATGGCGAACTTCGATCAGGGAACGGGTCTTGGAGCCCAGCCGATGAAACCAGATCGAGTTGAACATCAGGCTGTCGCGCTCTTCGGCAGCATTGATATTGCCGCTGTTGTGGTAACGGCGCCGCTCGTAGTGCGTACCAAATTCGAGCTGGTTACGAGCTGTCCGTGCACCGAAACGATAATTGGCCTGAGCGATGGCGGTGCTGTACTTGTCGTTTTCGGTATTGGTTTCCGTATCGGCCGTTTCCTCGACCCGATGGTAGGCAAGCCCCCAGGTCAGACGGTGGCGGGAGGTGAACTCCATGGCGCTTCTGAGCCGCAAGTGGTGGTCAGTGTTGCTGGCTTCGGAATCCGAATGAAAGGTGTCGTTATTCAGGGAGTATTCGAGTTCGTATTCGCTGTTGCGGTTACCCGTTCCCAGTACGAACGTTGGGTTAATACCGGTCACCCAGGAGGCCTGTTCATTCTCGGACAGACCTCGGTAGTTGTCGTCATAGCTCTCTCGAACGACCAGCGTCGGAGTGAACTCGAACCCACCAATCTGAATATATCGGGGATCGCTGTCTGCCCAGCTTTCGGTAGCTGCAACACACAGTATCGATAAGCACGGAAGCGTGATCTTCCTCATTTGGAATCCCTTCTCGGAGATAAATTGTTGTACATGCCTACCTCTGGCCGCGACGCCTGGTTGTAGTGAGGAGGCATAGACACGCAACAGACCGCAAATATCCCCGACAGTTGCACTTTCTCTGAGCGGCACTGATTCTGAGCGTCAATGACTAATCCCCTATCCCGCCGTCCAACGGTGATTCCAGCCAAGCTACCGCCCCTGCGACCGGTGCTCTGCGCCTGTTTTCCAATCCATCAGCCACCCACAGACGACCACCGGAGCAGCGGCCATGGGCCGAGCGCTGGCGAACGAGACTTCGGGTTAGGTCTTATTGTTAGAAGGGGGCGGTTCGTGAACCGCATCGGTGCAATGTGCTTACCGCTTTCTCAAACACGGGTGCCTGGACTCGCCCCATCAAGCAGCGACAGCACGGGCTTAACCATCCCAAAATAGACACGCATCTACACCGGAACGACAGCGCGTTGCGGCGTACATCGCGTGCATCTACTCGACCTAAGGAGGTGGCGACGAGTTCCGCGTCATTGACATCTGACGCGAAGCCAAAGACGAGCGGTGAGGAAAATGCAGAAAGCGGACACGCCTTGCGGGAACGCGCTTACAACGAGGCGTCAAGGTTTCAGTACGATGACGGTAGCGTGCTGCAGGCGCACGGCAGGTTGCCGTGCAGCTGCATTGAAGTTCAGCCGAAGCCTGTACGAAAACGCCAGGCAGGTCAGACGCGTTCGATTCGGTCTGGGTGGATGACGATCTGGCCTTGCTTGTAGAGACCGCCGATAGCCTTTTTGAAGTTACCCTTGCTGACACCGAATAGTCGCGCAATCTCGTCCGCTGCGGTCTTGTCGCTGACCGGAAGGGTGCCCTGGCTTTCTTCAAGCTTCTGCAGGATCAGCGCCTGCAACGCGTCAGCCGCCTCGCTACCCACCTGCTGCAGACTCAGGCTGATCTTGCCATCGGCCCGCATTTCCTTGATATAGCCTTTCTCACGCAGGCCGCCGCGAAGAAATTTGAACGCTTCGTTCTTGTGAATCAGGCCCCAGTGCTTACCGTTGATGATTGCCTTATGGCCGAGGTCGGTCGCCTCGACAATCAGCAGATCCACGGCTTCACCCACCTTGTAGCGCGCAGGGGTCTTGTCCAGGTATCGGTCCAGCCGCGCGGTGGCTGTGATGCGGCGGGTGTGCTTGTCGAGATAGACATGAACGACGCAATAGTCGCCTTCGTTGAGCGGCCGCTTCTCTTCTGAGTGAGGAAGCAGCAGATCCTTGGGCAACCCCCAGTCAAGAAACAGTCCGATCCGGTTGATCTCGACGACTTTCAAACTGGCGAACTCACCGACCTGCACCTTGGGCTTTTCGGTGGTTGCGATGAGCTTGTCTTCGCTGTCCAGATAGATGAACACGTTCAACCAATCGTCGATGTCGGTTGGTGTGTTTTTTGGAATGTACCGATTGGGCAGAAGAATCTCACCATCCGGACCGCCATCCAGATAAAGCCCGAAACCGGTGTGCTTGACGATTTGCAGGCTGTTGAAGCGCCCGATTGCGGCCATGTAACGATTCCTCTGGGTCGAAGGTCGGGGATTCTAGCAGGCCACCCGCTTTGCCGCGTGCGCGCTGCTGAAGCGCGCACGCGACAACGGCATTATCGCGGCAGTGCGTAGGCGATCACCGAGTCTCCCGCCTTGGTGCCGAGCGACCCGTGACCACCGGCAACGACCACAACCATCTGCCGGCCCGAACGGCTCTGATAGGTCATCGGCGTCGCCTGGCCACCGGCCGGCAACCGTGCGCGCCAGAGCTGCTTGCCGGTGGTCACGTCATAGGCACGCACGTAGTAATCAAGCGTGCTGGAGAGGAACGCCACACCACCGGCAGTGATCACCGGGCCGCCCAGGCTCGGCACCCCCATTTCGAATGGCAACGGCACCGGGGCCCGATCACGGACCGTACCGTTCTTGCGCAGCCAATGGGTTTTGCCCGTGCGCAGGTCGGCGCCCGCCACGTAGCCCCATGGCGGTGCGGTGCAAGGCAGGCCAATCGGCGACACGAAGGGCTTCAGCTCCACCGCAAACGGCGCACCGAAGTTTTCGTTCAGGTGCGGTTCGCTGTCTGAAACGTAGAACTTTTCGTCGTTTTCACGCGGAATCAGCTTAGAGGTGAATGCCAGGTACGACGGTGCGCTGAAGACCATCTGCCGAACCGGATCGACCGCTACACCACCCCAGTTGAACACCCCGAAGTTACCGGGATAGATCAGCGAGCCCTGCGTTGACGGCGGCGTGTAGCGCCCCTCGTAACGTAACGAATTGAACTGGATGTGGCACATCATCTGGTCGATGAACGTCGCACCCCAGAGGTCGGAATCCTGCAGTTTTGGCGGCTCGTACGACAGCGCCGAAACAGGCTGAGTCTCGGCTGCATAATCACCCTTCGCTGCGCCCTGCGGCGCCGGGACCTCCCGCACCGGGAGCACCGGCTCGCCGGTACGGCGATCCAGCACATAGATGTCGCCTTGCTTGGTGGGCTGTACGAGCGCCGGGACCATGCCCGACTCGGTCTGAATGTCGACAAGACTTGGCTGTGCCGGCACATCCATGTCCCACAGATCGTGGTGCACGGTCTGAAACACCCAGCGCAGCTGCCCCGTTTCCAGGTCCAGCGCGACGACCGACGACGAGAAACGCTCGCTGTTCTCGCTGCGGTTGCCGCCCCACTGATCCGGAACCTGATTGCCCAGCGGCACGAACACCAGTCCAAGCTCTTCATCAGCGCTGGAAATGCTCCAGCTGTTCGGCGTGCTCTCGCTGTAGGTTTCGCCCGGCGCGATGGGCGCGGTCTGTTCCGGATTGCCCGGATCCCAGTTCCACTCGAGCTCGCCAGTAATGGCGTCATACGCGCGGATCACACCGGATGGCTCGGTGGTCGAGACGTTGTCGTTGACGGCGCCCCCCACGATCACCAGATCATTGGCGACGACCGGCGGCGAAGTGGAGTAGTAGAAGCCGTCAGTAACGTTCGGCATGTTCTTCCACAAATTCACCGCGCCGTCTTCGCCGAAGGATTCGCACACCTTTCCGGTTTTCGGGTTCAGCGCGATCAGCCGTGCATCCGCGGTAGGCATGAACAGGCGCTGCTGACAGGCCTGACCCTCCACCGGGGTCTCGCTGGTGTGATAGGACAAGCCGCGACACGTCAGATGCTGCCGGTTGGTCGAGTCCGGAACCTCAGGGTCGAAGCGCCAGCGCTCTTCCCCCGTCTCCGCATCCAAGGCGATCACGAAATTGTGCGGCGTGCAGATGTAAAGGCTGTCGTCGATCTTGAGCGGAGTGACTTCGTAGGTGGTTTCGTTGGGATCGCCTGGACGCCGCACATCACCGGTGTGGTAGTGCCAGACCTTCTCCAGCCGGTCGACATTGTTTGGCGTAATCTGCGCGAGCGGTGAATAGCGTGTGCCATGTTGAGTCCGCCCATACGCATGCCAATCGCTTTCCGGCACGTTGTCGGCCGTGTTCACCTCGGCCGCCGGTGCTGCAGCCAGGGGTTGCGGCAGCATACCTTTGATATCAGTGCTGTCCGTGCTAAGCGCATGCACGGCGGTGGCGCCCCAGAGGGCTACGGCAATCATCAGCGGTATTGCGCTACCGCCCCAGGCGCGCGCACCGAAATGCTGCCAGCCCAGTCGCTGGGCGATCCAGGGCGTCAGGAACCACACCCCAAGCGGGCCGATGATGCTTGCCCGAGGGGCCAGCTGCCACCAGTCGAAGCCAACCTCGTAAATAGCCCAGCCCAGCGCGCCGAGCATGACCAGCGCATAAACCCAGAGGGCCGCGCGGCGACGGACCCAGAGCAAGCCACCGGTGAGTAGAAAGCCGACCGCGAGAACCGCGAAATACCAGGTCCCGCCAAGGTCGATGACTCTCCACCCACCCACGGCCAGGACCAGACCGAGAATGATGCACAAGGCTGCGCTGATGATGACCGCCACACTCCGCTCCTTTTCTTGTTGTAAGGCGCTGGAGATGCGAAACAGAACGGCCTGCTACGAACATCCCCTGCCCATGACCCAACCTAGAACCGGCGACCGCTTGGGTCGGCCGATACATCAGTGGACCGGAGGTCGACGAGAATGCTCCCCGCCAATTTGAAAAACTGGCGATAAACGGATCTGAACCCAGCCCGGACTGTACGAGCCTGACCCAACCGCAGCATGAAGCCAGGCTGCATACGACCCAGGGCAAATCACCGCAGCGTAAAATCGAACAAAAATTAGCCAGATCTGTATAATGTCCGGTTCGACTGACCAAAGGAACCAGATGACGATGGCCACCAAGACCACCACTGCCAAGCGCAAACCAGAACCCGCCAGCGAAACCAGCGAATCACTTGCCAGCCAGATGGCAGCGTTTCTGAAAGCCGGTGGCGAAGTTCAGAAGATCCCTAACGGGGTCAGCGGCCAGACCCAGGGCCCATCGCGCCAGATCACCATCAGCAGGAAGTAACAGCCTGCAGCAAACCGAACACGCGAGCTTCCGCCAAGCCCTACCGCAGCAGCTCGCAAGGTTCCCCTCCCGCTACACCCGAGAATCAAATGACCGACCCGATTCGCTTGTCAAAACGCGTTGCCGAGCAATTCGGCTGTTCACGACGCGAGGCCGAGCTTTATATCGCGGGCGGCTGGGTCAGCGTCGATGGCCAGATCATCGAGGCCCCTTTTTTCAAGGTCGGCAATCAGCGCATCGAATTGCTGCCCGGTGCTACGGCGACCGAATTGCCGCCAGTCACTCTGCTGTGGCACAAACCTGCCGGCATCCCCCTTGCCGATGAGCCCAGCGCCGCCCAACGGCAGCTTGCCAGCTCGCCGCACTGGTCCGGCGACGACGCGCGCTTGACCCCCCGTGAGCGGCATTTCAGCCGCCAGACCGCGCTCGTGGCGCTGGAGCCGGACGCGAGCGGTCTGGTCGTTTTCAGCCAACAGCGTGAGGTAATTCGCAAACTGGCCGACCCTCGCGACACGCTGGAACAGGAATATATCGTTGAAGTGGTTGGCGAGCCCGAACCGGGCGGCGTTGAATCGCTCGCTAAAGGAATCGGCCATCGCGGCAAGATCCTGCCAAAGGCCAAAGCCAGCTGGCAGAACGAAACCCGCCTGCGCATTGTGCTCAAGGCGCCCCAGGCCGGCGACATCCAGCACCTTTGCGAAGCTATCGGCTTGAAGGTAGTCGCCTGCAAGCGAATCCGCATCGGACGCTTGTCGATGGCCAAGCTGCCGGTAGGCGAGTGGCGCTTTCTGGGCGAGCATGAGCGCTTCTAGCCAGCAAACGCCCCGAGCGGGCGCCTGCCTGCTGGCGCCTCGCGATTGATCGACTATGCTGATGGCAATGACAACGGATTCAACGCCACTGGCGAGCCCTGCTATCAGGCCCTGAGCCCGGCGTTCCAACGCTCAATCGCCAAGGTTGACAATGCACAGATGCGCTCTGCTGCTGATCCTTGCCCTGCTGTCCCCGATCTGCGGGGCTCAGCAGCGAGTCGAGGTCTGGACGTATCACCTGTTGCCGCCTTTCATCATCAAAGACGGCGAGGGCCTATCGCATGCCTTTGTCGATTTGCTCAACAACGACCCCAGCAACAGAAACCGCTTTCACTTCGAACTGGTTGAACTGCCGCGCAAGCGCGTGGACTTGCGGCTCGCCCGAAAGCGACCCGGCGTACTGCTCTGGGCCACGCCAAGTTTCTTCACTGCCGCACAGACAGCCAGCGGTAAATGGTCCGAGCCACTGCTCATGGATCAACAGGACTTCGTCTCGCTACCCGTCGCGCCCTTTGAGTACAAATCTCCCGAATCGCTACACGGTCTGGTCCTGGGCGGTGTGCTTGGCCACCGGTATGAAGGGCTTGAGGAGGGCATCGCCAGTGGCGCGATCAGACGTCAGGACGTCCACAACGACCTTCAGAATATCGAGAGGCTGCTTACAGGCCGCATCACCACCTTCCTCATACCGCGATCCACCCTGCTCTATTACGCCAAAGAAAAGACACTGAGCGATTTGTATGTTTCGCAAAAGCCGTTGTATCAGTTCGCCCGGCATCTGTTCATGGCCGATACGCTTGGCGAAGCCGTCACTCGCTACCTTGACCGATTCCTGGCGGCCCTGCCCGAAAACCCTGAGTGGCAGATCCTCTTGTTCGAGTATGGACTCCAGCCCATCGCCACCGACCAATACCCCGGCTGAACAAAAAACGAAACACGCGGGTCAGAACACGGCTGACACACTAAACAATCAAGAGAACAAGGCAGCAATGAAGAATGCATTGGTGATCGGACTGCTCGTTGTCCTGGGCGGTTGCGCCTCTCAGCCATGTGACCAATATGGCAGTGACGGCAGTTGCCGCGAGGAGCGGCTGCTCTATCAAAACGACCTGTTGCAGGCAAAGATTCTCATCTCCATCGGCGACGAAAACGGCTACGAACTGGCCGACGCCCTGCTCGAACGCAGCGCGCCCTTGGACCAGCGTGGCGAGACCGAATTTTACAAAGCGCTATTGCTCATCCGTCAGGGTCCACAGCCCCAACAGGTGTTGGAGCTGCTCGAGCAAGCCAGAGCCAAGGGACACCCGCACGCTGTGGCACTGCTGTACAAGATCTATCAGGAACCCTACCTGCTGGACGAGCGCAACGCTGCCAAGGCCGAAGAGTATCGTCAGGCCTACTCCATGCTGGATGTCGCCCAGAGCGGCTACCCCTCCTTCGACAAGGCTGTAGAGCTGGTTTCCCAGCTCGTCGAGCCGCCCCCGCCACTCCCAGAGAGAGAGGACCCCTGCGCTAATCGATGCCTCTGAGCCTCATCAGTGCGGCGTAGGGGTCTGCGAGACCTTGGGAGCCTGGTCGCCATCCAGCACTGCCTGAGCCTCCGCTTCGGTGGCGTAAGGCCCGGCGATCGTCTGGCCATCGATCTCGACCACCCAACAGGTGACCCAGGTCGGACGCCAGCCCTGAGGTACTTCGTCTCCGGTCAGATGCTTGATCCTGCGTTGCATGTCCACCTCCGCTCGTTGCTATCGGCTATCGAGCATCGCACTGGCGACGCTCCCTTAGGTTGGGACCACAAGCGCTGCCATTTTTCTCGCAGAAACAAGCCGTTGCTGTTTCGGCCCGAACTGACGAGGCGCTGACGGCTCTACTGAACAGCGCAACCGAAACCCGTTCAGACATCTGAAGACAAACAGACGAGGGCTCCGATGCAGATCAGACAGGCGCTTGGACGTAAAACCATTCTGATCTTGCTGGCATGCGCTGTGATGCTGTCCGGCTGCAGCCGCATGAATATGGCTTACCGAAACCTGGATCTGCTGATCCCCTGGTCGCTCAACGATTATCTGGACATGAACCGTGACCAGCAGACGCGCTTTCGAGCGCAGCTGCAGGAGCACATCAGTTGGCATTGCCGCACTCAGCTGCCCGGCTACCTTGAGCTGATCGAACGCTTGCAGACCCAGGTTCGCCAGGGCTCGCTGGATGAGGCGGCATTACGCGCGCATTACCAGATCGCCCAAGAAGCGATACAAGCGATCGCACTGGAAATCACCCCAACGACCGTCCAGCTGCTGCGCGACCTTGACGACAGACAGGTACGCGAACTGGACGAACAATTCGAGAAAGACCGCCAGAAGCGCGAGAAGAAATACCTGGAACCCCCTGTGGACCAGCAGATACGTGAGCGCGCGGAGCGGATGCAAGAGCGCGTCGAGGATTGGCTTGGCAACGTCAGCGCGGCTCAACGCCAACGCATCGTCGAATGGGCCCAGGCACTCGGCGAGCAGAATCGGCTTTGGCTGGAAAACCGGGCGCAATGGCAGCGCTCTCTGGTCGACGCGGTCCGTAATCGACATCAAGCAGACTTCGACGAGCACATTGCCCGGCTCCTGCAGGATCGTGAGGTCTACTGGACCGCGCCCTATCGCGCCGCCTTTCCCGCTATCGAGCAAGCCACGATCGATTTGATCGTGGACCTGTACGCCATGGCAGACGCGAGCCAGCGCCGTCGTATCGACGAGCGCCTGCAGGACATGAGACGTGATCTCGGCTCGCTGGAATGTCTGCCGGCGACGCGCTGATCTGCGGCCGCCGACATGAACCCTTAGCGGCGCCGGCTCGCCAGCAGCAGCCCGGCTACGCCCGCAGCTGCAATGCCACCGGCCAGCAGCAGATTGCGCTGGCGCTTGGCGTCACTGCGCCAGCCGCCATCGATTCGACGTTCGCCCAGCGCCGGGTGAAACAGGTTGCCCGACGATGGCGCAACACGGTCGGCTCGCCTCAATGCCGCGCCCGTAAGCAGGCCGGACAGCCGGTCGAAGCCCGGCGTAATGAAGTGGGCGAATCGAAGCAGCGTCGCCGTCAGCCCAACCGATGTCGTGTGCCGCGGATGCAAGGCGAGACTGACCATCGCATCGGCGACCTGACGCGGATCGCACAAGGGTGGCGGCGGCTGTAGCGAGCGACCGGCAAAATTGCCGCCGTCCCGGAAACCAGGGGTATCCACCATGGAAGGATAGACGTCGCAGACATGGATGCCTGGCCACCGCGCCAACTCGCCACGCAGCGCGTGGGAAAAGCCACGCAAGCCGAACTTGCTTGCCGAATAAGCCACCGCGTAAGGCTGCGGCACCCAGCTGCCAACCGACTGCGTATTGATCAGCACGCCACCGTTCTGTTGCTTGAAATACGGCAGGACAACATGCGCGCCACGCATGTAGCCGATCAGATCCGTCTGCACCACCTGCTCATGCGCGTCCAGCGGCGTCTCGTCGAATGCTCCGACAGCACCGACCCCGGCGTTATTGATCCAGATATCGATACGGCCGCCACCGAACTCAGCGGCGGCGCTGGCGAGCTGTTCAACCGAATCGCTAAGCGTCATGTCGGTCGGCACTACCAGCGCCTCGGCACCCAGCGCCCTGCATTCGTTAGCGGCTTCATGCAGCGCCTCCTCGTCACGCGCCGCCAGGACCACTCGGGCCTGTTCGCGCGCAAACGCCTGTGCTGTTGCGCGGCCGATGCCGCTGGAGGCGCCGGTGATGACCACCACCACACCGCCGAGTCTGGACTCGCTCATCTTCGCTTCTCCGGGTTGCTGTCAGTCCTAAGCTGACAGCTGCGGCGGGATAAACATTCCCCCGCCGCGCCCCAGAGCCGGAGTTTCAGACCATCTGCAGAGGTCGGGGTCGGGATGGTGGCGGAAAAGCGTTGTCCAGCAGCGCCAGGTCGTCGGCGCTCAAGGCCAGCTCAACCGCGCCTGCGTTTGTCCGCACATGGGCGGTATTCGATGATTTTGGAATAACCAGTACACCAGGCTGACGCAGCGCCCACGCAAGCGCGATCTGAGCAGGCTCGGCGCTATGTCGCCGGGCAACGTCGAGGACCGCCTGGTGGCGCAACAGATCCCCGCCCTGCCCTAGCGGACAGTACGCCATGACCGGCATGCCCTGCGCCTGACACCAGGGCAGCAAATCGAACTCGATGCCACGCTCCTGAGGGTTGTACAGCACCTGATTGACGGCGCAGGCCGGCGCATCCAGCTCGCGTATGTCGTCCAGATCCAGGTTCGACACACCCCAGCGACGGATCTTGCCCTGATCTTTCAGCCGCTCGAACGCCTCTACCGTTTCAGCAAGCGGATAGTGGCCGCGCCAATGCAGCAGGTACAGATCGATGCACTCGGTGCCAAGCCGACGCAGACTACGCTCGCAGGCCTCCGGGACACCCTTGCGGCTGGCGTTGTGCGGATAGACCTTGCTGACCAGAAACACCTTATCCCGGCGGTTGCGAATCGCCTCGCCGACCACCTCCTCGGCTCCGCCTTCCGCGTACATCTCTGCGGTATCGATCAGGGTCATGCCCAACTCGATGCCAAGCCTCAACGCAGCCACCTCGCTGCTGCGCTCCGCCGGGTTCTCACCCATATGCCAGGTGCCCTGACCTATGACAGGTACAGCAGTGCCGTCCGCTAATGTCAGGTTACGCATCAACAGCCTCCTCTCGGCGCATTCTGCTCTGCAACCGGCTCGGACCATGGATCGTAGGTGCCAAAACTCCACAGGTGCCCTTCGAGGTCACGGCAACTGAAGCCTCGGCCACCGTAGTCCTCGTCTTTCAACTCGACGACGATCTCCGCGCCCGCTGCCTTGGCCTTGGCATAGAGCGCATCGGCGCTGTTGACGATAACGTAGGTGCTTTGCGTGGAGTAGCCGCCGACCTCTTCCGGCTGTCTGACCTGACGGCCATAGTCCGAATCGGTCACCGGGCCGAGCATCAGCATGCCGCTACCGAAACTGAGCTGGGCATGAATAATCCCGACCTGCACGTCCTCGATCACGCGCTGCTGCTCGAAATCGAACGCCCGGCAGAGCCATTCCAGCGCCGCGGGCACATCGCGATAGCGCACGCAGGGAATCAGGTTCGAAGTAGTGTTCTTGCTGTACAGGGACATGGGAGCTCCTTTCGGTTACCGCGATTGCACCTTTAAAAGCACACCGCATAACACTCAGACCGATACCGGAGCTGACGTTCCCAGGCTCATGTGCGTTCAGCCAAACCGAGACGGATAGCCAGCCCGATCAACACCGAGCCGAGCACGCGGTCGAGCCACTGGCCCAAACGTGGACGGTTGCGCAGCGTTGAACTCGCCCGAGCCGCCAGCAGAACCAATGCGCATTCAACAATGAGCGCCACCAGCACAACCAACACGCCCAGCACCAGTAGTTGCAATGGCACGGAGCCTTCGTCGGGGCGTACGAACTGTGGCAGAAATGCCATGAAAAAGATGGCCACTTTCGGGTTCAGTACGTCGACCAGGATACCTTGACGATAAGCCTGCCAAGCCGTGACCCGCGGAGCATCCCCCTCGAGTGACGTGCCGGTTCCAGCGGAGCGCAGCGCCTGGATGCCCAGGTACAGGAGGTAGGCGGCGCCTAAGTACTTGACCACCGCAAAGGCCAGCGCGGATGTCGCCATAATGGCCGAGATGCCGAGTGCAGCGGCTCCGACGTGTACCAACGCCCCGCTGCACACCCCACAGACCGAGGCCACCCCGACTCGCCGACCGCCTGCCAAGGTGCGTGACAGTACGAATAACAGATCGGGCCCTGGCGACAGATTGAGCGCTAACGCAGCCGAAAAGAACACCAACCAGAACGTTGGATCCGACATCTGTAGCCTCCTGAAAAAACAAAAAAGCCAATGACTGTAGTTCAGCCTCGCGTCGGTAGCCAATTGGCACCTATCCAGTCAGCACGTGCGGTTCGTCGGAAAACAGGCACCACTTCTCAACTACGACTTTTTTTTGTCACCTCGCTGAACTATCGTTTTTCAAACAATGTCAAAGCGCCAGTCCCGGCGAGGATCACCGGCACTGGTAAATCGTCACTTCTGCAAAGGATATGCGTATGTTCGATGAAGCCGCTGCAGTGCTCGTCGCCTCCTCCACTCGCCTGGCTCTGCTGTCCCACAGCGAAGAATTGGGCGCCTTGCTCCATCAACATTTACAAGGTTGCTCGCAGGTTCGCCTGGTTCGCAGCAACAACATTCGCCCGGGAATCAGCGATGCAGACCTGGTCCTGCTCGATGTCAGCAGTTTTGGGGTCGACGAATGCCTGCGCCTGCTCAGGCAATTGCGGGATACCCCGACAGCACTGGTCAACGCGCCAGCCGAACAGGCGCGTCGCTTGCTGGAACAGAACCCCTGGATCAAAGGCGTGTTCTATCCAAACACCAGCCGCACGAACTTCAGCCGTGGCGTCAGCGTGATCACCGAAGGCGGCGACTGGCTGCCACGTGCGCTGATGGAAAAGCTGTTATGCCGGTACCGCCAGCTGACCCACGCGTCGCGCGCCATCGACGACCTGTCGGCTCGGGAAAAGCAGATCCTGGCGCTGGCCGGTAAAGGCCTTTCAAATTCTGAAATCGCCGAGTTGCTGCATCTGAGTACCCATACGATCAAGAGCCATATCCATAACGCTCTCGGCAAGCTGGGCGCCTCTAACCGCGCGCAGGGCGCTTCGCTGGTGCTGGGACACATCGGTGAGGTCGGCCCATGAGGTTGGCATGCCTGTGCCTGATGCTGCTGGCCAGCTTGCAGGTCTATGCCGACGAAGCCGAACTCAAGGGGTTTATCACCAACGGGACCGTTTCGCGTTCCGGACAGGAGTTCTACCGCAAATTCTGCGAGCGGATGAACGACACCAGTGCTCTGGATTTCAACTTGGCGATCAAGGAGCGCCCCTCGGCACGCTGGGGCATCCTGGTATGGGTCGAACAAGACAACCAGCCACTGTATCGCCGCTTTCTGCAACCGAACGTCAGCGACATGGAGCAAACCGCCTATGAAGCGGCGGATTTCGTTCTGCAAGAGATAAACCGTAGGAAAGTCAAAGCACTGTTTGAAGACACCATTGACCTTGCGAAGGATGAGTTATGAACCGGCTACAACAAAACGCTACCGGCATGCTCCTGGCCGGCCTCCTGCTCAGCGTCGGCGTTAACGCCACCGAGCTTGTCTACACACCCGTCAATCCGTCGTTCGGCGGCAGCCCGCTCAATGGTGCCTGGCTACTGGGAAGCGCCCAGGCGCAGAACGACACCAAGGACCCAGATGCCGTCGACCGTTCTTTGAGAGCGGGCACATCGGCCCTGGACCGTTTCTCAAGCCAACTGGAATCCCGGCTGCTTTCAGACCTGCTGGGCGACGTTAGAGATGGCAAGACCGGATCGATCAAGACCGATGACTTCATTGTTGACATAAGCAAAGACGACATCGGCAACACGATCGTACTGATCACTGATCGTTTGACCGGTGATGTCTCCGAAATCATCCTCGGACCGAACTGAGCAGGGAGAGCAAAGGCATGAGACGCCTATTCGTAGCCATCGGGATGATGGCGGCCTTACAAGGGTGCGGCGTGCGCGAGCCGATGCCGGCAGACCAGCAAACCCCAACACTTACGCCGCGCACCTCTACCTACCAGGACTTGCTTGAACTGCCCCGTCCCCGAGGCCCGCTCGTTGCGGCGGTCTACGGCTTCCGTGACCAGACCGGGCAGTACAAGCCCAGCCCGGCGTCCTCCTTTTCGACGGCGGTGACCCAAGGCGCAGCGAGCATGCTGGTCGATGCCATGCAGGCCAGCGGCTGGTTCATCGTCCTCGAGCGCGAAGGCCTGCAGAACGTGCTGACCGAGCGCAAGATCATTCGTGCTTCGCAAGCCAAACCAGACGTGGCGCCAAACATCCAATCCGAACTGCCGTCGCTACTGGCCGCCAATATCATCATGGAAGGTGCCATCGTCGCGTACGAGACCAACGTGCGCAGTGGTGGACTCGGCGCCCGCTATCTGGGCATCGGTGTATCCCAGGAGTATCGAGTCGATCAGGTCACCGTGAATCTGCGGGCCGTTGATGTACGTAGCGGGCAGGTGCTGTCGAACGTGATGACCACCAAGACCATCTACTCCATCGGGCGCAGCGCGAACGTCTACAAGTTCATCGAGTTTAAGGAACTGCTCGAGGCCGAAGCCGGTTACACCACCAATGAACCGGCACAGCTGTGCGTGCTCTCGGCTATCGAAGCGGCGGTTGCCCACCTGATCGCGCAGGGCGTCGATCGGCGGCTCTGGCAGACCGCAGCCAGCGGTCCCGCTGTGGATGCTCAATTGGCGAAATACCTCTCCGAGCCGGCCAAGCTCTAGCAAACGGAACGGTTTCAGTCATTCGGCGGATTCGGTAAATCGCGGCTTGGGTCAGGATGACTTACCGCGATTTTCACCAAGGGATGACTGATGATCGACGCGCAACGGATTGCTTGCAAAGCGCTGCTGCCGCGGATAACCGCAGCGCTGGGCTGCCCTCCCCTGCCGGCAGCCAGTTCCCTGAATCAAGCGCCTGATGAGCTCGCCTTCAGTCGACTCCATGCAGTCGCATCGAGATCAATTCAGGTCTGCGTAACGACCGGAAATCCGGCGCTCACCCCCGCAGGCTGGGGTCCGCCTGACCGCAAAGATCAAACAGACCGGCAACTCACTGGACGACTTCATCTTCCAGTGCGGCTGAGCGCTCGATGTGCTTGCCGAGCCCCAAGGCAACCACACCCAGGGATTGATTGTTCAGTCGGGGGCCTGCAACGAGGCCCGACCTGACCAACACGGCGCTGAAAGCAATGCGCTGATCAAACAGACCGCACCACGCACCGCAGTAGCGTTTCGCCGAATGGCTTGGGTCTGAGCGTACTGGTCCGCCAGTACTGCTGAACGAGAGCACCACCAGGAAGTACCGCTTAACCAATCAATGGAGAGACCACAATGTTCACGATCAAACCCCTTGTAGCCGCAATCCTTACCGTCGCTGCCGCCCATGCTTTCGCTGCCGACCATACGTCCGAGCAATTCCAGAATGGCAACAACCATGTTGCCGCGGTAGCTCAGAGCCACGGCAGCGCCAACAGCGCCAAGCAGGTCCAGGGCGGCTGGGGCAATGGTGCGGAAATCAAGCAAACAACCTCTTACGCCTCGTCTGCGCTGCAAACCCAAGCCGGAAGTCACAACAAGGCCAACGTCGAACAGACCAAAGCGGCGTATAGCGACTCGGTCCAATCGCAACATGGACATGACAACAGCGCCAGTGTCAGCCAGACCGGCACGTGGAACAGCAGCGCTGAACAACGTCAGCGCGGCGATCACAACGTCGCTGATACAGAGCAGACCGGTGCCTCTGGCGTTGAAGCCGTAACGGTGCAAGAAGGCAACGACAACCTGGCCAACAGCTACCAGGCAGGCGCCACAGGCAGCAGCACCAAGCTGTATCAAGATGGCAACGGTAACGATGCGGGTGCCAGCCAGACGCTCAGCGCCGGTGACACGAGCCGCATCTATCAGTTGGGTAACGAGAACACTGCCCGTACTGTTCAGTTTCTGAGCACCAATTCGTTCGCCAAAGTCGAGCAAGTTGGCGTTGCCAACAAGGCGTACGTGGGCCAAACCGGTAGCAATCAGGAGGCCCGCACGGACTCCGGCGGCAGATACAACACCCTGAACATCCGTCAAAGCGGCAGGAATCAGGATGCCGCGGTGAAGCAGCAGGGCAACCTGAACAACGCCAGCCTGGAACAGAGTGGTAACGGCAACACTGCTATCGCTAACCAGATGGGCCGCGAAAGTGCCGTCGCTATTGACCAGGACGGACTGGGTCAGGTCGCCAAGGTCGAACAGAACGGCGACTATCACCAGGCGAAAGTCGATCAGGAGGGTAAATACAACACGCTGCACTTCACCCAGTCGGACATCGGCAACATCCTCTCAGCCGAACAAAACGGTGACCATAACCGCATCAGCGGGTCGAGCACTGGCGTAAACAACGAAGTCGACATTGTTCAGGACGGTGACCTCAACCTGGCCGACGTCGAGCAGGACGGTGTCGAAAACGAGACGACCCTGGCTCAGTATGGCGACAGCCACATGGCTGATATCACGCAGAACGGCACCAGCCATAACGCAATGGTCACACAGAGCGGCTTTGACAACAGCGCGCTGATCAGCCAGGCGGGCTACAACAACCTGGCAACCGTCACCCAACACTGATCCTGCGTCAGGCCTTGGCTGCCGGCCTCGCGCCGGCAGTTTCATTTTTGCAGCGCAAGGTTTGGACGATAACTAGACGTCGCCGCGCAGCTCCGCGATTCGCGCCGCCAGCGTCTCGATGGAGAACGGTTTGGTGACGATGCGCATCCCTGGCTCCAGCTGGCCTTTACCCATGACGACCGTTTCCGCATAGCCTGTGATGAACAAGACGTGCAGATGCGGATTGCGCTGGCGTGCCGCGTCAGCCAACTGCCTGCCGTTCATGCCTCCCGGCAAGCCGACATCCGTGATCAATAGCGAGACGGGCTCGCCGCTTTGCAGCACCTTGACGGCCTCGTGCCCGTCGGCCGCTTGCAGGGCCCGGTAGCCGAGATCCTCCAGAATCTCCACGACCAGCATCCGCACAGCGGGCTCATCGTCGACCACCAGAACCGTCTCCCCAGCCACTTGGCTGGCCATGGGCACCGATAGTTGCCCTGCCTCGGGCCGAGCGGGTGTGGCAGCCATTTCAACACGGGGAAGGTAGAGGCTGATGCGCGTCCCCCGTCCCGGTTCGGAATGGATACTGACCTGCCCGCCTGATTGGCGCGTAAAGCCATACACCATCGACAACCCCAGCCCCGTGCCCATCCCCAACGGCTTGGTGGTGAAGAAAGGATCAAATGCTTGCGCCACCACGTCCTTCGGCATGCCAACGCCGGTGTCCGACACGCAGATCACGACATAGGCACCGGCCGCCACATCCAGCATCAGGGCCTCATCCCCCGTTACGTGCATATTGCAGGTGCCGATGGTCAAGGTGCCGCCTTGAGGCATGGCGTCGCGAGCGTTGATGCTCAAATTGAGCAAGGCGTTTTCCAACTGATTGCGGTCCACCAGGGTAGACCAGAGGGCAGGCGCTAAAGACGTTTCGAGATTCACCGCTGGCCCGACTGTGCGGCTGAGCAATTCATGCAGGTCGGTAATCAGCTCACCGACGTTGGTCGCCAGGGGATCCAGGGTTTGGCGTCGCGAGAAAGCCAGCAAGCGATGGGTCAGCGCTGCAGCGCGACGGGTCGAACTCTGGGCGACCGTCAGATAAGACTCCAGCGACTCGAAGCGACCCTGCCCGATACGCTTCTCGAGCAACTCCAGGCTCCCGCTTATACCGGTCAGAAGGTTGTTGAAATCGTGCGCCAGCCCGCCGGTCAATTGGCCAACCGCTTCCATTTTCTGGCTTTGACGAAGCTGCGCTTCGGCGCGGGCAAGGGCCTCGGCCTGTTGCTTCTCGGACGTAATATCGCGCCCCACCGCATTGATCACCTGATCGGCCGACCGAGCAGACCAACTGATCCACCGATAGCTGCCGTCCGTTCGGCGATAGCGATTTTCGAAGTTCATCACCGGCTCGCCAATGCTCAGGCGCTCGACAGCTTTCTCGGTGTTTCGGATGTCGTCGGGATGGATGAAGTCGAGAATAGAGACGCCCAGTAAACGCGATTCGCTCCAGCCAAGGAGCTGCTCCCACGCGGGATTGACCGCAACGATTGTGCCGTCGAGACGGCATCGCAACATGATGTCGCTCGACAGATCCCAAAGCTCGTTTCGATCTCGGGTTCGTGCGGCGACATCCTCGCGCAGCGAGTGGGTCAGCGCCTGAAGCGCAGTTTCCGCCGAGCGCCGCGCCGAGACGTCATTGAACAGGGCAGCCACACGCAGCTCAGAGGGGTCGCCGATTGGCATCGCTTGTACCTCGTACCAGCGATGCAAGGCTTGCGCGTGATTCTCGAAGCGAACCGGATGACGACTGGTTGCAACCTCACCGTATATATCGAACCAATGTTGTTCGTGCTCAGGTGCCAGATCACGCATCCACTTGCCGACCGCATCAACAAGGCCGGTGAGGCGCTCGAAGGCCGGATTGGTTTCGATGAAGCGATAGTCGACGGGCTTGCCTTCGTCATCGAACTTCATCTCAAAAATGCAGAAGCCTGCATCGATCGAATTGAACAGCGTGCGATAACGCTGATCGCTGTCCGCCAGCTCACGTGCGGCCCGATCCTCAGCCGTGCGGTCGCGGAATATTTTAAGAAAGCCGACGTGGCGGCCTTCACAGTACATCGGCGTCAGCGTGCCCCTGCAACGCAGACGGGAACCATCGGCGCGCCAGTACCATCGCTCGTGCCGAGTGGCTCCGCTAGCCAAGGCGCGCTGCAGCAGCGGTGCCAGATCAACCGAACCGTCCTGTTCGCTGAACAGCTTGCTGAATGATTGGGCAAGCATTTGCTCGGAGGTCCAGCCGAGAAGCTGCTCGGCGCCAACGCTCCAAGCGGTTACGACGCCGTTGACATCCGTCGTGAGCATCGCGCAATCGCTGGCGGCTTCAAAAATCGCCTGTACCTGTTGCATGAGGTTTACGTGAACTCCTGAGGTGTCGAGTCGTGGCTCGCCTCGCTGCAAAGCGGCCCAGGGCGGGCCATTCGGACTCACGAGCTTCGCTTCGACATGCACTATGCCAGCAAATTCGAGGCGGCGGCTATGACCGGCAATACCCTGTTTAATTCCTGCGGGCTCCTAGAGCGAAGGGACGCGTCTAGAACGGGCGACGGGCGAAAACCAGAGCTTTGAGCCCGCTGTCGAGGCTGATATCAGGAAACTCCGGCGGGTTTTCCAGCCGCTGGTGAAATACGAGTTCCGGCGCCTCGGCCGCCATGCTTTGAACAAGAAAATCGGGACCGGTGTCCGGGTCGTTGATGCAGGCCAGCACCGTGCCGCTCCCGGTAAGCAACTCGGGCAGGCGTCTGAGGATTTTCTGGTAATCGCGGCTCAACGCAAAGCTGCCCTTCTGAAAAGACGGCGGGTCGATGATCACCAGATCGTAGGGACCGGCCTTTTTCACCTTGCCCCAGGATTTGAACAGCTCATGGCCGAGAAAGCTGACCCGGCTCAAGTCATGTTCGTTGAGTCGATGATTGTCACGACCGCGGCTCAGCGCGGCGCGAGCCATATCGAGGTTGACCACATGCTCAGCGCCTCCAGCAACGGCTGCAACGGAAAAGCCGCAGGTGTAGGCAAACAGATTGAGCACGCGCTTGCCTGCGGCCTGCTCCTGAACCCAGCGCCTGCCGTAGCGCATATCGAGAAACAGACCGTTATTCTGCTTGATGCCCAAGTCTAGCTTGTAGCGCAGCCCGTTCTCAGTGACCAGCCACTCCTCGATCGGCTCGCCATGCACCTGCTGCATCCGGCTATCAGGCAGGTAACGGTGTTGCAGCAACAGCGTATGGGCCCCGCTCGCCTTCCAGGCCGGCCCCCTCGTCAACCCGGACAGCATCTCGACCAGCGCCGCCAATTCCGATGCGGCCGGTTCGCGGAACAGCGAGACCAGCACTATCCCCTGTAACCAGTCCGCCGTGACATGCTCAAGTCCCGCCCAGCAGCGTCCGCGTCCGTGAAAGATCCGGCGGGTCTCATCGGGCACGTCGGCGAGGGCTTGGCTGAGGTGTTGCTGGAGCGTGGCGAGGGCATCAGGCTGCATGATCAGTCGTCTCGAAAAAGGCGCGCGCATTCTAAACGCGATCCGCAAGGGCTGCCGGAACAAAGGCGTCGACCGAGACCGCGTAGCGGACGGCAAGCAAAGACTCGGTTTAGACTGCTTCGCTCGGTGCGATGAACGCACCCATCAAGCTATCAAGGACAGCGATAGATGGAAGCCGCCGTACTCGGTCCCTTGAACGCCCTGCGCCGGGTGGTGCCCCCTGCGCTGGCCATCGTCCCGGTCAGCCTGTTGTTTGGCGTGCTGGCTGCCCGCTCGGACTGGAGCCCGCTCGAAGTCGCACTGATCGGCCTGCTGGGTTTTACCGGAAGTGGGCAGTTTGCCGTATTGCCGCTCGCTGACTCCGGCGCCGGATTCATCACCATGCTACTGCTCACCGCCTCCATCAACAGCCGCTATCTGCCGATTGCCTACGTCTCGGCGGCGCGCCTGCCCCAGAGCTGGGGCCCGCGCGCGCTGCTGGCGCACATGCTCGGCGACGAGGCTTATGCCACCGAGCGCGAACAGGATTCCTGGGCTCAACTGGCGATGATTCGCGGCAGCCTGTTCTTGACCTGGGTGGTCGCCGGGGTCGCGGGCGCGTCCATTGGACGCCTGATTCCGTCAGCCTGGCTCGACCCCGACCTGAACCTGGGCTTCCCGGCGAGCGTGGTGTTGATGTATCTCTCGATCAGCCAGCTGCATGCTCGGCTGCCCGTCCTCGATGCAGGCAGAACGCGGCTGCTTCTGGCGGTCGCGCTCTGTGCGCTGATCGCCGTACTGCTGATTCAATTGCTCGGCCCGCTGTATTTCTGGATTCCCAGCGTGCTGCTCGCCACCTTCGTGCTTTCGAGGGCGCGCGCATGACAACTGCTGTCCTGCTGGCAATCGCTGCGCTGTTCGCCACGAGCTGCCTGGTACGCATCCTGCCGGTGTTCGTCACCCTCAATCTGACCGACACAACCCGACGCTTGCTCGAGCGGGTACTGCCGACTGCGGTGTTCATCAACTTCGCCGTGTACATCTTGTACAGCGAGGCCACAAAAGCGCCGTTGGCTGCCACGGCTGCACTGGCGTTGGTGGCGGGCATCGCCGTTGCGACACGACTGGGCCTGATCGCGACGGCGCTGCTGGGCAGTGGCAGTTACTACGTGCTGCAGTCTTTGATTGCGAGCTAGTCGCGCCTCACGCCGGGCTCGGTGACCTGGCCGCCCGCCCCTTCCGCGCTGACGCCTTGCGGCCCGCACCCTTGCGCTTTTTCCAGGGTGCGCCTCGACCGCCTGGCATGGCCGGGCCAGTGATGGTCAGGCGAACGCCCTTGCACCGCTCTATCTGCTTGCTCATCCACGCCGACTGTTTGCTGACGAACGTGTCCAGGCTCATCTCGCCGCTTTGCACCATGTCCAGCGCCTGCTCCCAGATTGCCGTGGTGCCAGGGTCGGCGACGGCGCGCGGTACCGCGTCGATCAGACTGAACGCCGCTGGTGTTGCCGCCAGCGCCTTGCCCTGCTTGATCAGATAACCACGATCAAGCAGGCCTTGAATGATTCCCGCGCGGGTCGCTTCGGTGCCTATGCCGGTGGTGTCCTTGAGCTTCTGTTTCAGTTTGGGATCGTCTACCAGCTTGGCTACGTTCTTCATCGCCTTGATCAGATCGCCCTCGGTGAACGGCTTGGGCGGCTGGGTCCAGAGGTCCTTGAGCGCAACATCATCGATCGGACAGTCCTGCCCCTGATGCAACGCCGGCAGGCTTTGCGCGGCATCAGCCGACCGCACGCGGTTGGTCGCAAGCGCTTCTGGCAAAGCGCGCTTCCAGCCAGGCTCGACGATTTGCTTGCCGACCGCTCGCAGCGCCTCGCCGGCACAATCGAAATCCGCCTGTGTACGGTCGTACTCGTGGCTGGGCAGAAACTGCGCCAGGTAACGAGCCCGGATCAGCGTATAGACCGCACGCGGTTTTCCCGTCAGCCGCTCCAGCGAACGCGCCGCCGAGGTGGGAATGATGCCGTGGTGCGCACCTACCTTGGCGTCGTTCCAGGCGCGCGACTTGCGCCGTGGATCAAGGTGCGGGTTGAGTGCGGTCAGTGCCGGATCAGCCCCGGTCAGCGCCGCCAGGATCGCAGGTGCCTCGCTGTGCTGGCTCAACGGCAGGTAGCCACAATCACTGCGGGGGTAGGTGATCAGTTTGTAGGTTTCGTAAAGCGATTGGGCGATATCGAGCGTCTCCTGGGCGCCGAGGCCGAGCTTTTTCGAGCAGACCTCCTGCAGCGTGCCGAGATCGAACGGCAGCGGCGCCGCTTCTCGCATGCGCTCGGTCTTGAGTGTCTCAACCCTCGCCTCTCCCCTCTGACGCATGACTTCTGCGGCCCGCTGCGCGAGTCCCTGGTCGAGACAGCGGCCCTGATCATCGCAGCGGTCTTCCGCCGCCCGCCACTGCGCGTTGAAGGGTACGCCATTACCAGACAACTGCACCTCGATGGCCCAGAACGGCAGCGGCACGAAGTCGGCAATGCTGCGATCCCGATCGACCACCAACCGTAACGTCGGCGTCTGCACGCGGCCCACCGGCAAGATGCCCTGATAGCCAGACTGGCGTCCGAGCAAGGTGAACAATCGGCTCATGTTCATGCCGATCAGCCAGTCCGCTCGCGAACGGCCCAGCGCAGACTGATACAGATTGAAGGTATCCGCGCCCGCGCGCAGTTCGCCGAGCGCCTTGCGGATCGAGGCGTCGTCCAACGCCGACAGCCATAGCCGTTGAATCGGCCCGCGGTAACGGCAATGCTCGACCAGCTCTCGCGCAATCATTTCGCCTTCGCGGTCGGCATCGGTAGCAATGACCAGCTCGCTCGCCTCCCCCAGCAGCCGCTTGACCGCCTTGAATTGGCTTGCAGTCTTTGGCTTGACCTGCATTTTCCAACGCTCGGGCACGATGGGCAGATCGGCCAGTACCCAGCGTTTGTAGCGAGCGTCGTAGCTGTCAGGCGGGGCGGTTTCCAGCAGGTGGCCGATGCACCAGGTCACCGTGACGCCTGCTCCCAGCCAGCAACCATCCCCCCGCCGGGTGGCGCCAAGCACCTGGGCAATGTCTTTGGCCTGGGAAGGTTTTTCGCAGAGAAACAGTCGCATCAAGTCATCACTGGGTCATTGCAATGCCGCACAGCATGCGCAGCGGCGGCCAGCGAGGCAAGCTTTATCTGTATGGATATACAGCAAATCCGAAGAGATACGGCGACGGTCCTTGCCGCGACAGGTGCCACACGTCGCGTTACAGGAACGTACCGCACCAGATCCGGCCGAAAGAGGGCCGTGCCCAACGGTTGCAACGCTCCTGGCCCGGCAAACCCTATAACGAGATAGCGCATATCCCGGTTCGACCACCCTTCTCGTCAGCCGGGATCACCGTGACGCAATCAAGCCAGAACTGCTGCCGCAAGGCAGCCCAGCGATGAGGCCGAACATGGCAGACGATGATCGCAACTCACCCAGGCACAGTGGCCGGGAAAACGACACGCGCGGCGAAGTGGGTATCCACGACCCGGACGAGGCGTCCAGATCGCGCCGCGCCTTTCTCAAGGCATTCGGCGCCACGGGCCTGGCAGCCGCCGCTGCACCTGCCTGGGCACGGGTTGGTTACGTCAGCGACGATAAAGAAGAGCCGAGTTCACAACGGCCTGACGGCGAGGCGGGCCCGGCAGCCGGTCATCAGCGAATCACACTCAAGGTGAATGGCCAGCCCCACACGCTCGATGTCGCGGCCAACATGGTGCTTCTGGACGTATTGCGTCACCAGCTGGACCTGACCGGTACCAAGAAAGGCTGCGACCACGGCCAATGTGGGGCATGCACCATCCATGTCAACGGCCAGGCGATCAATTCCTGCCTGAGCCTGGCCATTGCCCATGACGGGGACGAAATCACCACCGTCGAAGGGCTGGAACGCAACGGCCAAATGCATCCGATTCAGCAGGCATTCCTCGAGCACGACGCCTATCAATGCGGTTACTGCACCTCGGGGCAAATGATGACAGCCGTGGCGATCCTCAACGACCCCAGCGTTGGCAAGGACGATGTGTCAGTCCGTGAGGCCATGAGCGGCAATATCTGCCGCTGCGGTGCCTACAAGAACATCCTCAGCGCCATCCAGTCAGCACGCAAGCAGATGAAGCCCGCCTAGGAGACCGACATGCGCCATTTCGAATACAGCCGCGCCGATAGCGTCGAGCAGGCAGTCGCTACTTATTCCGAGGCCAAAGACGCCTCGTTTCTTGCGGGCGGCACCAATCTGTTGGATATGGTCAAGCTCGACATCATGCGTCCCGAGCTGATGGTCGATGTCAATCGTCTGCAGCTCAACCAGGTCGAGGAACTGGAAGACGGGCGGCTCAGGATTGGCGCGATGGTTTCCAACGCAGCACTGGCTCGCCATCCGCGTGTGGAGAAGCAGTACCGGGTCCTATCCGAAGCGCTGCTATCCGGGGCCTCTACTCAACTGCGCAACAAGGCGACAACCGGTGGCAATCTCATGCAACGGGTGCGCTGCCCCTACTTCCGCGACGGCAACTCGGCGTGCAACAAGCGCGAACCTGGCTCCGGCTGCTCGGCAATCGGCGGCTACAACCGCTCGGTGCATGCCGTGTTGGGGACCAGCGACAAATGCATCGCCAGTCATCCCTCCGACATGTGCGTGGCCATGGCCGCCATCGGAGCCAAGATCAACGTGGTCGGCCCGGATGGGCCACGCGAAATCGACTTTCTCGATTTTCACCTGTTACCCGGCGACAAGCCGTGGGAAGAGTTCGCGCTCAAGGATGATGAGCTGATCACCCATGTCACGCTGGATGCGCCGTTGCAGGGAGCAAAGTCCGCTTATCTCAAGCTGCGTGATCGTTCCTCGTACCAGTTCGCGCTGGCTTCGAGCGGGGCCATCGTCGCGATGGACGGCAACATCATCCGCGACGCACGCCTGGCACTCGGCGGCGTCGCGACCAAACCGTGGCGCGCGCTGGAAGCTGAGCAGGCCCTCAAGGGTCAGCCAGCGACCATCGCCACCTTCGAGAAGGCTGCACGCATCGCCATGCAAGGGGCCAAGGGCTACGAGCACAACGCATTCAAGATTCCGCTGGGGCAGCAAGCCATCGTGCGGACACTGACCAACCTCACCGCCTGATGAAGCCAGCCAAGACAGGACTGCAACCATGAGCGAAAAAATCATCGGTGCTGCCAAGCCCCGCATCGACGGTCCGCAGAAGCTGACCGGCCGCGCCAAGTATTCCTCCGACCACAACCTGCCCGGCATGGCGCATGCGTACGGCGTGTTCAGCACCATCGCCCGCGGCGAAATCACCAACATCGATACCAGCGTGGCGAAACAGTCGCCGGGTGTGATCGATATCTTCCATCACAATCACTTCCCGAAGCTGTACCACACGCCCAGCAGCATGGCGCAGGAAAACAAGGTTGATGAGGTGCGCCTGCCCTTTGAAGACAATCACGTCTACTACGCCGGCCAGTTCGTTGCCCTGGTGGTGGCCGACACCTTCGACAATGCCCGCGCCGCGGCTTACAAGGTCAAGGTCGATTACGAGAAGAGTCCGGCCATTGCCAACCTCGACCAGGCTGTCGAGCGCAACGGCACCAAGATGCAAGGCAAATCCAACCACTCCCGGGGCAATCCTGAGCAGGCGTACAACAATGCCGCCCATACCATCGATGCCACCTATTACACGCCGGTCGAGACCCATAACCCCATGGAGATGCACGCCACGGTGGCGGTATGGAATGACGGCAAGCTGACCATGTACGACACGACCCAGGGTGTGATCAACGCGCGCAACGTCTACGCCAAGGTGTTCGGTCTTTCGCCGGATCGCGTCGAGGTGCTGACGCCGTTTCTCGGCTCGGGATTCGGCAGCAAGCTCTGGCCCTGGCCGAACGCCATCGCCGCAGCGGCGGCAGCGCGTGAAATCGGCCGCCCCGTGCAGCTCGTGGTACCGCGGCAGGAAATGTTCACCACAACAGGCCATCGTCCCGAGACACGCCAGCGTATGCGATTGGGTACCGACGATGACGGTCGGTTGGTTTCGCTGCGCCATGAAACGACCTACACCACCTCGACAGTCGACCAGGTAAACACCTACGTCGAGTCCTGCGGGAAGATGACGCAAGGCTTGTACAGCTGTGAAAACCTCAGCGTTACCCATGCGGCAGCCCGCACCAATCGCGGAACGCCTACCTCGATGCGCGCGCCCGGGGCAGCACCGGGCATGTTCGCGCTGGAGTCGGCCATGGACGAAATGGCCGAAAAGCTCGGCATGGACCCCCTCGAATTTCGCCGTCGCAACTATGCCGATACGGACGAGAGCAAAGGGCTGCCCTGGTCGAGCAACCACATCCGCGAGGCTTATGATCGGGCGGCCGAGCGCTTCGGCTGGGCCAAGCGCAACCCTCAAATAGGCTCGATGCGCGAAGGCAACGAGATCATTGGTTGGGGCATGGCAAGCTGCAACTGGGAGGCGATCCGCCGCCCCTGCGATGCGAGCGTTTCGCTGCGTGCTGATGGCTCTGCTTTCGCTTCTTGTGCCACTCAGGACATCGGCACCGGCACCTACACCATCGTCGCTCAGGCAGTCAGTGACGTGACCGGCGTGCCACTGGAGAAGATCGAAGTGGAGCTAGGTGATTCGTCCTATCCTTCGGGCCCCATCTCCGGCGGTTCGTGGGCCACGGCGACCACCCTGCCGGCAATCGCCGCGGCCGGGCGTAAGGCCATCGACGCGTTAAAGGACTACGCGACGATGGAAGCCGGCGTTTTTCCGGACGCCAAGCCGGAGGATCTCACCTACGAAAACGGCCAGCTGAAGAACGCTGAGGGCAAGTCGGTGGATTTCGCTGAGGTACTCAAGGCGCGTCAGCTTGCCAGTGCCGATGGCGAAGCGCATACCGAGGGCGCGCCTACCGACACGTATGCCTTTCGCTCATTTGGCGCGCATTTCGTCGAGGTGCGCTGGGATCCAGGCATTTCCAATCTGCGGGTCACGCGTGTGGTCAGCGCTATCGACGTCGGACGCGCCATCAACGAGCTGACCTCTCGTAATCAGGTCGAGGGGGCCATCGTCATGGGCATCGGAATGGCGCGCTTCGAACAGACCGAATACGACCACCGTGATGCGCGCCCGGTGAACAACAACTACGCCGAATATGTGGTGCCTGTCCATGCCGACCAGCCCGAGATGGACGTCATTCTGCTCGACCATCCGGACTTCAAGTTCAACGAGTTCGGTGCGCGCGGCATCGGCGAGATCGGCATCACCGGCGTACCGGCCGCCATTGCCAACGCGGTTTATCACGCCACAGGCAAGCGCATCCGGGAGTTGCCGATCACCATGGACAAGCTGATGGACGTTCCCGCTTCGGCGTAGCAGGCACGGGCTCGGGTGAGGTGGAAAACGAACACACCGAATCCGAACGCCCAATGGCATGCGGGGAAGGCTCTGACGACTGTGCCAGAGCCTTTTTTGCATCTTCAGATCGCAACTGCAGGTCAGCCCGGCGCCCCGGCCTCCCTACAGGTTGGTTGAACCGGTGCGGGCTGATGATCGTCATCCGCCAAAGGAGATCCAGCGAAGCAGACGCTGCTGCAGGCTGTCCGGTCCCAGCCACCCCCTACCACGGCAGTCGCTACCCACTGTAGGCATAGAAACCTCCGCTCGCGTCCGGCGCCAGACTGTCGATCACCCGCAGCAAGTCATGAGCGGCATCGGCTGGCTGCGCTTGACCTCGATAGCGGCGGTTTTGATCAGCATGTTCAGCGCCGCCTTCGAGGCGCGATAGCTGTACCAGCCACCGAGGCGGTTGTCGCCGATGCTACCGACCTTGGCCGAGAGCATCGCCAGTACCCCGCGTTGGCGGTCGAGCAGCGGACAGAAGTGCCGCAGCAGCAGCGCAGGGCCAAAGGTGTTGACCTGAAAGGTTTCGAGCAACTGTTGGGCGTCGAGGTCCGCGAGGCGCTTTTCCGGCATGAACGCGCCGCTGTGCAGCACGCCGGCAGCATTGATGATGAGGTGGAAGGGGCCCTGCCCGCCTAGCTCCGTCGCGGCCTGCTCGATACTGACGGCGTCGGCGAGGTCCAGCGGCGGCACTGTCGAGCGCGCCAACTCGGTCACCGAGGCGCAGCGCGAATCTGCGCGCAACGCTTCGACCAGCGCGGCGCCGATTCCACCGGAGGCACCTATCACCAACGCATGATAGTTTTCAGGAGACGATTCCATCTGCATCGTCATAACCTCTGGTCGCGACCGGTCTGGTCGAGTGATCGGGTCATATTGGGTTACCGTCACTCGGAGCTTGGGCGACGCGCCACCGCTCGATGTGGCCCGCCAGCCTATCAGCCACCGGCAGACAGGCGCCGAGTCGGTAGAGGTTCCAGTAATGGCCTTCAAGTGTGCGATTGACCAGCAGCGTACCGGACGCTGGCTGCAGACTGCCGAGGGCCGACATCAACAGTGGAAACAGTTCGACGAGCTGCTGATGCAGCGATACCCCACGGAAATCCCATTGAGCGTCGGGCTGCAGCAGCGGGTGCAGCAGCTGATGAATACGTTTATACAAACCGAGCGGCGGCGCACTGCCAGGCTGCCGCCCTCCAAGTGCTTGGAAGGCAGGTTCCAGCGCCTCGCTGGACGGACCACGCAGCGCATCGAAAACCTGCACATAGGCCGCCAGCAATTGAGGTCTCAGCGGCACGACGCTACCGAAGTCATAGACCACCAGTGCGCCCTCCTCCGTCCAGGCGAGGTTGCCAGGATGCGGGTCAGCGTGCAGCAGCCCCAAGCCGAACGCCTGCTCGGCGAGCCATTCGCAGAGCGACTCCGCTAGACGTTGGCGGACCTCGGCGGGTGCAAGCTCCACATCGTTCATCGAACGCCCTTGCACGTCTTCCATTACCAGCACGCCCGGACGGCACAGCTCCGTTGCGGCAAATGGAATATGCACACCCGGCCAACCAGCGAAGTGCTGACGGAATCGCTCAAGATTGTTCCGTTCCGCCTCGTAGTCGAGCTCCTGGTCGATTGAGCGTTCCAGTTCTCGGTAGACGGATTCGAGTCGCGCTGACGGCGTACCGAACAGCCGTCCCAACGGCATCAGCCTGCGCAACTGGCGCAGGTCCGCATCACAGATGGCACGGATGCCGGGGTACTGGACCTTCATGATCAGGGTTTGACCCTGCCGGTCGCGCGCGCGGTGCACCTGACCCAGCGAGGCCGCGGCGGAGGGCTGCCGCTCGATGAACTCGAATACCTCATGGAGCTGCCCGTCATACAGCCGCTGCAGGTGGGCCTCCAGCGATGCGAACGGCAGCGAGGGCACCTGATTCTGCAGACGCGCCAACGCTGCACTGATCGGCGCGGGCAAGACATCCTGCCATTGCGAAGCCTGCTGGCCGAGCTTCAGCACCGGGCCCTTCATCTGCCCCAGCGTGTCACCCAGCAGCGCACCGACCGGCGCCCAGTCGATACGGGCCCTGCCGGGGGTGATGCGCTGCACCAACAGCTTACCGGCAATGCGCGCGCCGGTGCCGCCGAGATTGAGAAAGCGGCCGAGCGCCGAAGCTGATGGGCGAGAGAAACGAGACATGCAAGCTACTCGCGGCAGGCAAAAGCTGATCATGGAGCAGGCCGGTGCGCGTTCCAAGGTCGAATGGTTGCAGCCTGTTGCGCAACGGTTTGCGTACGTGTGAGCGTGTTCGGCGCGCAACCGGTTAGAACTAAGCGCACCCCTGGCCGTCGAAACGCCTGCCGGACGCTTGCGATACCCGCGTCCGCGCGCCGCCCCTTGCATCGCAGATCGTTTGCGCTTCAATCACAAGGAACCGATAGATGCCTCCTGCTTCCGACCCGTCCCGCCAAGCCTTGCTGCCCGGTATCAGCCCGGTTGCCTTCGCGGCCTTCACCGGCCTGCTGTTATCAGGCGTCACGCTGTTGACCCACGCCGATGAGCAGGCCATCGCTGCGCGCGATGCGCAGAACAAGCGCTGGAGCAAAGAGGCGATCGAGCAGCCCAAGAGCCAGCCGCCGGCGCTCGACGCGAAGTACAACCACGTCATTACCTTCGGCCAGTCACTGGCATCGGCTGCCGAGGGCTGGCCCGCACTGTCGAAGCAGCCCGGCTACGACAACCTCATGCTGGGCGACGCGACGCGCTCGGCCACTTTTAGCGGCGACCGCTTCGTCCCGGTCGGCGGCGCCGCGTTCAAGCCGCTCCGAGCGGTGGTACAGCTCAAGCGTGATCCAAAGGTTCTGCTCGATACCGAGGCCGTCTCAAGGCTTGAAAAACAGGCGCAGGAAGAAGGCGAGTCGGTCGAAGTCGGCGCGCTGAACATGGCGCGGCGGCTCTATCTCGACAGCAAGGACATCGAGGCCGACCCAGAGCATCTGCTCGTCGCCAGCAATGCCGCCACCTCGGGCCGATCCATAGCGCAGCTATCGAAGGTCGACGGCACCAACGAATACAAACGAGTCGTTCAAGCGGTCGATCAGGCCCGGCAGGTCGCCCTGGCCGATAACGCCAGTTACAACCTCAGCGCACTGTTCTGGCTGCAAGGAGAATACGACTACGCAGAGGTCCAAGGTGGCATCAACGACAAGGCCACCTACAAAAAGATGTTGCGTCAGTTGCGCAATGACCTGAACGAGGACACCGCCAAGGCCATCGGGCAGAAACGGATGCCCGCCTTCATCAGCTACCAGACCGACGCCAAGACATCGGTCGTCAATGGCAGCCTGGACATCGGCCTCGCACAATGGGAGCTGGCAAAGGAAGAACCCAACTGGTACCTGGCCGGTCCCGTCTATCCCTACGTCGACAAAGGCACCCATCTGTCTGCCAATGGCTACCGCTGGTTCGGGCAGATGTTGGGCAAGGTGTTTCATCAGGTGGTGGTGGAGCAACGCGGATGGCAACCCCTGTCACCCTTACACGCCACGGTCGAGGGCCGTGAAATCCTGATCGATTTTCACGTGCCCCACCCCCCGCTTGCTTTCAGCGAGCCCTATATCGGACACAAGGCGCAGATGATCGAGAACTATGGCTTCGTCATCACGGATGACGAGGGCAAGGTGCCGGTGGAGAACATCGAAGCCGCCGCCGATACCGTATTGCGCCTGGTGGTGGGTCGCGATCTGGTGGGCATCCCAACGATCCGCTACGCCAGTCACGCAACAGGCGGCGCGGGCGAACTGCATGACAGTGACCCGACCGTGGCGGACGCCAACTACGAATATCTACCCGACGAAGGCATGCCTGACGAAGCGAACATCGAGGCGCTGGTGGGCAGCCCATATCCGCTCTACAACTGGAGCATCGCCTTCGAGATCAAGCCCACCGTCAGGCATGACTCGGCGCGCTGAAATCAGGCAATACTGCGCAGGCGAGCCAGGTCCTTGACCGGCGAGGCGCCAAACAGCCGACTGTATTCGCGGCTGAATTGCGAAGGGCTTTCATAGCCGACCCGGTAACCGGCCGCCGAAACCTCCAGCCCTTCGGCCAGCAGCAACCGACGGGCTTCTTGCAGGCGAAGCTGTTTCTGGTACTGCAGTGGACTCATGGCGGTCAGCGCCTTGAAGCGGTGATGCAGACTCGAGCTGCTGAGATTAACCCGTCGCGCCAACTCCTCGATGCGCAGCGGCTCGACGTAGTTTCGGTTGAGCCATTCGATCGCATCGTTGACCCGGTGCGACTGACTCCCTTGCAGCGCCACCGCCTGCAGGTGATGCCCCTGCGGTCGACAGAGCAATCGGTAGAAGATCTCACGCATTGCCAACGGCGCCAGCACCGGGATGTCTTTCGGGTTGTCCAACAGACGAACCAATCGCAGGGTGGCATCCAGCAGGGGCGCGTCGATGCGATCCAGGTAAAGCCCTCGTCCGGACGAATCTTCAACAGTTTGTACCGGGTTGGCTTCGGTGATTAACGCCGTGATTAACGACGGATCGATGTCCAGTCGGATGCAGATATAAGGCTCATCGCTGGAAGCGCGGATCACGCAGCCCGACACCGGCAGCGCAACCGATACTACGAGATAATGCAGCGGGTCATAGCGGTAAAGCTCGTCCGCCAGGCGCACTTCCTTACCCCCTTGGACGATGATGCACAGCGCTGGCTTGTGCACCCCATACGTCATATCGCTGGGATTCTCACAGCGAATCAGATGCAACGGCTCGATGGCGGTCGGGTGCATGCCATCGCCGCTGACCAATCGCTCTACCAGCCCCGCCAGCTCGACACGCTGCGCACGGGTCTCGTCACTCGATGGGGAAATGAAAGAATTCATGAGCAGCCTCCGGTAACGGATGATCAGCTTAGCAGTTCATTCGCCATGTCTGAGCCCCATCAGTTGCCCTGTTTTTATTGAATCTTCCGAAGTGTCCGCGCCGAAGCATCAAGCATTGTGGCCAGGTTCTTCCAAAAATCTGTCATTGCCGCGACATATCATGATGATATTTTGCTATCACACCATCGAGTGAGTGTCATGCAGTGATTAGACGGTTCTCGTCATCGCCCCGATTTCCTCAGGTCCTGCTGCTTTCGCTTTGCACAGCCACACTGGCTTTCCTTTGGGGACTTTGCTGGGATCACGAGCAAACGGCTCGAAGGGAGGCATTGCAGGCCAAGGCAGCCGAGCATCTCGGTTTGGCCGGTATCGTTGCGGAAAACCTGAGACAACTTGCCGAGCGAGCTCAGGTAATCGGTAGGCTCGCTTTTCTGGAGGCCTTCAGGCACGACGGCAACGTCATTGCCCGCCTGCTGGCTGACGACCCCATGCTGGAGCGCATGAGTCTTTACGACCTGAACGGGCAGCTCTTGACCTCTACTTACATGGCTGACACCCAGCCATTGCCGGAACAATGGCTCGCGGAATTCCGGGCCCATACTGTGCGATACGGCAACAAACCCTACCTGCCACGACGTATTGGAAAGCAGCCGGTAACATCAGCGAGCGGGTTCCTGCCGTTCCTGTTGCCGCTGACAGAACCTGACTCGCAGGAACTGCAGTCCATCCTCTTTATTCGAATGGACGCGCTATATCTCACTGCTCTGCTCCGTAACAGCGACCTTGGCGAAACGGGGCTGGTGCGTTTGTTGGACAGCGCAGACGATGAGCGGCTCGACCTGAGTAACGGCGGGATCGTCGCGGGCAAACGCCTCACACCGGGGCTGCCCACTGCGCGGGATGCAGGCAAGACCACGCAGTACAACGCTGGCAACGAATATCAGAGTCTGTACAGCCGCGTTCGCGACAGTGGTTTCAGCGTGGTCGTCAGCCAGCAGGTCGACGAAATTCTTGATGCACAGCAACAGTCGTTCAGACGTCAGTTGTGGATGAACCTGGGCATGACATTGATCATCCTTGCCGGGATGACGTGGATGTTTCGAGCAATGGGCAAACGCCACGAGGCGTTTTGCGCATTGGAGCAGGCGAATCGGGTCAAACAGGAGCTGATCAGCCGGCTGGAGGACGAGTATCGGCGCAGCAGCCACGCAGCCGCCACCGACCACTTGAGCGGCCTGCACAACCGTCGACAGTTCATGGACATCTGCGCCGAGACCCTGGCCCGACAGCGCAGCCAGCGTCGGTTGATGGCGATACTTTTCATCGACATGGACCGATTCAAGTCGATCAACGACTCGTTGGGACATAAAGTCGGAGATCTGCTTCTGCAGGCCGTGGCGGGACGAATAAGCCGCGCGCTGGAACCCGGTGATCAAGCGGCACGCTTCGGCGGCGATGAATTCGTCGTGTTGCTCGCCGGTGACCGAAGTGAAGAGCAGATCGATGCCTGGGTGCGCGACTTGGTGAACAAGCTCACCGCCGTCTATGCGCTCGATGAGCATGAGGTCAACACCAGCCCGAGCATTGGCGTGAGCATCTGTCCCCGTGACGCTCAGGAAGTCGACGGTTTGATCCGCTGTGCAGATGCAGCGATGTATTCGGCCAAGCAGTGCGGCCGAGGCCAGTATCGGTTCTTCGATCCCTCACTGAACCTGACGGATATCAACGAGTTCTCTCTGGAACAATCACTGGTCGCCGCGCTCAGTGAGCATCAATTCGTGCTGCACTACCAGCCGCAGATCCAGTTGGATTCGATGCAGGTCACCGGCTACGAGGCGTTGGTGCGTTGGGAGCATCCTCAGTTCGGCCTGCTCTATCCTGACCGCTTCATTTCGCTGGCAGAGCGCAGCGGGTTCATTGTCGCGCTCGGCTGGGAGGTGATACGTCTCGCGCTCGAAGAGCTCAAGCACTGGCGGGCGCAAGGGCGCTCTTCGCGGCTGGCGGTTAACGTTTCTGCAATACAGCTGCGCCAAGCCGATTTCAGCGAACGCTTGCTAAGCGAGCTGGCGCAGCGGGGTATCGAAGCCTGGCAATTCGAGCTGGAGATCACCGAAACGGTCGTGCTGGATGACGAAGGGATGGCCGTCGAGCACCTTGAACGGCTGCGCGTGGCCGGAATGAACATCAGTCTCGACGATTTTGGAAAAGGCTACGCGGGCTTTGCCCACCTGCATTCCATACCGCTGAGCACGTTGAAGATAGACCGGGCCTTGATCGCCCCGCTGTCCAACAGCTACGACGACAACCCTATCGTTTCGTCGACCATCACCTTGGCAAAGCGCCTCGGCCTGACGGTGGTAGCCGAAGGCGTAGAGACACGCGATCAGCTCGTTTACCTGAAACTGGCCGGTTGCGACATCGCGCAGGGCTATCACTTCAGCCGGCCCATGTCCGCCGAACAGCTCTACCAATACGAACCCTTCACAAGCGCAGCGGAACCGGTGCTGAACTGAACGCCCATCGGTATGGCCGGTCTTTTCGACCCGCCATCAAAAACGCCGGCACTATGGCCGGCGTTTTTCGCTACATCGATCGATCAGCTACGGGCGCGTTCGGCGTCGCGCAGTGCCTTGACCTGGTCATGGTTACGCTGCACGCCCTGCATCTGACGCTCCACGACTGAACGCACGTCCATCGGAAGGTCTTTTTCGAGCGCCTTGCGGTAGCTCTTGAGGGCAACGTCTTCGCCACGCTCACACTCGTTGAGAATGGACTGATCATCCTTGCCAGTGACCTTGGTCTTGAGGTCGACCCAGCGACGGTGCATGTCACCGGCCGTGCTGGTGGAGGTTTCCGGATCGCCACCCAGGGTGCGTACCAATTGCTGCAATTCGGCGGCAGCCGTGGCGCAATCCTGAGCACGCTGAGTCATGGTAGTTTTCAGCTGCGGATTCTTCAGATCCTCGGCGCATTCGCGGAACCCTTTCTCACCGTCCTTGCTGGTTTCGATAAGGTCGTTGAGTACAGAGATCGTGTCTTTGGTATCCATGAAAAGTCCTCCTGGGGGCTTATGAACGGCCGGAACAAACACGGCCAACCTGTTGAGTCGACTCTGCCGTTTCAATAAAGGTTCAGCCTATCTGTCCAGTTAGAGCGCAGGATCAGCGAGGGAAACATAGACTGAAGCGGGTGTCAGACGCGTCCTTCTTCACTCGCACCTCACCGCCATGCAACTGAATGATCGAGCGCACTATCACCAGCCCCAACCCGCCGGAATCGCCCGGTTGCACACGGGACTTCTCGACCTACAGAGGCCACTAAGGCAACGGAGTGGATTAGCTGGAAGCTGCGGCCTCGTCAGAGCATCTGGCTGTTATCAAGCGGCATGGGACTACCAAGTAGATATCCCTGCGCCTTGCTGACCTGGAGCTCTCGCAGTATTGCCAGCTCGGCCTCGGTCTCGACGCATTCGGCGACGATCTTGCAACCGGTGTCCTGGCCGAAACGAATCAGCGCCGAGGCGAGCGCCCGGCAGTCGCGGCTGGTATCGATGTTGCGGATCAGACTGCCGTCCAGTTTGATCACGTCCGGCTTGAGCTTGAGGATATGGCGAAAACTCGCGTAGCCGGCCCCCGCGTCATCCACCGCCAGCAGCAGACCTTTTGCCCGCATCGGCTCTAGCGCTTCGGCAATCAGATCGTAATCACGGACCGAGGCATGCTCGGTCACTTCGAGCATCAGGCGATCCAGCGGATGGCCATCCAGCAGCGTTTCAACTGCGCCGGCCAGGATGGTTTCTGGCGAGACGTTAAGTGACAGGTAACGATCCTGGCGAATACCACCCAGGCCTTTCAGGGCTTCCTGGACCAGCGCCATTTCCAGCTCGCATTGCAGGCCGACCTGCTCGGCCTCGCCGAACCACAGGTCCGGGCTACGTTGCGGTTCACCGGAGAACCGCGCCAGCGCTTCGTAGCCGACCACGCTGTTCTGCAGCACGTTGACGATCGGCTGATAGACCACGTTGTAGGCGTGATCGTTGATGATTTCATTGATCCGCGCCAGCCGATCCTGCTGCTCCTGCTGCTCCTTGGCTTGCGTTTCCAGCAGCCGGCCGGCGAAGTCAGCGAACAACCGAAGGGTGTCCAGATCACGCTCGTTCAAGGTGCCGTCAGGCTTTGAACTGAAGCAACAGAACGTGCCGTACAGACGACCATCGCTGAAACGGATCGGCACGCTGATATAGGAGCCGATGGAAAGGATGGCTGTGATCGGCAGCGCTACCGCTTCGGGCAGCTTGCTGGTGTCGGGAATCAGCTGCGGGAGGCGGCCGTCAATGACCCGCTGGCAATAACTGTCAGACAGCGGATCAGCGCCGCCAACGCAGATCGGCATGGGGTCGCTGCGCCCATCGACATGGCGAAACACGCGCAGGCCTTGGACCATTTCGGCAACGAAGGCAACGTCCATTCCCAGGTGCGAGCGGACCGAGCGCAGCGCTTCGCAGAGCATGTCGCCAACCGAATGGCCCACGGTTTCCAGCTCCCGCAGCATGGCGGCAGGGTCACCGCCCCGCTCGAAAGCCTCGGGGCCCAACCGAACGTTCTGAAGCATTCACACCTCCGGTGAAACAGCCGTTTCGCTTTGACGGCTTGTGGTTGATGGTCCCTGTCTTCGCCTAGCGGCCAGCGGCGCGCCTGATCGTATGGTCAGGACCTGATAGTAAGTGTCGTTTGTTTCGGCTCTGAGGCCGGTTTTCCGGACGACCGGTCGGGCCTCGGTGACCGTAAAAAACAATTCACATGCGTTTCGCCTTCTGACCTGCGCAGGCGACCGTCAGGATTGCTGCCCGAAGATACTGCCGATCACATCAGTCGCTCCCTGCTTTTAGCCTGACGCTAGAATGTGACCAATCATTTCGTGATGAAGACTGTCCGACGTTAACCACCGCCGACTTTGTCGCAGCGCGTCGCCTTGTTGCCTCAGCCTTCGAGCCTTGCTAACGATGCCGCAATACCTTGCCCCTGTTCCTCGCTGGGAACCGCACGAACGTCCGACCATGCCAGGCTCGCCGGCGATCCTTGTGCACCCGATGCGGCTGCGCATCGCCTATGCCTGTATCGCTGTGCTGGTTGGGATAACCGGTGGATTGGGCAATGCATTGTTCATTGCGAACCTGCCGAGCATTCAGGGCGACCTGGGCCTTACGCCTTCCCAAGCAGCATGGCTTCCGGCGTCCTACTTCATGGTCAACGTCTCGGCCAACCTGCTGTTGATCAAGGTTCGCCAGCAGTACGGTCTGCGCCGTTTCGCCGAGATCGGCCTGACCCTCTATGCGCTATTGACCATCGCTCATGTATTCGTCACCGGCCTGGAGATGGCGGTATTCGTGCGGGCGGCCAGTGGGCTGGCGGCCGCGACCACGTCCTCCCTGGGCTTGCTCTATATGCTTCAAGCATTCGGCAAGGCAGGACTGCCGAAAGGCGTGATCTTTGGTTTTGGGGTTTCGCAACTGGGCACGCCGCTGGCCTGGCTGATGTCGCCGGCGCTGCTGGACATGGGCGAATGGCATCGCCTCTACGTATTCGAAAGCGGGCTGGCGCTTTGCTCACTGGCAGCGGTGGTGGTGCTCAAGTTGCCGGTGGGCGAACGCACCAAGGTCTTCGAGCCGCTGGATTTCCTGACCTTTGCCCTGCTCGCCCCCGCTCTGGCGCTGATCGCCGCGGTGCTGGCGCAAGGCAGAATCCTCTGGTGGACGGAACAGCCCTGGCTGGGCTACGCCCTGATCGCGGCGCTTCTGCTGATCAGTGCCGCGTTCATGATCGAGCATCACCGACGCAACCCCCTGCTACACACCCGCTGGCTCGGCACAGCCGAAATGCTCCGCTTCGCCTTTGGTGCGCTGGCGCTGCGGTTGCTGCTGTCCGAGCAGACTTACGGAGCGGTCGGCCTGCTGCAGACACTCGGGATGGGCACCGAACAGCTTCGGCCGTTGTACGCGGTAATTTTGCTGGGGCTGACCATGGGTATCGCCGGGAGCGCGTTGACCTTCAGCCCGTCCATGGCCTTCCCACAGATCCTGCTGTCGCTCGGCCTGATCATGATCGCCAGCTTTCTCGACATCGATGCCACCAACCTGACCCGGCCGCACGACATGTTCCTAAGCCAGGGCATGCTCGCATTCGCCAGCGGTATGTTCCTCGGGCCGTTGCTGATCACTGGTATCGGCCGGGCGATGCGCAACGGGCCGAACTATCTGGTGACCTTCATCGTCCTGTTCACCATGACCCAAAGTCTTGGCGGCCTGGCCGCGCCCGCACTGTTCGGCACCTATCAGGTGATGCGTGAGAAATACCACTCCGCTCACCTGACCGAGCAAGTCGTGCCGGGCGATTCACGCATAGCCGGGCGACTGCGTGCCCAAAACCAGGCGCTGACCCCGCGCCAGAATGACGCTCAGCTGCGCCAGGCCATGAGCGCGGCGCAACTGAGTCAGGTCATCACGCGCGAAGCGAATGTGCTGGCCTTCAACGATGTATTCCGGCTGATCGGCATGCTTTCGGTAGGCGTGTTCGGCTGGACGCTTTTCCACACCCTGCGCATGGCGCGACAGAACAGGAACGCTTCGTCTTCATGAATGAAACAAGGCAACCCGCCAACCTTCCACCAGCCGAGCCAGTGCAACCCGCTGCCGAAGCAACGGACGCCGGCCCGACCCCGAACGATCCGCCAAAGACCATCAAGCCGAGCCGCCGCTCGGTCATCCTGATGACCCTGGTTGCGCTGGTGGGTGTATTCGCAATTCTTTACGCATGGCAGCTCTGGCCATTCGGCGGACCGATAGCGGTCACCGAGAACGCCTATGTCCGCGGGCAGATCACCGTGCTCGCGCCGCAGGTCAACGGCTACGTTACCGAGGTGCTGGTACAGGATTTCGAGCAGGTCGCCAAGGGTCAGCCGCTGGTACGAATTGACGACCGCCAGTACCGCCAGCTGGTCGAACAACGCAAAGCCGAACTCGCCGCGCGTCGATTCGATCTGGAAAATCTGGAGCAGACCCTGGCGTCGAACCGGGCCACGCTGGCATCACGGCGCGCCGAGCTGGTTTCTGCCGAAGCCGAACTGCAGCGCGCATTGGCGGATGAAAAACGCGTCAACGAGCTGGCTGAGCGCGGTTCGGTCTCCATCCGGGAGCGCGACCAGATCCGCGCCACCGCACGCGCCGACTCGGCCCAGGTGCAGCAGGCCCAGGCGGCCATTGTGATCGCCGAACAGAGTCTCAAAGCCAGCGAAGTCTCCCGAGGGGGCTTGCAAGCGCAGGTCGAAATTGCAGAGTCAGCACTGCAACGGGCGCGGATCGACCTGGACAACACGGTCATCAACGCACCGCGCGACGGCCAGGTCAGTGAGGTCACGGTGCGTCAGGGTCAATACGTGACGGCCGGCTCGCAGCTGCTCTATCTGGTGCCGGAGCAGCTCTGGGTGATCGCCAACTACAAGGAAACCCAGACCTTTGCCATGCGCCCGGGCCAGCCCGTGCAGATCGAAGTTGATGCCCTGGACGGTGCGCGCCTTAGCGGACACGTGCAGCGGCTGGCGCCCGCCACCGGTTCGGAGTTCAGCGTGCTGCGTGCAGACAACGCCACCGGTAACTTCACCAAGGTGGTCCAGCGGGTGCCCGTGCGCATTTCCATCGACCCGGACCAGCCACTGGCCGAGCGATTGAGGCCGGGCCTATCGGTCGTTACGCATGTCAACACGGCCGCACCTGCCGAAGACCGCCCGGTGGAGGAAGGTGCACGATGACAGGCCCGTCCCGTCCGCTGCCCCGGCTGCTGGCTGCCATCTTGCTGATGTCGATCGCAGGCTGCATGCCGTCACGCCAGCCGCTGCCGCCAGAAGCAGCCTTTACACCGCCCTCGCAATGGCGCGACCCAGCCGCTGTCATCGCGATTTCCTCGACCTGGTGGAAAGCCTTCGGCGATCCACAACTGGCAGCGCTGGTCGAGGCCGCACTGGCTAACAATACCGATGTGCTGAGCGCGGCTTCGCGCGTGGAGCAAGCGCGCGAACAGATTCGGCTGTCCCGCGCCGCCTTGCTTCCCTCGTTGGACGCCGCTCTGGGCGCGCAGCGCACCCGCGAGTTGGGCGTGCTTGGCATTGCCCATACCACTGCCGTGCAGCCCTCGCTGCAGGTGTCCTATGAGGTGGATATCTGGGGCCGCCTGGGGCGTCTGCGCGAAGCAGCGGAACTGCAGTACCAAGCGACCGAGGCAGAGCGCGACGCCGTGCGCCTGGCTGTGGCCAGCACTACTGCCCGCGCCTACGTGTCGTTGCTGTCGCTGGACCGGCAGCTGTACATCACGCAGGAAACGGTCGAATCCCGCCTGCAGGCGCTTCGCGTGGCTAAAGATCGCGCCAGCCTCGGCTACACCTCGCAGCTGGAGCTGACTCAGGCGCAATCAGAATACGAAGCGGCTACCGAGCTGCTGCCGCAGCTGCAACAGGCCATCCGTGAGCAGGAAAATACGCTGCGCCTGCTGACCGGTCGGTTGCCCGGCGATATTGAGCGTGGCGACGGGCTGCTGGCCATCGAACCGCCTCCGGTTCCCGGCGTGCTGCCCTCGACGCTGCTGCGTCGTCGCCCGGACATCCAGCAGGCCGAACTGCTCCTGGCTGCGAGCAAGCTCAACCTGCAGGCTCAACGTGACCGGTTTCTGCCTCAGGTCCAGCTCACGGCCAGCCTCGGCCAGTTGTTCGTCAATTCGCTGGACTACGACCCGGTGCGGGTATGGGACATCGGTGCCAGCGTGCTCGCCCCGATCTTCGATGCCGGACGGTTGGAGGCCGGGGTGAACATCGCCGTCGCCCAGCGCAACCAGGCCGCATTCGCCTACCGCGCCGCGGCACTGGAAGCCTTCAGCGAGGTGGAGAACAGCCTTTCGGCGGTGGCCAACCTGCGCGAGCAACTCGAGCACGTTGCAGCGCGCCGCGCTGTTCTCGAGCGGTCACTGGTTTATGCTGAAGACCGCTACCGCGCCGGCTATTCCTCCTACCTGGAAATCCTCGATGCCCAGCGCAACCTGTTCAATACCGAACTGGCCGCCGTGCAGCTGCGCGAAAGCCGGCTCAACGCCCTGATAACCCTGTATCAAGTGCTGGGCGGGGGCTGGCAAGGCGAGTCCTGAGCGGGGCTCACCAAGGCTCAGAGACCGAGCCCCACGTCACGGGGGTTATGAGCGACGTTCGCTGTATAGCCTCAGCGTGGCATCAAGGCGCGCCGGTCACGCATCCTCCGCCTGCCGGCCCACTCCGGGCCAGGTGCGCCAGGGTGCCGTAAGCAGCAGCTCCATCAGAAGAAAAAGCAAAAGGCTGCCGCCCAGCACCGGCAGGCAATAGCCGAACGTCAACGCGGCGGCCGCGACAGCCCAGCGGGCCCGGGGTGACAGCTCAAGCAGCACTGCAACGATGCCCTGCCGGCCGGCGCGACGCTGACCGCGACGCCGCCACCACATCAGATACCCGATGACCACCATCGCCGCCAGCCCCAGCGCGGTGATGGCCAGCAGCAGCTGATTGGCCAGGCCGAACAGTGACCCCATGTGCGCGTCGATACCCCAGCGCGTCAGTTTGGCGGCAATCGGGAACGTCGAGAAATCGGTGCGATCAGTGATGCTCAGCGTGTGCGGATCGACGGCCACGGCATCGACCTGGGTGGGCCAGCTGCGGTCGATTTCCGACACTGTCCAGGCACGACCCGGCCCTGCAGCCGGCACGATCTCGACCTTGCCGGCCTCTATCCCACCCTCTCGCGCGGTGCGCAGCAGTGCATCGAACATCTCAGGTTCAACGGTACCGGCAGCCGGCATCGCCATTCCGATGTGATGCGCATGCTCACCTGCAGGTGCAACCGCTTCGCGCTCCAGCGCGGTGGACACGCTGGGTGTCGACATGCCCAGCGCTGCCCGCGCGACACCGATGTTGCCGCCCGCCCAGCGCGACCAGGTCAGGCCCGTTGCGGAGAAGAACAGCAGCCCGATCAGCAGGCACAGCCCCAGCGTGGTGTGCCAGTGCCTCAAGCCTCTCGAGCGCGCGGCCCCTGGGGTACGGCGCCGGCGGATGAACCACAGGGCAAACCCGCCCAACGCGGCCACCCATAGCCAGGATGCGGCCAACTCGCTGTAGAGCCGCCCCGGCTCGCCCAGCAGCAGGCTTCGGTGAAACTGGTCAAGCCAGGTGCGCAACGGCAGCACGCCACTGGTGCCGTAGACGAGCAGTTCACCCCGGATTTCGCTGGTCACCGGGTCGACGAACACGGCTCGGCTCTCCGATGCGCCAAGGCCGGGCGCCTTGAACATCACTCGCGTGGTGGTGCCCGTTTGCGGTGCCGGGCGCACCGCCGACAGCGTGGCCGCTTCGCCAATATAGGCTTGGGCCACCTCGATCTGCCTTGCCAGCGGCTGCGGCGTACCGGTGCTATTGGTGTAGAGCTGCTCGGCGTACAGCCGGTCCTCGAGCTGCGGTGTCAGCGCATAGACCAAACCGCTCAAGGCAGCAACGAAGATGAACGGGCCTACCAACAGCCCAACGTACAGGTGCAGACGAATCAAAAGCGCCAGCAGCGGCTGCTGCGTGCGGGAAGCCAGGGGTGATGCCTCAGGGCGGGCATCAACGGCAATATGGGACATGCTCGCTTACTCGATCAATAACGTCACCGGCCTAGAAGACGGCCAGGGACAGGGCACTGCCTTGCGTTGCATGACGGCAACGCAAGGCCACGTGACTGACTGGGCGTGAGTCGATCAGGCGAGCGGAGAGGCGCGAGGATTGAGGCTGGGCCAGCGATTTCGGGGCGATAGCGGTGGTGCGGTGGTCCAGGGCAGGTTACCGAGCGATACCCGCCGAGGCTGAAGCAAAACCGGCGTGCCGGATGGAATCGCCGCCAGCGAGGCCGATCCCGCGGCGCAGCAGCAAGGCATGCCCTGGTGATGGCTCTGAGCCGGTGCAGACTCGCTGGAATGATCATGGTGAGCGTGGTCCACAGGGTGCTGGCCCGTTTCGGCCATTGCACCATACCCACCCGCAACGGCCATAGCCCGCATGTGCGCGGCCATCAGCGGCATCGAGCACAGATGCAACAGGACGGCGAAGAGGGCTATCCAGACGGGAGCACGACGACGGCGGTGCATGTAGCTAGCGGCTCCTGTGGAAACGGACAAGCGCCAAACCTGTGGTCCGGCGCCGATGATGTTACTTGGCGGTGCTTTTGGCCTTGCTGCGCTTGACCGGCTTGTCAGCGCCATCCTGCTCCGCTTCACCACGAAGGGTTATCCAGGTCGGCGCATGGTCGCTGGCGTGCTCCTGATCGCGCACCCAGCGATCCACCCCAGCATCGACCAGTCGTGGCGCCAGGTCAGCACTCAGCAACAGATGGTCGATACGCAGACCGGAATTCTTCTGCCAGTGCTGGCGAAAATAATCCCAAAAGGTGTAGATGCGCTCGTCCGGATACCTGGCGCGTAGTGCATCGGTCCAACCCTGATCCAACAGCCGCTGGAAGCACGCCCGGCTTTCGGGTTGCAGCAGCGCATCCTTGGTCCAGGAGCGGGGATTGTAGATGTCCTCGTCGGTTGGCACCACGTTGTAGTCGCCCGCCAGCACCACCGGATGGCCGTTGGCGAACAGCCCGGCGGCGTGTTCGATGAAGCGTTCGAACCAGCTCAGCTTGTAGTCGAACTTCGGCCCCGGCTGGGGGTTGCCGTTGGGCAAATAGAGGCAGGCCACGATAACGCCATGCGCGGCGGCTTCCAGATACCGGCTATGCGTATCGTCCGGATCGCCCGGCAAGCCACGGCGGATCTCCAGTGGGTCGTCGCCCTTGGACAGGATTGCCACCCCATTCCAGGACTTCTGCCCCTGCCAGATGGCGCCGTAACCGGCCGCGCGGATGTCGTCGATGGGGAAATCGGCATCCTGCGCCTTCAGCTCCTGCAGGCAGACCACGTCGGGCTGTTCGCGCTCGAGCCATTGCAGCAGGTTGGTCCGACGGGCACGGATGCCATTGATGTTGAAGGTGGCGATTTTCAGTTGATCCACTGGGCACCTCTTGACGATAGCCTGCGATTGGTTGACAGCCGCAGCGCGTGGATGTGCTTCGCGACATCCACCCTACGACCAGAAGCAGACCGGCGTGGTTCGGCTCAGCGCACTTCCCAATAGCCCGGCGCGTTGTAGACCTGCTTGAGATAGTCGATGAAGAAGCGGACCTTGGCCGGCAGATAACGCTGCTGGGGGTAGACCGCCTGGATGTCATAGGCTGACAGGGCAAATTCATCGAGCACCGTCACCAACTCGCCGCGCTTGAGCTCGGCCTGTATCTCCCAGGTCGAGCGCCAACCAATCCCCAGCCCTTGCTTGACCCAGTCGAACAAAAGCTCGCCATCGTTGCAGTCCAGATTGCCCGCCACCCGTACCGCCACCTGTTTGCCGTCACGCAGAAAGGTCCAACCGCGCTGCTGCCCGCCCTGCAGGTTGAACGCCAGGCAGTTGTGCCGCGCCAGGTCTTCCAACGTTCGCGGCACGCCCTGGCGCTCGAAATAATCCGGCGCGCCGCAAACCACGCGACGGTTGGGGAACAGCTTGATGGCGACATAGTTGGGGTCGGTCACCTCACCGATCCGGATGCCCATGTCGTAACCGTGGCGCACCAGATCGACCACGCTGTCAGTGAAGTTGAATGAAAGCTGCAGGTCCGGGTAACGCGCCTGGAACGCTGGCGCGTGCGGACCGATATGCCGACGACCGAACGCAGCGGGCGCCGAGATCACCAGGTGTCCGCGCACCGAGGTGCCGTGGTGGCTGATGCTCGCATCGGCTTCGTCGAAATCCTTGAGCAAGGCGCGGGCGCGCTCCAGGTATTGCTCACCGAGATCGGTCAGCGCCAACCCGCGCGTCGAACGGTGCATCAGTTTGACGCCCAGGTGCCGCTCCAGCGCATCGAGTCGGCGGCCCATGACCACCGGCGTCACGCCCTCCTTCAGCGCAGCGGCGGCGAAGCTGCCGCTCTCGGCGACCAGTACGAAGCTGTGCAGGGTCGTGTAGCGATCCATTCGATACTCCTGATATCGACAGAACTGAAGTTTCGGCCAATTCCCTCACTCTGGCCAGCCCTTCATGCTTAGGCCACGTATAAAAACTATCGAGTTACCGAAGAGGAACGACAGATGGCCCGAATGAGAGCAATCGATGCCGCCGTCGCGGTGTTGCGTAAGGAAGGCATAGATACCGCCTTCGGCATCCCCGGCGCCGCGATCAACCCGCTGTATTCCGCCCTGCGGGCCGACGGCAGCATCCGTCACATCCTCGCCCGCCACGTCGAGGGCGCCTCGCACATGGCCGAGGGTTACACCCGCACCAAGGCGGGCAATATCGGCGTATGCATCGGCACCTCGGGTCCGGCCGGCACCGACATGATCACCGGCCTCTATTCCGCCTGGGCCGACTCGATACCGATTCTCTGCATCACCGGCCAGGCGCCGCGTGCACGTCTTTACAAGGAAGACTTCCAGGCCGTGGACATTGAGTCCATCGCCAAGCCGGTCACCAAGTGGGCCGTGACCGTGCGTGAGCCGGCACTGGTGCCGCGCGTGTTCCAGCAGGCCTTCCATGTCATGCGCTCCGGTCGCCCCGGCCCGGTGCTGATCGACCTGCCGTTCGACGTGCAGATGGCCGAGATCGAGTTCGACGTCGAAACCTACGAGCCGCTTTCCGTGTACAAGCCGGCGGCCACCCGCAAGCAGATCGAGAAAGCCATCGACATGCTCTGCGCCGCCGAACGGCCGCTGATCGTCGCAGGCGGCGGTATCTACAACGCCGGCGCCGAAGCCTTGCTGGTTGAGTTCGCCGAGACCGTTGGCGTACCGGTGATCCCGACGCTGATGGGCTGGGGCTCGATTCCTGACGACCACCCGCTCATGGCCGGCATGTGCGGCTTGCAGACCAGCCACCGCTACGGCAACGCCAACATGCTCGCCTCGGATTTTGTGCTCGGCATCGGTAACCGCTGGGCCAATCGCCACACCGGCTCGGTCGACGTCTACACCAAGGACCGCACCTTCGTGCACGTGGATATCGAGCCGACTCAGATCGGCCGTGTGTTCTCGCCGGACTTTGGCATCACCTCCGATGCCGGCGCTGCGCTAGAGCTGTTCGTCCAGGTCGCCAAGGAACGCAAGGCGGCGGGCAAGCTGCCAGATCGCACGCCGTGGGCCGCCGACTGCCAGGAGCGCAAGCGCACCCTGTTGCGCAAGACGCACTTCGACTCGGTGCCCATGAAGCCGCAGCGCGTATACCAGTGCATGAACAACGCCTTCGGTCGCGACGCCTGCTACGTCAGCACCATTGGCCTGTCGCAGATCGCTGCCGCGCAGTTCCTGCATGTCTACAAGCCGCGCCACTGGATCAATTGCGGCCAAGCCGGCCCGCTCGGCTGGACCATTCCGGCAGCGCTGGGCGTGGCTGCGGCGGACCCGACCCGCAAGGTGGTGGCGCTCTCGGGCGACTACGACTTCCAGTTCATGATCGAGGAACTGGCGGTAGGCGCGCAGTTCAAGCTGCCTTACATCCACATCCTGGTGAACAACGCCTACCTGGGTCTGATCCGCCAGGCGCAGCGCGGTTTCGAGATGGACTACTGCGTTCAGCTCGGCTTCGAGAACATCAATGCCGACCACAGCGGCATGGAAGGCTACGGCGTCGACCACGTCGCGGTGGTCGAGGGCCTGGGCTGCAAGGCGATCCGCGTGTTCCGCCAGGAAGACCTGCGCCCCGCCATCGAACAGGCACAGGCCTGGATGGCCGAGCACCAGGTGCCGGTCGTCATTGAGGTGATTCTCGAGCGGGTAACCAACATCGCCATGGGCACCGAGATCGACGCCATCAACGAATTCGAGCCGCTGGCCGAGGGCCGGGAAGACGCACCGACGGCGGTCGCGTTGTTGGATTGACTTACCCAACGCGTGGAAGACGCTTCGCGGTCTTCCAGCCTACGGGCGAGCACACCTCGGACCCGTAGGGTGGATATCGCAAAGCATATCCACCAAATGCACCACCGCAGTAACCCGTAGGGTGAATGTCGCGCAGCACATCCACCAACTGTCCGTACAGACAAGGAGATACCCATGCCCCGCTTTGCCGCCAACCTGTCCATGCTATTTACCGAAATGGACTTTCTTGACCGCTTCGCAGCCGCTGCCGATGCAGGCTTCGGCGGTGTCGAGTACCTGTTTCCCTACGACTATCCGGCCGAAGAGATCAAGGCGCGCCTGGATGCCAACAAGCTGACCCAGGTGCTGTTCAACCTGCCGGCTGGCGACTGGGCCAACGGCGATCGTGGCATTGCCTGCGACCCGGAGCGAACCGAAGAATTTCGGGCTGGCGTGGACAAGGCCATCGCCTACGCCAAGGTATTGGGCAATACCCAGATCAACTGCCTGGCCGGCATCGCACCGAAGGGCGCCGACCTCGGCAAACTGGAGATGACCTTCATCGAAAACCTGCGCTACGCCGCGCAAAAGCTCGAAGCCGAGGGCATCCGCCTGGTCATGGAAATGATCAACACCCGCGACATTCCGCGCTTCTTCCTCAACAACACCTCGCAGGCGCTGGAGATTCGCGACAAGGTCAGCAGCCCCAACCTGTTCCTTCAATACGACATCTACCACATGCAGATCATGGAGGGAGACCTGGCGCGTACCGTAGAGAACAACCTGACGGCGATCAACCATATCCAGCTGGCGGACAACCCCGGACGCAACGAGCCGGGCACCGGCGAGATCAACTATCGCTTCCTGTTCGAGCACCTGGACCGCATCGGCTACGGCGGCTGGGTTGGCTGCGAATACAAGCCGGCAACTACCACCGAAGCAGGCCTCGGCTGGCTGAAGAGCCACAACGCCATCTGACCGCTACCTGCGGTCACGCCGCAACGCAGGCCGAGCAGCGGCCTGCCCCACAGAATCGAGGAGAACACACATGGCTAAGATCGGATTCATCGGCACCGGCATCATGGGCCTGCCCATGGCTCAGAACCTCCAGAAAGCCGGGCACAGCATCTTCCTGTCCGAACACCACGACCCGGCCCCGGCCGCGCTGATCGAGGCAGGCGCCGTCGCCCTGGCGAACCCGAAGGAGGTCGCTCAGGAAGCCGAATTCATCATCATCATGGTGCCGGACACCCCGCAGGTCGAAGACGTGCTGTTCCGCGAGAACGGCATCGCCGAGGGCGTCGGCCCGAATAAACTGGTGATCGACATGAGCTCGATCTCCCCCAGCGCTACAAAGGCCTTCGCCGAGAAGATCAACGCCACGGGTGCCCGCTACCTCGACGCCCCCGTCTCCGGCGGCGAAGTCGGCGCCAAGGCCGCGACGCTGTCGATCATGGTCGGCGGCAGCGAAGACAGCTTTGCCCGCGCCCTGCCGCTGTTTCAGGCCATGGGTAAGAACATCACCCTCGTCGGTGGTAACGGTGACGGGCAAACCGCCAAGGTCGCCAACCAGATCATCGTGGCACTGAACATTCAGGCGGTCGGTGAAGCCCTGCTGTTCGCGGCGAAGAACGGTGCCGATCCGGCCCGTGTCCGCGAGGCGTTGATGGGCGGTTTCGCCGGATCGAAGATTCTGGAAGTGCACGGCGAGCGCATGATCAAAGGCACCTTCGATCCAGGCTTCCGCATCAGCCTGCACCAGAAGGACCTGAATCTCGCCCTGGCCGGCGCCCGCGAGCTGGGCCTGAACCTTCCCAACACCGCCAACGCCCAGCAGGTGTTCAGCACTTGTGCGGCGATCGGTGGTAGCGGTTGGGACCACTCGGCACTGATCAAAGGTCTGGAACACATGGCCAATTTCTCGATCCGCAAGGACTAACCAGACCTTCAACCTTCGAGCACGCTGCGTCGAACCAAGCGCCCACCTTCAGGGACAGACAGACCAGGTGGTGGGAACCGCCATGCTTGGCGCGGTGATGCTCAAAGGGTCGGATTGGAGTTGTAAGGGCTAGGAATCATAGCGTCCCCCACACCCCATCCCTACGCATCTGCGATCCGACCGCTGCCCTCGGGCAGCACCCCTTTCGACCTGCTCGGCACGAGGAGTCACGGCCCGACTGCCGGGTGGGTCGATTCCAAACCTCAGGGCTTTTCTACTTGCATAACAGAGCTCTAAGGTCTGGAATCGGGCACCTGACCTCATAGATGGAGTTGTACATGAACCTCGACCCGCAAGCCTTCCTGCGCGACCTGTTCACCGCCGCCATTGGTGCTGCCCATCCACGCCAAGTGCTGGCAGACCATTTGCCGGCCGACCGCAGCGGTCGTGCCATCGTGATTGGTGCGGGCAAAGCAGCAGCAGCCATGGCCGAAGCCATCGAAGCGGCATGGGAAGGTGACCTCTCCGGCCTGGTGGTGACGCGCTACGGGCACGGCGCCAACTGTCGCAAGATCGAGGTAGTGGAAGCCGCACATCCGGTGCCTGACGATGCCGGCGAACGCGTCGCCCGCCGCGTGCTGGACATGGTCAGCAACCTCGAAGAAAGCGACCGGGTAATTTTCCTGCTCTCTGGTGGCGGCTCGTCGCTGCTGGCATTGCCGGCCGAGGGCATCAGCCTTGCCGACAAGCAGGCAATCAACAAAGCACTGCTGCGCTCCGGTGCCCATATCGGCGAGATGAACTGTGTGCGCAAGCACCTTTCGGCGATCAAGGGTGGCCGCCTGGCCAAAGCTTGCTGGCCTGCCAGCGTCTACACCTACGCGATCTCCGATGTACCGGGCGATGAAGCGACGGTGATTGCCTCCGGCCCGACCGTGGCGGACCCCACCACCTCAGTCCAGGCATTGGCGATCCTGGCGCGCTATAACATCGAGATCCCAGAGAACGTCCGTGCCTGGCTGGAAGATCCCCGCTCGGAAACCGTCAAAGCAGACGACCCGTGCCTGTCACGTAGCCATTTCCAGCTGATCGCCAAGCCTCAGCAATCGCTCGATGCGGCGGCCGATAAAGCCCGCGCCGCCGGTATCACACCGCTGATCCTCGGGGACCTGGAGGGCGAGTCGAGAGAGGTCGCCAAGGTTCATGGCGGCATCGCTCGCCAAATCGTCCTGCACGGCCAGCCCCTCACACCGCCCTGCGTGATTCTTTCCGGCGGCGAAACCACCGTATCGGTTCGTGGCAATGGCCGAGGTGGTCGCAACGCCGAGTTTCTGCTGAGCCTGACGGAAAACCTCAAGGGCCTGCCTGGGGTATACGCATTGGCAGGTGATACCGATGGCATTGACGGTTCAGAAGACAACGCCGGCGCGCTGATGACCCCGGACAGCTACGCCCGCGCCGAAGCCCTGGGCCTCAGTGCGGCCGACGAGCTGGCGAACAACAACGGCTATGGTTACTTCCAGGCACTCGATGCGCTGCTGATGACCGGCCCAACGCGGACCAACGTCAACGACTTCCGCGCCATCCTGATCTTGCCGTCGCCTCGCTAGAAGGCGGCGATACCTACAACCCCAACTGCCCATAGAGCCCCTGCCATGACACCGGACAAGAAGGTCAAGATCCTCGCCACCCTGGGACCGGCCACGCGCACCATCGATGATGTGCGCGAGCTGGTAGAGGCCGGGGTGAATCTGTTCCGCCTCAACTTCAGCCATGGGGAGCACGCCGATCACGCCCAACGCTTCGCCTGGATTCGTGAGGTAGAGCGCCAGTTGAACCAGCCGATCGGCATCCTCATGGATCTTCAAGGCCCGAAGCTGCGGGTCGGTCGCTTCGCCGAAGGCAAGGTAACCGTCACCCGGGGCGAGACCCTGCGTCTGGATCTTGATCCGACACCGGGCGACAGCAGCCGGGTGAACCTGCCCCATCCTGAGATCATCGACGCGTTGCAGCCCGGCATGAGCCTGCTGGTGGACGACGGCCGCCTTCGCCTGACCGTAATCGCCAAGCACGCCGATGCCATCGATACGCGGGTGGTGGCCGGTGGCGAGCTGTCCGACCGCAAAGGTGTCAACGTACCTGAGGCCGTACTGGAGCTAAGCCCGCTGACCGAAAAGGATCGCCGCGATCTGGCCTTTGGTCTGGAACTGGGTGTTGACTGGGTGGCGCTGTCTTTCGTCCAGCGTCCGCAGGACATTCACGAAGCGCGCGAGCTGATCGGCAATCGTGCGTTCCTCATGGCCAAGATCGAGAAACCCTCGGCCGTGCAGCACCTGCGGGAAATCGCCAGGCTCTGCGATGCGATCATGGTGGCGCGCGGCGATTTAGGCGTAGAACTGCCGGCTGAAAACGTGCCACGTATCCAGCGCAACATCGTACGCACGTGCCGACACCTGGGCCGGCCGGTGGTAGTGGCGACACAGATGCTCGAATCGATGCGCTTCTCCCCTGCCCCGACCCGAGCCGAGGTGACTGACGTGGCCAATGCCGTGGCTGAAGGTGCCGATGCGGTGATGCTCTCGGCGGAAACGGCATCGGGCGAGTACCCACTGGAAGCTGTGGGCATGATGAGCAAGATCATCCGTCAGGTCGAAAGCGGACCGGACTTCCAGGCCCAGCTCGACGTCAATCGGCCCAACGCCGAAGCGACGCTACCGGATGCCATCAGCTGTGCCATCCGACGGATCAGCGGCATCCTGCCCATCGCGGTGCTGGTCAACTACACCGAATCCGGACGCTCCAGCCTGCGCGCCTCTCGCGAGCGGCCAAGCGCACCGATACTGAGCCTCACACCAAACCTCACAACAGCGCGCAAGCTGACCGTGGCCTGGGGCGTTTATTCGGCAATCGACGCACGCATGTACGACATGGAACAGGTGTGCCTCAACGCCCTGGAGCGAGCCCGCGCGCAAGGCATGGCGGGCACTGGCGACACCGTGCTGATCACCGCTGGCGTGCCCCTGGGGCAGTCTGGCACGACCAACTCGTTGCGTATCGAGACGCTCAACTAACCTGCCAATTCAAGCGGCCCCGCACCGGAGGCTTCCCCCGGTGCAGACGCTCGGCCTTCGCTTGTAACCACGTCCAGACAACATCCATACGGCTGTATACATGCGGTTATCTTTCGCATACCTGTTGCGCTCGTCGTTCAATGGAATCAGCCAGATCTTTCTGCAACGCCATCAGGGTTGCGGCCTGCTGATCCTTATCGCCATCGGCATCCATGACCGCACCCTGCTGGCTGGGGCACTGCTCGGCCTGTTGGGCGGCACCCTAACCGCATGGTTGCGCCGCTACTCGCACGCCGATATCGAAACGGGGTTGTACGGCTACAACGCGGCGTTGCTGGGGTTGCTGATAACGCTGCTGCTCGGGCTCTCTCCAGTCGCTTGCCTGCTGATCCTGCTGACAAGCGCGCTGTCGTCTGTGCTGCAGCAGCACCTCCTTCGGAGGATGCGCGAGCGCGGCAGCTTGCCAGGCTTCACCCTGGCATTCGTGCTGCTTGGCTGGTTGGCCCTGGGGCTGTGCGGGGTGCTTGATTCGGTAATCGAGGCACGCGTGCCCGAGCACCGCCTGGATGGATGGGGCGCAATAGGTGGCATGCTGCGTGGGGTGGGTCAGGTCATGTTTCTCGCCGACCCGATCGCAGGGCTCTGCCTGTTGGCCGCCCTGTTGCTGGCGGATCGTCGCGCCGCGCTATGGACGCTCTGTGGATCGGCGATCGGCATCTATACGGCGCTGACGGCCGGTGCGGCCGAAACCCAAGCACTGGCCGGGCTCGCAGGCTACAACCCGGCCCTGGCCGCCTTGGCGCTGAGCCAGGTGCACCGTTCGGCGGTGGCACCCGCATTGGGCATCGCTCTGGCCATCATCGCCAGGCTCGCCTTCGAACACGCTGGGGTGCCACCGCTCACCATGCCGTTCATCCTGGCATGCTGGGCGGTAGGGGTGGGCACGCGTCAGTATCAACGCCGGCTCGAACTGCAGCGGACCTAGCCCTTGGTCTCCCGCGGATCCTGATCTCGCGGATAGGTCCGCTCCTCTTCGATTTTACCGTCGAGGGTGTGGATCTTCACCGAGGCGGTGCGCAACTTCATGTAGTCGCGGGTCTCGTTGATGATGTCTTCCTTGGTGGCCGCTTCAAGCAACGCGCGCTTGTCACCTTCTTCGCGCAGCACCCAACGATCCTGGTCATGCGTGATGTGGTAGTTCTCCATATCGCCTCCGTCGCTTCGTCGATTGTTATAGGTATAGAACGCAGTGCGCAAAGACGGTTCGGTCGGCGCTTGGTCACGACCTCGTGCAGGCCGGGTTACTGGGACTATGATGACAATCAGCGTGCCAGGGCCGACAGCTTTGCAAGTCGGTTATGTACGTCTACTGCCCCAAGGCCAGCTGACGCTGGCCGCTAGGCGCTTTCTCTGCTCACGCTGTAACGTCGACTGCAGATCAAACGGCTCGGCTCACCGTTCGGTTTGATCGCAGCGCGCCATTACCCATTGTTCTTGATAACCATTCGTCCGCCGCTTGTTAACCGCTGGAAACTCCTGCCGCGGTACTCGGCTCTGAAATTATGAAGGCTGATGAAGTTGTTCAGCCCCGCAGAAGTCTTATCCATTGAGGAGAGAAAGACATGGCAAATAAAAACCCAGGCAACTTCGCAAACGATCGCGAAAAAGCATCTGAAGCTGGCAAAAAAGGCGGCCATAACAGCGGTGGCAACTTTGCAAACGACCGCGAAAAGGCTTCCGAGGCTGGCCGTAAAGGCGGACAGAACAGCCACGGCGGTGGTCGCAACAGCAACAGCTAACTTCAAGCCGTTTCGAAAAGGGCAAAGGATAAAACCTTTGCCCTTTTTGTTTTAACGGGCACCGCGTTAATAAAAGCTAAAACGACGGCGACAATATGTCGGCGCCTGGCATTACTTATAGATCTCAATCTATCGAGCGCAACCGTTCGATAACTTTGGTCGCTCACCTTACTTGCACTGGACAACGCTTATGAATGATATGAACAAGCAAGCCAGTATCACCAACCCTGGGGACCAGGCACCACCTGGCACACCAGGAACCGGTGAAAATGTCTGCCCTGCCTGTAACGGCAGCGGTCGTGTTGACTCAGGGGAATGCCCAAACTGCGGCGGTACCGGTAAGGTAGTAGAAGGTATCGGCGGAGCCTGATCCCGCCTCAGTCCACGGAGCCTCCATGAGCGTCAGCGCATTTTCCGAACGAATCATCCAGAGCCTGCTGGATACTGACTATTACAAGCTGACGATGATGCAGGCGGTGCTGCACCACTACCCCAACGCAGAGGTGGAATGGGCCTTTCGCAGCCGCTCGGAAGAAGACCTCACGCCTTATCTGGACGCCATCAGGGAACAGATCCAAGCCCTGGCAGAACTGCGATTCGAGCCCGCCGAGCTAGCATTCCTTGAGCGCATTCCTTACATGCAGCCGGACTTCATCCGCTTTCTCGGGCTCTTTCGCTTCGATCCTCGCTACGTGCGGGTAGAGCTTGAAGATGGCGAGCTGGTGGTCTATCTGCGCGGTCCCTGGCTGCACATCATCCTGTTCGAAGTACCGCTGTTGGCGATCATCAGCGAGGTACGCAACCGGGCGCGCTATCCGCAGGTGACGCTTGCGCAGGCCACCGATCGTCTGGAGGAAAAACTGCAGTGGCTGCGCGACGAAGCCACCCCCCACGAGCTTTCCGGTTTCAATCTTGCCGACTTTGGCACGCGCCGGCGCTTCTCTTTTGGCGTGCAGGCTGCGGTGGTCAAACGACTGAAGGAAGCCTTTCCTGGTAACTTCGTTGGCACCAGCAACGTTCACCTGGCCCGCACCCTGAACCTGAAACCCATGGGCACGATGGCTCATGAGTGGATCATGGCGCACCAGCAGCTCGGCCCCAGGCTGATCGACAGTCAAAGCGCTGCACTGGACTGCTGGGCCCGTGAATATCGCGGCGCTCTGGGCATCGCCATCACTGATTGCATCACCATGGATGCCTTCACAGCCGATTTCGATCTCTATCTGGCGAAGCTCTTCGACGGGCTGCGCCACGACTCGGGCGACCCGGTCGAGTGGGCCGAGAAAGCGATTGCGCACTATCGGCGGCTGGGCATAGACCCGATGAGCCGACAGCTGGTCTTTTCCGACGGACTGGACTTTCCGAAAGCGCTTGGCATTTATCGCGCCCTGGCCGGACGCAGCAACACCAGCTATGGCATCGGTACCCAACTGACCTGTGACATACCCGGTGTCGAGCCCACCAACATGGTGATCAAGATGACCAGCTGCAACGGTCAGCCGGTCGCGAAGATTTCCGACTCACCCGGCAAAACCATGTGCCGGGACGAGGCCTTCGTCAGCTATCTCAAACACGTCTTCGGGGTGAACCGTTGAGGCTGCTCAAGCTGCGGTAGGAGGTCGTGCAGACGTCTCGCCATAGGTCTCGAAACACAAGCGATTGCGCCCGGACGACTTAGCCAGATACATCCGCTTGTCAGCCAGATCCAGCAGCTCGTTAGCGCTCTCTGCGAAGTCAATGCAACGCTCAGCCAGCCCGATACTGGCGGTGACCGGGTTGCCGTCAGGTCGTGTTCCCAGCCCGTCCCTGACCATGCGACTGAGCGCCAGACGCGCCTGTTGCTGGTCGGTGTCAGGCATGATCACGACGAATTCCTCGCCGCCCCAGCGCATCAGCGTGTCGGTGCTGCGCAGGCTGGCCAACATGTGCTTGGTGCATTCGCACAGCACCCGATCACCCGCTTCATGACCGTAGGCGTCGTTGATCTGCTTGAAGTGATCGAGGTCGATGAAGGCTACGGCCAGCCCTGTGTCGTGACGTCTCGCTGTGTCCCACTGCAGCTTCAGGATTTCCTGCCCACTGCCGCGACAGAAGACGCCAGTCAGAGGGTCACGGATCGCCTGGCGAACCAGCGCAATCATGAAGGCCAACTGACTGAGACTCGCCAGCGTAGTGACCCCAGCAATCAGAATCAGCAGCCAGAACCCACCCGCATAGGAAGGCCAGTTAAGCGTCGTCCATGATAGGTAACCCGCCAACCCGTGCGCCAGGAGGAGCACGGATGCCATCGTCAGGTTCTCCAACAAGGTCAGCGGGAATATGGCCAGGCCGGCCATCAGCACGAAAGGAAGAAACGCATAGCCCGTCGCAACCACAGCGGACATCTGGGTGAGTTGATAGCCGCCCAGCAACGTATGTGAAGCGACGTAGAAAGCCGTCGGTATGGCGAACAGCAGCGCAACCGCTCTATAGGCGTCGAACAGGTTGCCGCTGGGCCGATAGAACAGCAGCAAGCTGGCAAAGGCTGCGCACGCCAACAGGCGAAAGGTTGCCAGACCGAGCCACAGCGGGTAGGTGAAGACCAGCAGGTCGATGATTCCCCAAAGCGGGGTCAGCACGGCGAACAGAAAGGCGAAGAGTCTGACGCGATTGACAATCAAGGTGGCGCGACGCTGGCTGATCAACATCGAATGCCGATGCGGAATGACCAGTTTTATGAACTCACTGGATTTGAGTTCGATGGGCAACAACGTAGCCAGGCGGCTCAGCAACAGGTCGATCAGGGACGACATTTTAGTTACTCAACTGGAGCATTGGAGAAGCTATCCACATCCCCGTGTCAGCCGCGCCGAATACAAGCTTTTAGCCATAGACGCTTCGTATTTAAGCAAGTCCTTGGTAGCCCTTGCGCGACGCGCTTGCATGGCGACATGCAAAAGCCAAGGTACTGATACCCTTATCCTCCGCTCGACTTTACATGACTAATCGTTAGCGGCCAGCAGCACACATCACATAAGCGCAACGGCTAGCTAATTTGTAACGGGATATTTCTTATGTGCTCTGCGTTATCTAACCAGGCAAGCGCCTGACCCACGGTCGTGCATAAGCTCGTGCTGACCAACATGATTCCCAGGACCCTGATAACCGCAACCAGAGGATAGGTCGACCTCTGGCGCTCGATCTATCAATCGCCGCTCTGCCGGTCATACCGGCCGCTGGGCTGACGCCGCAGCGGCATTTCGTCTGGGTCCGTCTAGCGTTGGTCGATCTGCTGCTGAAGGTTTGCGATCTGACCTTGCAGCGCGTTGATGCTACGGGTCATCTGGGCACGGAATGCGTCGAATTCGGATGTAACAACTCCCGGCGTAGCTGCCGGTCGGTTGTCCAGCTCGCTGCGCAGGATCAGCACGTCTTGCTCCAGCCGACTGATCGCCTGGCTGGGGTCGCCCTTCTGCTTCAGTGCTGCGATGTCCTTGCTCAGCCCATCGATGCGTCCGGATAGCTTGCCCAGCTCGGCGACCGAACTTTTCACCTCCGCCATAGATGACTGCAGTGCAGACTGCTCTCCGGCGACTCGTTTCACGGTCTCGGCCAGCGTTACGGTAGCGGCCTGATGCCCATTCACGTCAGTGGTGAGGGTCTCGATGCGGGTGTTCTGCTCATCGAGGCGCTTATCCTGATTGCCTTGTCTGCCGGTCAGGCTTTGCTGCTGGGTGGTTATCGCCCGCTGTTGCTCGGCTAAGTCAAGCGCCTGCTTTTCCAGTTGCTTGATGCGCAACTTCAGGGCCTCGCCCTCGGTGGTTACGCTGGACTCGGTCGCCACGATTTTGCCGGAGATGTCCTGCAACCGACCGGAGGCGTCTTCGCTGATGCGAGCAAAGCTTTCCTGAGTTGCGACCAGCTGGGCTTCGAGCCTGGCCACCTGCTGCATGCCCCACCAGCCCATCGCGATCAGCAGAGCGAACAGCGCAACGATCAGCACCCACAAGGGCGCGGTACTGGCCGTACGCCGTTTCTGACGCGAGCGACCGTCATCACGCACGCTGCGTTCGGACTTGCCGGCCGGCTCGAGCTCTGGCGTCGGGTAAGGATCGCGATCGCGGCCAGCGGTCAGGCTGGGTATGTTGTCCAGTTCGTCGTGAGCATCATTGCGCATGGGATACCTTTATGGCGCGGAGCGAGAGACAGCGCGCAGTATAACGACTCAGCAACCTCACTTCAGTGGCATCGATCCGCACAAACGCACCTTGAGCAGGCATTTCGGACCGGATCGAATCAAGACCGTGCATACGAGCCAGTAACACCTCTGGCCCCGATGTCGCTGCGCCATGCGAAGCTGCGCGGGAAACCCTGCTGCCCCGCCTCCTCGGCCTGTTTTCTCCTCGACACATCAGGAACAAGGCAAGAAATGGTACGGCTGTTGCTTTACAGCTGATGCCACTGGATAAGGCTTGCCGACAGGGATGTTGGCCAAGGAGCAGTAACGCCTGATCGTTAGGAGGAGACTTCACTATGGAATTCAACAAGGCTGTGCTGGACTGCATGCAGCAGCTGCGGCGCCGACTGCGCGAAGAACAACAGCTCGACATCCGTCTCAGCCAGCCGGATGCAATCCAAACAATGCTGACAGCCTGCCTCTGCTCCGGTGACGACATGACGCGAGAGCTCGGCAAGCAGCTGGCGATCTATAGCGATGTGCCAATCCAGGCGATCAGCTCTGACACTGCGCTGAGCGGGACCTCCGTCCGCATTTACCGTGGGCAGCGCGTCCTGGGTTGAATCATTCAGTCAACCAACCACTGCTTGGCCGAGCGCGACAGCTGGCGCGTGAGTTCAGCAAGCAGCTCACCGCCGTTGCGCCAGTGGTGCCAGTACAACGGTACATCGATCGGCTCCCCTTCATACACGTCGACCAGCACCCCGCTGGCCAGCTCCGCACGCACCTGCAACTCCGGCACCAGCCCCCAACCGAGATCGCTCAATAGCAAACGCAAAAACCCTTCGGATGACGGACAGAGATGATGACTGAACGCCCCCTTCAGACCGAGCGATGCCAGATAGCGATGCTGCAGCTGGTCATCGGGACCGAAGACAATGGCGGGTGCGTTTAGCAGGGCCTCTACCGACGCGCCTGGCTTGATATAGCGCGCAACGTAAGCGGGACTGGCCAGCGCTCGGTAGCGCATGCGCCCAAGAAATTCGCTGCGCGCTCCAGCCAGTGGCCGCTCCACGGCACAGACGCACGCAGCCACCTCCCCTGCACGCATCCGCTTCAAGCCGACATCCTGATCCTCCAGCACATGATCGAATACAACGCCGTGCTGCGTGCAGAATGGCCCCACCGCGCCGGGCCACCACGTCGCCAGGCTGTCGGAGTTCAAGGCAATACGCAGTCGCTCCGGGAAGCGGTGCTCATCCAGCTCGGGCACCTGTCCCTGCAGATCGCTCTCAAGCAGACGCACTTGCTGCACATGACTGAGCAAGCGCCTGCCCACGTCAGTGGGCTGTGGCGGTGAGGCGCGCAACAGCACTGGCTGTCCCAGTCGCGCCTCGAGCAGTTTGATGCGCTGCGACACAGCCGATTGCGATAACCCCAGCGCCTGCGCAGCGCGATCAAACCCAGCCTGCTCAACCACTGCAGCCAAGGCGGCGAGCAGCTTGTAATCGAACATCAGATTTCCTTATGACGCATTACCATATTTCGTTTTTCTTATAGCAGGTCACACCTGACACTGCGCGCACTTCTCACGAAAACAGGCAGAGCGACATGTGGCAAAGCTATTTCAACGGCTTGCTGGTAACGGCCGGTCTGATCATCGCCATCGGCGCGCAGAATGCGTTCGTGCTGGCACAGAGTCTTCGCCGCGAGCATCACTTGCCGGTCGCGGCGCTGTGCATCGTCTGCGACATAATGCTGGTCAGCATTGGGGTTTTTGGCCTGGCTGCAGTCCTGGCGGAAAATCCGCTGCTGTTGCAAATTACTCGCTGGGGTGGCGTGGGCTTTCTGCTGTTTTATGGCGTCATCGCCCTGCGTCGCGCAGCACGGCCGCAAGGCTTGCGCGAGGATGAGCAAACCCGTTCGCGCTCTCTGCGCAGCGTATTGCTCACAGCCTTGGCGGTCACATTGCTCAATCCTCACGTGTACCTCGACACCGTCCTGCTGATCGGTTCACTCGGCGCTCAGCAACCCGAGCCCGGCGCCTATACCCTGGGCGCTGCCAGCGCATCGACGATCTGGTTCCTGATACTGGCGCTTGGTGGCGCCTGGCTGGCGCCCTGGCTCGCTCGCCCTCTCACCTGGCGGCTGATCGATCTTGGCGTGGCAACCATGATGTTCGCCGTTGCGTTGCAGTTGATCGTCACAGCCTGAGGAACGAGAGGCCCTGACTGCGGTCCACGCAGAGGGCTCGACACACCCGCAGGTATCTGAACCGCCATTCATAAAGGCGGTCTGGCACCGGCTTTCCCACACAGTTGCCGCGTGGTTTTGCCAAAGGGCGGGTGCTATGATCCTTGATTCGCAGGCATGGAGCAGAACGCTTCAGCTTGCACCACGGCCGCCCGTGAACGGCCAAGAGATTGCGCACGCATGCAGCGAGCGAAGGAGAAGACAGGCGAAACGGACGACATCTGAGCAGTTTTCTCCGTTCCGCAGCGCGCTGTTCATCAGCGATTACTGCTTCCTTCAAGCTGGCCGCATCAATCCTCGACACCTGAGCAGGAGATACATCATGGCTTTCGAATTGCCGCCGCTTCCGTTTGAAAAGAATGCCCTCGAGCCGCACATTTCTGCCGAGACTTTCGAGTATCACCACGGCAAGCATCACCAGGCCTACGTGACCAACCTGAACAACCTGATCCCGGGCACCGAGTTCGAAGGCAAGGATCTGGAAACCATCATCAAGACCTCGTCCGGTGGCATTTTCAACAACGCCGCTCAGGTCTGGAACCACACGTTCTTCTGGAACTGCATGGCCCCGAACGCCGGTGGCGAGCCGACTGGTGCGCTGGCTGAGGCCATCAACGCCGCGTTCGGTTCCTTCGACAAGTTCAAGGAAGAGTTCACCAAGACCGCTATCGGCACCTTCGGCTCCGGCTGGGCCTGGCTGGTGAAGAAGTCCGACGGCAGCGTCGGCCTGGCCAGCACCATCGGTGCCGGCAACCCGATGACCGCTGGCGACCGCCCGCTGCTGACCTGCGACGTATGGGAACACGCCTATTACATCGACTACCGCAATGCGCGTCCGAAGTTTGTCGAAGCATTCTGGAACGTCGTTAACTGGGACTTCGTCGCGAAGAATTTCGCTGGCTAAGCCGTCTGTTTGATGGGACGGACTGCCGTCCTATCAAACAATGAAAATGCCCGCACTCGTGCGGGCATTTTTTTTCGAGCGCAAGACATGCAGGCGGCAATCGCACCGCCCGAAAGAGCTGAAACCGTTCGCGAAACCGATCAGGCCTTGGGCAACGTCACGCCACGCTGGCCCTGATACTTGCCACCGCGATCACGGTAGGAGGTCTCGCACTCTTCATCCGACTCCAGGAACAGCATCTGCGCGACGCCTTCGTTCGCGTAGATCTTGGCTGGCAAGGTGGTGGTGTTGGAAAACTCCAGCGTCACATGGCCTTCCCACTCTGGCTCGAGTGGCGTGACATTGACGATGATGCCGCAGCGGGCATAAGTGCTCTTGCCGAGGCAGATGGTCAGCACGTTGCGCGGAATGCGGAAATATTCGACCGTGCGCGCCAGTGCGAAAGAGTTCGGCGGGATGATGCACACATCGCTTTTAACGTCGACGAAACTCTTCTCATCGAAATTCTTCGGGTCGACAACCGCCGAATTGATATTGGTGAAGATCTTGAATTCGTCGGCGCAGCGCACGTCGTAGCCGTAACTGGATACGCCGTAGGAAATCAGGCGCTCGCTGCCCTCGGTCCGCACCTGGCGTTCCACGTAGGGCTCGATCATGCCGTGCTCCTGGGCCATCCGGCGAATCCACTTATCCGATTTGATGCTCATGGCGGGCGTCCTGATTGGGCTGGTGGGCATATATATGAGGGTGTGCATCTTACCGACCCCACGGAGCGGGTTCAAAGGCCACGAAGCGGGATGATGCGCCGCATCTCTGACGCTTTAGCTGGAAACTGAAAATAATGCTCGCATTGCGTCAGAAATGGAGTATCTTTCATTGGCTGCTGCTGCATGTGTCACCGTGAATCGCTACATGTTTAGATTTCGATCCGATCATTGCTACGACTCCTAACTCCTTGCACACAGTCACCGTTCGGGGTATTTGCCCGTTCAAATCATCTCTACCTTGTTCAAGGAGACATTCAAATGTCCAATCGCCAAACCGGTACCGTTAAGTGGTTCAACGATGAGAAAGGCTTCGGCTTCATCACTCCACAATCCGGTGACGACCTTTTCGTACACTTCCGCGCCATCCAGGGCGACGGTTTCAAGAGCCTGAAAGAAGGCCAGCAGGTTTCCTTCGTCGCTACTCGCGGCCAGAAGGGCATGCAAGCTGAGGAAGTTCAGGTTATCTAACCTGAAGCTTCACTGCTGAAAAAGCCCCGCTTCGGCGGGGCTTTTTTGTGCCTGCGATTTGGTGCAGCTTCAGCAGGGAGGGGCGAGAGGTTGGGCCTTGAGCCTGCCCCCAGCCGATAGATCCGCCTTTGTAGGAGCGAGCTTGCTCGCGAATGCTCTTGACCGCTTCGCGAGCAAGCTCGCTCCTACAGATAGGCAGGACGAAATCTATTCGCCCAGCCCAACTTCTAGCAGGCTGCACCCAAGCGCCGCCACTCGCTCGATCAGTCGTCAGTCACGACGATGTTCGGCATCGATTGCGCAATGATCTTGCCACTCTGGGAAATTCGCGCGCCTACACTGCGCGCCATCTGCTGGTAGATCATGGCGATCTGGCTTTCCGGGTCGGCGATGGTGGTGGGCTTGCCCGCATCGGCCTGACTGCGAATGGCCATCGACAGCGGCAGAGAGGCCAGCAGCTCGACGTTGTATTGCCCCGCCAGCTTCTCGCCACCCCCTTCGCCGAACAGATGCTCGGCATGGCCGCAGTTCGAGCAGATATGGATGGCCATGTTTTCCACCACGCCCAGCACGGGAATGTTCACCTTGCGGAACATCTCCACGCCCTTTTTGGCATCCAGCAGCGCGAGATCCTGCGGCGTGGTCACGATGACAGCACCGACCACCGGCACCTTCTGCGCCAGGGTCAGCTGGATATCGCCCGTGCCCGGCGGCATGTCCACAACGAGATAGTCCAGATCATTCCAGGCGGTCTGGGTAATCAACTGGAGCAAAGCGCCGGAAACCATCGGGCCACGCCAGACCATTGGTGTCTTGTCGTCGGCCAGAAATGCCATCGACATGATCTGCACGCCGTGCGCTTCCAGCGGGATGAACGCCTTGCCGTCACGAATTTCCGGGCGTGTGCCTTCGGGAATACCGAACATGATGCCCTGGCTCGGCCCGTAGATATCCGCGTCCAGCACGCCCACCCGCGCGCCTTCGCGCGCCAGTGCCAGCGCCAGGTTGGCCGCAGTGGTCGATTTTCCCACGCCCCCCTTGCCGGACGCGACTGCGATGATGTTTTTCACGTTGGAGAGAGACGGCAGCTGGTCCTGCGCCTTGTGCGATTCGATCACGCAATCGACCTGAACGTCGGCACGTGTCACGCCGTCGAGCTGTTCGATCGCCATCGCCAGCATCTGCGCCCACCCGCTGCGAAACAGCCCGGCCGCATAGCCAAGCTCAAGCTGCACGCTGACGCGCTCCCCTTGAACGTCGATGGAACGCACGCAACCGGCAGCCACCGGGTCCTGGTTCAGGTTAGGGTCGGTGTACTGACGCAGTACGGCTTCGACAGCTTCGCGTGTGACGGTCATGACTACTCCCAAGAAAACCTAGTAAAACAGACGGGCATCTTACCCCGTGCCGCCACATGGGCTCATCAAGCGCGTCAATGTGGCGCGGCACTCGCTATTCGACCCGCGCTGCCCGCGCCAGTGCGGATGAAAAAAAACCTTCGCACCTTTATAGTGACCAGCTCACTTCGCAATCCCGACTGCAGATTTCCCATGTCCGACGCTCGCCAGATCCTCGTTACCAGTGCCCTGCCCTACGCCAACGGTTCGATTCACCTTGGCCATATGCTCGAGTACATCCAGACGGATATGTGGGTGCGGTTCCAGAAGCTGCGCGGCAACCAGTGCATCTACGTCTGCGCCGACGACGCGCACGGCTCGGCCATCATGCTGCGCGCCGAAAAGGAAGGCATCACGCCCGAGCAGTTGATCGCCAATGTACAGGCCGAACACAGCGCCGACTTTGCCGACTTCCTGGTGGATTTCGATAACTTCCACTCGACCCACTCGGAAGAAAACCGCGAGCTGTCGAGCCTGATCTACACCAAGCTGCGCGACGCTGGCCACATTGCCACTCGCTCGGTCACCCAGTATTTCGACCCTGAGAAGGGCATGTTCCTGGCTGACCGCTTCATCAAAGGCACCTGCCCCAAGTGCGCCGCGGATGACCAATACGGCGACAACTGCGAGAAGTGCGGCGCCACTTACGAGCCCACCGAGCTGAAGAATCCACGCTCGGCCATCTCCGGTGCCACGCCGGTGCTGCGCGACTCCAAGCACTTCTTCTTCAAGCTGCCCGACTTCGAGGCGATGCTCAAGGAATGGACCCGCAGCGGCAGCCTGCAGGACTCCGTCGCCAACAAGATCGCCGAATGGCTCGACGGCGGCCTGCATGAGTGGGACATCTCCCGCGATGCGCCCTACTTCGGCTTCGAGATCCCAGGCGAGCCCGGCAAATACTTCTACGTCTGGCTGGACGCGCCCATCGGCTACATGGCCAGCTTCAAGAATCTCTGCGCCCGCCGCCCGGAACTGGACTTCGATGCCTTCTGGAACAAGGATTCCAGCGCCGAGCTGTACCACTTCATCGGCAAGGACATCATCAACTTCCACACCCTGTTCTGGCCCGCCATGCTCGAAGGCGCCGGCTACCGCAAGCCCACCGCCGTCGCGGTGCACGGCTACCTGACGGTAAACGGGCAGAAGATGTCCAAGTCGCGCGGCACCTTTATCAAGGCGCGCACCTACCTCGATCACCTGAACCCCGAATACCTGCGCTATTACTACGCGGCCAAGCTGGGCCGCGGCGTGGACGACCTGGACCTGAACCTCGAAGACTTCGTGCAAAAGGTCAATTCCGACCTCGTCGGCAAGGTCGTCAACATCGCCAGCCGTTGCGCCGGGTTCATTCACAAGGGTAATGGCGGCCTGATGGTCGACCGCAACGCCGCGCCGGAGCTGACCGATGCCTTCCAGACCGCCGCACCGTCCATTGCTGACGCCTATGAAAGCCGCGATTTCGCCCGCGCCATGCGCGAGATCATGGCCCTGGCCGACCGCGCCAATGCCTGGATTGCCGACAAGGCCCCCTGGGCACTGAACAAGCAGGAAGGCATGCAGGATGAAGTCCAGGCCATCTGCGCCACCGGCATCAACCTGTTCCGCCAGCTGGTAATCTTCCTCAAGCCCGTGCTGCCGAACCTGGCCGCTGACGCCGAGCGCTTCCTGAACGTCGAGCCGCTGGGCTGGGCCGACCTGCAAACCCTGCTGACCAACCATCAGCTGAACGCCTTCACCCCGCTATTGACCCGTATCGAGCCTGCCAAAATCGACGCCATGATTGAATCCTCCAAGGAAGACCTCGCCTCTACCGAAACCACCGCCCAGCCGTCCGGCAACGGAGAGCTGACGAAAGAGCCCATCGCTGCCGAAATCGCTTTCGACGCCTTTGCCGCGGTGGACCTGCGCATCGCGCTGATTGAGAAATGCGAGTTCGTGGAAGGCGCCGACAAGCTCCTGCGCCTGACCCTAGACATCGGCGACGCCAAGCGCAACGTGTTCTCCGGCATCAAGAGCGCCTACCCGGACCCAAGCAAGCTCGAAGGCCGTCTGACCCTGTATGTCGCCAACCTCGCCGCGCGCAAAATGAAGTTCGGCGTATCCGAAGGCATGGTGCTGGCTGCCGGCCCTGGCGGCGAAGAGATCTACCTGCTCAGCCCAGACAGCGGCGCCAAGCCCGGTCAACGCGTCAAGTAATCACGCAGTACGAAAAGCCCGGCGCAATGCCGGGCTTTCCTTTTTGTCGAGCCAACCAACCACTCACCACATCAAGTACTGCCACTGCCCGGAGGCGGTTATGACTGATTCGCCTGACATCAATAAATGTCCCGTTTGTGGCGAGCCAAACCAATGCGGCTTGGCCAACCCAGCCACCGCGACACGGCCCTGCTGGTGCTTCACCGTTGAGATAGCAGCCGAAGCCCGCGATCAGATCCCGGATGATGCACTGAACAAAGCCTGCATCTGCCCACGCTGCGCCCGCGGCGAGTTGCCAGTAACCCCGTAATGCGCCTCGACCGCTTCCTCGCCAGCCTGCCCCACTGCAGCCATCGCCAGGCGCGCCTGCTTCTAGCTTCCGGTCGTGCGGCGGTAAATGGCGAGACGGTCCGCGACGGCACCCACGACGTTCGCGTTTTCGACCGTATCGAGCTGGATGGCGAGGTCCTGCAAGCAGGTAAACCCGCCCGCTTCTTTATGCTCAACAAACCGGCCGGCTGCGTCAGCGCCACCGCCGACCCGCAACACCCCACGGTGCTGGATTTGCTCCATGAGCCGGCTAAGGACGATCTGCACATCGCAGGGCGGCTGGACTTCAACACTACCGGGCTGATGATCATCACCAACGACGGCCTCTGGTCCCGCCGCCTTACCCAACCGGAAAGCCTGCTGGGCAAAACCTATCTGGTGGAAACCGAAGACCCGATCGACCCCATCTGCGTCGACCGCTTCGCCCAAGGCCTCTACTTTCGCTTCGAGAACCTCACCACCCTGCCCGCCGAACTCGAACTGCTCGGTTCGCACCAGGCACGCCTGACCCTGCATGAGGGTCGCTATCATCAGGTCAAACGCATGTTCGGCCACTTCAACAACAAGGTCACCGGTCTGCACCGCGAACGCATGGGCCCGCTGCTGCTCGACCCCACCCTCGCCCCCGGCCAATACCGCAGCCTGACGCCCACAGAAATTGCGCAGGTCTGAAAAACATTCATCAACCTAAACGCCGCACCCGCTTCTCCTCCCCCTGCCCTTCTGGTACAAAGGCTGCCTACGCGGGCGTCGTATAATGGCATTACCTGAGCTTCCCAAGCTCATGACGAGGGTTCGATTCCCTTCGCCCGCTCCAGATACCGAACGATAAGGCCCTGTTTATCCAGGGCTTTTTCGTTTCTGGTTTTTGGCGGCGTCGAAGAAGTGTCGAAATCTAGCTGTCAGTTCGACGGAGCGAGAGCCTATCCATCTGTCGAGCCCAAACTGATATGACGCAGCACTCCGCAACAATCGCCATGCCCATCATCCAGAAACCGCTGACCTTCGCTAGCTTCCAAGTCTCAGGCTCGACCCATAACCAGACGATTGGAGTTCCGATAAGCATCCCCCCGAGTAAGCGCCAAAGGCCGAGCAGGCTAGTGCCAGCTTCCTTAAACGTTGATCTAGCGAAGGCCCATCGTTGGCGCTGCTTATCGGTTCGCATCCAAAGGTGCCGCTCTAAGTATGCAACCAGAGCAAAAAAACCGAAGAGCGCCAAGCTATAGAAGAACAGTGTTTCGCTCGGAACAGCCGCTTTTATGAACAACACCAGAGCCTCAACACCTCCATTACGGTACGCCAGAGCTGACGGAATAGCGCCAACGGCTGTGATGATTAAAAGCTCACTCCATACAACTCTCAAACGATTCAAGCCCGATTCCCTTCAACGAAACCTCAATCAGACAATTGTGCTCCTTGCTGGCAGGTCGGCCAATGGGCTAAGCCTGACGGCATCGTGCAAATGCTCAGGCGCGAGGTGCGCGTAACGCATCGTCATGTTCAAAGAGGCATGCCCCAGGATCTCTTTCAGCGTCACGATATGCCCGCCACCCATGATGAAGTGAGCCGCAAAGGTGTGACGCAGGATATGGCTCGCTTGGCCCCGAGGCGGATTGATCGTGGTCGAGAGAAGCACTTGGCGAAATACACCGATGCAGTTGGTGAACAGACCATGCTGCTTCCAGTGTTGATGGATCATCGCCACCAGTTCAGCCGTCACTGGAACCATTCTCACCCGCTTCGACTTGGTATTGGCGAACACCAGGGCATTGCCTCTAATCCGATCTGGTCGCAACGCCTGGGCCTCACCCCATCGAGCACCGGTCGCCAAACATATCCGCGCAACAAGGGCAGGATGCGGAGACGTCGAGCGTGCTTTGAGGGCATCGAGCAGTTCGGTTATCTGCGGCTTGGTCAGGTAGGCCAAGGGGCGCTCCTGTAACCGGACGGGCTTGATACGTGAAAACGGGCACGGATAGTCGATTACGTCGAGCTTGTGCAGCTCGTTGTAGACCGCTTTTAGGTAGCCAAGCCGATTGTTAGCCGTCTTGCCCGTCACCCCCTTTGCCATCCAGCGGGCACGCACTGCGGCGATCTTGGCACCGTCGACGGTACTGGCGACAGGGTCTCCCAATGCTTTGCACGACGCCCGAAGAATGGCAGCACGACGCAGCCCATCGGTAAGCGAGATGCCATGCAAATCGAACCACAGCCCAACCAGCTCAGACAGCTTGCGCCTGTCCTTGGGTTTAGGCGCCCAGTTGTTCGACTGAACGCACTGGGTTCGACAAGTCGCCTCAAATCGCTGGGCCTCCGCTTTCGTCTTCAACGTTTTGCGAAAACGACGCCCCTTCACCGGTTCAACATCGACTTTCCAGCGACCGTCAGGCAGTTGTTCGATCGACATCAGACCGCCCTACCCCACCGCACATGCCGCTCTTGGAGTAGGTTCTTGATGTGCTTGTACAGATCACGTTCCGTCATATCCTTGGACGCGTAGTGATCCCGAATCACCGGCCAGCATTCCCATTCCTTCAGTCGATCAAATGCGGTTTTAGCGCCCACTCGCTCCCTTGCCAGCAGGCTTACGAAGTTTCCCAGGAACAGCTCGACGTTCTTGCCGCTAAATCCCCGGCTGGTCTTGTAGTAGCGCTTGTATTCCGTTTCATCGACCAGAGAATCGGCCGCCACATCCACCCGCACGTCATCACGCATGAGCGTCCAGATCGGCTCGTACTGTCCGGGGCGATGCAGCAACTTGAACTGGCACAGACCGTAGCGCCACAGGCCGTCCAAGTGGGCGGAGAACGCCGCAAACGAATCCGTTTCGATGGCCTCACCAGTCTTAGCGCTGATCGATCCGCTGGCGAATTGCTGAATGACCGAATGGTGATAGCGAAGCTCGACACGCCAAACGTCCGCTTTCGGGTCGTAGTTGTCCGGGTCGGCCAGATCGAACGAGTCCCGGCGACGCCAGACGCTTTCCCAGAAGTCGAGCTTATCGGTAGCACGGGCCTGTTCGGTCTTGTTGTAGATGCAGAGCTGAACGCCACCTGCAGAGCCGAACATGGACGTTTCCCCACGCCCGTAAACGCTCGACTTGGTTGCCCAGTTGATTTCATTGATGCCCGAGATATCGCGGTGTGTCCGGGCGCGACAGTGCAAGCGTGCAACCAGATCCACGGGAGGCTTCCAGCCTTGCAGATCCAGCGCGAGGTGAACGGCACACTGGTTTCGCTCCCGATGAGTCAGCACTGCGGCAGCGTAATAATCCATGCGCTCTTGCAGACGCTCAGGCGACAGCGAGTCGATGGCATGGGGCGACACTTCGATTTTCAGATGTGGGCCGATGCTATCGAGCTTGGCGTTGAAGTTCTTGATGAGCAGGATGAATCCGAGATCAGCGTTTTGCAGCTTGTACTGGTAGCCTGAGTCACGCCCTACTCGACCGGAATGCCAGATCTGCCCAGCGAACTCGACAAAGGCACCTGGTTTCTCGAATAGCGCCATGATTTCCGGTCGAATCAGCCCGCGATACAACTGACGAACAGTGTCGACACCGCAGCGAAGAAGGCGAACGCCTGTGAGGTCGGTGAGCTTGGCAGTCATATGATCGAAGAAAAGACGCCCGTCAGGCGTTTCTTCAAATTGACGATTAACTCTGATCTGGTCCTTAACGCTCATTTTCTAGTGCTCCAAATAGCAACGAATCGACACTGTTTAAACTGGTTTATCTGACGTGTTACAGGGACGTCAGCGCGCGCAGCACGCCGGCTCGTGCCTCGCCGTGCGTGCCAAGGACGCGCTGACGGTCTTCACCATAGGAAACGCCCCTTTTCGTATGGAACACGCGTGAAGTTGCTGCTGGCCTGTTGCTGGACCGGCTCATAGGTGTGCGTGGGCAAGGATTGCGGTTGCTGGCTTCGCGGATCCTGCGGCGAGCCCCGGTCTGGCTTGGTGTCGTCGAAGTAGCCGTTCTGGACCACCGTCATGCAGAACTGAAACGACACTTCCAGACGCGTGCCCTGCTGGGTGTTGCAGCGACACCCCGTTACCGTTCCCTCGTTCACCGCGATTTCCATCCGAGCGCGGTTGCGTGCGAGCAGCCGGCTGTCTGTCGTTGAAATGCACACCGGCTTGGGAAAGGTTTGCGGACTGGTCAGCCCGTCGTAGATCGGTGCGGAGGCTGGCAGGTCCTGCACGCGCGGAACTCGCCTGCCGAGGTATTGTTCGAGGGTCTGCGGCGCCCCTTGTTGAACATCCGCGCCCGCAGGCCGAATGAACGCCCCCACCGTATCGCGGACCTGATCGACCATGCTGCCGGACGGCGCACCACTGCTGGCAGCCCGCGCGGCTTTTTCGGCGTTGTAGCGCTCATAGGCCCGGTATACGAGGATGGCCGCGCCGATCACCACACACAGCGCCAGGAGGAACTTAGTCGGCACCTTGGTCTGGAAGTGGTGCTTGGCGTTGGTGCTGGTGTAGGCGCCGAAGTAGCGCTTATCCAGGCGCAGCGACTTCTTGTCGGCATCCTTGAAGCTGCTTTTAATCTCGACCTTTTCGATGACGACTTCGGATTCGAAGCGCAGCAGCTGAGCCGACTTGAACACCCGCCAATAGTGAATATGGCTGTTGCACAGGCGGCGCAGGTGCACATCCAGATAGCGCGGATCTTGCGTGACCAGATGCACTTCGTGGCCCTGGTGACGCATGGTCTCAAAGCGGGTGATATGTTCCGGTGGTCGTGCGCGTGGATCGCGTGCACCAAACCAGCCTTGGGCCTCATCGACCACGATGATCGAGTCAGCCGGCAGCTCGAACCACTTCTCCGGCCCATCAAACTCGAACCACTGCGCTTGCAGCTGTTCGGGCTTGAGGCCATTGATGTTGTGGTAGTAGATGACGCGCCCTTGAGCGTGGGCGGTCTGGTCGACTTCACGAATGGTGTTCAGGGTCTTGCCGTGGCCGGGCTTACCCGTTCTGATAACCAGCATGGTGAGCCTCCCTACGCCTCAAACCCGGTATCCTTGGGGCTGCGCCAGACCTGATTGCGGCGCTTGTCGGTCGCCTTGTCGATGCCAGCCAGCATGAAGCGCGTGGAGATGGCGGCGAAGTACAGATTCACCACCACATCGAACTTGGCCAGCCCCAGCACGCCCTGAATCACCGGCCCCACATCGCCCATCAACCCGAACAGGTAGCTTTGCGCTTGGCCGATAATCAGGTTGAAGCCGACATAGGTGACGAAGCCGAAGCCGAGGATGCGCAGCACCATCTTCACCAGCGGGCCGAGGATGATGACCAGCAGTTGCACGATAAAAAGGAACTGCATTACTGACCTCCTACGGAGCGGCCCACATACAGGGCTGCCAGGACGGTAGCGACCGCAACGAACAAGCCGCTCAGGTCACTGGCGGCGCGGCATAGCGGCTCATAGCTGATTTCAAAGGTGCGTCCGCCGGCCATGCGCAGGCTGAGGCTTTCAGCCGCTGGGCAGGTGGAAGGTAGAAAGCGGGTGCCTTGGTTGATGAAGGACGGCAACTCGATGGCCCCGCCGCCTTCTTCGAGCTGGAACTTATCGCCCTGGACGGCGGCTTCGATAGCCGACTCATGCTTTTCGAAGTCGGTCATTTCCTCGGCATTGCAGCGCAGCGCTTTTTGCTGACGGAGGATGGCGCATTGAACCGCATCGCCTTCACAGGCAATGGTGGCATCGCAGGCTTCGCCGCCTACGCTTGAGTCCGGCTTTTCCTCGTCGTCCTTGTCGCTATCACCGTCGCCGTTGCCGTCACTACCCGACCCGTCGTCATCGCCCCCGGAGCTGTCACCGCTTCCACCATCCCCGTCTCCGCCGGAGCCATCACCATCACCGTCTCCGTCGTCATCCCCATCACCACCACCGTCCTCATCGCCGTCACCCTCGCCGGGTTCGGGATTGTTGGGCGTATCATCGCAGCCGCCGACCTCGACTTCGGGATCGCAAGGTTTCGGCGGCTCCTTTGAACAAAAGGTGCCGTTCCAGACGTAGCCGGAGGGGCAGTTGTTATCGGGATCAGGGGGCGGAGTGTCGTCAGGATTTGTCGTGCCGCCCGGGTTGCCAGGGGCGGTGTAGGTATCGCCAGAGCACTCAAAACCGTTGCCCCGATATTGATAGGAACCGAACACACCGGAAGGCGTACCGCTGGAATACACATAGATATTGTTAACGATGTATTGAAAGGTGTAAGTACAGGAGTTAGCGCACACATCAGCGGGAGGCTCCGAACGATCTGAGCCATGAACAGAGTCGCGTAACTTGTGTTCATGATTGATGATCGAACCAATAGTGGACTCGCAAGGGTCAGGTTCGGGGTTAGGGACGCAGCCACCTATGGCGCTGTCGTAAGTTCCGTCAGTACAGCCGTCGCCTTGCCTACCAATAATGGCCGAACCAAGTGATACACCAGACTTGTTAAGAAGCACACACCTACCACTAGAAGGGCTAGTTAGCTCAACCCTATAGTCAACATACGCACTGCTCTGCTGCTTCATTACGTCAAGGTGCGCCTGACACGCAGCATCCGCAGACGGATAATTCTGAGAGTTATAATGCCAATAATAATCTTCAGCCCAGGCCGCATGCCCCCAGCTGCAAACAAGCACCAAGGCAACACGAAGAATCCCTTTCATCCCTACACCCGCCCAAAAAACACGAGATAGAACGCCAGGGTGGTCAGGATCAGGACGTACAGCTGGTAACTCATTGGCGTTCCCTCGGAAGTGAAAACCCCGCCGGAGCGGGGTTTGTTTGCTTCGGCACGTGCGGTGCGCAACCCCGGCTTACAGGGCGCGGCGCATGTACTTGAACGCCATGGCGGCGATGATCACGGCGAAGACGGCCCAGCCGATGGTGCCGACATCGGTGCCAGCCTCATCCAGTGCGCCGGTTGCTTCCGGGGGAACGGCTGCGTAGACGGTGCCAGCCAGGGTGGAGAGCGCGGCAGCAGCGCCAACGCCGATTTTCTTGATGAAGTGCTTGTTCAGTTGCATGGGTGATACCTCACTGTTTCAGGACTTTTTTGAGGACCAGAAAACCGAACACGGTGGCGAAAAGCACGATGGCTTCTGCCTGTAGTTCGGAGACCTGTTCCCAGGACAGTGCAGCGCCGTAGAGGCTCTGCATTTCCTCGACCGTGAGGGCAACCAGCGAACCGGAGCAGACGGGCGTACCGTCAGCGCCTTGCAGCCAGTCACCGTCACAGGCGAGAAAATTCATGCACCGGCCTCGAGGAGGTCGGCGGCTTGTTCGAGGGGTTCGCAGTCGGGGCAGACGGCGAAATGGGGCGGCAACCGCAGATCGGGTAGCAGATCGCTTTGCGGTGCAGGCAGGCTCATGAGCTTGCCCATGTCGTTGCCGCAGCAGTCGCAGATAACGCGGTCACCCATCAGCATGGTCCGCCCCTCCCCTTAGTTGGCTTTGGCCGGGTCGGCTGGCTTGGCCGGGTTAGGCTGAGCAGCGGCGCGGCTAGGTTCGGTGGTGTTGCGTGGTTTCACGGCTTCCAGTTGCAGGGCTAGGTTCTTGCCCTTGTTCTGGCCGCCACGGGCAATCTCGAAGTGGATGCGCACCAGTTGCAGCGGCTCGAAGTGGGCACCCGCTGCGAAGATTTCATCGGCAACTTCGTCCGCTGCTGCCATGCCGATGATGGAAAGGCCGTGTTCGGTCTTGCCGTCTGGTTCGTCGCCGTAGAAGACCTTGATGTATTTCTGGCCGGCTTCACCGTCGAAGCGTTGAGTGCCGAGAAATGCAACTTCCATAGTCGAACGTGCCATCTGTGTTTCCTCTCTCTAGTTGCGCTTTATTGCGCTGCTTTGCTTTCTGCAGGCCGAGCGATCTCGCGCAGAAGAACCCTTAATCAAGTTCGCCCTGCCGGTTATTACTTGGCTTACTGTGAATCAATAACCCTATTTATACGCGCCTAATGCAGGCTTTTTTCATATATAGGTAAATACAATGCTGCGTTTCTTAATGAGCTGAATTGCAACGAATTGACATTTTATAGTTGTGCACAAATAGTCATAGTTAATCGCTGAACCTTTGTTTAACACCAAGGGCTTTGCCCTTGTCATCCCACTCTTGCCGCCGAGGGCTCGGGAGCGCGGGGCGGAGAAGCTGCCCCACACTCACGAGCGGAGGCTTTCCTGTTCGTGCAGGGTCAAGGGTGCGCTCCGCCCGTGCTTCCGTTTTTCCGAACGGTGAAGCGTGTTCGGACAAGCCGGGAGCGCGGCCCTGGACCTGTCCGGCCTCGGTGTTGGTTGTTTTTGCGGGAACGCTATCGGGCTTGGCTCCGTCGCGGTGCTGGCATATCTTCATCGCTAACCAGGGGAAGCCGAAGATCACCACCGCGAGCAACGCGATGGGCAGATAGACGCGCCAGAAGAAGTCAGCGTGTTGTTCCTGATTAGCCACGGCTCAGGCCTCCAGCTCGAACGGCTCGCGGATCGGCACGTAAGGCGTGGGTTTGCCGGTGTCGAGCACAACGCTCCAATACTTCGGCGGTCGGGGTGGTGGCGTGTGTTTCTCGCAGGTAGAGGCCGGTATCACCGCCCATTCCGAGGTAAGGACCATCCAGACACCAGCGATCTTGCCCATCCTTGTTGTGCGAATCGGCAGCACAGACGCGGGGCGGCATTGGGCGCAGGGTGTGGACCGGCAGCGAGCGGGTTTCGCCATTTCGCGTCGGGACCAGCAGACAGAGCAGGCGCAGTCCCTGGGGTGCGGCAGGCGCAGATAGTTGGACAGGTTCATAGGTCATCCCCTCCCCTGGCTTTCCATTGACGGCGCGGATCATGCCGTCCACTCCTGCTCCAGCAGCCAGCTACGCAGCAGCGCACTGTTAATCATTCGGCGCTTGCCGAGCTTTACGGTAGGGAGTACGCCCCGGTAGACCCAGGCGCGGGCCATGGAGCACGTCAGGCCGTTGCGTTCCGCCCAGGATTCGACGGTTTCCACGTCCTGCTGTGGGCCGATCAGCTTTGAAGGTTCTAGCTCTTCCAGTTCCATGCTCGTTCCGTCACTATTCGTGGCAATACATACGGATTGACGCTATCCGTTTTGACTAGAGTCGAAACGAATCATATTAAGATAGAGTCAAATTGGATAGAGCTATTTTAGATCATTATGGAATGATAAAAGAAAGAGTTATAACCGTTCTCAAGCACAGCGGGCTAAAGCTGCCGCAACTTGAGCAGCTGACCGGAATCAGCCGCTATACGTGGAGCAACTTGAAAAATCCCGCTAAGGCCCGAGAAATCAAAGCTGAGGAAATTGAGGCTGTGGTGAAGCTGTATCCACAATTTGCACTTTGGATAGTTAGCGGCAACGTCCAACCTGAATGCGGACAAACAAGTCCTGAATATGAGACAGCCCATTCAAACTTGTCCAATCAAAACGCGGGATAGCGATCACAACGGAAGTGACTAAGCGCTGGTATGCCCGGTTAAAAATTAGATAACCTTTCATGGAGGAATATTAGAATGGGAATTTTCTCAGAAAATATAAATTATATTGAGTCCTATTATTCAACATTAGAGCTGCTTTCTTCGAAGCAAGAAGCGCCGGATCAGCGAGTTTCTATATGCTTGCCTATGTTGAAGAAAATCGCAGAAGAGCCTAGCTCTTATGATAGAAGAGCAAGATTAAACGCTGAATGGATCGGCGATCAGCTGATTAGCATTATTTCCAACCGAAGAACTGACGATAGTTCACTGCAAGAGCTAACACGTTATCTGGCCAGAATAGCCAGAGAAACCACGCTTCGAACACCTTATGTACCCAAGGCACCGGAAAAACAGCTTCTTGATTTTTTTGACTATTTGAAAGATTTCGAAACAACGGAAGACAAGGAAACGTCCGACCTTATTTGGGCCTCGATTCCTAAATACATAGCGACAGACTATCTAGCTGAGGTTTCACAAAAAGAGGAAGATATAAAAAATCACGTTAAAAACTGGGAAGAACAACTAAAAACATACAAAACAACAATAGACTCGTACGTCACCGAACTGAAAGAACAACAAGGAAAATTTAACTTTGTTCGCTTATCCAAAGCTTTTCACGAAATGCACAAAAACAAACAGAAAGAGCTTAGAGCAAATTTTCTCGCGTTAATTTCGCTAGGAACACTAGTATTATCTCCACTCCTATTTCAATTCACAGTAAAGACATTGACGAACACAAGCACTGCACTCAATACTCTTAACACTACAGATGCGTGGAAGATAATATCTCTAATCGGCCTAGAAGTAGCTCTGCTTTATTTCTTCAGAATTGCACTAAAGAGCTACTACTCAACCAAAGCCCAGCTTCTACAAATAGAGCTAAGACTATCACTATGTGCCTTCATAGAAAATTATGCCGACTTCGCAAAGTCAAGAAAAACAAAAGACATTGATCCTTTGCTAAAATTTGAATCTATAATATTTTCTGGCATAACACCAGACGATACCAATGTACCCAGCACCTTTGACGGCATAGACCAACTTTTCCGATTGGCTAAAGAACTTAAAGGAAAGTAACCGCTAGCAGCCATCATCCGTTAATAAAGGGCTTGGAAGCTAAGATGTATATAAGGAATATTCCTTTTTTATCCCCATTTAAGCGCAAGGAGGCGACATGAGATCAGAGGGGGACGACGCGCCCGAATATCTACGCAGCAAAAAGAAAGACAGCCCATGGCGTTTCGTAGCTATCTTGGGTATTGGATCGGTGATCTTGCTGGGATTGGCAGCTCTGTTCGCAGAGCCAATGGCTAAGGATATCAACCAGATCAAGTCTGGCACTAATGTCACAGGCAAAACCTGGTTCAACCAAGAGCCGACTGAACCCGCCAAATCCGCCAGTGAACCCCCACTAGCGCTATACGGCACACTGGAGTCATCAGCGGCGCCTGAAGCAAAAGGGCAACGCCCACTGACCCAGGCTGAGATCGAGTGGTTCGAAGCGGCATCGGCGCGCACGATAGAACGCAAGCAAACCTCTTTCAGCGACGAAAACTACACCCCCCGGCCAGTCGCCAACACGATGCAGCCACCACCGGCCCGCTACTACGCTTCCAATTCGTCCAGCAGCACGCAGAAGCGCTCCGTTTCCCGCGAGACCCACCTAAGCAACTGGAGCTGGGAGAACGGCCATAACAAACAGCGAGTGGGCGGACAGTTTCACTGGATAACCGTGAACGACGAGATTGACTTCAGCAGCGTCTGCCAAAACTACAAGCGCGGCTCGCTGATCTACCGAGACTGCCGTAAAGGCGCGAAGGTTGCTTTCAAGCAGATGTGTAGCCGATACCAACCGGCATGCGCAGCAGCTAATAACTTCATGCTATGAAGAGGCAACAGCCTAGAGCTGACTCGATCATGATGGGATGGCGGCTAGGATTAATCCTGAGCACTTTCCGTTTGGCTCTTTCGGTCTATTTCGTAGCCTAAACGGACCGACAACACTCTCCTTTGCTTCGCCTGTGATGTACGGAGCTCATCCAATGCGAACAGGAGATTCCAATGTTAAAAATCACTCCTATAGCTGCAGCGCTTTTAGTGGCAGTAAGCGGCAGCGTCTTAGCCAATGAACACGTGGCTGAAGTCGAACAGATCGGCACAAATAACAGCGCAGAACAGACGCAGAGCGGCGTCATGCAGCGTTCCTACATTCTGCAGAACGGCACTGAGAATAGAGCGCTCACCGACCAGACCGGAACCAGCAGCGAGGGTGGCCGGGCGAGCATCGAGCAAGTAGGCGCGCTGAATTTGGCCGAAATCTATCAGGTGAACGGAAGCAGTCCTGGCATGGCTAGCGCTGAGATTTACCAGGCGGGAACATCCAATAGCGCCACGCTCGAGCAGCATGAGCTTCGAGGCGAGCTGTCCGTTACCGCGACTATCCACCAGGAAGGAACAGGTAACCAGCTAGACGCTACGCAAACGTGGGTTGGAAACAACCTCAGCGTGATATCGGTCGGACAGGACAACATTGTTGAGGTAAACCAGTCTGGCTTCAGCACAGCCGAAATTCAGCAAGATGGCACAGCGAATCGAGTGCGTCTCGAACATGTTGGAAGTGGCTGGGGTAATGATTTCGCAGCCATCGAACAGGTTGGTACCGCCAATCAGGCGGATATCTACCAGTACGCAGGGCGCTATCCCGCAGCCGAGGTCATCCTGCGGCAGGTTGGTGTCGCAAACATCGCGCAAATCGAAGCCCTCAGCGGCAATAGCACGCTGGACTACGAACAGCGGGGTACAGGGAACGAGCTTGACTCTTATCTCGCTGGGCAGAACAGCAGCTTCACCGGGTACTCGGAGGGTGAGTACAACACGGTGGTAACGTCACAAGTCGGAGATAACCACAGCTTGGACATTGCTCAGGTCGGCTCGTACAACCATATAGAAGCCTCGCAGAACTTCCACGCTCATGAAGCGCTAATCAGCCAAACGGGCAACAGCAACCAGGCTTTCCTGACGCAAGCTCAATCACTCAACAGTCACTCCGCAAGCATCGTCCAGAACGGTAACGGCAACGTAGCCAACGTCCTGCAACAATAAAGCCCCCGCAAGGGCTGAGGCCGTACCGATGCGCTGGCTGTCTTAAGCAGCGCATTTCGGCAACGTGAATGAGTCGAAAAAGTGTCGAAATCACTGTGACGAATTGTGCCGAAACGAGCAGGCGCGTTAGCCGGAAACCCCGTAACGACACGCTTTGAGACGGAACGACACATCAAGCAAAAGGGTTCGATTCCCTTCGCCCGCTCCAGATCAGAAAAGCCCTGCGATTGCAGGGCTTTTTGGTTTAGGGGTTGGCTTGTTTCGGCTGGGGGGCTGGCTTGGTGGAAAATTAATCTGTCCCCTTTTCCCCGTTTGGGCACTACTTTAACCAATCGGCAGCGACAGCGCTCCGCACCATATGACCGTATTGCATAGAACTATGCTGATTGAGGAAGAAGCCGACCAGCGTTCCAGCGAAACCAAGCGCCATGCCCGAAATTTGATTGCTCAGACGGCGCGATAAGAATGCACCGATTAGCGTACCTATAGCCGCACCCGGCAACGAAATAGATGACCGAGCGCAAGCAACCCCTGAGGCCTGGCTAGCGATATATTGATTGCGGCATATACCAGAAGCGTTACAGAAACGCCTAAGGATGTGCCCAGCAAAACAGTGGTTTTGCTTGTGCCATGACGCCGATGGCAATAGCCGCTGTCGGCACCACGAAGTAATACCAAATCCCGACATAAAGCGGATCGCCAAATAAAAGCTGAGCAACTGCAGGCATGAGGGCAACGGATAATGCTATCGCCGCATCCGTCTTTCGGGAAACATTCATTTAGATTGACCGCTTACTGCGACATACCAAAACACCACCGCACTAAAAATACCATCCACAACACAGCTAGCGAAGTTGATTCCTGAGAAAGCTATTTCAGCCCATACGCTATAAATCACCCAGCCGGAAAGGAAAGTCACTTGAAACCCTCCGAACTGGCAGAGCAACCGATCCTACCCGCCTATTCGGGTTGTGATTGCTGCCAATACGCTTTTGCCTGTGCTGCGAACTTATCAAAAGCCTGTGATGATTCGAAGCTTCGTCTTGGCATGATGTGATACAAGCAAGCCCCTATTTGGACCAGTAGACAAGAGCCCATCGACCGCACGCTTATCACCCCGCCCCACCTAGTTAATCCTTCATTATTCGTCGTACTTTCATGAATGCCTTCTGGTGTTAACGTATAGGTATGCTCGCCTAAAACTCCATTCTTAGCACTCGACAAGAACAATACAGCGATAACATTGAAAACGAAGCCGAAGAGCAGACCCGTCAACCCACCGATAAAAGAGCTTGCCAAATGAATCCATAGTTCATGAGAGTCTTCAGGTAGACCTTTAGTCCACGCTAAAACCCCAAAGGTGAGGCACGCAAGAATAATAAAGGTTATATAGGTGGACCTCATTCTTGGAAGAGCCGACACGTTAAGCCGAATTAGATCGCCCTTTCGAATATCTGTCGTTACTTTCATGCTAATCCTTGCATATGCGGGCGTGTTCATGTCGGTATGCTAGCTGCAGCCAACGTGATTAGAGAAGGAAAAGGGGACAGATTTATTTCCTGCTAGGACGCCTAGGAATAATGACCTGATTCTCAGCCAGCTTCCTGCCCTAACGCTTATGGAGCTTTACCGGCAACGCGCCGGCTAGGACAGCTGCCGCGGCGGCAGCTGCCCATCCCACATTTTCTAGTAAGCCGCCACAGCCTCGTCGAGCTGCAGGCTGAGGCTGAGCAGGCCACCGCCGGAGAGGTACCACAACGCAGGGTCGAGGTAGACGATGCGGCCGTTGCGCCCGGCGCTGGTGGCGCTCAATGGCGAGGCACGCAGGGCTTCGGTGGTCAGGGGCTCTGCACCGATTGCCGCGCTGCGATCGATGATGAAGATCACCTCCGGGTCAGCCGCGAGCACCGCATTCGCGTCCATGGGCTGCGGGCGTTGGCGCGGTGCGCCGGGCTCGGCGGGCGCGGGCGCGGGCGCGGCGAGCGTGCGTGGCGCCTGCAGGACGGAGTAGATCACCGGCTGTTCGGTGGGGGAGAAATTGCCGTCGTTGTGGGTCAGCACCAGCGTGCGCTTGCCTGAGTTGGCGACGCGCATGTGCGCCTGTCCGATCTTGGCAGCCGTAACCCGTAACTGCTGCTTGGCCTCGGGCAGCTTGTCGAACATGGAGCCGAGGGTCAGGACGTTGCGTTCGAACCCACGCAGGTAATCCTGACCGTTGAGCCCCATGTCCAATGTTGGAGCAATCTTGCTCAGGGCCTGGCCTTGCTCGCCCTGGCGCGCGGTGACCATGATCACGTCTGGGTCCAACTTGCGTATGGCGGCCTCGTCAGGCTCCTTCATGCCTCCCGTGTCGACTCGGGCGGGCAAGCTGTTCTTCAGGTAGGTCGGCACACCGGAGGCCGTGCCCACTACGCGATCGCCCAAGCCCAGAGCCACCAGGGTATCGACCGTGCCGAAGTCGAAACTCACCACACTGCGCGGATTGCGAGGGACGACGACCTGCGTGCCGTCTGGCTGGTCGACGGTCATGCCGACAACGTTGGCCGGTGGCGTAGGCGCATCGGGTTGGCTGCTGCAGGCCGTCAGGGCGAGCAGCATCGAGGCGGATAGGGCGAGCTTCTTCACGTACGGGCGTCCTCTGTCTATATGCAAGTGAGAAACCATATCATCAGAGCGAAGGCAAGCGGGACGCGCAGATGTAAAGAATGCGAAGACGGTGGCTGGCGGGCTTGCGGTTGCTGTGCTCTACCTTCGCGCCATTCTCTGGCCTCATCGAGCCTACGTTCCCGGCTGCCGGTAATGAGCAGATTCGGCTGGTTGCCAAGCCCCTACCGGCACCCCACCTCCCACAACTGATCCAACCGCGTCGTATAGCTCTGGCTCATCAATTCGCGCCGCATGCCCCAATCAGGCGCGGTGGGGATGCGGCCCGGTCTAAGTGTATTGCGGCCCCATTTGGCATTGACGGCATCGAGCACGCCCATGACGCGCTCTGACGCGGCCGGTTGGGTTTCGGTGAAGAGGTCGTCGGTGTATTCGCCGCGCTGGCAGAGGTCCATCAGTAGCACTTCGGCTTTGCTGAAGGCGAAGCCTTCACGGTAGATCAGTTCCAACCCGGCGATGGCGGCGCGGGTGATGTAGCGGGTGTCGTCGGTGGGGTATGGCAGTTCGCAGACGACGCCTTTGGCGAACCTGGGTTCGTCGGGGTTGAACATGCCGGTGCGGATGCTGACGCGTACGCGTTTGCACAGGGAGTGTTGGCCGCGGAGTTTTTCGCAGGCGCGCGCGGCGTAGGTGGCGACGGCTTCGCGGATGGGTGCGAGTTCGCGCAGGCGGTCACCAAACATGCGTGAGCAGCAAATCTCCTGCTTGAGCGGCGCTACGTCCTCCAGCTCCAGGCAGGGCGTGCCGCGCAGCTCGCGGGCGGTTTTCTCGACCACGACGCTGAATTGTTTGCGCAGGGTCCAGGCGTCGGCACTGGCCAGGTCCCAGGCGCTGCGAATGCCCATGCTGGCGAGGTGTTCGGTCATGCGCCGGCCGATGCCCCATACATCGCTCACGCTTGTGATGCGCAGCACCTTGTCGCGCCGCTCGGGGTCGCGCAGGTCGACTACGCCGCCGGTTTGCTTCATCCAGCGCTTGGCCGAATGGTTGGCCAGTTTGGCCAGTGTCTTGGTGTTGGCGATACCCACGCCGACCGGTATGCCGGTCAGGCGCAACACGTCGGCGCGGATGCGGCGCCCGAGCGATTCCGCATCAGGCACGCCGGAGAGATCGGCGAAGGCTTCGTCGATGGAATACACCTCGACAGCCGGCGCACGTTGCTCGATCACAGTCATTACGCGCTCGCTCATGTCCCCGTAGAGCGCGTAGTTGCTGGAGAACACCACCACGCCCCAGCGTTCCAGATCACGGCGGACCTTGAAGTACGGCGCACCCATCTTGATGCCCAGGGCCTTGGCCTCGGCCGAGCGGGCAATCACGCAGCCATCGTTATTGGAAAGCACGACGATGGGCGTGGTGCGCAGGTCTGGCCGGAACACGCGCTCGCAGGCGGCGTAAAACGAGTTGCAGTCGATAAGGGCCAGGGTGCGCTCAATATTTGCCATGGGTCCGCACACTGAATGGCACGACGCCCCACACGTACAGCTCTTCGCTTTCGAGCAGATAGCGCGGCGGGAACTTGGGATTGGCCGAGCGCAGGATGATCTGATCGCCCTGTCGATCGAAGATCTTCACCAGCGGCTCGTTGTTGAGCGCGGCGATGACGATTTCCCCTCTTTCCGCTTCGCGCCCACGGTCGATGATGAGGATGTCCCGGTCGAAGATGCCCACCTGAATCATGCTGTCGCCGTCCGCCCGCGCCAGGTAGGTGTGCGGTGCGCGGATGTTCATCAGGTCATCAAGCGAGAGCGTGCCTTCCATGTGATCCTGCGCGGGGCTGGGGAAGCCGGCGGGTATGCAAAAGCTGAAAAGCGGCAAGGCAATGGCGGACGGAGCGGCGGGCCCCAGGAAATGAACGGGCATGGTACAGACCTCATAACTGTATATGCATACAGTATGATGAGCCCCCCTTCCGGTCAATCGAGCCAGACGCACGGGCAGCAATGAATGGCGGTTCGCCGCCGCCTACCCCTTCGCCCTTCGCCCTTCGCTGGCTCCGGGGCTTTTTCAGTCCGTAACGCCGTGCTGTGGTTTACTCCATCACCCCTAGCCCACGTCGTGAGAGCGCATCATGAGAACAGTAGACCCGACCGTCTTCATGCAGATAAACGACCTGCTCTGCCGGTTCTTTCTTTCCTTCGATAACCGGGACTGGCCAGCGATGGTCGAGTGCCTTGCACGTCAGATCGCGGTGGACTATTCATCCTCGGGCCGGGAGCAGCCCACCACCCTGAGCGGCCAGGCGTTCGTAGACCGCAGGCAGAACGCGGTTGACCGGCTGGCCAAGCACCACAGTTTTTCCAATCTGCTGATCACCGGCGGCGTGGATGAGCACGCTGTGAGTGCGCGATGCAATTATCTGATTCTTCGCTTTGACCCTGCCGGCTCCGACGAGGACTTCTTCCATTCGTGCGGAAGCTATGAGTTCGGCTTCGAGGCTATGGAGGAAGGCTGGAAGATAGCGAGCATCAAGCAGAACACGCTCCGCAGCTGGGGCAACGCGAGTCTGCACGGTGGCTCATCGAAAGGGAAAGCCTGACCCGCTTATCCGAGTCAGAAAAAAGCCCTGCCTGAGCAGGGCTTCTGTTTCCGCTCTAGCAAATCAATTACTTGGACAAGCCGGCAGCGACGCCCGATTCTGCGTGCCGTCGTTACGGGTGAACTCACAGCCATACGCCGGATTGGCTACGACGCGTGGACTGAGGACTTCATCGCCTGCTGGCTTGATGCCCTGCTGTTCCCATTGCAGCATCGCCGCCATGGCTTCGACCTGCTCCTGATAGGTGAAGTCGCAATGGCTCGGTGCGCGTATGGCGCGTTGCACCAGCAAATCCCCGTTGCCATTGGCTTCGGCGTTGCGGCGGTAGATCTGCTGATGCTTGAACGGCACGTAGAGGTCGCCCAGGGTGTGAATGCTGACCACCGGGACGTTGAACTGGCCATTCACCACCGGAATCCAGCGCAGGCCGTCAGGCCGGATGCTGTTGGCTGGACGATGACCGACCACACGGATGATCGAGTCATTGAACGCGCGCTCTTCTCGGGACATCGCTCTGTTCGTGTCGAACTGATAGCGGGTAGAGAGGTTGCCGCTGAGCGAGTCAGCCAAAATGCCGTTGACCGAACCGTCTTGGCCTCCGGTACTCAGCACGACGCTCTGCAGGCTGGTGCGGAAGCCTTCGGCAAAGATTGGGCGTTCGCCACCGCTGAGGTCTCGAATGATGCCCTCCAGCTTCTCGCCCTGCGGCGACGGGTTGGTCGGGTAGCTGTCCCACAGCGCACCAATGATCTGCGGCAGCTTGGCCTGGAAGTCCGTCGCTGGGAAGGTGGTCGGCCCCTGCCCGGCCAGATGCTGAGCAGCCAGCGTGAAGTTCATCAGATAGTCGAATTGATAGACGTCGCCGGTGACACCGCACATCGGCACCGAGCCGCTGTAGCGCACCGGATTGTTGGCGGTGGCGTAGGTTTCCGCCTCAACCGCGGCCGCCGCGATGTGGCCGCCCATGGAGTGTCCGGTGATGTAGGTCTTGCTCGGCTGGGCTTTGCCGGTCAGCTCGCTGAAGGCCAGCGCCAGCGCGTTGGTGTCCTCGATGCCGGCCCGCACATCGTAGTAGTTCTTGCTGTAGCTGGAGGCCGCCCAGGCGTACCCCTGTTGCAGCAGCCAGGGACGAATCGGTGGCGGCCCGACAGTGAGTTCAGGCCCGGTACCGCGATAGCCATGGGCGTACATCACCAGCATGCCGTTCCAGTTCTCCGGCACTTCGATCTGGTAGGACGCGCCCTCGTAAATGCCGGTCCATTGCTCGCTCGGTAATCCCGGGAATGGGGCCAGTGTCGATATGACAGGGACGAAGGTACGCAAATCCTGTGGACGCGATTCGCTGCCCGACACAGGCAGTTTGATCAGTTTCGACCGCGCCTGGGCATCGGCAGCGATCCCGATGGTGCCAACCAGCATAAGGCCGGCGATGGCACGCGTGCAGGCTGAAGCCAACTTGCTTGGGAGCATGGGAGGTTCCTCAGTTGTTTATTGTTTTTGTTCTAGCGATACGAGCATTGCCGGGCTTGCCAAGCGCAAGCGGTTGCGCACTCCAGACTAACCGTGGCAGAAAGCTTGGACCTGTCAAACCGGCAAGCCGCTCGGGGGATGAGCGGCTATGTGGTCTCGGAAATGTCGCAACTGACGTCGCGCTTATGGAGGGGGCGCAGCGCGCCCAGCGAGACACGCTGCACTAGAGGAAGAGGCAGCGTGAAAAACAGTCGAAGAGCATCAGCGGTCCGCCAGAACCATCGGCTATAGGCAACAGTCCTGGCGTGGCGCGACTCAGCCTGCGCGGTATTCCGTATCGGCCGCTTCGAAGCGCTGCTGAATGGAAGCAGCCGGTTCTTTGCCCATCAGGCTGACCACGTAGATGGCGATACTGGCAAAGATGAAGCCCGGAATGATTTCGTACAGTCCAAGGCCGATGAACTCCTTCCACACCACCACGGTGATGGCGCCGACCAACATGCCGGCCAGTGCGCCGTTGCGGGTCATGCGCTTCCAGGTCAGCGAAATCAACACGACCGGTCCGAAGGCAGCACCGAAGCCCGCCCAGGCGTAAGACACGAGGCCCAGTACCTTGCTGTCCGGGTTCGACGCGATGCCTATAGCAATCAAGGCGATCAGCAGCACCATGGCACGGCCGACCCAGACCAGTTCGGTCTGCGATGCGCCCTTGCGCAGGAACGCCTTGTAGAAGTCCTGGGTGAGTGCGCTGGAACTCACCAGCAGTTGGGCACTGAGCGTACTCATGACCGCAGCCAGTACGCCGGAAAGGATCACGCCGGCCACCCAGGGGTTGAACATCAGCTTGACCAATTCCATGAACACGCGCTCACCGTTCTCGGTAACCGCGCCAGCCAGCGCCGGGTTGTCCGCGAAGTAGGCGATGCCGAGGAAGCCCACACTAACAGCGCCAGCAAGGGTCAGGATCATCCAAGTCATGCCGATGCGGCGGGCGTTCGGGATGGTCTTCACCGAATCGGCAGCCATGAAGCGCACCAGGATGTGCGGCTGACCGAAGTAGCCGAGCCCCCAGCCAAGCAGCGAAATAATCGCGATGAAAGACAGGCCCTTGAACATGTCGAAGTTCGACGGATCCTGCGCGGCGATGGTGTCCATCGCGGTACCTATGTCGCCCAGCGAGAGGATGACGAATACCGGCGTGACCAGCAGCGCGAAGATCATCAGTGTGGCCTGTACGGTGTCCGTCCAGCTCACCGCGAGGAAACCGCCTATGAACACGTAAAGGATGGTTGCCGCAGCGCCGACCCATAGCGCCGTGCCGTAATCCATGCCGAAGGTTGATTCGAACAGGCGCGCACCGGCTACAACGCCTGAGGCGCAGTAGATGGTGAAGAACACCAGGATCACCAGCGCCGAGAAGATGCGCAACAAGCGGCTGGTGTCTTCGAAACGATGGGAGAAATAGTCTGGCAGGGTCAAGGCGTTGTGGTTGTGCTCGGTGTGCACGCGCAGTCGCCCGGCGACGAAAAGCCAATTCAGCCAGGCACCGGCGATCAGGCCGATGGCGATCCAGCTTTCCGAAAGGCCGGCAACGAAGATTGCGCCGGGCAAGCCCAGCAGCAGCCAGCCGCTCATGTCCGAAGCGCCTGCCGAAAGCGCGGTCACGAAGCTACCGAGGCTTCGGCCGCCGAGGATGTAATCGTCGAAATTCTTGGTGGCGCGGTAGGCGATGAATCCGATGAGGATCATCGCCACGATGTAGATCACGAAAGTGATCAGTGTGGGAGTGCTCACATTCATTTGGCGTTGTTTTCCTTGTGCTGCGGGGACTTGGCCCCCGCCTCCACTGACGAAGCGCGAACGCTTGTGACGCAGCGCTGGCAACGGATGGTCGGGTTAAGCGCGAAAGCATAGCGTCTCGCTGCGTTCAACGCTCGTGACCGGACAGTTCTAGCTGACAGAAAGTGCGCAGCGCCCGCACAACGAAAGACGACGAACCGGTGATGTGCTGGTTGCACGACAGGGCTTATCTACTGATCGATGACCTGACGACGCATCGGCGCCAGGCGCGCCAGCAAGCGATTCTGCGCGGGGATCGATACGCCCTCGGCAGTCATCGCCGCCTGCAGGTTTTCCACCAGTGCGTTGAAATCGCCAGGGGTTAACGCCAGGCCTTTATGGCTTTCTTCCATGCTGTCGCCTGTATAGACACAGGGGCCGCCTGCCTCGACGCAGAACTGCTCGATCAGCTTGTCGCGCAGGCGCTGGATATCGATATTTTCAAAGTGTTCAACGATGCGAGGGTCCCCCGCAACGCGCAACAACATGCCTTCGACGATCCGGGTGACGCCAGGCTTGCCACCGAGCTGCCGGTACAGGCTGTCATCTTCAGGCGCTGGCGCCGCACAGGCCCCCAACAACAAGCAGAACAGCACAACGAGTCGGCGCATCAGAAACTCCCCTGAACGGACAGATAGAGGCCGTCCTGGTTATCGAGGGTGGCGATTTCGCCGAGCCGTGCATACGCCAGCACGACTGCAAGGCGCTTGTTGGGAAAGTAACCGAGAAACAGATCGGCCCAGTCGCTTTCACCGGCGAAAGAGAGATTGTCCGGCTTTTCCCGGTACTCGATGCCGAGCGCCCAGTTTGGGTTGAACAGTACAGCGGCCGAGCCTTCCTTGAGCAGACTGCGGCTGTCGCGACGATCACCACCGAACCCGAGCAGGCCCAGCTCGTTGGCGCGGCTGTAGCGAACGCCGCCATTGAGCAAGAGGTTGTAGCCAAATGCACCGCCCAGGATCAGGCGGCTGGCGGTCAAGTAGCCTTCGGTGTCTTCATCGCGCTGCGCGCCAACCAGCGACGGGATAAGGAAATCCTTCTGGCGTTTGTGCTGCATGCCCAAAGACACTTGAGGCAGACGGTCATAGATCAGATCGCCGAATAGGCGGAGTTTGGCCCCGAAGACATCCTGGCTGAGGCTGTTCTCCGGCAGCGACAGGTCCCGAGCCAGCGTGCCGAGGTCGAAGCGCTGCCGAGCAAATGACAGCTCAAGGCGGTTATCGAAGGCAAACGCCACACCCGCAACGTCCAGTCGATAGTCGCCGGTCTCGACGCGAGTCGCGAAGACATCGCCGCCCCACTCACCTCGTTCGCCATAACCGGCCAGCACGGCCCACGGCATGATGCCGCCGCCTGCGGCCCCTTCGATGCTGGTCACGCCTCCGGTGGCCAGCAATCGCCCCGCTTCCGCACTGGCCAGCATCGGGGTGCAGCACGCGGCCAGCATCAGGGCTCGTAATAATTTCATGAGTGTTCCTTGATCGGTCGCGCGGCCAGGTGGGGTTGTTGCTTGAGCCAGGCTTCGAACGCGTCAGCCGGAAGGGGACGACTGAAGAAATAACCTTGCAGGGTGTCGCAGCCCCAGGCCCGCAGCAGGTCGCGCGTTTCGCCATGCTCGACGCCTTCGGCCACAACCTTGAGCCCCAGCGCATGGCTCATGTCGATGGTCGAACGGACAATCACCGCATCGCCGCAAGTGTCATCGAGTTCGCGGATGAACGACTGGTCGATTTTCAGCTCCTGTACCGGCATGCGCCGTAGCTGAGCGAGCGACGAGTAGCCGGTTCCGAAATCGTCCACAGACAACCGAATACCCAGTGTGCGCAACCGATGCAGCATCGTCAGGGCACGCTCGGGGTCGCGCATCATGGCGCTTTCGGTGATCTCGAACACCAGCTGGCCGCCGGGAATCACGTAGCGCTGCAGCAGCTCACCCACTCGCTGTTCCAGGGTCAGGCTGGTCAGGTCTTCGGCCGAAATATTCAACGACACCTCCATGTACAAGCCACGGCCATTCCAGATGTGCAGCTGACGCAGCACCGCCTCGATCACCCAAGTGGTCAGCAATTGGATACTGCCCGTGCGCTCGGCCAAGGGGATGAATTCAGCGGGCGACAGCATGCCGTACAACGGATGGTTCCAGCGCAGCAGCGCCTCGGCCTGGTAGACACGGCCGTGTTCGAGGTCGACTTTCGGTTGGAAATGGAGGTGCAAGCCACCGACCTGAGCGGCGCGGCGCAGGTCACGGATCAGGGTGATCTGCCGTTGATGGGCATCGTCACGGCCGTGCTGGTAGAGCTGCAGACCGTCCGGCATTTGCGCGGCGTCCTGCATGGCAATCCGGGCACGACGCAGCAGCTCATCCACGCTGCAGGCATCGTCCGGATAACCGGCCACACCGATGTGCGCTTCGATACGCATCTCGAGTTCAGCCACACGCACCGGCAAGGCCAGGGCTTGTTGGACCGCGACCGCCGCGCTGAACGCGTTGTCGGCCGAGGTATCACTTACGATCAGCAGGAATTCATCGGTCAGTATCCGGGCCAGATGATCCCCAGGCTGCAGGCTGGCCTGTAGTCGCTGAGCCAGCTCACGCAGTGCCTGATCAACCCCTTCGGAGCCGCCGCTGTCCTGCACGCCTGCGAGGTTGTCGATACCAATGTGAAGCACCGCTGTGGTGCGTCCGGCCTCAATGGCGTTAGCCAGCAGCTCGGCCGCCAGCGAACGATTGGGCAGGCCCGTTACGTCATCGTGAAGCATATTGTGGGCGATCAGCTGTTCACGCTCGGCAATGCCACGCTGCATCTGGTTCAAGGCCGTAGCCAAGCTGCCAAGCTCATCGCCGCGATCCAGTTCGATCGGCGTCTGGTAATCACCACGCCCCACCCGCTCGGCCGCCCGAGCCAGCGCATTGACCGGCTCGGACAGGCTACGCGCCACCAATAGCGCTCCGACCAGCGAAGCAATCAGGCCAACGACAGCTATCAACAAAACTCGCGAATCAACCTGATGGAAGCCAGACAGGGCCTTGTCCAGTGAGCTGTGAACGAGCGCAATAACGCTGAAGCTCGCCCCCTGCGACAGTACGATGTCCTCATTGAGATAACGCTCACCGCCAAGGGACAGCACCTCGATTCCGTCCACATGGTCATGCCGACTCCAGCCATCGATCAAATCATCGCGTGTCGCTGGGTCGAGCGTGGTGAACAGCTCGCCCCTGCTGTCCCCTTCCCTGGCCAGAAAGGACACCTCCAGGCCTGTCAACTGCTTGAGCTCATCTGCCAGGGCGCGGTCCATGGCGAACCCCATCACCACACGGGCAATGGGCAGCGGCGCTCGAACCTCGGCCTCAACCATCAGGTGCGCCTGCCGATCCAGCGAAACCACCAGCATCGTCAGTCCCTGCTGACGCGCTTCCTGCAGCTTGTCGGCGTAACGAAAGGTGTCGCCCGGTCTGGCGTTGGACAGGCTCGATGCGAGCACCTTGCCGTTCAGGTCCAGCAACATCGCCTCACTGGCATTGATGCGTGCCGCCTGATTGGCCATGGCCGATTGCAAGGTAAGGGTGTCCCCGCTCGCCACGGCGTCCTTGAAACCGAAGTCAGCAGCCAGCACCTGAACGCCATCGCGCAGCTGACGACCACGCATGTCCAGCAATCGCTCGAATACGCGCAAACCGGATTCCAGTCGGTCTACTGCCTGATCGCTCACTGCCGCTTCGGTGACCAGGCGCACAGAGAAGTACAACGAGGCGATCACCACCAGCAGAAAGGCGGCGAGGATGCACGACAGGCGCGCGTGAAAACTAAGGCTGCGCGTCACGGGTGGCCTTCCTGAAGGCATCTGCAAATGGCGTTGGCGGAGGAGGCGAAGGTTGCAGCGCACCCGTAATCGCAACCGGTAAGTTCAACTCGACCGGTTCTGCGCCCAACTGCAGCGTGCCCGCGTCCATCGGCTGCATGTCTACGAGAGCGGGATGCCAGAGCGTCGAAGGGTACTGTCCAGCGGGAGCATCCAGCTCGATTCGACCTTGCGCGTCACTGACGCCGAACCAAGGGTCATCGGTGATGTAGACATAGCCCAGCATCCAGTCATGGATGTTGCAGCCCAATACCACCACTCCAGGCTGATCGAACGTTACAGGTTCGCTCGGCGTACCCTCGTACAGGCGCAGCTCGAACCGTTTGGCCGAGGAGAAGGAATAAACCTGATGGCGAATATCGTCGCGATTGGGAAAGCTCACCGCCGTGCCGGTCGCCACAGCAAGCACAGCCGGTGCGAACTGCTTACTGACCTGATCCATGACGGCGACGGTGCTTGGCTTATTGCGTGCCTGGCCCGCCAGGCTGAGCACGGCGCCCACCACGGGCTGTCCCTGCCCATCCTCTACACGCACGGTGAAAGGCTGGGCCTGCAATGGTGCAGCGAGCGCGCAAAACAGCAGAAAACAACTGAACCGCAATACACCCTTGAACATAACGCTGACTCCGCCATCGCGGCTTACCGTTGGACTACAGCCATCCCTGGCAACCCTCTAGCCTTGTCAGGCTAGCCCATTGCCATCACCTGATCAGCAAAATTTTCAGCTCCAGCCAGATTCAACTGCGGGATACCCAGCCTATCGTCGCCATGGGCAAACGGATCCATGCGCCGGCTGTCTCACTGATTACGTCCGCCTCTTTATTCGCGGCCACATCGCAGCCCAAGGAGATTCGACATGTCAGTCAGCATCGATACCGCTACCGGCACTTGCTCCACCACGCTCGAAGGCGCCACTTATCGCAGCGCAATCATGGATGTTCGGGTCAGCACTGATCCGGCGGCGCGCATGTCGATGGCCCATATCGACGGTCACAGCACCCATGTCACCGAGGACATGGCTGAGCACCTGATCGCAGCGGGCGCCAAAGACGATCGCGAGAACCTAGTTGTCGACGATTAACAGCGAGGCATGAGCAGGAGCCGACCGGTGGTCGGCTCCTCAATAGACAAAAACCCCGCTGCCGGAGCGCCGACAGCGGGGTTTTCGGTTACGGCAGCCAGCGAATCAGCGGCTGTTGTACTCGTTTTCAGCGTCCTCGAAGCGCTTGATCATGCTGAGAGAAGCGCCCTGTCCGATCTTGCTGAACACCACGATGGCGATGCTGGCCAGGATGAAGCCTGGGATGATTTCGTACAGCCCCATGCCGATGAACTCCTTCCACACCACCACAGTGACGGCACCGACGACCATGCCAGCCAGCGCACCGTTGCGGGTCATGTGCTTCCACAGTAGCGAGATCAGTACCACCGGACCGAACGCAGCGCCGAAACCGGCCCAGGCGTAGGACACCAGCCCCAGCACCTTGCTATCCGGGTTCGAAGCGATGCCCATGGCGATGAAGGCGATCAGCAGCACCATTGCACGGCCCACCCAGACCAGTTCTTTCTGCGAGGCATTCTTGCGCAGCATGGCTTTGTAGAAATCTTGCGTCAGGGCGCTGGAGCTGACCAGCAGCTGAGCACTGAGGGTACTCATGACTGCCGCGAGCACACCGGAAAGGATGATGCCAGCGACCCACGGATTGAACAGAATCTTCACCAGCTCCATGAAAACGCGCTCACCGTTCTCGGAAACGGGACCGGCCAGTTCCGGATGGCCTGCAAAGTAGGCGATGCCGAAGAACCCCACAGCGACTGCGCCTGCCAGTGTCAGAATCATCCAGGCCATGCCGATACGACGGGCGTTGGGAATGGACTTGACCGAATCAGCCGCCATGAAGCGCACCAGGATGTGCGGCTGACCGAAGTAGCCCAGGCCCCAGGCCAGCAACGAGACGATTGCGACAAAGGACAGTCCGTTGAACATGTCGAAGGCGGCCGGGTTCTGGGTAGCGATGGTGTCCATCGCGGCGCCCATGTCGCCCAGTGCGAGGATCACGAAAACAGGCGTGATCAGCAGCGCGAAGATCATCAGCGTAGCTTGCACGGTGTCGGTCCAGCTGACCGCGAGAAAGCCGCCGATGAACACGTAGAGGATGGTGGCTGCCGCACCGATCCACAGCGCGATGTCGTAGGGCACGCCAAAACTGCTTTCGAACAGACGCGCACCGGCAACCACCCCGGACGCACAGTAGATGGTGAAGAACACCAGCACGACCAGCGCCGAGAAGATTCGCAGCATACGGCTTTCATCTTCGAAACGGTGCGAGAAGTAATCCGGCAGGGTCAGTGCGTTCTTGTTGCGCTCGGTGTGCACGCGTAGCCGCCCGGCCACGAACAGCCAGTTCAGCCAGGCGCCAGCGATGAGGCCGATGGCGATCCAGCTTTCGGAAAGACCGGCGACGAAAATCGCCCCCGGCAACCCCATCAGTAGCCAGCCGCTCATGTCTGAAGCGCCAGCCGACAAGGCTGTGACGAAACTCCCCAGGCTACGTCCCCCCAGGATGTAGTCATCGAAGTTCTTGGTGGCACGGTAAGCGACGAAGCCAATCAACAGCATCGCGCCGATGTAGATCAAGAACGTAATCAGAGTGGGTGTATTGATGCTCATTTTGTTCCCTCGTTAGTTGTTGTTGATGGGCGCGAGGGTATTCCCGATCCCACCTGGCAGAGGGCGATGGCGGTTCGCGCCATCACCGGGACGGGCTCACCTGAGCCCATCAGAGGCGGAAGAGCGATCCGCCAACTGTTCTGGTTGTTCTAGGGTCTGTTGACGCTTCGTCGCGAGCCGCGTACGAAACGTCAACAGACCCTCATGAGCTGACGGTCTCTGAACCGAGCCGCCAGCCGTTTGCTGCCGAGTCGGCGATCAGTCGTCACCCAGCGACAGCAAGGACGCGTTACCACCGACAGCCGTGGTGTTGGTCGAGGTGGTGCGCTCGTTGACGAAGCGCAGCAGGTAGCTGGGGCCACCGGCCTTCGGGCCGGTACCGGACAGGCCGCAGCCGCCGAACGGCTGCACGCCTACTACAGCGCCCACCTGGTTGCGGTTGACGTAAAGGTTGCCAACCCGCGCCAGCGCTTCGATACGCTCGGCAGTTTCCTCGTTGCGGCTGTGTACGCCGAGGGTCAGGCCATAGCCGGTGGCATTGATGTCTGCAACGACCTTTTCCAGGTCCGCCGCGTCGAAACGCACGACGTGCAGCACAGGGCCGAACTGCTCCTTCTTCAGCTCATGGATACCGCCGATCTCGAACGCCACCGGCGCGACGAAATGGCCGTTAAGGCTGCCCGGCAAGTTGGCCTCGGCGATCAGCTTGCCTTCAGCTTTGAGCTGCTGGATGTGGGCCAGCAGGCCGTCACGGGCTTCGGCGTCGATCACCGGGCCCAGATCGTTTTCACGCAGGTGGGTCGGACCGACTCTGAGCTCCGCCATGGCACCCTTGATCAGCTCAATCACACGATCGGCAATGTCGCGCTGCACGTAGAGCACGCGCAGAGCCGAGCAGCGCTGGCCTGCGCTGGTGAACGCCGAGCCGATTGCATCCTTGACCACCTGTTCAGGCAGTGCAGTGGAGTCAACGATCATGGCGTTCTGGCCACCCGTCTCGGCGATCAGGGTGGCGATAGCGCCCTCCTTCTCGGCCAGCTGGCGGTTGATGATGCGCGCGGTATCGGTCGAGCCGGTAAAGCACACGCCCACCACACGCGGATCGCGGCAGAACACGCCGCCAAGGGTGGCGCCGTCGCCTGGCAGGAAAGCAATCGCCTCCTTTGGCAGGCCGGCTTCGAACATCAGCTCCAATGCACGGGCGGCGATCAGACTGGTTTGCTCGGCCGGCTTGGCCAGCACCGTGTTGCCGGCGACCAGCGCCGCAGTAATCTGACCGAGGTAGATCGCCAGGGGGAAGTTCCAGGGGCTAATGCAAACAAACACACCGCGGCCTTCATGAAACAGCTCATTACGTTCGCCGGTCGGGCCTTTGAGCTTTTCACGGCCAAGCTTCAAGCGAGCCTGGAGCGCGTAGTAACGGCAGAAATCCACCGCTTCGCGAACTTCGTCGATGCCGTCCTGCAGCGTCTTGCCGGCTTCCAGGGTGCACATGGCCATCAGCTCGGCGCGGTTGGCTTCCAGCAGGTCGCCGAGGCGTTCAAGGATTTGCGCGCGCTGCTCGATGAGCGTCGCGTTCCAGCGCGGCCAGAACGCAGCCAGACCATCGATGGCCTGCTTGGCCTGCTCGGCACTGGCGAACTGGGCGGTGCCAACTTCCTGGCTAAGCTGGTACGGGCAATAAACCTTGTGCGGCGCCCCGGTGAGCTTCTGTCCATCGATCACCGGAGCGGCTTGCCACTGGCGGTCGAGGAAAGTCTGGTAGGCGCTGGACAATTCGTTCCACTGGGTCTGGATGTTCATGTTGATGCCTTGCGAGTTGGTCCGGTTGCCGTACAGCGCCGGCGGAAGCGGGATGCGATGGTTGCCGAGGGTCTTGAATTGGCGCAGCTGGGTTACCGGGTGGTCGATCAGGGTCTCGACCGGCACGCGCAGGTCGACCAGCTGGTGGACGAAGGACGAGTTGGCGCCGTTTTCCAGCAGGCGCCGTACCAGGTAGGGCAGAAGGTCCTTGTGGGCACCGACCGGTGCGTAGATGCGCACGTTCTTGCGGTACTTCTCGATCACCGTGTCGTACAGCGCATCGCCCATGCCGTGCAGGCGCTGGAACTCGAATTCACGTGGCACCTTCAGCTCGCCGACCATCGACAGGATGCAGCTGACGGTGTGAGCGTTGTGGCTGGCAAACTGCGGGTAAATCACGCCACGGGTATGCTCGGACAGCAGGTAACGCGCGCAGGCGAGATAGGACGTATCGGTACCTTCCTTGCGGGTGTAGACCGGGTAACCGTCGAGCCCCTGAACCTGGCATTGCTTGATCTCGCTGTCCCAATAGGCGCCCTTGACCAGACGCAGCGGAATCCGCGCATTCAATTCCTTGCCCAGCAACGTCAGCCAGACCAGCACCGGCAGGCAGCGCCTGGAGTAGGCCTGGATGACGAGACCGAACTCGCCCCAGCCCGTAATGGCCGGGTCGCGCATCAGCTTCTCGTAGAGTTCCAGCGATAGCTCGAGGCGATCGGCCTCTTCGGCGTCGATGGTGATGCCGACATCGAGCTTGCGCGCCAGGACAGCCAGCTCGCGAACGCTCTCGAACAGCTCAGTGAGCACCCGCTCACGCTGGGCCACTTCATAACGCGGATGCAGCGCGGACAGCTTGATGGATACGGACGGACGCGGGCCTGGCCCGACCTGCGGCTCGGCGCCTACGGTTTCCACGGCTTGGCGGTAGTCGGCCATGTACTTGCGCGCATCCTCGTCGGTCAGCGCCGCTTCGCCGAGCATGTCGAAGGAATAGGTGTAACCCTTTTCGCGCTCGGGACGGCCGTTCTTCAAGGCCTCGGAGATGGTGCGGCCAAGCACGAACTGCTTGCCCATCAGCTTCATCGCCTGGTTCATCGCCGCACGGATGACCGGCTCGCCGGAGCGCTTGATCAGCCGGCCGATGACATTCTTGGGGCGCCCGTCGGCATTTTCCGGATCCACCACCTTGCCGGTCATCACCAGGCCCCAGGCGGCGAAGTTGACCAGCACGTTGTCGCTCTGGCCCAGATGGCGTTCCCACTCTGCGGCGTTGAGCTTGTCACGGATCAGTGCGTCGGCAGTGGCTGAATCCGGCACGCGCAGCAGCGCTTCGGCCAGACACATCAGCATCAGACCCTCATGGGTATCGAGGCTGTACTGACGCAGCAACGCATCAAGGGTATCGACGGCGTTATCACGGCCGCGCACGGCTTCGATGAGGCTTCGGGCTTCGCGGCGAATGGCTTCAATGCCCGCCTCGCCAGGATCGGCCAGTTGCAACAGCTCGTTCAGGTAGGCTGCCTCATCAACGCTGTAATTGGCGCTGACGGCGGGGAAGAATTCGGCGGCTTTCAGGTTGGCGAAATCGCCCTGCAAGACTTGACCGGCTTTGAACATCGCGCCGCTCCTCTCGTGGAGTGTTGTTGTGTTGAATCAGGCCCAGCGGATCCCAACACCAATGATGGCGCTGCGGTGGCCGCCAAACGGGTAGTGGAATCTACGGCGGGAACATTTCGCGGTGTTGCAGATAGCTACTGAACTTTTATAAAAACCTACGGGTTTACGCGACCGTAAAGAAACGGTCATAGAAGTTCACTACAGCGGTGCGAAAAGTCAGCTTAGAAAAACGGAAAGCGCACCGAGTCGGTGCGTTTCGATGCTCAACCGTCGCCGCGTCGCAGGTTTTTGGGTGTGAGCCCCAGGTAGCGGCGTGTTGCGGTGGTCAATGCACTCTGGCTGGAAAAACCGCACTCCTCGGCAATCCGGACCAAAGGCAGCGGGCTCTCACGTAACAGCCGCGCAGCACGGTCGAGGCGGCTCCTGAGCAGATACTGATGGGGCGTCAGCCCTACGCTGTCCTTGAACTGCGCGTGGAAATGGCTGGGGCTCAAACAGACGACCTGCGCCAACTCGGCCACGGTAATCCGGCGCGCCAGGTTGCTTTGGATGTGAGCATCCAGCCGGGCGATATCCAGTGGGCCAGTGGGTGGCCGTGTGCCTTCCCCGAACACCCTGAGGTGCAACGCGCGCAGCAGCACGCCACCCAGTGCACGAGCCAGCATCGGATCACTGCCATAGCGGGCCAGCTCGGCACCGGCATAGTTTAAAAGGTTGTGAAAGTCGGCATCGAGCGCGGGATAACGCGGGGTTTCGAACAATTGCGCCAGTAGACAAGGATCGTCGGCGCTCAGGTCCTTTTCGTCCAGGTCGATGATGAGCATGCGGTTCTCGCCCTTGCCGGCAAACTCATGCTCGGCGTAGCCCGGTACAAGGCACGCACGCATGCGGCACACCTCTCCCCCCGCCCCGTCGACTTCAAACTCGGCACTGCCCGACAGCGACATGACCAACTGGTGGTAGTCGTGAGCGTGTTCGTGAGCCTGATCATCGAGGCGAAGCAGACGTGCATTGAGCATGATGGTGTACCTGACCTGTTACCGCACTCTACCGGAGGCAACGGCTATTTTACAGCCGGCACCAGAGGTCACGCGCTGCTTTGGATTGAAATCATTTGCCGGATACCCATCTAAAGAGCACGTACTCGCCACAGGTGCCGCATGAACGACGACATCCATCAAGAACACGATCAAGACCAATCATCCACTGGACTGGTGTTACCGGACCAGGACCTGCCCGACAAGCTCTACATCGTGCCGATCCACAACCGGCCGTTCTTCCCCGCCCAGGTGCTACCGGTCATCGTCAATGAAGAGCCCTGGGCCGAAACGCTGGAACTGGTGTCCAAGACGCCCCATCAGCGCCTGGCCCTGTTCTACATGGACGCGCCTGCCCAGGACGCCGCCAGCTTCGACCCGGACAGCCTGCCCGAGCACGGCACCATGGTCCGCGTGCATCACGCCTCGAAGGAAGGCGGCAAGCTGCAGTTCGTCGCTCAGGGCCTTGCACGCGTGCGGATAAGGGGCTGGCTGCGCCGTAAACCGCCTTATCTGGTGGAGGTTGACTACCCGCAAAGCGACGAGGACCCGCGCGACGAGGTGAAGGCCTACGGCATGGCCCTGATCAATGCGATCAAAGAGCTCCTGCCGCTCAACCCGCTGTATAGCGAGGAATTGAAGAACTACCTCAACCGCTTCAGCCCCAACGCACCGTCGCCGCTGACTGATTTCGCCGCTGCACTGACCACTGCGCCAGGGTTGGAGCTGCAGGAAGTGCTCGATACCGTGCCGGTGCTCAAGCGCATGGAAAAGGTCCTGCCGCTGCTGCGCAAGGAGGTCGAGGTCGCCAAACTGCAGAAGGAGCTGACCGGCGAAGTGAACCGCAAGATCGGCGAACGACAGCGCGAGTTCTTCCTCAAGGAACAGCTGAAGATCATCCAGCAGGAGCTAGGCATCACCAAGGATGACCGCAGCGCCGACGCCGACGAGTTCCGTTCGCGCCTGGAAGGAAAAGTCGTGCCGCCTGGCGCACAAAAACGCATCGACGATGAACTGCAGAAGCTATCGGTGCTGGAAACCGGTTCGCCAGAATACGCAGTCACCCGCAATTATCTCGACTGGGCCTCCTCCATGCCCTGGGGCCTGTACAGCGAGGACAAGCTGGACCTCGAGCATGCACGCAAGGTGCTCAATGCCCACCACGCGGGGCTCGACGACATCAAGACCCGGATCATCGAGTTCCTGGCTGTCGGTGCCTTCCGAGGCGAGATCGCCGGCTCCATCGTATTGCTCGTGGGCCCGCCCGGTGTGGGCAAGACCAGTATCGGCAAGTCCATCGCAGAGTCCCTCGGTCGCCCTTTCTACCGTTTCAGCGTCGGCGGCATGCGTGATGAAGCGGAGATCAAGGGCCACCGGCGCACCTATATTGGCGCCTTGCCGGGCAAGCTGGTGCAGGCGCTGAAAGAAGTCCAGGTGATGAACCCGGTCATCATGCTCGACGAGGTCGACAAGCTCGGTAGCAGCCACCAGGGCGACCCGGCCTCAGCGTTGCTGGAGACACTCGATCCCGAGCAGAACGTCGGCTTTCTCGATCACTATCTCGACCTGCGCGTGGATCTGTCCAAGGTCCTGTTCGTCTGCACGGCCAACAGCCTGTATTCGATCCCGGGCCCGTTGCTGGACCGCATGGAAATCATCCGGTTGTCCGGCTACATCACTGAAGAAAAGCTCGCGATCGCCAAACGTCACCTCTGGCCGCGGCAGCTGGAGCGTGCAGGGGTGCCGAAGAACCGCCTGTCCGTCAGCGATAGCGCGTTGCGTAACCTGATCGAAGGCTATGCGCGCGAGGCCGGGGTTCGGCAGCTCGACAAACAGCTTGGCAAGCTGGTGCGCAAAGCGGTCGTCAAGTTGCTGGACGAACCCGAGAGCAAGATCAAGATCAGCCCGAAGGACATCGAGAGCTACCTCGGCATGGCCTATTGGCATCCGGAACAGTTACTTACTGGCGTCGGCGTCGTCACCGGCCTCGCCTGGAACAGCATGGGTGGCGCGACACTGCCCATCGAGGCGACTCGCATCCATACGTTGAACCGGGGCTTCAAGCTCACCGGCAAGCTCGGTGATGTGATGAAGGAATCAGCCGAAATCGCCTTCAGTTACGTGAACTCGCACCTGAAGGAATTCAAAGGCGATCCAAAGTTTTTCGATCAGGCTTTCGTACACATGCACGTGCCCGAAGGCGCTACGCCGAAGGACGGCCCCAGCGCTGGCATCAGCATGGCCAGCGCGCTGCTTTCACTGGCGCGCAACCAGGCGCCGAAGAAAGGCGTCGCCATGACGGGCGAGCTGACCCTGACCGGGCTGGTGCTGCCCATCGGCGGGCTGCGGGAAAAGGTCATCGCCGCCCGACGTCTCAAACTCTATGAACTGATCATTCCCGAACTGAACCGTGGCGATTTCGAAGAGCTGCCGGACTACCTCAAAGAAGGCCTGACGATGCACTTTGCCAAGCGCTTCAGCGACGTGGTCAAGGTCTTGTTCTGACCTACAGAGGGGCCGTGAAACATTAATCACGGCCCCGCTCCCGCCACCCTCTCCTGGCTGAATGGCTTTACGGGCACGAGTTCGCGCTTTATGGTTCCACGACGCCCGAGCGTTTTCCTTCCCTTGCTGAGTCGGTCGCCCCATGCTTCTAGCCCGTCTACTGATCCCATCCGTCCCCGTGCTCCTGCTTGCTGGCTGCGCCAGCGCTCCGCCGAGCAGCGTTGCATTGAACGATGATGCGGCCTGCCCGCTGAGCCTGCAGTCCGGCCAGATGCTGATAGTGAGCCTGCCGAGCAACCCCACCACGGGCTATCGCTGGACGCTGCGCGAGATTTCGAACGAACAACTGAAAAGCCTCGGGCCGGAAGTGTTCAGCTCCCCCAAGACCGATCTCATCGGCGGTGATGGTTTGTCGACCTGGCGCTTCGAGGCAGCCGAGGCCGGCAATGGGCGCCTCTACCTCACCTATCAACGCCCCTGGGAAACCGACGCCGAGCCAGCCGGACTGTTCGACTGCCGCATCGAAGTCCAATAGCCAACAACGCGCACCGACCGTCCACTTCGCCACGGCGATTGGCACGGCTTTCGGCTACAATGCCGCCCCTGTTTTTTCAGCCCCAGACACCGCCGTGAGCCACGAACCTGATCGCTTGTTTGCCCAGCCCCTCGCCCAGCCCCAGGACTTCGTTTTCAACGAAGACGTGGTACGGGTGTTCCCTGACATGATCAAGCGCTCGGTGCCGGGCTACCCCACCATCGTCGAGAACATCGGTGTGCTGGCTGCACAGTTCGCTCAGCCCAATAGCTGCCTGTATGACCTCGGTTGTTCGCTGGGTGCGGTGACACAGGCGCTGCGTCGACACGTCAAGACTGATAACTGCCAAGTGATCGCCGTCGATAACTCCGCAGCGATGGTTGAGCGCTGCCGCGAGTATCTGCATGGGCAGGACTCGATGTTTCAGGAGCTACTCCCGGTCGAGGTCATCGAAGCTGACGTGCTTGCGCTCAAGTTACAACCTGCTTCGTTGGTCGCGCTCAATTTCACTCTGCAGTTCATCCCTCCGGAACAGCGGCCCGCGCTGCTCGGCGCCATTCGCAATGCACTGATGCCAGGCGGCGCGTTGATCCTTTCGGAAAAGCTGCGCTTCGAGGACGAGCAGGAACACGACCTGCTCACCGACCTGCATATCGCGTTCAAGCGCGCCAACGGCTACAGCGAACTGGAAATCGCGCAGAAACGCAGCGCCATCGAGAACGTGATGAAGCCCGACAGCCTGGAAACCCACCGTCAGCGCTTGCTGGATGCAGGCTTCTCCAAGGTAGTGCCCTGGTTCCAGTGCCTGAATTTCGCTTCCCTGATAGCCCTGCCATGAACCTTGACCTGACTCCCCTCGCCTGGCGCCTGGCCGGCACTCCGCTGGCTGCCTGGGCCAACGGTCTGCAAACGCAACTCGATGCCAAACTCGCCATCGGCCACGGCGACCTGCCGCGCTGGCGACGTGCCGTGGATGCATTGCCGGAGATTCAGCCCACGCGCGTCGAACTGCGTGACGCGTTCCGGCTGGAAGCCGATTGCGACGAAGCCACACGGGCCGTTACTCACGATGCGCTGTTCGGCCTGTCGCCCTGGCGCAAGGGGCCTTTCGACGTATTCGGCGTGCATGTCGACACTGAGTGGCGGTCGGACTGGAAATGGGATCGTGTGTCACCGCACCTGGATCTGACCGGAAAGCGCATCCTCGATGTCGGTTGCGGTAACGGCTACTACATGTGGCGCATGCTCGGGGCGGGCGCCGGCTCGGTTGTCGGAATAGATCCCAACTGGCTGTTCTTCTGCCAATTCCACGCCATGAAGCGTTATCTCGACGCCCTGCCGGTCTGGCATTTGCCTATGGCATTGGAGGAGCTTCCCGCCAAGCTCGAAGGTTTCGAAACCGTGTTTTCCATGGGCGTGCTCTACCATCGACGCTCGCCTATCGACCATCTGATGGATCTGAAGGATTGCCTGATCAAGGGCGGTGAGCTGGTCCTCGAAACGCTGGTGGTTGAAGGTGACAAGCACACGGCCCTGGTTCCTGAAGACCGCTATGCGCAGATGCGCAATGTCTGGTTCCTGCCATCGGTAGCGGCCCTGGAATGCTGGCTGCGCCGCGCAGGCTTTGTCGATGTGCGCTGCGTGGACGTCAGCGTCACCAGCGTCGAGGAGCAGCGCAGCACGGACTGGATGCGCTATCAGTCACTACCCGAGTTCCTTGATCCGCAGGATCACAGCAAGACCATCGAGGGGTTGCCCGCACCGATGCGCGCCGTGCTTATCGCACGCAAACCCTAGCGCGTGCGCTGCCGGGGCTACGGCTATTGGAGGGTTTATGGCGAAATGGCTGATTGGCGCAGGGCTGCGATGGTTGCGCTAGGCCTCGTCTTGCACTTTACACCGGGATTACTGAGCTGGTTCGGCAAGCTCCCCGGCGATATCCGCATCGAGTCCGGACGCAGCCAAACATTCATCCCTGTCACCTCAATGGTCATCGTCAGCGTGGTGGTTACCATCCTGCTGAACCTGTTCTTCCGCCGTTAGAGCCCAGAGCGGCCCGACACGCCAGCCGGGCCGCTTAACGTTAACCGCGGGCCGACGCGGAAAGAATCAGGTGCTTCATTTCCTTGACTGCCTGCTTGAACCCAACGAACAGCGCATGGGCAACTATCGCGTGGCCGATGTTCAGTTCGTTGACCCCACGAATCGCGGCAATCGCTTCGGCATTGTGGTAGTGCAGACCGTGGCCAGCATTGACGATCAAGCCATGGCTCAAGCCGGACTCGACGCCTTCGCGAATTCGGGCAAGCTCGAGGGTGCGCTCCGCCAAGCCATGGGCATCGGCGTAGCGGCCGGTGTGCAGTTCGATCGCCGGCGCCCCCACACGAGCGGCCGCTTCGATCTGACGCGGATCGGCATCAATGAACAGCGACACCTCAGCGCCGCAGGCAGCCAGCCGGCTGACCGCTTCGCGTATGCGAGCTTCCTGTCCGGCCACATCCAGACCACCTTCGGTGGTCAGTTCCTGGCGCGTTTCCGGGACGAGGCACACATGCTCCGGGCGTAGCTGCTCGGCAAACGACAGCATTGCCTCGGTCACGCCCATTTCGAAGTTCATCCGGGTCTGCAGCACATCCTTCATGATCAGCACGTCGCGCTCTTGAATGTGCCGACGATCTTCACGTAGGTGAACCGTAATACCATCAGCCCCCGCCTCTTCTGCATCCAGCGCGGCCTTAACCGGATCTGGATAGCGAGTGCCTCGTGCCTGCCGCAAAGTCGCGACATGATCGACATTGACGCCGAGAAGAATTCGATTGGCTTCAGTCACGCGGGACCTCCTTGATATTCATGAACAGTTCACGGCTAACCAGCGGTCGGCCACCCAGATGCGGCGCCAACGCCTGACGCATGAGTCTCTTTGCGGCGGCAAGCGCCCCCGGCACATTCCAATCGGCCTCAGCCATTGCCAGGAGTTCCGCCCCATTGAACAGGCCAGGCTGAAATTGACCGACCTGCTCCAGGCCGGTTTCAGGCAATAGCCGGTAGAGCCCGGCACTCACGACAGGCTGCCCGGCAATGTCGGTTTCCAGGGAAAAGCCGTATCCAAGCTCGGACAGCAGGCGCCACTCGAATGAGCGAAGAATTGGCTCAAGCGGACGCTTCGCTGCTAGCGCCGTCAGGGTCGCTGCGTAGTGATCGAACATGGCAGGGTGGGCGTCTTCAGCGGGCAACAACCGAATCAGCAACTCGTTCAGGTACATGCCGCTGAACAATGCGTTGCCATCGAGCCAGTACGCCAGGCCAGCGCTCTCCAGCCGGCCCACGTTTTTCAGATCTCCGCGGCCGCGAAACTCGACCTCGAGGGGCACGAACGGACGCGCCAAGGTGCCGGCCTTGCCGCGCGCGCCACGCAACACTGCGCGCAACCGCCCTTCTGGAGTAAAAAAATCCACCAATGCACTGCTTTCACGATAGGGCCGGCTATGCAGCACGAAGGCGGTCTGAGCAGTCATTGGATAGAGGTCGCGTACAGAGACGGAACGGGGTGGGTTGCCCGAGCGCTATAGCCTGCAGCAGTCGGGCCGGGTTGCGGGCTTAGTCAGCGTCAGCTGTAGCCGAGCGAGTGAAGTGCGCGCTCGTCGTCGGACCAGCCGCTCTTCACCTTTACCCAGAGGTTGAGCATGACTTTGGAGTCGAACAGCACTTCCATGTCCTTGCGTGCCTCCTGGCCGATACGCTTGATGCGCTCGCCCTTGTCTCCAATGATGATCTTCTTCTGGCCGTCGCGCTCGACGAGAATCAGCGCATGGATATGCAGCACGTGGCCTTGCTGCTTGAAATCTTCGATCTCGACGGTGATTTGATACGGCACCTCAGCGCCTAGCTGACGCATGATCTTTTCGCGTACCAGCTCCGCGGCCAGGAAACGGCTGCTGCGGTCCGTGATCTGGTCCTCGGGAAAGAAATGCTCGCCTTCGGGCAAGTGCGAGGCCACCAACTTCTCGAACACGTCCAGATTCTGTCCGTGCTGAGCGGAAATCGGCACGATCTCCGCTTTCGGTAGCTGCTGAGCCAGCCATTCGAAATGTGGCAGCAATTCGCTTTTTTCGTCGACGCGATCAGTCTTGTTCACCGCAACGATAACCGGCCCTTCGACGTACTGGACGCGTTCAAGAACCAGCTGATCTTCATCCGTCCAGCGGGTACGATCAACTACAAAGACAACTACGTCGACATCCTTCAACGCTGAAGAAGCGGTACGGTTCATGTACCGATTCAGCGCCGTTTCGCCATTCTTGTGCAGACCGGGTGTATCGACATACACCGCTTGAACGGCGCCCTCGGTCTTGATCCCGAGCATATTGTGTCGAGTGGTCTGCGGCTTGCGAGAGGTGATTGCGAGCTTCTGCCCCAGAACGTGGTTGAGAAGGGTCGACTTGCCTACGTTGGGCCTTCCCACGATGGCCACATAGCCGCAACGGGTAAGGTCTTCGCCTTCAATCTGTTCGTCATTCATTACCGTTCTCCACGCCCAGCGCAATCAATGCCGAGGCAGCGGCAACCTGTTCGGCGATCCGCCGGCTAGCACCCTGCCCTTGAGTTTTCTCATTGAGCAACGATACCTGGCACTCGACGAAAAAGGTGCGGCAATGCGGCTCACCTTGGATCGCAACCACTTCGTACTTCGGCAGTTCGCACGCTCGCGACTGCAGAAACTCCTGCAACCGCGTCTTCGGATCTTTGTTGGTATCAACGAGCGTCAGCCCTTCCAGCTCGTTGGCAAGCCAGGCAAGTACGCGATCACGCGCCGCCTCTATGCCCGCGTCCAGATAGATCGCGCCGATCAAGGCCTCCAGCGTATCAGCAAGGATTGATTCGCGGCGGAAACCACCGCTTTTCAATTCGCCGGAACCAAGCCGCAGGTAATCACCAAGCTCAAACCCGCGGGCAAGAACGGCCAGCGTTTCACCTTTCACCAGACGCGCCCGGAGGCGAGAGAGTTGCCCCTCCTTGGCCTGAGGAAAGTGGTTGAACAGCGCCTCGCCAGCGATGAAGTTGAGAATCGCGTCGCCAAGAAACTCCAGACGCTCATTATTGCGTCCGGCATAGCTGCGATGTGTCAGAGCCAGGAGCATGAGCTCCTGGTCTTTGAATTGATATCCGAGCCTGCGCTCGAGACGGGCTAACGAAGTGCTCACGGCATCCTTAGGCGATATTCTTTATCGAAGTTCGCCACCAGATCGAGATTGCGGATCAGGGGCTCGCGTTTTTCGTAGTCCAAGTGGACCTTGAACTCATTATTTTCAATCACGACTTTCATCGCCTCTTCGAGGTTCAGGTCGCGGATACCATTGACGTCCATGCCTTTACGCACGTGGCTGTAGAAATCGCGCACGGTGCGAATGTCTAGCGCCTTGTCACTTTCAACCCCGGAGATGATCTTGTCCATCGACATATAGTCGAAGTAGTGCGGCAGCATCCTGAATGCGGTACTGGCAAAAAAAGCCACCAGCGCTAGCGCCATGATCCAGCTAAGCATGGACAGCCCTTTTTGCGAACGAGCGAAACTCATGTCGACCTCTGTGTCGTACGTTACCCGCGGATCGGGGCTGTGCAAATATAACGGGCCGGCTCGCAGGAACCGGGCCCTGATTCACAGACTCAGTGAATCAATCCTACGCGCGAAAAGTGCGGAAGGCTGCTGAGCTTCGGATCGGGCCAGCTCATCCATACCGCGAATGCCTTGCCGACGATGTTGCGGTCCGGGACCATGCCGGCCAGTTCCGCAGGAATTGCGGCATCGTGCCAGTAACGGCTGTCGTTTGAGTTGTCACGGTTGTCGCCCATCATGAAGTAATGGCCTTCCGGAACCCGCCACTCCCGGCTGGGCTCGATCCGATAACGTGCCATTTCCTTACGAATAAGATGCTCCACTTCGCCAAGCTTCTCCTGGTAAAGCTTGGCACTGCCCAGACTTCCCGGTTCCTCACCAATGAGGATTTCGGGTACCAACTCGCCATTGATAGTCAGCCGCTTATCGCTGCTGTAGCGAATCACGTCGCCGGGCAGACCTATGACACGCTTGATGTAGTTGATGTTGGGATCGCTGGGGTATCTGAATACCATCACATCCCCACGTTTCGGATCACTGACATCAATGATCTTCGTGTCGACGACAGGTAACCGAATGCCGTAGGCGAACTTGTTGACCAGAATGAAATCCCCCACCTCGAGCGTGGGAATCATCGAACCGGATGGAATCTGAAAGGGCTCGACCAGAAACGAGCGCAGCACCAGTACGATTGCAAGAACAGGAAAGAAGGATTTCCCGTACTCGATCAAGATTGGCTCTTTGCTCAAGGCGTCCAGCGTCGATTGATCAGGCTCCCCAGCCTGGCCTTCATAGTTGGCTATGGCAGCCCGGCGACGAGGCGCGAATACCAGCAGGTCGAGCAGAGCCAAGAATCCACATACCGCAACGGCAATGACCAGCAACAGCGGGAAATTGATCGACATGTCAGCTATCTACCTTGAGCACGGCGAGGAAGGCTTCTTGCGGAATCTCAACGTTGCCGACCTGTTTCATCCGTTTTTTACCGGCCTTTTGTTTCTCGAGAAGCTTGCGTTTTCGGCTCACGTCACCGCCATAGCATTTCGCGAGAACGTTCTTGCGCAGCGCCTTGACCGTACTGCGGGCGACGATCTGGCCTCCCAATGCGGCCTGGATGGCAACGTCGAACATCTGCCGAGGAATCAGATCCTTCATCTTCTCGACGAGAATGCGCCCTTTGTAGTGCGCATTGTCGCGATGCACAATCAGCGCCAACGCATCGACCTTGTCACCGTTGATCAGAATATCGAGCCGAGTCAGATTGGCCGACTGGAAACACTCGAAGCTGTAATCCAGCGAGGCGTAACCCCGGCTGACCGACTTGAGACGATCGAAGAAGTCGAGCACCACTTCGCTCATCGGTAGGTCATAGCGAACTTGAACCTGCGTTCCGAGAAACTGCAGATCGCGCTGGACGCCACGCTTCTCGACACACAGCGTGATGACACTGCCCAGATGCTCCTGAGGGACAAGAATGTTCGCGCGCACGATGGGCTCGCGCATGTCCTCGATCGAGGAAAGATCTGGCAGTTTGGATGGGCTATCTACATAGATGGTGTCGCCGTTCTTCAACAACAGCTCATAGACCACGGTCGGGGCCGTAGTGATCAGATCCAGGTCGTACTCGCGCTCGAGTCGCTCCTGGATGATCTCCATATGCAGCATACCGAGGAAGCCGATACGGAAGCCGAAGCCTAGCGCGTCCGAGCTCTCGGGCTCGTACTGCAGCGCCGCATCGTTGAGGGTCAGCTTCTGCAGCGCCTCACGAAAATCTTCGAAATCGTCCGAGCTAACGGGAAACAGTCCCGCATAGACCTGCGGCTTGACCCGTTTGAAACCAGGCAGCATTTCAACGTCAGGCGTATTGGAAAGCGTCAGGGTGTCACCAACCGGAGCACCATGGATGTCCTTGATGCCAGCGATGATGAAGCCCACCTCACCCGCTTTGAGGTCAGCCGTAGTGGTGTGTTTCGGGTTGAACACGCCGACGCTGTCAACCTGGTGCACTTTACCCGTGGACTTCACCAGTACCTTGTCGCCCTTCTTGATGCGGCCATGACGGACGCGGACCAGCGAGACAACACCTAGATAGTTGTCGAACCAGGAGTCGATGATCAACGCCTGCAGGGGTGCATCAATTTCACCCGTCGGCGGCGGAATGACCGCGACCAGTCGCTCTAGCACATCGTCTACGCCCATGCCGCTCTTGGCGCTACATGCCACTGCATCAGTCGCATCGATACCGATAATGTGCTCGATTTCGCCCTTGACCTTATCCGGATCAGCCTGCGGTAAATCCATCTTGTTCAGCACGGGCATTACTTCCAGGCCCTGCTCGATGGCGGTATAGCAGTTGGCTACCGACTGCGCCTCGACCCCCTGCCCCGCATCGACCACCAGCAGTGCGCCCTCACAGGCAGCCAAGGAGCGACTTACCTCATAGGTAAAGTCCACGTGCCCTGGCGTATCGATGAAGTTCAGCTGGTAAGTGATGCCGTCCTTCGCCTTGTAGTAAAGCGTGACGCTGTGCGCCTTGATCGTGATACCTCGCTCGCGTTCGAGGTCCATCGAATCAAGTACCTGGGCGTTCATTTCACGCTCGGTCAAGCCGCCACACATCTGAATGAAACGGTCAGCCAGCGTCGACTTCCCATGATCGATGTGCGCAATGATAGAAAAGTTGCGGATATGACTCAGGTCGCTCACAGCTCAACACTCTAATACGTCGCGGGCTGATTGCCCGCCGAAAATAGCCGCAAAGTGTACCTGATAGGTCTATCCAGTGCCACGCTGGACCCTGGAACCTAATTTCCTGGTGCCAAGAAGCCGACGAGCAGAGAATGAAAGCGATACACGGTACTGAACAATGATCTTGGTATGGGGTTGCCTACCGAAGTTTTACCTTCCAGGCGATCTTGATCGAGGTGATAAGACACAACCGCTTCGGAACAGCTCGAAAATCGAAACGGCTGAGCTCGGGGAGCTGCTGCCAGTTCGAAGCGACGAGGCAGCATTTGAACCGATTGCTCCGCATCGGCAACAGCGCTGGATTGAGCAAAAATAAGCAGGACCAAACGCAAAGCCGCCGCCCTGAAGCCAGGTCCAGGCTCTAATTACAAACAGACCGCTTGATCAGCAGCCGTGACTGTCATCGTAGCTCGCAGAACCACCGGCTGAAGCTCTGGATCTGACGCTGTGTATTGGCTGCGCTTGTACACGACCAGCCAGGAGATGGCGAAACCGCAAATACCTGCCAGCATGACGTTAGCTTCGACAGCTGAAAGTGCCGAAGCAACAGCGGCCGACAGAAGCAATGCGATCAGCGGAAACAGATAGACAAGGGCAGCACCACGAAGCAGCGTGCGCTCTTGCACACCGATGACGACGCCATCCCCGACGCTAAGGCGAAGGTCGCATAACGCAAGCGTCAAGTTTCGACGCTCGCGAATGCCAAGCCTGTCCATGACACCCTGGCCGCAGCCATTCTTAACTGAACAGCTTGAACAGGTACTGCTGCGCTTCGTCTCCACCCAAACAGCGCCGGGCGCCAACGCAACTACCCTGCCGACCTCTTCGATCATCGCGCCGCCTGTTCGGCATCCGCACGCATGGACAACGCGATTCGCTCCGCCGTGCCTAACGGTACCTCGCCGATGACAGTGACCATGACGTCGCCGTCAGCCGTGGAGATCCGCTTCGATACAGCCACAGTCGGCCCCATCTGGCTGCGCGCATCCTCGACAACAGCGCCACCCAAAGGCTCGACAAACACCGAAACGCGCGCCATTCCGTCCCCATACGAGAGCCAGGTGACGGAGGCGTCAGACGCAGGACTGGGGCGTACGCTAGAATCCAGCAACCTGAAACCATCAGGAAGCCAATCAGAACGCCACGCTGCCGCAGTCGACTTTTGCTCATCGGCTAACGTGACCGCCTTACAGTCCGCTCCCGCCTTGACATCGGCCGCTTCGGTAGAGCCAGGTTCGAAGTTTGTAAACTGAAAGCGCTCAAGTAACTGCCCGCTCTCATCGAGCAGGAGCGACTTGAGCGGAACCGCCGTATCCTGGTCGAGGTGCAACTCGAAGCCATAACGGTGTTGGTCTTTCGGCCTTATCGCGAGCGCGATCGTGGGTCGCCCCGCCACTCGAGACTCACCAATCACCTGGAAGTTGTACCACTCAGCAAGCGCTTCAGGATCTAAACGGTGCTGGTGCCAAGGCGTCGCGTCCCTCACTTGGGATGCCATATTTTCGCTGGCACATTGGATCTTTCCGTTTACCAGCGAGACTTCGGCAGCCGGGCCGTCAAGCTGCAGCAAACGCTCGCGCAACTGCTGATCTTCTACCAGCTGCCAGACAGCATGACTGGAAAAGCTCCCGTTGCGCTCATAGACAAAGGTTCCCTGATAACTCTGCTGCTGTTCTGCATCAGCGAGACGCTGCATCCAGTCTTCAGCACTAGCAGCGAAGGCCGGCGTTGATAGCCAGCCTCCGAGCACCACAATCAGCGGTATTACACGCATGTTGCTCCTTAACGATCTTCCATGCTGGCAGCCCGAGCATACGGCAATGCGCTTTCCGAACCACTACCAAAAGCCGCCTGCTGGGCATGCTGGCGAACATAAGCCGGCAACCGCTTCTCGTGCCAGCTATCCGCCGACGCCTCAGCACCTACCACCTGCGCATCAGGCGCAACAGCACCTTCGCTGTAGCCTGCCAGCACTGCAGGACCTTGATTGGCCTGAGGCACTGCGATGGTCGGCTGAGCGGCTTGCTGAGCAATCTGCGGGCCGGCAACCTCGCTCTGATTGTACAGACGTACACCCGCCAGCACAGCAACGGTAACCGAAGCTGCTACGGCAAGACGGCCCACATTCTTCCAAGCGAAGCGTTGCGGCTTGGCCGGTGCCAGAGCAGGCTCGTCGGCCAAAGCGGCCGAGACCGCCGCAGCGATATCCATACGAGGCTCGATCAACTCCCTGTGCATCGCGGCACGAGCGATCTGATAACGCGACCAGGTTGATCGCATTGCGGTGTCGCCGTCTGCGGCGAGCACTCGACGTAATTCCAACTCGTCCGCTTCGTTATCCATCACCGCGGACAGCGATTCATGCAGGGCTTCACGACTCATGGCGGTTCCTCTCTTGGCTGTCGCCGCTGTCTCAGGATTCATGCAACAAGGGTTGCAATGCTTTATCGATGGCTTCCCGCGCCCGGAATATCCGTGAGCGGACCGTACCCACCGGACACTGCATGACGTTTGCAATGTCTTCATAACTAAGACCATCAAATTCACGCAGTGTTAGAGCCGTACGTAAATCTTCTGGAAGTTGTTGGATCGTTCTATGAACTGTGTCCTCAATTTCATCCCTGAGAAGCGACCGCTCCGGTGACTCGATATCCTTGAGAGCGTGATCCCCCTCATAGAACTCAGCATCTTCGGAACTTACATCGCTGTCAGGCGGCCTTCTCCCTCGGGCCACCAGATGATTCTTTGCCGTGTTGATGGCGATACGGTACAGCCATGTATAAAAAGCACTGTCCCCGCGGAAATTTGCGAGGGCACGATAGGCTTTGATAAAGGCTTCCTGTGCAACATCCTGGGCTTCGTGAGAGTCATGTACGAAGCGCACGATCAACCCAAGAATCTTGTGTTGGTACTTTAATACCAACAAATCGAAAGCCCGCTTATCTCCCCGCTGCACTCGCTCAACCAGTTGCTGGTCTTGCTCCTGGGTTAGCATAAACACTCCTCCGTGACCCAGTAGGAGTGCTGCGCTCGCCTACGAGCTGACCTGCCAGAATAGACCCGGGCTTTACACAAAAGTTCTCCCCCTTCAAGCAAGCGTTCCTGCAACACACCTGACGGCGTTGCCGAGCAACGCCTAGAAACGAATCGCTTCAATGACGCTCCTCTGGTTCCCACAGCAAAATCCCGCCGCCCACCGAACGATGGCCAGCCGGCCTGCATCCACAACTGTGTATAGAGAGAGTCGTGCAAGAAAAGTTCCAAACCATTCACCAGATCGATACGAGCAGCTATTTTGCATGGGGATGCGCCCTATATACTAGGACCCGCCTCAACACGAGTCTCAAAATGAGCCAACATCATCAATACGACGTTCTCGTCATTGGCAGCGGCGCCGCGGGATTGACGCTGGCTCTCAACCTGCCTCCGACACTACGCATCGCCGTGCTCAGCAAGGGCGATCTGGCGAATGGCTCCACATATTGGGCTCAAGGTGGAGTTGCAGCCGTGTTGGACACGGGCGATACCGTAGAATCTCATGTTGCAGATACGCTCGTTGCCGGCGGCGGGCTCTGCAATGAGGACGCGGTACGCTTTACAGTCGAACACAGCCGAGAGGCCATCCAGTGGCTGATTGAACAAGGCGTGCCCTTCACTCGAGAAGACAATGAGCGCGACGATGATGGCTTTGAATATCATCTGAACCGCGAAGGCGGGCACAGCCACAGGCGCATCATTCATGCTGCAGACGCTACTGGCGCTGCGATCTTCAATACACTGCTTTCCCGCGCTCACGACAGGGAAAATATCGACCTGCTTCATCAGCGCGTCGCCGTAGATTTGATCACCGAGCGCAAGCTGGGGCTGAGTGGAAACCGCTGCCTTGGCGCCTATGTCCTGGATCGAGCTAACGGAGAGGTGGACACGTTCCACGCGAAGTTCACGGTAGTCGCTACCGGCGGCGCCGCGAAAGTCTACCTTTATACCAGCAACCCTGACAGCGCATGCGGTGACGGTATTGCAATGGCATGGCGCGCAGGCTGCAGGGTAGGGAATCTCGAATTCAACCAGTTTCACCCAACCTGCCTTTACCACCCCAAAGCCAAGAGTTTTCTTATCACTGAAGCCTTGCGTGGCGAGGGAGCCGTATTGAAGCTGCCGAACGGCGAGCGCTTCATGCCCCGGTTCGATCCCCGTGCGGAATTGGCTCCACGCGACATCGTGGCTCGCGCGATCGATCATGAGATGAAGCGGCTGGGTGTTGACTGTGTCTATCTGGATATCAGTGACAAGCCCGAAACGTTCATCAAAGCGCACTTTCCCACCGTTTACGAACGCTGCCTCGAGTTCGGCATTGACATCACCCGTGAGCCAATACCTGTAGTCCCAGCGGCGCACTACACGTGCGGCGGTGTACTGGTCGACCAGGCAGGCAGAACCGATATACCGGGCCTCTACGCGATCGGTGAGACCAGCTTTACCGGACTGCACGGCGCCAATCGCATGGCGAGCAACTCTCTTCTCGAGTGCTTCGTCTACGCCCGGGCTGCCGCTCAGGACATGCTCCGCGAGCTACCCTCGGTCAATATGCCCGCAACACTTCCTAGCTGGGATGCGTCTCAGGTTACAGACTCTGATGAAGACGTGATTATCGCGCACAACTGGGATGAGCTGCGGCGCTTCATGTGGGACTACGTAGGCATCGTCCGCACGACGAAGCGACTCATGCGGGCGCAACACCGGGTTCGCCTGCTACTCCAGGAGATCGACGAGTTCTACAGCAACTACAAGGTCAGTCGCGATCTCATCGAGTTACGCAACCTGGCACTTGTGGCTGAACTGATGATCCGTTCGGCAATGCAGCGAAGGGAAAGCCGTGGTTTGCATTTCACGCTGGATTACCCAGAGCAACTGCCTGATGCGATTGACACTATCCTGGCGCCGCCCACCTACGACGACTGTACTTCAACCTGAGCCTCAACCGTCGATGTTGCTCGGGTGACATCACCCCGCGCGGAACGCAGACCCCGCGGGAGAACCGGTCGCCCGGGACCTTGAAGCGCACGATCACCATCAGCGGCAACGCGATGCTGTCAGGTAACAACTGTACGGGCTGCCAGCCCGCGCAACGATTCCATAGTGCCCACCCATGCTCGTCATGGCGCAGCCCAAGCCAGGCAGCTTCACTTGAAAGCAGGATATGCCGAGGTAACGACCAGCATGCATGCAGCAAGCACAGGACAAGCCCCAGCATACGAAGCCAGAACGGTACAGGCAGGATCAGCAGCGTACTGATGGCTAACAGCATCACAGCCAGATAGGCCACCAGCAGAGGGCGAGACGCTCCCCAACCACAATCGAAGGACTGATTACTTGGGCTGGACACGGTCGAGAATCATACGAACCATGTAGCGCAGGTCTTCGTCGTCAGGCTCTGCTCGCTCCATGAACCAGCCAAACATGTCTTGATCCTCGCAGCTCAAAAGCTTGCGGTAGCGCCGCTGATTTTCTTCATCCAGCTGCGGGTAAACTTCTTTGACAAAAGGCACCAGCAGAACGTCGAGTTCGAGCATGCCGCGCCGGCTTTGCCAGAACAGACGATTGAGTTCGGATTGTTCGACCATGCAAGTGCTCCTGAGTTGAAGCCCGGCATTATAGCGATTGGCGTGCAGTGACGGCACATACATTAGCGGGACCGCGGAGTGGCAGCTGGCGCACACTGTATTTCGCTGAGGGCCTGTTATGATGCCGGTCCGGATTTCCCACGGCGACCCGTCATGACTGACACTGCTTTCTTTTGCGTTTTGTCGCACGAAGGCGTCCTGGCCGTACGCGGCGCGGATGCTAGCAAATTTCTGCAGGGCCAATTGACCTGCAACCTCAACTACATCGATGGCCAGCACTCGAGCCTCGGCGCTCGCTGCACCCCGAAGGGGCGGATGCAGTCCAGCTTTCGCATCCTGCTGGAGAGCGACGGCTATTTGCTGGCAATGGACCGCGACCTGGTCCAATCGCAACTGGCTGACCTTTCGAAATATGCAGCGTTTTCAAAATCCAAACTGCATGACGAGACCACCGAATGGGTGCGTTTCGGCCTCAACGGAGGCGATGGCGCCCTTGTAAGCCTTGGTCTGGACCTCCCTCAAACGCCTGATGCTGTCATTTCTGCGCATGGGCTGATTGCGGTCCGCCTGCATGACGGTCGCGCCGAACTCTGGGCCCACGCACAAGACGCAGAAACAATACAAACGCGTCTGGCCGCCCAGCTCTCCGAAGCACCGATAAATCGCTGGCTTCTAGCGCAGATTCGGGCAGGCATCGGCCAGGTCGTAGGCACCACCCGTGAGCTGTTCATCCCGCAAATGATCAACCTCCAGGCATTGGGCGGTGTCAGCTTCAAGAAGGGGTGCTACACCGGCCAGGAAATAGTCGCGCGCATGCAATACCTGGGCAAACTGAAGCGCCGCCTGCATCGCCTGGCTGCGCAGAGCAGCACCGCCGAGCTTCCGGCTGCTGGGTTGGAGCTCTACTCGCCGGTGCATGGATCCAGCGTCGGCGAGGTAGTTCTGGCAGCAGGCGCAGAGGACACGATTGAGCTGCTCGCCGTACTACAGGAAGATGCAGCGGCGGACGGACGCCTGTTTCTCGGTTCCCCCGATGGCATACCGCTGACCTTGCTTGCGTTGCCCTATACGCTTGATGCGGATCGAGAGATCCAGCGTTAGCCCTCGCCAGCCACCCACATCGTTTTATCAGTAAGGAAAGACATGAGCACTCTTGCAGACAAGGTCCAGCAGGAACTGACGCAGGCGATCGAAAACGACGAACTGGTCCTGCCAACGCTCCCGGAAGTTGCGCTACGCGTGCGCGAAGCCGCAGAAGATCCGGACGTAAGCATCCCGACGCTGGCCAAGGTAATCGGTAACGATACCGCCCTCACCGCGCGCATCATCAAAGTGGTTAACAGCCCCTTGCTGCGCACCAACCGGGAAATAAATGATTTGCAGATGGCGATCAGTCGTCTCGGCATAAATTACACATCGAACCTGGCGACCGGCCTGGCCATGGAGCAAATGTTCCAGGCCACCACTGACGTTGTGGACCGCAAGATGCGTGAGGTCTGGAACAAGAGCACTGAGATCGCGGCCATCAGCCACGTGCTCTGCCGTAACTTCACCCGACTTCCAGCCGACCAGGCGACGCTGGCTGGGCTTGTCCACCAGATTGGCGTCCTGCCGATACTGACCTACGCCGAAGAACACAGCGCGCTGCTCAGCGATTCGATCAGCCTTAATCATGTCATCGATCGGATTCATCCAATTATCGGCGAGAAGATTCTGCGCACCTGGGAATTTCCCGATCCGATCGCCACAGTCCCCAGCCAGCATCTGGATTTCTCCCGCGTCTCAGCCAAGGTGGATTACGTCGATATCGTTCAGGTAGCGACACTGCAAAGCTATATCGGCACCTCACACCCCTTTACGCAGCTCGACTGGAACCAGATCCCGGCATTCGACAAGCTCGGGCTCGATCCCAGCACCCTGCTGCAAGAGGACGAAGACCTCTCGGCTGCCATGAACGCAGCGATGAGCATGCTTCAATAAATCCCCCTCCCTGCGGGTGTCGCCCGGCACCCGCTCCTTCTCCTCACTGCCCAGCGCTGCCTCATCGAACGACCGCTCACCTGATGCAAGGAACCGCTACCGCCGGATCCTAGTCATTAAATAGACGGCACTCTCGCCGCATCTTGCTTGCGCTCTTGGCACTGTCCTGCGCGCTATAAGCTTGCCAGGTTGAAGGAGATTAACGATGAACCGCACAACCAAGACTTTCTTTTCCGGAACCGCGGCGCTGCTTTTCAGTGTTGCTGCTAACTTCGCACTCGCCGCAGAGGGTGAAAACTTCGTAGACGAAGCATCGGCAAAAGGCATCGCTGAAATTGAAGCAGCCAAGCTGGCCCTGAACGAAAGCAAGTCTGAAGACATCAGGATGTTTGCCCAGAAAATGATCGACGATCACACCAAGTCGAACCAGAAGCTCGCCGACTTGGCTCGCCAGCATGAAGATCTGGAAATGTCTGACGATGCGACATTGATGGATCAGGCAAAGGCTATGATTCTTGAGCTGCGCGAGGGCGAAAACTTCGACGAGGCTTATGCGAACAACCAGGTCGTAGCCCATGAGCAGACCATTGAGCTTTATCGCGAATACGCCAAGAACGGTGAAAATGCTGAGCTCAAGCAGTACGCCCAGTCGACGCTGGACACTCTGGAGCAGCACCTGAACAAGGCTCAGGAGCTGGCTTCGAAGCACGGCGAACAGCAGTAACCCACCAAGTTTGAGCGGCGCTTCCTGGCGCCGTCTCAGACTGATTCCGGCAGCCGCCAGTCTATTGGCTCTAATCCCTGCTGCTTCAGAAACTGGTTTGCTCGGCTGAAATGGCCGTTGCCAATAAAACCGCGATGTGCGGAAAGTGGCGAAGGATGGACTGATTTCAGCAACAGGTGCCGAGTCGGATCAATCAGCGCTGCTTTGCTCTGAGCATGCGCGCCCCATAGCATGAACACCACATCCGAACGGCTATCACTTATCACTTGGATGATCCGGTCTGTCAGGCGCTGCCAGCCCATCTTCGCATGTGACCCCGCCATTCCTTGCTCCACCGTCAGCGAAGTGTTGAGCAATAGCACCCCTTGATCCGCCCAATGCTGAAGATAGCCATGGCTCGGAATATCCAGATTCAAGTCGCGCTTGAGTTCTTTAAAGATATTCTGCAGTGAAGGTGGAGGCGCCACGCCAGGCTGGACAGAAAAGCACAATCCGTGCGCCTGCCCTGCTCCGTGGTAGGGGTCCTGACCCAAAATCACGACCCGAACGCTGTCAAGCGGGGTTGAATTCAAGGCGTGGAAGATCAACGGCCCCGGCGGAAAGATGACCTTGCCTTCGGCCTTCTCTCGACGCAGAAAAGCACTCAGATCCTTCATGTATGGTTGTTCGAATTCAGCCTGCAGTGCCGCTTTCCAACTGTCTTCGAGCTTGACGCGATCATTCTGATTCATGGTGTCGCCCTGATCTGCCGAGGCGCCGCACCCTAAGGAAAGGCTCCACGACAGTCAAGGCGAGCGCCCGCATCCGTTCATTGATGCCCGCTAGCGCCGAAAAATGTCAGCCACTTCACATCTGAGCGAAAGAGTTGACGCCTCCGACCAAAGAGTGCGTGACGAATAGCCGCAGCGGGCAGTAAAAAACTTCGACCAACAAATAATTACAACAAGGAATCCAATGAAACGGACCATGCTCCTCGCGCTAGGGCTGGGGTTCTGTCTGGCAGTTGAAGCTGCCGAGCCCATAACCCTCGGCCTGAACTATCCCCGCACCGGCAGCTACAAAGAAGAAGGCCTTTCGCAGATGCGAGGTGCTCTGCTGGCCATCGACGAAATCAATTCAAAGGGAGGTGTGCTCGGTCGACCGCTTCGGCTATCGACCCGCAACTCTGCATCGAGGCCGGAAAAGGCCATCGCTAACGTTGACAAGCTGGCCGCCGAAGGTGCAGTCATGCTGTTTGGCGGCGCTTCGAGTGCGGTTGCTATCGCAGCGGGGAAACGCGCCAAGGAACGTGGCCTACTCTACTTCGGCACGCTTACTTACTCCAACGACACCACCGGAAAAGATGCCCATCGCTACATGTTTCGCGAGTGCAATAACGCATGGATGAGCGCCCAGGTACTGGGGCAATACCTGAACAAGCAACTCCCCAACAAACGCTACTTCTATATCACGTCCGATTACACCTGGGGCCACACCAGCGAAAGCTCACTACGCCAGGCCACTGGCACCCAGGACGCTAACCAACACCCGGGGATCAAGACGGCTTTCCCGGGCGCGCGCCTCTCCGACTACCGCGAGGCGCTGGAACAGGTCGCCAACAGCGACACGGAGGTCCTGGTGTTGGTGCTGTTCGGCGAAGATTTGGTACGAGCGATGCGGATCGCAGACGAACTCGGGCTAAACAAAAAAATGCAGGTCGCAGTACCCAACCTGACGTTGAGCATGGTTGAAACAGCGGGGCCGGACATCATGCGTGGCGTTCTAGGCACCGAACCCTGGACCTGGCGCGTACCGGAACTCGAAGGCTCCGTCGCCGGGAAGCAGTTCGTTCAGAATTACGACGAGCGCTACCAGACCCACCCGCCCAGCTCGGCTGCCTCGGCCTATAGCATCGTCTATCAATGGGCAGACGCGGCGACCCGAGCACGCAGCCTGGACAGCGAGCGAATAATCGCCGCGCTTGAAGGGCACCGCTACAGGCTGCTCAAAGACGAACAGGAATGGCGCCGCTTCGATCATCAAAACGTGCAGACCGTTTATGCGGTTAGGGTCAAGCCACGCGAGGACGTGCTCAAAGACCGCTTCAAGCAGGACTATTTCGAGATCGTCCATCGCCTTACAGGCGAGCAAGCCGCGCCGTCTCTCGTTGAGTGGCAGGCCGAGCGCCGCGCAGCTGGACAAGCGTTGGCGCTTCAATAACCGCAACCTAAGCGGTCCGGCTCAGCTGGGCCGCTTTAGATCGCCCAAGCACACCTTGGGCCACGCCATCTCTTTCCGAAGGTTTTCAAGTTGGCGCTGAACGACACCTCGTCAGATCGAAATGATCGCTATTAGACTTGCCTTATAGGCAAGCTGGTTTCAACGATTGCCCCCTTGGAAAATTCCGGCCGTTCGGGCATCTGATGCAGACTAGCCAAGTGCATTCGATCCAACGAGGATGACCATCGCCATGAGCACCACAGCACTCGAATCCTATCAGTCCGGCTTCTTTGACCTGACCCATAAGCTGACCGTCGAGAAGAATGGTCATACTGCGCTGATTACGATCAATCACCCACCAGCCAACACCTGGGACCGGGAATCTCTCATCGGTCTCAAGCAGGTCGTCGAGCATCTCAACCATGACGACGAGGTCTATGCACTGGTCATCACCGGTCAGGGTGAGAAATTCTTCAGCGCCGGCGCCGATCTCAAACTCTTTGCCGATGGCGATCGCACCCGCGCACGCGAAATGGCAAAGCGCTTCGGGGAAGCCTTCCAGGCTCTGAGAGCGTTTCGTGGAGTATCCATAGCTGCTATCAACGGCTACGCGCTCGGCGGGGGCCTGGAATGCGCACTGGCGTGTGACATACGTATCGTCGAGCAACAGGCCCAGCTGGGCTTACCCGAGGCTTCGGTCGGCCTGTTGCCCTGTGCAGGCGGCACGCAGGCACTTGCCTGGCTTGTTGGCGAAGGATGGGCAAAGCGGATGATTCTATGCGGTGAGCGGGTCACAGCAGACACTGCTCTGCGTATCGGCTTGGTTGAACAAGTGGTGGAACCGGGCGAGGCACGGGGACACGCACTGCTTCTTGCGTCTCGCGTCGCCCGTCAAAGCCCGGTCGCCGTGCGCACGCTCAAGCCGCTGATCGACTCGATGCGTAACCTCGGCCCAGGAAGCATTGCCGCGGCAGAACGCGAGGCCTTCGTCGATCTGTTCGAAGCCGACGACACCAGAGAAGGTATCAATGCCTTCCTTGAAAAGCGCGACCCGCGCTGGAGAAACCGGTAAGGCTTGGGCGACGGACATCATAAGCAGTTTCACGCGGTGTCCAGGCCAGCGCCTGACACCGTGTTCACAGCGAAGAGGTCTATGTTTTGGCCGGCCGCGCTACGTACCGCTCAGTGACGCTCGTACCGTCCATGAAAGTCGCGCCGCTGATGCATTCTGAAATCGCGCCCGTCTCGAACCAGGGGTGGTCGGCCAAAGTGCCTGGATGGGTGGCGATCCCAGCGCGAAGGATGATCGAAGCCCGACCTGCGTTCATCTCTCCATCTAGGTCGCTGAATAAAATCGCCTCGACGATCATGCTTCCAGCGGTGCCGATCCGATCCACGGTGCCGATCGTAATACTGCGGAGGGAGCTGCCCATGGTATCGCGGAGGCAGATTTTGCGGATACTGCCTGTGCTGCGAATAGGGGCTGCGTGGGTCGTATTGGTACGGGCGGGTTTCGACACGATAGCTACCACCATCCGGCTGGTAAACCCACACGCCAGCGCGGGAGTCCGCAGCTGACTGGGCTCCAAGCCCGAGTCCGAGAAGCAAAACCGCGATTCGAGTTTTCATTTGGCACCTCCACCAACCGCTCCGCCAGATAGCTTCGGCCTCACTTATCAGACCACAGCAAATGACAGCCCGACATCCAAACGGACAAGTGGTGCATTTCCATATGTGTCGTTGAACTGCAGCCAGAGCCTGCGCCACGAGACGGTGCGGCCTTGTACGGCCGCCGCCGCTTCCCGATAATAGCGGCCTTTTAGCCTCGGCTCATGCAGAGCGCCACAGGAACCCGCGATGACCGAACTCGCCCTGATCATGGTTAGCGCCATTCTGGTCAATAATTTCGTGCTGGTTCAGTTCCTTGGCTTGTGTCCGTTCATGGGCGTTTCGAAGAAAATCGAAACCGCCATTGGCCTTTCTCTGGCTACGACCTTCGTTCTGACCCTGGCGGCAATGTGCAGCTACATCGTTCAGCAGTACATATTGAAGCCGCTGGATCTGGAATTTCTTCGCACCATCAGCTTTATCCTTGTTATCGCCGTAGTCGTGCAGTTCACCGAGATGGTGGTTAACAAGACAAGCCCGTTGCTGTATCGCGTGCTGGGGATATTTCTGCCTCTGATCACCACCAACTGCATCGTGCTCGGCGTCGCGCTACTGAACGCCAACAAGACCGAGTTCACCTTCCTGACCGCAACGGCGAACGGCTTCGCCGCCGGCCTGGGTTTCTCGCTTGTATTAGTGCTATTTGCCGCAATGCGAGAGCGCATCGCCATTGCCGACGTGCCCAGGTCGTTTCAGGGCGCGGCAATCGGCATGGTGACGGCGGGGCTAATGTCGCTGGCGTTCATGGGCTTCAGTGGGTTAATCAAGCTATGAGTCTGGTTGTGATTGCCGTGCTCGCGCTTCTGGCACTGTGTCTGTTGTGCGGAGCGATTCTTGGTTTCGCGGCGGTGCGTTTTCGCGTCGAAGGTGACCCGATCGCTGAACAAATCAACGCACTGCTTCCACAGACACAGTGCGGCCAGTGCGGCTATCCAGGCTGCAAGCCTTACGCCGAGGCAATTGCAGGCGGCGACAAGATCAATAAGTGCCCACCGGGTGGCGAATCGACCATTCAGGCGCTGGCCGATCTGCTTGATGTCGAGCCCGAACCGCTGGATGCCGTTGAAGGCGAGGTGCCGCCACGCGTCGCCTATATCCGCGAAGCCGAATGCATCGGCTGCACCAAGTGCATCCAGGCCTGCCCGGTTGATGCCATCGTTGGCGCAGCCAAGCAGATGCACACGGTCATCGTCTCAGAGTGCACTGGCTGCGATCTCTGCGTGGAGCCCTGCCCAGTTGACTGCATCGACATGATTGAGCTGGGCAGCAATCTGCAGAGCTGGAAGTGGGACCAACCCCTGATGCCAGGCAAATTAATCGCCAGCGACCGGGAGCAGGCCGCATGACCTCGCTGAATGTCTGGGATTTTCACGGCGGTATACACCCGCCTGAGTGCAAGGATCTTTCCAACCGCACGCCAATTCAGCTGCCACCGCTCCCTGCTCGCCTTATCGTACCGCTCGCCCAGCACATTGGCGCACCCGCTGAGCCCTGCGTTGTGCTGGGTCAACGCGTACTGAAAGGGCAGAAAATCGCCGAAGCCGCTGGTTTCGTGAGTGCGCCGGTGCATGCACCAACGTCCGGAACAGTCAGCTTCATCGGGCCCCAGCCCTACCCGCACGTGTCGGGTATGTTAAGCGCAGCTATCGTGATAGACAGCGATGGCCAGGACGAGTGGACCGAGTTGCAGCCGCAACCGGACTATCGGGCAATCGAGCCGGAACAGCTGCTCGAGCAGATACGCCAGGCAGGCATCAGTGGTCTCGGGGGAGCTGGCTTCCCTACGGCCGTCAAGCTGAAGGGTCAGCCCTCCCGAAAGATTCGCGCACTGATCATCAATGGCTCCGAATGCGAGCCCTACATCACCGCCGACGACATGTTGATGCGCGTGAAGGCCCATGAGCTCGTCGCAGGGATCGAGATACTGGTTCACCTGGTCCAGCCGGAGCAGGTACTGATCGGCATCGAAGACAACAAGCCCGAAGCGATTGCTGCCGTTCGCGCAGCCGTCGGTGATCGTGACGTTCAAGTCCGGGTATTTCCCACCAAATACCCCTCGGGTGGCGAAAAGCAGCTGATACAACTTCTGACCGGCGAAGAGGTCCCCAGCGGCGGACTGCCGGCCGATATCGGAATGCTCTGCCAGAACGTTGGTACCTGCGTCGCCATTCATGACGCCGTACTACTGGGCAAACCGCTTATCTCTCGTATCACGACACTCACCGGCGAAGCGCTGGCGCGACCCATGAATGTCGAAGCGCTGATCGGTACACCTGTGGCGGATCTTCTGGCTTTCGCCGGCCTGGACCAAGACCGACTCAACCAATTGATCATGGGCGGCCCAATGATGGGCTTCAGCCTGCCATCAATGGAGGTGCCGCTGATCAAAACGACTAACTGCCTGCTCGCCAGCACGCTGGCAGAATTGCCTCCGCCACCGCCAGCGCTCCCGTGCATTCGTTGCGGAGAATGCGCTGAAGTCTGTCCGGCAAGCCTGTTACCGCAACAGCTGCACTTCTTCGCGCTGGGTCAGGAACATGACCAGCTCAAGGCGTACAACCTGTTCGACTGCATCGAATGCGGCGCCTGTGCCTACGTCTGCCCGTCGAGCATCCCGCTGGTGCAGTACTACCGCGCCGCCAAGGGCGAGATTCGAGAACTGGCGCATAAGCAGCAGAAAGCCGAGCAATCCAGGCAGCGGTTCGAGCAGCGCCAGGAGCGCTTGCGTCGTGCCGAAGAACAGAAGGAGGCCGACCGTAAGGCCCGTGCCGAGCGCGCTGCAAAGGCGAAGGCGGCACAAGCCGAGACCCGTTCAGTACCCAATCAGGACGACCCGGTTGCGCGCGTTCAGGCGCAAAAGACGGGCCTGTCCGAGCAGCACAAGAAACTCAAGATCGAAGCCAGCATGGCGCAGGTCGCGCTTAAGAAAGCTGAAAAGCAGCTCGCCATCCACGCGACGCCCGAGCTGGAAGCTCAGGTTGCCGAACTACGCACCGCGGCTACCAGCGCGCAGCAGGCGCTGGATGAAGTCGCTCGTGCTGCTGACGGTACCACCACAGCATCGCCGATCAACGACAAGGCTGCGAACAAGGCAAAGATCGAGGCCGCAATGCTGCGTGTCCAGGTCCGCAAGCTGGAGAAACTCGACGACCGCGACGCTGGGCAGGAAGCAGAGCTAAGCCGTTTGCGGTCCCAGCTGGCCCAGGCCGAATCCGGACTCGATTCCGCAACGGACCAGCCGCCTGCCCCTGAGACCAAGTCGGACGGAGAAGAGGCGCTCAAGAAAGCCAAGATAGCGCTGGCGATGAAACGTGCCGAGCTCAAGAAAGCTGAAAAAGCCGGTGCCGAAGAGACGCAACTGAGCAAGCTGCGCGATGGGCTGGCTAGCGCCGAACAAGCGCTTCATGACGCAGAAGCACAGTCCGGCAAGCCAGCGCCGAATCTGGTACGCACCGACAAGCAGCCCATCGATGAGCAGACCCGGGCGCTCAAGACAGAAGTCGCGTTCGCGCGGGCGGACGTACGCAAACTCGAGCGCGACGACCAGCGCGACGCCGATGCCATCGAACACGCCCGAGCGCGTTTGAGCGAAGCCGAGCGCAAACTGCTGGAACACACCCAATCGTAAGGCGCAGCGCCAATATCGCTGTTCCCGGGATCGCACAGAACAGCACCTGACAACGATCCCTTTCGAGTATCAACCGGAGAGCCAATGGCCCTGCCCCGTATCACCTCACCGCATACGAAGGGAAACAACCGGACCCAGCGAGTCATGTTGCTGGTGCTCGGTGCAACGTTACCCGGCGTAATGGCCCTGACCTGGCTGTATGGCGCCGGCACCTTGATCAATCTGATCTGGGCCAGCGCCGTGGCGCTTGGCTGCGAGGCGCTGATCCTGAAGCTGAGGCAGCGCCCTGTGCAATTTTTCCTGCGCGATGGCAGTGCGTTGGTCACAGCGGTTCTGCTAGCCCTGGCATTGCCACCCTACTCACCCTGGTGGCTGACCTTGATCGCCGCCAGCAGCGCCATCGTGCTCGGCAAGCAGCTCTATGGTGGCCTGGGCCAGAACCCCTTCAACCCTGCCATGATCGGCTACGTAGTGGTGCTGGTTTCTTTTCCTGTGGACATGACTACCTGGCCTGTGCCCCACGCCGTCAGCCTGAACGCCGGCCTGCAGCACATCCTTGGCATCGCCTCGCTACCCGATGGCTGGACGCAAGCCACCGCGCTCGATGTACTCAAGGTCAACAAGAGCCTGACCATAGATGAGCTTTGGGCCAATCCAGCTTTCGGCCACTTCGGTGGAATCGGTTCGGAGGTGGTCAACCTGGCGTTCCTGGCAGGCGGGCTGTTCCTGCTACACAAGCGCTTGTTCAGCTGGCATGCGCCGGTTGGCATGCTCGCGGCGTTAGCCATCATGAGCTTGGTTTTCTGGAACGGATCAGGCTCCGATAGCCACGGCTCCCCTCTGTTCCATCTGCTCAGCGGTGCGACGATGCTCGGCGCGTTTTTCATCGTGACCGATCCGGTGAGCAGCGCCACCAGCAACCTTGGTCGACTGATCTTCGGTGCCGGCGTCGGCATTATCGTTTATGTCATTCGCGCCTGGGGTGGCTACCCGGATGCCGTGGCGTTCGCCGTGCTGCTGATGAACCTCTCGGCCCCTACCATCGATTACTACACCCGCCCGCGCACCTACGGCCATCGCAAGGCCGAGCGCGGCTTCAAGCTGGGCGAATGACATGATCCTTCCTGAACTCAGTCGCTCAATGCTCAAGAACAGTGTGTTGCTGGGCCTGTTCGCCGTGGTTACCGTTGGCGCGGTAACCCTGTTGCAGCAGTTCACCGCCGAGCGCATCCAGGCCTCCGAGCGCGCCGCGCAACTGCGCGCGCTGAACCAAATCCTTCCGCGCGACAGCTATGACAACCAGTTGCTCGACAGCAGCATCGAGGTGCAGGATCCGCTACTCGGCACCACGCAGCCGATGCCGGCCTATGTCGCGATGAAAGATGGGCAGCCAAGCGCCGTGATCCTTCAAGCCTTCGCGCCCGACGGTTACAGCGGTGCGATTCACCTGTTGGTAGGGGTGCAGGCAGATGGACGGGTTGCGGGCGTGCGGGTAGTCGCGCATCGGGAGACGCCCGGCCTGGGAGACAAAATCGAACTGGCCAAGAGCCAATGGATACGTAGCTTTGAAAATCGCTCGCTGAGCAATCCGGAAGCATCCGGCTGGGCAGTCAAGAAGGATCGTGGCGAGTTCGACCAGTTTACCGGAGCCACGATCACGCCTCGCGCCGTAGTCGGTGCGGTCCATCGGGCCCTGCAATATTTCGCAGCTCACAAGCAGGAACTGCTCGCCGCCGATACGTCGCCAATAGCAGCCGAAGCAGCCCTTGAAGATGGGGTCGAGCCGGACGAGGTGACCACCCACTCCCGGGCCGGCGCCGCTGCCACCCGTGACACATTGCAGATCAACGATCCGCAGACCGAGCAGAAAGGCCAAGATCAATGAGCAATCCAAGCTATCGCGAACTGAGCGTTAACGGCCTATGGAAGAACAATCCGGCATTGGTTCAGTTGCTCGGGCTGTGTCCACTACTCGGTGTGAGCAATTCGGCAGTCAACGCGCTAGGGCTCGGGCTCGCCACTGCATTGGTGCTGATCTGTTCGAACATCGGCGTGTCGCTGGTGCGAGGCGTCGTCAACACCGCGGTTCGGCTGCCGGCCTTCGTGATGATCATCGCGGCGCTGACCACTTGCATCGAACTGCTCATGCAGGCCTATACCTATGAGCTGTACCAGATACTTGGCATTTTTATCCCGCTGATCACCACCAACTGCGTCATTCTTGGCCGTGCCGACGGCTTCGCTGCCAAGCACAACCCTTTGATCGCAGGCTTTGACGGCTTGCTCATGGGGCTCGGATTCGCGCTGGTGCTTGTGGTACTGGGCGGCGTACGTGAGCTGGTTGGTACCGGGGCGATCTTTGCCAACATGCACCTGCTGTTCGGCCCGATGGCTGCAGACTGGCAACTGACGCTTTTCAGCGATTACAGGGGCTTCCTACTGGCCATCCTGCCACCCGGCGCCTTTATCGTGCTCGGACTGCTGATCGCCCTGAAAAACCGTATCGATGAACATTTCGCGGAACGCGCCAAGGCGACGCAGCTGGACGCACCAGTGCAGAGCCGCCGTGTTCGGGTCACGGGGGTGATCGAATGATGCAGGATGGAGCGCTGTAATGAATGCTGCCAAACGCCTCGAAATCTTTCGCCGGTTTCATGAAGACAATCCGGAGCCAAAGACCGAGCTGGCCTACAGCACACCGTTCGAGCTGTTGATAGCCGTAATACTTTCGGCGCAGGCCACCGACGTCGGCGTCAACAAGGCAACGGCCAAACTCTACCCCGTCGCAAACACGCCCGAAGCCATCTATGCCCTTGGCTATGACGGCCTGTGCAGCTATATCAAGACCATCGGGCTCTACCCGAGCAAAGCCAAAAACGTCCTTGAAACCTGCCGCATTTTGATCGAACAACATGGCAGCCAGGTGCCTGATAATCGCGAGGCTCTCGAGGCGTTACCAGGCGTTGGCCGCAAGACGGCGAACGTGGTGCTCAACACGGCGTTCCGCCAGTTCACCATGGCAGTCGACACTCACATCTTTCGCGTTGCCAATCGCACCAATATCGCGCCAGGTAAGAACGTGTTGGAGGTGGAGCGCAAGCTGGTCAAGTTCGTGCCGAAGGATTACCTGCTCGATGCCCATCACTGGTTGATTCTGCACGGGCGCTACGTCTGTAAAGCGCGCAAGCCGCAGTGCGGCAGCTGCCGTATCGAGGATCTCTGTGAATACAAGCACAAGACATCTGACGATTGAGCAGCCACGCGCAAAGCCTATCGCTCGATTGAAAAAATCTTTTTTACGGCCATCGGTTTTGTCGCTATAAGGTGCGCCAATAGCGCGCCTTAGCCGTGGAGTGAGACAAGTGTCCGAGAAAGAAGATATCCAGATTGAAGACGACTTCGTCGCCGAGGATGACGACGATACCGCCGAGGCTCCGGCTGAGGTTGCCAAGACCAATCTGACCAAGCGCCGGATCATCGACAACCTGCTCGAAGAGCGCCGTTTGCAAAAACAACTCAACGAGTTTGACTTTGATCTCTAAACAAAAAAGCCCCATCGCTGGGGCTTTTTTACGCGCAGATCAGTCCGCTCGCGAGGGAGACAGCAACTCGACCTTGTAGCCATCCGGGTCTTCGACAAAGGCCAGAATGCTGGTGCCGTGCTTCATCGGGCCCGGCTCACGGGTGATCTTGCCGCCTCGACTGCGAATATCTTCGCAAGCCTTGTACACGTCTTCGACCTCCAAAGCGATATGACCGTAACCATCACCCAGGTCATATTCCTCTACGCCCCAGTTGTGAGTCAGCTCCAGTACGCTGTTGTGGGCCTCGTCGCCATACCCTACGAATGCCAGGGTGAACTTCCCCTCTGGGTAATCCTTACGACGCAGCAGCGTCATGCCCAGGACTTCGGTATAGAAGGCGATGGATCGCTCCATATCGCCGACTCGCAGCATCGTATGCAGCAGTCTCATGATGTCTCTCCTAATCAACGGTACATAAAGCATAACCCCGGCTCGTGGCCGGGGTCATGGTAGGGCTCAGCAGCAGCCTTTGTTAGAACTGCGTCCGGCCCTTGTTCGCAGCGATGCGCATGCGCAGCGCGTTGAGCTTGATGAAGCCACCCGCATCAGCCTGATCATAAGCGCCAGCATCGTCCTCGAAGGTTGCGATATTGGCATCGAACAACGAGTCATCCGACTTACGGCCCGTGACGATGACGTTGCCCTTGTAAAGTTTCAGACGGACCACACCGTTCACATTCACCTGCGATGCGTCGATCATCTGCTGCAGCATGCTGCGCTCAGGGCTCCACCAGTAGCCGTTGTAGATGAGGCTCGCATACTTGGGCATCAGCTCATCTTTCAGGTGAGCCACTTCACGGTCGAGAGTGATCGACTCGATAGCGCGATGGCCCTTGAGCATGATGGTGCCGCCTGGCGTCTCGTAGCAGCCGCGCGACTTCATACCGACGTAGCGGTTTTCGACGATATCCAGACGACCGATACCGTTCTCGCCGCCGACCCTGTTCAGATAGGTCAACACTTCGGCTGGCGTCATCTCCTTGCCGTCGATGGCGACGATGTCACCCTTGCGGTAGGTCAGCTCGATATAGGTTGGAGTGTCCGGCGCGGTTTCTGGCGAACGGGTCCAGCGCCACATGTCTTCTTCGTGCTCGGTCCAGGTGTCTTCCAGAACGCCGCCTTCGTAGGAGATGTGCAGCAGGTTCGCGTCCATGGAGTACGGCGACTTCTTCTTGCCATGACGCTCGATCGGAATTTCGTGTGTGGCAGCGTAATCCATGAGCTTCTCACGCGAGAGCAGATCCCACTCACGCCAGGGCGCGATGACCTTGACACCTGGTTTCAACGCATAAGCGCCCAATTCGAAACGAACCTGATCGTTGCCCTTGCCGGTCGCGCCATGAGAGATGGCGTCGGCGCCGGTCTCATTGGCGATCTCGATCAGGCGTTTGGCGATCAGCGGGCGGGCGATGGACGTACCCAGCAGGTATTCGCCTTCGTAAATGGTGTTGGCACGGAACATCGGGAATACGAAATCGCGTACGAACTCTTCACGCAGGTCGTCGATGTAGATTTCCTTGACACCCATGGCCTTGGCCTTGGCACGGGCTGGCTCGACTTCTTCACCCTGACCGAGGTCTGCGGTAAAGGTCACCACTTCGCAGTTATAAGTGTCTTGTAGCCACTTGAGGATCACCGAGGTGTCCAGGCCACCGGAATACGCCAGGACTACCTTCTTTACGTCGGCCATTGCCATCCACTCCCGGGATTGTAAGGAAAGCGAGGATTCTACTGGTCGCGACGCTTGTTTTACAGGGGCGCAAGCGCTGCTGGGCGTTAGGTCGACGGTGTGCCGCCCTCCACAGAGGCAGTTGTAGTCGCCGCGCCGCGCTCCAGGCGCACGGTTACCCGCCGGTTTTTTGCCCGATTGGCTTCGCTGTTGTTAGGCACGACCGGATAACGCTCGCCGTGAAAGCGCACTGTAATCTGTTCCTTCGGCACACCTTTGGAGATCAGATACGCTTCGACAGCAAGTGCGCGACGACGCGACAGGTCACGGTTGGTGAGCCGGTTGCCGCTGTTGTCGGAGTGCCCATCGAGTTGAATGCGGTTAACGCTGGGGTCGGCCGTGAGAAACTGCAGGATGATGTCGAGCTTGGCCTGACCCAGCGCATCGAGCACCACGTCACCAGCGGGAAACCCCACCTGCGAGGAGCGAATCTGATCGAAATTGACAGGCAATAGCTTTGCTGAACAGTTGCGGAAGTCCTCATAGGCCTTGCCGAATCGCACAGGCAACAGCCGGACCTCCAGCGCCTCACCACCTTGCCGCGTACGGTGACGTACAACCGGACTACGACCCTCCAGAAGCCCGCTAAGCAGACGACCGGCCTGCAGATAGCTACTGTTGAACGGGATATCACCGCCGACCACCGACACCACACCCAAGTCAATGTCGCCACGGCTAGACTGCCACGGTGCGGCTGCCGCAAGCAGCGTCGCCGAACCATTACCCAGCCAGCGATCTGGTGATTGCAAGCGGAAGGTCGGTTCCTCGCCCGCTCGCCGCACAAACTGTCCCGCACCAAAGCCTGCGACCGGCTGGGTCAACCGACACTCGAACTGGTCGCCTTCCACCTGCCACTGCGCTCGTTCGAGACGAGTCTGGAACGTGAGGGCATTGGCTGGGGAAGCCAACAAGCAGGCAATGGCTAGAAGACGCAAGCGCACAAGTGGCTCCACGATGAACGACATTCACTGGAGGTATCGGTGCACGCCCTGAAAACTTGAACCCTGGACAATCTACTGCCCCGGTGTTGTAGCCACCCGTTTCAGCGGTAAGTCCCGCCCGCGGCGATTTTTTCACGGGTTTCCGGTAGCATTCCCGCACGTTTTACCGCCTGGAAATCCGCATGTCCGACCGACTGACACTACTGCGCCCCGACGATTGGCACATTCATCTGCGCGATGGCGCAGCACTGCCGCACACCGTGGCGGACGCCGCACGCCAGTTCGCGCGAGCGATCATCATGCCGAACCTTGTACCACCGGTTCGCAATGCGGCAGAGGCGCACAGCTATCGCCAGCGCATTCTTTCAGCCCGCCCGGCAGGCAGCCCGTTCGAGCCATTGATGGTGCTCTATCTGACTGACGGCACGCAGCCCGAAGACGTGCGCGCCGCCAAGGCCAGTGGCTATGTATTTGCCGCCAAGCTCTATCCAGCCGGCGCTACTACCAATTCAGCATCCGGCGTCACTCGCATCGAAAACATCTTTTCAGTGCTCGAGACCATGGCCGAGGTTGGCTTGCCATTGCTGGTTCATGGCGAAGTGACGCGTTCGGAAATCGACATCTTCGATCGTGAAAAGTATTTCATTGATGAACAGCTCAGCCGTGTGACCGAGCGATTCCCGAGCCTCAAGGTCGTGTTCGAACACATCACCACGCGTGATGCAGTGCAGTTCGTCGAGGCGGCCAGCAACAACGTCGGCGCCACCATCACTGCCCATCATTTGCTCTACAACCGCAACCACATGCTGGTGGGCGGGATTCGACCGCACTTTTTCTGCTTGCCAATCCTCAAACGCAACGTTCATCAGGAAGCGTTGCTCGATGCAGCTACCAGCGGCAATCCGAAATTCTTCCTCGGCACAGACTCGGCACCCCATGCCCAGCACGCCAAGGAAAACGCTTGCGGTTGTGCCGGTTGTTACACGGCGTTCGCTGCGATCGAGCTCTATGCAGAGGCGTTCGAACAGCGCGACGCACTGGACCGCCTCGAAGCCTTCGCCAGCCACTTCGGCGCCGACTTCTACGGCCTGCCGCGCAACACCGATTACATCACCCTGGTACGCGAGTCCTGGAGCGTGCCGGCCAGCTTGCCGTTCGGGGAGCATAACGTCGTGCCCCTGCGTGCAGGCGAAACCCTGCAGTGGCGGTTGGAGGCGGGCGTATGAGCGACGATCAGTTTGATGACGAGCTAGACAACCAACCTGGTAAGCCGCGCTCGCCGATTGCCCGACGCTTCCGAGGCTTTCTGCCAGTGGTTGTTGATGTGGAATGTGGCGGCTTCAATTGCGCCACAGATGCGCTGCTGGAAATTGCCGCTGTGACCATAGGCATGGATGAACAAGGCCTGCTGTACCCGCAGGACACGCTGTTCTTCCGCGTCGAACCCTTTGCCGGTGCCAACATAGAAGCAGCCGCGCTGGAGTTCACTGGCATCAAGCTCGACCACCCGCTGCGCATGGCCGTGCCCGAATCTCAGGCGTTGAACGAGATCATCCGCAGCGTACGCAAAGCTGTGAAGTCTGCCGGCTGCAAACGCGCCATTCTGGTTGGCCACAACAGCAGCTTCGATCTTGGCTTTCTGAACGCGGCAATTGCCCGCTGCGACATCAAGCGTAATCCGTTTCACCCATTTTCCAGCTTCGATACTGCGACCCTGGCCGGCCTCGCCTACGGCCAAACCGTACTGGCGAAAGCCTGCCAGGCGGCCGGTATCGACTTTGACGGACGCGAAGCACACTCTGCACGCTACGACACCGAAAAGACTGCCGAGCTGTTCTGCGGCATCGTCAATCGGTGGAAGGAAATGGGCGGCTGGGAAGAGTTCGACGAGTAACCTCCGGATCGCCCACACACGAAAAAGGCCAGTCTCGCGACTGGCCTTTTTCGTCACCGCCGCTCAGTTACAGCGGCTTGCCACGATTACCGTGCTCGCTGACGAAAGCCTGCATGGCTTTCAAATCGTTCTTCAGCACGGTGCAGCGCTCCGGACGGTCGAACAGATCGGCCAGATGGGCTGGCAGCTCCAGCGCCTTGCCAACGCCCGCCTTCTCAACCGCTTCGGGAAATTTCACCGGATGAGCGGTTGCTAAGGTCACCATCGGAGTGGACAGGCTGCGACGGCATTCGCGGGCAGCGTAAACGCCAATGGCCGTATGCGGGTCCAGCAGCTCGCCAGTTGCCTTGAATACCTCTGCAATGGTCCGGCAGGTCTGCTCGTCGTCCACCGCCAGCGAGTCGAACAATTTACGGGCCTCAGTCCAACGCTCGTCTTCGACCGACAGTTTGCCGCTGGCCTTGAATGCACTCATCAACTCCGCAACAGCAGCGCCGTTTCGCCCATGCAGGTCAAATAGCAGCCGCTCGAAGTTGGACGACACCATGATGTCCATGGACGGCGATAGCGACGGGTGCAGCGTATCCTTGTCGTAGCGATTGCCGCTCATGAAGCGGTGCAGGATGTCGTTGCGATTGGTCGCGACCACCAGCTGGCTGATCGGCAGGCCCATGTTGCGCGCCAGGTAGCCGGCGAAGATGTCGCCAAAATTGCCTGTCGGGACTGAGAACGCCACCGAACGAGACGGCCCGCCAAGCTGCAGCGCCGCATGGAAGTAATAGACGACCTGGGCCATGATCCGAGCCCAGTTGATCGAATTGACCGCCACCAAACGCGTGCCTTTGAGGAAGCCCTGGTCAGCGAAGCTATCCTTCACCATTTCCTGGCAGTCATCGAAATTGCCTTCGATGGCCAGGTTGTGGATGTTGTCGCCAAAGATGGTGGTCATCTGCCGGCGCTGCACTTCTGACACTCGGTTGTGCGGGTGCAGGATAAAGATGTCCACGTTGTCGCAGCGGCGGCAGCCTTCGATCGCGGCCGAGCCGGTATCGCCGGACGTCGCGCCAATGATCACCACGCGTTCGCCACGCTTGGCCAACACGTAATCGAGCAGGCGCCCAAGTAGCTGCAGGGCGAAGTCCTTGAACGCTAGCGTCGGGCCGTGGAACAGCTCCAGCACCCATTCATTGCCTTCAAGCTGACGCAGCGGGGCCACTGCGCTATGGGCAAATACACCGTAAGTCTCTTGCAGAATCTGCTTGAAGTCAGCGTCCGGAATGCTGCCAGTCACGAACGGTCGCATCACCTTGAACGCCAGCTCGTGGTACGGCAGGCCGCTCCATGAGGCGATTTCCTCGACGGTGAAGCGTGGCAGGTTTTCTGGCACATAGAGACCGCCATCGCTGGCCAGCCCGGCAAGCAGCACGTCTTCGAAATTCAGGGCGGGTGCCTGGCCACGGGTACTGATGTAGCGCATTGTTCAAACCTACGTTGGACGCTGACTGCAGGCCGCCTGAGCAGCCCGACGTTGCTGATTAGTTCAGTTGCTCGACACGGATTCGCACCACGTTGCCCACCACGTCGGCGAGCGCTTCAAGTGCAGCGATGGCATCGTCGATTCGTTGTTCGACCACACGATGCGTGACCAGGATGACTGGCACCAGCCCGTCTTGCTCCTCAGCCTCTTTCTGCATGATCGACTCGATATTGATTCCGCGCTCGGACAGGATGGTCGCGACCTGCGCCAGCACGCCTGGACGGTCCTTTGCCTGGATGCGCAGATAATAGGCACTTTCGCAGGCACCAATGGGCAGAATGGGATGAGCCGAGAGCGAGTCTGGCTGAAACGCCAGGTGCGGAACCCGATTGTTCGGGTCCGTCGTCAGGGCCCGAGCCACATCCACGAGATCCGCCACGACTGCCGAAGCCGTCGGCTCCATGCCGGCACCGGCACCGTAATAAAGCGTCGAGCCAACGGCGTCGCCGTTGACCATGACGGCATTCATGACGCCGTTCACGTTGGCGATCAGCCGGTCAGCCGGGATAAGCGTGGGATGCACGCGCAGCTCGATTCCCGAGTCGGTGCAGCGAGCCACACCCAGGTGCTTGATGCGGTAGCCCAACGCTTCGGCGTAGTTGACGTCGGCGGTCGTCAGACGCGAAATACCTTCAGTGTAGGCCTTGTCGAACTGCAACGGCACGCCAAAGGCGATGGATGCCAGGATGGTCAGCTTGTGCGCCGCGTCGATGCCTTCCACGTCGAATGTCGGGTCGGCCTCCGCGTAGCCTAGCGCCTGGGCTTCCTGAAGCACGTCCTCGAAGGTTCGGCCTTTCTCTCGCATTTCGGTAAGAATGAAATTACCGGTGCCATTTATGATGCCGGCGAGCCAGTTGATCTGGTTACCCGCCAGGCCTTCACGAATCGCCTTGATGACAGGAATCCCGCCGGCCACCGAGGCCTCGAATGCAACGATGACGCCCTTTTCACTCGCTTTGGCGAAGATCTCGTTGCCGTGAACTGCAATCAGTGCCTTGTTTGCAGTGACCACGTGTTTGCCGTTTTCGATAGCCTTGAGCACAAACTCGCGTGCCAGCGTATAGCCGCCGATCAGCTCAACGACAATGTCGATCTCGGGGTTGTTCGCAACGTCGAAGATGTCGGCGGTAATTGGAGTGTCACCGGTGTTGCACTTGGGGTTGGTATGACGGGCCGCAATCTGCGCGACTTCGATACCACGACCTGCACGGCGTGCGATTTCCGCCGCGTTGCGCTCGAGCACATTGAAGGTACCGCCACCAACGGTTCCCAGCCCACAGATGCCCACTTTCACCGGTTTCAAGCTGCACTCCCCATAGCCAGCGAACGGCCCTGCACAGCGGCCGAACAAAAGAGTCGCACATTACGAAGCGCACGAGATTTAGTCAAATCGGCAGCGGTACCGAGTTGCCCATCGCTAGCCAGGCGTGTCCTGCAACCCCAACCGCTGGTGCCATTGGGCAAGTGACTCATCCGGGTACTCATCGAAGCAGCGATCGTCAGCCCCTACCTGCGGCGTTACCCATGACGCTTTCGAGGCCAGCATGATATGTGTCGATTCCGGTGGGATCGGCAGGTCCGTATCAATAGCAGACGCATGCGGATGCACGAGATCCGGCCAGTTGGGGTCCCAAAGCCAGAGCGCGCTACCGCACAGCTTGCAGAAGTGACGCTGGCCATCGCTTTTACGTGTGGCACCCGTTGCAGCGTCGACCATACGTGCCTGATAGATGCTCAGGTTCTCGCGGCCGTCAACAACCAGCGTTCGGTTATCCCCACCCAGGTTTATCGCATGTCCGCCCCCGCCAGCGGTCTTGCGACAGATCGAGCAGTAACAGTGCATGAATGGGTAGGGCTCGGCCGATTCCAAAGAAAAACGAACGGCCTTGCAATGACAGGAACCCTCGAGCTTCATTTTCTCACCTCCTCGCGTTGCTTTCTGAGTTTGAACACGAGGGGCGGAACAGTTCAGCGGACGGGTGAAACCTGGGACAGCATCCTTGAGACCAGAGAGACTGCCCCGTTCGTTACTCAGCTTTCAGGGCTAGCTCGGCCAGCTGCGGCGCAGGCTGGTAGCCAGGAATGACCTGGCCGTCGGCGAGAATGATGGCTGGAGTGCCCTGAACACCGATGAGCTGACCTAATTCATACTGCTCGGCAACCGGGTTGTCGCAGCTCGCGGCTGGCACATCCTCGCGTGCCTTAGCCTTGTTCATCGCAGCCTGGCGATCCTTTGCACACCATACGCTGGTCAGCGTGTTGGCCCCGTGGCTACCCATTCCCTGCCGCGGAAAGGCCATATAGCGAACCTCAACACCTAGACGGTTCAGCTCTGGCACTTCGCTGTGCAGCTTCTGGCAGTAGCCGCAGTCGGTGTCAGTGAACACCGTGATATGAGTTTTCGGCTTGTCCGGCGAAAATACGACCATCTGGCTGGTTGGAACAGCGTCAATCGCCTTTGCAACCGACCGGCTCTGGGCCTGCTCGGTCAGGTTGGTCGCCTGCCCATCCTTGAACTGGAACATGTAGCCCTGTATCAGGAACTGCCCGTCTGCGCTTGCATAAAGCTGTCGACCGCCTTTGAGCTGAACTTGATAGACCCCTTCCATCGGGCTTTCGGCAATAGCCTCGATGGGCATGCCCGGCTGGATCGCATTCAGCGACTCACGGATTGCCTTGTCGGCATCAGCCAGGGCGATGGAGCTGACGAGACCGAGGGCTACAGCAGCAAATATACGATTCACGCGCATGGGATCTCCTGGCGACTTCGATCGAGTAAGGGCCGGCAGATTAACATAGCCCTATCCCACAGCGCGTTACGCCGGGCTTCACTCATCGAGTTCTGTGGATTGCTCCCCGCATCCGTTGCTGATCATCCGCGCGGATGATGCTGCGCATGGAGATCCTGCAGTCGGGTACGCGCGATGTGCGTGTAAATCTGTGTCGTGGACAAGTCACTGTGGCCGAGCAGCATCTGCACGGTTCGAAGGTCTGCACCATGATTGAGCAGGTGCGTGGCAAACGCGTGTCGCAGTGTATGGGGTGAAATCGACGCAGCGATGCCGGCCTGCTGGGCGTGCAGCTTGATTCGATGCCAGAACGTCTGCCTGGTCATCTGATCCCCGCGCCGACTCGGAAAAACCACATCACTGGCCCTGCCAGCGAGCAGCACATCGCGGCCGTCGCGTAGATAGCGTGCCAGCCAGTGCATGGCCTCTTCGCCCAACGGAACCAGACGCTCCTTGTTGCCCTTGCCGAACGTCCTCAACACGCCCTGACGGAGATTGATTTGCTCCAGGCTGAGACTGACCAGTTCGGTCACCCTTAGGCCAGTGGCGTAGAGCACCTCCAGCATCGCCCGGTCGCGTAGCCCCAGCGGATCGCCCAGGTCCGGCGCGGCCAGCAGCGCCTCGACGTCTGCCTCGGACAATGCCTTGGGCAGCGGACGCCCAAGCTGAGGCAGATCGACTCGCAGGGTGGGATCAATCGAGATCAGTCCGTCTCTTAGCAGGAATCGATAGAAACCACGCAGACCGGACAACAGCCGCGCGGTGGAACGGGCTTTGTAGTTGTGGGCCAAACGCCAGGCAAGATGATCAAGAATTGCCTCCCGCCCCGCATCGACCAATCGCCCGCCACGCTCATCGAGCCAGCCATTGAAAAGCATCAAGTCACTGCGATAGGCATTCCGGGTGTTATCCGAAAGGCCTTTCTCAAGCCAGAGGGCATCAAGGAATCGATCAATGATTGGGTCGTCCAGAGCTGGCATAGCGCTCACACAAGGAAACACGAACAGCAAGTGTTCCATAGACCGCACATACCAGCTAGCCGCCCGATTGGCAGACCTGAACGGCTTTCGCACTGTCAGACTAGCTAGCGGCTCGAGTATCGGGCCAGCCAGCTGGCCTCCCGGGCCGCCGCTCCGCAACCTCTGACCGCCTGGTAACCATGACCGAACAGGACATTCTCTTCTCCCTCGCTGCCCTTGGCATTGCCTCACTCGCCAGCCAATGGCTTGCATGGCGACTACGGCTACCTGCAATCCTTTTTCTGTTGCTGAGCGGGATTCTCGCGGGTCCCGTACTTGGATGGCTGGACCCGACCCAGCTGTTCGGTCCCCTGCTATTCCCCTTAGTATCGCTCGCCGTTGCGTTGATTCTTTTCGAAGGCAGTTTGACGCTGCGTCTTTCAGAGCTGCCGGGAATCGGGACAGTGGTGCGCCGACTGATCAGTATCGGCGCACTGACGACCTGGGGCGTGATTACCCTAGCCGCCCACTGGCTGCTCGGCTTCGATTGGGATCTTGCGCTTCTGCTGGGCAGCTTAACGCTTGTCACCGGGCCGACCGTGATCGTCCCCATGCTGCGCGTGGTTCGGCCCAATGCAGCGGTCGCCAACATCTTGCGATGGGAAGGCATCATCATCGATCCCATTGGCGCCTTGCTTGCGGTGGTCGTTTACAGCTTCATCATTACGCGGGGAATGGAAGCCGCCTGGACACAAAGCCTGCAGACCTTTGGTGCGGTGATACTGTGCGGAACGCTACTCGGCGTGACCGGCGGCTGGGCATTCGGCCAGCTGGTGAAGCGGCATTGGCTACCCGAATATCTGCAAAACCTGGCGACACTTGCATCGGTGCTCGGCGTATTTGTAGTCGCCAATACGCTGGTGCATGAATCCGGTTTACTGGCTGTGACGCTGATGGGGATCTGCCTGGCAAACATGCGTAACGTTGACGTGCGTGACATCCTGCACTTCAAGGAAAACCTCAGCATTCTGCTCATCTCAGGGCTCTTCATTCTGCTTGCAGCCAGGCTGGATCTGGCTGCACTCACCGCGCTAGGCCCTACGGTACTGGTCCTTTTGATTATTGTTCAGTTCGTCGCCCGCCCCTTGAGCATCGCCCTGTGTACCTGGGGTTCTAAGCTGAGCTGGCAGGAGCGACTCCTACTCGCCTGGATTTCTCCGCGCGGGATCGTAGCGGCTGCCGTATCGGCAATCTTTGCGGTTCGCCTGGATGAAGCAGGCCACGATAACGCCCTGCTCCTGGTCCCACTGACTTTCGCAATCATCATCGGCACCGTTGTTCTACAGAGCGCAACCGCACGCCCCTTGGCGAGACTGCTCAAGGTCGCTGAGCCTCCGCCAAGCGGTTTCCTGATCGTAGGCGCCAATCCCGTGGCAAGGGCCATCGGTTGCGCGCTGAACGAGCAAGGCGTGAGAGTCATGCTCACAGACTCCAGTTGGGACAATATCCGCGCAGCACGAATGGAGAACTTGCCGACCTATTACGGCAACCCCGCCTCGCAACATGCTGAGAATCACCTCGACCTCGTTGGGCTTGGACACCTGCTGGCGTTGTCGCCTGTTGGTGAAATGAATACCCTCGCCGCTATGCGCTTCCGTCACGAATTCGGAGTAGATCGACTCTTCAACCTGGCAAGCACCCAGGAAAATCGACGCAGCGACAAGCATCGACCCAGCGATGAGCATCGCGGCCGGCCGTTAGGAGCGCCGACATTGACCTACTCCGAACTAGCGGCACGTTTGGCCCGAGGTGACGTGCTCAAGAGCAACAAGCTGACGGAGACCTTCGGCTGGCGGGAGTATCAGGCGCTGCACGGCCCTGGTGCCATCTTGTATTTCGCGCTAGACAAACATGGTCACACCCATGTGTTCCACCCTGATGCACGGCTCAAACCGGAAGCCGGGTGGACGTTGATTGCTCTGATCGACGCCGAACAAGACCAGACCGCAAGCAAAACCGAGCCGCGGCACCCTGCTCTACCCTGACTGGGCCGCTACCCAACCGCGCATGCTGCGCCAGGATGATCGGCGCTGCGTCCGCTCGAACTACACGATCACGCTTCTCGAAATGCGTGCCACAGCCCCACCAACGAGCGCCCATAAAAAAAGCAGCCCGAAGGCTGCTTTTTTTGAAGAAGCTTTGCTCAGGAAAGCTTTTCCTTGATGCGGGCTGCTTTGCCGGACAGCGCGCGGAGGTAGTACAGCTTGGCCTTGCGCACATCACCACGGCGCTTGACGCTGAGGCTGTCGACCATTGGACTGTAGTACTGGAAAGTACGCTCAACGCCCACGCCGTTGGAGATCTTGCGAACAGTGAACGCACTGTTCAGGCCGCGGTTACGCTTGCCGATCACAACACCTTCAAAGGCCTGCAGACGCTCACGCTCGCCTTCTTTCACCTTGACCTGGACGACTACGGTGTCACCCGGGGCGAACGGAGGCAGTTCTTTGGTCATCTGCTCAGCTTCGAGCGCCTGGATAATCTTATTGGTCATGCTGTTTGCTCCTAAGGCAGGCCCTCTGGCGTGCCATCGATACGTTTAACTATCGTCCCGCTGCCGGATATATTCCGTCAGCAGCTTTTGTTCTTCCCCAGAAAGCGAGCGGCTATCCAGAAGATCAGCGCGACGTTCCCAGGTCCTTCCAAGGGACTGCTGTAAACGCCAGCGCCGGATGTGCTCATGGTTACCGCTAAGCAGTACCTCAGGAACACGTTTATCCGCATACACCTCAGGGCGCGTGTAGTGCGGGCAGTCGAGCAGGCCGTCGGTAAACGAATCCTCCTCGGCAGAATCAGCATGACCCAACGCCCCAGGGAGCAGGCGGGTCACTGCATCGATCAGCACCATGGCCGGCAATTCACCGCCGGACAGAACATAGTCGCCAATCGACCATTCTTCATCCACGTGCGTTTCGATGAAACGCTCGTCGATACCTTCGTAACGACCTGCGATGAGGATCAGTCGCTCCTCTTTCGCCAGATCCTGGACATCAGCTTGCTTGAGCTGACGTCCCTGGGGCGACAGGTAGATCACCTTCGCCTTGTCACCTGCCGCTTGCCGTGCATCTGCAAGCGCCAATTCCAGCGGCTTGATCTTCATCACCATGCCAGGGCCGCCGCCGAAAGGACGGTCATCGACTGTTTGGTGACGATCCTCGGTATAAGTCCGAGGGTTCCAGCACTGTAACTGGAGCAGCCCTTGCTTAACTGCACGGCTGGTGATGCCATATTCACCGATAGCCGCAAACATATCGGGAAACAGACTGATCACATCGACACGTAAACCGGACATGTCGCTCAGAAGTCCGCATCCCATTCGACGCGCATCTCGCCCGCTTCCAGGTCGACCTTCAATACACAAGGGTCGGTGTAGGGCAGCAAACGTTCGCGGTCATCCAGGCTACCGTCGAACGGCTTGACCACCAGCACATCGTTGGCGCCGGTCTCGAGCAGATGATCGACTCGGCCGAGCACTTGCCCGAGCTGGTTGATGACCGTTAGGCCCTGGAGCTGGTACCAGTAGTAATCATCCTCGCCAGTCAGCGGGGGCAATTCACTGCGCAGAATGCAGATCTCGAAGTCGGCGTAGCTACGCGCCTCCTCCCGATCCGTCAGTCCCTTCAGCGTAGCCACCAGAATCTTGCCTTGCAGGCGACCCTTGACCAGCTCAACCTGCTTGACCTCCGCACCTCGCCTCAGCGTCCAGCGACGATAGTCCAGCAGATTGTCGATAGGATCGGTAAAGGAGTAGACCTTTACGTCACCACGCACGCCATGCACCGAAACGATTTTGCCGATAACGATCAGGTCTTCGGCCGGAGCAGACGCTGCGTTCATGTACTTAGGCAGCGGCCTTGGCAGCTTCCTTCAGCAGCTGAGCAACGCGCTCAGACGGCTGTGCGCCCTGGCTCAGCCAGTAAGTAGCACGCTCCTGGTTTACAGAGAGCTTCACTTCCGCACCCGAAGCGATCGGGTTGAAGAAACCGATGCGCTCAACGAAACGACCATCGCGCGGGTTGCGGCTGTTGGTCACGGTCAGGTGGTAGAAAGGGCGCTTCTTGGAGCCGCCACGGGCGAGACGAATAGTTACCATGTGAACATCGTTCCTGTAGTCGGTACAGCAAATCTGAATGCAGGGCCCAGGGCCCGAAAGGCCGCATATTCTAAGGATTATCCGGACTTTTGCAAATGGCTTTTTCAAAAACAACCGCAGGCCTTGGCAGCGGGCCTGTTCAGCCTCGGCGGAGGCTCGCACAGGCCCGCTGAAAGGCTCGGAATCTAGAACTTGGGCATTCCGCCTCCGCCACCTGGGAACATCCCGCCCATGCCGCGCATCATCTTGGCCATGCCGCCTTTGCCGGAGACCTTCTTCATCATCTTCTGCATCTGCTTGTGCTGCTTGATCAGGCGACCAATGTCCTGAACCTGCGTGCCGGAACCCATCGCAATACGCCGCTTGCGAGAGCCACTGATAATGTCCGGGTTGCGCCGTTCCACAGGGGTCATCGAGTTGATGATGGCCTCCATCTGCCTGAACTGCTTTTCAGCCGCACCCTGAGCATTTCCCATCTGCGACAGATTCATGCCCCCTATTGACGGGAGCTTGTCCATCAGACCGCCAAGCCCGCCCATGTTTTTCATTTGCTGAAGCTGATCTCGAAAATCTTCCAGATCGAAGCCCTTGCCCTTCTTCAACTTCTTGGTGAGCTTCTCGGCCTTTTCCCGGTCAAGCGTCTGCTCGGCCTGCTCGATCAGACTGAGCACATCGCCCATGCCGAGGATCCGAGACGCAATTCGATCCGGATGGAACGGCTCCAGGGCGTCACTCTTCTCGCCCATACCCAGGAACTTGATCGGCTTGCCGGTAATGTGGCGCACCGAAAGCGCTGCACCGCCTCGCGCGTCGCCGTCGACCTTGGTCAGCACCACACCTGTCAGCGGAAGCGCCTCACCGAACGCCCTGGCCGTATTCGCCGCATCCTGGCCCGTCATGGCGTCAACCACGAACAGGGTCTCGGCCGGCTTGATCGCTGCATGAACAGCCTGGATTTCGGCCATCATCTCGGCATCAATGGCCAGACGCCCCGCCGTATCGACCAGAACGACATCTATATATTTGAGCTTCGCCTCACGAATAGCCGCTTGGGCAATCTCGACTGGCTTCTGACTGGTGTCAGAAGGAAAGAAGGTTACGCCGACTTCGGCCGCAAGTGTCTCCAACTGCTTGATGGCTGCAGGACGATAAACGTCGGCAGACACTACCAGCACCGACTTCTTCTTACGCTCTTTGAGGAAGCGCGCCAGCTTGCCAACCGTTGTCGTCTTGCCCGCTCCCTGAAGACCAGCCATCAGCACAACGGCGGGCGGCACAACACTGAGTGCGAGATCTTCGTTGGCCGCCCCCATCAGCTCTTCCAGCTCGGCGCGAACGATCTTCACAAAGGCCTGACCTGGTGTCAGGCTTTTGGAGACCTCCGTACCCACAGCCCTGTCTTTGACCCTGGCCACGAACTCCTTGACCACGGGCAGCGCAACGTCGGCTTCGAGCAGCGCCATTCGCACTTCGCGCAGGGTGTCCTTGATGTTGTCCTCAGTCAGCTTTGCCTTGCCGGTAACATGGCGCAGCGTCTGAGAGAGGCGGTCGGTTAGGTTTTCAAACATGTGCCGTTTCCACGCTGGGTGTGGTTAATGCAGCGATTATAGAAGCTGCGAGCCCCCCGCCGGTACCCCGCCACCCATGCTTTTCGTCAAGCAAGCCAACCTCATGACAATCTCGTTGCGATCGGGCGTCGCTTCGACACCTCCCAACAACCCCAAGCACGTCGTCAACCGCGCACTTTTGTGCGTTCTATGTTTGTGCCACACTCATCGCCTTTCGAGCCTGCTAACAGACCTATGCACCCTTTGCTCCCGAGTCTAGCTGCCGCCTGCCTCTATGCTGGTGTCACCGGATACCAGGGCCTGCGCCTCGCGCAACGCACCGTGCCGGACAAACGTCTGCTTCTGGCCTTGGGCGCTGTAGCGCTTGTGGCCCACGCGGTCAGCCTGTTCTTCCAGCTGTTGTCACCCAGCGGCCTGCACCTGGACTTTTTCACAGCATCAAGTCTGATTGCCGCAGCCGTAATTCTGCTGATCCTGCTTGCACTCTACCGAATGCCAGTTGAAAACCTGCTGCTGCTGCTCTTTCCGCTCGGCTGCCTGACCGTTTTATTCGCCCAGTTCGCACCGTCCGGCACTGCACCTGCTATCGAAGAAGAACCGGGTATCTTGGCGCACATCCTGTTTTCCATCCTTGCTTACGGGATGCTCACCATTGCAGTGTTCCAGTCATTACTGCTGCTGCTGCAGGATCACCACCTCAAACACAAGCACCCATCCGGCCTGATTAAGAATTTTCCACCCTTGCAGACCATGGAAAGTCTGCTGTTCAGCTTTCTGCTGGCGGGCTGGCTGCTGCTGTCGGCATCGTTGATTTCCGGCTGGATCTTTCTGGAGAATCTCTTTGCGCAGCATCTGGTACACAAGACACTGCTCTCGGTCGTCGCGTGGGTGGTCTTTGGCCTGCTGCTATGGGGCCGTCATCAGCTGGGCTGGCGTGGTTATAAAGCCATTCGCTGGACGCTGGCCGGCTTCTGCCTGCTGATGCTGGCCTATTTTGGCAGCAAGCTGGTTCGCGAATTCATCCTGCACATCTAGGACCCCGCCACGTGGAGAATCTACACCCCGGCTATCTCGTCGGCATGCTGGTCTGTCTGCTCCTGTGCTCAGCATTCTTCTCCAGTTCCGAGACAGGGATGCTCAGCCTGAACCGCTATCGGCTGCGCCACCAGGCCAAGGAAGGACACCGTGGCGCGAAGCGCGCCAGCGCTCTGCTTGAGCGTCCTGACCGGCTGCTCGGGACCATTCTGGTCGGCAATAACTTCGTTAACATCCTGGCGTCTGCGATTGCCACCGTCCTGGCGATGAAGCTATGGGGCGAAGCCGGAATCGCCATTGCAACCTTCGGCCTGACAATCGTTTTGCTGATCTTCGGCGAAATAACGCCCAAGACCCTCGCCGCCCTCCGACCGGAAGCGGTCGCCTACCCGGTCAGCCTCCCGCTTATTGCCCTGCAAAAAGTGCTGTACCCGCTGGTCGCTCTGCTCAACTGGGTCAGTAATGGATTGCTCCGACTGCTCGGGGTGGACCTATCCAACAAGGGTAGCGACAGCTTGTCCACGGAAGAGCTGCGCAGCGTTGTGCATGAGTCAGGCAGCGACATGCCCATGAAACGGCAAAGCATGCTGTTAGGCATCCTCGACCTGGAAAAGGTAACGGTCGACGACATCATGATTCCGCGTAACGAGGTCGCCGGGATAGACCTGGAGGATGACCTCGAAACAATCGTGACGCAGCTGCGGACCACGCCACACACCCGCCTTCCGGTGTTTCGCAAGGACATCAACCAGATCGAAGGCATCGTGCATATGCGGCAGATCGCACGCCTGCTCAGTCATGACCAACTGACGCGGGAGAGCTTGCTGGAAGCCTGCAACGAGCCCTACTTCATTCCCGAAAGCACGCCACTGTCGACCCAACTGGTCAATTTCCAGAAGCAGAAACGCCGAATTGGTATTGTCGTTGATGAGTACGGTGATGTGCTGGGCATCGTTACCCTGGAAGATATCCTCGAAGAGATCGTCGGCGAGTTCAGCAATCAGGACGCGCTTCGCAGCCCGGACATACACCCTCAGGATGACGGTACCCTGGTGATAGACGGCGCCGCCTATTTGCGAGAAGTCAACCGCGCCCTGGGCTGGCAATTGCCCTGCGAAGGCCCGAAGACCCTCAACGGCCTGATTACCGAAGCGCTTGAGCACATCCCTGACAGCGGTATCTGCCTGCAAATAGACCAGTACCGTCTCGAGATCTTGCAAGCAGCGGATAACCGCGTGAAGAGCGTTCGTGCCTGGGTAGCAGACGACACCACCCAGGACACGACGACGACCGACGAATGAGCCCGATGTAGCTGAGCCAGGCTTCCTGCTAAAGCTCAGTGTCTATCGACGAGGCCGCCCGAAAGGCTTTTGCACGGGCAGCCTCAATCGATGCGTCACGCGCCAGCGCAACCCCCATTCGACGTTGACCACTCACGCCAGGCTTGCCAAACAGCCGCAGCGCGGTATCCGGCTCCGACATCGCAGCGGCCAGATTGCCGAAGCTCACCCGATCGGATTCGCCTTCCACCAGCACCACGGCCGATGCAGATGGACCGAACTGCCGAATCGCAGGGATTGGCAGACCGAGAATTGCACGCGCATGCAGTGCAAACTCGGAGAGGTCTTGGGAGATCAGCGTTACAAGCCCCGTATCATGCGGTCGCGGTGACACTTCGCAGAACCAGACCTTGTCGCCCTTGATAAACAGCTCAACGCCAAAGATACCGCGTCCACCCAGGGCATCGGTGACGGCCAAGGCGATTCGCTCGGCCTCGGCCATGGCTGCGCCTGTCATCGGCTGTGGCTGCCATGACTCTTGATAGTCACCTTTTTCCTGGCGATGGCCGACTGGTTGGCAGAAGGCCGTTCCGCCCGCGTGGCGGACGGTCAGCAACGTGATTTCGTAGTCGAAATCGATGAATCCTTCAACGATCACCCGCCCCTTTCCTGCGCGACCGCCAGCCTGTGCGTAATCCCAGGCGCTGACGACATCGGCCTCGCTGCGCAGGACCGACTGGCCCTTTCCGGAAGAACTCATAACGGGCTTGATCAGACAGGGAAAACCGATTGCGTGGGTCGCAGCCCGGCATTCATCCAGGGAGTCGGCGAAACGATACGGAGATGTAGGCAGCCCTAGCTCTTCCGCGGCAAGACGGCGAATACCTTCGCGGTTCATGGTTAGCTGAGCAGCCCTTGCGGTCGGTATGACCGTATAGCCTTCGCCCTCAAGGTCCAGCAGTGTCGCCGTAGCGATGGCCTCGATTTCTGGAACGATGAAGTGCGGCTTTTCCTGCTCGATGACCGCCCGCAGCGCAGCACCATCGAGCATGTCGATCACATGGTGACGGTGCGCAACCTGCATGGCCGGCGCGTTGGCATAACGGTCGACAGCAATGACTTCTACACCCAGACGCTGCAACTCAATGACCAGCTCTTTACCGAGCTCCCCGGAGCCGCAAAGGAGTACGCGGGTGGCGCTGGTCGACAGCGGTGTACCGATTCTGGGCATTGTGTACCTCGTTATTCGACAGGTAAGGAAGCGTTCATCGCGCGTTACGCCGGTCAGAGCAGAAGCCCGGCCGCCCTGGCCCGCTCATGGGCAAGCAGCAACACCTCGCGCCGCTCGACATTGTCCATACGGCCCCAACGGCGAATCTCGTCAATGCTGCGCTGGCATCCGGTACAGATATCATCGTCATCGAGGGCACATATACTGACGCAAGGCGACGCAACTGGCTTTTCCTGCTGGCTCAATCCTCTTGCTCCACCAGATCGCGAGCGTAGCGCTGAGCGTTGTGTACGTAATGGGCAGCGCTCGCCTCAAGCATTTTCTTCTGCTGTTCGGTCAGCTCTCGCACCACCTTTCCGGGAGAGCCCACCACCAGTGACCCATCAGGGATTTCCTTACCCTCGGCAATCAGTGTGTTAGCCCCAATGATGCAGTACTTGCCTATTTTCGCGCCGTTGAGGATGACGGCATTGATGCCGACCAAGCTGTAATCGCCGACGCTGCAACCATGAAGCATCGCGTTGTGCCCAACCGTGACGCCAGTGCCGAGCGTCAAGGGGTAGCCCATATCGGTATGCATAACGCTACCATCCTGGACATTGCTGTTCTCGCCGATATGGATCAGCTCGTTGTCTCCACGTAGCACGGCACCAAACCAGACATTGGCGCACGCATCGAGGCGGATCTTGCCGACCAATGTGGCGTTTGGTGCGACCCAGCTGTCGGGATGGGTTTCGACGAGGGAGTCACCCAGGCGATATTTCACGGTCATGGCCTCTTTTTGCTCAGATCGACGTAGGAAGCCGGCGCGCGGCGCATCTCGATACCGGCGTCGTATATCAGGTTCACCAATTCGACGATCATGATCGCGGTGAGCCCCCAGATTTTGTAGTCCCCATACTGATAGGACGGTATGTACCAGGCGCCGCCCTGGTAATCGATCCGGTGCGTGATTTCGCGTGGATCGTTGCAGAAGAACTCCAAGGGTACAGAAAACACCGAGGCTATCTCTGCATCATTCGGACGGTACTCGACGTAGTCAGGCACGATGCCAACGAAAGGGGTGACGTGAATTCCGTGAATCGACACGAGACTGCTCAGAGGCCCCACCACCTCGACGATACCTGGCGGGAGCCCGACCTCCTCCTCGGCCTCACGCAGAGCGGTATGTACAAGGTCACGATCTTCTGGGTCTCGTCGACCTCCAGGGAAAGCCACCTCTCCACCGTGTGTAGAGAGGCCGCTGGCACGAAGGGTAAGCACCAGCTCCGGCGAATTGCCCCGGGTGATTGGCATCAGCACCGCCGCCTCAGGCATTCGGGCTTCGGGCTCCAGAAGATGCGGAGAATAGTCACGCACCCGTTGGAGAATCTTGTCCAGCATGAAACTTCTCTTTCCGTCTTTGCCTGGCATCATGGCATGAATCACCAAGTCGCCCAAGACAGACGAAGCCTAAACTGCAGGAGCCGATCTGGCTCAACGGGCACTGAGCTCATTGAAGCGCCGGAAAAACTTTTCAGGTTCGAGCAGCTCTCAGCAAGAGCCGGCCCCTGGGCATGCACAGCTCGGTTAACACAACCAACCGAAACATAGGAATCGCGATGAATTTCTGTAGCCAGTGTGGTGGGTCGATAACGACACGGATTCCCGAAGGCGATAACCGAGCCCGTTTCGTCTGTGGTGACTGCGATACGATTCACTATCAGAACCCGCGAATCGTAGCGGGCTGTCTGCCCGTGCTTGATGGCCAGGTGTTGTTGTGCAAAAGGGCCATCGAACCCAGGCGCGGCTACTGGACCCTGCCGGCAGGGTTTATGGAGAACGGTGAAACCGTCCAACAGGCCGCTGAACGCGAAACACTCGAGGAAGCCCGCGCTCGGGTGACCGATCTCCAGCTCTACACCCTGTTCGACCTGCCACATATCAATCAGGTCTATATGTTTTACCGTGCCTCGTTGGTCGACCATGATTTCGGCGTCGGCGAGGAAAGCCTGGAGGTCAGGCTATTCGATCAGGCAGACATCCCTTGGTCAGAGCTCGCTTTCCCGACCGTGGGCCGTACCCTAGAATACTTCTTTGCCGACCGGGTGCAGCAGGCCTTCCCGGTGCGTAACGAGGCCATCGAAGCAATGCGGGTGGCGCGCGAACAGGTCTGATGCAGTTTGGATTCAGGATTTGCACCAATGCGCTGGCTGTTAGCGATAGTCTGCTTTAGTTTTGCCGCCCTCTCCCACGCCAACGCGACCCCAGCCCTCGGCGATGCTTTTATTGATAAGGTCCTGGTGGTGAAGTCCGAGCGTAAGCTTCACTTGATCAGCCGCGGCGTTAGCATGAAAAGTTACCGCGTGTCCCTCGGCAAGCAAGCCGGCCCCAAACAACGCGAAGGCGACCAGCGCACCCCCGAGGGTTTCTACTGGATCGACTGGCGCAAAGTCTCTGACAAGTACAACCTGGCGATGCACATCTCCTACCCGAATGCGAACGACCTGGCCCGCGCGAGTAGCGAAGGTGTGAAACCGGGCAGCATGATCATGCTGCACGGCACACCGGTGGACGAGGAGTATCCCGAATGGTACTTCCACACGCTCGACTGGACCGAAGGCTGCATCGCGCTTAAAAACGATGACATGCGTGAGATCTGGAATCTGGTCAAAGACGGCACCCTGATTGAGATTCGCCCCTGAACCGTCGCCGAGCTTGCAGCAAGCGAAGGAAGCGAATCATGCAAAGCATCAAGCCGCTCTATACAGCCACTGCGACCGCAATCGGAGGCCGCGACGGCCGAGCCGCATCGTCCGACGGTCTGCTTGACGTAAAACTGTCCACTCCCCGCGAGCTCGGCGGACAAGGCGGTGATGGCACCAACCCTGAGCAACTGTTCGCCGCGGGATATTCGGCTTGCTTCATTGGCGCACTCAAGTTCGCTGCGAGCCAGCTGAAGCTACCGCTTCCTGCCGATACCTCGGTCTCGGGTCAGGTTGGCATAGGCCAGATTCCCGGAGGTTTCGGTCTTGAAGTGGAGCTGAACGTCAGCCTGCCTGGCTTGGAACGGTCCACAGCCGAACAGCTGACCGAAGCCGCTCATAAGGTCTGCCCGTACTCCAACGCTACACGCGGAAATATCGAGGTTCGCTTCAGCGTCAGCGTCTGATCGTCTCGGATGAGGCTAAAAAAGCCGAGTCCCTAGTGGCGACTCGGCTTTTCTTCGAGCATTGTCCCGTCCTAAATAAGGTTTACACCTTCTGCCTGCGAATTTGGAGAGTTCGATGGAGCAAGGTGTTAAGCGTACACAGCGTGATTATTCGCTGACCTTTAAATTGGCGGTGGTTGATCAGGTCGAAAAAGGCGAGCTGACCTACAAACAGGCTCAGCAGCGCTACGGCATTCAGGGCCGATCCACCGTTTTGGTATGGTTGCGTAAGCATGGTCGGCAGGATTGGAGCCAGGGGGCATCCATTCGAGCCGACAGGAGCCAAGCCGTGACCGATCCCAAAGACCTTACGCCTGAGCAACGTATCAAGGAGCTGGAGCAACAACTTCAGTTCACGAGTCAGAAGGCCCAGTTTTTCGAAGCCGTGGTCGATGTGCTGGAGAAGGATTACGGCGTCTCGATCGTAAAAAAGCGACCCGGCAAGTCCTCTCGCAAGAACAAATCCAAGGGCTGACCATCGTCAGGGCTTGCCAGTTTCTATCCATCAGTCGTCAGGCTTACTACAAGCGCAACCGTGTTGCTGATGAGCGTCATAGACAGGATGAACAGGTCGCGCAATATGTTCAGCGCATAAGGCTGCGCCAAGCGCGGATCGGTACGCGCAAGCTGCATTATCTTCTGCGCAGCCAGGCCAATGACCGCTTGAAAGTGGGGCGTGATCGGCTGTTCAGGATCCTGGCAGAGCGCCGGTTATTGATCCAGCCCAAGCGTGCCTATCACAAGACCACCCAGAGTTTTCATCGCTTTTATCGGCACCCAAACCTGCTCAAATCAGGGCCTGATCAGGTCAAGGCGAAAGCGCCCAACCACGTGTGGGTAGCGGATATCACATACCTGCCAGGTCGAAACGGCCCTCTGTATCTGAGCTTGGTCACTGATGCCTACTCACGAAAAATCGTCGGCTATCACGTCCATGAGGGCTTGCAAGCAGAATCAGTGGCGGTCGCGTTCCGGCAGGCATTGAAAGAGCGGCAGGGTAATCATGCACTCGTCCATCACTCCGACCGAGGAATACAGTATTGCTCGGCTCTCTACCAGGCGCTGCACAAGCGCCATGGCGTCCAGTGTTCGATGACAGATGGATACGACTGCTATCAGAACGCGCTTGCGGAGCGGGTGAATGGAGTTCTGAAGAACGAATTACTGTTAGCGAGTCCCGATGACCTGATACAGGCCAGATCGATGGTCAGCGAGGCCATCAGGATCTACAACACAGAGCGACCGCATATGGCCCTGAAATACAAAACGCCCGATGCAGTGCATCGAGCGTTCTAGATAACGCAAATCTAGGCGAAACAGGTGTAAACCTATTTCAGGACTAGACACATCTTCAGTCAGAACTGCAGATCGGATAGCCGCCACACTTCAAAAGCAGGCGTCTCGTAGGGATGAGTGCGCTTAAGCGCTTTGACACTGTCGTGAATCAACTCATCAGCCACTACCATTTCGACCTTCCACTCGGATACCAATTGGACCTGGCCATGCTGTCCCAGATACGGCGCGCTGCCCTCCAGCGGGCGATATTGCCCATGTCCAAGCACCTGCCAGCAGCAACTATCGTACGCACCGATACGGCCAGCTCCCGCCTCGAAAACCGCTTTCTTGACCGCATCCAGATGGCTCTCTGGGACATAGAAACACAGCTTGTACATCAACATCTCCGCACAGAAAACGGGTAGCGGAGACGGCGCTCCGCCGAGTGAATAATGTTCAGGTCCTGAGCGTCCTTGCGTGCCCCAGGTCAAGATCAGACGTTGGCGTCAGTGCTTGGTTCACGAATGGCGGGGCGCCTCTCTGATAGGCAAGAAAAAGCCCGAGGCGCTTGCGCGCTTCGGGCTTTCTGCCCCAGTCCAGCCTCAATCTACCCAGACTCGTGCATTGCGGAACATGCGCATCCAGCCGCCGTCCTCCTGCCACTCGTCCGGACGCCAGGAGTTGGTCACGGCACGGAATACGCGTTCAGGGTGCGGCATCATGATCGTGACACGCCCGTCCCGAGTCGTGAGACCGGTAATGCCTCGAGGCGAGCCGCCAGGGTTGGCCGGATAACGCTCGGTGACCTTGCCGTGATTATCGATGTAGCGCAGCGCTACCGTACCGGACAAGTCGGCTTCAAGCAGGGCTTCTTCGCTCTCGAATTCGGCGTGGCCTTCGCCGTGCGCAATGGCGATCGGCAAACGCGATCCGGCCATACCTTGAAGGAAAATCGACGGCGAATCCTGGATTTGTACCATCGCCACACGCGCTTCGAACTGCTCGGAACGGTTACGTACAAAGTGTGGCCAGGATTCGCTGCCAGGCACCAGCTCGTGAAGGTTGGACAACATCTGACATCCATTGCAGACGCCAAGGGCGAAGCTGTCCTTACGTTCAAAGAAGGCACTGAAATCTTCCCGTGCGCGACCATTGAACAGGATCGATTTGGCCCAGCCTTCGCCAGCCCCCAGCACATCGCCATACGAGAAACCACCACAGGCGACCAGCCCCTTGAACCGCTCAAGGCTGATACGCCCCGACAGGATGTCGCTCATGTGCACATCGACTGCGGCGAAACCTGCACGATCGAACGCAGCGGCCATTTCAGTCTGACCGTTGACGCCCTGCTCGCGCAGGATCGCCACTTCAGGTCGCACGCCGCGCTTGATATAAGGCGCAGCGATGTTTTCGTTCACGTCGAAACCGAGAGTAACGCTCAGCCCGGGGTTATCTTCTTCAAGCAGCGCGTCGAACTCCTGGTCGGCGCAGTCGACATTGTCCCGGAGGCGCTGGATCTGATAACTCGTCTCGGCCCACTGGCGCTGTAGCAGACGACGATCACCGGCGAAGACGTCTGCGCCGTCAAACTTGATTGCCACATGGCCGTTATTGACTGGCTGGCCGATAACCGAAACGCAGTCAGCAAGCCCCGCGGCGCTGAATTGAGCAAGAACAACCTGCGTGTCGCCCTGGCGAACCTGGATCAGCGCACCCAACTCTTCGTTGAACAACGCTGCCGGAACCTGCTGGACCGTTTCGACCAGCGCTTCCAGATTCAGGTTGAGCCCGCAATGTCCGGCGAAGGCCATTTCAAGGGCGGTCGTCAGCAAACCACCGTCGGAGCGGTCGTGGTATGCCAACAAGAGCCCGTCAGCGTTGAGCCCCTGAATGACGGCAAAGAAGGCTTGCAGATCCTCAGCATCATCCACATCCGGTGCCTGACGTGCCATCTGGCCATAGACCTGCGCCAGAATGGACGCCCCCATACGGTTCTGGCCGCGGCCCAGATCGATGAGGATCAGGTCAGTTTCGCCCTTGTCCAGACGCAGCTGCGGCGTCAGGGTCTGACGGACATCCACGACCGGGGCAAAACCGGACACAACCAGCGAGAGCGGTGAGGTCACGCTCTTATCCGCGCCCTCGTCACTCCAACGGGTCTTCATCGACATGGAATCTTTGCCGACCGGAATGGTGATGCCCAGCGCCGGACACAGCTCCATGCCGACTGCTTTGACCGTATCGAATAGCCGCGCATCCTCGCCTGGATGGCCGGCCGCGGCCATCCAATTGGCGGAAAGTTTGATGTCTGAAATCTTTTCGATACGCGCGGCTGCGAGGTTGGTCAGTGTTTCACCAATTGCCATGCGGCCCGATGCGGGCGCATCCAGCAGAGCCAGCGGCGTACGCTCGCCCATGGCCATGGCTTCGCCGGTATAGACGTCATAGCTGGTAGCCGTCACCGCGCAGTCGGCCACTGGCACCTGCCAGGGCCCGACCATTTGATCGCGCGCGACCATACCGGTAATGCTGCGATCGCCGATGGTGATGAGGAAGCTCTTGCTGGCGACCGCGGGGTGATGAAGCACGCGACTGATCGCCTCGGCAAGGTCGACCTGGTCAGCAGAAAAGTCATCGCCAAGCTCGGCCTCGCGAACGGCGCTGCGGTGCATGCGCGGCGCTTTGCCGAGCAGAACGTTGAGCGGCATATCGACCGGATTGTTACCGAAATGGCTGTCCGTTACCGTCAGGTGCGGCTCAGCCGTGGCTTCGCCGACTACGGCAAAGGGGCAACGCTCACGCTTGCAGATCTCCTCGAAACGATCGAGATCGGCCGCATCGACCGACAATACATACCGCTCCTGGGATTCGTTGCACCAGATCTCATGCGGTGCCATGCCGGGCTCATCATTGGGCACCTTGCGCAGCTCGAAGCGACCGCCTCGCCCCCCATCGTTGACCAGTTCCGGGAAGGCATTGGAAAGACCGCCGGCTCCGACGTCGTGAATGAACTTGATCGGGTTCTTGTCGCCGAGCTGCCAGCAGCGATCGATGACCTCCTGACAGCGACGCTCCATTTCAGGGTTGTCACGCTGCACCGAGGCGAAATCCAGATCGGCCGAACTGCTGCCAGTCGCCATGGAGGATGCCGCGCCGCCGCCCAGACCGATCAGCATCGCCGGGCCGCCGAGTACGATGAGCTTGCCGCCGACCGATATTTCGGCTTTCTGCACATGCTCTTCACGGATGTTGCCCATGCCGCCGGCCAGCATGATCGGCTTATGGTAGCCGCGGACTTCCTCTCCACGCGGCGTGCTGATCGCCTGCTCGAAGGTCCGGAAATAACCGTTCAGGGCCGGGCGACCGAATTCGTTGTTGAACGCCGCGCCACCCAACGGGCCTTCAATCATGATATCGAGCGGCGTAACAATGCGCTCGGGCTTGCCGTACGGCACTTCCCAAGGCTGTTCGAAGCCAGGAATGTTGAGGTTGGATACGGTGAATCCTGTCAGCCCGGCCTTCGGCTTTGCGCCGCGCCCGGTCGCACCCTCATCGCGAATTTCGCCGCCGGAGCCGGTAGCGGCGCCGGGGAACGGGGCAATCGCCGTCGGGTGGTTGTGCGTCTCCACCTTCATCAGGATGTGCACCGGCTGCTGGTTCGCCGCGTACTCACCCGTTTCCGCGTCCGGGTAGAAACGTCCAGCCACGTTCCCGACAATGACGGCTGCGTTGTCCTTGTAGGCGGACAGCACGCCTTCACCATGCATCTGGAAGGTGTTCTTGATCATGCCGAACAGCGACTTCTCCTGGCTTTCGCCATCGATGTCCCAGCTGGCATTGAATATCTTGTGGCGACAATGCTCGGAGTTGGCCTGCGCAAACATCATCAGTTCGATGTCGTGCGGGTTGCGCCCAAGGCCGTTGAAGCTGGTGACCAGATAATCGATCTCGTCTTCGGCCAAGGCCAGGCCTAACTCCATATTGGCTTCTTCCAGCGCAGCGCGGCCGCCACCCAGCACATCGATAGCGCGCAGCGGCTTTGGTTGTGCGTGGCTGAACAGATCTGCCGCGGCCTCGAACTGCTCGAGCACCAGCTGAGTCATTCGGTCATGAAGAGCCGCTGCGACCAGCCCAGCGTCGGCATCTGAAAGTTCGCCTTCTACGTAGTAGGCAATGCCACGCTCGATGCGCTGAATTTTCTCGAGGCCGCAGTTACGCACGATGTCGCTGGCCTTACTCGACCATGGCGAGATGGTGCCGAAGCGCGGAACCACCAGAAACAGTCGCCCTGCAGGTTCCTGAACAGGAACGCTGGGGCCGTACTTCAACAGCCGGGCCAATACTTGCTGCTCGTCCGCACCAAGCGTGCCGGATACCTCGGCGAAATGAGCAAACTCGGCGTACAGCCCGCTTACAGCGGGGACCTTATCGGTCAATTGAGTCAGGAGCTTACCGTGACGGAAGGCGGAAAGAGCGGGGGCGCCGCGCAGGATCAACATCGTCGGAACAGCCTCGGAGAGGGGAGCAGTCGGGCCGCGTATTCTAGCCCATGACGGCGCCCGAGGCTAAGGGGACGCCGCCGAATTAAGCTCAGTGCAAGGGTGAGCACCGGCCGAAACCGATCGCTCTCCCTCGATGTAGCGTTTGATCAGTGAAGGATCTGGCTCAGGAACAGCTTGGTGCGCTCGTTGTTCGGATTGGTGAAGAACGTCTCGGGCTCAGCCTCTTCGACGATTTCCCCCTTGTCCATGAAGATCACCCGGTCAGCGACAGTGCGCGCAAAGCCCATCTCATGCGTTACGCAAAGCATGGTCATACCGCTTTCAGCGAGGCCGACCATGGTATCAAGTACCTCTTTGACCATTTCCGGATCCAATGCCGAGGTTGGCTCGTCGAACAGCATGATCTTCGGCTTCATGCAAAGCGCGCGCGCGATCGCGACTCGCTGCTGCTGCCCCCCGGAAAGCTGCCCTGGAAACTTATCGGCTTGCTCGGGGATACGCACCCGCTCGAGGTAGTGCATCGCGATCTCCTCGGCTTGGCGCCGGGGCATCTTGCGTACCCACATGGGCGCCAAGGTACAGTTCTGCAGCACGGTGAGGTGCGGGAACAAGTTGAAGTGCTGGAATACCATGCCCACCTCACTGCGGATCGCCTCGATCTGCTTGAGGTCGTTGGTCAGCTCTACGCCATCAATGACAATGCGACCCTGCTGATGCTCTTCCAGGCGATTGAGGCAACGAATGGTTGTGGACTTGCCCGACCCCGACGGACCGCAAAGCACGATGCGCTCGCCCTGGGTAACGTTCAGGTTGATGTCCTTGAGCACGTGAAACTGACCGTACCACTTGTGCACACCTTGCATCTGGATAACGACTTCGGCGCTCTGCTTGGCCTGCTGGCCATTCAAGGATGTTTCATTCATATGTGTCGCTCCTAATTCCGGTGACCCGTGTCGAGCTTGCGTTCCAGATGCATGGAATAGCGCGACATGCCAAAACAGAAAATCCAATAAACAAGTGCCGCAAAAACATAGCCCTCGGTCGACATGCCCAGCCAGGCAGGGTCCGAAGTGGCGCGTTTGATGCTATTGAGGAAGTCGAACAGGCCGATGATGATCACCAGGCTGGTGTCCTTGAACAGTGCGATGAAGGTATTGACGATGCCGGGGATGACCATCTTCAGCGCCTGCGGCAGGATCACCAGCACCATGCTGCGCCAGTAGCCCAAGCCCATCGCCGCAGCCGCCTCGTACTGACCTTTGGGGATTGCCTGCAAGCCGCCTCGCACGACTTCCGCTATGTAGGCTGCCTCGAAGAAGATCACCATCACCATCGCGCGCATCAGCTTGTCGAGGTTCATGCCTTCCGGCAGAAACAACGGCAGCATCACCGACGACATGAACAACACGGTAATCAGCGGAACACCACGCCAGAACTCGATGAACGTGATACACAGGACCCGAATCGCCGGCATGTCCGAGCGCCGACCAAGCGCCAGGAGAATCCCGAGCGGCAACGCACCGGCAATACCAACGGCAGCGATGACGATGGTCAGCATCAGCCCGCCCCAGCGGCTCGTGGGCACTGTTTCCAGCCCCAGGAAGCCACCATGCAGCAGCCAGTACGCTACCAGCGGATAGATAATCAGGAAGGCAATTCCGTAGCGTGCCTTTCCGGGCATCCGCCGAAGGAACAGCGGCGCTGCACCGATAATGGCGAGCCAGGCAGTAGCATCTACCCGCCAGCGCAGTTCCGGCGGATAGAAGCCGTACATGAACTGACTGAAACGCGTCTGTACGAACACCCAGCACGCGCCCTCACGCGTACAGTCGGCCCGGGTTTCGCCAGTCCAGTCCGCCTTGATGATTGCCCAGTCGATGAGCGGTGGAACGACTAACCAGATCACGTAGAGACCGAAAAGGGTCAGTAGCGTATTGATCCAGCTGGAAAACAGGTTGGCCCTCATCCAGCCCAGCACACCGATATTGGTGGGCGGTGCCGGTAGGTCCGGTTTGAAAGTATGAGTTGTCATGCGCTTGTCCTTACCGCTCGATCAGCGCAATGCGCTTGTTGTACCAGTTCATCAGCAGCGAGATGCTGATGCTGATGGCGAGGTACACACTCATGGTGATGGCCATGGTTTCGATTGCCTGGCCGGTCTGGTTCAGCACCGTACCGGCGAACAGGGAAACCATATCCGGATAGCCAATCGCAGCTGCGAGCGAGGAGTTTTTCGCCAGGTTCAGGTATTGGCTGGTCAACGGTGGAATGATCACCCGCATCGCCTGAGGGATGATCACCAGACGCAAGACACGCCCCGGACGAAGACCTAACGAGGCGGCCGCTTCGGTCTGCCCGTGGCTGACCGACTGGATACCCGCACGGACCGTTTCACCGATGAACGCAGCGGTATAGATCGCCAAAGCCAACACAATCGACACCAGCTCGGGAATCACAACCCAGCCGCCACGAATGTTGAAGCGCTGCAGTTCGGGGACCTCCCACAAAAAAGGCGCTCCCATCAGCACGGAGCAGACCGTAGGAATGGCAATAAACAACGCGACGCTGGCGGAGAAGACCGGAAACGTCTGGCCGGTCGCATGACGCCGTTCGCGTGCCCAGCGATTGAGCATGACGATCGCAACTAACGCGACGAACATTGCAATCCAAAACGGCCAGAAACCTTCCCCTGCGCTAGGAGCGGGCATCTGAACGCCGCGATTGTTGATGAACACCACGTCCCACAAGCTCAGACTCTCCCTCGGCCCCGGCAGCGGACCGATCACCGCAAAGTAGACGAAGAAGATCTGCAGCAACGGCGGAATGTTACGAAAGGTCTCTATGTAGACCGTCGCGATCTTGCGCACCAGCCAATTGGGTGACAGCCGCGCGACACCGAGAATGAACCCGAGGATGGTCGCCAGGATGATCCCGACGATGCTGACCAGCAGGGTATTGAGCAGACCGACCCAAAAGACTCGACCGTAGGAGTCGCTCTCGGTGTAGTCGATCAAATGTTGAGAGATGCCGAAGCCGGCAGCGTTGTTCAGAAAGCCGAAGCCTGACGTGATGCCCCGGTTTGCAAGATTGGTCTGGGTGTTGTGAAACAAAAACCAGCCGATCCCTACTACTGTTATGACGGCAATGACCTGGAACAGCCAGGCACGCGCCTGCGGGTCCGTGAGCAGCGAGCCACGAGTGGCACCTGCTTTGGCAATGGTTCGCATCAAGAAACCTCATACGGCGCTGCCGGTGCATAGGCACCGGCAGCGCATATCCCTGAAACAAGGCCGGCAGGACGCCGGCCCAGCTTGGTCAACGCACTGGGGGTGCGTACTGCAGACCTCCATTGGTCCAAAGCGCGTTCAGGCCTCGCTCGATCTTCAGGTCGCTACCGGAGCCGATGTTGCGCTCAAACACTTCGCCGTAGTTACCGACTTGCTTGACGACTTGCACAGCCCAATCTTTAGGCAGCTTCAAATCCTTTCCGTATTCACCGTCTGTACCCAGCAGACGAGCCACATCTGGGTTCTTGGTGTTTTTGGCCATTTCCTCGACATTCGCTGAAGTGATACCCAGCTCTTCGGCGTTGATCATTCCGAACAGGGTCCAGCGAACGATATCGAACCATTCCTCATCGCCCTGACGCACAGCCGGGCCAAGCGGCTCTTTGGAAATCACTTCCGGCAATACAACGTAGTCGTCTGGCTTGGCCAGCTTGATGCGCTGTGCGTAGAGCTGGGACTGGTCAGAGGTGAGCACGTCGCAACGCCCGGACTCGAGCGACTTGGCGCTTTCGTCGGAGGTATCGTAGGTAATCGGGGTGTATTTGAGGTTGTTGGCGCGGAAGTAGTCGGAGAGGTTCAGCTCAGTGGTCGTACCGGCCTGGATACAGACGGTAGCACCATCCAGTTCCTTGGCACTGGATACGCCAACCGACTTGTTGACCAGAAATCCCTGACCGTCGTAATAGGTTACGCCGGTGAAGTTCAGACCCATTGCGGCGTCACGCGAACTCGTCCAGGTGGTGTTACGAGAAAGCACATCCACCTCGCCGGACTGTAGCGCAGTGAAGCGCTCCTTTGCAGTCAGGGGGCTGTATTTCACCTTGCTTGCATCGCCGAACACTGCAGCCGCAACCGCACGGCAGATATCCACATCGATCCCTTTGTACTCGCCTTTGGCATCGGTGTAGGAGAAGCCCGGCAATCCGTCGCTGACGCCGCACTGCACAAACCCCTTGCTCTTGACTGCGTCAAGAGTAGCCCCCGCCTGTGCCAAGCCGCTGGTGCCCAACAATGTTGCAGCGCCAAGCACGGCCAGTGTGGATTTAACCCTTATCATCGAAACCTCCAGTTTGCTTTTATTCTTGTGGTTAGTGTCTTCTGCCCGGATCACAGGCTGTCGCTCGAAATCTTTCGAGGAATCGAAGAAGAAACTGACCCCAGTCTAGCCGCCGTTTGGTTATCAGCAACCCCCCTGATGCGCTTATCTGCAGGAGTACCGGAGACATGCGGCGCATCAGCTTCCTTGGTTAAAGCAAGGGACGTACCAGAATCAGAACGCCAGTACAGATGCAGCCATGCGCTTCATTGCTACGCACGGTGCAGGTAACCTCGCTCCAGATTGCATCGTTTTCCCTCTGCGGACGCACCAACTTGACGCGCGCCCCCCCGAAATGGAGACACCTATGAGTGAGCCGCTGATCATCGAACCCGCGAACGCAGCCGACGCGTGCGTCATCTGGCTGCACGGCCTGGGTGCCGATCGTTACGACTTCCAGCCAGTCGCCGAGGCGCTGCAACAGCGTTTGTTGACGACCCGTTTCGTGCTACCGCAGGCGCCCAGCCGGGCGGTCACTATCAATGGCGGTTGGGCGATGCCAAGCTGGTACGACATCCTGGCGATGAGCCCAGCTCGCGCGATCAACCAGGCGCAACTCGAACAATCAGCACAGACCGTGATCGACCTGATCGAAGCGCAGCGCGACAGTGGTATCGACCCGACCCGCATTTTTCTCGCCGGCTTCTCACAAGGCGGCGCAGTGGTCTATCACACGGCTTTCCAGCGGTGGGCTGGTCCATTGGGCGGCGTGATTGCGCTCTCCACTTACGCCCCCACATTCAACCAAGACCTGAAGCTGTCGCCGTTGCAAACCGAGCTGCCGGTACTTGTTCTCCATGGCTCACAAGATGGCGTCGTGGTGCCATCGATGGGCCGTGCAGCGTACGAATGCCTGATACAGAACCAAGTCAAAGCGCAATGGAAGGACTATCCAATGGCGCACGAGGTTCGTCCTGACGAGATCAGAGACATTGGCGAGTGGCTGTCGGCACGGCTGGACTGAGACCGCATCGTTTAACCCGTCGTGACGAAAAATTGTGACGCTGCGCGCCTGCCCTTTCGGCCGATTCCAGCTACGCTTGGCATGGGTAGATCAAAACTCGATGCGCCTGCCGTTGTAGCGCTCATCGCGGCCAGAAGAAGCCGACCTAGCCAGTGTGATGGGATGCGTGCATAAGCATGACGAGGATGTCATCCGAGCGGGTGTTGCAGTCATGAGGCTTGCCGATTGGCAGGTGGAAATGCAACACCTCAAAAAAGCGCGGTTACTGGACCACGTTGACGAGCCTTGCCTGCGACTCCTGCAGGAAGTGTTCGAGCCCTACGTGATCGAGCCAGGAGAAACCCTGCTCTCCCCGCTGGAACACAACCACAACTTATATCTGGTGATGGAAGGCGAGTTGGCGGTCTACCTGGACTCGCTCGACAGCAGCCCGGTTCGCTCGATCGGAGCCGGCGATTGCGCTGGCGAAATCAGTTTTATGGACGACCTGCCACCTTCGGCCTATGTCGTCGCGCTCGAGCCAACCGTACTTCTAGCCGTACACCGTCGTTCGATGCAGTTGCTCACGCGCTCGCCACAACTGATGCAGAACCTCGCTGAGCTGCTCTGCCAACGGGTGAGACTGAGCGACCGCCTGATCATCAATAGCGAGCAGAACGCTAACATTGATAAGTTGACCGGATCGTTCAATCGGCGCTGGCTGGAGCAGATCTACAGCCGAGAAAGCGCTCGCTGCGCACTCAACGGCCAGCCGCTCTCACTCCTTATGCTCGATGTCGACCGTTTCAAGGAATATAACGACAAGCTTGGCCATCTCGCGGGTGATCACGCACTATGCCTGGTGGTCAACACGCTCGGAAAGCTGCTGCGCCCCAGCGACAGCCTTGTGCGCTACGGGGGGGAGGAATTCGTCGTGTTACTGCCTGAGATGGCACTTGAGGACGCCTGGAGTGTTGCCGACCGTTTGCGTCAGAGCCTCGAAGATATCGCCTCCTTCCGGTCCCCTATTGGTTTATTGCCTGGCGTGACTATCTCAATCGGTGTCGCAGCCATGAGGCCGGAGGACGATCTGGACAGCCTCGTCAATGTTGCGGACCAAGCCCTCTATCAGGCGAAGGAGCTCGGGCGAAACCGCGTGTGCGGGTGATCAACCGCAACCGCCGCCCACTTCTGAGCACATCTTCGCCGGAGGTGCTTCTTGCATTACACTGGTGGTAAACCTTACATGACATAGATGAGAAGACCGTGCTCAAAGCACTCAAGAAGATTTTCGGTAAAGGTTCAAGCCAGCCAGACACTGCCGAGCCTGTTAGCAGCACCCCAAGCAGCAGCACCAGTGTTCCGGCGCAGACGGAAATTGCCAAAGCGCAACGGGAAAACCCCACCGCTTCAAAGCCACGTCGTGAACGCACCCGCAAACCTAGCGCTCCCCAACCCCCAGCCTGGAAGCTCGAGGACTTCGTAGTTGAGCCCGCGGAGGGCAAAACCCGCTTCCACGACTTCAAGCTCGCACCCGAGCTGATGCACGCGATCCAGGACCTCGGCTTTCCTTACTGCACGCCAATCCAGGCGCAGGTTCTGGGCTTTACGCTAAAGGGCCGTGATGCTATCGGTCGAGCGCAAACCGGTACGGGCAAGACAGCCGCCTTCCTCATTTCAACGATTACCCAGTTGCTCCAGACACCGCCACCGGGCGACCGCTACATGGGCGAACCACGAGCCCTGATCATTGCCCCAACCCGTGAGCTGGTCGTTCAGATCGCCAACGACGCGCTGAACCTGACCAAGTACACCGGCTTGAATGTCATGAGTTTCGTCGGGGGCATGGACTTCGACAAACAGCTAAAGACGCTTGAGTCCCGCTATTGCGACATTTTGGTAGCCACGCCGGGACGTCTGCTGGACTTCAACCAGCGCGGCGAAGTGCACCTGGACATGGTCGAAGTGCTGGTATTGGACGAAGCGGACCGCATGCTCGACATGGGTTTCATTCCTCAGGTCCGCCAGATCATCCGCCAGACACCACCGAAGACTGAGCGACAGACGCTGTTGTTCTCGGCAACCTTCACCGAAGACGTAATGAACCTTGCCAAGCAGTGGACGACGGATCCCGCGATCGTCGAGATCGAAGCGGTGAACGTCGCCAGCGATACCGTGGAGCAGCACGTCTACGCTGTTGCCGGTAGCGACAAGTACAAGCTGCTCTACAACCTCATTACCCAGAACGACTGGACCCGTGTCATGGTCTTTGCCAACCGCAAGGACGAGGTGCGCCGCATCGAAGAACGCCTCACCCGAGACGGTATAAGTGCCGTACAGATGTCCGGTGATGTGCCGCAACACAAGCGTATCCGAGCCTTGGAAGGCTTCCGCGAAGGCAAGATCCGCGTCATGGTGGCAACTGACGTCGCTGGTCGCGGCATTCATGTCGACGGCATCAGCCACGTAATCAACTTCACGCTGCCGGAAGTACCCGACGACTATGTGCACCGCATCGGCCGTACGGGGCGTGCGGGGGCCAGCGGCACATCGATCAGCTTTGCTGGCGAAGATGATGCCTTTGCCCTACCGGCCATCGAGGCATTGCTAGGCCGAAAGATCAGTTGTGAAATGCCGCCTGCTGAATTGCTGGCTGCAGTCCCACCCAAGCGTTAACAGTGCCTCAAAAAACCAGGCGAAGCTGAAAATAGCTTCGCCTTAGCATTACCGCACCGAACCGAGACCACCTGTCAAAGGCAGCAATTGTCACGCCTTACCAACTGTTTCGGAGCTCGGCACCGGTTTTCCCACCGTAGTACCGAGCGGTGTGGCTATTTACTCCATCGATCGGCCGCAGCCTGATCGCTGCATCGACCCTCTACCCAGCGCGGCCCCTCTGGCGTCTCCTCTTTTTTCCAGAACGGAGCTCGGGTCTTCAGGTAGTCCATGACGAACCGACACCCGTCGAACGCCGCCTCTCGATGAGCACTGGCCGCACCAACAAAAACAATAGCCTCGCCCGGCTGAAGCGACCCGACCCGGTGCAGAATGTCCAGCTTCAGCAATGGCCAGCGTTCGACAGCCTCGTCGACTATTTTCTGTAGCGCTTTCTCCGTCATTCCAGGCGCATGCTCCAGGAACATGCCCGCCACATCATGACCCTCATTGAAGTCCCGAACGTAGCCAACGAAACTGGCAACCGCACCGATGCCCAGGTTGGCAGCATGCATGGCGTTGAGTTCAGCACCAGGGTCAAATGGCGCTTGCTGTACACGCACCGCCATGATCAGCCTCCAGTCACAGTGGGAAAGAACGCCACTTCATCACCATCGATCAGCGGCTCGTCAAGGCCGCATAATTCATCGTTGCGCGCGGACATGATGTTTTGTTCAGCCAAGACACACCACTCGCCCCCCCGCGACAGTAAATGAGCACGCAGATCGTCTAGACGAAGGAAGGAGGCGTCCCACTCGATCTGTTCCGAGTCGATGCCCAAGGCCTCGCGATATCGCGCGAAATACTGAACCCGGATCATGCCGGTACCTGCCAATGGCCGCTTTTTCCCCCAAGCTTCTCCAGCAGCCGAACGCCTTCGATAACCATGCCTTTGTCCACCGCCTTGCACATGTCATAGAGGGTCAAAGCGGCGATACTGGCTGCCGTGAGCGCCTCCATTTCCACACCGGTCTGGCCCGCCAGTTTGCAGCGCGCTTCGATCCGCACACGATCTTCCCCTTCCGGCTGCAGCTCGACTTTTATACTGGTCAGCAACAGAGGATGACAAAGGGGTATCAACTCGTGAGTCTTTTTCGCCGCCTGGATGCCGGCGATACGGGCGACAGCAAAGACATCACCTTTGGGGTGTCCACCCTTTTGAATCATCTGCAAGGTTTCAGGAAGCATGCGGACCTTGGCTTCCGCTACCGCCTCGCGCGCCGTGACGGCCTTGGCGGTAACGTCGACCATGTTGGCCCGCCCCTGTGAATCGAGGTGAGTGAGCATATACAGGCGACTCCGGATATCGATGCGGCATTGTAAACACAATATGCCGCACGACACCCCTGCCTGCCGCTCGCTCGCGGGAGCCTTGAACCCTACATATGAGCCTCGGCGTATTCGGCCAATACCGAGCGAGGCACCCCTTGCAAGGTAACGTGCATGCCGTGTGGGAAGTCCTTAAACCGCTCGGTCAGATAGGTCAGCCCCGAGCTGGTCGCAGATAGGTAGGGCGTATCGATTTGCGCCAGATTGCCAAGACAGACCACCTTCGACCCGCTGCCGGCGCGCGTGATGATCGTTTTCATCTGGTGCGGCGTCAGGTTCTGACACTCGTCGATAAGAATCAGGCTCTGCTGAAAGCTGCGCCCGCGGATGTAATTGAGGGATTTGAACTGCAGCGGCACCTTTTGCAGGATGTAGTCCACGCTACCGTGCGTGCTCTCGTCATCCATATGCAGAGCTTCGAGGTTATCGGTGATCGCGCCAAGCCAGGGCTCCATCTTTTCAGCCTCGGTGCCTGGGAGGAAGCCAATGTCTTCGTCCAGCCCCTGCACGCTTCGCGTGGCGATGATACGGCGGTAACGCTTGCTTACGACCGTTTGCTCGATCGCGGCAGCCAGGGCCAGGATCGTCTTGCCTGAACCCGCAGCCCCTGATAGGTTAACCAGATGGATATCGGGATCCAGCAGGGCAAACAATGCCAGCGCCTGGTGGATATCGCGCGGCCGTAGGCCCCACGCTTCCTGGTGCAGCAACGGCTCCTGGTGCATGTCGAGCAATAGCAACTCGTCGGCCTTGATGCCCTTGATCCAGCCGACGAAACCTTGTTCATCAAGAATGAATTCGTTGATGTGCACGGCTGGCAGGTTGTCGATCAACTGGACCCGATGCCAGGTGCGCCCGTGCCCCTGATGAGTGTCGACCTTGCTGACCCTGTCCCAGAACGACCCGCTAAGGCTGTGATAACCACGGGAAAGCTGTCCAACGTCGTCGACCAGCTTGTCGGTATGGTAGTCCTCGGAGGCAACGCCGCAGGCGCGGGCCTTGAGACGCATATTGATGTCATTGGTGACCAGTACCACCGGCACGCTAGCGCTGCGCCGCTGAAGCTCTACGACCTGATTGATGATCTTATTGTCGTTGAGATCTTCTGGCAGCGCGCTGGAGTCGGCACTTTTACTCATCAGTATCGACAGGCTGCCGCAGGGTCCGCTCTTCTCACGCTGGATGGGAACGCCGAGCTCGACCTCTTCGGGTGTTGCGTCACCGAGCACCTTGTCGATCAGACGAATCGCCTGCCGACATTCAGCCGCAACGCTGTGCTTGCCGGTTTTGAGCTGGTCCAGTTCCTCCAGCACCGTCATCGGTATGGCGACGTGATGTTCCTGGAAATTCAGTAATGCATTGGGGTCGTGAATCAGAACGTTCGTGTCGAGAACGTAGAGGGTGGGCCGAGTTGCGCGGGGTCTGCCGTAGTCATCCATACGCGATCACCTTTTCGGAGCCGGAACGACGGAGGGCCGAATGCTCTCCGCCGTAGGGAAACCGCCGTGCGTCGAGGTGAGCGGACTTGAGTGGCAGGGGCTTGGGGCCACCCAGAGGCCGCCACCTGTGAGTGCAGGTTTCGGCGGTCTTGCATCAGGTAATACCGCAAAATAGATGACAGTAAAAAGTCTTTTTCAGAGAGATGACGTTTTTTTATCGAAACGACGAATAGCCCTTGGCCCAACTCAAACCGGGGACTAGGCTCCGAGATCGATCCGCGTGATCACCGCCGCTGCCCCACGCTCCCGTCATGTACGCCGTCTCAGCGAAGCCCATCCGCCATCTACCATGGACAGCCTGCCAAAAAGGCAGCGCAGCAGCATTAGAGACAGCCCTGATCGGCCCTTGACCCATGACATCCAGGGCTCTGCTCGGCATTGCCTACGCCAGCGGCCAAGCGCGCAACTCGCATCACATCTCTTAAGACACTAATCGGACTCATAGCTGGAGAGACTTCGCCATACGGCCTAAAATCGGCTCACATCATAGGAGACCGCTGCATGCTGATGGTGATTTCGCCAGCCAAGACGCTGGACTACGACACCCCGCCTACGACCAGACGCTTCACTCAACCTGAACACCTGGATCACGCCCAGGCGTTGATCAGTCAATTGCGCGACATGTCGCCTCAACAGATCAGTGATCTGATGCATTTGTCAGACAAGCTTGCGGCGCTCAATGTAGCCCGCTACGGCAGCTGGAACGCGGCATTCACGCCGAGCAATGCCAAGCAGGCACTGCTTGCTTTCAAAGGTGACGTTTACACCGGCCTGAATGCCAACGACTTTACCGAAGCGGACCTCGATTTCGCTCAACAGCACTTGCGCATGCTGTCCGGGCTATACGGCGTGCTTCGCCCGCTGGATCTGATGCAGCCGTATCGTTTGGAGATGGGCACGAAATTAGCCAACCCACGCGGCAAGGATCTCTACGCCTTCTGGGGCGACCGGATAAGCGAGTGGCTTAACCAGGCCCTTGCCGCACAAGGCGATGATGTACTGCTGAACCTGGCCTCGAACGAGTATTTCGGTGCGGTGAAGCGCCATGCGCTCAACGCGCGGGTCATTGATGTCGATTTCAAGGATCAAAAGAATGGTCAGTACAAAATCATCAGCTTCTATGCCAAGAAAGCCCGGGGGCTGATGAGCCGCTACGTAATCAAGGAACGTATCAAGAAACCCGAACAACTGAAACAGTTCAACTACGACGGCTATCGCTACAGCCCGGACAGTTCATCGACTGACCATCTGGTGTTTTTGCGGGATACCCAAGACTAGTTCCATCTTGTCCCTGCTGTTTCCCCTGGCCCGGCTTGGAGCGAGGACGGTTCCCGCCACCACCTGTACCTCACTTCAGGCCGTCGTGCCGGCCAAGGTCTGCAATGCCAGCAGACCGACGCCCCCTCCGCTACCGTCGAAAACTACCCGATCAGCGGCATGCGGTCAGGGAACTATCCGAAGGCCCCCGCAATCATAAGCGCGTACCGGCATTTCCAGACGGAAAGGGACGTCGCACATGAACGTGCTATGGAATTCAGAACAGTTTGGGCAACGCGTTAGCCACGGCAGCCTCCCGAGATCGCCAGGCGTATTGAATCTAATACAGCCGGGCCAGGCGCCTGCAGCGTCGACACGCAGCCAGACGCATCAGCCGAAGACGGACAGAAGCCCCTTTAATGGCAGTCGATCGAACTGGCTCACGTCTGATGAGCGGCCTAAATACATTCACCGCACCTCAGCTATCGGCTGCGCAGCATCCAGCGCGGTTTCAATCAATTATCTAGCAACACCCCAAGATTCAGGCTCGGAGCACGCTGTTCGCCCCGAATGCGGTTTTCTCAAAGAGAAACCGAACTTAACGGCGCGAGGCACCTGAAGGCCCGACCAAGAAGCATACGGCGAGCGCAGACCTCTGACCGCCACATGGACAAGAAGAACTTCCCCCTTCTCAATGATTCAGGAGAAACAACATGATTCCGGTCATCCTTTCAGGCGGCAGCGGTTCCCGACTCTGGCCTCTTTCGCGCAAGGCATTTCCCAAGCAGTTCCTGGCCCTCACCGCTGACCAAACGCTATTCCAGCAAACCATCGAGCGCCTGGCCTTCGAGGGCATGCAAGCGCCCCTGCTGGTCTGCAACAAGGAGCACCGGTTCATCGTCAAGGAGCAGCTGGCCGCGCGCAAGCTCGGGACGCAGGGCATCCTGCTAGAGCCGTTTGGTCGCAACACTGCTCCTGCAATCGCCATTGCAGCGATGAAACTGCTTGCCGAGGACCGTGACGAGTTGCTACTGGTTCTGCCTGCCGACCACGTTATCGAAGACCATAAGGCGTTCCAGCGCTCCCTCGCCCTGGCAACCAATGCAGCCGAAAACGGCGGAATGGTCTTGTTCGGCATCCCAGCCACGAGCCCGGAAACCGGCTACGGCTACATCAAATGTGATCACGAGGGGCATAACGGCCTGCCTGAAGGGGTCAACCGCGTTACTCAGTTCGTTGAAAAGCCCGACGAGGTACGCGCCCAGGAGTACGTCAACTCCGGCGACTATTACTGGAACAGCGGCATGTTCCTGTTCCGTGCCAGCGTGTTCCTCGACGAGTTGAAGAAGCACGACCCGGACATCTACGACACCTGCTGGGTGGCGCTGGAGCGCAGTATCAAGAACGGCGAAGAGCTTCTGATCGACCCAGCCACTTTTGCATGCTGCCCGGATAACTCGATCGACTATGCGGTAATGGAAAAAACCGAGCTGGCGTGCGTCGTTCCGATGTCCGCAGGGTGGAGCGACGTTGGCTCCTGGTCCTCGCTTTGGGACGTGCTGGAAAAGGATGAAGACGGCAACGTGACCAGAGGTGACGTGATCGTTGAAGACAGCCGCAACTGTCTTGTTCACGGTAACGGCAAACTGGTAACCGTGGTCGGCTTGGATAATATCGTGGTCGTCGAGACCAAAGACGCGACCATGATCGCCCACAAGGACAAGGTGCAGGACGTCAAGAAGCTTGTGAACAAGCTCGACGCCATGAAGCGCTCCGAAACGCAAAACCACTGTGCTGTCTATCGCCCTTGGGGCTGGTACGACTCGGTCGACATGGGCGGTCGCTTCCAGGTCAAGCGGATCTGCGTAAATCCAGGCGCGCAGCTGTCGTTGCAAATGCACCATCATCGCGCCGAGCACTGGATCGTTGTGTCCGGTACCGCCCAGGTCACCTGCAATGACAAGACGTTCCTGCTCACCGAAAATCAGTCCACTTACATCCCAGTGACTTCCATCCACCGCCTGGCGAACCCTGGCAAGATTCCACTGGAAATAATCGAGGTCCAGTCGGGCAGCTATCTGGGCGAAGATGATATCGAGCGCCTGGATGACGTCTATGGTCGAGCGCCCAACGACGTGGCCAGTCAGCCAGCTCGCTAAATCGCAAGCCTCAAACCAAGATAACCGCGCCGAACCAGGCGCGGTTTTTGTTGGTGGGCTTGCAATCCGTCAGCACAAGCCATTGGCCTTTATTACAAGGTTTTGCTTAGCCAAGTTAGCTCAAGCCTGTCACCGCACTGCGCATCAAGTTGCACGGCCGTGCCAAGTAACAGATATCGCACTTCGCTAATTATCAGCTATTTGCCGACGGCAGACTTGTTAGCCCAAGCCGCTTGAAGTACTGTTTACTCAATCCTATACCATCCAAAACGAGCGGGCCTCGCCAGAGCCCGGAAGCTCGCACCCCTGAGCGCGCCGCGCTCAAAATCGATAGACGTAGTAAGAGGCAAAAACAGACGTGACAAAAGAACAATTACGCGCCGAGCTTGAAAAGCAAGCCAACCGCTTTCAGGCCGTTTACGGTGGAGAAATAACAACCTACGCCGCACAGCCCGACCCAGAACGACGGCCTTGGCGTAAAAGGCCTACCGTACACGACCAGGTGTTCAAGGCCGAGATAAAGAAGATCGAAAAAGAGTTATCCGAGCAAGAATCCCAGGCCGAATGAATTGTTCACTGCTGTGATCCAACAACTGTGAACAACAGCAATCATTGAAGCAGCGCCCTCCCCTCAAGCTTAGTTTCCAATAGACTAAAGGGCACCGTCCAATACCATGCTACGTTGCAGGCTGCCGATGGTGCTCCAGGATACTCAGCTTACCTGCGTTACCTAGCGCATCAGCGATGTTTCAGCCGGCCTGGCATAAGCGGCCTGTTTGACCCGCTCAAGGCGAAACATATCGACCTTGAGTATCAGCAGCGAAAAATGTCCAGATCGCTGAACTGTTCGGCGCGCCTTTGCAAGGTGATGGCTTTACCGTCACGCCTCAAACTAAGCCTCTTTTAAGTGGCGCAGTTTGCCAACCAACTAGGCGCTGGCGGCTACGTCATGTCACTACGTTCATCAAGCCGGTCATCAGCAAGTCGCTGACGTTCGCTCAGATACTGCTTCCATAGGGCTTCGGCATCTGGGAAGTCAGTCCCTGTCTCCGCTCCCATTTGGTCGGGATCGTAGCGCTGGGTACAACCACTTCCAATAATGTCCGGCGCCCTCGCGCCGGCCTTTTCCAATGGATCGCTCATTATTCTCCCCGCAGCGAAAAACGACGGGTTAGTTGAATACCAGGGTCTTGTTGCTGTGCACCAGCACTCGCTCTTCAAGGTGATAACGCAAGCCGCGCGATAGCACCATTTTTTCGACATCTTTGCCCAACCGAACCATGTCTTCAATGCTGTCGCGATGACTGATTCGTACGACGTCTTGTTCGATGATAGGTCCAGCGTCTAGTTCTTCCGTCACGTAGTGACACGTCGCACCTATCAACTTGACGCCTCGCAGGGATGCCTGGTGGTAGGGCTTGGCGCCCACGAACGATGGCAGGAAGCTGTGGTGAATGTTGATGACGCGTTGCGCGAATTCCTGACAGAGCTCGGCCGGCAAGATTTGCATGTAGCGCGCCAGGACGATCACATCGGCTCGTTGCTCGCGCACCAGGCGTGACACTTCGGCAAACGCTTCCTCCTTGCGCCCGGGCTCAACAGGAACATGAATATAGGGAATGCCATGCCACTCGACCATGCTGCGCAGATCATCATGGTTGGAGATTACGCAAGGTATGTCGCAATCCAGCTCACCACTGTGCCAACGATGCAGTAGGTCGGCCAGGCAATGCGATTCACGACTGGCCATCAAGACCACTCGTTTGCGCTGCTCCGAGTCAGTAATGCGCCACTCCATCGAGAATTCCCGCGCTATCGGCCCGAATGCTTGACGGAACCCATCGAGATCGAAAGGCAGGGAGTCGGCACGGATCTCATGCCGCATGAAGAACCAGCCACTCTGACGATCAGAATGGTGATTGGCTTCGGTTATCCAACCATTGTAGGTCGCAAGGAAGTTACTGACCTTGGCCACAATGCCGACGCCGTCTGGACAGGCAATAACCAGCCTGAATGTGCGCATTTTAAATTGACTCCGGCTTACTCAAGAAGAGGCGGCATTCTAGCGCAGCGACGAAAACTGCCACCATACCAATCAACCGCCCCGCCACCGCAGCCAGAATTGCCGCGGCCGGGGATTTGGGTCGAACCAGCCGACGGCAAACAAACACACCTATAAAGGCCACAAAAATTTACGAGTTTTAGCTCGAGAGCAACGAAGCGGTAAGGAAAACGTAGCAATGCAGTGCTCGTGAACGACCTGTAGTTCAGGCATCGAAAGCGCAAATAAGCGGGACATATCTGATCGTGGTGCAGTTATGTGCAGCGTTTCTTGATGCCTGCCTTACAACTAAGGACTCTAAGCCTGATACCAACTGAACAAACTAACCAAAACTTTACTCAAGCGAAGATTTACTTGTCCTCGGTAGCTGTCTATGATTGCTGTCACTCGCGTTCCAACCTATACCAAGGAAGTGACATGTCGCTGATCAACGAATACCGCGCCACTGAAGAAGCAATCAAGGAACTACAGGAGCGCCTGAAGTCCCTGTCCGAAGACGACAAGCTCCAAAAGGAACTTGAGTTTGAAGGTAAACTGCGGGAGCTGATGGGCGAATACCAGAAGTCGCTTCGCGATATTATCGCCCTGCTTGATCCGGATGCACGCAGCAACAAACCGCAGCGCGCTTCCAAAGCGCCGGCCGCCGCCAAGCGTGCCCGTCGCGTCAAGCAGTACAAGAACCCCCATAACGGCGAAGTGATTGAAACTAAAGGTGGCAATCACAAAACGCTGAAAGAGTGGAAAGCACAATGGGGTTCCGACGAGGTTGAAAGCTGGGCCACTTTGCTGGGCTAACTTTCAGGCGGACCCGAAGCCATCTGGCACAGTCTCGTGGTGCCAGATGGCTTTTTTATGCGCGGACGAAAAGCATATTCAAAGCGCGTAGCGTGCACGCAAGCCGCGAGCATGCAGCGACCATTGCTGCAGTAAAGGTTTTTGCTCAGGGGTCGCTGAGCGCAACAACACGTCGAGACTTTCTTCGAACTGTTGCAGGGTGTTAGGGGCACCGAGCTCAGGTGTCATCAACCGTTGGCGACAAAACTCTTGCCACTGCTGGATTTCGGTTGCTGATAAACACTCAGGAAAGTTACGTGCCCGGTACCGGAAATGCAGTTCGGACAAGCGCACGTCATCAAAAGGTAAGGCTGCGTCAGTCAGTCGAGGTGATGTGTTGCGCACCTGCTCGCACAGTCGCCGATCTCGATCGTTGAAGAATCCGTCATACAACTGCTGCTCGGGATCTGAGGACCCGGCAAACGGCTCATCCTGATAGATATCTGCTAGTTTCCATCGCCATTCCGGTTCGCGTTCGCGTAACTCTGCTGCTCTCGAATCACAACATTCCATATCCAGCCCGAGCCGTTCGATATCGGACTGGCGCAGCACGTTCATTGGCGCGAGCACCGGGCAGCGATTCATGTGGACAAGTTTCAGTGGGACCGGAAGTTTGTCGCCCATATCTTCCCGCCGTGTATAGAGCCGCTCACGGATGCTTTGCGCCTGCTCCTCCCAAAGTGGCGAGCATTCGGCGCTCAGGTCACAGACGATTAGCGCATTGCGATTGCGCGGATGCCAAGCCAGCGGCAGCACCGCAGACAGAAAATGACGTGCCGCAGAAAAACGCCCGGATATATGCACCATTGGCCTGAGCAGTTGTACTTGCTCAACCACAGCATGTTTACGGCGAAGCTTGTAAAGGTAGTCATATAGACGAGGCTGTCGGTCACGAATCAACCGAGCCAACGCAATGGTGGCTCGCACATCCGACAAGGCATCGTGGGCGTTTGCATGTTCAAGACCATTGGCGGCGCTCAAGCGCTCCAGTTTGAGCGTGACACGTCCGTCCTCCTCCGGCCAGACGATGCCCTCGGGTCGCAGTGCATAAGCAGTACGAACCAGATCGATCAGGTCCCAACGACTGTTGCCGCCCTGCCACTCGCGGGCATAGGGATCGAAGAAATTTCGGTACAGGCTATAACGCAGCACTTCATCATCGAAACGCAGGCTGTTATAGCCAGCGCCACAGGTGCCGGGCAATGCCAGTTCATGGTGCAGCCGGGCAATGAATTCTGCTTCGCAAAGGCCCTTTTCGGCCAAGGTGTCGGGCGTGATGCCCGTTACCAGGCACGCGGCGGGGTGCGGCAGAATGTCATCACTGAGGCGGCAGTAGAGGTTCAATGGCTCGCCTATCTCTTCCAGCAACTCGTTAGTGCGAATTCCGGCCACTTGCACGGGTCGGTCGCAGCGAGGAGAGATGCCGGTCGTTTCGAAGTCGTACCAGAAGATGCTGGAGGTCAAGGGAGCGTCCTTCTCGATTGTTGTCGCCAGTCTAGCGCGCACCCCAGCCCCAGACGAACCGTTACGGTTCGGCTCGCCCCGATTTCGCCGCCGCAGCGCCTGAGGAAGCGCTGGGCGTCTGGAAGTGCCGACACGGTGACTGCCAAAATGCGAAATCGATGGCTTCATTGCCGTACATTCACATCGTCGGACGATTGATCGAGACGGCAATCTGCGCATAGCATCCGGTTTCTTTCTCCGAGCCAACACCGTGCCGTCCGCGTTTTCAACCACCGCCTTGCTGGATAACACGCACCGTGTCGAAACACCTGAGGGTATCGACCTTCTGCTCCATCCGGCCGGCCTCGTCCCCCGGGCACTGGCGTTTGCCCTCGATCTGCTGATACGAGGCGCAATCGTGGCAATCCTGGGATTCGGTTCCAGCTTGTTGGGCAAATTCGGCCTGGGCGTGGGAGCGCTGCTGCTGTTTCTGGTGCAGTGGTGGTACATGGTGCTGTTCGAAGTGCTGAACGAGGGACGGACGCCTGGCAAGCAATGGCTCGGACTGAAAGTCGTTCATGATGATGGCACCCCTGTTGGCTGGGCCTCAGCCCTGACCCGCAATTTGCTGCGTTTCGTCGACATGCTGCCATTCGGCTACTTCCTCGGCGCACTTTCCTGCCTTTGGCATCCTTCTTTCAAACGCTTGGGCGATCTGGCAGCCGGAACCTTAGTGGTTTACCGCGAGCGAGCCCCCGCCAGGCCGACTCTTCCCTCAGCCGACGCGACAGTGTCGCCGATACCGCTGACGCTGGCAGAGCAACACGCCTTGATTGCATTTGCCGAGCGACACGCCACGCTCTCTGCAGAAAGGCGCCTTGAGCTGGCCAGCATCCTGGCCGAGCCGCTGCAAGTTGCCCCAACCCAAGCGGAAGGCCTGATTCACGGCATTGCCCGCGGCCTGGTGGGCCCAGCGTGAAACAGAGCCAGTTCGAAAGCCGCCACGAGACCGAGTGGCGGTTATTCAACGATACGCTCGAGGCGCTGGAGCGCGGCAAAACGCTCGAATCGGCCAGCATTGCTGAGTTTCCTGCAGCCTACCGTCGCCTCTGCCAGCAGCTCGCATTGGCTCAGGCGCGGGGTTACAGCATCAGTTTCGTTGAACGCCTGCAGGTACTGGCTCAGCGGGGACATAATCAACTGTATCGCCATCGCAGCCCCCTGGCCGGACGGCTGCTCGGCTTTTTCCTCGGTGGTTTTGCCAGGCTGGTCCGCGAACAGTGGCCCTATCTAGCGGCAGCGAGTCTGATTTTTTACGTCAGCCTGCTGGGCATGGCCGCTCTGGTTCTGGCAGTTCCCGAACTGGTCTATAGCCTCATCAACCCGGAGCAGCTTGCCGAAATGGAAGCGATGTACGACCCCGACGCGAATCGTCTTGGTCGCTTCGGCGAGCGTGGTTCCGGAGACGACTGGGTGATGTTCGGTTACTACGTCATGCATAACATCGGAATCGCCTTCCAGACCTTTGCTGGTGGACTGCTGTTCGGCCTCGGCAGCCTGTTCTATCTGTTGTTCAACGGTTTGATGATCGGAGCGATTGCGGGCCACCTGACCGGGATAGGCTACGACCAGCCGTTCTGGTCATTCGTCATCGGACATGGCGCTTTCGAACTGACGGCTATCCCCCTGGCAGGCGCGGCCGGGTTGAAACTGGGCGTTGCTCTTGTTGCGCCTGGCCGCAGATCACGCAGCGAGGCACTGCGCCAGGCTGCCGCCATAGCAATACGACTGATCGCTGGCGCCATTCTGTTCCTGCTGATCGCTGCGTTCATCGAGGCGTACTGGTCCTCGATGACTTACCCATCGGCTTATGTCAAATATGCCGTGGGGGCTCTGTTATGGCTGCTGGTCGGCGCGTACCTGGCGATAAGCGGCAGGAGCGTCCATGCAACTGAATGATGCCAGCATGGAGATACGCCCCCGCGATGCCTGGGAGTCGCTTGACCTCGGTGTGCTCCTGGCGCGCCGTCATGCCGGTCTGTTGATGGCCAGTTGGGCACTTGTGACCTTGCCACTCTTCGCCCTTTTCAGCTTGCTGTTGTGGCAGAGCCCGACGCTATCGCTCCTGCTGTTCTGGTGGCTCAAGCCTCTGTATGAGCGGTTGCCGCTATTTATCCTGTCACGGGCGTTGTTTGGCGACACGCCCACCCTGCGCTGCAGCATGAAGGCACTGCCGCAACTGTTACGACGGCAGTGGTTCACCAGCCTGACCTCGCGGCGCTTCAGCCTGACTCGCAGTTTCGATCTACCTGTGCTGCAACTTGAGGAGCTGGCCGGCCCCGCTCGAGCACAGCGCCTTCGGATACTCCATCAGCGTGACCGCAAAGCCGCAACCGGGCTGACACTGGTTGGCGTTCACCTGGAGATGGGCCTCTGGCTAGGCGCTCTGGCGTTGATGTACATGCTGATCCCGCCACAGTTGCTGGCCGACTGGCATTGGCAGGACCTGCTAGGCATGACCACTGATTGGTTATGGCTCGAACACCTGTCTAACCTCCTCTACGTGATCGTGCTGATCGTCTGGGAGCCTATCTATGTGGCCTGCGGCTTCAGCCTATATCTCAACCGCCGTACGACCCTCGAAGCCTGGGACATCGAGCTGGCCTTTCGCAGAATGCAGGCCCGCATCAGCGCCATACTGCCTGTACTGTTGCTTGGTTTGAGCCTGTGGCTCGTTTTGCCGCATTCCCCGGCGCTCGCTGCTGCCGCCACGGCAGATCTAGTGCAGGCGAGCGATACCGCCAGGTCTGTTCCACAGGGTGAACGCCTGCTCAATCAACCATTGACCAGCAAGGCCGCCAGTGACCGAATCAACGAGCTGCTCGACCAACCACCATTCAAATACCGTGAAACGGTCACCCGCTGGCGCTTCGGGGAAGACGCCGACGACGAGCCAGGTTGGCTGGGACGTTGGCTGGAACGACTGCTGAGTAACAATCTGCACCCGCACCGTTCCGAAATCATCACAACCGTGACCGAAGCCATCCTCTGGGCCGCACTGTTCGGCCTGATCGGTTTGCTGTTATGGCATTACCGCGACTGGATCAGGCTGTACGTGATCCCGCTCCGGGTGCCGCGAATGAAGCAGCGGCGAACGCCACCCAGCCAGATACTCGGCTTGGACCTTCAACCCGAAAGTCACCCCACGGATGTCTTGGCGGAAGTGCGTCGGCATTGGAGCGCGCAGCCGCGCGAAGCGCTAAGTCTTCTCTACCGCGCTTTTCTCAGCCGACTGCTACACGAACGGCAGCTACCGCTAAAAAGCGCACATACAGAAGGAGAAATACTGGAACTGCTGCGTAAGACCGCACAGCCGCACCTGATGGAGTATGCACGCGACTTGACGCAACACTGGCTGAGCGTGGCTTACGGGCACCAGTTACCGTCCGACGAGGCCCTGGACGAGCTATGCCAGGGTTGGCAGAAGCTATTCGGCAACGAGCGCCTGGCATGAGCAGGCGCCGCTTCTATCTGCTTGTAGCGGCCGCGTTGCTGGCTGGCCTGGTGCTGCTGTTCAGCTTGAACGGGGCGACCCGGTACGAAGAAACTGTCGAGCATGGCCCAGCGCCAGAGGTGAGTAGCAATCCCTATCTCGCCGCTGAGCGGTTTCTCCTCGATCAAGGCCGGACGGTTGGCCATGCCGAGACCTTCAGCAGGCTCGACGATCTCTCGGCCGATCGACAGATCCTGCTGCTGCTTGGCAGTCGCAGCGAGATGGCACCGCAACAAACCGAACAGCTACTGGCCTGGGTTGAGGATGGCGGGCACCTGGTATTCGTCGCTGAGCAGTTATGGGATGAACAAACCGGCCGCAGCGGGGACCTGTTGCTCGACTCGCTAAACCTGCAACAGTACGAAACCACCGAGACAAAAGACACTGACAGCGTCGGAGACGCCACGAGTTCCGAAAAACGCCCAAGGCTGACGCGCCTGTATCTTGAGAACGAAGAGGCCCCCGCCTACTTCGCCTTCGATCCGAACTACCACCTGTACGACGCGGGCAGCAGCGCCCATGCTTGGGCCAACAGCGCTGGTGCGACGCACATGTTGCAACTGCAGCGCGGGAGCGGCCTGATCACCGCGCTTACCGATAGCTGGATCTGGCAGAACGACGCGATCGCCAACTACGACCATGCCTGGTTGCTGTGGTACCTGACCCAGGACCGGAACGTGACGATGATCTATCGCACCGAGCATGACGGGTTGCTGCGTCTGCTGCTTCGTTATTTCCCAGAAGCCCTGGCCGCTGCGCTATTGGTGCTGCTGCTGGGCTGCTGGCACGCAGCCCAGCGTCACGGTCCGTTGATTGAATCCCCAGACCGCGGTCGACGGCAGCTTCGAGAGCATTTGCGAGGCAGCGCCGATTTCCTCTACCGGCGGGCTGGACAACGCCGGCTGATCATCGCCCTGCAAAACGACATCGTTCGCCAAGCACAGCGTCATTGCCGACATTTGAACGCGCTTGATCATGCCGCCAAATGCGAGGTGCTGGCGCGGATAACCCGAACTTCCATTGATGCCGTTACCCATGCCATGCAGTCCCCGCTGGGTAAAAACATGAGTGCTGCCGATTTCACCCGCCAGGTTGCCCGCCTGCAAAGTCTCAGGAATGCGTTATGAGCGAAACGACACCGGAACCGAACGCCCCGACTACAGCTGCACCGAATACACAGCGCCAACGCGCCAGCCAGCTCGCGCAGGCACTGCGTCAGGAGCTGCACAAAGCCATTATCGGCCAGCAGGATATTGTGGACGGCGCGCTCACCGCGTTGATTGCCGGCGGCCATGTGCTGGTCGAAGGCGTACCCGGCCTGGGCAAGACGCTGCTGGTGCGGGCACTGTCGCGCTGCTTTGGCGGCGACTTCGCGCGTATCCAGTTCACTCCAGACCTGATGCCAAGCGACATCACCGGCCATGCGGTCTACGACCTGGCCAGCGAGCAGTTCAAACTGCGCAAGGGGCCGGTTTTTACCCATCTGTTGCTTGCTGATGAGATCAACCGCGCACCTGCCAAAACCCAGGCAGCCTTGCTGGAAGTCATGCAGGAGCGCCAGGTAACCCTCGAGGGACGCGCGCTCCCGGCACCGCAGCCTTTCATGGTGATGGCCACGCAAAACCCGATCGAGCAGGAAGGTACCTATCCGTTACCGGAAGCCGAGCTTGACCGTTTCATGCTGATGCTGCGCATGGACTACCCCGATGCCGATGAAGAGGTGACGCTGGTTCGCCAGGTCACCCGCTCGGTTCGCACCGATATCCTTGACGTCAGCGGCCTGCGAGTACTGCTACAGGCAAAGGATGTCCAGGCTCTGCAAAAGATTGCCAGTGACCTGCCGCTGGACGATCAGGTTCTCGATTACGCGGTGCGCCTGGTCCGAGCGACCCGCAGCTGGCCAGGCCTGACACTGGGCGCCGGGCCGCGGGCTTCCATTGCGCTGGTGCGTTGTGGGCGGGCGCGGGCCCTGCTGCGCGGAGGGGATTTCGTCATCCCGGACGACATCAAGGGCTGCGCCCTGGCCGTCCTGCGGCATCGCGTCAGGCTCTCACCCGAACTCGATATCGAAGGTACCTCGGTCGATCAGCTGCTGCAGCAGTTGCTTGACCAGGTCGCGGCGCCGCGACTGTGACGCTAGCCGGTAAGCGAGCTCCTCGATGAATCCATCCCGGCTGCTGATCTACATCCTCGCCGCGCTGCTCTGCGTGGGGATTCTGATGGGTGTCGCTGCGGCACTTGATAGCGGTCTCCCTGGCGCTTTTCATAGTGCCTGGTGGGGGCTGTTACTGTGCCTGGGTCTGGTCGCGGTATCAGACGCCTTTCGCCTGCACCGCCTGCCTTCGCCAGCGTTGCAGCGCGTTATGGCGGGCCATCTCGCCTTGGGTCGCTGGCACAACGTACAGTTTGGTGTAGGACATGCCTGGCAGAAGCCGATGCGTATCGACATCTTCGACTATGTGCCTGCCGGGCTAGAGCAGGAGCAACTGCCACAGCAGTTGACACTTGCGCCCGGTCAACACTGTCAGCTTACCTATCGCCTGCAACCGCTGCGCCGCGGCCTCTTTCACTTCCAGCATTGTGAGATCCGCTTGTTGAGCCCGCTGGGGCTATGGCGAGAGCGACGGCTACTGCCGCTGGACTCACAGACCCGAGTCTATCCCGACTTTACTCGCCTGCAGGGTGCACCGCTGTTGGCTGTCGAGCACTGGCTTAGCCGCTTGGGCGTGCGGCAACAGCCCAGGCGAGGCCCTGGCATGGAATTCAACCAGCTGCGCGAGTTTCGTGAAGGCGACACCGTGCGGCAAATCGACTGGAAGGCCACAGCCCGCAAACGTGCGCCCATCGTTCGGGAGTATCAGGATGACCGAGACCAGCAAATAGTTTTGATGCTCGACTGCGGCAGGCGTATGCGCAGCCAGGACGGGGCACTGTCGCACTTCGATCATGCGCTCAACGCCAGCTTGCTGCTGGCTTACGTAGTCCTTCGCCAAGGCGATGCCCTGGGGCTCTATACCTTTGCTACAGACCAGCGTCGCTTTCTTGCGCCTGCCAAAGGCCAGAGCCACCTCAACACACTGCTCAACGGCGTTTACGACCTGAACAACACCCAGCAGCCGGCGGACTTCCTCTCTGCTGCCAGCGATGTGCTGACCCTTCAGAAACGGCGCGCGCTGTTGATTATCGTGAGCAACCTGCGCGATGAAGATGACGAGGCCCTGCTCGGCGCCGTACGCCTGCTTTCCCGCCGCCATCGCGTACTGGTCGTGAGCTTGCGCGAGCCGGTTCTCGACAGCCTGCGTCAGCGCCCCGTCAGTAACTTTCGGGACGCGCTGGATTATTGCGGTACGCTCGAGTACCTGAACGCCCGAGCCAAGCTCCATGAGCAGCTGCTTGCCCACGGCGTGCCAGTTATCGATGCACGCCCGTACGAGCTTGGGCCGGCGCTCATCAGTCGCTACCTGGCCTGGAAAAAAGGTGGGATGCTGTGACCAGAGTCGTCGGCACTAAGCGAGCCGCACGGATACGCTGGTCAACGGAGCTTCACGGAGAAGGGACTCAGGTGCCCTGGCAACAGTCCTGATCGGCCGCCCTGTTACCGGCTGACTCGACCCGCGGCAGGCGCGCCGGCGGAATGTGCTGCATGGGACGAAAGCTGAAATAGTGGTGCAACGCGTCGATCATTTCGCGTATTTCGCGAGGCGGTGAGACGAACACGAAACCCGAATCGAAGCTTCCGGGCGTAACGTCCTCGCGTGACCAACGACAAGTCGCGCTGAAATCAACGTAGCGCAGCTGGCTATGCTGTCCTGGAATCTTCAGGCGCATATCGAACCGTACCTCAGTCATCATCGGGTAAGGGCTGATGAGCATCAGCCCGGACTCGGACAGGTTGCCAATGAACCCCAAGGGTTTGTCCGTGAAACGGTTGAATACGTTGAGGTAATACGGCAGCTGGTGCCGTTGAATACTGCGTTGGTTGTGCATATCCATTTGATGCGGGCCTGCCGCCAAGTTTTTCCGCTGCCGCCGTTTCCGGCCACTCAGCTGCAGTTCTTACTGATAAGACTGGCCAACTGCCGCTGCGCCGCCCCTATTTCCTCATCACTGTAGTAGACACGCTCTCCCTTTGCATCGGCACGAAAGTAGCGTCCCCCTTTCGACAGACCCGACAGACGGTTGCGCAATTGCTGGCATTCCTGCTTTTGCTGGGCGCGACGCGCACTTGCCGCCGCGCTTGCGGCCTGTTGCTCGTCCCGGCGCGCACCGAAGAACCGCTCCGCTCGAGCCTCGCGCGCTCGGGCCGCATCATCCCGATCGATCACCTGCGGCCGCACCTCGACTTGTTCGGCGCCTGGCTGCCGCCTCTCGCTGAAATGCACATTACCGTTGGGATCGACCCAACGATAAATGTCTGCGCTGGCAACAGGAGACGCCAGAACACTCATGATCATCAATGCCGTACGCATTGGATTTCCTTCCAGCCGCCCAACTGGGGTCGCTTATGGTTTGGTGGGGTGAGTGGTCACCTGCACCTCAGGCTGATAGTGCCCTAACTGACGAAGCGTCTCCAAGCGGGCGCGGCTGCGAAACGCATATTCGCTGGCGGGATAACGCGACTGGATGAACTGATAGGTCTGTGCCGCGTCGACAAACAGGCCCTGCCGTTCCAGGCACTGGCCGCGTAATAGCGATATCTCAGGCTGCAGGTTGTCGCGGGGTCGAGCACGGCGCTCGGCCTGCGAAAGTTCGAGCATGACCTTGGCGCAATCGCCCAGCTCGTAGTGCTTATAAGCGGTATCGAGGTGACGATCGAGGGCGTTTCTGCTGCTGCAGCCTACGCTGAGGGTCAGTAGAGCAAATATGAACAGGGTGCGCATGGGTGGTTCCTCCGATGCCGGTTATCGACCAGCTGCCAGAAAACTGCAGTCCACTCGGCAGCCGGCATTGCTCTATGCCGACCTTTCCTGCGCTTCTGAAAGAGTAGTGCAGCCCAACAATGACTACAGCCGCCAGGCATAGTAGCCTCGCGACCATTCTGAAAAAGGAGCAGTGAATGATCTCGCGCCGTACCAAAATCGTCGCCACCCTAGGGCCGGCCAGCAGCTCGCCTGAGGTGCTGGAAAAAATGATCGTTGCAGGGCTGGATGTTGCCCGCCTGAATTTTTCACACGGTGCGCCGGACGAACACCGCGCCCGGGCGCAACTGGTACGGGATATCGCCGCAAAGCATGGTCGCTTCGTTGCGTTGCTGGGCGACCTGCAAGGCCCGAAGATCCGCATCGCCAAGTTCAGCAATAAGCGCATCGAACTGTCAGAAGGCGATAGCTTCCGTTTCTCCGTCACCCACCCGCGCGACGCCGGCACCCAGGAAGTGGTCGGGATCGACTACCCTGACCTGATCAAGGATTGCGGCGTCGGCGACGAGCTGCTGCTCGACGATGGTCGCGTGGTGATGCGCGTAGACAACGCCACTGCCGACGAACTCCACTGCACCGTACTCATCGGCGGCCCACTTTCTGACAACAAGGGCATCAACCGCCGCGGCGGCGGCCTGACCGCGCCAGCGCTCACCGCCAAGGACAAGGCCGACATCAAGCTGGCCGCGGACATGAATCTGGATTACCTGGCCGTGTCCTTCCCCCGAGATGCCGCTGATATGGAACTGGCCCGCCGCTTGCGAGACGAAGCAGGTTCCAGCGCCTGGTTGATCGCCAAGATCGAACGCGCCGAAGCCGTGGCCGATGACGAAGCGCTTGACGGCCTGATCCGCGCGAGCGATGGGGTGATGGTCGCCCGAGGGGACCTTGGCGTTGAGATTGGTGACGCAGAATTGGTTGGCATACAGAAGAAAATCATTCTGCACGCACGCCGCAACAACAAAGTGGTGATCACCGCGACTCAGATGATGGAGTCGATGATTCAAAACCCGATGCCGACTCGTGCCGAGGTATCCGATGTAGCCAACGCGGTGCTCGACTACACCGACGCGGTGATGCTCTCGGCCGAAAGCGCTGCCGGTGAGTATCCCGTCGAAGCGATCAAGGCCATGGCACGCGTTTGCGTCGGTGCCGAAAAGCATCCCACGAGCATCAAGTCCGGCCACCGCCTTGGGCAGCGCTTCGAGCGCAGCGACGAAAGCACCGCACTGGCGGCGATGTACACGGCGAACCACTTCCCGGGCGTCAAGGCCATCATCAGCCTGACCGAAAGCGGCTACACGCCGCTGATCATGTCGCGGATTCGTTCGTCTGTACCCATCTTTGCCTTTTCGCCTCATCGCGACACTCAAGCGCGCGTTGCGATGTTCCGCGGCGTGCAGACGATCCCGTTCGACCCGGCAGCGCTGCCTGCGGACAAGGTCAGCCAGGCTGCGGTGGACGAGTTGCTGCAACGCAATATCGTCAGCATTGGCGACTGGGTGATCCTGACCAAGGGCGACACCTATCACGGTACCGGTGGCACCAACACCATGAAAATCCTTCGTGTGGGCGACTCCCTGACCTGATGGGCGCGGCGCGCCAGGTACCGGTGTAGTGCCTGGCGCGTGGTTCATATCGGACGTTGATGCTTGCTAGGGGTTGTCACCCCTGACTGCGGGTCAGAAAGGTGTCGCTCAGGACCTGTCCCCGTGGCAACCCCGCCAGAAACATGCGCCTCGCGCACTCATCTACAAACTCGCGCCCTCCGCAGATGAGCGCAACTTCCTGACGCGACGCTACGCGCAACGATCGAAGCCGGCCTGCTGCCTCTACCCCATCGACCTGCTCGATACTCAGGTTGCCCTGTCGCTCGGCAAGGTCATCAAGCGAGGTTCGCAGATAGGACTCGCCCCGGCAAAAATGCAGCAGCCGAATCGGGCCGAGGTGGCCAGCGCGAAGCGCTTCGCGCACCAAGCTCCAGAGCGGGGCAAGACCCGTACCGGCAGCCAGCAGCAATAGCGGCCTCATCTGCCAATCAGGCTCATAGCGCAGTGCACCTGTGCGCGGCTGGCCAATGCGCAGGGTGTCATGGAGAACCAGATCGCGGGCCGAGTCGCAGAATGCACCGCTATGGCGGCAATCGAGATGAAACTCCAGCCAGGGCTCTTCTCCCGGTAAGCTTGCCACCGAGTAAGGCCGGGCTACGCCTTGATCATTCCACAACAGCACGTGCTGACCTGCCTCGTAGCGCACAGGACGCTCGGGAATCAACCGCAATCGAAGAATGTGTTCGTCCAGCCAATCTAGACCTTCCACATATGCTTTAAGGCCCTGGCGCTCTGGATCGAAGATTTCAATAGCGAGATCCCTCACCACACTGCATTGGCAAGCGAGTCTCCACCCCTCCGCTCGACGGGCCGGATCGAGCGCATGCGGGCGGTCATCCTGCGGTTCGCCTCGAACACAGCGCACCAGACAAGCCTGGCAGCTCCCCGCTCGACAGCTGAACGGCACCCTCACACCGGCACCGTTGAGCGCATCCAGCAAATTGCTGCCCTCGGCTACAAGCCAGGTTCGATCGCCGTGCGTGATCTCAGGCATTAACCGCCGTCCAGCTTGCCTCACAGCGATTGCGCCCGTTGCCCTTGGCTCGATAGAGCGCATCATCAGCACGTTGCAAAGCGTCGTCTAGGCTGTCACCTTCGCGAAGAAGCGTCAGGCCGACCGATAGACTGAGCCGCCCAGCCGGAGCATTTCCTTCCGGTGGTCGAGTGTTGGCAAATGCTTCGCGCAGACGCTCGCAACATGCCCGGAACTGCTCGGCGTCTGTGTTCGGCAACAACAGAACGAACTCCTCGCCACCATAGCGGGCCAGAATGTCATCGTCCCGCAGGCAGGAACGTGCTACGCAGGCAAAGCTCTGGAGCACGCGATCACCCACGGCGTGACCATGCTGATCATTGATTCGCTTGAAATAGTCGAGGTCGATCAAGGCAAGGCCGGACTGATGCCCCGGCCGAAGCCGACCGAGCTCAGCTTCCGCCTTGCGTAGAAAGTGGCGCCGGTTGTACAGGCCGGTCAGCTCATCAGTCGAAGCCAGATCTTCGAGCTGCCGCATCATGCCCCGCAGCGTTTCCTGATGCGCCTGTAGCGCAAAGCGACGCTGACGCATGCGTTGGCGCAACCGGTATACATAGCCAACGAACAAGCACATCCAGACCAGGGTGACCAGCAGCACACCTGCCTGCAGCATCGCCGTCTGCGGATCCTCCAATTGCCCCATGTGCGCGTCGAAGGCAAACATGCCGACGAAGCTCAACAACGCCAGCACGGCGTAGCGAAGGAAGTTCTTGGGGGGCAGAAACACGGCGAACATGAGCACCAGCACGTACAGCACCAACATCGATCCGCGGTTATCACCGAGATTGAATAAGAAGTACGTCAACCACAGCAGAGCAACCAGCACTTGTGGCTCAGTCAGACTAGGGTCGCGAAAGCGTAGGTTATAGCCCCGGTAGAACACCCAGAAGAAAATCAACTGGCTGGCAGCAATCAGCACGGACCCAGCCAAAGCGGTCTCGACCGGCGCTTCGTAGAACCCTGCAGCTACAGTCACCCAGGTGAGCACAAGCGCCAGGCCATAGGTGGCCGCAGCCATGCCGAAGCGCTTGATGACCAATGCCTGCAATCCTTGTTGTTCGCTTTCGTCACGGCCAGCGCGCATGGAATCCGTCCCATAGTGGCAATCCGACACACTTTACGCGGAGCAGTTCACAAAAACTATCAAACCCTAGCAATACGCGGACGTGCGCGACGAGCGGTATGAATTGCACCCAACCTTCGTGGCGCTTTTCCCTCTTGACCTTGGGCAAGAGCCGCACGTCTGACGGGCCGTCCAACGCTGCCGGACGGCACCTGACAAAAGCCCGTCCTCTGCTGTTTCCACTGTGCATCCCTTCACCTTTAGTCCGTCTGTGTACCCATTGCAACAGCAGGTTATACTGCCGCGCTTTTTTTTACCTGAGCGTGTCGGTTGATTATTACGACATGCCTTGTCTCCGCCCCGCCAAGAGGACGCGCTGCATGACCGTGATCAAGCAAGACGACCTGATACAAAGCGTTGCAGACGCTTTGCAGTTCATTTCCTATTACCACCCCGTCGACTTTATCCAGGCGATGCACGAGGCCTACCTGCGCGAAGAGTCGCCAGCAGCTCGCGACTCCATGGCACAGATACTGATCAATTCGCGGATGTGCGCGACAGGTCATCGGCCGATCTGCCAGGACACCGGCATCGTCACCGTGTTCGTACGCGTGGGCATGGATGTACGCTGGGACGGCGCAACCATGAGCCTCGACGACATGATCAACGAAGGTGTTCGTCGCGCCTACAACCTGCCGGAGAACGTCCTGCGCGCGTCGATTCTGGCCGACCCGGCAGGCTCCCGCAAAAACACCAAAGACAACACCCCGGCCGTTATCCACTACTCCATCGTTCCCGGTGACAAGGTTGAAGTGGACGTCGCGGCCAAGGGCGGCGGTTCGGAAAACAAGTCGAAGATGGCCATGCTCAACCCATCCGACTCGATCGTCGACTGGGTACTGAAGACCGTTCCGACCATGGGCGCAGGTTGGTGCCCACCGGGCATGCTCGGCATTGGCATTGGCGGTACGGCCGAGAAGGCTGCGGTGATGGCCAAGGAAGTTCTGATGGAGTCCATCGACATCCATGAACTGAAAGCCCGCGGCCCGCAGAACCGCATCGAAGAGCTGCGTCTGGAGCTGTTCGAGAAGGTCAACCAGCTGGGTATCGGTGCTCAGGGCCTGGGCGGGCTGACTACCGTGCTCGATGTCAAGATCATGGACTACCCGACCCACGCTGCCTCGCTACCGGTCTGCATGATCCCGAACTGCGCCGCCACGCGCCACGCACACTTTGTGCTGGACGGCTCCGGGCCCGCGGAACTGACCCCGCCACCGCTGGATGCTTACCCCGAGATCGTCTGGGAAGCTGGCCCAAGCGCACGTCGCGTCAATCTTGACGCCATCACCCCGGAAGAGGTGCAGAGCTGGAAGCCGGGCGAAACCGTGCTGCTCAACGGCAAGATGCTCACGGGCCGCGACGCTGCGCACAAGCGCATGGTCGACATGCTGAACAAAGGCGAAGAGCTGCCAGTGGACCTGAAGGGTCGCTTCATCTACTACGTCGGCCCGGTCGATCCCGTCGGTGACGAAGTGGTTGGTCCTGCAGGCCCAACCACTGCGACGCGAATGGACAAGTTCACCCGCCAGATTCTGGAAAGCACCGGCCTGCTGGGCATGATCGGGAAGTCCGAGCGCGGCCCGATCGCCATCGACGCGATCAAGGATAACAAGGCTGTCTACCTGATGGCTGTTGGTGGCGCTGCCTATCTGGTGGCTCAGGCAATCAAGAAGTCAAAGGTGCTGGCCTTCGCCGAACTGGGCATGGAAGCCATCTATGAGTTCGAGGTGAAGGACATGCCAGTCACCGTTGCGGTCGATACCAATGGCGAGTCGGTGCACATCACCGGCCCGGCGATCTGGCAGCAGAAGATCGCGGAAAATCTGGCTGTCGAAGTGCAGTAACCGATAGACCAGCAAAAAGCCCGGCATGATGCCGGGCTTTTTGTTATCAGCGCGCTATCAGCGGTTGAAGCGCTCGACCAGCGCGCGCAATCCGCGGGCAGCGCCCTCCAGCTCACGACCACGCTGCATCGTGAGGTCCGCTTTGTTGACGTTTCGGTCTGTCGTCACTGCGATGCTGGTGACCTGTCGGGCAATATCCTCAGCCACATGCGCCTGTTCCTCTGCAGCTGCGGCCATTTGCTGACTCATTCCAGTGATGCGGCTCACCGCGTCCCGAATGCCCAGTAGCGCCTGCTGCGTCTCGATCACCTGAGCCAACCCTTGCCCCGCTTCCTTGTCGCCGACCTGAGCGATGGCAACCGCTTCGTCAGCCTTGCTGGTCAACGACTGAATGATGGATTGTATCTGCTGAGTCGAATCCCGGGTCTTGCTGGCCAGCGCACGCACCTCATCCGCGACGACAGCGAAGCCCCTCCCTTGCTCCCCCGCGCGCGCGGCTTCGATGGCAGCGTTGAGTGCCAACAAGTTGGTCTGTTCCGCAATGCTCTGGATCATCCCGGCAGCGGACATGATTTGCTGCGTTTCACCGGCCAGCTCGTTTACCGCATTGCCGATATTGGTAACGGTATTGGCCAGCATTTCCATCGCTCTGCGCGAGTTGGCAGCGACCCGATCCCCGTCAGTGGCCAGCGAATTCGCAGTAGTGGCTTCTTCCGCCGTCTGCTGAACGTGGCCAGCGACCTCGGTGATAGAAGCTGTCATTTCTGTTACTGCGGTGGCGGTCATGTCAGTCTCGCCGCGTTGTTGGCGAAGCTCGTTCTCGGTCTGGCTGGCCAGTAGTGACGCTTCCGCCGAAGCACGCTCCACCTGTCCGGCAAGGTCCGATAGACGCGTCAGAGCGGTCCGCAAACGCGCATCCTCGCTGATCAACGCCAGCTCCAAACGTGCTGCGTTGCCGTGCTGGTCTGTGTAGGTCAGCGCAACGATCGGGTCAGCGAAAGCCTGCGGGACACTTTGTATGATTCGTTCCAACTGCCGTTCAGTGGCCGCATGGTAGCTAAGCCCCAGTGCGAAAAAGAGCCCCAGCACAACAACAACTTCAATCGCAGGCGGTAGCCAGAAAATACCTGCGGACGCCAGAATCGCAGCGCCGATAGGCAGTGCCAGGATGCGCGCCCAACCCTGGAATCGGCGGCCCAAGGAAACCGCTGGCCTGCCAGTTCGCAGGCGCTCATAAAGCGCTGTGGCGCGCGCCACCTGATCAGCTGTCGGCTTGACGCGTACCGATTCGAAACCGGTCAGCCTGCCTTCGTCGAGAATTGGGGTGACATAGGCGCTAACCCAATAGAAGTCGCCATTCTTGCAACGGTTCTTGACGACACCCATCCAGCTCTTGCCAGCTTTGAGATAACCCCACATCGCCTGGAAGACGGCAGGCGGCATGTCTGGGTGGCGGACCAGATTATGGTCGCTGCCGATCAGCTCTGCTCTTGAATAACCGCTGATAGCGACAAACTCGTCGTTGCAGTAAAGGATTTTGCCCTGGGTGTCCGTTGCAGAGATCAATCGCTGCTGCGCCGGAAAGCTCCGCTCGGTGTTGCTTACCGGTCCATTATTTCTCATCGTCATGACTCCAGGGGTGGCGATTCAATGCCTTTTCGGACTCGTCATTCATAACGAATCGAACTGTTACAAGAATCGGACGGAGCTCAACGAACTTGAGACGCTACGTGCTGAATTAGACGAAGGTCGACAAACGGTGATAGTGACTGGCGACACGGATTAGCTAACTGCTCGACGCCGTTCGACGAACAACGCCTCGACCTTCTCCCTGGCCCAGGGTGTTCTGCGCAAAAACGTCAGACTGGACTTGATGCTGGGGTCGCTCTTGAAACAGCGGATATCGACGCGCTCAGCCAACCCGTCCCAGCCAAAGTGCGCGTGCAGCTCGATCAGAATCGCTTCGAGCGTAACGCCGTGGAGAGGATTGTTTACCTGTGTCATCGGTGTTCTCACGGACAGGGCTGAAATTGACTGAAGAGCCCGCCAGCGGCGGGCTCTTCAACCGGCGCATCTTACAGGCTGATGCGTGTACCGAGCAGCTCGAGAAATGCCGCCAGCCAGGCCGGATGAGCAGGCCAAGCAGGCGCGGTGACCAGATTACCCTCGGTGTGCGCCTCATCCACACCTATTTCGACGAACTCGCCTCCTGCCAGTCTGACCTCCGGCGCACAAGCCGGGTAAGCGCTGCACGCACGCCCCTGGAGTACATCCGCCGCAGCCAGCAACTGGGCGCCATGGCAGACTGCTGCGATAGGCTTTTTCGCGTCCGCAAACGCTTTGACCAGGCTTATTACCTGCTGATTGAGGCGCAGATATTCAGGCGACCGCCCACCCGGCACCACCAGTGCGTCATAGTGCTCCGCGCGCACCTGATTGAAATCGAAGTTCAGCGCGAAATTGTGGCCCGGCTTCTCACTGTAGGTCTGATCGCCTTCGAAGTCGTGAATAGCGGTGCGCACCGTATCGCCGGCTTTCTTGTCAGGGCAGACCGCATGAACGGTGTGTCCAACCATCTGCAGCGCCTGAAACGGCACCATGGTTTCGTAATCTTCGACATAATCGCCGACCAGCATGAGAATTTTCTTAGCAGCCATCGAAACGCTCCCAGTTAGGTGGTTGGTCAGCAGCCAGCCGGTCGTCGACTAACCGCTTCGGTTGAATATGTTGATCACCAGCCGGTCGAGCAGGCCCCACATTCGCTGATACATGCGCAAATACAGCGGCCTTGCGTGCCACTGGCGCAGGTCGATCTCGAAACTCTGCTTGAAGTCATGCTCGAAACTCTTGACCACGTCTGCGCTAAGCTGCGAATCAACCGCTTCAAGGTTCGCTTCAAGGTTCCAGCGCAGATTCCAGTGGTCAAAATTGCATGAGCCGACGCTCACCCAGTCATCGACGAGCACCAGTTTCAGGTGCAGAAAGTGTGGCTGATATTCATGAATTCGCACGCCTGCACGGAGCAACCTTGGATAGAACCGCTGCCCGGCATAGCGCACGGACGGATGGTCCGTGTTGCGGCTGGTCAGCAACAATCTCACCTCGACGCCGCGACGAGCCGCACGCATCAGCTCTCGCCGCACCTTGCCGGTTGGCAGGAAGTACGGCGTGGCCAGCCAGATACGTCGCTCAGCCCGACGCAAGTTACGCAACAGGCTGTAGAGAATGTCGCGATGCTGGCGGGCTGCGGAATAAGCGACGCGCCCTACCCCATCGGGCGAATCAGGCGCGACGGGAATTTTCGGCATTTGTTGAGGCAGAGGCAGCTGCCAGATTCGACGCTTGAGGCAGAGGGTCCACTGTGCCTCGAACAGACGCCGCCAATCCTCCATTACCGGCCCGCTGATTTCGACCATGGCCTCGTGCCAATGCTCATCCGGCTTGTCCGGGTTCCAGAATTCATCTGTCGCACCGGCGCCGCCAACAAAACACCACAGATCATCAATCAGGATCAGCTTGCGGTGGTCCCGGTGAAGGTTGCGAAACTTGAGCCGCAGCTTGAGCGGGTTGTACTGGCGAAGATCGACACCTGCATGAAGGAGTCGCTCGCGCGTCTTCTGCCCCAGTTTCAAGCAACCAAAACCGTCGAACAGGCAGCGCACCCGCACACCACGTGCGGATGCGGCAGTCAGTGAGTCGACGAGCCGGTCGGCACATAGCCCGTTTTCTACTAGATAAAGTTCGATATCCACACGCCGCTGTGCTGCATCGATACGCTGCAAGATTTCCGGAAAGAACTGGGGACCGTCGAGCAGCAGCCGAAAACGATTACCGTCGCGCCACGGAAACACCTCGCCTGCGAGCATCACGCTGGCGCGCCTCGTATTGACGCCACAGGGAAGGCACATGGGATACAGCTGGAAGACATTGAAATCCTTGTCTGGGTAAGCACTCAGGCACGGGGATGCGCCTCCCCATGATCGACGGCCCTTGTCGTACGCCGCAACGGCACGCCTGTTATAGGTTCGCACCGTCGCGCAGAGTTCCCGTCCAGGTGGCTTTATCGCATCGCTCGCGGCGTCAGTGCAAAGGCCGCTGCGGCCTTGTCCAACCGCTTGGTCTGGGCTTGTCGGGCCAGTTGCAATATCGAACGGTCGCGCTGCCACAACTCGGCCCAGTGCGCCGGGCCATCATTGAGCGATGCGTCCAGTGCGGGTGCCGTCGCGGTCCATTGTGCATCAAGCGCAGCCAGCAGCAGGTGGGTCGAAACCTCCGTTGCGGGTAGCCGGGATATCTCAGCAGCGCCGGCCAGCAGGCCGATCAACCTGAGCTGAAGCGCTTGCGGCCATGCACATTCCGACGCGACTCCATACAGCCAACTGACTAGCGCGACGAGCACATACAGATCTTCGAGCGTGCGAAACGGCTTAACGTAATCGTGCCAACCATCGCCGGCCAGCCGCTGACAGGGCGCCCGTTCCAGGCGCAAGCGGCCATGCACGATATCCGGCACCAAAGGCAGAGCCGGCATGTTTTCGACCGTAACGCCCCGCGCATCGCACCCGACGATGCATAGGCTGAGCCTGGGCGCCTCGCCCGGCGCCTCGTCCCTTGCCGGAATCAACAACCAGGCCGCAGCCGACCCGGCAATGACGAAGTCCTTGCCCCCGGTGAGCGTCAACGCGTCCAGCCGGGTCTGCATATCGGCCGGACGCAGCCTGCGCTGTTCGGTTGCGCACAGCGCACCGATACCCACCGGTGCAGACGGCACAAGCTGGCGCAGAGCCGCCTGATAGCCAGCAAGAAAGGCTAGACCGGGCGTGGCAGCGAGCCGCCCGCCGCGCACGGCCAATTCGAATGGTTCACTCCGCCCACACGACAGTACCGCGCCGAACCACTCACCCAGCGCCTCAGGCTGCGGCAGGCGTTGCATCGGGCCGAGCAGGGAGTCCCAGGACATCGCGCTCTCCATGAATTGCGAAATTTACACCGGCTTAAGCCGCCGTCATCCAAGCATCACGCATCCGTAACATCCGTGACATTGCACCTGCCTACCTTCAGGCAGCACGGACTGACGGAACGCCAACCATAACAACCATCCGCTCCGGATGCATTGCCACTGCCAGGCTGACCAGGAGATCGAGCATGACCACCATTGCTTTCCCCCGCGTAACGCGACAACTGCAGGCCGTACGCCTGCTCGGTGACGATGCCTTGCGTGAGGCACAGGCGCTACGCTATCAGGTATTCAGCGGGGAATACGGCGCCCAGATGCAAGGGACCGAGGCTGGGCTGGATTGCGATGACTTCGACGCCTACTGTGGTCATATTGGGGTACGCGACTTAGGTAGTGGAGAGCTTGTCGCAACCACGCGCTTGCTCGATAACCAGACAGCGCGTCGGCTGGGACGGTTCTACAGCGAGAATGAATTCCACTTGCAGGGTCTGGCCGAACTTGAGGGACCGATACTGGAAATCGGCCGAACCTGTGTACACCCGGCCTACCGTAACGGCGCGACCATCGCCGTGCTCTGGGCCGAACTGGCCGAGGTATTGAATCAAGGCGGCTATCGATACCTGATGGGTTGCGCCAGCATTCCCATGCGCGATGGTGGAATCCAGGCGCTGGCCATCATGCAGCGACTGCGCGAGCGTCATCTCTCGACCGAACTGCTGCACGCATGCCCAAAGAACCCACTGCCAACACTTGCGCTGCCCGACAACGTCATCGCCGAAACACCGGCATTGCTCAAGGCTTACATGCGGCTGGGGGCGAAGATCTGCGGTGAGCCGTGCTGGGACCCGGATTTCCAGGTGGCTGATCTATTTATCCTGCTCAAGCGCGATGAGCTCTGCCCGCGTTACGCCCGGCATTTCAAGGCAGCGGTCTGAATGCGCCGGATCAGGCTATATCTACGCCTGCTCAGACTGTCCGCAGTCATCCTGTATGGCCTGGTCCTGGCGTGCGGGCTGAAACTGCGGACGGTGCTGGGGTTCAAGCCGTCTTCCGACTTGCGCCAACGGCTGTGCCGTTGGTTTCTCGGGCGACTCGCAGCAGCACTGCCATTCGAAATACGAGTGGCAGGCGAATTGCCAGACAAGCCAATGTTGTGGGTGGCCAACCACCTGTCCTGGAGTGACATTCCTTTCCTGGGGATGCTGCAGCCGATGACCTTCCTCGCCAAAGCGGAGATTCGGCACTGGCCTGTCATTGGCTGGCTGACAACCGAGGCCGGTACCCGCTTCATCCAGCGCGGCGATGGCGACAGCAAGTCGCTTAGCCAGCAGCTGGGCCAAGAATTGGAGCAAGGTCGCAGCCTGCTGATCTTCCCTGAAGGCACCACTACCGATGGCGTATCACTGCGCACCTTTCACTCAAGATTGCTTGCCTGTGCGATCGAAACCGGCGTGCCGGTCCAGCCCGTCGCGATTCGATACGTGCGCAACGGTGCCATCGATCCGATAGCCCCCTTCATTGGGGACGATGATCTGCTTTCCCACCTGTTTCGGCTACTGGCACAGGACACTGCCGTCGTGGAAATCACGCTGCTGCCCCCGATATCCAGCCACGACATGCAACGCAACCCACTTGCCCGACGCTGCCAAACTGCAATCGCCGAAGCGCTGTATGGCCCTTCGCACGTCATGCCGGTCGCCAGCGCAGCCTGACGCAAGCTCAGTGCAAGCGAGCGCTGCTAGACTTGCCCCATGAATTATCTTGCGCACCTTCATCTAGGCGGCGAGCGGCCCGGGCAGCTGCTCGGCAGCCTCTACGGCGACTTTGTCAAAGGACCATTGCAGAACCGCTGGCCTGCCGACATCGAAGCGGGCATCCGCCTGCACCGCCAGATTGATGCCTTTACCGACAGCCACCCAATCGTGCTCCAGGCCAAGCAGCGATTCCCTCAGGAGCGCAGACGCTACGCGGGCATACTGGTCGACCTGTTTTTCGATCACTGCCTGGCCGCACACTGGCACCAGTACGCTAACGAGCCTCTCCAGGACTTCACCGCTCGGGTCTATCGGCTGCTGCTTGATGAAGCAGAGCTACCCGGCAAGCTGGCACTGATCGCACCTCGTATGGCTGCCCACGACTGGCTCGGCAGTTATCGTGAATTTGCCGTAATGGAGCAGGTTGTGGCGGGCATGAGCCGTCGCTTGTCACGCCCTGAAGGCCTGATCGGCGGCGTGGAGGAACTGGAACTGCTGTATACACCGCTGCTGCAGGATTTCCGAGCGTTCTACCCGCAGCTTCAGGCCTTCGCGCGACGCAGCACCCAGGCTGATGCCCAGTGACTCCGCAGGCCGCTGCCTGTCCTTCAGCCGCGCAGCGCTGCGGCGAAGCTTTCCAACCAGGGCTCTGCGTCAGACTCGGGCGTAACCGTTTCGCTGGCATCGAGACGAAGCATTTCCTGCACTTCACGTACACCCAGCTCGGCGTAAAGCTCCCGGACGAGTTCCCCTGCACCGCAGAAGGTGTCGCCGTAGCTGGCGTCACCGAGTGCAATCACACCGCCTGGCAAGCCCTGCCAGGCCGGTAGTCGATCACGAATTTCCGTATACAGCGGGACGAAACTGTCCGGCAACTCGCCCATACCGGTCGTAGCGGTTACGACCAGCAGTGCTTGCGGTTCGAAGTCGAGCACCTGTGCAAGCCGCGCGCGCGGATCGTGCCAGGCATCGAAGCCTGCCGACTGGAGCATCGCAGCGGCATGGCGCGCAACGTCTTCTGAGGTTCCATAAACCGTACCGGATAGGATTGCCACTTTCATGTTGAGCTCCGTTGCGAACTAAAGCTGGACATTATGCCCCATTCGTCACACGTTCCCGACAGGGCAGCTTTACATCTGAACTGTGTGCAGCGCAGCGGCCCAGGGAATTTGTACCCGATTAAACTGTCGCAGGACGGTCCGGGCAGAAGATCTCACAGAGCTGACGCTGTGCTTTGGAGCAACAACGGCATGGGCAGCCTGTTCAGCTGCCTTGGAGAGGGAAATCGGAATGCCAAACAAGAACGATCTGACCAGCGCTGAGCTGGATTACATAAACGAGCTCATCAGTGGCTCGCCCGTCGAACCGGGCGAACCACATACCGGTTTTCGCATCGACGGCGGAGAAAAGGCCAACGGCCTGCTGTTGCAGCTGGCCGCGAAAGCCAATATGACGCTTGAAGCCGAGCTCAAGGACTATTGCATGTCGTTTCCCCTGAAGGTGGATCAGGGCGAGTTCGGCGCGATCCAGTTGCAGCTCGGATCGCCAACCATCTACGAACGAGGGCCGGTCCTTCGCGCCTGGCGCCTCCATCTGGACAAGCCTTTACCGCTGCTCTCCGAAGACGGCAACGAGACCGCACTCAGTGTCCATGAATTGTCACCCAATGGGCTGTTGGTAGATGCTGGCCCAGAGAACGATGCGCCCAAGCATCTGCATCTGCGCCTGCCCATCCCTGGCGAGGGCTCGCTCGAGATCGATGCGCACCGAATCCGCGATACCGACGATGGAATGACCGCTTATGAAGTCGAGTATCCACAGGACAAGGATGCCGAACGCATCCGCTCCTACCTGTACGAGCAGCACCAACGGCTGCACCCGGACTCTCTGGCTGCCGACAGCGAGGCGTCATAACGCGACGCCTGCTGTAGTGCGCGCAACCCCATCGATTGATATGTTCACTGAGCAAGCAGGCCATCCGCCACGCTTCTAGAGAATTAAGGTGTTTATCGGTAGCATCCGTCACGCAAGAGCCCATTTACGGATACCCATGGCGAATCAAACAGTCGCTGTAGCACTAGCGAATTCATTATGAACAGCCCCATTCTCATTACCGGGACCAGCAAAAGAGTCGGTCACGCATTGGTGCGTAGCCTTGTCGATGCCGGTCATGAAGTCATCACCGTCAATCGAAGCATCGCTGATGGCCATCACAACGGTGCCCTCAATTTTCAGGCGGATCTCGCGAGCCGCGAGGACCGGATTGAGCTGATCGAAAAGCTGAGGACTACCGTTTCCTCCCTACGTGGCGTCATTCACAACGCATCGTTATGGTTGGACGATAGCCTCGAGAACCTGGACTACCTGTTCAGAATCCACGTTGAAGCGCCTTTTCATCTGAATACCGAGCTGGCTGGCCTGCTGTCCCAGGCACCACGTGGCGACATCATCCATATATGTGATGAAAGCGCTTCACGGGGTAGCAAGAGCCATATCGCCTATGCCGCAACCAAAGCCGCGTTGCAAAACATGACGCTGTCTTTCGCAGCCACCCTGGCGCCAAACATCCGGGTCAACTCCGTCTCTCCAGGCTTGTTGATTTTCAAGGAAGATGGTGACGAGCTTTACAAGCAAGAGACGCTGGCCAAGGCGGTGTTGCCCTATGAACCCGGCTTCCAGCCCTTGCTGGACGCCGTGCAGTTTCTTCTGGCCTCCACCTACACCACCGGTAGCAATATCGTGGTCAATGGAGGCCGGCATCTGAAAAGAAGTTAGCCTCGCGAGCGCTATCACGATTGGTCAGGTATCAAAGCCCGTTTATGATCCCCTCCGCCTGAAACGCCGAGATCCAAGAAGATGAACGATCAAGAACGCACCGAACTCGAAGCAGCCGCCTTCCGCCGCCTGGTCCAGCATCTGCGCAGCCGACCCGACGCGCAGAACATCGATTTGATGAACCTGGCCGGCTTCTGCCGCAACTGCCTTTCCAAGTGGTACAAGGCCGCTGCGGATGATCTGGAAATCGACGTCAGCATCGACGAGGCCCGCGAAGAGGTCTACGGGATGCCGTACGCCGAATGGAAGAAGCGATACCAGAAGGAAGCGACGCCTGAGCAGCAAGCCGCTTTCGACAAGGGTCAGAAGCCATGAACAGCCTAAGAGACTTTCGCGTAAGTCTGCGCAACCGAAACCACCCTTTCAGCGAGACGTTAGCCTTCATCGCTAACGCTTACGACTACCAGCCAACCCGTTTTTTCAATGGCAACGTTGAGAACGCTGCAGGACAAAACGAGGGTTCTTGCAAGACGCTGGGGCTCGCGGTGCTGGAAGGCTTCACCACAGAAGAGGCGCTGCTGGCGTTCGGGGAGCACTATCAGTCGGTACTGGAGAACCCCAGTGGAACCGACCACCTCAACATACGCGCGCTAATGGATACCGGGCTGCCGGGCGTGCGCTTCGATCAGCAGCCACTAAGGCGTAAACCGGTGAATTTCGAAGAGAATTAAAAAAAGGGCCGGCCATGCACTTGGGGAAGGCTTTAGCGGACGGCCCTGAAAACCAAAAAGGAGATTCGGGGGTTAGCCTAAAAGGCAAGCGCAACGCTGGCTATTGCACAAAGCGGATCGTTCCAATAGCGTCACCCTATTGATTGCGCCAGTCGCTGTTCCCGCTCCGGCAAAGCCGGTAAGGTCCGGACCGTCTTTTCGGAGTATCGCCAATGCCCGTAACTGCCCTATCCGGCCCCAAGTACTTGAGCGAAGGCCTGAAGCTGATTCTTAGTCCAGGCCTCAGGCTGTTCGTCATCTTGCCGCTGACCGTAAACCTGTTGCTGTTTTGCGGTCTGATCTATCTCGCCATTCGCCAGTTCGGCGGTTGGGTCGACGCGTTCATGCCCAACCTCCCCGAGTGGCTGATGTTCCTCGAATATCTGATCTGGCCACTGTTCGTGGTGCTGGTGGTGCTGATCGTATTTTTCACCTTCACCATGCTCGCCAATATCATTGCCGCCCCATTCAATGGCTTCCTTGCTGAAAAGGTGGAAACCGTGGCGCGCGGAGTCGATAGCGCTCCACCGTTCAGCTGGGGCGAACTGCTAGCCATGCTGCCAAGAACCATCGGACGCGAGGCACGCAAGCTGGCGTATTTCGCACCCCGTGCGCTGGCGCTGCTGATCCTGTCGTTTATCCCGGTGGTCAACCTGGTTGCGGCGCCACTGTGGCTGCTGTTCGGCGTCTGGATGATGGCCGTGCAATACATCGACTATCCTGCTGACAACAACAAGCTGAGCTGGGGTGAAATGATGGTCTGGCTGCGCCAGCGCCGCTGGAAAAGCCTGAGCCTCGGCGCGGTGACGTACGCAGCGTTGCTGATCCCCTTCGTTAATCTTCTGATCATGCCGGCAGCGGTAGCAGCCGCGACGCTTTTCTGGGTCCGCGAGGGTGGTAAATCAACGATGCCCTCGGTTGTTAATTCGTGAACTGCGAGCGCTTGTGGTGTCTAGATTTGGACACTTCACACCGGGAGACTCGCAATGGCGCTTACCGCCCTCGCAATCAACTGCACACTGAAGGCATCACCCGAAGAATCATCCTGTGGCCTACTGCTGAGTCAGGCTCAGCGCGAGCTGGAAAAGCTCGGCGTTAGCTGCGAGCAGGTCCGCGCTGTCGACTTCAACATCAAGCCTGGCGTGACTTCGGACGAAGGCGAAGGTGACGATTGGCCGATGATTCGGGAAAAGGTTCTCGCTGCGGATATCCTGATTCTCGGCACGCCGATCTGGCTTGGCCATCCAGCCAGCGTATGTCAGCGCGTACTGGAGCGACTGGACGCGTTCATCGGGGAAGTCGACGACGAGCAGCGGATGGTCTCCTATGGGCGCGTCGCATGCGTCGCGGTGGTAGGCAACGAAGACGGTGCCCATCACGTGGTAGCGAGCCTCTATCAGGGGCTTAGCGACGTTGGCTTCACCATCCCCGCCAACGGCTGCACCTATTGGGTCGGACAGGCGATGGGCTCGACGGATTACAAGGACGTAGAAGACCCTGGCGAGAAAATAGGCAAGACCAATGCCATGCTGGCGCGCAACGCCGTGCATCTGGCCAAGCTGCTCAAGCAGTCAGGGTATCCGGGGGCCTCACAATAACAATGCCCAAAAAGAAGCCATCGCGAGGATGGCTTCTTTCAGCTAGACGTTGCGTTGCACGTTAGGCCAGGGTCTTCAACGCTTCGCGGCTAAAGGGCAGGATGTCCTGCATGCGCCCCTCCTTTACCTTCAGCGCCCAGTCCGGGTCGCAAATCAGTGCGCGCCCCACCGCAACCAGATCGAACTCCTGCTTGTTCAGCCGCTCCAGCAGACCCTCGATATTGGCCGGCTGTGCCACCTTGTCAGTCTTGACCATGAACTGCAAAAACTCACCATCGAGCCCAACACTGCCAACGGTAATGGTGGGTTTGCCCGTGAGCTGGCGGGTCCAGCCGGCAAGATTGAGATCAGACCCCTCGAACTCCGGCTCCCAGAACCGGCGAGTCGAGCAATGAAAGATGTCCACACCCGCCGCAGAAAGGGGCGCGAGGAATTCGCCAAGCGCTTCAGGCGTGGTGACCAGGCGCGCCGTGTAGTCCTGCTGTTTCCACTGGGAAAAACGGAAGATGATCGGGAAGTCGGGGCCTACAGCAGCGCGTACCGCCTCGATCAGCTCGATGGCAAAGCGTGAGCGATTGGCAAGACTTCCACCGTATTCGTCGGTGCGCTGGTTGCTGCCCTCCCAGAAGAACTGGTCTACCAAGTACCCGTGCGCACCGTGAATCTCGACACCATCCATGCCTATGGCCTGGGCATCTTTAGCGGCCTGGGCGAACGCTGCGATCACATCCTGAATGTCCTGTTTGGTCATGCCATGCACGACGACCTGACCCTCCTTCAGCTTCTCCATCGGGCCATAACCCGGTACGTCCGGCTCCGGCTCGGTTCCCTTGTGACGGACATTTCCCACGTGCCACAGCTGAGGAACGATCTTGCCGCCAGCCGCGTGCACCGCTTCAACCACCGCCTTCCAGCCAGCCAGTGGTGCTTCGCCGTAGAAGCGCGGGACCTGCGGATACCCATTGGAGGCCTTGTGACCGACCGTCGTGCCTTCGGTGATAATCAGCCCAACACCCGAGGCGGCACGACGGCGGTAATACTCGACGACGTCTGCAGTCGGCACTCCATTAGGAGAGAAGGAACGAGTCATCGGCGCCATCACGACGCGGGTCGGCAGCTCAAGGCTACCGAGTTGGAAAGGCTGGAACAGGGCGTTCACGGCTGCGGTCATTGCTGTCTCCTTTGGCTTCAATCGAAAACGCGACCGGTCGTCTCGCCGATCGCCATAAAAGTCAGCGGGGCGTCAGCAGACGCTCCAGCTGGGTCAGAAATATGCTCAGCGGCTCAACGCTGCGGCCAACCTTCATGCGCAACAAAGCGCCTTCCCAGGCATTGCCGATAAATCCAGCCAACGCCATGCAGTTGGTATCGGCATCGACCTCACCCACCGCACGCGCTTGCTCAAGGCAGTTCGCCAGCAGCCGGACCGAACGCAACAGTATTGCCTCGACCCGCTGGCCGATGGGTTGCGAGAGCTCAGCCATTTCAAAGCTCAAACTCCCAATGAAGCAGTGATATTCCGGGCTCGCTTGCCGGGCAAAATGAGCCACGACGTCCTGGTAATAGCCAAGAATCCGCATGCGCGGGCTTACTGGAGACTCAAGCAGCGCCGCCTGATAGCGTTCTAGCCGCGGTTGATAAAGATGCTCCAATACCTGCAAGGCAAAGTCTTCCTTGCTGGCAAAGTAGTGATAGAAGGAGCCTTTGGGAACGCCGGCAGCTTGGACAATTTCCAGCACACCGGTGCCGTGATAGCCACGACGGATCATGACCTGCGCGCCTTTGGCCAGGATCAGATCACGCTTGTCATTGCGAGCTTGGTTGTTCATGTCGACCAGCATATGACCGGTCGTCTCGAACGAACACCATCATCCAAGCTGCTTATTGCAGTACCGTTTCCTTCGCGATGGCGCGCTTTGGAGAGGCTAGGCGGTAGCAAACGCCCCGTTCGGCGTATTGCGCGCTCAGCCGAGCGCGCTCTCGATGGCCTGAATCAGCGCCGGATCGTCCGGTGCAGTGCGAGGGGAGAAGCGCGCCAGGACGCGGCCGTCCTTGCCCACCAGAAACTTTTCGAAGTTCCAGCTGATATCGCCTGGGAAATCAGCGCCTTCTCCGGCTAACAGCCGGTACAAAGGATGACGCTGCGAGCCGTTGACCTCAAGTTTGCTGCTGATTGGAAACGTGATGCCGTAGTTTTCATTGCAGAACTGGAGGATTTCCGCGTCGCTGCCCGGCTCCTGCGCAGCGAATTGGTTACAGGGAATGCCGAGCACTCCGAAACCGCGATCCTTATAACGCTCATGAAGCGCCTGCAAGCCTGCATATTGCGGTGTCAGGCCGCACTCCGAAGCCACATTGACCACCAGTGTTACCTGGGATTTCAACGGCGCAAGGGGAAGCTCCTGGCCCCCAGAACCGGGCAGAACCAACTCGTGGAACGCGCTCATCTCTCTTCTCCAGAGGGTAAAAAAGCGCTCCGGTGGGAACCGAAGCGCTTCTGTCGCCCGTTCGAACAACCGGGCTTATCGCTGACCACTACCGCTTGGTAGCGATTAGTGGTGGTGCCCACCTTCGCCATGCACGTGACCATGAGCGATTTCTTCTTCGCTGGCCTCACGCACGTCGACGATCTTGACGTCGAAGTTAAGACGCTGTCCGGCCAGCGGGTGATTGCCATCGACCACCACGTCGTCACCTTCAACATCGCGAACAGTCACGATCTGCATGCCACCGTCGGGACCGGACGCATGAAACTGCATGCCAACTTCCAGCTCATCCACACCTTCGAACATCGCGCGATTGAGCGTTGCAACCAGTTCAGGGCTGTACTCGCCGTAAGCGTCCTGCGGCTCGATTGAGACCTGAACCTGATCCCCGCCCTGCTTGCCTTCCAGCGCCTTTTCCAGACCGGAGATGATGTTGCCCGAACCGTGGAGGTAGACCAGCGGCGCGCCGCCGGCCGAGCTGTCGATCACTTCACCCGCATCGTTGGTGAGTGTGTAGTCGATTGACACAGCCTTGTTAGCGGCAATCTGCATGAGGCAAAACCTTTGTTGGGGAATGTAAGGTCAAAGTCTAACCGCGACATGAATCGATTGCGAACCGCCGCACGATTTAGGGGACCATCGGCAGACGAACTTCCCCGTCGGAAGTGGCGTTTCAAATACAACCTTTGGAGAGCATCGCGTCGTTCACGGTTGTGCAAGAATCCACGCCTGTAGATGTACGCGACTATTCAAACAATTAATTTCGCATCCAAGGAGCACCGATGTCCGCTCGAAACATCCTGGTGATTAACTGCGGCAGCTCGTCGATCAAGTTCGCGCTAGTCAACGAAGCCCAAGCAACGTTTCCCCTGCAGGGTCTGGCCGAGCGTCTTGGCAGCCCGGAAGCTGTTGTGCACTGGCAATTGGGAGAGACCAAGCAGAGCCTGAACATCCCAAATGCCGATCACCGTGCCGCTCTCGAAAAGCTTCTGCCCGTGGCGCAGGAAGCCGCAGGCGGCAAGCTGGACGGGATCGGTCATCGTGTCGTCCATGGTGGCGAGCACTTCACGGGCTCCAGTCTGATCGACGAGCAGGTGCTCAATGCGATTCGAGACAGTGCGCAACTCGCCCCCCTGCATAACCCGGCCAACCTGGTAGGAATCGACGCTGCAATGGCGCTTTTCCCAGGCCTGCCGCAGGTCAGCGTGTTCGACACTGCGTTCCACCAGACCATGCCCGAGCATGCCTACCGTTATGCGGTGCCGGAGTTTCTCTACAAGGAACACAGCGTACGCCGCTATGGCTTCCACGGCACCAGCCACAACTACGTCAGCAAGCGCGCCGCGGAGATGACCAATCTTGCCGTCGAGGACAGCTGTTGGCTGACCGCTCACTTGGGTAACGGCTGCTCGACCTGCGCGATCGTCAACGGTGAGAGCCGCGACACCAGCATGGGCCTGACCCCGCTCGAAGGCCTGGTAATGGGGACTCGTAGTGGTGACGTCGACCCCAACCTGCATAGCTACCTTAACCGCACCCTGGGCTGGAGCCTCGAACAGGTCGATCGCGCGCTCAATCACGACAGCGGGCTCAAAGGCCTGTCCGGCCTGTCCAACGACATGCGCACCCTGTACGAAGCCAAGATTGCCGGCCACTCAGGTGCCGCTCTGGCGTTCGAAGTGTTCTGCTATCGCCTGGCCAAATCGTTGGCAAGCATGGCATGCGCTCTGCCCAAGCTTGATGGCCTGATCTTCACGGGCGGTATTGGGGAAAATGCTGCAGCCGTGCGCAGCCGCACCCTGGACCACCTCAAGCTGTTCAACTTCAAACTGGATGAAGAAGCCAACGCCCGCTGTATTCGCGGAGTCGGTGGTGAGATCCAGGCTGGCGGCAGCCCCCGAGTGCTGGTAGTACCGACCAATGAAGAACGCCAGATCGCGCTGGACACGCTAGCGCTACTCGACGCCTGATAGCGCACCGAGACTCATGCGTACTACACGAACCCGACGACCAGCCTTGGCGTCGGGTTTCGTCTACCTGGCATCGCCCTTCGCTCGATAGGAGATCATCATGCATACGCTTTTCCTTGCCCCCTGCGGTTTTGGCGGCGGCCTCAACTCCATCAGTCTCGGCCTGATCCGCGCGCTCGAGCGTGCTGGGTTGAAGGTCGGCTTCTTCAAGCCCATTGCCCAGCCCTTCCCGCACGATCAGGGCCGCGAGCGCTCCTGCGTACTGGTGGAACGCACCTTGAACGTCACCTCGCCCGAACCGCTGCCGCTGGAGCAAGTCGAGCGGCAACTGGCCAATGGTGAGCTCGATCTTCTGCTTGAAGACGTGGTCAGCCGGTATCAGGAAGTTGCCGAAGGCAAGGACGTGGTGATCGTGGAAGGCATGGTGCCGACGCGCGAATTCAATCACACGTCGCGAATCAACACCCATCTGGCCAAAAGCCTGGACGCGGAAGTTATCCTGATTGCCGCGCAAGGAACCGACACGCTCAAACGTCTAGCTGAGCGAATCGAGATTCAGGCACAGCTGTTCGGTGGCGCCAAAGACCCCAAAGTGCTCGGCACCATCCTCAACAAGGTCAAGAGTGACGATGGCGTGCCAGCCTTCGTCGAGCGCCTCAAGGCGCAACTGCCTCTGCTGGGCACAGCGGATTTCCAGCTGCTCGGGGCTATTCCCTTCGCGGACAAGCTCAACGCCCTGCGAACCCGAGACATAGCGGAATTGCTCGACGCCAAGGTCCTGCACGCGGGCGAAGCGGAGCAGCGTCGCGTCGAGAAGATCGTTCTATGTGCCCGGGCCGTTCCCAATACGGTCCAACTGCTCAAGCCAGGCGTGCTGGTAGTCACCCCGGGCGATCGCGACGACATCATTCTTGCCGCCAGCCTGGCCTCGCTCAATGGGGTCAAGTTGGCTGGCCTGCTGCTCTGCACGGACTTTGCGCCCGATCCACGAATCCTCGAGCTATGCAAGGCTGCGCTCGATGGCGGCCTGCCGGTGATGACCGTACAGACCGGCTCTTACGACACCGCAACCAACCTCTTCGGGCTGAACAAGGAAACCCCGGCTGACGACATCGAGCGCGCCAGCCAGGTGACCGACTTCATTGCACAGCACCTGCAGCCCGAGTTGCTGCATACCCGCCTCAGCGTACCGCGCAGCGAATTGCGCCTGTCACCTCCTGCATTCCGTTATCAGCTGGTCAAGCGCGCCCAGCAGGCGAACAAGCGCATTGTCCTGCCGGAAGGCAGCGAGCCTCGCACCATCCGCGCCGCAGCCATATGCCAGGAAAGGGGCATTGCCCGCTGTGTTCTACTGGCCAAACCGGAAGAAGTCCAGGCAGTCGCTCGTGAACAAGGTATTAACCTGCCAGCGAGTCTGGAGATTCTCGACCCCGACCTGATCATCAACCAGTACGTCGAGCCGATGTGCGAGATGCGCAAGGCTAAAGGGCTGACACCGGACGATGCCCGCGGGCAGCTGAAGGACACTGTGGTGCTTGGCACCATGATGCTTGCGCTCGACGAAGTGGACGGCCTGGTCTCCGGCGCTGTGCATACCACCGCCAATACCATTCGCCCCGCACTGCAGCTGATCAAGACTGCACCAGGCTACAGCCTGGTGTCGTCGGTATTCTTCATGTTGCTGCCTGATCAGGTCCTGGTTTATGGCGACTGTGCGGTAAACCCGAATCCGAACGCCACCGAACTGGCGGAAATCGCCCTGCAGAGCGCGGAGTCGGCCGTGGCGCTCGGTGTAACCCCGCGCGTTGCCATGATCAGCTACTCGACGGGCACCTCGGGAAGCGGCGCGGAAGTCGAAAAAGTGGCCGAAGCCACGCGCATCGCTCAGGAGCGCGCGCCAAGCCTGCCGATTGACGGCCCGCTCCAGTACGACGCCGCCTCGGTCGCCAGCGTTGGCAAGCAAAAAGCGCCTAACAGCCTCGTTGCCGGCCAGGCCACAGTGTTCATCTTCCCCGATCTGAACACCGGCAACACGACCTACAAAGCAGTCCAGCGCAGCGCCAATGTGATCAGTGTCGGGCCGATGCTCCAAGGCCTGCGCAAGCCGGTCAACGACCTGTCCCGTGGCGCACTGGTGGACGACATCGTCTTCACCATCGCGCTCACCGCCCTGCAGGCTGACAACCAGAAAGCTTGATCCGAACCGGTATATTCCCGACCTTGACCGGCCGGGAACATACCGGCTTTTTCTTCGGGAACTCATGTAGTTACTTGCAGTTCGCCGCGCAATCGGTACGCTTGCCGCCTTAGTTGACAGGTACACGAGCCAATCGATGCTGAGTTTTCTTCCCGCGCCCCTTCGTGGATTTCTTGCAGGCCTGGCCTTGGCACTGAACACATTGTTCTGGTGCTGGCCGCTGTTTGCGCTTTCCCTGCTAAAACTGGCGGTGCCGGTCCCGCGAATCCAACGAGTCTTGCGCTTCGGCATGCATTGGATCGCCGAATCATGGATGTCGGTAAACGGTCTCTGGATGGACATGGTTCGGCGTACCGAGTGGGATGTTCAGGGCCTGGACAAGGTGGACATGCAGCACTCCTACCTGGTTACCAGCAACCACCAGAGTTGGGCCGACATCCTGATGCTGCAATATCAGCTGAACCGACGGATGCCGATTCTGAAGTTTTTCCTCAAGCAGGAGCTCATCTGGGTGCCAGTGATCGGCCTGTGCTGGTGGGCACTGGAGTTTCCTTTCATGAAGCGTTTCAGCAAGGAGTACCTGGCCAAGCATCCTGAAAAGCGTGGCGAGGATTTGGCAACGACACGCAAGGCCTGCGAGCGCTACCGGACCAACCCGGTCTCTGTCTTCAATTTTCTCGAAGGGACACGCTTCACCGAGGACAAGCACACCGAGCAGGCATCGCCCTATCGCTACCTGCTGAAGCCAAGGGCCGGCGGCATTGCCTTCGTGATCGACGCCATGGGCGAACAGCTGACTTCACTGATCAACGTGACCATCCACTACCCGAACGGCAATCCCAGCTTCTGGGACCTGCTTTGTGGCCGAGTCAGCCGAGTCGTCATGCGCATCGACTCGCAGCCGATCCCTGCCGAGTTTTTGCACCATAGTTACGATCAGGACGAAGCGTACCGGTTGAGTTTTCAGGAATGGGTCAACGAGCTATGGAGCGCCAAAGATGCTCAACTTGCAGAGCTGCACCGGCAATACCCGCCGCGCAGCTGACGCATCAACTAATCACCTCAGCCGACTTCAGCCGGCTGGCTGGTCCAGCTGAAGCCAGTCGATCGTCCGAGGGAATGCCAAGGCATCCTCCACCGCTAGTCCCGGCGCCACCAAAAAGCCTTGCATGACCTGGCACCCATGCTCGATCAGCCAGTCGCGTTGACCCAGCGTCTCTACGCCTTCAGCGATCACCTCCAACTCGAGGTTTCGTCCCAGGTCGATGATGGTGCTGACCACCGCAGCATCGCGCGGTGAGTCGAGCATATTGGCGATAAACAGCCGATCGACCTTCAGCGTATCGAGATCGAAATGGCGCAGATAGGCCAGTGATGAATAGCCTGTGCCAAAGTCATCCACCGCCACCCTTACGCCCAATTCGCGCAGCTGCCGAAGCTTGTCACAGCTCTGATCCAAATCTTGCATCAGCGCGCCCTCAGTCACCTCCAGCTCCAGTTGGCGAGGATCGAGCTGATACTCGTCGAGCAGGCGACGCAGTTCGTCGATCAGGCCGACTCGACCGAACTGCACCGGGCTAACGTTGAAACTCAGGACCAGTTTGTCTCCGAAGCGCTCACGCCAGTCGCGGCATTGCGCAAGGCCTTCCCGCAGCGCCCACTCCCCGACCCGATCGATCAAACGGGTTTCTTCCAGCAAGGGGATGAATACGTTCGGCTCAACCTCGCCACGGCCTGCGTAATCCCAGCGCAGCAAGGCCTCGAAACCGCGCAGTTCGCCCGTCTCGAGAATGATCTGTGGCTGATAGGCAAGCGCGAAACCATTGCGTTCGATGGTGCTCCGCAGATTCTCCTCCATCATCAAACGCGCATGGGCGCGCCCGTTCATTTCGCTGGAGAAGAATCGATACTGCTGCCGGCCGTTGCGTTTTGCCTCGTACATTGCCATGTCGGCGGATCGCAAGAGCTCATCGACGCTCTGGCCGGAATCGGGAAAATGCGCGATGCCGATGCTGGCGCCAAGCGTGACGTCGGTTCCTTCAATGGTATGCCGAACCGAAATGAGCTCGATGAGCTTCTCTGCCACTTTGGCCGCGTCTTCAGGGTGATCAAGGGAGTCCAGCAAGGCGGTGAACTCGTCGCCCCCCATCCGCGCGATGATGTCGTAAGGACGCATACACGCCTCCAGCACCCGCGCTACGCGACACAGGATCTCGTCGCCAGCATCGTGCCCGAGCGAATCGTTGATGCGTTTGAATCCATCGAGATCGATGTACAGGATGGCCATGCGCTTGCCGTTCCGGTCCACCCGAGCCAAAGCCGAGTCCAGAGCTTGGTGAAAGCCTCTTCGGTTGAGCAGCCCGGTCAGGGAGTCGGTTACCGCCTGGGTCTCGAGCTGTACGTGCAGGCTTCGCACTACAGACATGTCCAGCGCAATGACCACCATCGAGCGCTGCTGGCGCGGTAGCGGAGACGATGACAGAGCGACTGGCAGCGTGCCCCCATTGGCGGTGAACAGCTGCGCTTCATGCAGTCGATAGGTATTACCGCTGCGCCATTGCTGGTAGAACTCAGTGTCTCTCCACACCTCGGGCATATGAGGCGAGGCAAGATGCTTGAGCAGGGCCGTGCCTTGCAGATCATCGACGCTGGTATGCATCATTTTGGCGATTGCGGGATTGGCGAAGTTGATGAAGCCATCCTCACCCACTACCAGAATACCCTCGGCAGCATTGTTGAGCACCGAGGCGTTGAACGCCCGCGCGCTGTCCAGTTGCTGGCTCAGTAGCTGCAGATCGCGCCGATTGTGCTCGTGGCTCAACAGTGTATTGATCTTGTGCTTGAGCACCTGGGGGTCGAACGGCTTGAGAATGAAATCAACCGCACCCGTTGCGTAACCACGCAACACGGACTCACGCGTATGCGCGATAGCCGAGACGAAAATGATCGGGGTGTAGCGCGCATGCGGGCTGCCGCGCATCAGGCGGGCAACTTCGAATCCGTCCATTCCCGGCATCTGCACGTCCAGCAGGACCAGTTCGACATCCAAATCGAGCAGCGCCTGTAGCGCAGCCTCGCCTGAATTAACGGTGTGGACTTGCCAATCACCGTCACCGAGCAAAGCCTCCATGGCCACCAGATTCGCCTCGCGATCATCAACCACCAGCAATGTCCGGGTCCGGGGCTCGGGTCTGGATTGCGTCCAAGCCATTAGCCGATCCCCCAGCGCAGCATGTATCGGCCAACGTAGGCGAGAACTACAAGTCGGGTTGAACGATGCGTCACATACTTCTCCTTACGGACTTGCGTGATGGCCATCGGTACGCTCCAGGCGCCGCAGCAAGTCAGCCAGCTTCTCGCTATCGACAGGCTTCAGCAAGACATCGTCCGCACCTGCAGCGATGCCCTGATCAGGCGCATCGGAGTCACCGCCGACAGCCATGGCAACAATAGGCACCTGACAACCATAGTCGTTTCTCAGCTGACGTATCAGGGTAGGACCGCCATTGTTCGGAATGGCCATGTCGATCAATGCGAAATCAAACGCATCTTCATCGAAGCGTTCCAGGGCTTCGGGCCCCGTCGTGACCGGCACCACTTGCAGTCCCTGTTCATCGAGCATCGCACTGATGGCATAAATCGCCCTTACATCCGAGTCTACCAACAGCACCCGCTGCCCCAACAGAGGATGTTCTGTTTCACTCATCCCGAACGCCGCGACATCAGCCCCGGCGGGCCTTAACGCATCTTCCATATGCTCCATTCCTTCTGTTTTCAACAACGCAACTGATGAGTAACGCCGAAGCCGCTGCAGATTCTTTTCCGACAGCGCCTCTTGGCTGGTGAGAATCACTCGTACACCGCTCAGTGAACGGAGACGGTCCAACGCATCGAGCAAATCGAGACCGTCCTCACCGGGCAGATCGAAGTCTATGATCAGTACGGTATAGCTGTGCTCCGCATAGGCCATCCTTGCCTCTTCGCTGCGCTGGCACTCGGTGACCCGATACCCAAGCCGCTCGAAGTGTTCGCGCAGCTGCCGCCGTCGCGACGGATCAGTCTCGACCAGCAGCAGCCGAGTCGAGTTGTCCTCCTGTCGTGAAAGATCAACGAAGAGCCGCTCCAACTCCGACTGAGCCACGGGCTTGAGTAAATAACGTGAGCCGTCGTCCGACCAGCCCTGAGGCTGTGGAACACATGAAATTACGTATACCGGCGTGTCCTGATGCCTCGGATCGGCTCGCAGCACTCGGTGAACCTGCCAGCCGCTGATATCAGGTAATAGGACATCAAGGATCACCGCGGCAAAACGTTCCTGGGCGAGCGCATCCAGCCCCTCCTGCCCGGTACCGCATACCAAGCTGGAAAAGCCGTGAGACTGCGCTACTTCAGCGACTACCGAGGCGAAATCGGCATCGTCCTCGACGATCAGCAACCCGCCGCCCTGCCCGCGCCGCTGCAACGGCCGCAATGTTCGAATCTCCGGCGTCGCGGCAACCTTCAAGGGCAGCTCGACGGTAAACGACGACCCCTTCCCCGGCGCGCTTTTAAGGCTGATGCCGCCCCCCAGTACTTCAGCGAGCTGTCGCGCGATTGCGAGTCCCAGACCGGTGCCCCCGTATTGACGGCTGATTGAACCGTCGATCTGCTGAAATGCCTGGAAGATGCGCTCGTGCTGATCCTCAGCGATGCCGATACCGGTGTCGGTTACGCAAATCTGCAGCATGTCTTGCTCGGTACGCCCTTCGGCCAGACGAGTCGTCACGTGGATATCGACGGAGCCGTGCTCGGTGAACTTCAGTGCGTTGGTAATCAAATTGCGCAGTATCTGTTGCAACCGAGCCCGATCACTGACGAGAGAGGCCGGCACGCCAGCGGCGATTCGAGCCTTGAGGGTCAGGCCGTTCTGCTCAGCCATGGGTTCGAGGCTCGCGACCAGCTCGGTCAACAGCTCGCCCAGGTCGAGTGGCTCTGATTTGATCTGCATGTGGCCAGCCTCGATCTTGGCCAGATCGAGCACATCGTTGATCAGCTGCAGCAGATCATGGCCGGCGCGATGGATGATATCGGCGTGCCGAACCTGCTTTTCCGTCAGGTTGCTCGCCGCATTCAGCCTTAGCTGGTCACTCAAGATAAGGATGCTGTTGAGCGGCGTACGCAGCTCATGGGACATGTTGGCGAGAAATTCGGACTTGTAGCGGTTGGCGACTACCAACTCGTTGGCCTGATCGCGCAGCCGCCTCTCGGCTGCCTTACGGTGGCCAATGTCGATCACAACAGCCTGGACCAGTTGTTCTTCGCCGCTGCGCAAGGGTGATAGCCCCACCTCCACAGGCAGTAAATGGCCATCGCGGTGGCGCCCAAACAATTCGCGGTTTTCGCCCAGCCGACGCGACCCGGGTGCCTGGCCGAAACGCTGACGCTCTTCTACATAGATCTTGCGCATCGACTCGGGAATCAGCATCTCGACTGGCTGGCCCAACAACTCTTGCCGGCTGTAGCCGAACAGCAGCTCAGTCTGGCGGTTGACCATGACGATTAGGCCGTCCTGATCGAACAAAAGAAAGGCGTTCGGCGAGGCTTCGACCACGTTGCGAAAACGCTCTTCGTCACGTTTACGCTGCTGCAGGTCGACCAGGTTGAGCAGATAGTGAACATCCTTGTCTCGCTTGAAACTCGTCAGGCTCAGGGAAACTGGCACAGGTGTGCCGTCCTCTCGTAATGCCTGGCTTTCCTGCTGATTGGCATCCAGTTGCGGCCCGGCTGCATTACTTTCCAGAACGCCTGGGATGTAACGGCTGAGGCGCTCGCCGGCCAACAGGCCTGCACTGCTGCCGAGCAATGCCGCGGCACTCTGGTTGGCCAATTCGATGCGACCCTGGGTGCTGCACAACACCGTCGCTACAGGTAACTGCTCGATAAGCTGACGGAACCATGCTTCACGTTCTTGCAGTTGCGAACCAAGCGCCTGACTGTTACGCAGGGCCCGCTCACGAAGGTAGAGGTAGCCGCCAATCAGCAGCGAGAACAGCACGGCCGCAGCGAGCGCCGCCGCCAGATTAAAGGCGCGACCAACCCGGTTAAGGATGGCTTCGTATTCGGGCGTGCTGGCCACCACCAATTGCCAGCTGCGGCCGTACATGTAGATATTGCGGGTGCGATGGAAGCTGGCATCGCTGCTTACCGGGCCTCGCCCCACGAGCAAAGGCTCATCTGGAGCCGCGGCGTCGAACAGCTGCAGCTGGAAAAGCTTGCTGCGTGAGCCCAGCACCCCTTCCATCAGGTCGGTAAGTCGAAATGCGCCGTGCAGGGCCCCGGCAAACGCTTCCTGCCGATCCTCCAAGGTGGTGGTTGGTGCACCGGCACGGTAAAGCGGGAGGTAGAGCAGGATGCCCACCTGCGCGTCCTGTTCTGTTTCCTGCTTGAGTCGCACCGGCCCGGTGAGCATCGGTGTCCCGATGTTACGCGCAGCTATCACCGCTTGCCGTCGCGTTTCCTCGCTCATCATGTCGTAGCCAAGCACCCGTCGATTACGCCAATCAAGCGGATGGATGTAATCGACGATCAGGTATTCGCTACGCTCGCCCTTGGGGTAGGCGCGAAAATCGCTTCGGCCAGAGTCGCGTATCTGCGCAAGCAGGGCCGCAAGATTTTCCTGTCGCGCATAACGAGCCATGCCGAGCGCTTGTATGCCTGGGTAGAAATCCTGCAGCTGGAGCTGATCGGAAGCGCGGTTCCAATCCTGCGGGCCGACGGTGTCGCTTCCGACGAAAAGACCGGCAAGTCCTCGTAAGACCATCTCATACGCGCGCATGCGCTCGCGCAGAGTGCTCTCGACATCGTTGACCGCTAAATTGAATCGCTGGGCCTGCTCTGCGCGTACTCGCGTTTCCTGAACATGCCATTGCCAGCCGACCCATCCTCCGAGCCCGAACATGAGGGCCAGCGTCACTACCAATGGCAGCCAAGGCTTACGAGAATGGAGAGCGGAACGATCATCCATTCGACCTCCTCAGTGCCACTACATGGCTCGCTGTCACGAGCTTCAGAGTCGTAGATCGTTCAGAGGTTCAATCATAGCAATCAAAAAGCTATAAAGCTGACGCCATCCAAATGGCGCGGGCGGGTCTTGGCAGCCTCGCCCGCGCTGCCGATTAGAGCGGACGCAGGTTGATTTCTACGCGACGGTTCTGGGCACGACCCGCAGCGGTATTGTTGCTGGCAATCGGCTGGCTTGAAGCCGCACCATAGGCCGAAATGCGCGAAGCGGGCACGCCGTTGCCTTCCAGGTACGCAGCAACACTACGAGCTCGGCGATTGGACAGGTCCTGATTGAGCTGTTGCGAGCCTGTGCTATCAGTGTGGCCTGTGATGTCGATACCGTTCTTGTTGAATTCTTTGAACACTTGAACCAGCGAGTTGAGCGTCGGGTAGAAGCTGCTGGAGATATCGGCGGAGTTGCTTGCAAAGGTGATGTTGCCCGGCATGATCAATGTGAGGTTATCACCCTCACGCTGAACCTGTACGCCGGTGCCCTGCAGCGTCTGGCGCAGCTTGGCTTCCTGAGTATCGACGTAGTAACCATAGCCGCCGCCAGCTGCTCCGCCGACCGTCGCGCCGATCAAGGCGCCCTTCGCTCGGTCCTTCTTGCTGGAGGTCGCGGCCCCAATCACAGCGCCGCTGACTGCACCGATGCCGCCATAGATGCCTGCTTTGCCGGCTTCTCGCTCGCCAGTGTAGGGGTTGTTGGTACAGCCAACCAGCAGCGCAAGAGTGGCGGCAAGTGCGGTCAGGTTACAGATCGATTTCATTTCTACTTCCTCATCTGCGGGACGCCAACCTGCTAGAGACACAGGTTGGAAATTCACCGCTAGCGTAACACTCGGTCGAACGCAGAACCTGAACCGGCCGACGAAGCCGTGAGCCCGTGCACAGGAAACCGAGCTCGACCGTATCTCGGACAAGGCGACTGCAGACCAGTCAGACCTACAACGACGAAATGGCGCCGCTGCCTTCTTCCAACCAGCGTGCGATATCTTGTCGGATACGTTTTTTGTCCAGCTTGCCGACGCTGGTCTTGGGGATGTCCTCAACCACGGCGATCTGCTGGGGGACAGCCCACTTGTTTATCTGCCCCTGCTCCACCGCCGGTTCCAGAAACGCCTGCAGCGCCCGTGCATCCAGCTGCTGGCCCTCACAGAGCACCAGCAGAGCGAACGGTCGCTCCCCCCAGCGCTCATCTGGCACGCCGACCACCGCAACGTCCCTTACAGCATCGTGCCGGCTGATCAGCCCTTCTAACGCCAGGGACGAAATCCACTCGCCGCCCGTCTTGATGACATCCTTGATGCGGTCACGGATCTCGATATTGCCCATTTCGTCGAGGGTGGCCACGTCTCCTGTATGCAGCCAACCACCAGCCCACAGCTCTTCGCTTTTCTCCGGATTTCCGGCGTAGCCCTGGGTCAGCCAGGGTGCGCGAAGCACCAGTTCCCCCTGGGTCACACCGTCGGCGGGAAGAAAACTGCCATCCGGTGCCTGGATCGCAGCGTCGACCAGAACCACTGGAATACCAGCCTTCAGCCGATAGTTGGTCTGTTCATCCTCGCTGGCATCGCGCAGTTCATCGTTGATGTGCGCACCGGAAATCAGTGGACAGGTTTCCGACATGCCATAGGCCGCGACCAATTGCATGCCGCATGCGCGAGCCGACTCATAAAGGCCACGAGTCAGTGCGCTGCCCCCGATCGTGATCTTCCAGCCTTTGAAATCCGTGCCCTTCGCAGCCCGGGCGTTGAGCAGCATTTGCACAATGGTCGGCACGCAGTGAGAAAAGGTAACCTTCTCACGACGCCACAGCTCGATCAGCAGCTCCGGATCGTAACGCCCCGGATAAACCTGTTTCAGGCCCAACATCGTTGCCACATAGGGCAATCCCCAGGCATGGACGTGAAACATAGGCGTGATCGGCATATACACGTCCCCTGCCGCCATCAGCTGTGGGTTTTCGCGACACCCAACCGTTACCGCACCGGCCAGGGTGTGCAGCACCAGCTGCCGGTGGGTGAAATAGACGCCCTTGGGGTCACCGGTAGTCCCGGTTGTATAGAACGTGGTCGCCACCGAATTTTCGTCGAAGTCAGGAAAGTCGTACGTCGCCGCTGCGGTCGCCAGCAGGCTTTCGTACTCTCCGATGCAGTTCGGCAGATCACACTGTTTGTCATCGGCATCGGTGATCAGCAACGTCTTGTCGACTGTGGTCAGCTGCCCGGCGATGGCATGGTACAAAGGCGCGAACTCACTATTGACGAGCACGAAGCGGTCTTCGGCATGATTCATGGTGTAAAGGATCTGCTCGGGCGACAGCCGAACGTTAATCGTATGCACCACCGCACCGATCATCGGGATCGCAAACATGCATTCCAGGTAGCGATGGCTGTCCCAGTCCATCACCGCCACGGTGTCGCCCGCCTTGACCCCGGCGTTGGTCAGCACGTTGGCTAGCCGGGCGATGCGCTCACCCAGGGTGCGATAGTCGAAACGCACCTGATCCCGATAGACGATTTCGCGGGTGCGCTCGTAACGTTGGCCTGATAACAGCAGGCTCTTGATCAGCAAGGGGTACTGGTAAGCGTTGGCGGCGGGTTGGATCACTCGTGTCTGCAACATACGGCTTCCTGTTATTGATGTTATGGGCGCTCGCTAGCTGTTTGTGCCGGCCGCTGAGGCGACCGGGCTATTCTCCATCTCGGACAATCTGTATTGCTGTTGTTCAACGGGCGCAGTCGCCACGAATGCAGTGACCGGCCGTACCCGATCAGGCGATCTCACTTGCCGCCAGTCGAACACCGAGACCAATCAGAACCGCACCCGTCACGCGATCGAACCAATGCCCCATACGGCTGAACCCGGCCCGCACGCGCTCACGGCTGAACAACCAGGCCACCAGACAGAACCACGCTCCGGTAGCACACGCCAGATATACCCCATAGGCTGCCTGAACGGCGAGCGGGGTATGGGGGTCGATAACCACTGTGAATAGGGATAGAAAGAAGAGCGTCGCTTTCGGATTCAAACCGTTAGTGACAAAACCAATGGTGAACGCTCGTTGCGCCGAGATCGTTCCACCTGCAGAAGGCCCAACCTCGCCGACCGCAGCGGGCTTGGCGCGTAATGCCTGAAAGCCAAGGTAGAAGAGATATCCAGCCGCCAGCCACTTGAACAGGTTGAACAGCACGATCGACTGCGAGACGATCAAACCAATGCCAAGCAGTGAATACCCCACGTGAAGCAGAATTCCGCCCCCTACGCCGAGCGCCGTCCAGCTGCCGCTGCGCTGTCCGCGGGTCACGCTTTCACGCACCACCACTGCAAAATCGGGCCCGGGGCTGGCAACCGCAAGCACGTGAACCAGCGCCACGGTGAGAAACTCCATCCAGTACATCTAGCGACTCCGTTTTTTCCGGGGCGGGACATTCGCCCGCCGCTTCATATGAGTAAAGTCCATGAACAAACTCCGCGCCGTATTCCTCGACCTATCGCCGCTCGACCAGGGGGACCTGGACCTGGCCCCATTGCAGTCCGCCTTTGGTGAGCTGACTTGCCACACGCAAACCAGCGAAAACCAAGTCATCGAACGGCTGCAAGGTGCGGAAGTCGCTATCGTCAACAAGGTCGCATTGAGCGCCGACACCTTCGCCGCGTGCCCCGATCTCAAACTGATCCTGGTTGCGGCGACCGGCGTCAATAATATCGATCTGGCGGCCGCCAAACAGCAAGGTATTGCCGTCTGCAACTGCCAGGCTTACGGCACGGCCACCGTAGCGCAGCATACGCTGATGCTGCTGCTCGCGCTGGCAACCCGACTACCCGATTATCAGGGTGCCGTGGCACGCGGTCGTTGGCAGGAGAGCGGCCAGTTTTGCCTGCTGGATTTCCCTATAGTCGAGCTGGCCGGCAAGACCCTTGGCGTTCTCGGCCACGGCGAACTGGGGGGTGCAGTGGCCAGGCTCGCTGAAGCGCTAGGCATGCGCGTACTGACAGGCAACCTGCCCGGGCGCCCGCCCCGACCGGACCGCTTGGAGCTGGACGAGTTGTTACCTCAGGTAGACGCGCTGACACTGCACTGCCCGCTCACCGAGCAGACACGCAACCTTATTGGGGCGCGCGAACTGCGTCTGATGAAACCCGCGGCCTTCGTCATCAATACCGCCCGCGGCGGTCTGATCGACGAGCAAGCGCTGGCCGACACGCTGCGCAGCGGCCACCTGGGCGGTGCCGCCACCGATGTGCTTATCAGCGAACCGCCAAGCAACGATAACCCGCTGCTGGCTGCAGACGTACCGCGCCTGATCGTGACGCCGCACAGCGCCTGGGGGAGCCGCGAAGCCAGACAGCGCATCGTCGGCCAGCTCTGTGAAAACGCTGAGGCGTTTCTTGCCGGCACAGCGAAGCGTCAGGTGGCCTGACGCTTCTGCAGCCAGCGACAAGACTGGTAAGCTCGCCAGCTTTTGTGCGGAGGCATCATGGACCCGCGAAGCGAAGTATTGCTGCGCCAGGCCGAACTGTTCAGCGGTGACCTGCTGCTGGCCGGACTGCCGCCTGATGACCTGCTCGGCCAATTGCCTGAGGCGATCGGCTGGAGTTGGCATGCCGGCGCACATCAACAGCTCGAGGCGCGCTTCACCGGACGCTGCGTATTCGGCGTCGAGCCGCCTACGGCCGCGTTCGAAAGCGCCGTTCTGTTTGTGCCCAAGTCACGAGAGCTGACCGATTACCTGCTGAGCGCACTGGCCTCGAAATTGCCGGGTCGCCAGCTGTATCTGATCGGAGAGAAGCGTGCCGGCGTCGAACGAGCCGCAAAACAACTGGCTGCATTCGGGCAAGCGCGAAAACTCGACAATGCCCGGCATTGTCAGCTCTGGCAGGTCCGGGTCGCGAACACCCCGGCTTTGCCACAGTTGCAGTCCCTGGCTCAGCAGTTCGAGCTTCCGCTTGCCGACGGCCCCCTGCAGATCATCAGCTTGCCTGGCGTGTTCAGTCACGGTCGCGTCGATCGCGGCACTGCGCTTCTGTTAGAGCAACTTGGTGATCTGCCAACCGGTAGGCTGCTTGATTTTGGCTGCGGCGCCGGCATCGTTGGCGCATCGTTGAAGAAGCGCTATCCAGACAGCGAGGTAGTGTTGCTGGATGTCGATGCGTTCGCTGTAGAAAGCAGCCGAATGACCCTTGCAGCCAATGGTTTGCAGGCTGAGGTGATTGCCGGCGACGGCATCGATGCCGCTCCTGAAAGCTGCTCAGCAATCATCAGTAACCCACCTTTTCATCAGGGTGTTCACACCCATTACGAAGCCAGCGAGGCGTTACTGCAACGTGCCGTCACCCACCTGCGGCACGGCGGAGAGCTAAGGCTTGTGGCCAATTCGTTTCTTAGGTATCCCCCGCTGATCGAAGCGCACCTGGGTCGCTGCGAAACGCTGGTCAGTAAAGACGGCTTCCGCATCTATCGCGCGCAGCGCACCTGAGCGGCTTGCGCAACGCGCCAAGCTTGGGCAAACTCCGGCCCGTCCTGGGGGAGTAGTCTCCGGCGAGCCTTCCGCTTGCCCGGCATGCGTCAACATACTTGGTCCACAGACCATGGCGCACGCGACCCGCGCGGCCTGCTCACGCAGCCTCGCAAGGTTTGACAAGACCCATGACACGTATACCTGACCCGGGGCGGGCAGGCTATGCGTGTCATGGTGATTTCGTCGACCCGCCCCCGCAAGGAAGTCTGTTTGGAGTCGTTCTACATCCCCACCTTGATCGTTGCGCTGGCCGAGATCGGCGACAAGACGCAGCTGTTGGCGCTATTACTGGCCGCCCGCTATCGGCGACCGATGCCGATAATCTGGGGTATCGTCGTGGCCACGCTGGCTAATCATGCAGCGGCAGGTGCCATCGGCAACTGGGTTTCGTCGCTGGTGTCTCCGGCAACTCTCAACTGGATCCTGGCCGCATCCTTTGCCGCCGTCGCGCTGTGGTCGCTTGTCCCCGACAAGCTCGAAGAGGAAGAAGCCTCACGTGGCCGGCGCTTCGGCCCCTTCGTAGCGACGCTGATCGCCTTTTTCCTCGCGGAGATGGGCGACAAGACGCAGGTCGCCACCGTCATGCTCGCCGCCCAGTATCCCGACTTCATCATGGTAATAGTCGGGTCTACCCTGGGTATGCTGATTGCCAACGTGCCTGTCGTCCTGGCCGGCAATTTTGCCGCCGATCGGATGCCGCTCACGCTCATCCGCCGAATCGCCGCAATCGGTTTCGCCGCTTTGGCGCTGTACGCCACCTATCAGGCCTTGAGCTTGAGCGGCACGCTTCCAGTCTGATACATAGCGCAAATTGCCGCGACGCCTGTGCTGTTAGAGTGCATTTCCACCGCATTCTGGCGGCACTCGGAGGAGCAGGCGGCATGTCACCGGAGGAACGAAAACGGCGGGTTCGCCAGCACATCGATCTGAGCTGGAGCAAAGGTCGATTGGCTCTGGCCGAACAGCTGCAGAGCCGTTACTTCAGCTACAAAAGCTCATTCATCACTCAGCCGATCAACAGTGCCGGCTTCGGACTGATCGTCCGGGAAGTCCGCCAGGCAATGCCGGATCTCGAAGTGGTAGTGGATGAATGCCTCAGCGAGGGCAACCGCGTCGTCACTTCTAGCACGCTCTTCGGCACCCTGGAAAACGCCGCGTTTGGCGTCGCCCCGAGCGGTAAGATCCTGACGGTAGCCGCCATGTCGATCTGGACGCTCAATCCGAACGGCGACATCGAGGAAATCAACACGCTGTTCGACCTGGAAAGCGCCCGGAACCAGCTGGGGCTGGAAAGCCCGATCCCGATTACGCTGCCACCGACCTGATAAGGACGGTGGCGCAGCGACGCGCTTAGCGCTTCTGATTCTGCTCGTACAGCGGCATTACCTTCGGAATGGTCGATTGCAGCGTTTGCGTGCGGTTGCTCGGTGAGGGATGCGTACTGAGGAATTCCGGCGGCGCCGAGCCGCCAGCCGCCGCCATCTTCCGCCACAGACTGACCGCTGCATTGGGGTTGTATCCCGCACGTGCAGCCAATTCCAAACCAATCAGATCAGCCTCGTTCTCATTGCTGCGGCTGTTCGGCAGGGTCATCAGGTACTGAACGCCCATATTGGCCAGCTGCAGACTTCCGTCACCAATACCGACTGCCGATCCGATTTGCGTGGCCATCTGCACGCCATAGGCTTTGGACATGGCTTCACGTCCATGCTCTCGCAACGCATGCGCAATCTCGTGCCCCATGACCGCCGCAATCTCATCATCGGTCAGATTCAGCTTTTCGATCAGACCGGTGTAGAAGATGATCTTTCCGCCCGGGCCGGCGTTAGCATTCAGCTCTGGGCTGTCGATCACATTGACGTCCCAGTCCCACTCGGCCGCGTCGGGTCGGAAGGCCTTCACTTCGGGGATTAGGCGATTGGCAATTCGTTTGACCCGCTGTGCCACTGGCGAGTTGTTCTCGAGCACACCTTTGCTTTTCGCTTCAGACACAGTCTGTTGATACGACTGCGCATACATCCGATTGACCTCTTCGGCCGACAGCATGCTGAACATGTATTGTTTGCGATCGACGCCAACAGCACCGCTACTGGTGGTGTTGACAGCCTGACAGCCGGCCAGCACAGACGCTGCGCAAAAAAGTGTGATTGGATGCGGCTTGAACATGTCGCGTCTCCCTAGGATCCTGGCCCGTATGCTAGTGGGAGCCTGCGCAACGGGCAACCAACCTCAGCCTCCGAGCGCGACAGTCATCAATGTTCAGCAAAGCAGCAGCTGATTAGTCATCCACCCTTGCCCTCATCAAGGCTTGAGTATCACATCACGCCGCTCGCCTAGATGCGCCGCTACTGATCGCAACAGAGACTGCTCGGTCTGCGCTGCGAGTCGCCAACATTGCGCGTACGAAACCAATCAACCTGGCGCGCGATACTCAGCCCACAGCTCGCAGCCTCTGTATATGGCTTGGCAGCCAAGGGTCTAGTTGACCGGCGTCAGGCATTCCGGGGCATCGAGCTTCGGATCGTTGACGAAGGTGGCCAAGGGACGCTCGCGCAATGTCGGCTGAGGGGCCGTCAACAGAGCCTGAAGCACTTCCACGGGGGTCGCGGGATCCAGCCAGGCCGTCATTCCCACCTTATCCAACATCAGCGGCCGACGCTGATTGGCGGCCGGCAAGGTCACGACTGCAGCACTGAGGTAGGTATGCCCCTGTATGGGATAAGCCTCCCAGATCGCGGCGAAATACATCAGCGAGTCTTCCGCTGTCATCCAGAACGGCCGCTTGCGCGCGGTGCCGCGCCATTCGTAGAAACCGTTCGCCGGCAGCGCGCCACGGCGAAGGCGGAACGCCTCACGGAACATGGGTTGCTCGGCCAGGGTTTCTGCACGTGCCTGCGCCGGGGTACGGGTAAAGTCGGTCAACCACGCAGGCGTGAGACCCCAGCGAACGCTGCTGAACCGCAGCTCGTCGTTCTCCTGCCGCAACAGCAACACCGACGCACCCGGCGCCAGGCTCCAGTGCGGTTTCTGGTCAGCCGGGAAACCGGGTAGCGCGGCGAAGGCCGGACTCCATCGAAACAGGGCGTAGCGGCCACACATGAACAGCACTCATTGAAGGGAAATACAGATACGGAAGACGGTGTGCACCGTTAAACGAACCGGCATCAGCAGATGAGCTCACCGGGATAGCTTTCGGGCTCATCGCCGGCCACCGGCTCGGCGCCATTGTACTCAGCGATAAGGTGCCGTGCGCGATCAGCCTCGTCATCCTGCACCATCAACCCAAGCAGCCCCGCCGCAGGCAACTCGCCCATACCACCAATGAGGTGCCGCCCCGTAAGAAACGCCTCGATCCCTTCGGCTGCCAGCATCCCGCTGAGCATTTCAGCTTCGAGCAGATCGCGGGGTTCATAGATGCGCAACATCACTCATCCTCCCGCAGCACGTCTAGCTGCCTGTCACTGCCATCGGTGCGAAGGTCAAAGACAATTGGCCGGCAACAGACCGAGCAGTCTTCGATGTAGCGCTGATCGCCGCCACTCAGGTCGAGCAACGCTTCCACCACCTCGCCACAGTACGGGCATTGGTAATCCTGTGTTTCGAGCATCAGCGTCTCCTGCGTGACTTATCGCTATAATCGCCAGTCAGTTTCGACCTCAAAAGAGTTGGGGTTATTCAGTTGTTTCCCTTACAGAGAGCATGATGGACGAATTCGAAGCCATCCGACCCTATGCCGACGCCGAAGTCCCTGCCGTGATGGCGCGACTGTTTGCCGACCGCGATTTCCTCGACATTCTCACGCGTTTCCGCTTCCCGCGGCTCGCCGGCCCCATGGGCTGGGCTTTGAAACCGCTGATAGCGCAGCGACTGCGGCGTGAATTCTCCGGCATCGACTCGGTCGACACGCTGCAGGCACGGATCGAAATGTATCTGGACCGTACCATCGAGCGGGCCACCGATGGCATCACGTACTCCGGGCTGGAAAAGTTGCAACCGGGGCGCGCATACCTGTTCATGGCCAATCACCGCGACATCGTCATGGACCCGGCCTTCGTCAACTATGCGCTGTATCAAGCGAAGATGCGCACCCCTCGAATAGCCATCGGTGACAACTTGCTGCAGAGGCCCTTCGTCAGCGATCTGATGCGCCTCAACAAAAGTTTCATTGTGCGTCGTTCAGTCACTGCCCGCCGGGAAAAGCTCGCTGCCTATCAAGTACTGTCGGCGTACATCAACCATTCGATCCGTAACGATGGCGAGTCGATCTGGATCGCCCAGGCCGAAGGCCGTGCCAAGGACGGTGACGATCGCACAGACTCGGCGATTTTGAAGATGCTTCACATGAGCCGCAAAGACGAGCCTTTCGCTCAGGCTCTGGAAGCGCTGCGGCCAACGCCGGTATCGATCAGCTACGAGTACGACCCCTGTGATCAGGCCAAAGCGCGAGAGCTCTACATCCGCGCCACAACTGGGACCTACGTCAAGACACCGGGCGAGGACGACACCAGCATTGCACTAGGGATTACAGGGCATAAAGGCCGCGTACATGTCAGCTTCGGTACGCCGATAACCGACATACCGGACGACGCCAAACAACTGGCCATGGATATCGATCAGCAGATTCTTTGTGATTACCGGCTGTTTCCGGTGAATTATCTGGCGTACAGAGTCTGGGACGGTCGCGACCCTGAACTGACCGTGCCCGACCCAGACGGTCTATTTAGCGCTGCGGAAATTGCGCGCGCCGAGGCGGAATGGGGTAAACGCCTGGCTGCATGCCCAAGCGTCCAACAGCCTTATCTCATCCAGCAGTACGCTACACCGGTACGCAACCAGTACCGTTTGAAGGCTGGCTTAAGTCTCTGAACGCCAGGCCGGACCCGGCTGGCGATCAGGTCAGCCGGGTAAGCGAAGAGAGCAGACAGGCCAGCCCCAGACTGCTGAATCCGAATGCATAAAAAAACCGATCAAGGCGCTCGGTAGCTGCTGCCGTCCCTGCTTGCGCGACCAGCAATGGATGAGCAGTGGCCAGCGAAGCCTTGGCATTGGCCAGCTGCCGACGCCAACGCGTCGCTATCAACAGCCAGGCGCCACCAAGCGCGATAAGCAGCGCCATTGAATTGAGCAGCAATGCGACGCTGGACCACCCCGCATAGTCGATATCAAACAGCAATCGAAAAAACTCCAGAACAGTCGGATTCAAGCGGGCCAGCATCGAGCAAAGCGCGGCAGCGAAGTCTACCGAAGCGCACGCACCAGCTCAGCCATTTTCCGACCAAGCGGAACGCAACCAGGCGATGGCAATTTGCCGGGTATTTACGCCATTTATGCAGATAGGCGCCGTCTCGTTTGTTGACATATAGTCCCGCGCAGCTTCAACCTCACCTTGTCTCGAACAACCGAACTAGAGCGTGCGCCTGGCTTGAGCAACCAGACGGGACTGCCGCGGAATCGAGCGAACGGCAACTTGGGATCGCTGAGCCACAGATGTGGTTTACCGGGTATTTGCCCTGCCGCCTTCCGGCGGAAGTCGCCACCTGTATGCGCCGCGCTTACGGCACCGTGTGCAGGAAAAACAGCTACCAAGAATCAACAGGACCGAACAATGAATAAGAATAGGTTTAAGATGGGGGCCCTCACTCTCTCTTTGCTGGCAAGCGCACTGCTGGCAAACGGAGCCATGGCTGCGGTATCCGAAGCCGAAGCCGCCAAGCTGGGTGACAGCCTGACACCGATGGGTGCCGAGAAAGCGGGCAACGCAGCCGGCACCATTCCCGCCTGGACTGGGGGCCTGGCGACCGACGCGGCGCCAGTGGGTGCGGATGGCTTCGTCGGCGACCCCTATCCGAACGACAAGCCCAAGTTCACCATCACCGCGCAGAATTTCGAGCAGTACAAGGACAACCTGAGCCCCGGCCAGATCGCCATGCTCAAGCGTTACCCTGACACCTATCGCCTGCCGGTATTCGAGACCCGCCGCAGCGCAGCCGTGCCGCAGCATATCTATGACGCAGCCCGGAAAAATGCGGCCCAGACCCAGCTGGTGCGCGGCGGCAACGGCCTGGAAAACTTCGATACGGCGGTTGCGTTCCCGATACCGAAAGATGGGCTGGAGGTGATTTGGAACCACATCACTCGCTATCGCGGGGGCTCGGCCCGCCGTACGGTGGCGCAGGCGACTCCACAAGTTAACGGCAGCTACAGCCTGGTCAAGTTTGTCGACGAAGTCGTATATACCGACACGCTCACCGACTACAGCCCGGAAAAGCACGGCAATATTCTCTTCTACTTCAAGCAACAGGTGACCGAGCCTTCCCGTCTGGCAGGCAACGTGCTGCTGGTGCACGAAACCCTCGACCAGGTGAAAGAACCACGCATGGCCTGGATCTATAACGCCGGTCAGCGCCGCGTTCGCCGTGCGCCCCAGGTCGCGTACGACGGCCCAGGCACCGCAGCCGATGGTCTGCGCACCTCGGACAATCTGGACATGTTCAATGGCGCACCGGACCGCTACGACTGGAAACTGGTGGGCAAGAAGGAGATGTACATCCCCTACAACGCCTATCGCCTGGATTCACCGCAGCTCAAATACGATGACATCATTGAGGCCGGGCATATCAACCAGGATCTGACCCGCTACGAGCTGCACCGCGTCTGGGAAGTCGAAGCGACCCTGAAGCCGGGCGAGCGCCACATTTATGCCAAGCGTACATTCTTCATCGACGAAGATACCTGGCAGGCTGCGGTGATTGACCATTACGACGGGCGCAACACGCTTTGGCGCGTTGCAGAGGCACACGCCGAGTACATCTACAACGATCAGGTACCGCTGTATGCCATGGAAACCCTGTATGACCTGGTATCTGGTCGTTACCTCGTCATGGGCATGAAAAACGAGGAGAAGAATCCTTATACCTACAACTACAAGGCCAACTCCAACCAGTACACCCCTGCGGCGCTGCGTAACTCCGGCGTTCGCTGAGCCTTAGCGCTTAACACAACGCCCCGACATGATCGGGGCGTTTGTTTTTCCGCCACCGAAAGGCGTGGGGGCGCCAGCGCGCTGCCCGGTTAGCTTTATCGACCCCTAAAACAAGCACCCCGCCATAAGGCGGGGTGCGGATCAATCACTGTCGATTGTCTGCGCTAGTTGCGACTCACTGCGCCAGCACCTGGCCAATGTTCTGATCGCGGAACGTGCGGGTCAGCGCATCGCTCAACACATCGGTGACCAGCTTGGTGTTGGTCTGCTCATTGGGTGCCATGCCAAAGCGCTGGTTTAGCGAAGCGCCGTAGCGACCGGTATAGCGACGACCACCGTTCTGTACCTCTACGCGGAAAGTCGCGCCGATGGTGGCCTCGGTGACATACAGCCCTTCCTTGGGCGACTGATATTTCAGCTCAGCCAGAGTCAGGGTCAACTGCGGTGCGTTGTAGGCGTTGGCCGAAGGCGTGAACCCCAAGAGACGGACCGCTGCCTCAGCCTGTGCCTGTAGTTTGGGAACGACCTTTTCTTTCGGCACGATCACGGCGCTGGTCTCCGGATACAGGCCGCCACGGGTGCCCAGGGTGGCAGAGGGTCGACCGTCTACCACACGCACCACGACCGGCTGCCCCTGGCCAACAGGATTGATGGTATCGGTGAGTTTTGGATTCGGGTCAAGCTGTTGCGGGCTGTGGGCACAACCGCCAATAGCCAGTACAGACGCAGCGGCGAGGCTGAACAACAGGCGTTTCAGCATGCTGTTTACTCCAGGTTAGGGATGGGTGGCGCGCAGTATAACCAGCACCGCAACCGCCTTACAGTGATGCGCTAGAGACCGCCTGTAAGCTGGCTGCGTTCCCGTCATGCAACCGTAACATCAGGCTGCGATAACAGCGCGAAACCTTACGACGTACTGGTCAATGTCCATTCTCGCAACCCTGTTCGGACGGCGCGCACTGCGTCACTACGCGCTTCTGGATGATCAGCAGCGCTGCTCCATGATGCTTACTGCCGAGGAGCGCCCTCAAGGTGAACGCTGGGTAGAGATTGCAGAGATACGTCTCGGCTGGCTCGGCAAGCCAATGCATCAGTTCAACCTCCAACACCACGAACCCAAAGTGCAGGCGTAAAAAAGCCGCGCGACCTGGAAGGCAGCGCGGCTTCAGGCATTGCGTTGGCGTGGCTTAGTCTGCCAACCCCAGACGCTTGTCGACCATCGAGACGACTTCACGATAAGCCACTGCGTCAGTCTCAAGCACTTTTTCACGAGCCGGGAAGATCTCGGCAAGCTTGCGGCTCCAGGCTTCACTCTTCGCCTGCTCTGGGAAGCAGCGCTCGATCAGGTCAAGCATGATCGATACGGTGACCGACGCGCCCGGCGATGCGCCCAACAGCGCGGCAATCGAGCCGTCCTTCGCTGACACCAGCTCAGTCCCGAACTGCAGAATGCCACCCTTCTTCGGATCCTTCTTGATGATCTGCACCCGCTGACCGGCCACTTCCAAACGCCAATCTTCAGCCTTGGCTTCCGGGTAGAAGCCGCGCAGGGCCTCCAGACGGTCCTCCATCGACTGCCGGACTTCCTTGATCAGGTAGCGCGTCAGGTCCATGTTGTCCCGTGCCACAGCAAGCATCGGCTTAAGGTTGGCCGGACGGATCGACATCGGAAGATCGAGCGGCGATCCGTGTTTGAGGAACTTGGTGGTGAAGCCGGCGTAAGGTCCGAACAGCAGCGATTTCTTACCGTCCACAACACGGGTATCGAGATGCGGAACCGACATAGGTGGCGCACCTACCGCAGCCAGGCTGTACACCTTGGCCTGGTGCTGCTTGACGATCTCCGGGTTATCGCAACGCAGCCACTGACCGCTGACCGGAAAGCCGCCGTAGCCTTTGCCTTCCTTGATATCGGACATTTGCAACAACGGAAGCGCCGCGCCACCAGCGCCGAGGAACACGAAACCGGCTTTGATTTCACGGCTGCCGCCGTCACGGGTGTTCTTGATCTCTACACGCCAGGCTTTGCCGTCGCGCGCCAGGCCGGTGACCTTTTGAAAATAAGACATCTTGACGCCGGGCTTGGCTGCCAGATATTGCAGCATCTGCCGGGTGACTTCGCCGAAGTTCACGTCCGTGCCATTCATGGCGCGGGTCGCGGCGATTGGCTCGTCCACAGGGCGCCCCGGCATCATCAGTGGCATCCACTCTTCCATGGTTGCGCGATCTTCGCTGTAAACCATGTCCTCGAAAGCGTGATGCGCCTTTAGCGCGTTGAAGCGGCGCTTGAGGTAATCGATGTTCTTGGGGCCCCGAACGAAGCTCAGATGCGGCACTGCATTGATGAAATCGCGAGGACTGCCGAAGCCTTCACGCCCAGTCAGGTAGGCCCAGAACTGCTTGGAGACCTCGAACTGTGTGTTGATGGTGACGGCTTTCTTGATGTCGATGGAGCCATCTTTGCTGTCCGGTGTGTAATTCAGCTCACAGAGACCGGCGTGGCCGGTGCCTGCATTGTTCCAGGGGTTCGAACTTTCGACGGCCCCGGATTCCTGCAGTTCGACAATCTCAAGCCGGATACCGGGATCGAGTTCCTTGAGCAGTACTGCCAGAGTCGCACTCATGATGCCGGCTCCCACCAGCACCATATCCACGGCTTCGCTATCGTGTTGCGTCATTAACGCGTTCTCCAGAATCACAGCATTAAACTGTCATGACCGCAGTACGCGATCATGTAGAACCACCAGCCAGGCGGCTAGAAACGGAGGGGTTTCTATACCGCTGCTCGGGCTTGTGCCCGAAGACCAGCACTTCAGAGCGCCGGCCCGCTGTCGGGAGAGCGGCTTTTGGCCCTCTCCCTCTCGCTGACCAGCTTCCCGGAGCGGGGCGACAGGCCTGGGCTCAACGGGACTCATGCAGCGAGAAAATCGTTTATGGCTGCCGGTCACTCAGCCAGGTCATGCGGTGTCTTGCGCTCCGTCATGCTTACCGAGGCGGAAGACGTCAACCGCGCGCTTCTTTTATCAACTCAATATAGGGTTCGGCCTGGCGCTGATCGGCAATCAGCGCAACGAAGTCACGCCCTTCGCTGTCCGTCGCGTTCAGGTCCATGCCAGCTTCGACAAAAAATCTCAGGAACCGCTCGAAGTCGTCGACCCGTAAGCCGCGATAGGCTTTGATCAGTTTGTGCAACGAAGGAGGCGTATCGTCTGCCGGCTCGGGCTCGAGAAACAGCTTGATCGAGTCATCGCTGATTTCCTCGCCGATGACCTTCTTCTTGTCTTTACGCATGATTACTCCGGTTCGACGGGCCTTTCGGGGGCGGCAGTTTACTCCGCGCGACGAACTCACTCAACGCGCCAGAGCCCGATAAGACCAAGGTCGTACACGAAAATCCTCGATTTGACCGCGATGTTGCCCCCTGCTGGGCACTGCGCTCAGGCACGTGCTTATACTGACGCTTTGCGCACAAGGAGTGTTTCGCATGCACCTTCCGCCGCTGTTTGCCGCGTGGCGCCATACCTTGAAGTCGGGCTACGGATTCCCAGCATTGCGCGGCGACATCACCGCAGGCTTGACGGTCGGGATCATCGCCATACCGCTGGCCATGGCGCTCGCGATAGCAGTAGGCGTGGCGCCACAGCATGGTCTGTACACCGTGCTCGTCGCAGCGCCATTGATCGCTCTGACTGGCGGCTCCCGGTTCAACGTATCCGGGCCGACAGCAGCTTTTGTGGTCATTCTGCTGCCCATTACCCAGCAGTTCGGCCTCGGTGGGCTGCTGCTCTGCACCATGCTTGCCGGGATGATCCTGATTGCGCTCGGGCTGTTGCGTGCCGGCAGGCTGATCGCCTTTGTGCCCTACCCGGTCACGCTTGGTTTCACCGCAGGCATCGGCATCGTCATCGCGACACTCCAGCTCAAGGACATGCTCGGCCTGACGCTTGCCAGCCAGCCGCAACACTACGCGGAGCAACTGAGCTTGCTGACACGCGCCCTGCCAGGCGCGCAGCTGGGTGACGCGCTGGTTGGCCTGCTTTGTCTGGGCGTGCTGATCGTCTGGCCACGCCTGGTGCCAAAGGTGCCGGGCCATCTGGTTGCGCTCGTTGTGGGCGCCGTTGCAGCAATAGGGATGGAATCGGCCGGGCTCAGTGTCGCCACACTTGGCGAACGCTTCAGCTATCTCGTTGATGGTGTGGCGCATCCTGGCATCCCCCCGTTTCTTCCTGATTTTACCTGGCCATGGCTGTTGCCGGGCGCTGATGGCCAACCCCTGGAGTTGAGTTTCGAGCTGTTCCATCAATTGATGGCCCCGGCCTTCGCCATAGCCATGCTCGGCGCCATCGAATCCCTGCTCTGCGCTGTCGTTGCTGATGGCATGGCGGGCACCAACCACGATCCGAACGCCGAGCTGATAGGACAAGGCATTGGCAACCTGTTCGCCCCGCTGTTCGGCGGAATCACGGCGACTGCCGCCATTGCTCGCACGGCAACCAACGTGCGAGCAGGCGCCTTTTCGCCACTGGCTGCGATCATTCATGCGGGCGTCGTGCTGATAGCGATTCTCTGGCTGGCTCCGCTGTTCAGTTATCTGCCGATGGCCGCTCTGGCGGCGCTGTTGCTGATAGTGGCCTGGAACATGAGCGAGGCACCGCACGTGGTCAAAACGCTGCGCATAGCACCACGCAGCGATGTGCTGGTGTTGTTGACCTGCCTGATCTTGACCGTTCTGTTCGACATGGTGTTGGCCGTTGGCGTAGGCCTGCTGCTTGCAGCGGGTCTGTTCGTCAAGCGCATGAGCGAACTTACCGACACCACCAGCTTGCGTCCCGGTCAGCATCAGTTGCTGCAGGATCTGCCCGATCAAGTCGCTGCCTACGCCATCCGCGGCCCGCTGTTTTTTGGCGCTGCTGAAAAGGCAATGAGCGTTTTGCGACGTTTCAACCCAGACGTAAAGATCGTGATTGTCGACATCAGCGCCGTGCCGATGATGGACATGACCGCCCTTGCGGCACTGGAAAACGTGCTGCTGGACTACCGAAAGCAGAACATTGTGCTGATTCTGTCCGGCAGCAACCTCCGGTTGCGGCTCAAACTCCGCCGCGCCGGGATCCAATCGCCCAGAGGGCCGCTGTACCATGTGCGCAGCCTTGCGCAAGCTCGAGCTAAGGCACTTCAACTATTGCCGGAGCCGACCGCGACCCGATCTACGGCCTGAAACCACGGAAGCCGATGCGAACTGATCGCACCGGCTAGCGCACTTAGCCGGCGTGCTTCTGCAGGTTCGCCATCATTTCCTTCAGCGCCTCCATGTTGTCAGCCGGGTGCGCCGCGTTGTCGAAATTGCAGATCTGCTGCCAATTGGCCGCAACGTCCTCGGCATCGAAGCCAGACTTCGGATCGAAGCCGACTCCCAGGCTACGCTCCCAACGCACCTTCCCCATCCAGCCGCCGCCGACTTCGAACAGACCTGAGGTTTCCTGGCACTGCTCGCTGGCGAGATAGACCACCAAGGGGCTAACCAGCTCCGGCTTGAGCTGCTCGAACACCTGCGGAGGGATGAGCCCCTCGGTCATACGCGTACCGCCGGTTGGTGCAATGGCGTTGACCAGAATATTGTTTTTGCGCCCTTCCAGCGCCAACGTGCGGGTCAGGCCATACAGACCCAGCTTCGCCATGCCGTAGTTTGACTGACCGAAGTTGCCGTAGATGCCGGATGTCGAAGCCGTGAAGATTACCCGGCCGTAGCCCTGCTCGCGCATGTGTGGCCACGCCGCACGGGTCACCTTGTAGGCGCCCTCGACGTGGACCCGGTAGACCAGATCCCAGTCCGCGTCTTCCATCTTGTGGAAGGTCTTGTCGCGCAGGATCCCTGCGTTGTTCACTACCACGTCGATGCGGCCGAAGCTGTCTAGCGCGTGCTGGACGATCTTTTCACCATCAGTGACCGAGTCATGGTTGGCTACCGCAGTGCCGCCTGCCTGTCGAATTTCCTCGACGACCCGATCAGCAGCCGAGGCGTTGGCTCCTTCGCCTTGAGCACTACCACCCAAGTCGTTGACCACGACCTTGGCGCCATGACGGGCAAACAGCAGCGCATGGGCGCGACCCAGACCACCGCCAGCACCGGTCACGATGACCACCTTGTCTTCGAAGCGAATGGCCTCACTCATGGTAATTCCTCCAGTGGGATTGTTATTGAACGCAGCCAGAAAACTGCAGCGAGTGTCGGCGAGGCCACCTTTACTCACAATCAAACGGACGTGAATGAATGCCCAGGCATAAGGCTGCAGGATGATGACGCAGCTTCAGGGGTGCGACAGAAACCTGCGGATCGCCTCGGCAACGCGCGACGGGTCCGCAGACGTTGCGTGTGCGGGCTCGATCAGCCGATGCGGCAGAATTCTGGTCCTTAACGGTGCCAGGGCGGCAATCACGGCGAGGGAAGCCCAGACTGATCAAGCTTTAACCGATGCGCTACAGGCTACGCCACCAGCGACTTCGCGATGCTTCCCCCCATGTTATCCACAGAGCGCCCCACAGCAATCTTGGAAAACTCAAAACTGATTTTTCTCCATCTGCGGACCTCGGTAGATGGCGGATACGGCTTTCCAAACAGCAGCTTAGCTTGCACCCGAACACTTGATCATTAATTAATCAACAACCGCAACGTCAACCAGGGCGCTGGTTTGGCAAAGCTATGAAACGGTTATCCACAGAAACGCACACAGCGACCGGGGATAACTGTTAGGAATCAAATAGCTATTGGAACAATAACGGAAAGCCATAAGGCAAACGCTCCCGAAGCGCATAGCCTTGCGCGTACCAACTTAGGAGAACGCCATGCCCAGCCTCGAATTGATCCAGACGCTTTTTGCACATTACGCCTTAGGGATCAGCGGTGCTTACTCAGAGGCATATTAATGCTTGGAGGGTGCTGACGCCGGCGCTACTCTGCCAACCGTTTCCAACTGACGGAGTAGCTGATGACCCTGCGTTCAATATGTGTGTTTTGTGGCGCCAGCACGGGTAACAAACCAATTTACCGCGCCGCTGCGTTTGCGCTGGGCAACGCGCTGGCCGCAAATGGGATTCGCCTGGTTTACGGGGGCGGCGCGGTAGGCCTGATGGGTGTGGTAGCCGACGCAGCGATGGAAGCCGGCGGCGAGGTTATCGGAATCATCCCGCAGAGTCTGAAGGACGCTGAAGTGGGCCATCAGGGGCTAACGCAACTGGAAGTGGTCGATGGCATGCATGCGCGTAAGGCGCGAATGGCAGAGCTATCCGATGCCTTTATCGCCCTGCCCGGAGGTCTCGGGACGCTCGAAGAGCTTTTCGAGGTCTGGACCTGGGCTCAGCTGGGCTATCATCAAAAGCCGCTTGGTCTACTCGATGTAGATCAGTTCTACAGCAAGCTAAGCCACTTCCTTGACCACGTTGTGGATGAGGGCTTCGTACGCACACCGCATCGCGACATGCTTCAGCGTAGCGAATCACCCCACGCATTGTTGCAATTGCTAAAAGAGTGGAAGCCGATAGGGAAAGCAAGGTGGGCTGAGCAGACGGGTGCGTAATCGCTGTACAAAAAATGCGCACATCTGCCGAAGCCCCACCGTTTGAGGGCTGCATAGCGTTAATCATCGGTTATCCACAACACGCTCCACAGCAGACGGGGATAACTGTGGGTGTGTCAGAAGGATTTGAAGGTTGGGGGGGGGCTCATGGCGAAATTCGCGTTGCGAGGGCGTGCCGATTATGCACTTTGCATAACACTGCACTTCTTGATCAAAACGTAACCACTTGCCTCAATCCCTCGGTTTTCGGGCATTCCAGAGGTTCACCCAAGGGTTATCCACAACACCTCCCACAGATAATCGGGATAACTGTCAAAGCTATCCCGATGCGCCGGATTGAAGGTCGAGCGGCTGCGAACTTCGTTTAGCGCGACGCCTCCAATGGCTACGTTTACGCCGTTGGAGTCCATCATGTCGCCCTCCCCTGCCCTCACAAGGCGCACCGCACCTGTCTGCTCAGCTGAGCAAGAGCGCTCGCAATGATGAGCTTTCTGGCACTGGTGCTTGTGGCGTTTGTCTGCTTTGCGCTGGTCTTTTTCATCAAGCAGCGCCAGTACAACCATCCTGCGTTGCGCATGCCTTACGCGTTGAAACAGCCCTTCTTCCAGCCGAGCGAGCGGGAGCTGCTGGCTCTGTTGCAGGAGGCTGTAGGCGAGCGCTTCCAGATCCTGTGCAAGGTGCGGGTTGCTGATGTGGTTGACGTGACCGCTGTGCCACGTCGCGCGCCCTGGTATCAAGCAGTCAATCGAATCTCCGCGGCACGTTTTGATTTCCTGCTCTGCGATCCGCAGACCTTAACGCCCCGCTGTGCTATCGAAATGGAGCAGCGCGACGAGGCCAATGCATTCATCGACGAACTCTGCCAGACGGTGGGGCTTCCGCTGGTCCGGCTGACGCCCGAGATCGCTCGCGCCTATGACCGTTTGCATGCCGCCATCGATGGGGCAGTCACATCCCCGCCCCAGAGCCCGGCATAATCAGCACGGCGAAAACAGCGGCCAAACGGGCCGACCTTTTCTGAACCCAACAACCGTAAGACGATGTGCCTCAGCAAGCGTCCGTACAGCGGCCATCTGCCGGCTTGACGAAACGCCGGTCACGCCCCTGCTCGCCGGATGCGCTACTCATCATTCGATCTTAAATCCGCCGCTCTCGGAGCTATCCTTACTGTGACGTCGACATGTCGTTGAAGAGCCGCGCTTCTAGCGCAATCGACCTTGCCTCTCGGCTGATCCGCCGCTACCCCGGCACCGTTGCGCTGTTCGGTTTCTGTTCGGGCGTGGCCAGTTTTGTCTTGGTCGATCGCCAGGCAGGTCTGGCCAAGGTCATTGCGGCCTTGATGCTGGTCAGCTGGTTGTGGCTGATGCTTGAAAAAACACTGCGTAACGGCCTGGAAAGGAGATTCGGCTGGAAGGTTCCGCCGCCCCTGCTGCGCTACGTCACGCAGATGGTCCATCAGGAAAGCCTGTTCTTCATCATTCCGTTTTTTTTCATCACCACCACTTGGAACAGCGGCCAGTCAGTGTTCACGGTGATGCTCGGCATCGCCGCGCTGGTCTCTCTGGTCGACCCGCTCTACTACAATTGGCTGGCACCACGGCGCTGGATCTATCTGGCCTTTCACGCGCTGACGCTGTTTGCCGTCCTGCTCACAGCGCTGCCTATCATTTTTCACCTGTCGACACCCCAGAGCTATCTCTGGGCGCTGGGCATCGCCGTGGTACTTGCACTGCCAAGCCTTAGCGGACTGTTCACTACATGGAACTGGAAAAGCGTACTGGGGGTGTTCGCGCTCGCCGCGGCCGTTGGCTTCGCAGGCTGGATGGGACGCACCTGGGTGCCCCCGGCGACGCTCTGGCTGACTGACGTGGCCGTGACCACAACCCTAGACGATGCCTCACGCAAGCCCGGTAACCGCCTGCGCAGGCTGACAAGCCAGCAACTGCACGGCAATGGTCTCTACGCCTTTACAGCCATCAATGCGCCGCGCGGCCTGAAAGAACGCATCTACCATGAATGGATGCACAACGGTAAGCGGGTCGATCGCATTCCGCTGGACATCAACGGCGGACGTGACGCGGGCTACAGAGCCTGGACCCACAAACGCAACTTTCCCAAGCACGCCGAGGGCAAGTGGCGGGTCCGGGTGATGACCGAAGCAGGACAGATGATTGGCATGCTGCGCTTCGAGGTCGAATGAACCGCTGGAGCCGAACGGTACTCGAAATCCAATAAGCACATTCGCTACCGACCAGGGAGGATTGCATGGAATGGTGGGACATACTGAGCCGAACCGTCGCCTCGGAGTTCTCCGACATCCCTGACCTGGAGCACGCAGCTCGCGTGTCCGTGCGGTTACTGCTGGCCGCTCTGCTAGGCGGTATGCTCGGTTACGAACGCGAGTACAAGGGCAAGGCTGCCGGACTGCGCACGCATATGCTGGTGTCACTGGGTGCCGCCCTTTTCGTCCTGGTACCGCAGGAAGCGGGAATGCCGATTGAGGACATCTCACGGGTTATGCAGGGTATCGTTACCGGTATCGGTTTTCTGGGTGCCGGCACCATCCTCAAAGGCAGCTCAGTGCAGGATGTAAAAGGCCTCACAACAGCGGCAGGCATCTGGCTGACCGCTGCCATAGGGGTCGCAACGGGGCTCGGCCACGAATCCACAGCCGTGATGACCACCGCGCTGGCGCTGATTATCTTCCTGTTAATGCCCGCCCTCGAGCAGCATGCGGAGCATCAGGCGAACCGAAAGAGAAAAAAGGGCCGCGACCGAGACGATGCGCCCTGACTCGCGACTCATCGACTCATCTGGAGCAGCCGATGCACAGCCGATACCTCTTCCTGACGACCGCAAGCGTCATGCTCAGCCTTGCGGGCTGCGGTGATATCGCGAAGCTGCCTGTCGAATCCGGATACGGACCGAACCCAGCGTTACCCGAGCCAAACACATCGCTGATCCCGACCGTCAATGTTGCCGAAGCCATCGGGTGGCCTGAAGGACGTAAACCGAAGGCGGCAGCCGGCCTGGATGTCCAGGCGTTTGCCCGCGACCTCGACCATCCTCGTTGGCTGTATGTGTTACCCAACGGCGATGTGCTGGTAGCCGAGAGCGATGCTCCGGCGAAACCGGAGGAAAGCCAGGGTTTTCGGGACTGGATCGCGAAGAAGATCATGTCGCGTGCCGGCTCCGGCGGCACCAGCGCCAACCGCATCACCTTACTGCGTGACAGAGACGGAGACGGCACCGCGGAACACCGGAGCGTCATTCTGGAAGGGCTGAACTCACCATTCGGGATGGCGCTCGTTGGCAATCAACTGTATGTGGCCAATACCGATGCGCTGGTGCGTTTTCCCTATAAGGAAGGGGCGACACGCATCGACACGGTGGGCGAAAAGGTAGTCGACCTGCCAGCCAAGCCGATCAATCACCATTGGACCAAAAACGTAATCGCCAGCCCCGATGGATCACGGTTGTATGTCACCAGCGGCTCCAACAGCAACGTTGGAGAAAATGGCATGGACGCGGAAGAAAATCGCGCAGCCATTCTCGAAGTAAACCCGCGCGAGCGAACACTGCGACGCTTTGCTACGGGTCTGCGTAACCCCAACGGTTTGGCATGGCAACCAGACAGTGGCGACCTGTGGACGACAGTGAATGAGCGCGACGAGATAGGCAGCGACCTCGTACCGGACTACATGACATCCGTGCGGGAAGGCGCCTTCTACGGCTGGCCCTACAGTTACTTCGGCCAGCATATCGACGAGCGAGTCCAGCCGCCGCGGCCGGAGCTGGTAGAAAAAGCCATCGTGCCTGACTACGCGCTCGGCGCACATACAGCCTCGCTCGGCCTGGCCTTTTATGAAGGCTCGCTATTTCCCGACCGTTTCCGGCACGGCGCGTTTGTTGGCCAGCACGGCTCGTGGAACCGAAAGCCACGCAGTGGGTACAAGGTTGTCTTCGTGCCGTTCAAGGATGGATCGCCCAGCGGCGCGGCGGAAGACGTACTGACGGGTTTCGTCAATGAGGACGAGCAGGCTATGGGGCGGCCCGTGGGCGTCGCGGTAGATAAGTCAGGCGCGCTCCTGGTAGCAGATGACGTCGGCGACGTGATCTGGCGCGTGACACCCGGTGACGATCAATAGCGAATCGAGCGCAGGCAAGCTTTCGTACTCCTTGATCGTGCTCATGTAGGAGCGAGCTTGCTCGCGATCCTGGGCCTACCGGTTCCGCTTAGTCTGCAGCCTTGGTGCTTAGATGATCACGGGCAGCGGATGGGCCAGACGGATTTCTTTTTCTGATATTTCGGCGCCGTAGGCGAGCACCTCTACACCCGCCGCGACCGCCTCCCGTAATGCGTTGCTGTAAACCAGATCGATCTCACTCGCCGGGCGTACAGCTTCGATGCCCGTGAGATTTATGCAATACAGCTGCACAGCCCGCACCCCATCACGCGCCAATGCAGTCAGTTCTCTCAAGTGGCGGGCACCTCGGCTCGTCACAGCATCAGGAAAGGCCGCTACAGCCGTATCATCGAACCCCAACGTGACGCTCTTGACTTCGACATATGCCGGCCCCGCCGCATGGTCCAGGCGAAAATCCACTCGACTGTTCTCGATGCCGTAGGCCACCTCACGCTTGAGCCCAGTGAAACCCTTCAATTCGGCAATCACGCCTGCCAGCAGGGCTTCTTCTACCAACCGGTTGGCTCTCGCGGTGTTGACGCAGGCCAGGCGCCCCTGCGGCGTTTCCACCAGTTCCCAGGTGCCCGGCAGTTTGCGCTTGGGGTCGCGGCTGCGCTGAAACCAGACGCGCGCGCCCTCGCCCATGCAATTGAGCATCGAGCCGGTATTCGGGCAATGGATGCAAAGCTCTTCGCCAGCATCGGTAACGATATCGGCGAGAAAACGCTTATATCGCCGCACCAGCCGGCCCGACTCCAGAGGCGTCAAGAACTGCATCAGCCTTGCCAGCTCCTAAGCCCGCAAGCGATACGCTCGACGGCCTGCTCCAATCGGGGCAGATTCTGGGTATAGGCGAAACGCACATGGTGGCCAGCCTGGTGCCGCCCGAAATCGAGTCCCGGCGTGATCGCAACGAATTGGGATTCCAGCATGTGTTGACAGAAGGCGTAGGCGTCACCGCCGATGGCGCTGATATCGGCGTACAGGTAAAAGGCCCCCTCCGGCTCCACCGCGATGACGAAGCCCAGCTCTCGCAACGCCGGCAGCAGGAAATCGCGGCGCTTGGCGAACTCCTGGCGACGCGCCTCGAGGATCGCCAGCGTAGCCGGTTCGAAACACGCCAGCGCAGCATGCTGAGCCATGGTTGGTGCACTGATGTAAAGATTCTGGGCGAGCTTTTCCAGCTCACCTACAGCGCCCGGCGGGGCCACCAGCCAGCCGAGACGCCAGCCGGTCATGCCGAAGTATTTGGAGAAGCTGTTGAGCACGAACGCCGAGTCGTCGACTTCGAGCACGCTCGCCGCATCGGTGCCATAGGTGAGGCCATGGTAGATCTCATCCACGACCAGATGACCGCCACGCGATTTCAGCGCTGCAGACAGGCCCCCGAGCTCGTCGCGCGTGAGCAGGGTCCCGGTGGGGTTGGCCGGCGAAGCGATCAGCGCACCGACGCTGTCCTTGTCCCAATAGCGTTTGATCAGGTCCGGCGTCAGCTGATATCGCACATCGGGGCCGACCGGCACCAGCTGCGCCGCGCCTTCGATCAAGCGCAGGAAGTGGCGATTGCAGGGATAGCCAGGGTCCGCCAGCAGCCAGTGCTTGCCTGGGTCAACCAGCAAACTGCTTGCAAGCAGAAGCGCACCGGATCCGCCGGGAGTAATCAGCACGCGTTCGGGGTCAATAGACAGTTGATAGCGCTGCTTGTAGAAACCGGTAATCGCCTCGCGCAGCTGTGGAAGCCCACGGGCAGCGGTGTAGCGGGTATGACCGGCAGCGAGGGCAGCCTGACCAGCCGCGACGATGGGCTCGGCAGTGGTGAAGTCCGGCTCTCCGATTTCCAGGTGAATGACATCATGTCCAGACGCCTGCAATTCGTTGGCCCGGGCCAGCAATGCCATAACGTGAAAGGGTTCGATTGCACGGCTACGCGCGCTATATGACGAGGTCATCTGACCTTCCTGACGAGTACAAAATGTGAATTCTACCGAAGGTCCCTCTGACACCGCAGCCACCGTGATATTCGGGAGTAGCGCACCCCGATACGATCTGGTAAGTTCGCCCGCTTGCAGCCGCAGGGCCGGCACGGGCCGGCAGAGGGATTTCACTATCCTGCGCAATGGACATAGCGAGAGGCGTTCATCCATGCCCATTACCAAAACGACACCCAGCAACCAACTGATCCGCGCCTTCGTTCCCTACAAGGAGTCCAAGGGCGAGGAGTACATGAGCGACGAAATGCGCGCTCATTTCAGCAACATCCTCAATAAGTGGAAGCTGGAGCTGATGGAGGAAGTCGACCGCACCGTGCATCACATGCAGGACGAAGCGGCCAACTTCCCCGACCCGGCGGACCGCGCCAGCCAGGAAGAAGAGTTCAGCCTGGAGCTGCGTGCCCGCGACCGCGAGCGCAAGCTGATCAAGAAAATCGACGAGACGCTGCAGCTTATCGAAGACAACGAGTACGGCTGGTGCGATTCCTGTGGCGTCGAAATTGGTATCCGTCGCCTGGAAGCCCGCCCTACCGCCACGCTCTGCATCGATTGCAAGACACTGGCGGAGATCAAGGAAAAGCAGATCGGTTCCTGATCCCGAACGGGGCGCTACGGCGCCCCGCTTCATTTCAGCACGCTTGCCGCTGTTCCGCCTCGACGATCCTGAACCCGAGCCGGCTCATGTCCGCACCCTCCTCCTATATAGGCCGCTTCGCGCCGACACCCAGTGGTTATTTGCACTTCGGCTCGCTGATAGCCGCCCTCGCATCCTATCTCGATGCCCGTGCCGTAGGCGGCCGCTGGTTGCTGCGCATGGAAGACCTCGATCCGCCGCGAGAAATGCCAGGTGCCCAAGAGGCGATCCTGCAGGCCCTGGAAGCCTACGGATTTCAGTGGGACGGGTATATGGTGCGTCAAAGCGAACGGCTTGAAGTCTATAACGAGGTGATCGACCAGCTCAGACAGGGCGGGCATGCCTACGCCTGCACCTGCTCGCGCAAGCAACTGGAGGCATTCGCCGGGCTCTACCCTGGCTTCTGCCGCGAAGCCGGACGAGACACCACAGATGCCGCGATCCGCTTGCGCGTGCCTGATCAAATCTACAGTTTCAGCGACCGCGTCCAAGGTCAATACAGCCAGGACTTGGCCCGTGAAGTCGGCGACTTCGTTATCCGCCGCCGTGACGGACTGATCGCCTATCAGCTAGCGGTGGTGCTGGACGACGCCTGGCAGGGCGTGACGGACATTGTGCGCGGCGCCGACCTGCTCGACTCGACCCCACGGCAGCTGTTCCTGCAGGACCTGCTTGGCCTCCCTCGCCCGCGGTATCTGCACGTTCCGCTGATCATTCAGCCGGATGGTCATAAGCTGGGTAAACGTTACCGCTCACCACCCCTGCAGCCGGCTGAAGCCACACCGCTGTTGCTGCGTGCGCTGCGCGCGCTCGGTCAGCCTACCCCGAGCGAGCTGAGCGATGCCCTGCCCGACGAGCTGCTGACCTGGGCAACCGCACACTGGGATGCCGAGCGCATCCCCCACAGCAGGACCCTGGCGGAGTCACAGCTTCGCTGACGGTCCACCTATCTTTTCCGCAAGGGGCCTGATCGACGTGCGCCGCTCTTTTTGGCCAGGCTGTGGCTTGCCGGTTGCCGCTTCCTTTACCATCCGCCTACTTTCGACACGAGTTCCAGCATGTACATCTACCGACTGGTGCTGCTCCTGGTGGTGGGAATTTATCTGTTTTCGCCCGCCATCATGGACTGGTGGATCGACCCCAACGGCGCCTGGTACCGGCCTTATCTGTTGTGGCTGATCCTCATCGTGGTGACCTTCATCCTTCAGAGTCAGCGCGATGCAGACGAGCTTTAGCCTCAGCCATCTCATCCTGATCAGCGCCGCCTATCTACTGGTGCTATTCAGTGTCGCCTGGGTCAGCGAGCGTGGGCTGATCCCACGCTGGGTCATCCGCCATCCGCTCACTTACACCCTGTCCCTCGGCGTCTACGCCAGTGCCTGGGCGTTTTATGGCACGGTGGGCCTCGCCTATCAGTACGGGTACGGGTTCCTCGCCACCTACCTCGGCGTTTGCGGCGCGTTTCTGCTCGCACCCGTATTGCTCTATCCGATTCTGCGCATTACCCGGACCTATCAGTTGGCCTCGTTGGCGGATCTGTTCGCCTTTCGCTTCCGCAGCACCTGGAGCGGTGCGCTGACGACGGTGGTGATGCTGATCGGAATGCTGCCCCTGCTTGCCCTGCAGATTCAGGCCGTCGCCGATGCAATCGGAATTCTTACCCTCGAACCCCTGCAGGAAAGGGTTGCGCTGGGCTACTGCGTGATGATCATGCTGTTCACCATTCTATTTGGCGCCCGGCACATCGCCACGCGTGAGAAGCATGAGGGACTGGTCTTCGCCATCGCTTTCGAGTCGGTGGTGAAGTTGTTGACCTTCGGCGCTATCGGCTTGTACGCGCTTTTTGTCGTCTTTGGCGGGCCGCATCAGCTGGAGTTCTGGCTTCTACAGAATCAGTCGGCGCTACAGGCGTTGCACACCCCGCTGCAGGAAGGTCCATGGCGGACACTGTTACTGGTGTTTTTCGCATCGGCGATCGTCATGCCGCATATGTATCACATGACCTTCACTGAAAACCTCAACCCGCGGGCGCTGGTCAGCGCCAGCTGGGGCCTGCCGCTGTACCTGTTGCTGATGAGCCTGGCCGTGCCGCTGATTCTCTGGGCCGGACTCAAGCTTGGCGTCAGTACCAACCCCGAATACTTCACCCTCGGCCTCGGAATTACGGCGCAGAGCGAGGCACTGACGCTGCTCGCATTCGTCGGCGGGCTTTCAGCGTCCAGCGGACTGATCATCGTCAGCACCCTGGCGCTATCAGGCATGGCCCTCAACCATCTGGTGCTACCGCTTTACCAGCCGCCTACCGAAGGCAACATCTACCGCTGGTTGAAGTGGACCCGCCGCAGCCTGATCCTCGCCATCATCATGGCGGGCTACGGCTTCTACCTGATGCTCGGCGCCGAGCAGGACCTGTCAAACCTTGGCATTGTCGCTTTTGTGGCCACACTCCAGTTTCTCCCGGGCGTGCTCTCGGTACTGTACTGGCCGACGGCTAACCGTCGTGGCTATATCGTCGGCCTGCTGGCCGGCATCGCCGTCTGGGTCGTCACCATGCTGCTGCCGCTCGTGGGCAACCTCGACGGGTTCTACATTCCACTGCTGAACCTCGTTTACGTACTCGACGACACCAGCTGGCACCTCGCGGCCATTGCATCCCTGGCAGTCAACGTACTGGCGTTCTCGCTGATCTCGATCTTCACGGAAACCAGCGCCGAGGAACAGGCAGCAGCCGAAGCCTGCGCCGTGGAAAATGTACGTCGCCCTCAGCGGCGAGAGCTGACAGCCGGTTCACCGCAGGAATTTGCTGCGCAGCTGGCCAAGCCGCTGGGTGCCAAGACGGCCCAGCGCGAGGTGGAACAGGCGCTCAAGGACCTGCAGCTGCCGTTCGACGAGCATCGCCCCTACGCCCTGCGTCGCCTGCGTGATCGCATCGAGGCCAACCTTTCAGGCCTCATGGGGCCTAGCGTCGCTCAGGACATCGTCGAGAATTTCCTTTCCTACAAGAAAGGTGCCGACGGCTACGTCACTGAAGACATCCACTTCATCGAGAATCGGCTGGAGGAATACCATTCACGGCTGACCGGGCTGGCCGCAGAGCTGGATGCGCTGCGCCGCTACCACCGACAGACCCTGCAGGAACTACCGATGGGCGTGTGCTCCTTGGCCAAGGATCAGGAAATCCTGATGTGGAACCGAGCTCTGGAAGAGCTGACAGAGATTCCGGCGTTGCAGGTCGTCGGCTCGCGCCTCTCCACCATTGCCGAGCCTTGGCAAAGCCTGCTGGCGGACTTCATCAAGCAGAACGATGAGCACTTGCATAAACAACGACTGCAGCTCGATGGCCACAGCCGCTACCTGAACCTGCACAAGGCCGCCATCGCCGAGCCGCTGGCACCCGGTAACAGCGGTCTGGTTCTGTTGATTGAAGACCTCACCGATACCCAGCAGCTCGAAGACCGCTTGGTCCACTCTGAACGCCTGGCCAGCATCGGCCGGCTGGCCGCCGGCGTAGCGCACGAGATCGGCAACCCGATCACCGGCATCGCCTGTCTGGCGCAGAATCTGCGCGAAGAGCGAGAGGCTGATGGGGAAATCATCGAGATCAGCAACCAGATTGTCGAGCAGACCAAACGCGTCTCACGCATCGTCCAGTCGCTGATGAGTTTCGCCCACGCCGGCGGCCGGCAGCAGCAGGACATGTATCCGGTCAGTCTTGCCGAAGTGACACAAGATGCCATTGCACTGCTTTCTCTCAACCGTCGCGGCACCGAGGTGCGCTTTTTCAATCTGTGCGATCCGAGCCATTTGGCCGAGGGCGATCCCCAACGCCTGGCCCAGGTCCTGATCAACCTATTAGCCAATGCTCGCGACGCATCCGAGCCGGGCGGTGCCATCCGTGTGCGTAGCGAGGTAGCCGAGCAGACCGTCTACCTGATCGTCGAGGACGAAGGAAGCGGAATCCCACAGTCGATCCAGGACCGTCTCTTCGAGCCGTTCTTCACCACCAAGGATCCCGGCGAAGGAACCGGCCTGGGCCTTGCGCTGGTCTATTCGATCGTGGAAGAGCATTATGGCCAGATCAATATAGACAGCCCTGCAAACTTGGCTACCCAGCGTGGAACCCGTTTCCGCGTTACCCTGCCGCGGCATGTCGAGGCGACAAATGCCAAGGAGTGACGACGCGAGTCCCGCCACTCGCCTGTTATTTGCCATGAAGATAACAGCGTGCCACGGGTCTTGCGGCGACCAGCAAGATGAATAGCACAGCCCCGCACTGGCGAATTCGCCCCGCATCGCGACAGCATGCACGAGCCCATGGAACACCGACGCTACATGCGGCGTTCCAACGGCCCGTAGCTGCTTTCAGACCGTCGAGAGAGTACTGATGCCCCATATTCTGATCGTCGAAGACGAAACCATCATCCGCTCCGCCCTGCGCCGACTGCTCGAACGCAACCAGTACGAGGTCAGCGAAGCCGGCTCGGTGCAGGAAGCGCAGGAGCGTTTCAGCATTCCGGCATTCGACCTCATCGTCAGCGACCTGCGCCTGCCTGGCGCTCCGGGTACCGAACTGATACGGCTCGCAGAAGGCACCCCGGTTCTGATCATGACCAGCTATGCCAGCCTGCGCTCAGCAGTGGACTCGATGAAACTGGGCGCGGTCGATTACATCGCCAAGCCGTTCGACCACGATGAGATGCTGCAGACCGTAGCCCGAATTCTCAACGACCATCAGCAGCCCACAGCCTCGCCTGCGAGCCAGCGTAACCAACCCTCTTCGACCGGTGACACGGTTACGACAGGCGACTCCGGTAACAGCGAGATCGGCATCATTGGGCGTTGCGGACCCATGCAGGATCTGTTCGGCAAGATCCGGAAGGTGGCGCCAACCGATTCCAACGTGCTCATCCAGGGCGAGTCCGGGACCGGCAAGGAGCTCGTCGCACGGGCGCTTCACAACCTCTCGCGGCGCGCCAAGGCGCCGATGATCTCGGTCAACTGCGCAGCGATCCCGGAAACCCTGATCGAATCCGAACTGTTCGGACATGAAAAAGGTGCATTTACTGGCGCCAGCGCCGGACGTGCCGGGCTGGTGGAAGCTGCCGACAGCGGTACCCTGTTTCTGGATGAGATCGGCGAGCTGCCACTCGAAGCCCAGGCCAGACTGCTACGGGTATTGCAGGAAGGCGAGATTCGTCGAGTCGGCTCGACCCAATCGCAAAAGGTCGATGTGCGCCTGATCGCCGCGACCCATCGCGACCTCAAAACGCTGGCCAAGAACGGCCAGTTCCGAGAAGACCTTTATTACCGCCTGCATGTCATCGCATTGAAGCTGCCGCCGCTACGCGAGCGCGGCAGTGACGTGCTGGAAATCGCGAAGGCCTTCCTTGCGCGCCAGGGCGAGCGTATGGGCAGCGAAGGCCTGCACTTTTCCCGCGAGGCGGAGCAAGCCGTACGCATGTACGCCTGGCCCGGCAATGTACGTGAGCTGGAGAACGCGATCGAGCGAGCCGCCATCCTCAGCGAAAGCAGCGAGATCAGCGCGGAGCTGCTGGGGATCGACATAGAGCTCGATGAACTCGAAGACGACTTCGATGATTCCTGCGGTCCGCTTGCGGCCGTCGTCTCGAACAGCAACGAGCCGACCGAGGACCTTTCGCTGGAAGATTACTTCCAGCACTTCGTACTGGAGCACCAGGACCACATGACCGAGACCGAGCTGGCCCGAAAGCTAGGCATCAGCCGCAAGTGCTTATGGGAACGCCGGCAGCGCCTGGGCATCCCGCGGCGCAAATCGAGTGCGGCTGGGTAGTGACTTGTTACCGTCACTACCTCGCCGTAACAAAAACCGGGTCCATCGGTAACGGAGGGCCGCTCATTTTTCCTCCGAATGCCGCCCTGGAAATCCTAAACTCCTGATCTATAAGGTTTTTCAAAAACTGGCACGGCGAATGCTTTATATCTGGCACAACAACAATAACAAGCAGACCCACAATAAGAACAAGACGTACCGGCTCTAGCAAAATAAAGACAATAAGGCAGAGGCGTAGCTAACTGATTCTTTTGGAGAGGACATGCCATACGGGGCTTGCCCCATGACCAGGCCGAGAACAACAAAAGCTGCTTAAGCAGTACCTGAACTGGTTGAGACACTTGGCATATCAGCGACCAAAGAAATCCGTTTGCTCTTTGCTCCCAATGTAGGAGCGATTCCCGGAAGCGATAGCTGAAGGGAACGGGCGGCAAACAAAAACAACACGCCCGAAATACTAATAACAACAAAGCACGCGACATCATTAAAGGGGGAGCTTCGGCTCCCCCTAGTGCTTTCTGGCTTCGGCCGTGTTTTGACACCTCCCTACGCTTCGTTCACCATCCCGGTTCCCGGTGCTAGAATCTACGACTATTTCGTGGCTATTCATTACGCCACCTTGTCATTTCGCCACACAGTGCCTCCCATGCTGAAAAAGCTGTTCCAGTCTTTTCGTTCTCCCCTGCGCCGTTTCCCGCATCCTCGTCGCACACCCGAAATACTGACCAGCCGGCAGCATTCGCTACACCGCGACGATCTTAGCCGCCATGCGGTCAGTGTCGTCGAGCGGCTTCAGCAAGCCGGATATGAGGCCTATGTCGTTGGCGGCTGTGTCCGCGATCTGCTGCTGGACCTAGACCCGAAGGACTACGACGTGGCTACCAGCGCCACGCCGGAACAGGTTCGCGCAGAATTTCGCAACGCGCGGGTTATTGGCCGGCGGTTCAAGCTGGTCCACGTACATTTCGGCCGCGAGATCATCGAAGTCGCTACCTTCCGCGCCAATCACCCTGAAGAAGACGATGACGAGGCGAGCCACCTGGCTTCTCGCAACGAGAGCGGGCGAATCCTGCGCGATAACGTGTACGGATCGCTGGAAGATGACGCCCAGCGCCGCGATTTCACTATTAACGCCTTGTATTACGACCCCTCGACGGAGCGCATCCTGGACCATACCCATGGCGTCCACGACATCCGCAACAAGCTGATTCGCCTGATCGGCGACCCTGAACAGCGTTATCAGGAAGATCCGGTGCGGATGCTGCGAGCCGTTCGCTTTGCCGCCAAACTGAACTTCGAAATTGAAAAGCACAGCGCCGAGCCGATCGCTGATCTGGCCGATCTTTTGGACGATGTGCCTTCTGCGCGCCTGTTCGATGAAATCATCAAGCTGTTTCTCAGCGGCAAAGCCGAGCGGACGTTTGAGCTACTGCTGGAGTACGAGCTGTTCGCGCCATTGTTCCCGGCCAGCGCCGAGGCACTGGAAGACAACCCGGACTACGTCGGAACGCTGATCCGTAATGCTCTGGCCAACACGGATCTGCGCATCGCCCAGGGTAAACCAGTGACCCCCGCGTTCCTGTTCGCCGCCCTGCTCTGGCCTGCCCTGCCGGCGCGTGTCGCCGAGGTACAGGCGCGCGGCCTACCGCCGATCCCGGCGATGCAGGAAGCCGCGCACGACTTGATATGGGAACAATGCCAGCGCACCGCAATTCCTAAACGGTTCACTATGCCCATGCGAGAGATTTGGGACATGCAGGAGCGCCTGCCACGTCGGCAGGGCCGCAGAGCGGACCAGTTGCTCGAAAATCCGCGGTTCCGTGCCGGCTATGACTTCCTGCTGCTTCGCGAAAGCGCCGGCGAAGAAACCGATGGTCTGGGCGACTGGTGGACCCGGTATCAGGAAGCCAGTGACAGCGAACGCCGCAACATGATTCGGGGCCTGAGTAACAAGGATGAAGGCAGCGGCGCTCCCCGCAAGCGTCGCCGTAGCAATCGACGCAAGCGCGGCCCCAGCGAAAACGCCCCGGCAGCCGCAGACTGATATGGAGCGCGTATACATCGGCCTGGGCAGTAACCTGGCCGAACCGCGGCAGCAGCTGCGTGGCGCAATCGACGCGCTGGCGCGTATTCCCGACTCCCAGGTCACCGCGATTTCCTCGCTGTACCTCAGCGATCCGCTCGGTCCTTCCGATCAGCCGCGTTACAACAATGCCGTGGCGGCGCTGGACACGTCGCTGTCACCGCTTGCTCTGCTCGACGCGCTGCAAGCGATCGAACTCGCTCAGGGCCGCGAAAGAAAAACCGAACGCTGGGGACCTCGCACGCTGGATCTCGACATTCTGCTGTTTGGTGATCGGCTGATCAGCGAACCCCGTCTTACGGTTCCGCATTACCACATGCATGCGCGGGCTTTCGTACTCTACCCGCTGGCCGAGATTGCCCCAGCGGAACTTAAGCTAGCCGACGGCCGCACGCTGGCCGAACTGATCGCAGCCTGTCCCTACGTGGGTTTGGAGCGAATCGATAAGCCGATGTAACTGCCCGGTAACAGCCGTAACGTGCAGGTAACACTTGCGATTGACTTAGCTCGCCGCCATCCGGACTATAAGCGCCCTCAGCCGGCACGCATCGATTTGGGGCGGCGTTGCCCCCTACTGGCGCTCCGACGCCACATGATCTCTCAGAGGCTTTAGGAGGACGGCATTCATGCCAGACGTAACCCTGACCACACTGCAAGGCCTCAAGCGCAAGGGCGAGAAGATCGTCATGCTTACCTGCTACGACGCGACGTTTGCCAAGACCGCCTGCGAAGCCGGGGTCGAAATACTGTTGATCGGCGACTCCCTGGGCATGGTCCTTCAAGGCCACGACAGCACCTTGCCGGTTTCCGTCGAGGAAATGGCTTACCACACGGCGTCCGTCAAACGCGGCAACCGCGGCGCGATGATCATTGCCGATCTGCCTTTCATGGCAAACGCCACGATCGAACAGACACTGAACAATTCGGCCATCCTGATGAAGGCCGGCGCGCACATGATCAAGGTCGAGGGCGCTGCATGGCTGGCCGAATCCATCCGCCTGCTAGCCGAGCGTGGCATTCCGGTGTGCGCGCATATGGGGCTGACGCCGCAGGCGGTGAATATTTTTGGTGGCTACAAGGTCCAGGGCCGTCAGGAGGCTCAGGCGCAGCAGATGATCGCTGACGCCAAAGCGCTGGAAGCAGCCGGTGCCGCAATGCTGTTGCTCGAATGCGTACCCAGCGAACTGGCTGCGCGGATCACCGAGGCCGTCAGCGTACCGGTCATTGGTATCGGCGCCGGCAGCGACACGGACGGGCAAGTGCTGGTCCTGCACGACATGCTCGGCCTGTCGCTCAGCGGCCGCGCTCCGAAGTTCGTCAAGAATTTCATGCAGGAGCATGGCGACATTCCCGCAGCCATCGCTGCGTATGTCCAGGCAGTAAAAGCCGTCGAGTTCCCTGCAGCCGAACATGGGTTCTCAGCATGAATGTGGTCAGAACCGTTGCCGACCTTCGCGCCGCGGTCACCCGCGCCCGTGGCGAGGGCAAGCGCATTGGCTTTGTGCCCACGATGGGCAATCTGCACGCAGGGCATATCGCGCTGGTGAAAACAGCCGGACAACGCGCCGAGTTCGTGGTGGCCAGCATCTTCGTCAACCCACTGCAGTTCGGCCCCAACGAAGATCTGGACAGCTACCCCCGAACGCTGGCAGCCGATCAGGAAAAGCTCGTCGAGGCGGGCTGTCACCTGCTGTTCGCACCCAGCGTCGAGGAAATGTACCCGCACGGCCAGAGCATGCAGACCATCGTCCGTGTACCGGGCGTGACCGAGGGGCTCTGCGGAGGCAGCCGCCCGGGGCACTTCGACGGCGTTTCGACTGTGGTGAGCAAACTATTCAATATGGTGCTGCCGGACCTTGCGGTCTTCGGCCAGAAAGATTTTCAGCAGCTGGCGGTCGTTCGCACCATGGTTCGCGACCTCAACATGCCTGTGCAGATCATTGGCGAGCCCATCGTGCGGGCCGAGGACGGCCTGGCGCTGTCCTCGCGCAACGGTTACCTCTGCGCTGACGAGCGCGCAATCGCCCCGATGTTGCAACGCACGCTGCGACAGCTAGCAGACGCCCTGCTCAAGGGTGAGCGTGACTACCCCGCCCTGCTCGCCTCCGGCCATCAAGCGCTGCAGGCTGCCGGCTTGAGGCCCGATTATCTCGAGATCCGCAACGCTGAGGACCTGCAGCCCGTCACGACAAGCAGTCGCGAAGTGGTGATTCTCGCGGCCGCGTTCCTGGGCAAAACCCGCCTGCTCGACAACCTGCTGGTCGACATTGCGCCGCCAGCACCCTAACAACGACCGATCATCGGCATAACCCAGCTCGACCCTTGGTCTTGAACAGGCCTGTGGCTTCGGGCACACTCTGCGCCGCTTGCGCACCCGGAGGACCCCGCCATGCACGCCATCATGCTCAAGGCTAAATTGCACCGCGCCCAGGTGACCCACTCGGTGCTGGATTATGAAGGTTCCTGCGCCATCGACGGTGACTGGCTGGACCTTGCCGGTATCCGCGAATATGAACAGATTCAGATCTACAACGTAGACAACGGCGAGCGCTTCACTACCTATGCGATCCGCGGTGAGGAAGGCTCCAGGATCATATCCGTCAACGGCGCAGCCGCACACAAGGCCGGGGTCGGTCATCGACTCATCATTTGTGCGTATGCTCACTACAGCGAAGCTGAATTGGTCAGCTTCAAGCCGCATGTGTTGTACATGGACGCAGACGGCAAACTTAGCCACACCAGCAACGCAATCCCGGTTCAGGTTGCCTGATCCCGAACAGGCGGTTGGAAAGCCCGCAATGCCAATGGCGTCGCGGGCTTTTTTGTGCACAAAAGGTTTCCCCTGACGAGACGAATCTGTAAACGTCTACGGGATCTGACGGCGATTGGTTACACAGGCGCAACGCTTCGGAACGCCGCGCGTTTTTGCCAGTCAGACCAGTCTCGACGGTGCAGGAAGTGCCGTCGCCGTTGCGGTTCAACCGCAGCGGTACGCGCCAGCTGTATTCAGGACGAATGCCAGCGTGCCAGCATGACCGAATGACTGTCCGTACGAACCGCATAGCCATGGACAGTTCGCCAAAGCAAAGGAAGCCGTACAACCATGAGTTACTACCAGCACCCTCTCGATGCTACCGGCCTGTCCTCTTGGAAGGCCCTGGAAGAACACCGCCTGGCCATGCAGAACTTCAGCATGCGCGACGCCTTCAAGGCGGACCCGACGCGCTTCGATGACCTGTCGGTTTCCTGCTGCGGCTTGTTTCTGGACTATTCGAAGAACCTGATCACGCCCGAGACCAGGACCTTGCTGGTGAACCTGGCCCGCGAAGCCGGCGTTGAGCAGGCCGCGCGCGCCATGATCGAAGGTGAGCGGATCAACGCGTCTGAAAACCGCCCGGTACTGCATACCGCCTTGCGTCGCCCCATGGGTGAGTCGGTGATAGTCGATGGACGCAACGTCATACGCGATGTACACGCCGCTCTGGCCCAGATGACTGACATCGTGACCCGCATCCATAACAACCTGTGGCGCGGATTTAGCGACAAGACGATCACCGACGTGGTGAACATCGGTATCGGCGGTTCCTTCCTCGGCCCACAGCTGGTCTCCGAAGCGCTACTGCCCTTTACCCAGCACGGTGTACGGACCCATTACCTGGCCAACATCGACGGCAGCGAATTCCGCGAAGTGACGGCCAAGCTGAACGTCGAGACCACCCTGTTCATCATCTCCAGCAAGACCTTCGGCACCCTGGAGACGCTGAAAAACGCTCAGGCCGCACGCAACTGGTACCTGGGCAAAGGCGGTACTGAGGAAAAGCTCTATCGGCACTTCATTGCAGTGACCAGCAACAAGAAGGCCGCAGTCGAGTTCGGTATTCGCGAAAAAAACATCTTCCCAATGTGGGATTGGGTCGGGGGCCGTTACTCACTCTGGTCGGCGATCGGCCTGCCCATCGCGTTGGCGATCGGTATGTCCAACTTCAAGGACCTGCTGTCCGGTGCCTACAGCATGGACCAGCACTTCCTCAGCGAGCCGTTCGAAAGCAACATGCCGGTGCTGCTCGCAATGCTCGGCATCTGGTACCACAACTTCTGGGGCGCGCAGAGCTACGCCTTCCTCCCCTATGACCACTACCTGCGCAACTTCGTCAAACACCTGCAGCAGATGGACATGGAGTCCAATGGCAAAAGCGTTCGCCAGGACGGTTCTGCTGTTTCCTGCACCACTGGCCCAGTGATCTGGGGCGGTGTTGGTGCCAACGGCCAGCATGCGTACCACCAACTGCTGCATCAGGGCACGCCGTTGATTCCGGCAGACTTCATCGTGCCGGTGGTCAGCCACAATCCTGTAGCCGATCACCATGAATGGCTGTATGCAAACTGCCTGTCGCAGAGCCAGGCGCTGATGCTGGGCAAAACCCGTGAGGAAGCCGAGGCCGAACTGCGCGCCAAGGGTCTCGATGAAGCCGAAGTGCAGCGTCTGGCCCCGCACAAGGTGATCCCGGGCAATCGCCCCAGCAACACCGTGGTCATGGAAACTATCAGCCCCGGCCGTCTCGGTGCACTGATCGCGCTTTACGAGCACAAAGTGTTCGTCCAGGGCGTGATCTGGGGGATCAACTCGTTCGACCAGTGGGGCGTAGAGCTCGGCAAGGACCTGGGCAAAGCGGTCTATGGTCAGATGACCAGCTTCGACGCGCAGCCAGCCGAAGACGCCTCGACCCAGGGTCTGATCGATTTCTTCCGCGGTCGCCATCGCGGCTGATTGCTGCCAAAGCCGGACAGCGCCTGGCCGCTGTCCGGCTCTCCTCTACCTCTGCGCCTGCCCCACGCACCTGCTCGCCTACGCTGATCGGCTGGCACTGGGTAACCCCTGCGCTTCGGGTAATATCTGACTTCCCAGCCAAGCCAGATCTCGCCTTTGGAGATGATCCGCCGTCATATCGAATCGCAGGTGCTCAGCCTCACAGGACTGGCCATCGGCGGTGTCGATTACGAAAGCCCGCCCGGTGACCCCGGCCTGTTCGGCCCGGACTCGGTCTGTTGGCGTGTGCACGGCGACTTCACCTCAATGCTGGTGGGAGGCATCTCCGCCCTGCTGCTCCAGGCACTGCATCCATTGGCGCTGGCGGGCGTCTGGGATCACTCGAACTTTCGCGACGATCTGCTCGGTCGTCTGCGTCGTACGGGGCAGTTCATCTCCGCGACCACGTTTGGTAGCCACGCCGATGCACAGCGGCTGATTGAACGGGTCCGGGCCATTCACGTGAAAGTGACCGGACATGCACCCGACGGCCGGCCCTATGCCGCGTACGACCCGGACCTGCTGACCTGGGTGCACGTGGCAGAAGTTAGCAGCTTTCTCAAGGCCCACCTGCGCTACCTCAACCCGGCGTTACCAGGGCACGAGCAGGATCGCTACTACAGCGAAGTGGCGCGGATCGCCGAAGCGCTCGGCGCACGCGATGTGCCGCGCTCGCACCAGGAGGTGGAACAGTATCTACAGGCAATGCGCCCACATCTGCACTGCGACGAACGCTCGCGGGAAGTTGTACGCATCCTGTTCGAGGCGCCGGCCCCGAGTCGTCTCGCCAAGCCGTTCGGCGCTTTGATGATGCGCGCCGGCGTCGACCTGCTACCGGACTGGGCGAGTGACATGCTGGATCTCTGCCAGTCGGACCGCGAACGGCAACTGATCCGAATGTCCGTGAGGCGAACCGCGCCGGTGCTGCGCTGGGCCGTGCGCAGCGGCTCAGCTCACCGCGCACGACGCCGTATGGGCCTGCCCATACGCTAGCGTGACTGGCAGGTTCCGCATTTGGAGCCTCCTTCTGGCCTGTGCCAACATGAGCGCCCCGCGGGAGCCCGCACCTTTCTCGAGGCCGAGATCATGCAAAACGTCGTCATCGTCGCCGCCACTCGCACCGCTGTCGGCAGTTTTCAGGGTGCGCTGGCCAATATTCCAGCCGTGGACCTAGGCGCCGCGGTTATCCGCCAGCTACTTCAGCAAACCGGAATCGATGCGGCCCAAGTCGATGAAGTCATCCTGGGCCAGGTTCTAACAGCAGGCGCAGGGCAGAACCCGGCGAGGCAGGCGGCCATGAACGCGGGGCTGCCCAATGCGGTACCCGCGATGACCCTGAACAAGGTCTGCGGCTCCGGACTGAAGGCGCTGCACCTGGCGGCCCAGGCGATCCGTTGTGGCGACGCCGATGTGGTCATCGCTGGCGGCATGGAAAACATGAGCCTTGCACCCTATGTGATGCCCAGCGCACGCACAGGCTTGCGCATGGGCCACGGCAAACTGGTCGACAGCATGATTCAGGACGGCCTGTGGGACGCCTTCAACGACTATCACATGGGCATCACAGCCGAAAACCTCGTAGAGCGGTACGGCATTACGCGCGAAGCTCAGGACGCCTTTGCTGCGTCCTCACAGCAAAAAGCCGTTGCCGCCATCGAAGCCGGGCGTCTGCGCGACGAAATCACGCCTATCGAGATTGCGCAGCGCAAGGGTGAACCGCTGGTGTTCGACATCGACGAGCAGCCTCGGGCTGGGACAACGGCAGAGAGCCTGGCCAAGCTAAAACCTGCCTTCAAGAAGGACGGCAGCGTAACGGCCGGTAACGCGTCCAGCCTCAACGACGGTGCCGCCGCCGTGTTGCTGATGAGCGCCGAGAAGGCGAAAGCGCTTGGATTACCGGTGATGGCTCGCATCGCCAGCTATGCAAACGCTGGCGTTGACCCCGCCATCATGGGCATCGGCCCCGTATCGGCCACGCGTCGGTGCCTGGAAAAAGCCGGCTGGACACTAGACGAGCTCGACCTGATCGAAGCCAACGAAGCCTTTGCGGCACAAGCGCTATCGGTGGGTCAGGAGCTGGGATGGGACGCGCAGAAGGTCAACGTCAACGGAGGCGCCATCGCGCTCGGTCACCCGATTGGCGCATCGGGTTGCCGCATCCTGGTGACCCTGTTGCATGAAATGATCCGCCGAGACGCCCAAAAAGGATTGGCAACGCTATGCATCGGCGGCGGTCAGGGCGTCGCACTGGCAATCGAACGCTAGCCGACGGTTTTCTCGACAAACTGCGCGGTCATTCTTGCCGAGTCGCCGCGCACGTCCTCTCGCGAACAGGCACCCAAGCAGTTCGATCCGTTACAGCCCACTCCCCGTCAACGGGCGGCAAGCCGCCGCTCAAGGTGTTCATGCTTCAGTTGTGAAGTAGCGCGTGGCCCCGCGTGCAAGAGGAACCCGGGTGTCATGCCATACTCCAAGGCAGTTCATCGCCTGGAAAGAAGGTCCGCATGCCCAACGGATTGAAGCGCGCGCTCATCGGCCTGATGACCGCCCTGATCGTCTACTGCCTGCTCGGTTTTCTAATCCTTCCCGGAGTGGCGCAGCGCCTCATCAACAAGCAGCTCACGCAATACGCGACGGTACCGGCTCGCCTTGAGCGAATCGAGTTGAACCCGTTCACGTTGGATGTGAGGCTGTACAACTTGCGCATGGGCGAGCCGGACGCCGAGCAACTGGCGTTCGAACGGTTGTTCGTCGACCTTGAATGGGACAGCCTCTGGACTCGCTCTCTGCACCTCGCGGACATCGAGCTCATCGGACCGAATGCCGAAGTCCTGTTTGACATGGACGGCAAACTGAACCTGTCCGAGCTATTCGAGCTACCTACGAAAGAAGACGTGGCCGAAGAAGATGCGGAGCCCCTCGCCCTGCGCATCGATCGCCTGAAACTGGCCGGCGGACGGGTGCACTTCGCCGATCAGCGAACCCAGGAGCCGATCGACTTCCTACTCGACTCGCTGGATTTCGAGCTGCTCAATTTTGCAACCCGTTCGGATGACACGGCAGATGCCGTTCTGGTTGCCAAAGGCCCAGACGGATCACGTATCGAATGGAAAGGCCAGCTCAACCTTTCCCCCATTACGTCGACCGGCCAGATTGAGATCAACGATCTGGCCCTGAAAACGTTCTGGCCATATGTACGAGACATGGCACCGCTCGCCCTCAACGAGGGTAAGGTGAGCCTGAAGACCGAGTATCAGCTCGACCTCAGCGAGGGCACCTCGCTGCAGCTGAGCGATGCTAACGCTACGTTGGCATCGTTGAGCATCGACAGCCTGGACGGGCAACCGCTGCTTCGTCTGAAGGAGGCACAGATTGCCGAAACTTCTTTTGACCTGCAGAAGCAACAAGTGACCGTCGGCCAGGTGCGCAGCCAGACGTTGGAGAGCGGGTTGATACGCGAATCTGACGGCCAGCTCAACTGGCAGCGCCTGCTTGCCGGCAAACCAGAGCCGCAACCGCAGCCAACTGATACCGAGGAAAAACCGGCGCAGGCCGAGCCTCAGTCGGCACAGAAGGATGATGGCTCTGATCGACCTTGGCAGATCGTTCTACGTGACGCTGAACTGCGAAACTACCATCTGCACCTCGCTGACAAAGTGCCTGAGCCGAACGTCGAACTTGAGGTAGGCCCGCTGGACCTGGATGTGCGTAATTTCGACAGCCGCGGCACATCTCCAGTGGATCTAAAGCTGACCACCGAGGTTGGCAAACAAGGTTCGCTACTTGCCGAAGGTCAGCTGACATTGACGCCCCTGAAGGGGAGATTCGATGTCACGCTGGCGGGGATCGACTTGCGCTTGGCACAGCCCTACCTGTCGCCGTTCGTTCACTTGGAGTTACGCAGCGGACTGCTGGCGAGCCAGCTTGCGGTCGAGCTGAAGGGCATCGAGCCGCTGGCATTTCATATAGGCGGTTCCGCTGAAATCACGCAGCTCCACACCCTCGACACCATTCAAGACCGGGACCTGATGAGATGGCAATCGCTACAGATCAATGGCCTCGACTACAGCTACCCGAACACGCTGCAGATCGACAAGATCGACCTGAACCAGCCATACGCACGCTTCATCATCAATCCGGACCTGTCGACTAACATCAATGACTTATTGGTGGACAAGCCCGCAGCCACGCCCGGCCAAGAGTCCTCTCCATCCGGTGCGCCCGTCTCGCCAGACGAGCCAGACGTACCCTTCGCCCTCCGGATCGGCGGGATTCAGATAAACGACGGTTCGGCCAGTTTCGCCGATTTGAGTTTGCGTCCTCCCTTTATCACAGCCATCCAGGATCTCAACGGTAACATCGGCGCCCTCGACAACCGCCAGCACAACGCCGCGAGCGTCGACATAGAAGGCAAGGTAGACCGATACGCTCCGGTGAGTATTGAGGGGAGCCTGACGCCCTTCGAGCCGCTCCAAAGCCTGGACATCACCACCCGCTTCAGGCAGGTCGAACTGACCACGCTCTCGCCTTATTCAGCCAAGTTCGCGGGCTACCGCATCCGCAAGGGCCGCCTCAATCTGGACCTGCATTACCGCATCCAGCAAGGGCAGCTGAATGCGGAAAACGAAGTGGTGCTGGAAGAGTTGCAGCTGGGTGAAAAAGTGGACAGTGAACAGGCCGTCGACCTGCCGGTGCGTCTTGCAGTGGCGCTGTTGAAGGACAGCAGTGGCACCATTGCGCTCAAGATTCCAATACAAGGGGATCTGACGAATCCGCAGTTCGACGTGATGCCCATCATCTGGCAAACGTTACGCAATCTGGTAGTACGAGCAGCCAAGTCGCCCTTCAAGTTCCTTGGCGGGCTCGTCGGTCGCGAGCAGGCAGATCTTAGCCAGATCCTGTTCCCGCCCGGTAGCAGCGAACTCGACAGCAAAGCGCGCAGTAAGCTTGACGCGCTTGCCGGCGCGCTCAAGGAGCGCCCGGTTCTTCGACTTGAGGTCGAAGGTATGAGTGCCCCGGCAGTTGATGGTGCGCTTCTCGCCGAACAATGGCTGGAGCGTGAATATCAGCAGACTTGGTATAAGATCTTGCAGCGACGTGGTGATACTGTTCCGGCCGATCCATCAATGCTCGAAATTGGCGAAGAGGAGAAAACGGCCATGCTGGAAGGCATCTATCGCAGTCGCCTTCAGCAGCAACCACCGGCAGAGTGGCAAAATCTCGATGAAGATGCCCGCGCGCAACAGCTTCGTCAGGCGATCCTAAGCAGCCGGGAGAGCAGCACGGCGCTTCTGCGGCGCCTGAGCCGTGCACGCGCCGCCAGCATCAAGGATTATCTGGTGGATAGCGCAGGGCTCGCAGCAGACAGGGTCTACCTGCTCGATACCGGCATATCCCAGATTGTCCAGGGTGGTGAGGTCCCTACGGTCCTGCATCTGGAGGCAGAATGAAACGGCCAAGCAGACGTCATTGGAAAACGATCGCCCTGGTTGCAGCCAGCTTGGCGAGTTCAGCAGCCGGTGCAGATACCTTTCGCTGCGGTAGCAACCTGATCAACACGGGCGACCGTGCCTTCGAGGTTGAGCGTAAATGTGGTCAACCTGTTCAACGTGACCTGGTGGGCTACACCCTAGGCTCAAACCACCGTCGCGAAATGATGCGTGAGGAGTGGGTATACGGCCCCAAAAATGGCATATTCAGCATCCTCACGTTTGAGGGAAACCGACTGGTACGGATCGAAACCAGTCGCGCGAATTGACCAAGGGAGTCGCCCATGCGGAAAAGAGCCGTGCTGACCGCGCTCGCCATCACGCTCAGTGCGCTACATGCGCAGGCGTCCTCGACGTTTCGTTGCGGAAGCAACTTGGTCAGTCTGCAAGACTCGACAGCTGAGGTCCAAGCCAAGTGCGGTGAACCGACGAGCCGTGGGGTTACCGGGTATAAGGAGATCGTCGACGAGTACGGCTACTGGCATGAGGTCCAGCTTGAGGAGTGGACCTACGGGCCGACAAACGGCATGTATCACTTCCTCCGCTTCGAAGGTAATCGCCTAAGCAACATAGACAGCGAGCGAGGCTGAAGGATAATAAAACCCGCTGAACTACAGCGGGTTTTATGGGGGCCCAACAGTTAATCGACGGTCTTCAGGCCATCTGCCGAGACTTCTTTGACCCCTTCGATATTCCGGGCTTTTTCGATAGCCATCTCACGCTGTGCTTCTGTTGCGATGTTGCCAGACAACGATACGACGCCGTTGTTGGTCTCAACTTCAATCTCCATGCCTGGGGTCGAGTCACCAGCCAGCAGAGCAGACTTGACCTTCGTAGTGATCCAGGTATCCGACATCGCCTCGCCCGCTTCGTCTGCAGTGTGCTCGGCTGCATTCATCGTGTCGCTGGCCGCCAACATCATGGGTTGGGCTTCATCAAATGCAGGCGCGGTGTCGGCAAACGCAGCGCCAGCCAGCGGCAAGCCCAGGGCAGTCGCGATGGTGGCGGCAGTAATAGAGGTCTGGATCTTGTTCATGAGTTGCACTCCTGTTTCTCATAGTAACTGCGGAATACCTACCGCAGGTTCACATAAGAGATCGCAAGCTGCATGCCAAGCCAGGCTGTTTATAAATATCTATACAAATCAGATAGATAAGAAAGAGCAATAACACTCTGCCACTAGCACTCTGCATGTTTGCACCAAGCGAAGCGTGCAGAGTGCAATGCACACAACTTGCGCAGCGACATGCCCGGCCCGCCAAAAAAAAAAGAGCCCCGAAGGGCTCTTTTCTTAACACCAGATGCTTATGCGCCAGATGCTTCTGCGGCAGCGACATCCTTGATCGAAAGCTTGATGCGGCCGCGGTTATCCACGTCCAGTACCAAAACTTTCACTTCCTGACCTTCTTTCAGTACGTCGGTGACCTTCTCGACGCGCTGATCGCTCAGCATCGAGATATGCACCAAACCATCCTTGCCAGGAAGGATGTTGACGAACGCGCCGAAGTCAACGATGCGCTCAACCTTGCCGACATAGATCTTGCCGATTTCAGCCTCAGCGGTGATACCAAGCACCCGCTGCTTGGCCGCTTCTGCAGCTTCTTTGGTCTCGCCGAAGATCTTGATCGAGCCGTCATCTTCGATGTCGATTGAGGCTTTGGTCTCTTCGCAGATACTGCGAATGGTCGCTCCACCCTTTCCAATCACATCGCGGATCTTGTCCTGATCGATCTTCATTGAAATCATAGTCGGCGCATTCGCTGAGAGCTCAGTACGCGACTGACCGATAACCTGATTCATCTGACCGAGGATGTTCAGACGCGCTTCAAGTGCCTGACCCAGCGCGATCTCCATGATCTCTTCGGTGATGCCCTGGATCTTGATGTCCATCTGCAGCGCGGTCACACCATTGGCAGTACCGGCCACCTTGAAGTCCATGTCACCCAGGTGATCTTCGTCACCCAGAATGTCAGTCAGAACGGCAAACTTCTCGCCTTCCTTGACCAGACCCATGGCGATACCGGCAACCGGCGCCTTCATCGGCACACCGGCATCCATCAACGCCAAGGAAGCACCACAGACGGAAGCCATGGAGCTCGAACCGTTGGACTCGGTGATTTCCGAAACTACACGAATGGTGTATGGGAACTCGTCGGCGTTCGGCAGCATGGCGGCAACTGACCGGCGAGCCAGACGGCCGTGACCGATTTCGCGGCGACCGGTAGCGCCCATGCGACCGCACTCGCCCACCGAGTAGGGAGGGAAGTTGTAGTGAAGCATGAAGGGGTCTTTCTTCTCCCCTTCGAGGGTGTCGAGCAGCTGTGCATCACGCGCAGTGCCAAGCGTAGCAACGACCAAAGCCTGGGTCTCACCGCGTGTAAACAGCGCCGAGCCGTGAGTCTTGTCCAGCACGCCGACTTCGATGTTCAAGCCACGCACGGTACGAGTATCGCGGCCATCGATACGCGGCTTGCCGTTGACGATATTTTCGCGAACGGTGCGGTATTCGATCTCGCCAAAAGCCTCTTTGACCTCGTTGGCGGACGGCTGACCTTCCTCACCGGCGAACTTGGCGACTACTTGGTCTTTGAGCTCACCAAGACGCGCATAGCGGTCCTGCTTGATGGTGATGGTGTACGCCTGCGAGATGGCCTCGCCGAACTCATTACGGATGGCCGCGAGCAACTCGGTGTTTTCAGCTTTTGGCTGCCAATCCCAAGTCGGCTTGGCGGCTTCAGCAGCCAGCTCGGTAACGGCCTGAATAACGGCCTGGAACTCGTCATGAGCGAAGAGGACAGCGCCCAGCATCTGGTCTTCGGTGAGCTCTTTGGCCTCGGACTCGACCATCAGGACCGCGTCCTTGGTTCCGGCTACGACCATATCCAGGCTGGACGCTTTAAGCTGCTCGTAGGTCGGGTTCAGCAGGTAGCCAGTTTCCGGGTGGAACGCGACGCGCGCAGCACCGATGGGACCATTGAACGGAATGCCGGAAATTGCCAGCGCGGCCGAAGTACCGATCATCGCCGCGATATCCGGATCGGTTTTTTTGCTGGTCGAAACGACCGTACAGATGACCTGCACTTCGTTCTGGAAGCCTTCCGGGAACAGCGGACGGATCGGGCGGTCGATCAGGCGGGAGGTCAGCGTTTCCTTTTCGGAAGGACGCGCTTCACGCTTGAAGAAGCCACCAGGGATCTTACCGGCTGCGTAGGTCTTTTCCTGATAGTGAACGGAAAGCGGGAAAAAGCCTTTACTCGGGTCTGCGGTCTTGGCGCCGGTGACGGTAACCAGGACCGTTACGTCGTCATCAACGGAGACCAATACCGCACCAGTGGCCTGACGGGCGATACGCCCAGTCTCGAGGGTTACGGTCGATTGACCGAATTGAAATTTCTTGATTACCGGGTTCACGGTGGTTCCTTCTCTTTGTTGCCTTGGGGGAATCGTCGCACATCCCACGGGCATGGCCTCGCGCGGGACATAGCTCAAAAATCTTTGGGCAGTGGTGGGAGTCGACCCTTCCCCTGTCCGAAACGACCTCTTCTGAAAGGCAAAAGCTGGAAGCAGGGTAACCCCACTTCCAGCTTTGGCGTTCAGCTTCGCACAGGCATCGCTTAGCGACGCAGACCCAGACGACCGATCAGGGTGCTGTAACGAGTAGTGTCTTTGCCCTTCAGGTAATCCAGCAGCTTACGACGCTGGTTAACCATACGGATCAGACCACGACGGGAGTGGTGATCTTTGCCGTTGGCCTTGAAGTGACCTTGCAGCTTGTTGATGTTGGCGGTCAGCAGGGCTACCTGCACTTCCGGAGAACCGGTATCGCCTTCAGCTTGCTTGTACTCGTCAACGATCTGGGCTTTTTCTTCAACGCTAAGTGCCATGATGGGCTCCTTCTATGAACAGGCCGGGGTTCAACCCGTGTTTAAAAAGAGGTGTGACCGTGCCTGCCAACAGCCAACCTCGTAACGCAACGCACCCTAGGGGTGAGCTGCATATCGGTCACTCGGACCGAATCAGTCGACGGGGCGCAATACGCCCGTCCTCACTCACTTCACCAATACCAATGAAGCGACCGTTGTGATCTGTCACACGAAGCATGCCGAACTTCGGCGCTTCAGGTGCTCGTACCGGCTGACCATGCAGCCAATAAAACGCGCTGTGTTCTGACAGCTGCAGCAGCGGCCAATGTTCGAGCCCGCTATCAATTGGCTTGAGGAAGGCGTCAACCGCCTCCGCACCACCTTCCGAGTGCACCTGCTCAAGCTCTTCAAGACTGACCGTCTGGCTCAGTTCGAAGGGACCCGCTTGAGTTCTCCGCAGCTCGGCGACGTGCGCACCACAACCCAAGGCATGGCCGATATCTTCGACCAGCGTTCGAATATAGGTGCCTTTGGTACATGCCACCGTCAACCGAGCACGGTCATTCTCAAGCGAGAGCAAATCCAAGCGTGTAATGGTAACAGAACGCGGCTCGCGCTCCACTACCTCTCCTGCTCGCGCCAGCTTGTACAGCGGCTGACCATCGCGCTTGAGCGCCGAATACATCGGCGGGACTTGCTGCAGATCACCACGAAACTGTGGCAAAAGCGCCTCCAGCTGCGCCTGATTGACGGAGACGGGCTTGCGCTCAATCACCTCGCCCTCCGCGTCGGCCGTCGTAGTTGTCACGCCGAGCTGGGCAACAGTCTCGTAACCCTTGTCGGCGTCCAGTAAATACTGGGAGAACTTGGTGGCTTCTCCAAAACACAACGGCAACACACCGGTTGCCAGCGGGTCCAAGCTACCGGTATGCCCGGCTTTTTCTGCATTGAGCAACCAGCGAACCTTCTGCAGAGCAGCGTTCGAAGTGAATCCACGGGGTTTATCAAGCAGAATGATGCCGCTTACAGCGCGGCGAACGCGTTTTACCTGGGCCACGCCTAGTCTCCAACGTCATCGCTGTGCTTACGATCTTCTGCGACAGCTCGCTCAATAAGCGTTGTCAGCTCGACGCCGCGACGCACGCTAGCGTCATAGCTGAAGTGCAACTGGGGCACGGTACGAAGCTTCATCGCCTTACCCAATTGCATCCGCAGGAAACCACTGGCTTCGCTGAGGATGCGGAGATTGGCCTTGACCGCGTCTTCGTCGTCGTCCTTGCCCATGACGGTTATGAACACCTTGGCATGGGACAGGTCACGACTGACCTCAACAGCGGTTATGGTTATCAGACCCAGACGCGGGTCCTTCACTTCACGTTGAATCAGCTGCGCCAATTCACGTTGCATCTGATCGCCGATACGCTGGGTACGGCTGAATTCTTTGGCCATTAAATCTGCCTTGAGCAGCAAGCAAGCTGCTAGCCTGAAAAAACATTGTGCTGCAAAGGCAAACGGCAAGCACTCAAGGTCGCCCCTGGATGCTTGCCGTCTGTTGCCCAACAGCTGTTGTTACAGCGAACGCGCCACTTCGACTTTCTCAAACACTTCGATCTTGTCGCCGGCCTTGACGTCGTTGTAACTCTTCACCGCGATACCACATTCCATACCGGCACGTACTTCCGCGACGTCATCCTTGAAGCGACGCAAGGATTCCAGCTCGCCTTCGAAGATGACCACGTCGTCGCGAAGAACGCGGATAGGACGATTGCGGTGAACCATGCCTTCGGTGACCATGCAGCCCGCCACGGCACCGAACTTCGGCGAGCGGAACACGTCACGAACCTCTGCGATACCGAGGATGTTCTCGCGAACATCGCTGCCCAGCATGCCGGTGAGGGCTTTCTTGACATCTTCGATGATGTCATAGATCACGTTGTAGTAACGCAGATCCAGACCTTCCTGTTCGACGATTTTGCGCGCACCCGCGTCGGCACGGACGTTGAAGCCGAACAGTACCGCGTTCGATGCTAGCGCCAGGTTGGCGTCGCTCTCGGTAATACCACCGACACCGCCACCAATGACACGCACCTGCACTTCATCGTTACCCAGGCTACCGAGCGAACCCTGCAGCGCTTCCAACGAGCCACGGACATCCGATTTGAGGACGATGTTGAGCGTCTTCTTCTCTTCCTGCCCCATGTTCTCGAAGATGTTTTCCAGCTTCCCGGCATGCGCTCGGGCCAGCTTCACTTCGCGGAACTTACCCTGACGGAACAGGGCCACTTCACGTGCCTTCTTCTCATCGGCCAACACGCTGAGCTCGTCACCCGCATCCGGCGTGCCGTCGAGACCGAGAATCTCGACCGGGATGGACGGACCGGCTTCCTTGATAGGCTTGCCGTTCTCATCGAGCATGGCGCGGATACGGCCATAGTTGGATCCAACCAACGCCATGTCGCCCTGACGGAGCGTGCCGTCCTGAACCAGTACGGTAGCAACCGGACCGCGCCCTTTATCCAGTCGCGACTCGACTACAACGCCACGTCCTGGTGCCGAAGGAGTAGCCGTAAGCTCCAAGATCTCGGCTTGTAGCAGAACAGCCTCAAGCAGGTCATCAACACCAGTACCCATCTTCGCGGATACCGATACAAACGGCGTATCACCACCCCACTCTTCCGAAGTCACTTCGTGAACAGACAGCTCACTACGGATGCGGTCGAGATCCGCGCCCGGCTTGTCGATCTTGTTCACTGCGACGACCAGCGGCACGCCAGCAGCCTTGGCATGCTGAATGGCCTCGATGGTCTGGGGCATCACGCCATCGTCCGCCGCAACGACGAGAATGACGATGTCAGTTGCCTGAGCACCACGGGCACGCATGGCGGTAAACGCGGCGTGGCCCGGCGTGTCGAGGAAGGTAACCATTCCACGGTCGGTTTCGACGTGATAGGCGCCGATGTGCTGGGTGATACCGCCCGCTTCGCCAGCTGCCACTTTGGCGCGACGGATGTAGTCGAGCAGCGAGGTCTTACCATGGTCAACGTGACCCATAACGGTAACGACCGGCGCGCGCGTGATGGCTTCACCCTCGAACTTCAGCAGCTCGGCCAGCTGCTCTTCAAGCGCGTTGTCACTGACCAGCTTGACTTTGTGTCCAAGCTCTTCAGCGATTAGCTGAGCAGTTTCCTGATCGAGAACCTGATTGATGGTCACAGGACTGCCCATCTTGAACATGAACTTGATGACTTCTGCAGCCTTGACCGACATCTGCTGAGCCAGATCACCAACCGTGATGGTCTCGCCAATGGCTACTTCACGGACGATAGGGCCGGTCGGGCTCTGGAAGCCATGCGCGTTGCGCTTCTTCAGCTTCGACTTGCCTCGTCCGCCGCGACGGAATCCGTCGGCATCGTCTTCGCCACTGCGCGCAGTACGTGACAATGGCGCCTTCGCCTTCAAGGAAGGGCGATGCTGAGCCTGCTTGCGATCACGACGTTCATCATCGTCGCTACGCGCCTTATCGGCACGGCGCGGCTCATCCTTCTTGCGCTCCTCGACCGGAGCGACAGGAGCAACCGGGGCGGGCTCTGCTGCAACAGCAGCAACCGGCTCAGGGGCGGCCGGCTGTTCGGCTTCTGCTTCAGCCTTTGCTGCAGCTTCGGCCTGTTGGCGCGCCTCTTCCTCAGCTCGCAGCCTTTCTTCTTCGGCCGCTTTCTGACGAGCCGCTTCTTCCGCGGCGCGCTGCTCTTCGATCTCACGCTGCTTCTCAGCTTCGATCTCGTCGGGACTGCGCTTGACGAAAGTCTTCTTCTTGCGCACTTCGACGCTAATCGTCTTGCTACCACCCACCTTCAGCTTGGTCGTAGTTTTGCGCTGCAAAGTGATCTTGCGCGGCTCATCCACTTTGGCGCCGTGGCTGCTTTTAAGGTGCGCCAACAGGGCCTGTTTTTCATTATCGGTCACTACTTGCTCGGCGCTGGTGTGCGACAGTCCTGCCTCACGCATCTGCTGTAGCAGTCGCTCGACCGGTGTGTCGACCACCTGGGCCAGTTCTTTCACCGTGACTTGCGTCATGCATCTCTCTCCTCAGGCCGCAATTTCTTACTCGAACCAATGGGCTCGGGCGGCCATGATCAGCTTGCCGGCACGTTCTTGATCTATGCCGTCTATGTCGAGCAGGTCGTCAATCGACTGCTCGGCCAGGTCTTCGCGGGTGATAACACCCCGCATTGCCAACTCGACCGCCAGCTCCTTGTTCATGCCCTCCAGCGCGAGCAAATCCTCGGCCGGTTGGGCGTCTGCCAGTTTCTCTTCCGTTGCGATCGCTTTAGTTAACAAGCGATCTTTGGCGCGGGTTCTCAGCTCGTTGACGATGTCTTCGTCGAAGCCTTCGATGCCGAGCATTTCCTCCATAGGGACGTAGGCAATCTCTTCGAGCGAAGTGAAACCTTCCTCGACTAGTACTTGTGCCAGCTCCTCATCGACATCCAGCTCTTCGATGAAATTGCGCAGGATGTCGCCTGTTTCTTCCTGCTGCTTGGTCTGGATGTCCGCCTCGGTCATCACGTTAAGCGTCCAGCCAGTCAGCTGGCTGGCGAGGCGCACGTTTTGGCCGCCCCGACCGATGGCTTGCGCCAGATTATCTTCACCCACTGCGATATCCATCGCGTGGGCGTCTTCATCAACGATGATGGCTGCCACCTCAGCAGGAGCCATTGCATTGATAACGAACTGTGCCGGATTCTCGTCCCACAACACGATATCAACTCGCTCGCCGCCTATCTCACCAGAGACAGCTTGAACACGGGAGCCGCGCATGCCGATACAGGCACCTTGTGGATCGATTCGCTTGTCCTTCGAACGGACACCGATTTTGGCGCGCGAACCTGGATCCCGCGAAGCAGCCATTACCTCGATCAAACCTTCGGCAATCTCCGGTACTTCAATGCGGAACAACTCGATCAACATCTGCGGTGCAGTACGAGAAAGGATCAGCTGGGGGCCACGGTTCTCAGTGCGGATCTCTTTCAGCAGCGCACGCACTCGGGCACCGACACGGAAGGTTTCCCGAGCGATGATATCTTCACGAGCCAGCAACGCCTCAGCGTTGTTCCCCAGATCGACTATGACGCTGTCACGGGTCACTTTCTTGACTGTGCCGGAAATGATCTCGCCTACGCGATCACGATAAGCATCGACCACTTGAGCACGCTCGGCCTCGCGAACTTTCTGCACGATGACCTGTTTCGCTGTCTGGGCGGCGATCCGGCCGAACTCGATCGACTCGATTTTCTCCTCCAGCACATCACCAATCTTGGCGTTGGCTTCTTGAGCCTGCTTCATGTCGGTGGTTAGCTGATGCGCCGGATCGTCAAAATCCTCTTCTTCGACAACCGTCCAGCGGCGGAAGGTCTCGTAGCTACCGTTCTGCCGATTGATCTCGACCCGCAGGTCAACTTCATCTTCAAAGCGCTTCTTGGTAGCGGTGGCCAAAGCCAGCTCCAATGCTTCGAAGATCACACCGGCCGGTACGCCTTTTTCATTGGATACCGACTCCACAACCAGCAGTACTTCTTTGCTCATCGTACGCCTCGCCTATCGCAATCCATTGGGGTCCGCGGGATCCGCGACTCACTCAAAACGGGGGATTATGTTGGTCTTGTCGATCATGTCGAGCGGCAACAGGTATTCGTGATCATCCACTAGCACCACGACATCCTGCTCCTCGACCCCGCGTAGAAGACCTTGGAAATTGCGCCGCCCTTCGAAGGGGGAACGCAGCTTGATTTTGACCTGCTCACCCACGTGCGCTGAGTACTGCTCAAGCGTGAACAGAGGCCGATCCATACCCGGTGAAGACACTTCAAGGGTGTAGTCGGAGCTGATGGGATCTTCCACATCGAGCACACCGCTTAACTGACGACTGACTTTTTCACAGTCGTCGACAAGTATTCCGTTGGGATGATCGATGTAGACTCTTAACAAGGAGTGCCGCCCCTGCGAGATGAACTCGATCCCCCAACATTGATAGCCAAGCGCCTCAACTACCGGGGCCAACAAGGCCTGCAACTGTTCTAGCTTGCTCGACATCGAAGTCCCTCGCGCATGCTGTACAAATGAAAAATGGGCGAAACGCCCATCCCTAATGATCGCCTGTAGATGCCGGCGACCTGGCTCGAAGCTAATAAAAAGCCCCTCGACAGGGGCTTCTGATCAACTGGTTGCGGGGGCTGGATTTGAACCAACGACCTTCGGGTTATGAGCCCGACGAGCTACCAGACTGCTCCACCCCGCGTCAAACTGGGCACGAATTATACGACCGCACCTAAATCAGGTCAACCCAAACACTAAAAACAAGAAAGCCCGCATCTGCGGGCCTGCTTGTTTGGTACCGAGGAGGGGACTCGAACCCCTACAGCCTATGGCCACTACCACCTCAAGGTAGCGTGTCTACCAATTCCACCACCTCGGCAAAAACCCTTACTCTTGCACTGGAACCTCGGGCACTTCATCTGCTTCAGGCGCAGATGGAGCGCTCTCCAGAACAGGTACATCCTCAACGACCGGGTTAGCTGCCGGAACCTCCAGCGCTGCCGGATCCGGAAGACCCGCCCCTGCCAGCTGATCAGCTTGGCGTGTCGCAAAGAACGCCAACCCCAGACTCGTCACGAAAAAAACGCCGGCGAGTATAGCAGTAAAACGACTAAGAAAGGTAGCAGAACCTTGGCTTCCGAATACGGTTGCCGAAGCCCCAGACCCGAAAGAAGCGCCCGCGTCGGCACCCTTACCCTGCTGCAGCAACACCAGCGCAACCACACCAATGGCAACCAGCAGATGCACCACAATCACAACAGTCTGCAACATCTGATCAGTTCCCTGCGGCGCGACAGATCGCACCGAAATCATTCGCTTTCAGAGAGGCTCCACCCACAAGCCCCCCATCAATATCGGGCATTCCGAAAAGCTCGGCGGCATTCTCCGCCTTAACACTGCCGCCATACAAGAGGCGTACGCCTTCAGCGATACGACCATCTTCACGACCCAGCTGCTCACGTATGGCCGCATGCACTTCTTGAGCCTGCTGCGGAGTAGCCGTAAGCCCGGTACCTATCGCCCAGACTGGCTCGTAAGCCACAACCGCCTGCTTGAAGGCCGCGATTCCAGCATCAGCAACTACGCGAGCCAGCTGACGCCCGACCACTTCCAAAGTCTGCCCGGCTTGCCGCTGCTCGAGCGTCTCACCCAGACACAGCACCGGAGTCAAGTTGCACTCCAATGCCGCTAAAAATTTCTTACTTACCGTCTCGTCACTCTCACCAAGGAGAAGACGCCGCTCGGAGTGACCAACCAACACCCAGCGAACCCCAGCATCTGCTAGCTGACTAGCTGACTCTTCACCTGTCAGGGCACCGAAGCCTGCTTCTACTGCACAATCCTGAGCCCCGACGGCAACAGCCTTATCACCGAGCTCACCGACGACTTGCGCCAAATGCAAGCTCGAGGGAAAAACAACAACCTCAACCGAAGAAGGAAGCTGCTGCTGAGCAAGTGCTTCGGTCAGCTCTGCGACGCTGGCGCGGGTACCGTTCATTTTCCAGTTACCAGCTACCAGTGGGCGACGCATGCTTTACCTCGTCGGTCAAAGTGGGCGCAAATGGTACTCAACCGGAACACCTCTGGCAAGCGGCAATCACGCACAAACTTTCGTGACCACTGTAGCCAGCTCTTCGGCGTAACTTCGAACCTGTTTTTCGTCGTCACCTTCGACCATTACCCGCACCAACGGCTCGGTCCCAGACTTGCGCAACAGTACACGGCCTCGGCCTGCCATACGCTCGGTGACACTGTCGCAGACTGCCTGGACCTGGGGATCGGCGATAGGATCGCGATCTCCGCTGAAGCGGACATTAATCAAAACTTGCGGGCACTTGCTCCAGGCAAGTCGCTCCTGCGCCAGGTTGAGGCCCCGACGCTTAAGCGCGAGCACCACCTGAAGCGCAGCGATGATCGCGTCCCCAGTCGTGACATGTTGAGCGCAGACGATATGCCCTGAGTTTTCTCCGCCCAAGACCCAGTCTCGGTCAAGCATTTCTGCCATCACGTATCGATCACCGACCTTGGCCCGGACAAACGGAATGTTGCGCGCCTTTAGCGCCAACTCAAGCCCGAGGTTGCTCATCAACGTTCCCACGACCCCGCCCACCAGACGGTCACGGTCTTGCAGGTCAGTAGCGATAATATAGAGCAGCTCGTCACCGTCGACCTGAGCCCCGGTATGGTCCACCATCATCACACGGTCGCCATCGCCATCAAAAGCGATACCAAGGTCCGCCCCTTGGTCGATTACCGCTCTCTGTAACTGCTCGACATGAGTGGACCCGACATCAGCGTTGATATTAAGCCCATCTGGCTGGGCAGCAATCACCGCCACATCCGCCCCAAGCTCACGGAAAACACTTGGCGCCACTTTGTAGGTAGCCCCGTGCGCGCAATCGAGCACGATTTTCATGCCAGAAAAGTCGGTACTGGTCGGAACGCTGCTCTTACAGAACTCGATATAACGGCCAGCGGCATCATTGATTCGCGAAGCTTTACCAAGCTGAGCCGAATCCACAACGGTCATCGGAGAGTCAAGCAGCTCCTCGATCATCAGCTCGATTTCATCAGGCAGCTTTGTTCCACGCCCGGAGAAGAACTTGATCCCATTGTCGTGATGAGGGTTGTGCGAGGCACTGATCACGATGCCCGCGTCCGCATGAAAGGTTCGCGTCAAATAGGCCACCGCCGGGGTAGGCATCGGACCCAAAAGCAACACATCAGCTCCAGCCGCTGAAAGCCCAGCTTGCAGCGCTGATTCGAACATATAGCCCGATATCCGGGTGTCTTTCCCTATAAGGATGCGGCACTTCCCATGCTTGCGGAATGCCATGCCGGCAGCCCAGCCAAGTTTAAGCATGAACTCAGGCGTTATTGGAAATTGCCCTACGTGACCCCGAATGCCGTCGGTGCCGAAGTACTTTCTAGCCATAAAAATCCTTATTCTGCTGCCTGCACAGCAGCAATCATTCGAACTACATCAACCGTCTCGCTGACATCATGTACACGGAGTATGCGCGCCCCCATCGCAACGGCCAACGCTGCGAGCCCCAAACTTCCATACAGACGATCCGACACATCGCGCTGCAGCGTTTGGCCAATCATGCTCTTGCGTGACACCCCAACGAGCAGCGGCCGCCCGAGCGCATGAAGCTGCTCGAGATGCTTGAACAGACTGAGATTATGAGAAAGGTTTTTCGCGAAACCGAAACCTGGGTCCAGCACGATTCGATCGCTGGGTATACCCGCTTCGATGCACACCGCCATGCGGTCATGCAGAAAGCTGCAGACCTCCGCCGCGACGTCATCATAATGCGGCTCGTCCTGCATGTTCTCGGGTTCGCCGCGCATATGCATCAGGCACACAGGCAGCCCAGTGTCAGCCGCCGCCTTCAATGCGCCATCTCGAGAAAGGGAGCGGACGTCATTGATCAAGCCAGCACCGAGACGTGCCGCCTCGTGAATCACGACAGGTGAGGAAGTATCGACCGAGATGACTACATCAAGCTCAGAGGCAATCGCCTCGACAACCGGCGCAACACGCTCCAGTTCCTCAGTCGGCGACACGGCCCTAGCACCGGGACGCGTCGACTCGCCACCAATGTCAATGATCGTTGCACCCGCCGCCACCATGACTTCGGCGTGGCGCAGCGCCGCATCTACACCGGCGTACCTGCCTCCATCCGAAAAGGAATCAGGCGTGACATTAAGAATGCCCATGACATGGGGACGCGATAAATCAAGAACCCGGCTGCCACAAGGCAGCCGGGTAGAAGGCAACGTCTGAATCATTTGACCAGCCTTGGATCAGTGCTCGCCGGCGGGACCACCGATAGGTGTCTGCGGACGACCACCTTCAGGCTGTATCGAGGTTCCGGTCGGCCCGGAACCGCCCTGCCAGTCGCGGGGTTCGCGCGGGGTACGACCCGCCATGATGTCGTCGATCTGATCTGAGTCGATAGTTTCGTACTTCATCAGCGTCTCGGCCATGAGATCCAGCTTGTCACGGTTGTCCGCCAGGATCTGTTTAGCAGTGCCATAGCACTGATCGATGATGCTGCGAACCTCAAGATCGATCAGCTTAGCCGTATCACCTGACACATTCGCGTGCTGGCTGCCTGCGCTGCGGCCAAGGAAAACCTCGCCCTCTTCTTCGGCGTACATCAAAGGCCCCAGCTTCTCGGACAAGCCCCACTTCGTCACCATGTTACGAGCCAACTGCGTGGCTCGCATGATGTCGTTTGACGCACCCGTAGTAACGCCCTCGAAACCAAGCGTCATTTCCTCGGCGATACGACCACCAAACAGCGAGCAGATTTGACTGATCAAGGCGCGCTTGGAAAGGCTGTATCGATCCTCTTCTGGTAGGAACATCGTCACACCCAACGCTCTACCACGCGGGATGATCGATACCTTGTAGACCGGATCATGCTCAGGAACGACACGACCGACAATTGCGTGTCCAGCCTCGTGATAGGCCGTATTGAGCCGCTCTTTCTCAGACATGACCATCGATTTGCGCTCAGCGCCCATCATGATCTTGTCCTTGGCCAGCTCAAACTCCTTCATTTCCACAAGGCGCTTACCTGCCCGAGCAGCAAACAGAGACGCCTCGTTCACAAGGTTCGCCAGGTCCGCACCCGAGAAACCAGGCGTTCCGCGCGCAATCAATGCTGGCTCAACACTGTCTCCAAGCGGAACCTTACGCATATGCACTTTCAGAATTTGTTCGCGGCCGCGGATATCTGGCAGACCAACAACAACTTGCCTATCGAAACGACCAGGACGGAGCAGAGCCGGATCGAGAACATCCGGACGGTTGGTTGCTGCAATGACGATGATTCCGTCATTCATCTCGAAACCATCCATCTCAACCAGCAATTGGTTTAGCGTTTGCTCCCGCTCATCGTGACCGCCACCGAGACCGGCGCCACGATGCCGACCGACCGCATCAATCTCGTCGATGAAAATGATGCAGGGAGCATGTTTCTTGGCTTGCTCGAACATGTCGCGTACACGGCTGGCACCGACACCGACAAACATCTCGACGAAGTCCGAGCCAGAGATCGTGAAGAACGGTACCTTGGCCTCGCCAGCTACTGCTTTGGCCAAAAGGGTCTTACCGGTACCGGGCGAGCCGACCATCAGCACGCCACGGGGGATACGGCCGCCGAGGCGCTGGAATTTGCCCGGATCGCGCAGAAACTCGACCAGCTCAGTGACTTCTTCCTTGGCTTCGTCACAACCTGCCACATCAGCAAACGTGGTTTTAACCTGATCTTCGGAAAGCAAGCGCGCCTTGCTCTTCCCGAAGCTCATAGGCCCACCCTTGCCACCGGCACCACCCTGCATCTGGCGCATGAAGAACATGAAGACAGCAATGATCACCAGTATCGGGAAACTCGCCACCAGCAGCTGCGTCCAGATGCTCTGCTGCTCAGGCTGTTTGCCCTCGATCACCACGTTGTTGTTGATCAAATCGCCGATCAGGCCATTGTCCTGGATTGCTGGTCGGATCGTTTTGAAGGTTTCGCCGTCGCTGCGCTTGCCGGTAATAACGAAACCGTCAACGGTCACGCGCTCGACCCTACCTTCTTTCACCTGTTCGATGAAATCCGAATAGTTGAGCGTTTGCGGCTCGGTCGGGCTGGAAAAATTGTTCATCACCGTCACCAGGACAGCGGCAATGATCAACCACAAAATCAGGTTTTTTGCCATGTCGTTCAATTCACTACCCTCTAGAGCAGGCGTGTTGTCCAGAGCCTGCATGACGGCCGATGGTTCGCTCTCAGCCTAACTTACTACACAACGTCGCTGAACGCGCAGCTCGGTCTGTAACCCGATATGAAACATACTAGCCCGAATTTCAGGGGCCAGTGCTCGGTCAAAATTCGTAACCTCGCCTGTTAAGACCGCGGCTCACGCATCTCGTTGCTCTCACCACGAAAGCCACGCGCCAACAGGTACTGCTCGCGCGAACGGTCTCTAGATGACAACGGTTTACGCATTTGGACTTTGTCGAAATTTTGTCGCACCTCTTTCAGGTAGGCATCAAAGCCTTCCCCCTGAAAGACCTTGATCAGAAAGTCCCCACCTGGACGCAACACCCGCATGGCCAGATCCAGCGCAAGCTCGCAGAGAAACATCGCCCGCGCCTGATCAGCAACCTTAACCCCACTCATATTGGGGGCCATATCGGAAATCACAAGGTCCACCTGAGTTTCACCGATGGCCTTGAGAATTTCCGCAAAAACCTCGTCCTCCGTAAAGTCGCCTAGAACGAAGGTTACGTCCGCAATACTATCCATCGGCAGAATATCGGAAGCTATCAGCCGACCCCGATCACCGATCACTCGACTGGTGACCTGGGACCAACCTCCCGGAGCGGCACCGAGATCGACCACGGTCATGCCTGGGCGCAGAATACGATCTTTCTCCTGGATCTCAAGCAGCTTATAGCTCGCTCGCGACCGATAGCCGTCTCGCTGAGCCATCTTCACATAGGGGTCGTCGAAATGTTCTTTCAGCCATCGCGGGCTGGTCTTGGAGCGTGCCAAGCTGATACCTCATCTGTGCGGCTCAAGGCGTGTCAGTTACACTAGCCGACGTTTTTCAGGGTTCTGACGCAAGGATCGAATTATGCCGCTCACTAACGAGCAGAAGAAACAGTACAAATCTATCGGCCATCATTTGAAGCCGGTGTTGATCGTGTCGGAGAATGGCTTGACCGAGGGCGTGCAGGCAGAACTGGAGCGCGCCTTGAGCGATCATGAATTGATCAAGGTGCAGCTGAGAATCACCGAGCGCGACGATCGGCGCGCCGTTATGGATGAATTGTGCAACATCGGCAGCTGCGAGCTGGTCCAGTCCATCGGCAAGATGGCACTGATCTACCGAAAGAACCCAAAGGTCAACAAGCAACTGTCGAACGTACATCGCTTCCAAGGCTAAGCCTGTCCAGCCTCGTGCTATCGCTCCCGCCCGGGGGCGACCTGCAGCACGAGCATCAATCCGCAAAGCCCTATCGCCAGATAACTGAACACCAGCCAGTACGGCGATTCAACAACCCCGGCCCGAACCATAAAGTGGCTTCCAGCCAGCAACAAGACCGCCAGCAGCAGCTGCCCCCGCACATCTGTCCATAAGCTGCGCAGACCGCCGAGCTGAATTAGCACGATGGCCTGTAGCGCTACGCAGAACGCAGCAAAGCCCACCAATAAGGGCCTGAGCGTGCCGGCGATATCGTCGATCAGCAGCGGGGCCAGGCCAATCTTGCCTAAAGCCGGCAGCATCACGAATTGCAATAGCCAAACGCCGCCGACCCAGAACGTCTGGGCCAGCTGCCAACTGATTAAACCTGCGCGCATGGATCGATGATCAGATATGACGAACCTCAACAATCTCGTATTCCACAACACCGCTAGGAGTTTTCACTGCCACCACATCCCCCTCTTCCTTGCCCACTAGAGCGCGGGCAATCGGCGAGCTGACTGACAGCTTTCCTTGCTTGATATCCGACTCATCATCGCCAACGATCTGATAGGTGACGGTCTCATCGGTCTCGACGTTGGCGATCTCCACGGTCGTGCCGAAAATGACCTTCCCGGTATGAGGGATGTTCGCCACATCGATCACCTGGGCGTTTTGCAGACGCCCCTCGATGTCACGAATCCTCGCTTCGACCATGCCCTGCTGTTCACGAGCAGCATGATATTCAGCGTTTTCCTTGAGATCACCCAACTCACGCGCTTCGGCGATAGCCTGCGTAATCTGTGGGCGCAACTCGGTTTTCAAATGCTTGAGTTCATCCTCCAGGGCGCGTGCGCCCTGGACTGTCATAGGGTATTTGATCATGCGTTGATTCCTGCATGGAGATCCTGCAAACGACGCACGGTCTTCTCAGGACCGAACTTCAGCGCCTCACAGATCGCTTGCCCACCCGCCAGCGTGGTGGTGCAGCAGATCTTATGCTGCAGGGCGTTACGACGAATCGAGTAAGAGTCAGCAATAGACTGACGACCCTCGGTGGTATTGATGATAAGGGTGACTTCGTCATTCTTGATCATATCTACGACGTGCGGACGGCCCTCGGTCACCTTGTTGACCCGACGCACCGGCAGTCCGGCTGCCTCGATCAACTTGGCTGTACCAGCCGTTGCGACCACCTCGAAGCCAAGCTCAACCAAGTCACGTGCAACCTGAGCTACATGCGGCTTGTCGTCGTCCCGCACGCTGATGAAGGCACACCCGCTGTTTGGCAGGATTTCGCTCGCACCGAGCTGAGCCTTGGCAAAAGCTTCCGCAAAGTCGTCACCGACCCCCATTACTTCGCCGGTCGATTTCATTTCTGGGCCAAGGATCGGATCGACGCCAGGGAACTTGGCGAACGGGAAGACCGCCTCCTTGACGCTGTAGAAGTTTGGAATGATCTCTTCGGTCAGCCCAACTTCGGCCAGCGTTTTTCCGGCCATGACGCGCGCGGCAATCATGGCCAGCGACACACCAATGCACTTCGATACGAAGGGAACGGTACGTGAGGCCCGCGGGTTCACTTCGATCACGAAAATGTCTTCGCCCTGAACGGCCATCTGGACGTTCATCAAGCCAACCACACCGAGCTCAAGGGCCATCTTCTTGACCTGATCCCGGATCTCGTCCTGGATATGCGCCGGCAAAGAGTAAGGCGGTAAGGAGCAAGCGGAGTCACCGGAGTGAACGCCAGCCTGCTCGATGTGCTGCATGATCGCACCAATCACCACATGCTCGCCGTCACACACCGCATCGATGTCGACTTCGATGGCGCAATTGAGAAAATGGTCGAGCAACACCGGGCTGTCGTTTGAAACCTTGACCGCCTCACGCATGTAACGACGCAATTCCTCTTCTTGGTAAACGATCTCCATCGCTCGACCGCCCAAGACGTAGGACGGACGCACCACCAGCGGATATCCGATGACCTTGGACGCCGCCAAGGCTTCCTCCTCGCTGCGCGCGGTCGCGTTCGGCGGCTGACGCAGATTGAGGCGCTCGACCATTTGCTGAAAGCGCTCACGGTCTTCGGCGCGGTCGATGGAATCCGGGCTGGTCCCTATAATCGGTACGCCAGCCTCTTCCAATGCGCGGGCCAGCTTCAGCGGTGTCTGACCGCCATACTGCACGATGACACCCTTGGGCTGCTCGACGCGGACGATTTCAAGAACATCTTCCAGCGTCACAGGTTCGAAGTACAGGCGGTCAGAGGTGTCATAATCGGTGGAAACGGTTTCCGGGTTGCAGTTGACCATGATGGTTTCGTAACCGTCGTCGCGCATCGCCAATGCTGCGTGAACGCAGCAGTAGTCGAATTCGATGCCCTGCCCGATACGGTTTGGACCACCACCGAGAATCATGATCTTGTCCCGGCTCGACGGGTTGGCCTCGCATTCTTCCTCATAGGTCGAATACATGTAGGCCGTGTCAGTGGCGAATTCCGCAGCGCAGGTGTCGACGCGCTTGTAGACCGGCAGCACTTTGAGCTTGTGGCGGTGGGCACGCAGATTCTTTTCAGTCACCCCGAGCAGTTTGGCCAGGCGCGCATCGGAGAAACCCTTGCGCTTGAGCTTGTACATGACATCGCGATCGATGCTAGACAGGCCCAGGGTTTTTATCTGCTCCTCGTCCTTGATGAGATCTTCGATCTGAACCAGGAACCACTCGTCAATGCGTGTCAGATCGAAGACTTCAGCGACCGACTTGCCGGCGCGGAAAGCATCAGCCAGATACCAGATGCGGTCTGCGCCCGGAACGGTAAGCTCGCGCTTGAGCGTGCTCTCGCTTTCAGGGTCAGCCAGATCGAGCTTGGGATCGAAACCGGAGACGCCGACCTCCAGACCGCGCAATGCTTTCTGCACGGATTCTTGGAAAGTACGACCTATGGCCATGACCTCACCGACGGACTTCATCTGAGTGGTCAGACGGGCATCGGCTTTCGGAAATTTCTCGAAAGCGAAACGCGGAATTTTCGTCACGACGTAGTCGATCGCCGGCTCGAAGGACGCCGGAGTGCGGCCACCAGTAATGTCGTTCTGCAGCTCATCCAGGGTGTAGCCAACCGCAAGCTTTGCCGCGATCTTGGCGATCGGGAAGCCGGTAGCCTTGGAAGCCAGCGCCGAGGAACGCGATACACGCGGGTTCATCTCGATAACGACCATGCGACCGGTATTCGGGCAGATGCCGAATTGCACGTTAGATCCACCGGTCTCCACACCGATCTCGCGCAGCACTGCCAGGGAGGCGTTACGCAGGATCTGATATTCCTTATCGGTCAGCGTCTGCGCCGGAGCGACAGTGATGGAGTCGCCGGTGTGCACACCCATAGGATCGAAGTTTTCGATGGCGCATACGATGATGCAGTTGTCCTTCTTATCGCGGACCACCTCCATCTCGTATTCCTTCCAGCCGATCAACGATTCGTCGATCAACAGTTCGCTGGTTGGAGACAGATCGAGGCCTCGAGCGCAGATTTCTTCAAACTCTTCACGGTTGTAGGCGATGCCGCCACCCGTGCCACCCATGGTGAACGACGGGCGGATGATGCATGGAAAACCGACCTTCTCAAGGACGCCGTAGGCTTCGTCCATGTTGTGAGCAATACCCGACACCGGGCAGGCCAGACCAATGTTCTTCATCGCCGTGTCGAAGCGCGAGCGATCTTCAGCCTTGTCGATAGTGTCAGCATTGGCGCCGATCATTTCGACGCCAAACTTCTCCAGCACACCGTGCTTTTCCAGGTCCAACGCGCAGTTCAAAGCGGTCTGGCCGCCCATCGTCGGCAGCAGCGCATCCGGCCGCTCTTTCTCGATGATTTTGGCGACGGTAGCCCACTTGATCGGCTCGATGTAAGTCGCATCGGCCATGGCCGGATCGGTCATGATGGTCGCCGGATTGGAGTTGACCAGAATGACGCGGAAGCCTTCCTCGCGCAGTGCTTTACACGCCTGCGCGCCGGAATAGTCGAACTCGCACGCCTGGCCGATAACGATCGGTCCAGCGCCGAGAATCAAAATGCTTTTAATGTCTGTACGTTTTGGCATGGTCTCTCTCGAATTCTGTGCTCGGCGGGCTTAGCGGCGCTTGGCCATGGCGTCGATGAAGCGATCAAACAACGGCGCAACATCATGCGGACCTGGGCTAGCCTCAGGATGGCCCTGGAAGCTGAAGGCGACCTTGTCGGTGCGCTCGATCCCTTGAAGCGTGCCGTCGAACAGCGACTTGTGCGTCGCACGCAGATTGCTCGGCAGGCTGGACTCTTCAACAGCGAAACCATGGTTCTGGCTGGTGATCATCACTACGCCTGTATCGAGGTCCTGCACCGGATGGTTGGCCCCGTGGTGGCCGTTCGGCATTTTTACCGTTTTGGCACCTGAAGCCAGAGCCAGCAGCTGATGGCCGAGGCAGATGCCGAACACGGGTATGTCCGTTTCAAGTATTTCCTGAATCGCCTTGATCGCGTAGTCGCAAGGCTCAGGGTCACCCGGGCCATTGGCAAGGAATACGCCGTCCGGATTGAGGGCGAGCGCATCGCTGGCGGTGCACTGGGCCGGCAATACCGTCACACGGCAGCCACGCGCAACCAGCATGCGCAGGATGTTGTATTTCACACCGTAATCGAAAGCGACCACGTGGTATGGCAGTTCGCTTGCAGGCACTTCAGCATGACCGTCATCGCTCAGGCACCAGACACTAGAACGCCATTCGTAGCGTTCCTTGACGCTGACCTCCTTGGCCAGGTCCATGCCCTTGAGGCCTGGAAAGCTGCGCGCCAGCTCTAGTGCTTTCTCTTCAGTCGCGTCGTCGCCCGCCAGGATGCAACCATCCTGTGCGCCCTTTTCGCGAAGAATTCGTGTAAGGCGGCGGGTATCGATGCCGGCGATGGCTACAGTCCCGTTGGCTTTGAGGTAGTCCGGCAGAGTCTGCTTGTCGCGCCAGTTGCTCGAGATAAGCGGCAGGTCGCGAATCACCAAGCCGGCAGCCCAGACCTTCCAGGACTCGGCGTCCTCTGGAGTAGTGCCGGTATTACCCACGTGCGGATAAGTCAAAGTGACGATCTGCTTGGCATAGGAAGGATCGGTGAGGATTTCCTGATAGCCGGTCATGGCGGTATTGAACACCACCTCACCGATAGTCTGGCCGTCGGCGCCGATAGATTCGCCGCGAAAAATACTGCCATCGGCAAGGGCGAGAATGGCTGGCTTAGTCAAGAGACCTCCCAAAGATCAAGGCTGAAGCAAGCGCAGATTGTAAAAAAGCGGGATGACGTGTGAAGGTCATCCCGCTTTTTGTTTGATTCATTCTGCGCAACTTTTAGTGGACACACTAAAACGGGAAGCTTACAGAAAACCCCCTTTAGGGTCCAGCCGAAATCGGCCAAAGCGCCAGCCGGCAAGCACGTTCAGCGAAGCCCAAGCACATCCTGCATGTCATACAGCCCCGCCGGTTGCTGCTCCAGCCACAACGCTGCCCGCACGGCACCTTTGGCAAACGTCATCCGGCTGGATGCCTTATGCGTTATTTCGACACGCTCACCTTCCGCAGCAAAAAGCACCGTGTGATCACCCACCACATCGCCAGCACGCACGGTGGCGAAGCCAATGGTGTCGCGCTCGCGAGCACCCGTCTGCCCTTCTCGCCCATAAACCGCGACCTTCTGCAGATCACGACCGAGCGCCTGAGCCACAACCTCACCCATACGTAAAGCAGTGCCGGAGGGCGCGTCCACCTTATGCCTGTGGTGCGCTTCGATAATCTCGATATCCACCTCGTCACCCAGCACCCTGGCGGCCGTGTCGAGCAACTTCAGACATAGATTGACGCCAACGCTGAAGTTGGCCGCGAATACGATAGGGATATCCTTGGCAGCGACAGCCAGCTTCTCTTTTTCTGCAGCTGAGAAACCGGTCGTGCCGATCACCATGGCCTTCCCCGCGCGCCGACACACTTCAAGGTTCTTCAGTGTTACCGAAGGATGGGTGAAATCGATCAGCACGTCGAACTCGTCGACGACCTTTGAAACCTCGCCGATCAGCGGCACGCCCAGTCGCCCGATGGCAGCCAGCTCACCGGCATCCGCCCCGACCAGCGTGCTGTCCGGACGGTCGATTGCTGCGGTCAGACCAGCAGCCCCAGCGGTTTGCTGAACTGCCTCGACCAGCGTCTTGCCCATACGCCCCGCGGCGCCCATTACTGCAATACGTCGCATAGAAAACAGCTCCAAGCTGCAAGCCTCAAGCTACAGGGCACCTGAACCAGTTAAGCCCTGCAGCTTGCCGTTGGATTAAAGATCGCCGAAGAAACGCTTCACGCCTTCGAACCAGCCACTGGCTTTGGGCGAATGCGAGCTATCGCTCTGCAGGGTTCTACGGAACTCATCGAGTAGTTCGCGCTGCCGCTTGCCCAGGTTGACCGGCGTCTCCACCGCGACCCGACACAAGAGATCACCAGCCGCACCACCACGAACCGGGGCGACACCCTTGCCTCGCAAACGGAACTGCTTTCCGGTCTGAGTTCCTTCCGGAATCTTCAGCTTGACGCGCCCGTCGAGCGTCGGCACTTCCAGCTCACCGCCCAGTGCCGCATCAGCGAAACTGATGGGCACTTCGCAGAACAGGTGCTTCCCGTCACGCTGGAAAATGGGGTGCTCTCGGACATTGACGACCACATAGAGATCGCCAGCCGGGCCGCCTTGAGCACCCGCCTCGCCTTCACCTGTCAGGCGGATACGATCGCCCGTATCAACACCCGGCGGTACTTTGACCGAAAGCGTTTTCTGTTCTTCCACGCGGCCCTGCCCATGACAGCTGCCACAGGGGTCGGAAATCATCTTGCCGCTGCCATGACAGCGCGGGCAGGTCTGCTGGACGGAGAAGAAGCCCTGCTGCATGCGCACCTGGCCAATTCCGCCACAGGTGGTACAGGTCACCGGACTGGTGCCCTTCTTAGCGCCAGAGCCATCGCACGTTTTGCACTCGACCAGCGTCGGGACGCGAATGGTCACTGTCGTGCCGCGCACGGCCTCTTCCAGATCCAGTTCCAACGTATAACGCAGATCACTGCCGCGCTGGGCACCGCCACGCGAACCGCCACGCCCGCCAGCGAAGAAGTCGCTGAATACATCGCCAAAGATATCGGAGAAATTGGCACCGCCGTACGCCGCCCCAGCGCCCGCACCCATCTGCGGATCTACACCGGCGTGACCGTATTGGTCATAGGCCTGACGCTTGCTCGCATCAGAAAGCACTTCGTAAGCCTCGTTGGCTTCCTTGAATGCCTCCTCTGCTGCCTTGTCCCCGGGATTACGATCCGGATGGTGCTTCATCGCGAGGCGTCGATAAGCCTTTTTCAGCTCCGCCTCACTGGCGCCGCGCTCGACACCCAGCACTTCGTAATAGTCACGTTTGGCCATAAATTTCCTGAACCTTCAAATTCGTACCCTCCAGACACACCGACGCGGGAGCAAGCCCCCGCGCGGCGATCAGCCCCTTCGCGGCATCACCGCATCGGGCCGGAGCGAAAGGCAGCACCCCGAAAGGCAAGCACCCATTCGCTCCACTATTGGAGGTCATAAGCCGCGGCTTACTTGTTGTCCTTGACCTCTTCGAACTCAGCGTCGACGACGTCGTCACCGGACTGATCGTTGTCGCCAGCCTGCCCACCTTCGCTGCCCTGAGGCTGCTCGGCATACATCTTCTGAGCCAGCGGCGTAGAGGCCTGGGAGACGGCTGCGATCTTGGCTTCGATCTCGGCCTTGTCGTCACCTTTGATCGCCACTTCCAACTCGCCGATGGCTTTCTCGATGCTCACTTTGTCTTCTTCAGTGGCTTTATCGCCAGCTTCAGTCAGCATCTTGCGAGTAGCATGAACCAGTTGGTCGCCCTGATTGCGGACGGTGACCAGCTCCTCGAACTTGCGGTCTTCCTCGGCATTGGCCTCAGCGTCACGCACCATCTGCTCGATCTCTTCTTCGGAGAGACCTGAGTTGGCCTTGATTACGATCGACTGATGCTTGCCAGTGGCCTTGTCCTTCGCAGAGACATGCAGAATGCCGTTTGCGTCGATGTCGAAAGTCACCTCGATCTGAGGCACGCCACGCGGAGCCGGCGGAATCTCTGCTAGATCGAAACGACCCAGCGACTTGTTCTGCGCGGCTTGCTTACGCTCACCCTGCAGAACATGGATAGTCACCGCGCTCTGGTTGTCATCAGCTGTGGAGAACACCTGCGACTTTTTAGTCGGAATGGTGGTGTTTTTCTCAATCAGCGCAGTCATCACGCCGCCCATCGTTTCGATACCCAGGGTCAGCGGAGAAACGTCCAGCAGCAATACGTCCTTCACGTCGCCCGCCAGAACGGCGCCCTGAATCGCGGCTCCCATGGCAACAGCTTCGTCAGGGTTAACGTCCTTGCGCGCTTCCTTACCGAAGAACTCTGCAACCTTTTGCTGCACCAGCGGCATACGAGTCTGACCACCGACCAGGATCACGTCGTCGATCTTGGATACATCAATACCGGCATCTTTCATCGCCATACGGCACGGTTCGATGGTGCGCTGCACCAGATCCTCGACCAGTGCTTCCAGCTTGGCACGCGAGATCTTGACGTTCAGGTGCTTGGGACCGGTCGAGTCTGCGGTGATATAAGGCAGATTGACGTCAGTCTGCTGACTGGAGGACAGCTCAATCTTCGCCTTTTCGGCAGCCTCTTTCAGGCGCTGCATGGCCAGCGGGTCGCCTTTGAGGTTCATGCCGGTTTCTTTCTTGAACTCGTCGACGAGGTAGTCGATCAGGCGAATGTCGAAGTCTTCACCACCCAGGAAGGTGTCGCCGTTGGTGGCCAGTACTTCAAACTGATGCTCACCATCGACCTCGGCGATCTCGATCACCGACACGTCGAAGGTGCCGCCACCCAGGTCATAGACGATCACAGTGTGGTCGCCCTTGGCCTTGTCCATGCCATAAGCCAGCGCGGCGGCAGTGGGCTCGTTGATGATGCGCTTGACGTCCAGACCCGCGATACGACCAGCATCTTTCGTGGCCTGACGCTGGCTGTCGTTGAAGTAGGCCGGAACGGTGATCACCGCTTCGGTCACCGGCTCACCGAGATAATCTTCGGCGGTTTTCTTCATTTTCTTCAGGATTTCCGCAGAAATCTGCGGTGGCGCCATCTTCTGGCCGCTCACTTCAACCCATGCGTCGCTGTTGTCGGCCTTGACGATCTTGTAAGGGACCATCTGGATGTCTTTCTGCACGACCTCTTCGTCAAAACGACGACCAATCAGTCGCTTCACTGCGTACAGGGTGTTGTGCGGGTTCGTTACAGCCTGACGCTTGGCAGACTGACCCACTAGAATCTCACCATCATTCGCGTAGGCGATGATCGACGGGGTGGTGCGACCGCCTTCGGCGTTCTCGATGACCTTGGCCTTGCCGTTTTCCAGAATGGAGACGCAGGAGTTGGTCGTTCCCAGGTCGATACCGATAATTTTGCCCATGTGCTTCTCTCCGAACTTTGATTAATCCGCGCCTGTTCACCGGCTGCGGGTCACGTAAAACGCTTGGCTACGAGATTGGGGTCGATAGCCGAAATTCAAGCCTTCTCATCAATCGAAGGCGGAGTTTCCGCCGGCGCCTTGCTAACGACGACCATCGCTGGCCGCAGCAGACGTCCATTGAGCAGATACCCCTTCTGGAACACCTTGAGCACGCTGCCAGGCTCGGCATGGGTACTCTCTTCCATGGCCATGGCCTGGTGATGCTCAGGGTTGAAAGGCTCTCCCTGCGGGTCCAGCTGCACCAGCTGATGACGCGCCAGGGTGTCGAGCAACAGCTTGAATGTCAGCTCGACGCCTTCGCGCATCGGCTTGACGGCTTCATCGTCGGGGTTGGACAGTTCGAGCCCGCGCTCCAGGCTATCCGCCACTGCAAGGAGGTCGCCGGCGAATTTTTCAAGCGCAAACTTGTGCGCCTTTTCAACATCCTGCTCGGCTCTACGGCGGATGTTCTGCAGCTCGGCTGCCACACGCAACGATTGATCCTGGGCCGCGGCCAACTGCTCTTCCAGGGAGTGCACGCGGCCAGCCAGGTCCTCGGCCACCTCGGCTTGCGCGGTCTCGTTCTCTTCGGGGGTCTGGTTGTCCAGGTTTTGCTCGTCGGCCATGCGGTCCTCCTCATCGATGCGTCAGCGGGACTTACCCGCGCTTGTGCCGCTATATGGGGGCGACAAAATCTGCTTCAAGGGCCAATTCGGCATATCGGAATACGCATTCGCGAGGCGTCGGCCAACGCCCATGGCGGAAGCGCCTGCTTTGTTTACATACCATTGGTACAAGGCACCTTGTAGCCCCTTGCCAAAGCACTGTATAAATAGCCAGTCACCTTCGCAGGAGCCCTGCCATGCTGGTTCATCTGTCCGTCCACAATTACGCAATCGTCGAACACCTCGACCTCGAGCTGAAACGCGGCATGAGCGTGATCAGCGGCGAGACCGGCGCAGGCAAATCGATCATGCTCGATGCGCTAGGCCTTACGCTTGGTGATCGCGCAGACAGCAGCGTGGTTCGTATCGGCGCGGACAAGGCAGACATCCTGGCCAGCTTCGACCTGGATGACATTCCCGATGCGAAAGCATGGCTTGCCGAGCGAGACCTGGACAATGACGGCCCCTGCATACTGCGGCGCGTAATTACCGCCGAAGGGCGTTCGCGTGGATACATAAATGGAACGCCGTGTCCGCAAGGAGACCTGAAAGCGCTCGGTGAATTACTGATCGATATCCACAGCCAGCACGAACATCAGTCCCTGCTGAAGCTCGACACGCATCGGCGCCTGCTTGACGAGTACAGCGGCAACCAAGAGCTTGCGCGCCAGGTTCAATTGGCAGCTCAGCGCTGGCGGCAAACCCGGCAGAGCCTGGAACGCCTTAGCGATAGCAGCGATGAACAACGCGCTCGCCATCAACTCCTGAGCTATCAACTCGAGGAATTGGAAGCTCTGGCCCTTGGCGAAGATGAGCTGGAACAGCTTGAGCAAGAGCACAAGAATCTCACCAATGCCGAGCAGCTCCTTGGAGCCTGCCGCCAAGTGATCGAGCTGTGCAGCGAGAGCGATGCTGGCAATGTGCTTTCAGCCCTGACCTCAAGCCTGCAGCGACTCACGGGGTTTCAGAACCAGCCCGGCGCGCTTGGCGAAGCCATTAATCTACTGTCCAGCGCACAGATACAAGTGGAAGAAGCAGTCGGCGAACTCAATCGTTTCCTAGATCACTTCGACTCCGATCCTCAGCGCCAGCAGGCGCTCGAGGAACGCCTCGACAGCATCTACACCCTAGCTCGGAAACATCGCGTACAACCGCCAGAGCTGTCGGCGCTGCAGCAACGCTTGTTCGAAGAGATGGAAAGCTTGAATGCCGACGACACGGCGCTGGAGCAACTGGGCGAGGAACTGGCCGCATTCGAACGGCACTACCGCGAGAAAGCCGAAGAGTTGAGTGCTGCTCGACATCAAGCAGCCGAAACCCTAGGAATGGCGGTCGCAAGCGAAATCCAGCGACTGGGCATGCCGGGTGGTAAGTTTAGCGTTGTGCTTAAGCCAAGCGCTGACGGGGAACTCATGCCGCATGGACTGGAGCAGGTTGAGTTTTTGGTAAGTGCCAACCCGGGTCAGCCCCTACGCCCGTTAGCCAAGGTCGCCTCGGGCGGCGAGCTGTCGCGCATCAGTTTGGCGATCCAGGTGATAACCGCGCAGACATCCCGCATCCCCACACTGGTATTCGACGAGGTCGACGTCGGCATCGGCGGGCCGACAGCGGAAGTTGTCGGCCAACTGCTGCGCAAGCTTGGTGAGCGCGGCCAAGTGCTGACCGTGACGCACCTGCCACAGGTCGCGGCGCAGGGCCACCACCATCTATTCGTACACAAGGCACGCGGCACTGACGAGACCCACACGGCGGTTGCTGCGCTGGGCAAGAGCGAGCGAATTGAAGAAATTGCCCGCATGCTGGGCGGGGTCGACCTGACCGAGCAAGCACTAGCCCATGCCAGGCAAATGATCGGCTCCGCTCAGGCCTAGTGATCGCCCGGCCGAAGTTGCAGCCTGATACGCGAACCCTGGCTATCACAACGGAACCGTAGGCTAGAAACCTCGCAAAAACAAAAAACCCCGCTGATGGGCGGGGGTTGTTACGTCAGCATGGCGATCCGATATCGCCTGGGCTGGCTGAGCGACTCGTTACTCAGCCTTCTTTCGGACGTATAGCACCAGGTTGTGGTCAACCAGATCGTAACCGTGGCGCTTGACGATTTCCTTCTGCAGCTTTTCGATCTCGGGATCGAAGAACTCGATGACATCGCCACTATCGACACACACCATATGGTCGTGGTGGCCCCCATCTGCCAGTTCGAATACGGCATGGCCGCCATCGAAGTTATGTCGAACCACGAGACCAGCCGCCTCGAACTGGGTCAACACACGGTAGACAGTTGCCAGACCGACGTCTTCGCCGGCTTCCATCAAGGCCTTATAGACATCTTCGGCACTCATATGACGCCGATCGGCGGTATCCAGCATCTGCAGGATCTTGACCCGTGGCAGGGTTACTTTGAGGCCAGCTTTGCGTAGTTCGCTATTTTCAACCATGGTCGGCTTTCTCGCTGCTGCTGTTTCGCAGCCTCCTTCAATGCGGGTATGATCCTAGCTTTGCCCAGCCAAGATAGTGGAAGTCACCTACCGATGCAAAACACCAAGCTCATGCTGTCCAGCCTCACGCTAGTGGGTCTGTTCGCACTCGCCGGTTGTTCATTCCCCGGGGTTTACAAGGTGGACATTCAACAGGGCAATGTCGTTACACAAGACATGATAGACCAGTTGCGCCCCGGAATGACCCGGTCACAAGTACGGTTTATCATGGGCAACCCGCTGATTACCGATACGTTCCACGCGAATCGCTGGGATTATCTGTACAGCATCCAGCCGGGCGGGAGTCAGCGTCGGCAAGAACGCGTCAGCTTGGTTTTCAATAACAATGATCAGCTTGCTGGCTTGTCAGGCGACTTCAAGCCCGGCGTGAGCCGTGACGAAGCCATTCTGGGGACTGACCTCCCAGCAGGCACAAACGACCCTGTACGTACCGAACCGGAAGCGACCAAGCCTGGCTCGCTGCTCGACCAGATCCAGCGCGACGTGGACGCGGCCGAGCCGATTCCGGTGCCAACACCGGGTCGCTTGGAAACAGACTAAACCCCTGGTCGACTCACATAAAAGCCCGGCGTGCCGGGCTTTTTCAGTTCAAGACGTCGCTATGCCGTCGAGTCACTGCTCGCCCCAGCCTTGTTCAGTGCCGCCCGGGCCGCACGCTGTTTGCGAACTTCTTTCGGATCAGCAATCAATGGCCGGTAAATTTCCACGCGCTCGCCATCCAGAAGCGCCCGTTCGTCCGGCTTGGGCACTGCCTTTCCGAAAATACCCAACGGCGAACCCGCCAGGTCCAGCCCTGGAAAATAGCGATCCATTTGCGAGCGCAGCGCTGCCTCACGCACCGTGGTGCCTTGCGGTAAAGCCAGGCACAACAACTTCTGCTTGTCAGCCAATGCATAGACGACCTCGACCGTGATCATCGGCTTATCCATACAGCTGCTTTGCCCTGTCGCAAAACGCGTCGACCAGCGTGTTGGCCGCCTGATTGAACAAAGGCCCCAAGGTAGCCCTGACGAGCGGCCCAGCGTAGTCAAAGGTTAGATCAAGGCTGATCTTGCAGGCCTTTTCGCCCAGCGCCTTAAACTCCCACACCCCGTGCAGATGACTGAACGGCCCCTCTTCAAGCGACATCTCTATGCGTTTACCCGCCTGCAGCTCATTGCGCGTGAGGAAGCGCTGACTCATGCCAGCTTTCGCTACGGTCATGCTGGCGTGCATCTGAGTTTCGCTGCTGGACAGAACCTCGGTAGCCGAACACCACGGCAGAAACTGGGGATAGCTGGCCACATCGTTGACCATGTCGAACAGCGCATGTGCTGGATAGGGCAGCAGCGCCGAACGTTGTATATGCGTCGTCATTCAGTTCCTTCTTCGTCAGTCAGCAATCTACAGCTGTAGCCGGGGCGGCAGCTGCTCGCCGTGAGCAAGCGTGAAACTCAGGCCGGCTGCAGAGCAGCTACTTGAGCGTGAGCAGGCGTAAAGATGCTTATTGTCGGGGATAAGCGCACCCCTCTCAAGTTTCGTACCGTCGCAGCACGTAGGTTATCGCCAGCCGCAATGCGACTCCCTATAATGCGCACCCTATGGCCAAACAGAAGAAGCAGTCCCCCGGGACCATCGCGCTGAACAAAAAAGCGCTACACGACTATTTCATCGAACAGAAATTCGAGGCGGGCCTCGTGCTGGCCGGCTGGGAAGTGAAAAGCCTGCGAGCCGGTAAAGCGCAGTTGGTGGATAGCTACGTGCTACTCAAGGACGGTGAAGCCTGGCTGATGGGCTGCCACATCACCCCGCTCACCACCGCCAGCACTCACGTCATTGCTGACCCTACTCGCACCCGCAAATTGCTGCTCAACAAGCGAGAGCTGGGCAAGCTGTTCGGTGCCGTGCAGCAGAAGGGTTACGCCTGCGTAGCCCTGTCGCTCTACTGGAAGAAGCACCTGATCAAATGCGACATAGCACTTGGCAAGGGCAAGAAGGAGTTCGACAAGCGCCACACGGAGAAAGAGCGCGATTCGGATCGTGAGATCCAGCGAGCCATGCGCACCAAAGGCAAGGAAGACTAAGCCGTACACGTCATGAGCGGGCCCCACCCGCTCCAAGACATCTTGGCTAACTACTGACGCCGACAGCCGCATCAGCCATCCAGATGCTTTTCCGTCCGCCCCTGACGGCGCTGGGCCCGTGCCAAGCGCTGTGCCTCCTGCTGCCCTTCTGCCAACACTTCCTGCACATAACTGATATGTCGGTGAGTGACCTCGCGCGCGTCATTCGCCCTGCGCTCGATGATCGCGTCGTATAGCTCTTGATGCTGACGCATCAGCATGTCGCGGGTTTCGTTGCGCAACGCGTACATGCCGCCGATATTGGTTACCACGTTACGCTTGAGCAGATCAAAGAGACCACGAATGGTGTGTAGCAGAACAGCATTGTGGCTGGCTTCGGCAATCGCCAAGTGAAAACGCGCATCGGCAGCCCCCTCCTCGATACGGGTAACCGTTCCTTCCCGCGCATAACAGTCCTGTAGCACGGCAAATGCCTCGCCGAGACGCTGCTGATCGACCTCTGTAGCACGCAGCGCGGCGTAATACGCGCAGCTCCCTTCAAGCGTGTGGCGAAATTCCAGCAAGTCGCGCTGCGCATCGATGTTGTTTTCCAGCAGATGCAGCAACGGATCGCTGAATGTAGAGCCTAACGACTCGGCGACAAAATTCCCGCCGCCGTGACGACTGACCAGCAGCCCTTTGGCGGCCAGTTTCTGGATCGCCTCACGCAGGGATGGACGCGATACCCCGAACTGCTCAGCCAGCAGACGCTCGGCAGGTAGCCGCTCACCCGCCTTGAGCGTCCCTTCGAGGATCATGGTTTCGAGTTGCTCGACGATGTTATCGGCCAGCCTCCGCTGACGCACCTGCCCTACTTCCATAATCCCTCGAATTGGTTTGACCACTATCGACAGGTTGCAGCGTAGCCAGCCACTCGAGCCATCGCAACAAACTATGCCACGACCAAAGTCTATAGCCGTTCAATTGACGCAGCGGGGACTGAACTCTTACGCTGATCGGACTCGCCTGTAAATTGGTATTACCACTTAAGGTGCAGCACCCAACAATAAGAGGACTAGTAATGCGGTCTCCGCTTATCTGCTCGAAACCGGTCCAGCCGGCCACCCAGTCGCACAACCTGACCTTGGGGGCCTGACATGTCGAACGGACTGCTCGCCCTGTTTGCATTTACTCCCATCCTGCTTGCCGCCGTTCTGCTCATCGGGCTGCGCTGGCCGGCCAGCAGAGCCATGCCGGTGGTTTTTCTGTTTACCGCCGCCATCGGCTTGTTCGTATGGGACATGAGTTTCACCCGGATCATCGCGTCCACGCTGCAAGGTCTGGTTATCACCCTTGGGCTGCTCTGGATCATTTTCGGCGCGATCCTGCTGCTCAATACCCTTAAGCATTCCGGCGGTATCACAGCCATTCGTGCGGGTTTCACCACAGTGAGCCCAGATCGTCGAGTCCAGGCGATCATCATTGCCTGGTTGTTTGGCTGCTTTATCGAGGGTGCGTCCGGCTTTGGAACACCTGCGGCAATCGCTGCACCATTGCTGGTGGCGGTGGGCTTCCCAGCCATGGCTGCTGTGCTGATGGGTATGCTGGTGCAGAGCACGCCGGTTTCGTTCGGCGCCGTGGGCACGCCCATCGTCGTTGGCGTGAACAGCGGGTTGGATACTGCCGCCCTCGGTGAGCAGCTAGCCGCTCAGGGCTCCAGCTGGCCTATCTTCCTGCAGCAGATCACCAGTAGCGTCGCGATCACCCATGCCGTCGTCGGAACGATCATGCCCGTCATCATGGTGATGATGCTGACCCGTTTCTTCGGTAAAGAAAAAAGCTGGAAAGCCGGATTCGAGGTGCTGCCGTTCGCCCTTTTTGCAGGCCTGGCGTTCACCCTGCCTTACGCGGCTACCGGCGTCTTCCTCGGTCCTGAATTTCCGTCGCTGTTGGGCGGACTGGTTGGTCTGGCGATCGTCACCACGGCGGCTCGCTTCAAGTTCCTGACGCCGAAGAGAGTCTGGGATTTTGCCGATGCGAAAGACTGGCCGTCAGAGTGGATCGGCACCATCGAAATGAAGCTCGATGACCTGGCGGCGCGCCCGATGAGTGCGTTCCGTGCCTGGCTGCCCTACGTACTTGTCGGTGCGATACTGGTGATCAGTCGCGTTTTCCCGCAGGTAACGGCTGCTCTGAAATCCGTTTCCATCGCCTTCGCCAATATCCTCGGCGAGACCGGCGTCAGCGCCAGCATCGAGCCGCTGTACCTGCCCGGCGGAATTTTGATCGCCGTGGTGCTGATCACATTCTTCCTGCACCGTATGCGCGCCGCCGAACTCAAGGCAGCCGTAAAGGAGTCGAGCAGCGTGCTGCTAAGTGCCGGCTTCGTACTGTTGTTCACTGTGCCGATGGTGCGCATCCTTATCAATTCCGGCGTCAACGCGGGTGACCTGCCGAGTATGCCGATTGCCATGGCGCGCTATGTCGCGGACAGCGTAGGCAGTATCTACCCATTGTTGGCGCCGTCTGTTGGAGCACTGGGTGCGTTCCTCGCAGGATCGAACACTGTCAGCAACATGATGTTCAGCCAGTTCCAGTTTGGCGTTGCGCAATCGCTGGGCATCTCCGGCGCGATGATTGTCGCAATCCAGGCGGTCGGGGCAGCTGCAGGCAACATGGTCGCGATTCACAACGTGGTCGCTGCCTCCGCCACGGTCGGCCTGCTGGGTCGTGAAGGCGTCACCCTGCGCAAGACCGTTTGGCCTACCCTGTACTACGTGCTGGCCACCGGCCTGATCGGCCTGCTGGCGATCAACGTGCTCGGCGTTACGGACCCGCTGGTCGGCGTCTGATGTGAAGCGCAACTGTTGCCCCGAGCCGTTCGGGGTAACAGCACTTGTTAGCCCGCTTGACCGTGCTCTGCTACGGGAGATGGTCAAACGACGTTGGATCGAACACTGCCCTCGTTGAAGACGAGCGCACCACGAGATTTACCCGTCTCAATCGGTGAGAACATACGATGATCATCTCTGCCTCTACAGATTACCGAGCCGCCGCTAAACGCAAACTCCCACCCTTCCTGTTCCACTACGTCGACGGTGGCGCCTACGCCGAATACACGCTGCGCCGTAACGTCGAAGATCTGGCCAGCCTTGCCCTGCGCCAGCGCGTGCTGCGCAACATGTCCGAACTCAGCCTGGAAACGCAGCTGTTCGGCGAGAAACTGTCGATGCCCGTGGCCCTGGCACCGGTCGGCCTGACGGGCATGCTTGCCCGCCGGGGGGAGGTCCAGGCGGCCCGTGCGGCTGACAAGAAGGGCATTCCCTTCACACTGTCCACCGTATCGGTCTGTCCGATCGAAGAAGTGGCACCAGCGATCAAGCGGCCGATGTGGTTCCAGCTATACGTCCTGAAAGACCGCGGCTTCATGAAAAACGCGCTCGAGCGCGCCAAAGCTGCGGGCGTCACGACGCTGGTGTTCACCGTGGACATGCCGACACCCGGTGCCCGCTATCGCGACGCGCATTCAGGCATGAGCGGCCCGAATGCCAATGTGCGCCGCATGCTGCAGGCCATGACCCATCCGCTCTGGGCCTGGGACGTCGGTCTGCATGGCAAGCCACACGACCTGGGTAATATCTCAACGTACCGAGGCCATCCCACGGGGCTTGAAGACTACATAGGCTGGCTCGCTGCCAACTTTGACCCGTCAATCTCCTGGAAGGATCTGGAATGGATCCGCGAATTCTGGGATGGCCCGATGGTAATCAAAGGCATCCTCGATGCCGAAGACGCCCGCGACGCGGTGACCTTTGGCGCCGACGGCATCATTGTTTCCAACCACGGCGGCCGTCAGCTCGACGGCGTACTGTCCAGTGCTCGCGCGATGCCAGCGATTGCCGACGCGGTGAAAGGCGACCTCAGAATCCTTGCCGACTCGGGTATCCGTAGCGGTCTCGACGTCGTGCGCATGATCGCCCTCGGTGCCGACACCGTGCTGCTCGGCCGCGCCTTTGCCTATGCGCTCGCCGTGGACGGTGAAGCAGGCGTCACCAACCTGCTCAATCTGATCGAAAAAGAAATGCGCGTGGCGATGGTGCTCACCGGGGCCAAATCCATCAGTGAGATCAGCAAGGACTCACTGGTGCGTGAAGTGGATCACTATCAGACCAGCCGCCACGTCGACTGACCTGGCTGACGTCATCGAGAAGGCGGCGCGGCTCATCGACACGGCTGCCCGCCTTTTTCACCGGAGCTTGAAATGAACGCGCCAGCCGCCCTACCGTCTGATTTTGTCGCGGCCGTCGAAAGGCTGATCCCGGCCGAACGGCGCTTCGATGACCCGCTTTCCACGCTAGCCTTCGGTACGGACGCCAGCTTCTACCGGCTGATCCCAAAACTGGTGGTCAGGGTCGAGTCTGAAGAAGAAGTGGTGGGATTGCTCAGGCTTGCGCATCGCACTCGCGTGCCGGTGACTTTTCGCGCAGCGGGTACAAGCCTTTCCGGCCAGGCACTCTCCGACTCGGTGCTGATCGTACTGGGCGACAGCTGGAACGGTCGCGAAGTCCGCAACGGTGGCGAGCAGATCCGCCTTCAACCAGGCGTCATCGGTGCCAGTGCCAACGCCGCCCTGGCATCGATGCACCGTAAAATCGGCCCCGACCCAGCCTCGATCAACGCCGCCAAGATTGGTGGTATCGTCGCCAATAACTCGAGTGGGATGTGCTGCGGTACGGCGCAAAACAGCTACAAGACGCTGGCAGGCCTGCGCCTGGTGATGGCCGACGGCACCATCGTCGATAGCGAAGATCAGGCAAGCGTCGAATCCTTTCGCCAAAGCCACAGCGCATTGCTTGACCAGATCGCCGAGCTTGGTCGAACGACACGCGCCAACACTGACCTGGCCGCGAAGATTCGTCACAAGTACCGGCTGAAGAACAGCACCGGTTTTTCGCTCAACGCACTGGTCGACTATGACGAGCCGCTCGACATCCTCACCCACCTCATGGTCGGGTCTGAAGGCACGCTCGGCTTCATCAGCGCAGTGACCTACAACACCGTGCCAGACCATCCCCACAAGGCCAGCGCGCTCGTCGTCTTCCCGGATGTCGAAACGTGCTGCCTCGCCGTGCCGGTGCTCAAGCAACAGCCTGTCTCGGCAGTGGAGCTGCTCGACCGCCGCAGCCTGCGCTCGGTAGAGAACAAAGCGGGCATGCCGAACTGGGTCAGGGAGTTGTCGGCTGGCGCCTGCGCGCTGCTGATCGAATCGCGCGCCGCCAGCCAGTCCTTGCTGCAAGAACAGATCGACCAGATCCTGGGCTCGATTGCATGTTTCCCGGTGGAAAAGCAGGTCGATTTCAGCGAAGATCCCGCCATCTACAACCAGCTCTGGAAAATCCGCAAGGACACCTTCCCAGCCGTCGGTGCGGTGCGGCTAACAGGCACCACGGTCATCATCGAGGACGTGACCTTCCCTATCGAGCGCCTCGCCGAGGGGGTCAACCGCCTGATACAGCTCTTCGACAAGCATGCTTACAGCGAAGCGATCTTGTTCGGCCATGCGTTGGAAGGCAACCTGCACTTCGTCTTCACCCAGGGTTTCGACGACCCGCTGCAGGTCGCTCGCTACGAAGCCTTCATGCAAGACGTGACACAGCTAGTAACAGTGGAATTCGGCGGCGCGCTGAAAGCCGAGCATGGTACAGGCCGCAACATGGCGCCATTTGTCGAGCTGGAATGGGGCAAAGACGCCTACCAACTGATGTGGCGGATCAAGCGCCTACTCGACCCGCATGGCATTCTCAATCCGGACGTGGTGCTCAGTGACGACCCGAGGATTCACCTCAAGCACCTCAAACCGATGCCGGCCGCCGATGAAATCGTCGACAAATGCATCGAGTGCGGTTTCTGCGAGCCGGTCTGCCCATCCAATGGACTGACACTGACGCCGCGCCAGCGCATCGTGGTTTGGCGGGACATACAATTCAAGAAGCACGCCGGTATCGATACAAGCGAACTCGAACGACTCTACAACTATCATGGTGTCGATACCTGCGCTGCGACCGGGTTATGTGCGCAGCGATGCCCGGTCGGCATCAACACTGGGGATCTGATACGCAAGCTTCGTGGGCGCAACGCAGACAATGCCCACGCCGCCACCTGGCTGGCCAAGCACTTCAGCACTGCCGTGCAGGGTGCGCGATTCATGCTGCACGTCGCCAATGGCGCGCACCTGATTATGGGCACCCGTCTGCTGAGCAAGACTTCCGCTGCGTTCACCAGCGCCAGCAAAGGCCGCATACCGCAGTGGACAACAGCCACACCACAGCCCTTGCAGCGGCTTCATCTACCCAAACCCTCAGCACGGGATCAACGCCCGCGCGTCGTCTACCTTGCTGCCTGCGTTTCGCGCGCCATGGGCCCGGCGGCACATGACCAGGAACAGGAACCGCTGCTGGACACCACACAAGCCCTGCTGGAGAAAGCCGGCTATCAGATCGTATTCCCTGATGCGCTGAATAACCTGTGCTGCGGTCAGCCGTTCGCCTCTAAAGGCTACGCGGAGCAGGCCGATCAAAAGCGCCAGGAAATGCTGGGTGCACTGCTCAAGGCCAGTCGCGGCGGCCTCGACCCGATCTACTGCGATACCAGCCCCTGCACACTACGCCTGGTGCAAGGCCTAGAGGATGATCGCCTGCAGGTGTACGACCCGGTGCGCTTCATCCGCACGCATCTACTCGATAAGCTTGATTTCGAACCGCAAGAAGGCCCGATTGCCGTTCATGTGACCTGCAGCACCCAGCACCTCGGCGAGGCTCAGGCCTTGATCGATATTGCCCGACGTTGCGCCAAGAAAGTGATCGTGCCAGAGGGCATACATTGTTGCGGCTTTGCTGGTGACAAGGGCTTCACCACGCCCGAGCTCAACGCCCACGCCTTGCGGAGCCTGAAAGACGCCGTACAGATCTGTGAGGAAGGCATATCCACCAGCCGCACCTGCGAGATTGGCTTGTCACAACACGGAGGCATCGACTATCACGGCCTGGTTTACCTCGTTAACCGAAACAGCCGAGCCAGAGCGGCCGCAGCTTTTCTATGATCTTTGGGCGCTGCAGCACCAGCTCACGTAAATGAAACGCTTCAGCGCAACCGCAGTCGGAAGATAAGAGCCGGTTGAAATATAGGCTCATCCGCCTCGGCGCCGCCGCGCAATTGCAGAAACAGGCAGGCCCGCCGGGAAGTTAACTCCCTGGAGGACTTTATGAAAAAATTTGCCCTACTTGCCGCCGCAGCCCTGATCGCCAGCCCCGCCGTGTTTGCAGACGACAAGAACCTGTGTGAACTGAACATGCAGGAAATCGAGGATAACTTGGCTACCAACCGTGCCACGCTCGGCGAGCCGGCTCGCAGCGAGATCCAAGAGCTGGTCAAGCAAGCCCGTCAAGCGAAGCAAGCTGGCGATACCGAAAACTGCATCGTCCATACCACACAGGCACTGCGCCGACTGGAAGGTCCAGGTAGCTCCGGCAGCACAGGCACCAGCGGCACTGGCTCGGGTACAGGCAACTGATACGCCCGATGAGGCAAGGCCGCCCGGTAGTTGGCCTTGCCGATCCAAAGCTCAGCCTTGAATTACGACGAACCGCCCTTACTATGCGCATCAAGCGTTCGACGCAGCCAGACCTAATGGCGTACACTACGCAACACATGGGGCTGCAATATGCTTCATGGGGCCGATTAGGATTCGACGCCGGTAACAAAACTCTAGGTGCATGCCGAGTTGGTAACAGAACTCGTAAATCCACTGTTGCAAACTTATAGTTGCCAACGACGACAACTACGAAGGGTACGCGCTAGCCGCCTAACCTTCATCTGGTCGCTTCGGCGCCAGCGGTCACTAGGGGATGCCTGTAAACCCGAAATGACTGTCAGATAGAACAGGATCGCCGCCAAGTTCGCTGCAGACGTAACGGCTAAAACTCATGCAGCTCGCTCCAAGCACCCTGCCAATCGGGCGGCGCGGAGTTAACTTAATAGATTTGGCTAAGCATGTAGTACCGACAGTGGAGAGCTGGCGGACGGGGGTTCAAATCCCCCCGGCTCCACCAATTAAGAACAGCATAAGCCCTTGATTTTTCTAACGAAGATCAGGGGCTTTTGCTTTTCACACCTACCGAATGCCCCAAAAGTGTCACAGCCTCTGCTAAGGAATCGAATGAGCTTTCTTGCCTTCATTGTTGTGACCATAGGGCTGGCCGCAATGGAATGGCTGCTCTCCTTGAGCATTGCCGTGGGCCTGGGTATCGGAAAAAAGGGCTTAACCACCGACCTAATCGCCGCCATGATGATGGTGATTGCTGGCACCGCCTTTGAAATGACGGGCACAACCGTGAGGATGCAATGCTTGCTTCCGCCAGAAGCGTTCGAGGTATTTCCCGGCATCGAGGCAGATCAGAAAGAGTGTCAGCAATATGCCGAACAGATTATGTCTTTTGGCGCGATGCTAAAAAGCACTCTAGGAATGAACTCTGTAATCGCAGCACTGGTTCTGTATTTTGCGGCCAAAGGTGCGATGTGGCTGATCAACTATCATGTGGCGAAGCGGTCGACCATTCGGACCAATCCCAGCCCGTAACAGGATTGAGCCTCACCGCCTCCGCCAGATGCTCCGGAGCCAAGTGCGCATAACGCATAGTCATGGCCAGGCTGGAGTGGCCTAGGATCTTCTGCAAGGTGAGGATGTTCCCGCCCTTCTGCATGAAGTGGCTCGCGAAAGTGTGGCGGAGTGCATGGGTTGCTTGGCCTTGGGGCAGCTCGATGCCGGAGCGATCCAGGGCACGCCGGAAGGCGTTGATACTGCCGGAGGTGAACTGGCCGTAGCGCTTCCAATGAGCGCGGATCAGCTGCTCTAGCGCGGGGTCAATCGGTACGGTGCGCACCTTGCTGGACTTGGTCTTGCTAAAGGTCACAGCACTGTTCCGCAGCCTTGCCGGGACCATCCCCTCAGCCTCTGACCAACGCGCTCCAGTAGCCAAACAGATCAGAGTGATTGGCTCCACGTGCGGGTTATCGCAGCCGACCCGAATCGCTCCCAAAAGCACAGTGATCTGTTCCGAGGTGAGCCAGGACAGTTCCCGTTCTTCGATGCGGAACGGCTTCACCAGTTCCAACGGATTGGTGTAGTCAATTTGGCCCAGGCCGCGCAGCTCGTTGTACACCGCTCGCAGATAACCCAGCTCGTTGTTGAGGGTCTTCGGGCTGGTTCCAGTCTGGGAACGCACCCGACGATCATGAGCATAAGCTGAGGCGTCGATAAGGGCAGCAACCGGATTGCGCAGGCGTGCGCAGAGGGCGTCAAGCTTGGCCCTGCGGCGTTCACCATCTTTGAGCATGTGGCCGTGGAGGTCGAACCACAGGCCGATCAGCTCGCTCAGTTTTCTCCGATCGGGCGGCTTGGGATTCCATGCCGGGCTCTTGGTCTTGCTGGCGATAATGAAAGCTTCATAGCGGAGTGCTTCAGCCTTGGTCTGAAAAATTTTGCGGTATCGCTGGCCACGGATAGGTTGAACATCTGCCAGCCAACGACCATCAGGGCGCTTCTTGACCGTCATACCGCCCTACCCCACCTCACATGCCGTTCCTCGAGCAGGTTCTTGATGTGCTTGTAGAGATCCCGCTCGCTCATTTCCTTGGCGGCGTAGTGATCACGGATGACCGGCCAGCAATCCCATTGCTTTAGGGTCTCGAATGCCTTCTTAGCGCCCACTCGCTCCCTTGCCAGCAGGCTTACGAAGTTTCCCAGGAACAGTTCCACGTTCTTGCCCGAGAAGCCTCGAGAGGTTTTGTAGTAGCGCTTGTATTCCGTCTCATCGACCAGGGAATCGACCGGCAGATCAACCCGCGCGTCTTCACGCAGCAGCGTCCAGATGGGTTCGAAATAGCCAGGGCGGGCGAGCAGCTTGAATTGACTCATGCCGTAGCGCCAGAGACCTTCCAGATGGGCCGAGAAGGCGGCAAAGGAGTCCGTGTCGATGGCTTGGCCGGTCTTCACGTCGGTCGAGCCGCTGGCGAACTGCTGGATGACCGAGTGGTGATAACGCAGCTCGACGCGCCATACATCCTGGGTCGGATCGTAGTTCTCCGGGTCTTTGGCATCGAACGAGTCCCGGCGACGCCAGACGCTTTCCCAGTAGTCCAGCTTGTCATGGGCGCGGGCCTGCAGCGTCTTGTTGTAGATCCCGAGCTGAACGCCACCGGCTGAACCAAACAGGAAGGATTGGCCCTTGCCATAGGTCGCCGCTTCCATAGTCCACTGGATCTCCTTGATGCCCGAGATATCGCGGTTGGCACGTGCACGACAGTGCATGCGGGCCGTCAGGTCGGCGGGAGGCGTCCAGCCTTGCAGATCCAGGGCGAGGTGGACGGCGCACTGGTTGCGCTCCCGGTGGGTCATCACGGCGGCTGCGTAGTAATCCATGCGTTCCTGGAGCCGTTCCGGCGACAGCGCGTCGATGGCGTGCGGTGACACCTCGATTTTCAGGTGCGGCCCGATCTGCTCCAGCTTGGCGTTGAAGTTCTTGATGAGCAGGATGAACCCAAGGTCAGCGTTCTGGAGCTTGTACTGGTAGCCCGAGTCCCGGCCTACATGCCCGGCGTGCCAGATCTCACCGGCAAACTCGACCATCGCGCCCGGTTTCTCGAACAGCGCCATGATCTCGGGGCGAATCAGCCCGCGGTACAGCTGGCGGACCGTATCCACGCCGCAACGCAGCAACCGGACCTTGGACAGATCCACGAATGCAGCCGTACCTGGATCGACGAACAAGCGTCCGTTGCGATCTTCACGGGCAAGCATGTCTAGGCGAAGAAAATTCTTTGGTTTGCTCATTTGGTTTACTTCCTAATGCTGACTAATGCGGTAGTTAATCTGGATCTATCTGACGTGCTACAGGGACGTCAGCGCGGAGGCGCGCGCTGGCTGCGCACGCTCACGCGCCTCGTCCCTCGGCACGTATGAGAGTGCTCGGCCAGCGCGCAGCAAGGGCTATCGATACGGGTCGGATCTTCAGGACAGGTTTGTTCCTGGATGAAGGTCATCAGGGAACGATCAGGCGGCGGCATGCTGACCCAGGCGAGGTAGAGCGCGAGGCTGGCCAGCGCGAGCAGGTGAGGAAGTTTGAGATCGGCGCGGCGCGCGAGGACGAATAACACCAAGGGCGCCGCCCTTGTCATCCCGCTCTTGCCGCCGAGGGCTCGGGAGCGTGGGGTGGAGAAGCTACCCCACACTCCCAGCGATAGGCTTTTCATGTTCGTGCAGGGTCAAGGGTGCGCTGCGCCCGTGCTTCCGTTCGACGGGACGGTGAAGCTGTCCCGACGAGCCGGGAGCGCGGCCCTTGACCTCCCAGCATTAGGGAGGGCGATACGGTCCAGTACGTTGCCGGAACCATGCCGGTCGCGGTGCCGCATCACCCTGATGGTGAGAATGTCCATGAACGGGATTTCACTTGGCGTGCGCCCGTCACTGGTGAAGCTCATGGTCATGAAGTAGGGATAATCCCAGACGCCTTCCTTCTCCAGCACCACGCCAACGACGTGCACGCAGCACCAGTAAGGCGGTTCGTCTTCATCCATGTACAGCTCCATCAACACGGACTGGCCGATGTAGGCCATGGCGGCTTCTGTATCCAGGGTGATGCCGGGCTTACGCATGGCTGTAATCTCCTTCCTTGAACTCCTTTTTGCCTTTCTTCAGATCAGCCCGCAGGCGCGCGAGGTTGACCATGCGGAAGTCGGCGAGGCGCATCGTCGGAATCGTGCCGGTGGCGGCCCAGTCGGCGGCTTCTTCGACGGATACACCGCTCATTTCGGCGAAGGTCTTGAGGCTGCACAGGTCGAGGCTGTCGTCTGCCTTGCTCATAGCGTCCACTCCTGCTCGAGAAGCTGCTGATGCAGCAGGGCCACGTTGACCATCGTGCGCTTGCCTACCTTCTTCGAAGGCAGGTAGCCACGGTCCAACCAGGTGCGCACCACGATGGGTTCATCGCCCATGCCGATCCACTCGGCGAACTTCGGCCACGGCATCAGGGGCGGGGCGCCGTGCAGCTTTTGCGGGTCAAGACCTTCCGTATCCATCGGCTTTACTCCACTATGTTCGGCAATATTTGAACGAGCTCGTTCGTACTATGTACCACTGGTGGGTAGATAGTACCATCGCTGCTTCGTTTGTAAACAGTACCAACAATGAATATTGCCGAACGACGTGAGCATTACTGATAGAGCGGTACTATTGATCGATCTCGCAGGACTAGACGCCTTCGCGCCGGTGCGCTCGAAGGAGTACTACCGCTGGTCGAACATCAAACGAGGAAAAGCGAGGCTGGGTGCCGAGGAAATCGAGCAGCTGAACGCGATGTTTCCTCGGTATAGATGGTGGCTAGCCACTGGCGAGGTCATGCCAGAATCTGGACAAACCAGCCCAGCCTACGACGAGGCCGACCGAAACTTGAGCCAACCCAGCGCGGGATAGCAATCACACGGAAAGTAGCTAGGCGATGGTATGCCCGAGAACGGACGCAGTTGCGGTAAAGGCGCTAGAAACGATGATTACCTGTCGGCAGTAGGAGCTTTAGAAAATGGATGATTCTAAGTTGGCAATTCAAAAGACAAGTACGGTTTTTGGATGTGCATTGCTAGATGCCTTAAATAAGGGAAAGGGAAATACGTCGGCTATTGATTCCGGCAAAATCTCGGAAATTCAGGCGGCATTGCGAGCTTCTTCACAGGTCGACGAGCTTCTCAAGGAAGCGCTTAAAGAGGAAACGATAAAAAAAGAAAAGCTTGAAAAAAGGCGAGCGAAAGCAAGCAGTAAAAAACCATTAAAGCCTAGAATTTCGGATGTAGAGCGCCTTCGCAATGAGATTTCATCACTTAGCAAAATGAATCACGAGCTAAGAAAAAAAATATCATCTTTGCAATATGCCAATCTCAGCAAAGATAGCCAGAATTTACTGATCAAAGCCCTCCAAGAGATCAAAAGAATTAAAGCAACAAATACTGCTCTTGAAAGCGAAAATAAAGCATTAAGACGGATAATTGAAAACAACATTGCAAAGTCATTAGGCCCGCAAAGAGATATAGTCCATTACGGTGGACAGTATTCCGAGGCGCAGACTTAAAAAATGTAAGACCATTAGCTATTCGCGTTAACCACACGAAAACGTTGCGATTGAATAGTTTCGAAAAACTGTCGAAGCCACTACTTAAGAGCCACCGACTGAAGTCGGTGGCTTAGTTTATTACAGGCCAACACACGCCAGCCAGTAAACCCCCCCTCCCTAAAGAATTGATCCTTTAATTTAACGGGAGCAGTTTAGACCCCGGAGGCGGAGCAATATGGAAATGCAATAGGATCCCGAGATTATTCCCGGCTTCCAAGGCATTAGTCCAACCGATATCTATAGCCTCTGCAATAAACCACTCTTTAACACGCTGGCAGTAATTTACGGCGGCTGACTCTGGATTCTCTTGGTTGTATAGAGACAGAACCAACTCTTTCGATGCAAGAAATGTCGGATTGCCTACAGTGACGTTTCTGGGGTCAGGGAAATTAAACGGCCTACCTCTTCCCATGAAAAAGCTCCTTTCATGCCCGACTCTAACAGTCGGAAATTAGCACAGTACAGCGATGCCAATGTGCCATAGCTACAGGGTAGATGCCTAGCCAGTGCCCCAAAACTGTCACGAGCACAGCAAGGAATAGCCGGTCAACGCGACAGCGCGCAGGTAGATACAGGTTGATTTCCATGGAAAAGCGGACGAAAGCGGAGCAATGCGGAACCTTCGACATGGGTTCAAATCCCCCCGGCTCCACCAAATGCAAGTTTTCACATGTTCCCACATGATCGGAAACACCCTGAAAAGCCCGCCCAGTGCGGGCTTTCTTGTCTCTTAACGTTTCCCCTATAAATACACTCGCACGTAACGTCGCGCTTCTGCACTGTTCGGCGAAGCGCAGCGACAGTTTACCGAGCGCGTCGATAAGATATTCCGGATGCTGGCGCTGCCAGTCGACGTCTTCGATTCGTCAGCATCGCATCGCGCCATGGGCATTTTCCATAACGAGGGGCAGGGCTACGGCCCCAATGCGTCGATTACTTCGCTGAAATGACCATACAGCCGTCCCGCTGGAGAACTGTATCGATGGAGCCTATGACCTCGTGCCGAGAAGCAGGAACACTACGCAAGGGCCAAAGCCGAAAGGCTGACCGAGCATTGGGCTACTTCCTCTCTGCAAGAGCCTGCTTGACTGCAAGTGTCTTTTGTAGCTGCAGATTCATTTCCGTGAGGATGTGCTGCGTCCGCATGTCATGAATCGCACGGCCAAATAGCCGCGCACAATCAATTTCAGACTCGCTCCAAGGGTTTGCTTTGTTGCGGACCGTTTCTTTCCAGTCTTCGAATGATTTCCGCGGTGTGAGCTGGCCTGGTTCGCTGCCTGGTTCGATCGGCTTGTGCGGGTTACCCGCCCAATTGATGGTTTCGACGTGCTCGGCGCGAAACCAAAGCAATACGAATGGGCCGCTGTGCGCTATGACCGCAGCAAGCAGACCACTGGCCTGGATGGAATAAGCCTTGGCCGGCTCGTGATCGTTTGAAAGGCTGGACGTAGCGAAGATTGGGGATCGGGTGTTATCCAACAGCCACTGGACCAGTTCTCGGGTCTGATCCTCCGACGGGGTGCTTCCTGTCTGGCTTAGTTTTCCATGACGGATCAGCGCTGCTCCATCAGCCTGCACGAGCTGTTGCATGTCCTTGAGATACTCGGCCACTCCGTTTTCTACGGAATCTACATTCGCCAGATTCCGAAGCAGCCGTTCACGCGCCGCCGTAAGCCGCTCGGACTGCGCACTTCTCGCCGCATCCTGAAGGGCTTTGATCATCTGGCTTAAGATTCGGCCGAGAAGCCTACATGTCTCACGCAACTCGTATGGAACGAACCGGGCAGAGGTGTGATGGCACGAAACAAGCCCCCACAACCGCCCATCCACGATGATCGATATGGACATCGAAGCAGCCACGTTCAGATTTTTAAGATACTGAACATGGATAGGCGAAACACTACGCAGGCTGCACTCACTCATATCCAGCTGCGATCCCGAAACCGGATCGACAATAGGGAACAGTTGTGCGGGTTTGTAGTCCGCATCGGCTATCAAACGTATCGGGTTCTTGAGATATAACGCGCGAGCCTGTTTAGGGATGTCAGAGGCCGGATAGTGATGATTGACAAGCGCGTCAAGGTCGTCGGCCTTATGTTCTGCGATCACGACCCCGGTATCGTCCTCCAGAAACCGGTAGATCATCACTCGATCGAAGCCAGTCAATATCCGCAGCGATTTGCACGACGCGTCATAAAGTTCTTGCAACGTCCCCGCCTCTTCCCAGCTAACCAGGATCCGCCGTATATGGCCTATCGCTTCGGTAGCGCTCAGGTTAGACGTTGCGGAAGGTTCCAACTCTAGAATCAGCAAGCCTTTACGGTAATGCCTTGTGACGTCCAGGCTAGTCACTTGGCGTCCGGGAAGGTGTAAAGACCCGACATAAAGAGGCTCGGGACTGTCTGCTTCCAGGGACACAAGCGCGTCCCTCAGTTCCGCGCCTACCACTGCCTCTACAGGCTTGCCGAGCAGTTCGGCCATTTCTTTACCTAAGAGATTTTCGGTATCGCCGGCCATTTGAGTGACGCGCAACGTATCGGCTTTCAAAACCACCAGCAGCCCATGTGGCTGGATAGATCCCGGAATATGAATTGGCTCCTTGTCACAGTCCGTTAGATCAAGGGTACCGGCCTGAGAATTCATTCGCGCACCACCTTATTTATTGAACTGCGATTGAGCACGGACTGATTAGTTCGGTCTCAGTTGATGCGCGGCTGCGATCGAGCCAGCCATTAATTGATCAGAACAGTTCGATCGCAGCGCCATCGACCGGCAATTTTCCGCCACGACCGGTTTCCTCCAGGTGGCCGCGCAGCTGCGAATGAGTCACGTACCGGCTCAGGTGCGCCTGCATATGCTCGTCGAGATCCGGCAGGTCAGCCGCGTTGGCAGACTCCGGAGCGGCTAACGCAACACTATAGGCATTCATTACCTCGCTCAGGGTATCCAGGGTTTCGCCACTCTGGGCCAATCTCTGGCGCAGCGAGTCCTGAAACTGCAGGCTACCCAGAACACCCAGCACGTCCTGATTGACCTGATCACTGAGACTGAGGGCGTTGCCGACCATTGCGTCCAGACACTCCGAGGCGGTACCCAGATGCTTGACCATACAGTTGAGCTGTTCGCCAACCTGATCCAGGCCGCTTCGTGAGAGAAAATCATCCTGGCGATTCTGCGCCGCAGCCGACTCGGACTCGAAACGCCCGGCCAGCGCCTGAATCGTGCTGGCTATGGAGTCCGCGGCTTCGGCTGTTCTAGCTGACAGATTGCGGACTTCCGAGGCGACAACGGCGAAGCCTCGCCCCGATTCGCCTGCCCGAGCCGCTTCGATCGCAGCGTTGAGCGCGAGCAGGTTGGTTTGCTTGGCGATATCACCGATCAGGGCAATCAACGGAGCCGTCGCTTTCACGTCCTGATACAGCGCATTCATGCGTTGGATATCGGCTGAAAAGCTGTCGCGCCGTTCCTTTTCGAAGGCAGCCAGGGTCGCCAGCATTTGTGCGTTTCGCTTGACCTGTGCATCCGCTTCGGCGGATAGCTCGGTTGCGCATTTGGCCTCGCTTTCGATTGCATCGCAGAGCTGGCGGGTCGTCCCGTGAATGTTGTTGAGACGTTCGATGGCAGACAATACCTGCCGCTCCGTGTCGTCCGTCACCTCGTTCAGGTTGCGCTGGAGTATCCGCGAAAAAGCAGGCACGGCGGCGGCCGCTGCACCAGCCTTTTTTAACAACGGTTCGGTATAGGCTCCACTCGGTGACGGCTCATCGACCTTCGCCTTGTGGCATGCAGTGCGCACAGCGAATGCCATCGGCACGCTGACCAGCGCGGCGATCCCGAAAGCGCCGATCGTCGGCACTCCGCTTAACCATGCGCCCCAGGCAGGAGAGCTGACGCCAAGCCCGATGATCAGCACCGGTAGGCTGGCGGTCGATAAATTGACCCGTCTCATGGCTTGTTACCTCAAGCGCCAGGCAGCACTTGCTTGATGACTTTAAGAAGATCGGCCGGCCCGATTGGCTTTACCAGCCAGCCAGTAGCTCCATTTTTCTTCGCTTCGTCGCGCTTGGATTGCTGGCTTTCCGTGGTCAGCGCCAGGATCGGGGTGAAGCGCATGCCCGGCAGGGCGCGCGCTTTGCCAATCAACTCGAGCCCGCCCATGTTCGGCATGTTGATGTCGGTAATGATCAGGTCCGGCTTGTAACCGCCCTGCAGTTTGCCCATGGCTTGTACACCGTCATTGGCAGCCTCGACCTTGAAGCCAGACATTTCCAGGCTGCTGCGCAGACTCATCAGCATGGTGGCTGAGTCGTCGACGATCATGATTTTCTTGCTCACAGCAATCTCCTTAGGGTTGCAGCGCGGCTTCGAGCCACGTGCGGATATCAGAATCGGCAGGCCACACCGTCACCTTGGGACGGGTCGCCATCAGCACCTGCAAATTGGCGGCATGCAGGTGCTCCAGGTTTTTCATGTTGATCTTGCCGGCCGGGTGACGGACCAGCCATTCGAGCAGCGTCTCGGCGTCTTCGACGGTGACCTGCTCGGCCAGATGCGCCACATCGCGCTTGAATGTGAGGCTCATGCGAACAGCTCCGTGGGGTTGAGGATCATCAGGATGGAGCCGTCACCCATTACCGCGGTGCCGGAATAGCCGGACAACTCACCCAGGATCCCGATCATCGGCTTGAGGATGATGTCGACCGAGCCGTGGAAATCATCGATCAGCAGGCCGACCAGTTCGCCCCGGCTGCGCAGCACCATCAGCGCGTACTCACCATCTTCGTTTTGTACTTGCTCAGTCGGCACCGCCAGCAGCTGATTGAGGCCTTTCAGCGGAATGGTGCGGCCTCGCAGCTGAGCGGTTGGCTGATGCTTGATGGTGTGGATGGCGTTCGCTGAAAGCCGGACGGTTTCCATCACCTGATCCATCGGGATGCCGAAGCGTTGATTGCCCGACTCGATGACCATGACCTGCGTGACCGCCATTGACAGCGGCAAACTGAGACTCAGCTGGGTGCCCTGCCCTACCTGGCTGGCCAGTCGCAGACTGCCGCCAACCTTCTCGATACCCGAACGCACCACGTCCATGCCTACGCCACGGCCGGACAGGTCGGAAACTTGCTCAGCGGTGGAAAAGCCCGGCAGGAAGACCAGATTGATCAGCTCCTGATCGCTCATCGCATCGAGTGCTGCCGGCTCGACCAGCCCTTTGGCGGCCACCTTGGCCTTGATCTTTTGTGGGTCGATGCCGCGCCCGTCGTCCTCGATGGCAATCACTACGTGATCGGCATTCTGGCTGGCGCGAATCCGCAGAGTGCCGGTCTCGGGCTTGCCCGCGGCGAGACGTTCAGCAGGCGACTCCAAACCGTGATCCAGCGAGTTGCGCACGATATGCACCAGCGGATCGGCAAGCGCCTCGATCATCGCCTTGTCGGCTTCGGTCTCCTCGCCTTCGAGGACCAGGTTGACCTTCTTGTCGAGCTTGCGCGCAATATCGCGCACCAGCCTTGGGAAGCGCTGCAGCACGAAGGACACCGGCATCATGCGCACCTGCATGATCGCGTCCTGCAAATCCTCGGCAATGCGGTTGACGACCGCGTATTGCGCCTTGATCTCGCGTGCGAGTTCGCGCTGGCCATACTGTTCTTCGGCGCGCTCGGCGAGATACGGCAGGCCGTTTTTCGCCACGACGATCTCGCCGATGAGGTTCATCAGCCGGTCGATTTTCTCCTGCTCGACCTTGAGAATTTTGGCGGTTGCTTGCCCGGCGGGTTCTTCAGACTTGCGGGAGGCGGCATCCGCCTGGGTCGGCGCTTGCGGCGTCATGACCGGAGCGGTCTGTGGGCTTTCGCTCAGCTGTGCGTTGAGCCAGTCATGCATCGGCGTCGCGGTAGGACTGGTCGCTGGCGTGCCGCTGAGAATGGCTTCCTCCAATTCGCTGGATAGCCAAGTCAGCAACGGCTCAACGCTGCCCTGGCGATCGGCCTGCTGACGGCAATCGTCCAGGCTAGCAAGCGCACCGGTACCGGCCTGGCTGGCGATTATGCGTTGCAGCGTTGCGACAATAGCCTCATGTTGTCCACTCGGCCACTGTTGCTGGCGGCAGGCCGATAGCGCCATGTGCTGCGTGCGCAGGATATCCATCGCCACCGGATCGAAACCGACAAAGGTCGCACCAGCCGGGAGCTCGTTTGTTTCGAGGCGCGCTTGCAAGTCCGCACCAGTGACCGGCAGCCAACTCGCCTGGTCGGAGACGTAGCGAAAGTGCTCGGCCAACGCGGCATCACTGCCCAACAGCAGCAGTTCGAGCCGTATGTTGCAGGCGTAGGCATCCATCTCGGCAACCGGACCCCAGGCTGCCAACGGAGTGATGCGGCGCCAGAGCACGTCCGGCAACTGGCGCGCCAGATGCAGCGGATCGGTACCCTGGAAGAAGCAGTCGGCAGCCGGCCGGTAGTCGAGCAGGAACGCTTCGCGTCCGGCTTCCAGCGACTGGGCCAGCGCCTCACGGATGTCATCAGGCAGATCCGCTGGCAAGACGGAGCTCGACGCTGGACACACAGATGCTTCGGCGGTAACCGCTTCGTCTACTTTTACCGCCGGTACAACGAGCCAGCCGCGTAGCCCATCGACCAGGGCGCGCGGCGGAACCTGAAAGTCAGCACCCGCAGCGCCCTGGCTTCCAATGGCGTCGAGAAAAGCCCCTACATAATCAGCTGCATCGAGCAGTTGGTCGGCCAGTGGTTGGCTGAAACCCAGGGCTTCGTTGCGCACCGCGTCCATCACGTCTTCGGCGGCATGCAGCACGGCAGTCAGTGCCGGAAAATCGAACAGGCCCGAATTGCCTTTGAGCGTATGCACCAGGCGAAACAGCTCGCCCAGGCGCGAGCGGTCGCCCGGCTCGCGTTCCATGGCCAGCAGCGTACTGCCGATGCTTTCCAGCGCCTCGCGGCTCTCCTGGAGAAATTGTTGCAGCAGAGCGTTCACGCGGCGTCTCCAGCGAGCAGGCGCACCAGATGCAACAGCGCATCGGGCTTGATGGGTTTGGTCAGGTAATAATTGGCGCCGGCCTCGTAGGCTTGCTGCCGGTCATGGTCGCCAGCCTCGGTGGTAATCATCACCGCCGGAGCCTGGGCAATAGGCTGGGCACGAAGCTGACGCAGGAAGCTGAAGCCGTCCTGCATAGGCATGTTCACATCCACCAAGTAGAGGTCGTAGGTGGCTTGCAACGCCTTTTCCAGCGCCTCGATGCCATTGACGGCCTCATCCACGGTGTAGCCGGCGGACTCCAATATTTGCCGATTGAACAGCCGCACGGTGGCCGCATCATCGACGATCAAAATGCGTTTCATCGGGCCTCCAGCGGCTTTTGGTAAACGATTGCGTCAGGGAACTTGCGTACGTTGAACAGCGAGGAAATACGGCTCATCGATTCCGAGTGGCCGAGGCAGATCATCCCGCCGGGTTTGAGCGCGTCGAAGAAGGTGTCCGCCGCCTGGCGGCGTGACAGGTCGTCGAAGTAAATCAACAGGTTGCGGCAGAAGATGACGTCGAAGTCCCGGTAGCCACGCAGGTCTGCGGGGTTCATCAGGTTTACCCGGGTGAATTCGACGCTCTGGCGCAGGTCGTCGCTGATCTGGTAATCGCCGTCGCTGCGCCGGTTGAAATACTCCTCCAGCAGTTTGGCCGGCAGGTTATGCACCGAGCGTGGGCTATAGACGCCCCGCTCGGCGCGCTTGAGGATTGCCGTGTCAATGTCCGACGCGATCAGCTCGACGTCCCACTCGTGGATGCCTTTCCAATATTCCAGCAGGTAGAGGGCGATCGAATACGGCTCCTCGCCCGACGACGAGGGCATCGACCAGATGCGAATCGGCGAGCGATCGGCCTTGCGCTTTACCAGGTCATCCAGCATATGGGTGACCAGGCACTTGAGCTGATACTCCTCGCGAAAAAAGTAGGTCTCGTTGACCGTCATCGCGTTGACCAGCTGCTGCAGCTCGTCGCCTGACGCCTGAAAACGCAGGTTCACGAAGTAGTTGCGAAACGTCTCGGAGCCGGTGACCTCGATGCGCTCGACCAGACGCTTGTCGACGAAATAGCGCTTGGAATCCTCGAACTGGATGCCGGTCTTGCGATAGAAGAATTCGCGGAACTTGGCGAAATCGTCCTGGCTGATGACGGTGCGGGCGTTCACAGGCCATCCGCTCCTTGCAGGCGACTGAGTGCCAGGCCAATGGCGAAGTCCAGGTACGCCTCGCCCGGAAACCGGCTGCGGCATAGCTCCAGCCCTGGCACTGCACGTTCGGTACCAACTTCGCAAAGCAGATCGACAGCGCAGGCGCAAACGTTCAGGTGCGGATCGTGCTCGATGAGCTCGATCAGCCACAGCTCGACGTCCGGGTGGCGAAGCGATTCGAGGATGCCGATGGTCAGGATGCGCATGTCCGAATCGCTATCGGCCAGCGCCTCCTGAATCAGGTGTGGGTGTTGGCCGCCGGCGGTCTTCAGCGCCTCGATAGCATCGTTGCGCAGGGCAGCGTCCTCGCTACGCAGGCAGTCAAGTAGCGCAGTGACGGCGCCTTCATCGGCACGCTCGGCCAGGCTGGTGATGAGCGCCTCGATAACCGAGCGATCGCTTTCTTCTTCCAGCTGGCTGATCAATAGCGCACCCGCATCGGCGAGCGTCGCCATGGCGCGCGCGGCATCACGTCGCTCGGCGGGGGTGCCCTGCTGCAGCTGGGTGGTAAGCGACTGCAGGTCTAACGGTTGCGCGGCAGCGGTCGTTGCGATGCCGGTGGAACGAATCAGCGCCACGAGGACACCCCTTTGCTACTGGTTGATTGGCGCGCACACCACTGAATAAGCGTGGCGGCGATGGCGTGACAGGATTGAATTTCGCTGGCGCCGTCGCGGCGGATCAGCTCGGCAGGCATGCCGAACACCACAGCGGTGTCCTTCGATTCGGCGATAGTGCGGCCGCCACGACGCTTGAGTTCGGCCATCTCGTCGGCGCCGTCGTGGCCCATGCCGGTCAGCATCACGCCGATCAACTGGTCAGGCGCGAAGTGCTGCATGGCCGTCGAGACCAGCAGGCTCACCGACGGATGCCAGAGGTAGCCGGCGTTCTCCGGTTTGGGCATGACGTAGGGCTTGCCGACACGAGTGCCGATTACCACGTCACTGTTGCCCATGCCGATATAGATCTTGCCCGCCTCCAACGGCATCGGCCGGTTGGCCTCCACTACCGTCAACTGGGCGACACGGTCCATGCGCTCGGCGAAGGCACGGGTGAAATTGGCAGGCATGTGCTGGGCGACCACGATCGGCCAGGGATAGCTGGCGGGCAGCTGAGCGAAGATCTCCTCCAGCGTCCGCGGACCGCCAGTGGATGAACCGACCACGACCAGTCCATTGCCGACCGGGGCCAAGTCAGCAGCCGGCGCCTGTTTCGGCGCGGCTTCGGCTTGAACCGCTGTTGCATTGCGAAGCTGCGGTCGGCGGCTCCGCTTCATCCGCGCACCAGCGGCAGCGCGAACCTTGTCTACCAGGCACTCGCGGACCTGGTCGATGTTTAGCGAAATCGTGCCGCCCGGTTTGGCAAAGAAATCCACCGCGCCGAGCGCCAGGGCTTCAAGCGAAGCCATGGCGCCCTGCTCTGTCAGCGAGGAAAACATCACCACCGGGCGCGGGTGTTCTGCCATGAGCATGGACAGGCAGGTAAGCCCGTCCATTTCCGGCATGTTGATGTCCAGCGTGATCACGTCCGGATCGAACTGACGCGCGCGCTCTATGGCCTCCACCCCGTTGCGAGCCGTGTCGAGGACGAAGTCGCCTTCGGCCTCGAACAGCTGCTGCAGGTGGCGGCGCATCAGCGCGGAGTCGTCAACGATGAGTAGACGAATCATGACCGTGTCTCTCTTAAGCCACGCGTGCCAGCGCATCGAGCTCGCCATCGGCGAGCAGCTGGCGCGGCTCGACGAGCTGGATCATGCGCTTGTGCTTGGGCAGATTGGCGACCCGCCCGAACAGCCGCTGCTGCTCGGATGAGAGGCTCGGCGCCGGCTCGATCAGGCTGCGCGAGATCTTCAGCACCTCGGCGACCGAATCGACGATGAACCCGGTGCGCATCTCGTTGATGACGAACACCATGATCCGCTGACGGTCGTTGCTCTCGATGCTCGGCAGGCCGAAACGACGGCGCTGGTCGATCACCGGCAGCACCACGCCGCGCAGGTTCATCACCCCCTCGACGAACTCCGGGGCTTTAGGCACATGGGTCAGGTTCTCCGGTACACGGACGATTTCCTGCACGCTGTCGATCGGCACGCCGAACTCCTCGTTGCCGAGGCGGAACACCACCAGTTGCTCTTCGTCGTCGGTTTCGGCCGAGTTCATCAGGTCTTCGTCCACGGAAGGTTCCTTGTCGGTTTCGTTGAGGACGCGCTGCACCGACTGGTGCTGCAGTAAACGTTCGGCGGAAACCACCGATACCAGCCGTTTGCCGTCGTTGAGCCGGCACAGGCCGGTGAGTTCGGCCATCGCCTGGTCACGCGCCAGCATCGGCGGCATCGGCTCGACTTGAGCAGCCGGCACGCGCAGCACTTCGTTAACAGAATCGAGAATGATGCCGACCGACATCCCGGCCAGGCTCACCACGAGAATGCGGCTGCGTTCATCGGTGGCCTGGCCCGGCAGGCAGAACATCTCGCGCAGCGACACCAGCGGCAGCAGACGCTGACGCAACGTCATCACACCGCGCACATGGGAGGCTGACTTGGGCACCGAGACGATGTGCTCGGGGATTTGCACGATCTCCTGCACATCATCGATGGCGATGCCGTACTCCTGTTCAGCGACGGTAAAGCTGACCAGTTGCAGCTCATCACTCGTTTCGTCGTCAGCTTCTTCGTCGCCCAGCGTCAGGGCGCCCGCATTGCTTGCGACGCGCTGCAACAGGCTGTTCTCGCTGAAGCTGCCTTGGATCAGCGCGGCGAAGTCGATGATCATCACCAGTTCATGACCGCCGACCTGCTTGAGCAGGCCGGTGAGCAGGCTGGTGTTGATGGTTGCCTGGACGTTGCTGACCGGCTCGATCTGCTCTTCCTCGACCATGATCACGCTGGCCACGCGATCGACGACGAAGCCCAGCGGTTGGCCGAGATTCAGCACCAGCGCGCGTGTGGCGTCGTCGGCCTCACGCTGTTCAAGGTTGAACAGCGTGCGCAGGCAGATGATCGGCAGCACGTTGCCGCGCAAATTGGCCAGGCCATTGAGCGACGGCGGCGTAAGCGGCACGCGGACCACTTCCGGTACGCGGATGATTTCCTGCACCGGCTGCATCTCGACCGCGAACACGTCCGAGCCGACCGTGAAGGTCACGAACTGCCGGCTGCTCGCCAGGCCGTCGTCTTCGCCCTCGCCAGTAGCGGCGAGAGCAGTTTTCAGGTTGCTTAGGCTCATGGGTTATCCCCTCTCTTCAGGGATTCAGGCGCTTTGCAGCTCGTCTGCCAGGGAGGCAATTTCTTCGATGGCAGCCGACAGTTCCTCGGCGCCCTGCGACTGCTGCTTGGCAGCGGCGGCGGCTTCCTGGGCAGCGTTCTCCGCTTCCTGCGCGGCAGACGAAATCTGGTCGATGCCAGCTTTTACCTGGGCGATGGCGGCGCCAATTTCCTCGGCGGATTTAAGGATGTCGGCCGAACCGGTTTCCACGCTCTGCACGTCGCCCGCCATGCTGTCGAGGTTGCGGGTGATGACGGTGGCCTTCTGGGCTTCAGCCAGGGCGGCGTTAATGATCTCTTCCAGGTCGCGCCCGACCACTCCGATCTGATCCTGTACGGCCTTGACCAGGTCCTTGATGCGATCCGCGTTCTCAGCCGAATCGTGGGCCAGGTTGCGGATATCGGTGGCTACGACCACGAAGCCCTTGCCGAACTCGCCGGCGCGCGCTGCTTCGATCGAGCCGTTCACGGCCAGCATGTTCGTCTGGATGGAAACGGTGGTGATGGCATCGACGATCTTGTCGATGCGGCGGCTGACCAGTTCCAGTTCCTTGATCTGTACGAGGCTGGCACGGGTCGCCTCGATCGAGGTGGTGACACCCCGGACCAGCGCGTCGATGTTGCCCTTGTTGGTATCCATCAGCCCCTTGATCGCATTGGCTTTCTCCAGGCTCGACGTAGCACGGCCCTGGGCAACTTCCAGGCCTTTCTCGATCTGATTGACGGCGGCAGCCGATTCTTCGGTGGCGGCAGCCTGGGTCTGGGCGCCCTGGCGGATCTGGTCGATCACGGTGGTGATCTGCGACGAGGCGCGGTTGATCTCCTGAACGGCTGAGGACAGCTCTTCAGCAGCGGAAGCCACCTCTTCTGCGCTCTTGGCGACGTCACTGGAGGACTTCAGTTCTTCGGCCAGCTCGGACAGGTTCTGTGCGGCCTGCTCGCACTCGGCCAGCGCCTGTGCCTGTTCTTCGACGGTCTTGGCCGATTCTTCGGCGGCGGCGGACTGCTGTTCCGCGGCCGATGCGATGGCATCCGCGCCACGCAGGGCCTGCTGTGCGGCGGTGCTGCTCTGCACGGCCCCCGCAGCGATGTCCTGAGCGCCTTTGACGATCTCGATGCAATCGAGGCGGATCTGTTCGAGCTGAGCCGTGATGACGGAGCCCTTCTCCACTTCGCTCTGAATGGTTTCGGCTGACTGGTTGATGCCCTGGGCGATGTTCTCTACGTCATGCTGGATCTTGCCGACCATGTCGGAGATCTGCTTGGCGCTCTTTTCGGAGGTTTCGGCTAGGGTACGGACTTCGTCGGCGACAACCGCGAAACCCTTGCCATGCTTGCCGGCGCGGGCGGCTTCGATGGCAGCGTTGAGCGCCAGCAGGTTTGTCTGATCAGCGATGCGGCCCACGGCCTTGACGATTTCGCCGATGTTGGCGGCCTGCTGCTTGAGCTCGGCGACGCGATCGACCGAACCGGCCTGACGCTGAGCGGCGACGCTGACGTTGCCGATTAGCGCTGCTACGTCTGTGTTGATGACGGCTGCGAGCGTCTGCATCGCGTCGGACTTTTCCTGAGCGACACTGGCAGCCTGCTGCTGCAGTTCAATGGAGCGACCAACGATCTCGAACGCTTTGAGCGACTGCTGGGCGGCACCGGAGGCTTCTTCAGCACCGCTGGCGATCTGGTCCGCTGCGCGCTTGAGCTCTTCAGCGGCGGACGCGGCTTCGTTAACGCCGGTAGACAACTGTGCGGTGGCGGCAGCTACACGCTCAGCGGCCTGCTGCTGCTTGGCCAGTGTGCGAGCGCGCTTGCGCTGGGCTTCAGCATCACGCGCCACATTGCGCGATACGACGGGTTCGGATGATGCGACAGGCGCGGCGGTCTTTTTCACCAGGGCCATGGAGTGTTCCTCAACTACGAATGGAAAGGGTCATACGCAGCTGGCCGGCGATTGCCGCAAAAGCATGCGCCCGGGGAAGGACTGGAGAGGCTTGAATCAGCTACCAACCACGGCAGGGAGATTTAAGCGTCGGGGCGCGAATCAGAATATCGGGCGCTCCCTTAGATGTAGTGGAGCGAGCCCTAGGGGAATCCCTGAGCGGTTTGGGCTAAAGATTTATTATCCGCTGTCGGGGTAGGACGGGCCCGCGAGTGCCTCTAACGTTCATAGGCGTTTTAGCGGACCGGTTGGTCGCTGTCTAACCACCAGCTAACGGCTCCTTCATAGTTATCTACGAAACGTTCGCTGAAGCTCTGAGCCTCGATGGGAGGGGCAATCAGATACCCCTGTATCTGGTCGCACCGAAGCTGCTCGAGAAACGCGCACTGCTCCTGCGTCTCGACCCCCTCGGCTACCACAGTCATGCCAAGTGCATGTCCCATGTCGATAACGCTGCGTACGATGGCTTGGTCGGCAGGCTCACCGACCAGGTTCTGAAGAAATGACTTGTCAATCTTCACCACATCAGGAACGAAAGAGCGCAAGCTGCCTAACGTGGCATAGCCAGTGCCGAAGTCATCGACCGCGATCCGGACGCCCAGCTTTTTAAGCTGATTGACCACCTCAACGGCGGTTTCGTCGGCATGCATGATCGACTCGGTCAGCTCCAGCTCAAGACAGTGCGGTCGAATTTCATGCAGTGCGATGGCTTGTTTAACCTGGCCGACAAACTCCGGACGAAGCTGACGGACCGAGACATTCACCGCGACCACAAAGTCTACGAGCCCTCGCGCCTGCCATTGCGCCAGTTGCGCCACCGCCTGCTCGATGCACCATAGGCCAACCGGCACGATCAGCCCGGTCTCCTCCAGCAACGGGACGAAGCGTAACGGACTGATCAGGCCATAGGTCGGATGGTTCCAGCGAATGAGCGCCTCCGCGCCACAGACCCGCTTGTCGTGCAGACCGATTTTCGGCTGGAAGTACAAGGTGAACTCCGAGCGATCGAGCGCCCTTTCCAGACCGCTTTCGAGCCGGAGCGTGTCGAGATCCTGTTCGAGTAACGAAGGGTGAAAGTAGGCATGGCCGCTGCGCCCTGATTGAGCGATGGAGTACGCGGCAGCTTGCCCGTGCTTGAGCAACGCATCCGCTTCTCGGCCGTCATCCTGATAGCGCGCAACGCCGATAAAGGCATTTATCGTCAACGCTTCGCCCGCGAGTTCAAACGGATCGCAGAGGGACGCCAGCAGCCCCTCGATAACAGCATCGGTTTCGGCCAGCTCATCACGGCGGCACAACAGCACGCCATACTGATCGCTACCAAGCCGCGCCAGGTATCCCCGTCCCTGCAGGGCCTTTCCGAAGCAAACGCTCAACCGTTGCATAAGATCGTTCTTCGCATCCTGACCGAGGACTTTCTGAACCCATTTGATCCGGCTGACCACTATTGAGAGGATGAGAAACGATGACTCCTCGGTGCGGGCCAGCTGACATTGCTGTTCCAGCCGCTGCAGAAACAAATCGCGATTTGGTAAGCCGGTCACACGGTCAAAATAGGCCGTCTCGAACAGTTTCTTCTCGAACGTACGCGCCTCGGTGATGTTTTCAGCGATGCCCACCATCCGAACGACGTTGCCTTCAGCATCGGAAAACGGAAACGCACGATCCCGTATCCATATTTCATCCCCGCCGGGCGTCACAGCACGAAACTCTGCCAGAGCAGCCTGGTTTTCAACGAGGGACTGGTGTTTGAATTGCTCGGCAATGCCTCGGTCTTCTGGGTGAACCAAGCGCAACCAAGCGTCCTGCTGCTCGTATACCGCCTCTGGAGACAACCCCAGGACACGTTCCAGTGCAGGACTAAGGTAGGTCAGGCGGGACGTAGCCACATCATATTCCCAGAATACATGCGGCAAGTGCTCAACCATGTCGCGGAAACGGGCTTCGCTTGCCTGTACACGCTCGAACAGGTCGCGCTGCATGGTGATATCCATCAGCGCGCCGGCAACCCTGTGCAGCGTTGCGCCGATCCATTGAGCCTTGCCGCGAATCCGGAACCAGCGCCATCCCTGTCCGGTACGCAGGCGTACCTCTAGGTCGAGCGGCTGACGACCCTCAAGATGCCCGCTCCAACTGGTTGACAGCGCCTCGACATCCTCCGGGTGGGCGTTTGCCAGTATCCAATGGGGGAAGTCCTCGTGACCGTCAGGGGAATAACCTGTCAGCTCGACGAAGCGGTCAGACGCGTATAGGTGGTTATCGGCTGGCCGCCACTCCCAAATTCCGTCGTTGCTTCCCTCATGTACGAGGTTCAAACGCTGGGTCTGTTCGGCAAGGGCTGCCTTGAGCCGCACTGCCTCGGTGATGTCCTCGTGGACAAGCACTACCCGTGCAGGCGTACCCCCCATCAGCATGGCGAAGGCCTGATAGTTCTTCGTTTCGCTCTGGGTGACCAGGGAATACTCAAGGCGCAACGACCCGCCGATGTCCTCGAGTAACGCCTCAACACCCTCGAGAAGCTCCTGCGCGATGGCGCTACCGGTTGCCGCGAGGCTGCGGCAAAACTGCAAGTAGTCTTCGCCCTCCGCCAGACCAAACGGCGCACCGGTCGCGGCAGGCGTCGCCTTAACCCACGCGTGGTTACCCGTCATGACGCGTCCGTTTTCATCCAGTACGGCAATGCATTGCGGGAGCGCATCGATCACGCCTCGCGTGAAGGCCTCGGTCTCCACTAGCGCTCTTGCACGAATTTCCTGCGCAGTGATGTCTTGCACGGACCCCACGAGCAGCTCCGTGATCTGGCCATGGGGGCGAATAACCGCACCCGCAAAGTGGAAATAGCGCAGCTTTTCAGAGGCCGGTTGCGGGACCCGCAGCTTGATATCCAGCACTCTCGCACCGTCTGTGACATCAAGCAGGGCAGTAACAAAGGCGAGACGGTCATCGGGGTGGATTCTCGACAGCAGGACCGCCTGCTGGCTCCCTGTCGCCTGGTCCCTGTTCAGCTCAAGCAGTTGCTTCGCCTGATCTGAAAGTTCGAGTTCCTGGAGGTGTAAGTCATAGGTCCAGTCGGCAAACCTACCGATAGTCTGCGTCAGGCGCAGGCGCGCCTCGGTGGTCTGCAGATTGCGGACCGCGTCCACAGTCGACGTTATGTCGGTAAAGAAAACGCTCACGCCATCCGCTCGGGGATAGGCGCTGATGCGAAACCAACCACCGAATCGCAACGAATGCCATTCAAAATGTCGAGCAAAACCGTGCTCCATGGCATCGCGCAAGGCATCGCCGAATTCGCTGGTTGGAAGGTCTGGGAAGAGCTCAGGCAAGGTCTTGCCTACGAGGCTTTCACCCTGCCCCAGTAATGACTCGGCGCGTGGATTGGCTTGAACGAAGCGCCAGATTCTATCGAGTCGATAGAACCCGTCGTCAATGACGTTCAGCAAGTCCTCGTAGTCTGCATTGGCGATCCGCAACGCCTCCGTGCCAGTCCTGAGCTGTGTCACGTCCCACGAAAGCGAGAGGATGGATCGCACGTTGCCATCCACGCCCCTAACGGGAAGCAGTAGCACATCCCACCATTTAGGTGTTCCTGCGGCAGTTGGACAGAACCCTGAAAACTGGCTGAATTCACCCGACAGCGCTTGTTCGAAGGCACGTCGCGCTGGAGCCTCCCATTCCCCTTGCCAGAAACCGAGCCAGTCGGAGCCTCGTAACAAGTCGAAGTCGCAGACCTCCATGACCGCCATGCCTCGCTCGTTCATGGCCTGCAAGCGTCCTTCGAGGTCGACCTCCTTGAGGCAGCTGCCGTCGGTCTTTCCCCACACGTCACAAAGCTGACGAAGCAGGTCGCCCTGGGACTGCTCGCGGCGCAGCCGTTGTTGCAGGTGAACCGCCCGACCAGCCAGAAGCCCAATCACCCCAACCATCGCGCCAATTGCCAACAGCTCCGCTGCCAACGGCACTTGCTCCGGAGCGAACCAAAACATCAGCAAATAACCGAGACAGGTCAGCAGCGCACTGCAGGCAAGCGTCGACCATGCGAACACGCCACCGCCCGCGAGCACCAGCGCGATGGCCCAGGTAGGCAGCAACGCTGACGGGTGGCCAACATACAGAGTCAGCAAGCCTCCGCCTGTAAGAATTGTCGCCAATAGCCATGACAACCATGCAGGAAGCGCCGGTCGAGGCTGCTGAGCCTCGCTATGTCGCGATAGGTACAGTTCGACGAAGCTATCGCGTTGAGAGGTGGTCATGGGGCAACTCGCAGTGTGTTCCGAATGTGGAGCGTGCACCCCGCGCGATCACTTTGATATCAGGGAAACCCTTAGAGGCATCTAGTCATCCGGGTTCACCAGACCTGTACGGACTGCGTAGAGGACCAGTGAAGGCACGTCGTGGACATTTAACCGGTCCATGATTTGGGATCGGTGCGTTTCAATCGTTTTGACACTCAACCCCAGCCCTTCTGCGATCTCACGGGTCGAACAACCTCTGGCGATCAGCCGAAGGATTTCAGTCTGTCGGGGCGTCAGAACAGAAGGCGTAGCGACACTCGCGTCTCGGCCATCAAGGACAGCTGACTGAATAACCGTTTGCGCTATGCCGGGACTGAGATAGGACTCGTTTCTGGACAATGCTCTCAGCGCCAGCTCGAGTTCCTGAGCGGCTGCGTCCTTCAACAGGTAGCCGCGCGCGCCCAATCGCAGCGCCTCAAGCACGTATTCAGCGTTCGTATGCATTGACAGCATGAGTACCTGAACATCCGGGTAGAGCAGCCGCCAGCGCCGCAATACATCGAGCCCACCCATTTGTTTCATGCTGATATCAAGGAGCAAAATGTCGGGACGAGCCTGTTTGAGGATGGCCTCGACATCAGAACCATCATCTCCTTCGGCCACTACTTCATACCCGGGTTGGTCCTGGACGAGGGCCTTCAAACCTGCCCTTACAAGACCGTGATCATCTATCAGCGCGACACGCTTCACTTATCCTCCTCTGGACTGAACTCCCAGCCGGCAGTCGGCAGCCAAACGGCGATACGCGTGCCGACACCGATCAAACTGGAGATTTTCAAATCGCCACTGAGAGAAGCGACTCGTTCCTGCATGCTTGTTAAGCCCAAGCTTTGAGCGCTCTGGTGCGCTGCAGCCACATCGAAGCCCAAGCCGTCATCGACGATCTCCAGGCGCAAGCCTTCAGCCAGCCGTGACAGGTTGATCTGCACAGACTTGGCTCGGGCATGTCGGACAAGGTTATTGACCGCTTCTTGAAAGACGCGAAAAGCAACCAGGCTGGGGTATGAGGGGAGCCCATTCAGCGAGCCCTCCACCTTGAACGTATATCGTAAGCCCGTACCGACCAGGAATCGGCTCAGGTGCGATCGCATCGCCGACTCCAGCCCAAGACTTTCCAACTGAAGCGGATGCAACGCGAGCGAAAGGCGCCGCACAGTGGCCAGCAGCGTGTCGATCGTGTCGATGAGGCTAGCGGCCAGGTCTCGTAGCGCGTCGTCGCGCTCCATTTGCCTAGCCATTCGCTGGAGATGAAGCTTGAGCCCTGTGAGCTGCTGGCCTATGTCATCGTGAAGGTCTCGGGCCAGCTGTCGTCGTTCCGTCTCCTGTACCTCCATGAGCCGCTGCGACAAGGCCTGCAGGCGCCGATTGGCGTCCTCGAGATCCATTTGCATTCGGCGGGTTTGGGTAACGTCCCGAATGAGTAGCTGAATGTCTGATGGGTCGGAATCGCCCAACCTGATTTCGATGACCTCGGCTTCGAGCTCGGTTGCGTCAGTTCTGACAAGCCGCACCTGACGCAGCGGAGACTCACCAATCAGCCCCCTTTGCAGAGCGCGAATACGATCAACTTCCCGGGCTCGGTCGTCCGGGTGGATGTACTGAGCGAACAGTTTGCTCTCAGGACGTTCCGCCAGAAGCATCTTTCGAGCAGCCTCGTTGGCAAATTGAATGCTGTCACCGCGGAGCACCACCACACCCTCGGCGAAGCCGTTGATGATGCGTTGGTACCGCGTTCGCTGGCGTGCAAGCCGCGTATCGATAGAACGCAGCTCGCTTACATCAAGCACAGCGCCAAAAAGTGTTCGCTGGCCACTTTGGGGATCGAACTTGAGCTGAATACGTTCATACAGGCAACGTGCGTCAGTGCCCGCCCTCTGGACCTGGTATTGATGTATCGCTTGCCCAGCCTCGGCTGCAGTCGCGTGTACCTGTCTAACTGCCTCCCGCTCCGACTCAATGATCACAGCCTCGTAGCGCCTACGATCAAAGAGTTGACCTTCCGCCAAACCGAAGAGTTGGCGCACCTCCTCCGAGCATTCACCATTTCCGGTATCCAGCTCGTATAACCAGTATCCAAGCCCCGCTACTTGCTGAGCCAGCTGCGCGCAACGCTTCGCTCGTTCGGTCGCTGAGCTTGACGAGCCATAGCAATCGTTCGCGACCAGAACCCCAAAGCTCTGCTTTCCTACACTACATACGCCTGCGGTTATGTTCGATATCCGCCGCGTCCCACACCTCGTTTGCAGTGAATGCTCGCCCTGCAACCACCGTTCTACGGCTGCAACTTGCGATTGATCATCTGGCGTACGGTTATCAAATAGGTCTCTTAGGGACATTGTTCGCAGGTCGTCTACCGTATATCCGTAGTTACTCTCTGCGGTCGGGTTCGCCTGCACTAACGCCAGGCTGCGCAAATCATAAAGCCAGATAGAGGCCGGAGACGCCTCAAGTAACATCAGGAACCCTTTCTCCGCATCGCTAAGCAATTGCTGATTCGCTGCAAAGTGTCGGCCAGAGCGGCGGAGCAGTACGAGCATGATGGAGGCGGAAAAAAACACGAGGATCGCAGCCGCCAACATCAAGGCCCACCAGGGATATCCAAGCGCACGAATGCCCAGGGCGCTGCCGGCAACCCAAAGTAACGCCACTACGCTGTAACTCAACACGGGCCAGACTGTTCGAACGTTAGTTAGAAAATGATGTGGCTCCGCTTGGTTCTCAACGCTTTGATCGGAACGGTTTAGCAAATGGTCGCCTCGATAGGATGGTCACTTCGCAGGCCAACGCGCCAGGCAGTGGCGGCACCAGCTTCATCAAAAAGCACACGTACACTGACTTATGGCACCGCTCGTTGGCGTTGAGTTCGACGGCGAGCGAAGCGATTTTGCCCACATGCCAAGCGCTAAGGCATCCGCGAACCGACGACATCGCTTGGGCAATCAAATCCGGCAGTAACGTGCCGGTTCGCTTCCAGATCAACTGCAGCCGGGTGGAAGCGGGCACCGTGCGCGTCTACTGCAACCCGGTAATCCGTTAGGGCTCAGTGGAATGCGGTTAAGATCGCCTAGACAGCCGAGCCGCGGGGAAAATACCCGCGCCGCCTTTAAAACAAGCGCACCGATCCCTCTCGCTCAAGCGCGAGACTCATTGCGCTAACCAGTCGGCCAATTTTGAGGGCAATCACATACGTCAAACGAATTTGGTCTTACCCTTAGCGAAAAGGAGTTCCTACCTATGGTCACTATCGGATTCGGCTTGGTTATCACGGCCACTGAACGCTTCCCCTTCCCCACTATTGAGCGCACCAAATTGATGGCGATGTCGATCTGCGCAGATTGCATCATTGGCCTTGGCCTGGTGTTGGCGATCGTTATCGCTGCGTAGCGACAAGCCCGCTCAGGCAGTCTCCCGCCCCTCCCCATCCGCCCCACCGTCGCGGATGACTATGCGCCACTGATCCCGCTGTACTGCGCGCCGGCCAACGATAAGTACTGCCCCAACGCGCGTCACGTTCACATCTAGGTGTGGTCGAGCTTCGATTTCCAGTCAAGGCGGCTGGAGAATGGGTCTTGCTACCCGACCACGACGTGCTGATCGAAGCGTTTACCGTCTCGTGCGTATTGCCTTAGCCGAATGCACATGCGCGGTCGATCCGCAAAGACAGGAACGACAACCCAGCGGTATGTCGCTCCGTCCGAGACGGGGGTAATCGGTCAGCCCTGGTTCGGCTTGGCCAGGTTTTGAAAAATGTCAGCCAGGGTCGACACGTTGTCATGGATGACGATATGGAACCGGTCGGACTCCAGGTAGGCGCGCCAATCGGCCTCGGTCATGACCAAGGGCTGGTCGATGTCCTCTGACAGCTTCGCTAGCCGCTCACGGGCTTGCTGGAAATGATTGGTCTCAACGGTCCAGCCATAGTTGTTGCCCGCCATTTCCATGGCATAGAGCAGGTCACCGGTTCTCCGGCGCAGGTCCCGCAGCTGCTCGAGAACATTGCTGCCAACCAGGACCTGGATGCCCTTGGTCTGCCAGTTCTCGGCGAGGATCTCCGAGACCTGGTCCAGTTGGGAGCCGATGCTCTTGGTCTGATCAATGATCGTCACGCCGTAATCCGGGCTGCCCAACCAGTCAAGCCATTCCTGATCAGTCGCTTCTGCCTTCTTGTTCAGGACGGTTTCCATCTGCTCTAGCTGATTTCGGATTTGCCTGAGCCGCTTCTCCTGCTGCTTCCAATTACCCAGGCCCAACCCCTCCTCGGCCTCGAGCAGCGCGTCGATGAATTGCATGGTGGCCCCGCGCGCGTCATCCACCGCGTCCACCACATTGTGGCTAACGGTAATGGATCGCGTCCCCGTGGCAGCTTGCTGCCCTGACTGATTCGTCTGGTTCTGCTGCGCGACAGCCGCAGCGGGCGTTCCCATAACCAGCGATGCAGCAATAACTGCTGCCGATAGGGATGCCGATCGCATGATTTTCATCAGTATCTCCTCCGCTCTGCGCTTCAAGGACCGCACGAATGCGCGGCGCATACAGGTTGGGGGCGTGATCGGCGCGACAGTTCCTCAGAACGTTGTCGTTACGCACAGCCAATAGCTGCCGCCATCGCGCAGCCGCTCACACATAGCCATTTATGGCTTACGCCTCGCGAGCACCGACTGGGGCTCTAAACACGAAGGAACGGGCGATACGAGACGAGATCGGTCTCAACGCAGTTGCCCAAGTTGCCGCTTGAGCAATTCGACCTGGCCGGTCTCTGCCCGCAAGCCTGCAGCCAACTCGGTATTTTCCGTTTCGAGGCGCCAAATGATGGCGCCCAAACCTTCTAGCAGATCACGCAGCACGGCCAATTCCGCCTTGTACTGCGCGGCCCGCAGCCACTGCATCCAGAGCACTATCAGCAACGCCAGTGATACGCAAAACAGAGATCCCGTGACGATCAAGAAAGCACTTGTCGCATCCATTGCCCACTTCCTTCCAGTGTTAAAGGTCGATCCGACAGGCAACAGAACTTATGTCTTCTTTGACGACAGGTCCAGATTGTCGACTTGTACAGGTAAACAAAAGCAACGGGATATTCAGGCGTCCTGAGCTGACCCTGGGAACGCGCAGCTGCGTGATCGCCGGCGTTCGTGTGCTTCGGACGTAGGAGGCAGCATCAACAAGCGAGGCGATATGTCATCAAACTTGACGCACAACCGAGACTGGAAAGGTGTCGTCCGTTCTCAGGCATAGCGGAGGGCGACCACATTCGGCTCGAACCGTTCAGCGGGAACCTGCCACGAGGCGATGAGCGGACGCTCAAGAATCGGTCTCGGCTGTCAGAATGACATCACAGCTGCGGAGGTGCGGCTGACCTATCGAATCATGCACGAGCCTGCTAATCATGTTTTCCAAAAAACTCTACACCATTGTTCTGGAGCACAGCCTGGAGGTTCTCCTGGAGGCCGCCACGATGGAGCAGGTCGAGGCGTTCTGGGACGCGTATGACACCCAGTATTTTGGGCTCCGCATGGAGGAGGAGAATGCTCATCACGCGCGCGTGATCGTCACGGATGAGATGCCTGAAGAAGAAGCCGAAGAAGCCGAGCTCTGCGCCGACTGATCGCTAGCGCAGATGGGTGAGATTCAGCCCATCGCACTCATTCGTCGTCGATCAGTCTGGCGGCCATGGCTTGTTTGCTGTCCAGTTGGAAGAACAGCGTCGCTGCCAGCATCGACATCACGCCGATGCAAATGAACGTCATGTGAAAGGCGCTAAGAACCGCCTCGCCATCTGCGCCGGGTACTGTAAAGCCGCCAAGCAGCGCTCCTGCAGACGCCACACCCAGGCTCATGGACAGCTGCACGACAACCGACAGCAGGCTGTTGCCGCTGCTCGCGTTCTGGTTGCTCAAGCCCACCAGTGTCACCGTGTTCATCGCTGTGAACTGCATCGAGTTGACCACGCCGATCAATCCAAGATGCACCAAGAGCATGGCAGTTGGGGTTTGAGCATCAATGGTGGCAAGGCTGGCGATCAGACTGCCCAGCACCAAGGTGTTAGCCACAAGGATGCGCCGGTAGCCCAGGCGGTCTATCAGCGGCTTGGCCAGCGGCTTGATCAGCATCGCGCCCACCGCTAGGGGAATCATGCTCATCCCTGCCTGCGCGGGTGAATAGCCCAGCGCGACCTGGAGGAGCAACGGAAGCAGAAACGGCAACGCACCACTACCCAGACGCGCAAACAGGTTGCCGAAGATGCCGACTGCGAAACTGCGGGTGTGAAATAGCGTCGGGCTGAACAGTGGCGTCTCGACATGTCCGGCGCGCAGCCAGTAGGCGGCCAGGCAGGCACTGCCGATCACCATCAGGAGCAGGACGCGGGCGTGCGGCATCTGCATTTCGCCGAGACCTTCCAAGGCGATCGTGATCAACACCATGGCGCCGCCAAACAGTACAAAGCCGACGGTATCGAAGCGCATCCGCACGGCGCTTTTCAGATCGGGCATGAAACGCAGGGCTGCAAGGCAACCGACCAGGCCGACGGGCAGGTTGATGAGAAATATCCAATGCCATGAGGCGTATTGAACCAACCAGCCACCCAGCGTCGGGCCCAGCAACGGCCCCACCATTCCCGGCAGTGCGATGAATGTCATGACCCGCACGAACTCGCTGCGAGGATAGGCACGCAATACAACCAAACGTCCTACTGGAAGCATCAGCGCGCCGCCCACCGCCTGAACCACGCGCGACATCACCAGTTGGTTGAAGCTCGCGCTCATCGCACACAGCAACGAGCCAAGCGTGAACAGTGCAATCGCTGAAAAGAAGACGCGTCGGGTTCCGAAACGATCTGCTACCCACCCGGACGCAGGGATGAGTAACGCCACCGTCAGCATGTAAGCAATCACCACGCCTTGCATGCGCAACGGGTCCTCGGACAGATCGCGTGCCATGGCAGGCAGGGCGGTATTGAGAATGGTGCCGTCGAGGGTTTGCATGAAAAACGCGATGGCAACGAGCCAAGGCAGTACGCGAGCGGTTCGAGCGTCCAGTACAGCTTGAGGCATGAATTCCCAGGCTCCAAAAGTGCATATGTTAGGCCGCTATCGATGGTGCGGCAGCTTTTAGTCGAGGCGTTCGGTTTCGGTGCCAGGACGTAACGGGGAAGAGGCGGGCTTGAAACGGTGTGACAACTCATCGCACCAACAGGCTCCGAGGCGACAGGAGACGTGGTTCGCAGGGTTTCCCGACGAAATGAAGACAGCCTCGACAGGCTATGCGTAACAAATTATTTCATTCAACATTGACGCGAATCATTATCGTTAAGCGCAACAACTGCCACCCTCTTTCATCATCCATCTCTTCTCTCCGGAGGCTTCATGCGCATCGCTACCTTCGCAATCGCTTCGCTGCTGCTCGCTCCCCTCGCCCAAGCCAAGGAATACCCCATCGGTGAACCGCAACAGTGCGGTGGCATGGAAGTCGGCGCGGTGTATCTGCAGCCGGTCGAGATGGAACCGGCCGGCATGATGCTCGACGCCGCTCAGTCCGACGTGCATCTGGAAGCCGATATTGCTGCGACCGAAGACAACCGCAACGGCTGGCAAGAAGGCAGCTTCGTCTCCTACCTGAACATTCACTACGGCCTGAGCAAGAAAGGCTCGGACGAGAAGATTGAAGGCGAGTTTCACCCGATGGTCGCCAACGACGGTCCGCACTACGGCGACAACGTCAAGCTGATAGGGCCAGGCAAGTACCAACTGACCTTCACCGTCTCGCCGCCGGGTGGTGATCACGCCATGTTCGGCCGTCACGTGGACAAGGAAACCGGCGTCGCGCCCTGGTTCGAACAGTGCACGTTGAACTATGAGTTCACCTACGCCGGTATCGGCAAGAAAGGCGGCTACTGAGCCGGGGGGCAGCCATGCGACGCGCTCTGCTCTCCATTCTCGCCCTGCTCGCTGCCGGCTTTGTCGGCGGCGCCCAGGCCGGGTTGCCTACCTATGAGCTGACCATCCGTGACGGCCACTTCGAGCCGGCGTCCATCGAGGTTCCGGCTCGCCAGCGCTTCAAGATCATCATCATCAACGCCGGCAGCGGCCCGACCGAGTTCGAAAGCACGCCCCTACGGGTGGAGAAGGTCCTTTCGTCCGGCGTTACCTCGTTCGTCGTCATTCATCCGCTCAAACCGGGCCGCTACCCCTTCTTCGACGAGTTCCACATGGACCTCCCGAAAGGCGAAATCATCGCCAAGTAGCCTCTTCACAGGAGCAGCGACATGGGCCAATCAATGTTCATCGTCTGGCGCGAAAGCGTAGAGGCGCTGTTGGTCATCGGGATCCTGCATGCGTGGCTGAGCCAGCAGCCGAACAATCGACGCGCGTTGTGCATGTTATGGGGCGGCGTGGTTGCCGGGCTCGGCCTGGCCTCGCTGCTGGGCTGGGGCATTCTCAGTGCTGGTGACTGGCTGGCTGGCCCGACCGGCGAGTGGTTCCAGTGCGCCATGCTCGTAATCGCAGCCCTGCTGATCCTGCAGATGGTCGGCTGGATGCACCACCACGGTCGGGACCTCAAGCGAAATCTGGCGGACAGCGCCGCGGCGCATTTGGGCCAGGGCAGCGGCATCGGCCTGCTGGTGCTGGCAATGCTCGCCGTCGCGCGTGAAGGTAGCGAAACGGTGGTGTTTCTCTACGGAATTGGCCATCAGCAGAATGGTTCGGACCTGACCAGCTTCATGATTGGCGGTGTGCTTGGCTTCGCCCTGGCACTGCTGAGCTACGCGGTACTGCAGGCTGGTAGCCGTTTTTTCTCATGGAAACGGTTTTTCAATGTCAGCGAAACGGTACTGCTGCTACTGGGCGGGGCCTTACTGATGGCCGGGCTCGACCGTTTCAGCGGTCAGCTGATGGGCATGGACGTGCCAGAGACGTTCTACTCATTCTTTGGCGATCCGCTGTGGGACACCTCCGCGCTGCTCGATGATGGCAGCACGCTGGGCAGCACCATTGCCGGGCTGACCGGCTACCGCGCCATGCCATCGCCGGCTGCCGTGGTGCTGATGGGCCTTTATTGGCTGACCGTCTGGGCCTGGTTGCGCCCGAAGCCAGAGGCTCGCCTGGAGGCCCGCCCCGCATGATCAGTACCGCCCCCTGGCTTGCGCGCATCGGTGATCTGTTGCGCCAGCATGCCAAGACCATTCGCCTGGTTCAGTGGCTGGTGGTGGCTTTCTACCTGGTGCCGTTGCTGGTGCCGGCGTTTCTTTCGCTGCCGCCGTCCGAAGCGCGCATGCTCGACAACATCACGGTGTTCGCTCAGTTTCTGTTCTGGGGGCTCTGGTGGCCATTCGTCTTGCTGTCGATGGTCGTGTTCGGCCGGCTCTGGTGCGGCGTGCTCTGCCCAGAAGGCTCGCTCAGTGAATGGATCAGCTGGCGCGGACTGAACAAACGAACCCCTCAATGGATGCGCTGGAGTGGCTGGCCGACGGTCGCCTTCGTGCTGACGACCGTCTACGGCCAGCTCGTCAGCGTTTATGACTATGGCCGTGCCGCCGCGCTGATCCTCGGCGGCTCGACAGTGGCCGCGATGATCGTCGGTTTTCTCTATGGTCGCGGCAAGCGCGTCTGGTGCCGGCACCTGTGCCCGGTCAGCGGGGTGTTCGGCCTGCTGGCGCGGCTGGCGCCGATGCATTACAAGGTGGACGAAGAACGCTGGCAGGCCAATCAGGGACCCAAACTCGCCACGCCCAACTGCGCCCCATTGATCGACATCCGCCGCATGCAGGGCAACAGCGAATGCCATGCCTGCGGACGCTGTAGCGGCCAGCGCGGTGCCGTCGCCCTCGCCCCTCGCTCACCCAATCGGGAAATCCTCATTGTCGGCAACCAGTCGCAGCACGGCCACTGGGACAGCACCTTGCTCCTCTTCGGCATGATCGGGCTGGCGATGGGTGCCTTCCAATGGACGGTCAGCCCCTGGTTCATCACCCTCAAGCAGACCGCGGCGGAGTGGCTCGTCGACCGCGATATCTTCTGGCCGCTGGAGGCCAACGCGCCCTGGTGGCTGCTGACCCATTACCCGCAAAACAACGACGCCTTCACCTGGCTGGACGGCGCAGCGATACTCACCTACATCGGTACAACTTCGCTATTGATCGGCAGCGCGCTTTGGCTGCTGTTGCAAGCTGCGGTGCGGCTGATGAAGCGCGGCGACAGCGTCTTTCATCACCTGGCCCTGACGCTGATCCCGCTGGGTGGTGCCGGCCTGTTTCTCGGGCTCTCTGCCACGACGATCAAACTGCTGCGCTATGAAGGCTTCATCCTTGCTTGGGCGCAGCCGACACGTGCCCTGCTGCTGGCCGGTGCCGTTGGCTGGAGCTTGTACCTGGCGTGGGGCGTGATCAGCCGCCATGGCGCCAATGGACTGCGTCGGCTGGCGGCGGTTAGTTGCGTGGGGCTCTCGACTGCGGTGATCGGTTATGGCTGGTATCTGCAGTTCTGGGGCTGGAGCTGACCGCGCGAGCCTCCTCCGTCTCATCAGGCTCTGTTTTAGCCGGGCTCCAGCGGCGGGCGAGGCCCCGACTACCCAGCCAATGTCCCCTCGTTCGCGTGAAAGCTGCTCCCATAAGAGCGAGTGCCAGCGTCGAAGCGGCTGTAGGCGGCCCGGCAGTGGCGATCGGGCCATATGCGAGGGATACGTTTAGTATTCGCTGCTGTTTCCTCTGCGAGCCTGCGCCATGTCTATCGATTGGATTTGCAAACCCCACGCCCAACTGAGCACGCAAGAGCTCTACGCGATCCTGCGCCTTCGCGCGGAGGTCTTCGTGGTCGAACAACAATGCGTATACCTGGATGTCGACGGCCAGGATCTGCTGGGCGACACCTGCCATTTGATGGCCTGGCTTGACCAACAGTTGGTGGCCTACCTGCGCTTGCTCGACCCTATTCAGCAAGGCGGCGACGTGGTCATTGGGCGCGTCGTGACCGCACCCTCAGTACGCGGTCAGGGCATCGGTCGTGAAATGATGGTACAAGCTCTTGGCCATGCCGAGAAAAAATGGCCGGGCCAGCCGATTTATCTGTCCGCGCAGGCGCACCTGCAAGGTTACTACGGTCGTTATGGCTTCGAGCCGGTGGGCGAGGAATACCTCGAAGACGGGATACCGCACATTGGCATGCGTCGGGATATTGGGTAACCGGGTCGAAGCGTAGCTCAGGCGTAACCGAGTACCGTCTAAGTACAAGGATGACACCCTGAGGCTTCCCATGATCGCGAGCAAGCTCGCTCCTACAAGAGCGCGTGCCAGCTTCAACGCATTGGTAGACAGCCGGCTTGGTTCTCGGCGGGTTTGGCGTCACCCTCGCAGCACGAACGAGGGAAACAGTTGCCCCATGCGATCCCAGAGCTTCTGTTGATCATACGGCGCGCGGCTGTCGGAGAGCGATTCGTCCAGCATCCGGGCGGTACGCACGCATTGCACGGCGAACCGTTCAACGCCCAGTTTGCGCATACGCTGCGCCATATCCCAGAGGCGCTCGGCATCGATCAGCTCCCAATGGAGGGTCGTGCGGCATTCATACGCAACGCCACTGGCAACCAACGCTTCCAGACTTTTCCAGTTGGCTTCACCGCTGCCCTCGACGCCCGTGATCAGCCGACCGTGCTCAGGCAAGGCTTTGACATCAAACCCCACCCAGTCCACCAGCGGCAGCACCTGACGGAACAGCTTCGGCTTGATGCCGGCGCTGTGCAGGCCGATCTTGAAGCCCTTGGCGCGCACCTCGGCAATGGCGTCGGGGAGCGCCAGCTGCAGGGTTGGCTCGCCACCGCTGAACACGACCGCTTCGAGCAAGCCGACGCGTTCGTCGAGAAAGCCGAGGACCTCATCCCAGCCGCATTCTTCAGCGCCACAGGTCGGGATCAGTTGCGGGTTGTGGCAATAGCGACAGCGCCAGCCACAACCCTGGCAGAACAGCACGCAGGCCAGGTTATCAGGAAAGTCGAGCGTGGTCAGGGGCACCATGCCCCCGACCCGTAGCGCAGCGCCCATGACTACCGCGCCAGCCCGGCCGCTTGCTCGGTGAAGTGGGTGCGCTCACGGTGCTCGGATTGTTTGCCGGGATTGAACGCCGATACCGGGCGGTGATAGCCCATCACTCGGGTCCAGACTTCACAGCGCTGGCGTTGGGCTTCGGGCAATTGAGTGGCTTGGGTCATGTGTCGCTCCTCTGAGGGTGAATGGTTTGCTGTAGGAGCGAGCTTGCTCGCGAATGCCAGACGAGCCGTTTTTCGCGAGCAAGCTCGCTCCTACATTGCTAGGTCAGGCGCAGCAAGGCTGTTGCTTGGCCAGCAGCGCCTCATCGCATTTGGGGCAGAACTCGTGCTCGCCGGCCAGATAGCCGTGCACCGGACAGATCGAGAACGTCGGGGTAATGGTCAGGTAAGGCAGGCGGAACCGACCGAGTGCGGTGCGCACCAGGTTCTTGCAGGCCTGCGCCGAGGAAATCTGCTCAGCCATGTACAGGTGCAGCACGGTGCCGCCGGTGTACTTGCATTGCAGCTCGTCCTGCAGCATCAGTGCTTCAAACGGGTCGTCCGTGAAGCCCACCGGCAGCTGCGAAGAGTTGGTGTAGTAAGGCGCATCGGCGGAGCCGGCCTGGAGAATGTCCGGGAAGCGCTTGCGGTCTTCCTTGGCGAAGCGGTACGTCGTGCCTTCGGCCGGGGTCGCCTCGAGGTTGTATAGATGCCCGGTCTGCTCCTGGAATTGCACCAGCCGCGCCCGGACATGATCCAGCAGATCGACCGCCAAACGCTGGCCGGCCTTGGTATGCAGCCCGTCGCAGTCCTCGGTGTAATTGCGGACCATCTCATGCAAGCCATTCACACCGATGGTTGAGAAGTGATTGCGCAGCGTGCCCAGGTACCGCTTCGTATAGGGATACAGCCCGGCATTCATGTGGTGTTGGATCACCTTGCGCTTGACCTCCAGGCTCTGCCGCGCCAGCTCAAGCAGCGCATCGAGATGCTCGATCAGCCCCCTCCAGTCGCCGGCGTGCAGGTAACCCAGCCGTGCACAGTTGACCGTCACGACGCCCAGCGACCCGGTCTGCTCCGCCGAACCGAACAGGCCGCCGCCGCGCTTGAGCAGCTCGCGCACGTCCAGTTGCAGACGGCAACACATCGAGCGCACCTGATTGGGCTTCATGTCCGAGTTGAGGAAGTTCTGGAAGTACGGCAGGCCGTAGCGCGCGGTCATCTCGAACAGCCGCTCAGTGTTTTCACTGTCCCAGGGAAAATCATGAGTGATGTTGTAGGTCGGGATCGGAAAGGTGAACACGCGCCCGACTCCATCACCGGCCTGCATCACTTCAATGTAGGCGCGGTTGATCAAGTCCATCTCCACCTGGAGATCACCGTAGGTGAAGGGCATCTCCTCGCCGCCGATATAGGGGATCTGCTCGCGCAAGTCTTCCGGGCATACCCAGTCGAAGGTCAGGTTGGTAAAGGGCGTCTGGGTGCCCCACCGCGACGGCACGTTGAGGTTGTATATGAATTCCTGAAGCGCCTGCCGCACGTTCTCGTAGCCAAGTCCGTCCTTGCGCACGAAGGGGGCAAGGTAGGTATCGAAACTGCTGAACGCCTGGGCACCGGCCCACTCGTTTTGCAGGGTGCCAAGAAAGTTGACCATCTGCCCCAGCGCGCTGGAGAGGTGTTTCGGCGGGCCCGCTTCGACGCGACCAGGAATGCCGTTGAAGCCTTCGTTCAGCAAGGTGCGCAGCGACCAGCCAGCGCAGTAGCCGGCCAGCATGTCCAGGTCATGGATATGCAGATCGCCCTCGCGATGGGCGATGCCGATCTCCGGGCTGTAAACCTCGTCCAGCCAGTAGTTAGCGGTGACCTTGCCCGACACGTTGAGGATCAACCCACCCAGCGAATAGCCCTGATTGGCGTTGGCGCGTACACGCCAGTCTTCCCGCGACAGGTATTCGTTCATCGAGGAGGCGACATCGACCAATGATTTTCGATCGCGCCGCAGCCGTCCATGACGCTCGCGATACACGATGTACGCGCGCGCCGTGTCGTAATAACCCGCCTCCATCAACACGCGTTCGACCGCATCCTGGGCCTGTTCGACCTCCACGACCCGCTGCGTCAGCCGCGCCAGCACCTGAGCAGTCAGCGCCTGGGCAGTGGCCTGCTCGAACTCACCGGTAGCCAACCCAGCGGCTTCGATTGCAGCAGCAATCTTGGCTAGCTCGAATGCCACCAGCCGCCCGTCCCGCTTGCGCAGTGAGACCGGTCGATTCACTTCCTCAAGCCCCAGCATCACGCCTCCAAAACTACATGTAGTGATTCGAACAACCAGGAACACTAGATGCTGTGTAAGGTAGGCAATTGTGCTGCTGAGCGAATTGACCATCGTCAACTCACCGCAGTGAATTTGCGAAAAGAGACGGGTAGCGGTTGGGGCCTGAAATCTTGCCCACGATCAAGGAAACGTCGCGGCGCGTACACCTAGGATGCGGCGTCGAACAGTCCCGGACGCGGTCCGGCGGAGGAATCATGCTGACTGAAATATCGCTCGTCGCGGACCTCCGCCGGCACCACCTGTTCAGCCGGCTGCCTGAGGAGGCGCTGCAGGAGGTATGCGCCTCGGCCAATCTCAAGCGCCTCCCTGCTGGCGCTTCACTGTTTCACCAGGGCGAAAAGGCCGAGCGGTTCTACTTTCTGTTCAGCGGCCAGATGAAATTGCATCGCGTGGTCTGCGATGGGCAGGAGAAATTGGTGGAGGTCATCCGACCGGGTGAATCCTTCGCCGAAGCCCTGCTGTTCACCAGAGCGCCGAACTACCCGGTCAGCGCCACGGCGCTTAAGGCCAGCCTGGCTGTCAGCCTGCATGGCGCGCTATACCGGCGGATTCTCGAGGAACATCCCCGCATCTGTCTGGACATACTCGGCACGCTGAGCATCCGCTTGCATCAGCGCCTGAACGAGATCGATACGCTGACCCTGGCCAATGCCAGCCACCGCGTGGTGCGCTTTCTTTACCAATCGCAGCAGGACGGCAGCGGGGTGGTCACCCTCGACGTGCCCAAACGCCTGATCGCCTCCAGATTGGGCATTCAACCGGAGACCTTCTCGCGCATCCTGCACCGGCTGGTCGAGTCGGGGATGATCAGCGTGCAGCGCCGGCGTATCGAGATCCTCGACAGCCAAGGCCTGGCTGCTTACCTGGACTGAGCTGCGGCAGACTGACCCGGCTTCTTGATGACCGTCATGGGCGCATGCCGTATCGGCCCGGATACTGCCACCTGACATTTCGGATCAGGAGAACAGCATGTCAGCACCTCGCCTGCCCCTGGTGTACGCCTGCTCGGGCTGCTCCAACGTGGCGCAACTGGCCAACACGCTTGCGGTACGCCTGGACCGCGCCGGTCTGGCAGAGATGTCCTGCATCGCCGGCGTCGGCGGTCGGGTCAATTCGCTGGTCAACAAGGCCAACTCCGGCAGGGCGATCCTGGCCATCGACGGCTGCCCGCTGCATTGCGCACGCGCCTGTCTGGCGCAGCACGGCGTTGTCGCCAACGTTCACATCACCCTCAGCAGCTATGGCCTGCGCAAGCGTTACCGCGAAGACTGCTCCGAAGCCGAAGCCGAAGCCGATGCGCTGTTCGAGGATATGTGCAACATCATCGCCAGCGATCGCATGAAACCGCGGCACAAGCTGCACGTGGTCTAACCCGCCGACGAGCGCGGCCATCAAAACAGCCGAAAGCAGCCTCAGACTCCCCTAGGCTGCGCCCGGCTGGCTAGCGCAACGTCCTCTCCGGCACCTTGTAGCATTTTCCACAACCACGGCGGCAGCAGGTCAGGGTCCAAACTGTCGATCAGATTCTTGATTGCCAGGCCAAGCTCGGTGTCACCCTCGATCACCAGGCGGCGGCGGAAGAACAGGGTATCGGGGTCTTCCCGACGGCTGGCGAGCAACAGGAATTCCCGCCAGTTTCCGCGGATAGTCACCTGCACCGGGGCCTGCTCGGCGATGCGCAGCCTCTTTCGGTCGCAACTCATACACCAGGCCAGCTTGAGGTCGACGACTTCCAGCCGCATCCATTTGCCTTCCAATGCTTCGAAGGCATCGTCAGACAATGGCGCAGCGAAAACCTGATTCAGGCTACGCTCCAGCGCGATACGTTGCAGTGTAAAAGGGGTTCGCGCGGCTACCAGCGGCACCAGACGCTCGCCCAGTTTCAGCAGGTGTGTTCGCGGCTTCAGCATAAACCTGCCTCCTCGGCTCGCAGCATGCCGGGCTGACCATGCCAGTAACCGTTGCAGCCCTCGACAGCCAGAGGCGGCAGGCCGCCTTTGCGCACCGCATCAAACGCCAGAACGACGTCGGTCATGCCTGATGTGCGCGGGCTCAGCCGCAGCAGATCGGCGCCGTTTTCGACCAGCGCCGGGTAGTCGGCCAGCAGGTTGCTGACCGAAGCGGATAGGGTCTGGATGCCGTTGATGGTGAACAACGCCTCGCCTTCCTGGCTCAGCAGCGGAATGCCTTCGGGGTAGTGCTGGCAGCAGAACTGGCAATCATCCTTTGGCCGGTTCTCTGCGCGAGCCGTAAAGCAGCGCGCCGAGTACGCCAGGGGCAGGTGGCCGTACGCGAAGACTTCGATTTCCGGCATGGCAACGTCCAGCTGCGACAGTTGCTCACGCGCGCTCCTGATCATCGCTCCGGAGATTTCCACCGGCGGCACCCAGCGCTGCATACCGCTTGTGACCAGTTCGGCCAGTGCATAACCGTTGTAAAGGTTGAGCGCAGGCCCGCCAACAAAGGGCACGCCCTTCTCGGACAGATACTGGACGGCGCCCACGTCGTTGGCTTCAACCAGCATCTCGCCGTTATCGCAAAGGCGGCGCAGGCTGGACAGCTCCGAAGCGGCCTCGACCAGCGTCAAACCGGACAGCACCAGCTCTGCAGTCGATTGCTGTCTCAGCTCACGCGCCAGACCGATCCAGTCGTCCAGCCGCATGTCGCGTCGCTTGGAACAGACGGTTTCGCCCAGATAGATGACATCCAGCGGCATGCCGACCATGTCGGCATAGAAATCCAGCGTCTGCTGACGATCCCAATAGAACAGCACGGGGCCTAGGCTGAGTTTCATGCTTGGTTCCTTGCAGAAAGAGTCACTGCCATGCCCGGTGATAGGCGCCTAGTGTGGTTTGTGAGCCTTCAGACAGGCTATTGAGTACCTCGCGCCAGCCTTGTTGAACGGCGTACCGCTGCGGCGCCTGCAGGTATGCGTCCAGCGCAGACCGCCAAACGCGGGTGACCTGTTCGACATAGGCAGGGCTGCGCTGCCGGCCCTCGATCTTCATTGCCGTGACCCCGATGTTGGCGAGCTCCGGGATCAGGTCGAGCGTGTTCAGGCTGGTGGGCTCCTCCAGGGCGTGGAAGCGCTTGCCATTGACCATAAAGCGGCCCTTGCACAAGGTGGGATAGCCGGCCGATTCGCCCTCGGCGTAGCGATCAATGAGCACGTTGTTCAGCCGCGAGGTCAGCCCTTCTGGTTCCTCGCTCCAACGCACCGCTTTGGCTGGTGAACAGACGCCACAAAGATTCGGCGATTCGCCGGTGAGGTAGGACGACAAGTGACAGCGCCCTTCAGCCATGATGCAGAGGCTGCCGAAGGCGAACACCTCGATGGGCACCGGGCTTTCGGCAGCCACCTGCTTGACCTGTTTGAGCGACAGCACGCGTGGCAGTACGGCGCGCTTGATGTTGTAACGCTGCTGATAAAATGCCAGCGCGGCCGCATTGGTCGCCGATCCTTGAACGGACAAATGCAGGTTCAGCTGCGGGTGGCGCTTCGCGGCATACCCCAACACACCGGGATCGGCGGCTATCAGCGCGTCGACACCAAGATCAGCGGCCTGGTCAACGGCTCGCTGCCAGCGGGACCAGCCATGTGGCTGTGCGTAGGTATTGACGGCGATATAGAGCTGGCGTCGCTTCTCGCGCACCAGCTGCAGGCCCTTGTCGAGCTGCTTGGCGTCCATGTTGAGACCGGCGAAATGACGGGCATTGGTGTCGTCCCGAAAGCCGACATAGACGGCATCAGCGCCCTGCTGGAGGGCAGCCTTTAGCGCGGGCAGGCTACCTGCTGGACAGACCAAGTGCATGGCAACTCCTAGACATGCGAAATCAAGCGCACCGCATCAATGGCAGCGGTGCCCGTCCGGGTGAACGGAAAGCCGGCAGTCTAGGTAGGACGCCCACAATGGGCATTGATGAGCGTCAAGGAGCCGAAGCTGACGTGGCAACGAAGGCCAAGCCCGCAACGTTGACGTTGGGAGTCAGGCAGAGGGCCGTTTGATAGGCCGGATCGTGAGCACGCTACAGAGCGCTGCTGGCAATCTGAACGGCCCGATCGTTGAGATGGCCGTCCGGCCTGATACAGCGTTAGATGCCCTCGTCGCCCTGAAACTCCTCAGTCGCGCGAACAACTGCGTCCCGCCAGTTACCGGACTCGTCAGCGAGTAGGCGCATCGCCTTCAGGCTGGCCTCGAAAGCCTGTTGATAGTGCTGCGGATTGTTCTCGCTCGCGGCTCGGTCGGCGTGGGCCTGGGCCTCGGTCAGCAGCTGGTGGAACTGGTCATGGTCCAGAGCCATGGAAGTCTCCTTATGGTGATGGTTGCAGCTTAGACCGCCACGCCTCTAAGACGACTCACGCCGACTGGCGGAACAGCCTCAGCGGCATTCAGCCTGGGCTCAGCCTCATTTCGATCTAGGCCTGCGCGCCAGCTTGTGCAAGTTGTCGCAGTCGACACTCAGCAACCGCCCCGCCTGCGCCCGGTTTTCGCCGCTGGCCTCCAACGCGGGAACGGTGGCCTGCCGCTGGGCGCTATCGACCGCCCCGCGTAGCAATACGATTTCGGCGCTTGGCGTCGAGCAGCAACGGGAAGTTGACGACTCAGGGACTTGAGCGCTAGCCAGGGTCCTGACCCGACCTGCATCAATATTCGAATTTTGTGGGTGGGCTAGGCTGTGTAAGGACGCTTCGCCGCGTGCTGGACTGCTCGCTCCGCTGGCCAGGCGTGGCAGACTCTGCGCAGCGCCAAGCTGGCTGGTGGCGACCAATCATTACAGACAGGATGCTTTGCATGGTGCTTCACCGCGTACACAACCAGATTCTCCGCAGCCATCACCTGTTCGAACCGCTCAACGACGAACAGATGGATGAGCTGATGAGCGCGAGCCAACTGCTCAACCTAGACAAGGGCGACACCTTGTTCCACCAGGGCGAAGCGGCGCACGCCTTTTATTTCGTCATTTCCGGCGCGATCAAGATTTACCGATTGACACCGGACGGCCAGGAGAAGGTCTTCGAAGTCATTGGTAATCGCCAGACGTTCGCCGAAGCGATGATGCTGATGGACACGCCCAATTATGTGGCCTCAGCCCAGGCCGTGTGTCCGACGCAGGTCTATCGCTTCTCCAACGCGGCGTACATGCGCCTGCTGGAGGCGAACCAGAAGCTGTCCTTCGCCCTGCTGGGCAAGCTTAGCGTGCGCCTGCACCAGCGCATCAACGAGATCGAAACACTCTCGCTCAAGAACGCCACTCACCGGGTGGTGCGCTACCTGATGACCCAGCTGTCGCGCCTTAAAGACGAGAACAATAGCTTCGAGCTGCCGATGGCCAAGCAGTTGATCGCGGGCCACCTTTCGATCCAGCCTGAGACGTTCTCGCGCATCATCCGCCGTTTGATCGATGAGGAAATCATCACTCAGGAAGGCCGGCAAATCACTATCCTCGATCGCCAGCGCCTCGAATCCTTCGAGTGACCGAGCGGACTGTCACCACGGGAAGGCGCGCCGTGTAACGCTGCAAGCGTACTCGCTTGCGATTGATTGCGGTCAATCTCGAACCCTGGCAGCACATGGCAAGCTGGAGGCGATAGGAGAGGACATCGTCATGCCCAAGTGCCTGTACTGCCAGCAACCCAACCCACCTCAGGAAGCCGAATGCAGCCATTGTGGCATGCCCCTCCCCGCACTGGCCGATACGACCGGGGAGCGACGCCAGCGTAGGTTCTTTTGGTTTTGTGTCGGGCTGACGCTATTTTGCGCAACGATGATCGTCTGGCTGCCACGTTGAGCCAGCGCAAATGGGTATCGCTAAGCGATATCGATCCTACGGCGCCACGTAGGGTGGATCACGCCTCACCGATCCACCAGGCGGAGCCTCGATGGATGTAAAACCACATCCACCCTACGGCTTGTCCCTGATCGCCAGCATTCTGGCTCCTACATCCAAAGCGACCCTGATGTTAGCTGGTAGCGTGCTGCCTTTCCCTTAGTCCTTCGTCAATTGCCGATACAGCTGGGGCAGGCGGAGCGGTAGCTGTTGCGGCTCTTTGATCAAGGTGAAGCCGTTAGCACCAAACATATATGGCAGATAGTCGCCGGCTTCCTGGTCGATGGTGATGCAGAATGGCAGCAAGCCCTTGCGCCTGGCCTCGAGCACCGCCTGACGGGTGTCTTCGACCCCATAGCGGCCCTCGTAAAGGTCCAGATCGTTGGGCTTGCCGTCGGTAACCAGTAACAGCAACTTGCGCCGCTGCTTGCACTTGCCCAGCAGATCGGTGGCCTGGCGGATAGCCGCGCCCATACGAGTGTAATAGCCAGGTACCAACGCCTGGATACGTCCACGGGTGTCGTCACCGTAACGTTGGTCGAAACGCTTGAGCTCCTGCATGCGGACCTGCTGTCGACGCAGCGATGAAAAGCCATACAGGGCGAAATCGTCGCCTACAGCAGACAGCGCTTCGCCGAACAGCAGCAGGCTGTCGGTGATTACGTCAATCACCTTGTGCTCATTGTCCAGGTGCGCGTCGGTTGACATGGACAGGTCGGCCAGCAGGAGACAAGCCAGGTCGCGGCGGTTCCGCCGCTGCTCCATGAACAACCCGCGCTCGACGCACTGGCCGTGCTGGCGCTCCACATGAAAGTCAAGCCAGGCCTGCATGTCGAGCTCCGACCCCTGGGGCTGGGCCCGTAGCCACTGGTGATCGGTGCGCAGATGCTCGAATTGCCGCCGCAGCTTGCGCGCCAGCGCGCTGAGCCGCAAGGGCAGCGCCGCGGGTTCCGATCCGCGTGGCAGCATCATCTGCAGGTTGACGAAATCGTCCTGCAAGCGCTGCTTGCGATAGTCCCACTCAGGCAGTTTGATGCCGTTGCCCAAGGGAATGTCGTCGACCTCGCTGGACGGCAGATCAAGATGCAGTTTGAGTCCGCCCCCCTTGCGCATCCGCTGACGTGACAAGGCGATCTCGTCCAGGTCTTCGGCGACGCGCGCCGCATCCAGGTCTTCGCTGTCGTCGCCCTGGCGGTCCAATTCGATGTGTTCCGACCAGCTAAAGAGGTTTTCCAGACGAAAGATCATCAGCCCGCTTTTGCTTGCGTTCTCTTCGACGCGCCTGGCCCGTTTGCGCACGCACTGCTGCTCGGCAGAAGGTGCTTTCAGATGGTCTCTCTGGTCCTCTTCACCGAAATCCGTCGCCTGCGGAGCGCCAAGGTTTTCGGCCGGATACAACCACATCGGCAGTGGCCAGGGCGCGACTTCGCTACGCGGGAATTGCGTAACGCTACCCGGAACGCGCAGCGCCTGGCGCAGCGTCCGTTCCAGCGCGGCTTCGGCGCGCGGCAGCGTAGCGGGATCAGGACGAAGCTGCAGGTGCGCCTCGACCAACCGCTGATAGCGGGGCCGCATGGCCGGGAATCGATCGAGTATGGCCAGCGTCCAGCGCTGATTGTCCCGCGCCCAATGCCGCATCACACCGGCCTGTGCGGCGAGCAGCGCCAGCCAGCGATAAAGGTCCTGATTGAGCAACGGCTCTGGGTACACTGCCAGTGACTGGGGCAAACGCAGATTGCTCTCGTTACACCAGGCCACCGGCAGCTGTTTGCAGGTGCCGGCCACCTGCTGGAGCAGATTACGACGTAAGATCAGATCGCGAGCATTGGCGGCGCCAACGTCGACGCCGCTGTCGCCCCCCATGGCACGAAACAGAACCGACAACGGTCGTTGCATGTTTTCCAGCGAAACGCTCGCGTCGGGAAAATCAGGACTGGCGCGGCGGGTGATGAAGCGGTGCCAGACACTGCCCACCCATTCTTCGACTTCAATGACAAAGGCCATAGTGATCACTCCGCTGGCGCGGCTCTTAAAATGAAACGGCCCGCTGAGTCAGCCGGGCCGTCGGTCACATCTGCACCTGTTTCAGGCCGCAGCAACAGCCGCAGAAACATCAGCCGTTGCGCGACCACGCTGCCTAAAGCTGAACAGGTAGAACATCAGCCCGATCAGGAAGAAGACGCCGGCGATTAACCGCAACCAGAAGAACACCGCCAGTTGATCCGCCGTATTCATGAAGGACATCGCCGCGCCATCTGCCGGAATTCGCTGCAGCCAGACCTGCACCACACCCGCCATGGTGAGCAGCAGCGTGATAGCCACCATCGACAGGGTCATCATCCAGAAGCCCCAGATCTCGACGCGCTGCGCACGGGCATCGGGTGCCTCACCCAGACCGCGAAGGCGCGGCATGGCGTAGCTGATCAAGGTCATGACGATCATCGCGTAAGCGCCGTAGAACGCCAGGTGGCCATGGGCTGCAGTGAGCTGAGAACCGTGTGTGTAGTAGTTCACAGGCGCCAGGGTGTGCAGGAAGCCCCACACGCCAGCGCCGAAGAAGGCGGTCACGGTGGTGCCAACGGCCCAGTAGGTAGCAGCCTTGTTTGGATGCTCGCGGCGGCGACGCTTCACCATGGTCAGCGAGAACAGCACCATCGCAAAGAACGGTAGCGGCTCCAGGGCGGAGAAGATCGAGCCCAGCCACAGCCAGACCTCAGGCGCGCCGATCCAGAAGAAGTGGTGCCCGGTACCGATGATGCCGGTGATCAGCGCCATGGCGATAATCACGTAGAGCCACTTCTCGATCACTTCGCGGTCCACGCCGGTGATCTTGATCAGGACGAATGCCAGCATCGCACCCATGATCAGTTCCCATACACCTTCCACCCACAGGTGCACCACGAACCACCAGTAGTACTTGTCACGCACCAGGTTTTCCGGGTTGTAGAAGGAGAACAGAAAGAACACTGCGAGGCCAATCAGGCCGGTCATCATGACCACGCTAATCACCGTCTTGCGGCCTTTGAGCATGGTCATACCGACGTTGTAGAGGAACCCGAGGGCGACCACCACAATGCCGATCTTGGTGACCGTGGGCTGCTCGAGGAATTCGCGTCCCATGGTAGGCAGAAGTTCGTTTCTAGTCAGTTCGGCCAATGCCGCATAAGGCACAAGCAGATAGCCCAGGATCGTCAGCACGCCGGCAACGGCAAACACCCAGAACAGAATGATCGCCAGCTTCGGGCTATGCAGTTCGCGGTCCGCCTCTTCAGGAATAAGGTAGTAGGCCGCCCCCATGAAGCCGAACAACAGCCAGACGATGAGCAGGTTCGTATGAACCATACGTGCCACGTTGAAGGGAATCAGCGGGAACAGGAAATCACCCACCACATACTGCAAACCCATGATCAAACCAAACAGGATCTGCCCGACGAATAGCATCAGGGCGAACACGAAGTAGGGTTTGGCCACGGCCTGCGATTGAAATTTGAGATGTGGATTCATGATGCTCATCTCTCAGCCCTCCCTGTTTGGCGGCCAATTGTTGGTGTTGATCTTCGAGGTCCACTTGAGAAACTCGGCCATGTCATCGACTTCCTGCTCGCTCAGATTGAACTGGGGCATCGACCTGCGCCCGGGCACGCCAAGCGGCTGAGCTTTCATCCACGCCTGCAGGAAGGGCTTGAAGGCCGCGTCCTCACCGCGCCGAAAGAAGACGTTGCCCAGTTCCGGCGCAAAGTACGCGCCCTCTCCGAGCAGACTGTGGCATCCGATGCAGTTGTTGTTTTCCCAGATCGCTTTGCCGCGGACGACAGCTTCGGAAATACCCGACTCGTTGGATCGTCCGGGAAAGGTCTGCTCGGTGTGATAGGTCAGGCCCACAAATACCAGGAGGAAAAACACGCTCCCTCCAAAGTAGATATTTCTGGCCATTCCCTTGGTAAAGGTGTCTGACATGGTCGTCTCCTCATGGCTTGGCGTGGCCAGTTTAAGAAGCGAGCTATCGAAACCTGCTTGATGGCAATCAAGAAAAACCTGAACGTGGAGGTCGGGTTTTCAGGATGGCCGCTGATCGCCAGCAAGGGCCGGGCGTCCCCTTGGCTGCTACGGGCGTGGAGTGCGCTTCCACTCCCCGAACCGGCTGCCTTTGTGGGAGCGAGCTTGCTCGCGATTAGACGCTGGGTGGCGGGGAGCTCATGGGGATGAGACGTCCGGCAGCGCTCATGATGTCGAGCGGGAAAAACCGCCGCCGATAGCCAGAAAGCTGGCTCCTATAAAAGCCGTGCGGTTCAGCAGGCCTCAGCGCTGATGTCTGGCGCGGTCACGCTTCCGAAGAACCGTAGGAGCGAGCTTGCTCGCGATCCAACGCTGGGTGGCGGGGACTCATTGGGACAGACGTCCGGCAGCGCTCATGATGTCGAGCGGGTAAAACCGCCGCCGCTGATCGCCAGCAAGCTGGCTCCTACAAAAAGCCGTGCAGTTCAGCAGGATCGCCGCAGCGCCTTCACAGGCTCATCACAAGCAGAATCCCGCCCGCCATCGCCATCGGCCAGCCGAGCAGCAGCAGGCGCCACATCAGGGGTGCATGGCGCAGCTCCATGAACCCATCGGTGATCAGCCAGGCCTTGGCTGCCGCAACGGCGAACACGGCGCCGGCGAGCAGCAGGGTCGAGCCGGCGCTGCCCAGCCGGACGGTGGCGGTCGACAGCAATGCCAACGCCAGCCAGCAACCGATCAGCATCTTGGAAGCGGACATCGCGACCTCGTCAGTCGAGTAGGTAGACCAGCGGAAAGAGCAGCACCCAGACCAGGTCCACCATGTGCCAGTAGAGCACCCCGGATTCAAGGCCGGCGCAGTCATCCGGTCGGTACTGGCCATGATAGCTGCGCAGCGCCATCCAGCCGAGGATGACCATCCCGAGCAGCACGTGCAGGAAGTGGAAGCCGGTCAGAATCCAGTAAAGGGTGAAGAAGATGTCGTGCTCCAACCCCAGCCCGAGCGACACCAGGTGCGCATACTCGCCGAGCTTGAGCACCACGTAGAGGCAGGACGACCCCAGCGCCGCCGTCAGCAGCAGCGCAGCCCGCCGCCCCCGATCAGCACGCACCTGCTCGACTGCCAGTGCGGCCAACAGCCCGGCCGTCAGCAGGCTGAGCGTCAGTGCAAGACCCGTCGAGCTGTCGAGTGCCTTGCGGCTTTCGCCGAACAGCTCCGGGTTGAGCTTCTGCGCCACGGCGAACGCCAGGATCAGAATGGCGAACACGGTCAGCTCGGCGAGGATGAAGAACCACATCGCCAGATCACCCGGCAGCCGCCGAACGACCACGCCCTCAGGCGAAGTGGACATCGACCACATCCATTAGCGCCGCAACGGTTTGCGGGTCATCCGACAGCGGCTCGGCGAGACAGGCCATACAGGCCTCACGAGCGCTCATGCCGGAACGCATCATCCGGGCGGTAAAGATCAGCAGGCGGGTCGAGGCGACTTCCTCCAGATCATGCTGTTCGAGGCGGCGCAGCGCCTGGCCGAGCTTGACCACCTGCGCCGCAAGCGGGGTCTCGACCCCGGCCTCGTTGGCGACGATACGCACCTCCTCCTCGGCCGGCGGGTAGTCGAAACGCATGGCCACGAAGCGTTGCCGCGTACTCGGCTTCATGCCCTTGAGCAGGTTCTGATAGCCGGGGTTGTAGCTGACCACCAGCATGAAGCCAGGCGGTGCCCTCAGCGTCTCACCGGTGCGTTCGATGAACAGCTCTCGACGATCGTCCGCCAATGGATGCAGCACCACGGCGGTGTCCTGCCGCGCCTCCACCACTTCGTCCAGATAACAGATGCCACCTTCGCGAACGGCGCGGGTCAGCGGTCCGTCCTGCCACCAGGTGCCTTGCGCGCCGATCAGGTGTCGGCCGACCAGATCCGCAGCGGAGAGGTCGTCATGGCAGGCCACCGTGTAAAGCGGCAGGTTCAGCCGGTGCGCCATGTATTGCACGAAACGGGTCTTGCCACAGCCGGTCGGGCCCTTGATCAGCACCGGCATGCCGTGCCGCCAGGCCTGCTCGAAGAGCACCTCTTCGTTGCCCAGGGATTGGTAGAACGGAGCAGGTGCGATGTCGACCAGGTTCTCGGGCGCGTTCATTAGCGATACCTCATGCAGCAGCTGATTTGTCTGCCGCCAAGCTAATTCGCCCCGGCTCCCCTCTCAAGGCGTCTGCCGGCGAAGCTTGATTGCGGTCAAGCCCAGGTCGAAATGAATACCAACAGGCCCGCCAGAACGACCATCCGTACCGTCCCCATACCGTTTCTCAATTGCCATTGGCCGCCCCGCGACACGACGTCACGCCTGGCGCATCCCGAATCGACTCTTGATTGCCATCAAGCGCTCGAACCAGGGCCCCGCCCTAGGATGCAACCGCACATAGCAAGACTCAGGAACTGCCACACCGTCGCCATCAAGCAGGAACCGCACGAAGCGGTCAGAGGAGAAACCGTATGAGCAAGAAAATATTGGCGGGCGTGTTTGCCGGCTTTTCACTGCTCGGCCTGGCAGTTGCCCAGGCCGCCGTGAATGCCGAGAACGCCAACGCTGCGCTCAAGGGCGAGGCATCGACCATTGACCCGGCCAGCGCCCAGGTCGTCCATACGCCCGGCGCACCAGATCTGGACGCCGGCGAGTTCGAACATGCCAAGGAAATCTATTTTCAGCGCTGCGCTGGCTGCCACGGTGTGTTGCGCAAGGGTGCGACCGGCAAACCGCTGACCCCCGACATTACCCAGGCGCGCGGTCAGCAGTTCCTGGAGGCACTGATCACTTACGGCTCGCCCGCCGGCATGCCGAACTGGGGCACTTCCAACGCACTGACCAAAGATGAAATCACGCTCATGGCGAAATTCATCCAGCACACCCCGCCTACCCCGCCGGAGTGGGGCATGGCCCAGATGAAAGACACCTGGCACGTGCTGGTCAAGCCCGAAGACAGGCCGACCAGGCAGATGAACAAGCTGGACCTGCCGAACCTGTTCTCGGTCACGTTGCGTGACGACGGCAAGATCGCGCTGATCGACGGTAACACCAAGGAGATCGTCAAGACCATCGACACCGGCTACGCAGTGCATATCTCGCGCATGTCCGCCTCCGGCCGCTACCTGTTTGTGATCGGCCGCGACGCCAAGATCGACATGATTGACCTCTGGGCCAAGGAACCAACCAAGGTCGCCGAGATCAAGGTGGGCATTGAAGCCCGCTCGGTGGAAACCTCCAAATTCAAGGGCTACGAAGACAAGTACGTGATCGCCGGTGACTACTGGCCGCCGCAATACACCATCATGGACGGCGAAACCCTGGAGCCGTTGCAGATCGTCTCCACTCGCGGCATGACTGTCGGCACTCAGGAATACCATCCGGAGCCTCGCGTAGCGGCGATCATCGCCTCCCACGAGCATCCGGAGTTTATCGTCAACGTCAAGGAAACCGGCAAGGTAATGCTGGTTAACTACGAAGACATCGACAACCTGTCCACTACCACCATAGGGACCGCACCTTTCCTGCATGACGGCGGCTGGGACGTGACTCACCGCTACTTCATGACGGCGGCCAACAACTCGAACAAGGTTGCAGTGATCGACTCCAAGGACCGCAGGCTCGCTGCGCTGGTCGATGTCGGCAAGATCCCGCATCCGGGCCGCGGCGCCAACTTCGTCCATCCCAAGTTCGGCCCTGTCTGGGCGACCAGCCACCTGGGCGATGAAAGCATTTCACTGATCGGCACCGACCCGGAAAAACATCCGGATCAGGCCTGGAAGGTCGTCGAAACGCTCAAGGGACAAGGCGGCGGCTCGCTGTTCATCAAGACCCATCCGAAGTCCAAGCACATGTACCTCGACACCACCTTCAACCCTGACGCCAAGATCAGCCAGTCCGCTGCGGTGTTCAACATTGACGATCTGGGAGCGGGCTATACCGTGCTACCAATCGGCGAGTGGTCCGGTCTGACAGACGGCGCCAAGCGCGTCGTGCAACCGGAGTTCAACGAAGCGGGCGACGAAGTCTGGTTCTCGGTCTGGAGCGGCCAGGAGGAGCAATCGGCTATCGTCGTGGTCGATGACAAGACGTTAAAGCTGAAAAAAGTGATCAAGGACAAAAGGTTGATCACCCCAACCGGTAAATTTAACGTCCATAACACTCAGCACGACGTGTACTGAGTAAAAACCGGGGGGACGAAGATCCCCCTTTAGCCTTGAGGAAGTCACTCATGAAGAAGATTCTCATCCCCCTGCTCGCTTTAGGCGGCGCGATGGCTCTGCAGCCTGCCGTGGCTCAGGACGGTGAAGCGCTGTTCAAGAGCAAGCCTTGCGCGGCCTGCCACAGCATCGACGCCAAGCTGGTTGGCCCGGCGCTGAAGGAAGTCGCTGCCAAGTACGCGGGCCAGGAAGGCGCTGTCGATATGCTCGCCGGCCACATCAAGAACGGCACTCAGGGTAACTGGGGTCCTATCCCAATGCCGCCAAACCCAGTCACCGAAGAAGAAGCCAAGACCCTAGCCGAGTGGGTTCTTAGCCTCAAGTAACACCTTGGAGGACATCATGATCAGGTCCCGACATGCAATATTCGGTTTGGGGCTCACCTTGGTGTCCCTCCTCCCCTTTTCCGCTGCCCTGGCCGACGGTCCTACAGCCGAACGCCAGGCTCAGCTCGAACACCTTCTGGTGCAGGACTGCGGCTCCTGCCACGGCCTGCGCATGACCGGCGGCCTTGGCCCCGCACTGACCCGAGACGCCATCAATGGTAAACCCCGCGACTACCTGATCGCCACCGTGACTCACGGACGGGCCGGCACTGCCATGCCCGGCTGGAATGCCCTGCTCGACGATGGGGACATCGCCTGGCTGGTTGACTTACTGCTCGAAGGATACCCAAAGCCATGAAGCGTCTACCCCTGTTGCTGGCCCTTGCCGGCCTGCTGCTCGGTGCCTGTGCTCAGCAACCGCTGCGCGGCACCGGTGATATGGGCGTAGTGGTGGAGCGGGCCACCGGCTCCCTGCAGATCATCGAAACCAGTGGCAAGAGCCGCCTGGCGCGTATCGAAGGGCTTGGCGATCTATCTCACGCCTCGGTGGTATTTTCCCGCGACGAGCGCTTCGCCTATGTCTTCGGCCGTGACGGCGGTTTGACCAAGGTCGACCTGCTGCGCCAGCGCATCGATAAGCGCGTGGTGCAAGCTGGCAACAGCATCGGCGGCGCCATCAGCCAGGACGGGAAGCTGATCGCTGTCGGCAACTACGAACCGGGCGGTGTGAACGTCTTCGACGCAACGTCGCTGGAACTGGTCGCGGACATTCCTGCCACGCCACTGGCCGATGGCAGCCGTAACTCCCGCGTGGTCGGTGTCATCGACGCGCCAGGCCGACGCTTCATTTACAGCCTGTTCGACACCCACGAAACCTGGCTGCTGGATTTCAGCCAAGGCAACACGCCTGAAATTACCCGCTTCGAAGACATCGGCAAACAGCCCTACGACGCGCTGCTCACGCCTGACGGCCGCTATTACATCGCTGGACTGTTCGGCGAGGATGGCATGGGCAAGATTGACCTTTGGCACCCTGACCGCGGCGTCGAGCGCATCATCGACGGCTACGGTCGCGGCCAGGCAAAGCTGCCCGTCTACAAGATGCCTCACCTGGAAGGCTGGACCGTCGCGGGCAACCAGACGTTCGTCCCCGCCATCGGCCAACACCGAGTGCTGGTAATGGACTCGCAAAGCTGGAAGCAGACCGACGCCATCGACGTCGCGGGCCAGCCGGTATTCGTCATGGCGCGGCCGGATGCCCGGCAGATCTGGGTGAATTTTGCCCACCCCGACAACGGCAAGGTCCAGATCATCGATAGCGAGACCCACCAGATCATCAAAACGCTCGAGCCCGGGCCGGCTGTGCTGCACATGGAATTCACGGCCCGCGGCGACCAGCTCTGGCTGTCGGTACGCGACGGTAACGAGGTTCAGGTCTGGGACCCGTACTCACTGAAGCTGATCAAGCGCCTGCCGGCAGACAGCCCGAGCGGCATCTTCTTTACCAGCCGCGCGCACGAGACGGGGTTGTGACATGCCTATCGACCTCCTCAGCCGCCGCCTGATCGACCGCTTCCAACACGGGATGCCGCTGTGTGCCGAACCCTATCGAGCCATGGCCGAAGCGCTGGAATGCAGCGAAGACGACCTACTGGTTTGCCTCGAACAGCTGGAAAGCAGCGGCGGTCTGTCACGCATCGGCCCTGTGTTCGAGCACAGTCGCGCCGGTGCCAGCACCCTGGTGGCCCTCGCCGTGCCGGAAGAACAGCTGGAACAGGTTGCGGCAATGATCAACCGTTACCCCGAGGTCAATCACAACTACCTCCGCGAGCATCGCTATAACCTCTGGTTCGTGCTCACCGGGCCGAATCGTGCCCATATAGACGCGCTTCTGGCCGCGATCGAAGCGCAAACGGGGCTCGCCCCGCTCGATTTGGCCATGCAGGCGGCCTACCGCATCGACCTCGGTTTCCCCATTGGAGAGGCGCCATGACGTTACGCCTGACCGACCTCCAGGCATTAGAGCTGCGACGCTTGCTCGAGGCCGGGCTGCCGCTGGCCGCGCGGCCGTATAAGGTGCTGGCCGAACGCATTGGCGCCAGCGAGGATGCGGTGCTCGAACAGGTGCGCGACTGGAGCGAGAGCGGACTGTTTCGGCGCGTTGGCTTGGTGCTCAAGCACCGCGCCCTGGGTTTTCGCGCCAATGCGATGCTGGTGATGGATGTACCTGACGGACAGGTCGATGAGGTCGGACGCAAGCTTGGCCAGGCCGCGGGTGTGAACCTTTGCTACCAGCGTCGACGGCGGATGCCGGACTGGCCCTACAACCTGTTTTGCATGGTTCATGGTCGAGAACGCGAGCAGGTGTGCCGCCTGATCGAAGACATGCTCGCTGAGCACGGACTGCGGGATGTACCCCATCAGCTGCTGTTCAGCATCCGCGCCTTCAAGCAGTGTGGCGGCCGTTACGCACCGCCCGCTGCGCTGGAGCACGCCCATGGATGAGTTCGACCGCCGCCTGATCAACCGTCTTCAGCATGGCCTGCCGCTAGTACGTCACCCCTGGCAGGCTCTGGCCGAAGAACTGGACGCGGAGCCGCAACTGCTTCGCGAACGGCTGCAAGCGCTGCTCGACGACGGCACCCTGACCCGCTTCGGGCCGATGTTCGACATCGAGCGGCTGGGCGGCGCTTTCACCCTCGCCGCGCTATCAGTGCCTGAGTCACGTTTCGATGCAGTAGCCGAACTGCTGGCAGCGATGCCTGAAGTCGCGCACAACTACCGCCGCGAACACATTTGGAACATGTGGTTCGTGCTCGGCTGCGCCACGCCTGAGGGCATTGCCGAAAGCATTGAGCGTATCGAGACGCTGACCGGCCTGCCGGTGCTCAACCTGCCCAAGGAGGAGACCTACCATGTCGGACTGCATTTCGCTGTCTGAATCGGCTGCCCGGTCTGACACAGCACCGCTGGCGAAACGCCTGGTCGAACTTACCGAAGCAGGTCTGCCCTTGGTAGACGACCCATGGGCCTGGCTGGCCGAGCGGTTGAAAATCAGGGTCGACGACACCCTCGCGCTGCTACAGCGACTGCAAGCCGAAGGCGCGATTCGTCGCATCGCTGCGGTGCCCAATCATTACCGTCTCGGCTATCGCTACAATGGCATGACCGTGTGGGACGTGGACGACGCGGACATCGCCCGCCTCGGTCCGTTGATCGGCGCGCAACCCTTCGTCAGCCACTGCTATCGCCGCCCGCGCAGGGAGAGCTGGCATTACAACCTGTTCGCCATGGTGCATGGACGCAGCGCGGAGGAGATCGACGCTTATCGTGCCCAGATTCGCCAGCTACTCGGCAATGCTTGTCACGCCGATGAGATGCTGGTCAGCAGCCGCATCCTGAAAAAGACCGGCTTGAGGATAGGCACGGCTGGCATCAAAAACGCCACTCAGGCTTGAACAGGCCGACTAGAAAGAAAACCGTAGAGAAGCACCAGATAACGAGCGCATAAAGACGGATTTGCTCAGCATTCCAATGCCAGGTAAACCAGTCCAGAAAAATCATGCTCTTCCAGCCCTCAATCCACTGGGCACCACCCCAGCTGAGGATCCATTTCCAGAACAGACTGTTAAGCACATAGAGCCCGACGAATTCGACAGTGCCCATTAGACTGCTCCGCTGCAGTAGGAAATGTGGTGCTTAACCACTGGCCACGTCTTTCGCATTTGAATTCCCAACCGGTTCATTCTATCGGCCGCCCGACCCACTTTTCCGCGCTGAGCGGTGCGTTCGCGATGGTATCCATCCGGCTCGGTTGTATCCATGAGATGCCAACACCAGTCCTCGATTCTGTGACAGCCCTCTGGCTGGAAGGCAACCTGACCCAATCGGGTGGTGCCTTGCCCTAACCATGGTTTTGTTGTTTCCGGTCAAGGATGGCCTGGCTCTGCTCGGGGATGCTGCACTCAACGAACCACGCAATGCGCGTGAGCGGGGAGGAAACGCCCATGTTGAGAATCAGCCATTATCTGCGTGCCCTCGCCCGGCCAGCGATGCCGGTGCTGGGGGCACGCAGCCCGAGCGCGAGCCGGCCGCCAGTGGTGATCTGGAACCTGCTGCGACGCTGTAACCTGACCTGCAAGCACTGCTATGCGACCTCAGCGGACAGCGTCTTTCGCGACGAGCTGGACACGGGCGAAGCCCTCAAAGTGATCGACGATCTGCATGATGCCGGCGTACGCGTGCTGATTCTCTCCGGTGGCGAGCCGCTGCTGCGCGACGACATCTTCGAGCTGTCCGAGTACGCGCGACTACGCGGCTTCTTCGTCGCGCTGTCAACCAACGGCACGCTGATCGACGAGCAAAACATCGATCATATCGCCGCAGCGAAGTATGACTACGTGGGCATCAGCATCGACGGTCTGGAAGCGGTGCACGACGACTGGCGCCAGCTCAAGGGCAGCTTTGCCGCCTCGATGCATGCCATCGACCTGTGCCGCCAACATGCCATTCGTGTCGGTCTGCGCACCACCCTGACGCAGAACAATTACCCGCAGCTCCCCGCCCTGCTGGCGCTGATGCGTGAGCACGACGTGCAGAAGTTCTATCTCTCGCACCTCAATTACAGCGGCCGCGGCAAGCACAGCCGCAAGGCCGATGCCCATCATCAGATGACCCGCGACGCCATGCACCAGCTCTTCGAACAGGCCTGGGACGACGTGCAGAACGGCCGCGACACCGACTTCGTCAGCGGCAACAATGACGCTGACGCTGTTCTGCTGTTGCAGTGGGTCGAAGCCAAACTACCCGAGTACCGTGATCGTCTGGAGCGGATGCTCCGTGCCTGGGGCGGCAATGCATCCGGTGGCGGCATCGCCAATATCGACAACATTGGCAACGTGCACCCGGACACCTACTGGTGGCAGCACAGCGTCGGCAACGTTCGCAAGCAACCATTTCGCGAACTCTGGCTGGACCGGCCCGAGCCTCTGCTCAAGGCGCTGCGACAGCACCCACGCGCCGTAACGGGGCGCTGTGCCGAATGCCGCTGGCTGCCGATCTGCAACGGCAATACCCGCACCCGTGCCTGGGCCGTAGGCGACCTGTGGGGCGAAGACCCCGGTTGCTACCTCAGTGACCAGGAGATTGGCCTGCCGCAAACGCAGCGCATTCCCAGCGTCACCCTTTGACACCGAGAGCGGCCAGGAGCCGCCCATAGATACCGCCGGCCCGATGAGACCGCAGGAGTTCGCATGGATCAGCCAAACTTTCTCCCCGCTTCCCTTGGCGCGACGCTGGCCGCTGGCGAGGTCGCCTTGGTCGGTGCCGGACCCGGCGATCCCGGATTGCTAACCCTACGCGCCTGGAGCCTGCTGCAACAGGCCGACGCGGTGGTCTACGACCGCCTGGTCAGCGACGATCTGATGAAGCTCCTACCCGAGCGCTGCGCCCGACACTATGTCGGTAAAACCAGCGGCTACCACAGCCTGCCGCAGCCGCAGATCAACCAGCTGCTGATCGATCTGGCCAAGCAGCACCTGCGGGTGGTGCGGCTCAAGGGCGGCGATCCTTTCATCTTCGGCCGCGGCGCCGAAGAACTTGAATACCTGCTGGCGCATGGAATTAACGGTCAGGTGGTTCCAGGCATTACTGCGGCTGCTGGTTGCAGTGCGTACGCCGGCATCCCATTGACCCACCGCGACCTGGCGCATTCCTGCCAGTTCATCACCGGCCACTTGCAGGAAGACGGCGCTTTGCAACTACCCTGGCGCAGTCTGGTCGAGGGCAAGCAAACGCTGGTGTTCTACATGGGGCTGGCCAGCCTTGGCGAGATCTCATGCAACCTGATCGCCGCCGGCCTGCCAGTGGACACACCGGCGGCGCTTATCGTCAACGGCACTCGAACCGATCAGCGCGTGGTGCGTTGCACCCTGGCACAGCTGCCAGTGATGGCGCAGGAAAAACAATTGAAGCCTCCGACATTGACGGTCATAGGTGAGGTGGTCGGTCTGTTTGCCAACCATGCTCTGGAGTTTCCGGCTCGTCTGCGCGCCGAGACCCATTCACAGCCGGCCGCCCTGGAGGCGCTATGCAACTGATTCCCTTCGTCCTGCTACTGCTCTGCGGTGCGGTACACGCCGCACCCGTGGCCGTGTCGCTGGACCAGGCGGGCACGCTTTACCAACAACATTGCCAGAGCTGTCACGGTGTTAACCGTCTCGGTGGTGCCGGCCCGGCGCTGTTGCCCGAAAGCCTCAGCCGGCTCAAGCCCGACGAAGCCCGCGAGGTCATCCGCAATGGCCGCCCGGCCAGCCAGATGTCCGCGTTCGGTGATCAATTGAGCACCGCGCAGATCGACGGGCTGGTCAGCTACCTTTATCAGCCTGCCGCAACGCCGCCGACCTGGAGCGACGCTGACATTCGCGCCAGCCACCGCATCCTGGCTGACGTGAACACCCTGCCGGGCACACCGCAGCACGGCGCCGACCCGCTCAATTTGTTCGTCGTGGTGGAAGCCGGCAACCATCATGTGCGCGTGCTGGACGGGGATCGTTTCGAGGAGCTGGCTAATTTCCCTTCGCATTTTGCGCTGCATGGTGGGCCGAAGTTCTCGCCAAATGGCCGCTTCGTCTACTTCGCGTCGCGCGATGGCTGGATCAGTGTCTACGACCTGCACAACCTGACCATGATCGCCGAGGTCCGCGCCGGCCTGAACACCCGCAATCTCGCCGTCAGCAACGATGGGCGCTGGGTGCTGGTGGGCAACTACCTGCCGGGCAACCTGGTGCTGCTGGACGCGCGCGACCTGTCGCTGGTCAAGCACATCCCCGCGGTCGCCGCCGACGGCACCCAGTCTCGGGTCAGCGCCGTCTACACCGCCCCGCCGCGCGACAGCTTCGTCGTGGCACTGAAAGACGTAAAGGAAGCCTGGGAGATTTCCTATGCAGGCGAGCCGGACTTCCAGCCGCGCCGCATCGAGGCTGCCGACTTCCTCGACGACTTCTCCTTTACCCCAAACTACCGCTACCTGCTGGCCACTTCCCGCAAAGCCCTCGGTGGGCAAGTGATCGACCTGGACACCGGCGATGCCGTCACGGACATTCCCCTCCCAGGCATGCCGCACCTCGGTTCGGGGATCTACTGGAAGCGCGGCGGCAACTGGGTGTTTGCCACGCCCAACGTCAGCAAAGGGCTGATTTCAGTACTGGATATGCAGAGCTGGAAGCTGATCAAGGAGATTCCCACCGAAGGACCGGGCTTCTTCATGCGAAGTCACCAGCATTCACCCTACGCCTGGACCGACGTGTTCTTCGGCCCCAATAACGACGCCGTGCACCTGATCGACAAGCAGACACTGGAAATTGCCCACACACTGCGCCCAATGCCCGGCAAGAACGCCGCGCACGTGGAGTTCACAAACGACGGACGCTATGCCCTGCTCAGCGTTTGGGACACCGATGGCGCCTTGCTGGTCTACGACGCGAAGACGTTGAAAGAGATCAAGCGCATCCCGATGAACAAGCCGTCCGGCAAATACAACGTCGGCAACAAGATCGAGTTCGCCGAAGGAACTTCTCATTGAAGGCCGGGTTTGAAGCAAGACGGCGTTTCGTAGCGGCGAGCTGGCGAGACCAACCTTGGTAGCTCGGATCGCCAGTAAGCTGGCCTTACAGATAACCGGATTTCCGCCCGATCCGTGGCAACCCGAGCGAGCATGTTTCTCGCCCTGCCGGAACGGCCGGGCATTTAAGCACCGATAGACCGGAAGCCGCTTTCATCTATCCGTTCGACCTGCTTTCATACGGGCTTTTCAAGTGAGCCCTCAATGGACATCGATCTCGCCCGCACCTTTCTCGAGATCATCCGGTGCGGCAGTTTCATTGCCACTGCCGAGCGCTTGCACATCACCCAGACCGCCGTCACCGCTCGGGTTCGTAGCCTGGAAACGCAGCTTGGCTGCAGGCTGTTCGTGCGCAACCGCGCCGGGGCGCGGCTGACGAGCGATGGCGAGCGCTTCGTCGCCTACGCTAACCAGCTGGTGCAGACCTGGGAAACCGCTCGACGTGATCTGCCGTTGCCTCGTGGCTACGACAACCTGCTGTCGCTGGGTTCCGAAGTGAGCCTGTGCAATCCACTGATGCTTGCCTGGGTGCGACGGCTGCGCCAGAGCATGCTTGACCATGCCTTTCGCAACGAAGTGGCCAGCGGCGATGAACTGCAAGAGCAGTTAAGCCTCGGCGTGCTGGACGCTGCGCTGGTGCACCAGCCCGAATACCGGCCTGGCTTGCAAGTCGAGCAACTGCTCGAGGAAAAGCTGATTCAGGTGGTTCATAGCGCGATCCCCGAACCTTATCTGTACGTCGACTGGGGTCAGGCGTTTCAGAACCAGCACGACCGCGCCCTGCCGGAACACATTCGTGCTGCATTGTCCTTCAACCTCGGCCCACTGGCTCTGCAATATCTGCTGCAGCATGGTGGCCGCGGTTATTTCCGCACCCGGGTTGTCCAGCGCTACCTCGACGAAGGTGCGCTCAAGCGAGTCGACCACGCGCCCGAGTTCAGCTACCCGATCTATGTGGTGTACTCACGGGCAGCCGAGTCCGCAGCCCTCTCCACCGCAATCGCCCTGCTGCGCGAGGCGGCAGACGAGGAATACGACTGGTCGCGCTGGAACTATGAGATCTAGACGGTAGATCCCGCTGAGGCCGACCAGCTCACCGTCACTCGCTCAACCGTTTCATCCAGTTCTGATACAGCCCGGCAACCAGGTCGGTCTGGGTGATCATGCCCACCAGGCGCTGCTCGGCATCCACCACAGGAAGACAGGACATGCGCCGATCCGCCAGCAAATGCACCAGATCGGCAAGCTGCGCGTCCTCATGTACCGAGACCACCGGCGCGCTCATGACTTTCTCTACACGGACCTCGCGGCCGAACGTCAGCCGCCGAAGATTGAGTCGCGACGGGCTGGGCTCGAAGTGCTGTAGCAGATCGGTCAGGGTGACGATGCCTACAAGCTTATGGCTGTTGGGCTCGATGACCGCCAGCGAGTGCAATCGATGGCGACGCACTATCGCCCAGGCCTGACGAATCGGAGCGCCCGGCTCGATCCAGTGCAACTGACGGCACATGATGTCCGCTGCGGCGACTGTGCCCATGCTCCGCCGGATCGCATGGGTTTCGGTGCGCTTGATCAGCTCGATCAGATCGTCGCGGGTTACGTCGACGTACTCGCCGAAATCCTGCAGAGCGCGGTCCACGTCATCGCTGGTGAAGCTCCTGTGTTCTTCGCCCAGCGGGACGCTCTGCGTGCCGGCAGCCGATGCACGCGGCTTGGGATAGGGATGGCGCGTGAGGTTGTTGTAGATCAGGGCAGCGACGATCAATAACAGCGAATTAAAGCCGACCGGCAACAACAGGCCGTAGCCCAGTTCGCTGATCCCGGGCCCGCCAATGGCGGCGACCATCGCTAGCGCACAACTGGGCGGGTGCATGCAGCGAAGCAGAAACAGACAGGCAATGGCCGAGCACACAGCCAGCACCGCTGCCGCAACGGTCGGCAAACCGCTTGCACCCAGGGCAACGCCTATCGTTGCGGCGATAAGATTGCCGCCAAGGACCGACCAGGGCTGGGCGAAGGGACTGGATGAAGCAGTAAACAGAATGACTGCCGAGGCACCCGCTGGCGCAACGATATGCAGCGTGACCGGACCGCCGAACAGCCAGAGCCCGAGCGCGACCATCGGCAGCACCACCAGCCCGACACCAAATACCGCGCGCAGCCACTCCTTCGGCCCCACGCTCAATGGCACCGGAATAAAGGATCGCAGCCAGTCGTTGCGGCGCTCTTGCATGGGGCTCGGCTTAGGCGGGTATACCGTTCAGGCACTGCGACCCGGCCACAGGTTCCGACAGCCGCTACCGAATGCTGCCGTGATGCGGTGCATAGCACGACCCGACCCGGCCAGCGCAACAGCGGCTCAGTCGGGCAAGTGCTTCAACCAGTTTCGATAGAGGGCCGCGATCAGATCGGTCTGGGTGATCATGCCCACCAGGCGCTGCTTGGCATCAACCACCGGCAGGCAGTGCAGACCGCGGTCGGAGAGCAGGAATACCAGATCAACCATGTGCGTATCCTCGTTAACCGAGACCACAGGTGTAGTCATGATCGAACGCAGACGGCCGCCCTCTGAACGTTTCAGTTGACCTAGACGCAAGCGTGCCGGCGCGGAGCGCAGATGCTTCAGCAGGTCGACGAGCGTGACAATGCCCAGCAGCTCCCGACTATCGGCTTCAACCACCGGCAGGGAATGCAGCCGGTGCTCACGCAGACTTTGCCACGCTCGCTGTATGGAGCAGTCAGCCGTCGCCCAGTAGAGATCGCGCGACATGATGTCCGCGGCGCTGATTTCGCCCATGCTTCGCCGCAGCGCATGCTTCTCGGTCTGTTTGATCAGCTGAGCGAGGTCATCGCGGGTGACGTCCACGTATTCACCGAACTCGGCCAAGGCCCGTTCGATATCGTCTTCGCTGAAGCTCATGCGTTCGCTGGGCAGCGGGTCGTAGGTGTGATGCGCGTTGGTCTTTGGTGCCCGCGCCTTGGGATACGGATGCCCGCTAAGGTTGTTATAGATCAGCGCAATCGACACCAGCAGCAACGAATTGAACGCCACAGGATAGAGCAACTGAAAACCGTAGGCATGCAGCTCCGGGCTACCAACCACCGCCACCAACGCCAGCGCAGCACCTGGCGGGTGAAGGCAGCGAAAACCGAACAGACAGACAATTGCCATCGCCCCGGCCAGGCCAGCGGCCATCGCCACCGGAAGCGCGCTGGCGCCCAACGCAACGCCGATCGCCGCTGCGAGCAGGTTGCCTGCGATCACCGACCACGGCTGGGCAAAGGGACTCGATGAGGCAGCGAACAGCAGCACCGCGGACGCAGCTGCTGGCGCAGCCAGCGGCAGCGTGACCGAGACGCCGAATACCCAGGCGCTGAGTGGAATGACCAATAACAAAGCCAGGCCGATGCCCGTAGCGACGCGCAGCCATTCGACAGGACGCGCCGTAAAAGGATCAGGCACAAAGGATCGGCACCAGTCGATAAGGCGTTCGTGCATGGTTCCTACTTGTTCGAGCTAAATCGATTGCCTCAGCGACAGGGCTCCGCTGACGGACGCCGCTTCGGCAAATTGAGGTGGCGAATGCGTCGAATTGATGCATTCGTCATTTTGCGTGCCCATTGTCGGTGCGGCACAAACGCAGTTCCAATGAATAGTATTGATGCTCTGCAGCAGTATTTTTGTTGATAAACGCAGTGCGACCGGTAGTGGACACTTGAAGTCTTTTTCGTCATCTCCGATGCCCGCGATCGCCGAGCCGCAGCTGACCGCACCGAAACAGACAGACAGACGGCGGCTTTTTAAGAGGAAAGTGTTCGGCGCTTAGCCTGGGTGACCATCGACTCGCGCAGTGACCAGCATCGGTGCGTAACGCCAAGCATAGAGCGCGAAGGCCAACGCCCAGCAGATCGCCGCCAACCATAGCCCCAACATTGTCCACTCGCTGACGAGAAATACCCGCGACGCCGCGCCGAAGTTGAACAGCACGAAGGCCCCCCCAATGCCGGACGGCAGCTGCAGCGGTCGTCCGGTATGGCCAAGCGTAACGCGCGCGATCATCGCAAGGATCAAACCGCTCATGGAGCCGACCGACAGCGCGTGCAGTGACGAACTAGAGCTGGCTAGCAAACCAAAATTCCACATTGCCAGGCCGGTTGCCGCGACCACCAGCCAGAGCATGGCCAGGTGCAGCGACCACAGCAGCGGCACGCGCCAGATACCGCTGTCATACCAGCGCACCAACCGCAGCAGATGCCCTGCGGCAATGGCAGAAAACAACACACCGAGCCAGAGGTTCTGTTGCAGCGCCAAGCCGGCCGCGTGGAGTACAGCGATCAGACCCGTGCCGACCAGCAGCGCGACGTCCAACCAGAGCCAAGGCTTGACCGCTGCGGTGTGACCGAGGCCGCGCTGCGTGAAGAACGGAATCACGCGCCCACCAATGATTGCCATCAGCGCCGCCACCAGCCATAGCCCGGCGAGTACACCCTGGCGCTGCAAACCGTCATCGGCCAGCGCAACACCGCAAAGCACCAGCACGTCGGCACCCGTCATGAGGCTGAGCACGGCGATGATCGGGTAGTTTCGCTTCTGCCTGACCACCCAGAGCATGCGCGCCATAAGGCCAGTCACACCAAGCATGAACAGTAGCTCCAGCGGAATCAGCACCGCCAGCGGCAGACCGAACAACCAGCCGAGCCGCGCCAGCAGCCAGACCACCGCAAGCACCATCAGCCTGTTGCCGGAGATACCTGGCTGGCCCGTCCAGGTCTGCCCTGCCGTCAGTAGAAAGCCTGCAACGATGGCCATGGCGAAGCCGAACAACATTTCGTGACGATGCCAGGACAACCATCCGCCGGTTGGCTGAAAGCCGGGCCAGGTGCCTGTCCAGACCGCAACCCAGAGCGGAACCGCGAACAGCGCGAATAGACTGCCGGCTAAGAAAAACGGACGAAATGCAAGCCGCCACAGCGGCGGGATACTCAAGGCTTTTCGCCGATCGATGACTTGCACGCGGGCCTCCTGACTAGTTTCTGCGTCGGCTTGCCATACATAGTTGCAGGCCGAATAACTGCGGCTCGGAAATTATCAGAGCCAGGGTTACTTTCTACAGGTTAGGAGCCATTCGCAGACTTGATTGCGATCAGCTTTTCTCAGGAGAGGGAGTCTGGGTGATGGCCGGTCCCAGGCCAGCGCCCGCCTCCGCCAACGGCTCGCCCAGGTAACCGGCATCACGCAGATGCCAAACAATGATCGCGAGCACGCTCGCTCTACGACAAGCGAGCCGATGCTGAGTCAGCTTAGTGAACACCGGGCGAAGACGCGCCGCTTCCGGTAGGAGCCAGCTTGCTGGCGATCCGGGCTCACACAGGTAACCGGCACCAGGCGGATGCTGAACGACGATCGCGAGCACGCTCGCTTCTACAACAAGCGAGCCGATTTGAGTAGCTACGTGAACTACAAGTCTTGAGGCAAGCGAACCGATTGCCTGAGCTCCTGGCCCGCAGGCTGAGGGCTTCAGTGAAGCGCTTACTTCAACTCCTGCTTCACCGTTTCGCCCTGTGCTGCGCCCTCGCCATCGCTCATGGATTTGCGAAAGCCATTGATCGCGCTGCCCAGATCCGAGCCCAGACCGCGCAGGCGCTTGGTGCCGAACAGCATGACCACGATCAGCAGAACGATCAGAAGTTGCCAGATGCTGATGCCCATCATTTCAAATACCTCATCGAGTTGTTGGTTAGCGGCCTAATGACCGGCGTGAGCCCGTTGCTGGTCTGACATACCGTGCGATATGCCGGACGCCTGTTGCAGTACCGATTGGTCGATATCCTCGAAGCGCAACACCTGGCCGCCGTGCAACGCGGCCAGACCCTTGGCGGCGGACTCTTCTGCGAAGGTCGCCAGCACCGCACCCATTGCACCCTTCAGCTGGGTGCCGGTGACATAGTAGGCACTGGTGGCATCGATCAAGTATTCATCGTCCGGTTGTTCCCAGGTGCTGCGGCCCATGTCGTGCACATAGAGTTTGGCGTTGAGCATGCGATTTTCAGGCTGCAACCACCAGCCGAGCATTTCCGCGGCGGAGCAGAATTTCCGCACCCCGCCCTTTTCCACTGCCTGACCCTTAGGCCCGGCGAAGTCGCTGATCAACATGCCGCAAACGTGGCACTCATCGCTGTTGTGAAAGGCGACCGGCTCGAGCGGCTGTTCATCCCGTTCCGCCTCACCGCAACCGGCCAACCCCAACAGCAGTGCAGCGGCAATCAATACACGCGAAGCATGGCTATATAACGCATTCATGGTTACAGTTTTCCTTCTCGTTGATCAGACAAGACGACGACGGAACACGCCGTAGGCCAACAAAAGAGCAGCGCCCACCCAGAGCACGAGGCACATCCAGAGCGCGGCGGCCGGCATCGGCAACTCGCTACCCAGCGACAGCACACCCATGGCGTTGCCGCCCTCGAAGCCAGACAGATTGATCAAACGGTAGATATCGGCCGGGTTGAGTAGCAGCAACCAGGGCAGCAATTCGGGGTTGAAGGTGCCTTCGCTGAGCACCAGCAAAGCCAGCAGCACCAGATCGAACACCAGCACGAAGAGAAACCACACACCGAGCGCCAACCCGGCCGCGCTGGACTTCTCGCTGACCTTGCTACTCAGCACATAGGCCATGGCCAGAAATACCCAGCCGAGCAGGGTCGAGGACAACATGAAGCGACCGAAGGCCCAGAGCAGCAGACCTATATCAACATTCTCGACCAGCAGCGCGATGGCCAGCATGGCGCAGCCAAAGCCAATCACCACCGCCAGCGCCAGGATCAGCCCATGGCCCAAAAATTTGCCTAGCAAAATCTGGCCGCGCCCCAAGGGATAGGTCAGCAGCAACATCAGGGTGCCGCCCTCGTCCTCTCCGACAACGGCATCGTAAGCCAGCAGCAGCGCAATTAGCGGCATCAGGAAGGTCGCCAGACTCGCCAGACTGGCAACGGTAGCCGGAATCGAGGTGAAGCCCAGCTGCCCGGACGCGGCAGCGCCGAGCCAGGCGATACCCACCGCCAGCACCGCGAACAACAGGCTGATGGCAAGCAACCAGCGGTTGCGCAACCCATCGCTGAACTCCTTGCGGGCGATGTTCCAGATCGGGTTCATAGCGCGCCCTCCGCAGCGCGGACGTCACCGGTGCGCTGCATGTAGTAGCGATACAGGTCTTCGAGCGATGGTTGGTAGATCTCGATGTCATCCGGCTGCCCTTCGCCGAGCAACTCGCGCAGCAGCGGTAGTTTGTGGCCGTTGATGGCTGACACCTCGACGCTGCGCTCACCCAGCGAACGAGCGCTATGGCCCGCGCGCGCCCAACGCTGCAACCAGCCGGCACTGTCGCCGACACCACTGGCGCGAATGCGCGTGGGCAGCCCAGCCTCGACGCGCAGTTGCGCCAGAGTGCCCACCGCCTGCAGGCGGCCCTTGGCAAGAATCGCCGCGCGATTGATATGCGTCTCGACGCCGGGCAGCACATGCGAGCAGAGAATAACGCTGGTGCCGCGTTGGCGCATCCGGTCGATCAGTTGATAGAGATCGCTTGTAGCGATGGGGTCGAGCCCCACGGTGGGCTCGTCGAGCAACAGCAGGCGCGGCTCGCCGAGCAGCGCTTGGGCCAAGCCGAGACGCTGGCGCATGCCCTTGGAATAGGTCTCCACCCGACGCTCAGCGGCGTGGGCCAGATCGACCTGTTCCAGCAACTGGTCCACCTGCTTTAGCGGTGCATCTTTCAGCCGAGCGAAATGCCGCAACGTCTCGCGGCCACTGAGTTGCGGATAGAACGTCACGTTCTCGGGCAGGTAGCCGAGCTGGCGTCGGACCTCCGGATCATTCGGCGCGCGGCCCAGTACCCACACCCGCCCTTCGCTTGGTGTCAGCAGGCCGAGAATCAACTTCATGCAGGTGGTCTTGCCCGCGCCGTTATGGCCGAACAGGCCCAGCACTTCGCCCTCGGCGAGGGCCAGGTTCAGACCATGCAGCACGGACATGTTGCCGTAACGCTGATTCACGCCCTGGATTTCTACAGCGCTCATGGCGTTGGCTCCTGCGTCTTGCTTATCAAGGGTTCGGTTGACGGCTTCATCAGCGGATGGCTGTCCTGCACACCTGGCGACTTGACCACCGGAAAGGCACGCTGGACCCAGCGCAGCACCTCGATGCTCGGGCTGTTCAACAGCAGCCGCACCTGCGGGTACATCCAGAGCAGGCGGTCCACGTTGTCGTTGGGCTCGTAAGGGACGTCGCCCAGGCCGTCACCGTTGCGGTCCCAGCCGAGATAGTCACTCCAGTAGTTGCCACGTCCGTCCTGCGACCATTCCTGGGGGCGGGTCGCGACGTACTTGACCTGCTGTTGATTTCCGACGAAGGCGTTGCCCGAAATGCGGTTGTCTTCCGAGCCAGCGGTGAGATGGATGCCCATGTCGCTGCGCCGGAAGTGGTTGTTCTCGATGGTGTTGAACAGCGAGTTGTAGATGAAAAGCGCCTTGCCCTCACCTCCACTGATCATGGCGTCACCACCGGTATCGCCCCGTTCGACGTCGGTGATGACGTTGTCCTTGAGGGTCGAGTAAGTGATGTAGTTCATCAGGATGCCGTAGTTCTGATCCTGCTCGGAACGGTTGCCGATCACAGTCAGCTTGCGGCTTTGCATTAGGGCGTAGCCTGTACGGGTACGGCGAGTGATATTGCCGATCACACTGTTGTCGTTGGCGAACATGTAGTGCACGCCGTAGCGCAGATCCTCCAGCACGTTGCCTTCGATGTGGTTGCCGTTGGAGGTGTCGATGTAAATGCCGTCGCGGGTATGGCGCACCTGGTTGTCGATGATCCGCGCGCCGCTTACCGCGTAGAGATGAATGCCGTTGCCACGGTCCTGGGAACGGATGCTCGTGTCGCCTTCGATCCGGTTGCCGATCAGGCTGACATCCCGCGAACTATCGACCCACACGCCGAATCCCGGGCCACGCAACCGGTTGTTGCGGATCACTACACGCTGCGCCTTGGGCTGAATGAAGATGCCCGCGTTCATGGCTGTGAGGTCGCGACCCCAGTCGACGACGGTACAGCCATCGACCGTTACGTCAGAGGCCTCGATCAGCAGACCGTTGCCCTCGCCACCTGCCTGAAAGACAGCGCCGGAATCGCAGATCAGTTCCATCGGTTGATCGAGGCTGAACTGGCCTGGGTAATCGCCCGCCGGCAGGCGCCAGCGGTTTTCCCCTTCCGCCTGCAACGGCAGGCGGGTGATGGGTTGCGGGGCAGCCAGGGCGACCCCGCAGGAAAAGGCCAGCAGCAGCGCTGCCAGCGGTTGTAACCTGCCTATCGCCTGAGCTCTGAGCACTGCGTTTTTCCTCTTCAGCTTCCAGGCAGATGAAAAGGCGGGACCGGAGGCTCCGTTCCCGCCCGGTTGCGTTACGCCGGCTCGACCATCATTCGGCCAACCATCTCCATATGCAGCGCGTGGCAGAACCAGCTGCAGTAGTACCAATGCAGGCCTGGCTTGTCGGCGGTGAAGGTAATGGACGAGGTCTGCTGCGGGCTGATTTCCATGCTCGCCCCGTGGTTGGTCATCACGAACCCATGAGACACGTCCTCAATCTGGTCGATGTTGGTGATGACCACCGTCACCTCATCGCCCTGTTTGACGGTGAACTCGGTCAAGCCATAGGTCGGCGCCATGGAAGTCATGTAAACGCGCACCTTCTTGCCGTCGCGGATGACCTTGTTGTCGGTTTCTAGATTGATGCCGTCCTTCTTGGCCATCTCCACGGTCGGCGCAAAGAACGGATCGTTGCGGTCCCAGATCTTCTTCGGCTTGATCTGATCGCGGCGGGCCAGGATGCAGTCGTGCGGCTCGGCGTAGGTCGGGCCATCGTGCACCAGCTTCATCTCATCACCGGATATATCGATCAGCTGGTCGTTCTCCGGGTGCAGCGGGCCGGTCGGCAGGAAGCGGTCCTTGGAGAACTTGCACAGCGCCACCAGCCATTTGCCATCAGCTTCGTTGGTTTCGGTCAGCGAGGCATGCAGGTGCCCTGGCTGATACTGCACGTCCAGCTTCTGCTTGATGTAGTTGACCTTCTCGCCGTTGTAGGCGCGTACCGCATCGGCCATGTTCCACTTCACCACCTGGCTGTCGATGAACAGCGTGGTGTAGGCGTTGCCGCGGCCGTCGAAGGTGGTGTGCAGCGGGCCGAGCCCCAGCTCCACTTCGGCGACGATGGTGTCGCGCGGGTCTTGTAGCTTGTCGGCGAACAGATCTGGCAGCTTGGCGATCTCGATCATCGAAACGGTCGGCGAAAGCTTGCCGTTGGCAATGAAGTATTTGCCATCGCTGGAGGTGTTCAGGCCGTGCGGGTTTTTCGGCACCGGAATGTAACGCGTGAACTGGCTGTCTTTCTCGTTTTGCTTGCGCCCATCGAGCACCGGCACATTGGAGTCGCCGAGAGTGATGAACTTGCCCGCCTTGACTGCTTTTTCGGCTGCCTCGATGTCGAATACCACAACCCAGTCGCGCTCATTGCGCATCATGCCGCCCAGGTCGAAGGCCTTCTCCGAGTTGTAACAGGTGGCGGCGGTAAAGCGGCCGGTGTAGTCCGCGTCGGTGTTGTCGAGGTTGCCGTCGACGATGATCTGGAAGGCCATCTCCATCTTTTCGGCGTCGATGACGTTGTACATGGTGTAGCTGTTTTCATGCTGCAGATCGAAGACCTTGCCGTCGTTCGGGTGCGGAATGATGAACTCGGCGTTGGCGAACACATACTTGGTGTGCGGCACCTTCTGCAGACGCAGACCGTGAATGGCCTGGACATTGGGGATGGTGATCATCTTGTCGCACTTCATGATATCCAGGCGGATACGCGCGACGCGGGTGTTGGCCTTGTCATTGATGAACAGGTATTTGCCGTCGTATTTGCCATCGGTCATGGAAATGTGCGGGTGATGGCAGTCGCCGTTCTGGTACTTGGCGCTCTCCCCCATGATGTGCCGGCTTTCGTTGGTCAGCCCCCAGCCGGTGGCTGAATCGACGTTGAACACGGGAATACGCATCAGTTCGCGCATCGACGGAACGCCCATTACCCGCACTTCGCCCTGATGGCCGCCGCTCCAGAAACCGTAGTAATCATCCAGCTCGCCTGGTGCGACGTGGATCTTTTGCTGCGCGTCCTTGACCGCTGCCGCCCAGGTTTCGCGGCTCATCACCGCACCACCAAATGCGGTCGCTGCCACTGCGGCACCGGTCAGCGCGCTGGCGCCAAGGAAGCCACGGCGGCTTAAGCCGCTCTTTTCCAGGGCTTCGGGTGTGTGCATGCTCTTCTCGCTCATGGGTATTGCTCCTTATCGTGTACGGACAGGTCAAACGATCGGTTGTGGGCGTTCGCGGTCTGGCGCATCGCTCTGCGGGCCCACCACTTGCACGACAGGGATCAGCGTCGGCTCGCCCGGCGCCTTCTTGCCGCGCTTGGCGCGCTTGTTCTTCACGATCAGCGGCGGGCATTTGTTTTCGTTGTGGTAGGTCATTTGGCAATCCAGGCAGTAGTGGCACTCGTTGTGATTGATGTGCCCATCTGGGTGAATCGCCTGGACTTCGCATTCGTTGGCGCAGGCCTGACAAGGATTGCCGCACTCCTTGCGCCGCTTGAGCCAGTCGAACAGGCGGAAGCGGCCAGTGATTGCCAGGCCTGCCCCCAATGGGCAGACGTAGCGGCAATAAACCTTGCGGGTGAAGATATTGATCGCCAGCAGAAACACGGCGTAGGCGACGAACCACCACTGGCGGTCGAATTTGAGCGTGATGGCCGTTTTGAACGGTTCCACCTCGGCGGCCTTCTCGGCCATCGTCATGGATTCCAGCGAGATGCCGAACAGCACCAGTAGCACGATGTACTTGATCGCCCAGAGGCGCTCATGCACTGCGAAGGGCACCTCGTACTGACGAATCTTGAGCTTGCGAGCGGCCTCGTTGATCAGCTCCTGCAGCGCACCGAAGGGACACAGCCAGCCGCAGAAGACCCCGCGGCCCCAGAGCAGGATGCTCGCGGCGGTGAACACCCAGAGGATGAAAATCACCGGATCAGTGAGGAACAGCTCCCAGCGGAAATCCTGCACCAGCGCATGAACGAAGGTCAGCACATTGACCACTGACAGCTGGCCCAGGGCATACCAGCCGATGAACACCACGGTGAAGATCAGGTAGCCGTGGCGCAGTTTCTTCAGGAGGTTGGGGTGCTGGGTGAGCGTGTCCTGCATGAACAGGATGACAGTCAACAGCGCCAGCGCGGCCAGGATCACGCCAATCTGAAAGCTCTGCTGGTACCAGATATTGACCCACATCGGCCGATTGGCTTCCTCGATGGCGGCCAGTTCTTCAGCTGTCGGCTGCGGGCGATCGAGGTACTGCTCAGGCATCTGATACGGCAGTTCGAAACTGCTGAACATGCCGCTGACCGGCCCCGTCTGACGGCGCACCAGCAGTTCCAGCGACCAGGGCGAACCGGGATCGAACGTCGCGTGCTCACGAACGATGAACACCGCCATTTCCCTAAATTCGGGCATGCCCTCGGCGTACACGTCATCCAGGCGTTGGAAGTCCATGTCGCGGAAACTGATGACGTTGCCGAACTGGCGCAGCTGCACTCGATCGAAGATGCCGCCGCGCACATAGCCCGAGCCCTTGAACGAGTATTCGCCACTGCCCATCACGGCGATGGCATGTTCGCCTGGCTTGAGCTGATCCATCAGGCTGGCGTAGTCGCTGTCGCCCAGCAGGGCTCGGCCTATGGTTGGCGGATTCAGGTGGGTGGCGTACAGATCAATGAAGGTGTCTCGCACCTCGTCGGCCGCAGCCTCATCGATGCCTTCGGCCTCGGTGCCTTTGAATGCCTGATCAATGTCGCCCTTGGTGAGGTGCAAGCGGCGAATGGCACCATTGCCGGTCAGCTCGCTCCAGCTGGCGCGCTCGTAGTAATCGTTACGAATGGTAGCCGGCTTCTGCGCAATGCCGGCTTTGTCATCAACCAGCCCCAGAGACAGCGCAACATCACGGGCGGCGCGCATGACGATCTCGTTAACCACCATCACCGTGACGGTGGCTCCCGTAACGGCATCGATGGTGACGGCTTTCTCGTCCCGAGAGCGGCCAACCACGACCCGCTGATCCACCCCGATGCCTTGGTACTTGGCGGTGAAAGCGTGCAGTTGTTCTTCGGGAATGCCGATCAGCAGAATGGGTTCGTGGTGCTCGAGCACGTAGGCATCGACGATCATCCCCTTAGGATCAAGCAACACGTGCATGTTGATGGGCTTGCCGGAATAGGCCGGAATGTCCACAACATTAATCGACTGGAAGGCGTAGCCCAGAACCTGTTCGCCATTGGTGATCGTGCGAACCAGGTACTCACCTTCGGCAGCCGAGACGCTTGCACTGGGAAAAAACCGCTCGATGCGCTGCTGCTCGACTTCGTAGTCCTTGGCCTGCGCCGGGACGATCAACACAAGCAGCACCAGCAACAGCGCGAAGCCACGCCCCCGGGCGCGTGCGGCGCCGGTGAGAAAAGAGCAATGCGGCTTCATGTGCGGCCCACTTCAAGGCTGAATGTGGTGCCATGGTAGGAAGCGCTACCGGCCGCTCTCCTTGATGAATATCAAGCTTGCTTCGCTCTGGCCTGATAACGCAGCCTTTGCTCAAAGCGCCGCCATGCCCCGACCGTAGGAGCCAGCTTGCTGGCGATCCGCAGCCGCTCGGTGTTCATGATCGCGAGCAAGCTCGCTCCTACAAAAAAAGCAAACCCGCTCGCCGGCGAAGCTCGCTCCAAGCACCGCCATGCCCCCGACCGTAGGAGCCAACTTGCGGGCGATCCGCAGCCGCTCGGTGCCCATGATCGCGAGCACGCTCGCTCCTACAAATAGCAAACCCGCTCGCCGGTGAGGCTTGCTCAAAGCGCCGCCATGCCCCGGCCGTAGGAGCCAGCTTGCGGGCGATCCGCAGCCGCTCGGTGTTCATGATCGCGAGCACGGACCATTGGAACCTGATTTCCACGAAACCTTGCTTGGAACATCAAGCCCTTGACCGATGGCGGCCTGGCGGCGTCAGGTAAGCCGCTGTTGCCCCGCGCGTGGCCTCGCTGGCCTTGATTTCCATCTTGGCAATGCTGCGCAGGTGGACCTGGTCCGGACCGTCCGCGAAGCGCAAGGCGCGACCAGCGGTCCAGATGTCGGCCAGTGGCGTGTCAGGCGTTAGCCCCATGCCGCCGTAGGCCTGCATGGCGCGATCGGCAACATTGGTCAGCATGCGCGGTACCAGCGCCTTGATCATGGATATTTCCTTGCGCGCGGCCTGGGCACCGACCTCATCGATCATCCACGCAGCTTTCAGCACCAGCAGCCGCGCCTGTTCGATCTCGATGCGCGACTCGGCGATCCAGTCGCCAAGGTTCGCGTACTGCTGCAGGTACTTGCCGAACGCTTTGCGCTCCTGGCAACGCTCGACCATCAACTCCAGGGCCAGCTCGGCCATGCCGATCGATCGCATGCAATGATGGATGCGCCCCGGCCCCAACCGCGCCTGCGCCATCATGAAGCCGTCTCCCTCCCTGCCCAACAGGTTGCTCGCCGGCACCCGGACATTGCGCAACAGCAACTCGCTGTGCCCTTCCGGCGCCAGATGATTCATGATCGGGATATTGCGCACCAGCTCGACGCCGGGCGTATCGAACGGTACGAGAACCATGCTCTGCTGCTGATGGGTCTCCGCAGCCGGGTCGGTTTTTCCCATCACGATGAGGAGCTTGCAATTGGGATGCGAGGCGTTGGTGATGAACCATTTGCGTCCGTTAATCACATAGCTGTCGCCGTCACGGCGTATCAACGTCTGGATATTGGTGGCATCCGAGGAAGGCACGTCCGGCTCGGTCATGGCGAAGGCCGAACGGATCTCGCCTTCCAGCAGCGGAGACAACCAGCGCTGGCGCTGCTCCGACGTGGCGAACATGTGCAACAGCTCCATGTTTCCGGTATCTGGCGCGTTGCAGTTGAACACCTCGGATGCCCAATGCACACGGCCCATGATCTCGGCCAGCGGCGCATATTCCTGATTACTCAGGCCCATGCCGGGTTCGTCCTCACCGAGCGAGGGCAGGAACAGGTTCCACAACCCTTCCAAGCGCGCCAGCGCTTTCAGATCCTCCATGAAGGATACGGGATAAGCGCCAGCGGCAACCTCCATATGCCAGGCACCTACTCGCGGCACGATGTACTCATCCATGAACGTGCGCAGTTGCTGGCGCAGCGCTTCGACTCGTGGGCTGTAGGCGAAATGCATCGGATACCTCGGCAATCTGACGGGTGTAATGCATGCACCATAGGCGCGGTTCAGCCGAATATGAACGAGCCTAAAGCGGCTGAATCTGCCGCCAATCACGCTCGCCGATAGCGCGTTGGGATTGACTGACGTCATCGTCCGCCACGCGCCGATGCAGTATGGAAACTGGGTGAACGAGGCCGGTCCTTACCAGTGCAGGTAGAACATCCCCTTGGCCAGCAACACGATGCCGACCATCTGAGCAAAGATGACCCAGTGGATGCGCCGATAGCGTGCCGGCGTCATGCGCCCGCTGCGCAGCAGCATGGCGACCATGCCAAAGGTGAAGAAGACACCGACCGCCAGCAGGATCTTGAGTATCAGCAAGGTCGCGAAGCTGCTGCCAAACGGGTCCTCCAGCGCATGGCGATGGTGCCAGGCCAGACCAATCCCCGCGCCGTAGACGAACAGCACGACCCAGTGCAGTACCACCCGCGACTGCGCACCGATGGCCTTGTCCACGGGCTGCATCAGCTCCGGCTGAATCTTCTGGCGAACCCGGCCAAGCAGCGAAACTTCGACGAACAAGGTGCCAATGAAAAAAATCGCCGCCAACAGGTGGACGACATGCAACAGGGAATAGGTCATCACGGCTCCTCTGAAGTAAGCGCAGCCAGCCTAGCAAACAGTCGGCATCAGCCGAACAGGCCTAACGATTCCGGCGCGCTCAGGCCGACGTCGTCACGGTGGTCTGGCGCTTAGCGGTATCAAGCCGCTGAACCCACCGAACCTACAACCCAGTCGTGACGAGCATAACTATCTCATCGGCCCCTGTTAGCGTACCGGTTTACGTATCGAAGGGAGCTGGCTGGCCATTCGCCACTGCCGGAGATCGAGCATCACCGCGGCCGCTGGCGCTTGTCTATGCCGCTCGCGACGAGCAGCGGAACAACGCGCGGGGTGCTGGCTGAATGGCTGGAGGAAGCGCGGAGCGAAGGGGTGTGTCCAGCTCGCCGACCTGTCAGGCCGGCGAGCGGATGTACGGATTAACGCTTGCGGTTGACTGTCAGTGCGGCGCGGATGACGTCGGCACCGATTTCCGCCTCGTAGGCCTGCCAGACCGGCATCATCTTTTCTCGCCAGGCTTGACGCTGCTCGGGGGTAAGCGCAATCAGCTTGCTGCTGCCGCTGGCGATAATCGCGGCACGGTCGCGCTGGTTCAATGCGGCGGCTTCGCGATTCACCGCCTGGGTGACTTCGAGAATGATGTTATCGAGCTCTGAACGCACCGCGAAAGGCATGCTCATCCAGAACTTCGAGCTGGTGATCAGCATGTAGTTGAGCACCCCGTGATTACTCTCGGTGATGAACGGCTGAACCTTGTGCATGTTCTGGCTAACGATGTTGGACCAGGGGTTTTCCGCGCCCTGAACGACACCCGACTGCAGCGACTTGTACACATCGGCGAACGGCAGCACGACCGGCTTGGCACCCACTGCGCTGAACTGTGCGTCCAGGACCGCCGAGGGCTGTATGCGGAACGCCAGCCCGGCGGCGTCGCCGGGCAGACGAAGCGGCTGCGTGGCCGATAGCTGCTTCAGACCGTTGTTCCAATAAGCCAGACCATAGATGCCCGAGTCGGCCATGGAGCGTAGGAGCTCGCGGCTCATTTCGCGGGACTGGAAGCGCTCGACGGCAGCCTCGTCATCGAACAGGAACGGCAGGTCGAACACCTGCAACTTTTTCGTGTACTTGCCGAACTTCGACAGCGACGGTGCGAGGATCTGCACCTCGTTGTTCAGCAGTGCCTGCATCTCGTCGGCATCCCCGACCAACGTAGAGTTGGGGTAAACCTCGACCTTCACTTTGCCCGCCAGACGTTCATGTACCAGCTTCTGGAACAGCAGGGCTCCCTTGCCCTTGGGCGTATCGTCGGCCACCACGTGGGCAAACTTGATGACGTAAGGCTCACCTTCGGCCGCCATGACCGAGGCACCCAACCCACACACGACTGCGACCAGCGCAGCGACACAAGACTTGAACATCTGCCCCCCAACGGGAAAGCCCGAATCGACGCCTTGCGGGCACCGTTCGAGTGGTTAATCGACAACGATAAGCCTGACTCACGTAACGGTGTGGTCGGTCCGTTTTTTAGTTAGAACTGGCCAGATCACTTCGACTGTTGCGGTCGGCAGCTGGCCTTATAGGGTATGCGGTCGGCCAAAAGCAGGGCGCTAGAGCCTATGCCCACCGGGCGGAAGTCTTCGCGAACACCGGACGTGGCACAAGGCCGGAAAGTCCAACCAGATCTCAAAATGAGACATTGGTTGAGCGCGCGGTGAAGCGCGCTCGATGGCAGTCAGCCGAAACCGGCCCCTGCCCGAAGGCATTAGCGCCGGTTGACAGTCAGCGCTGCACGCATGACATCGGCGCCGATCTGCGACTCGAAGGATTGCCACACCGGCTGCATCTTGTCGCGCCAGGCCTGGCGCTGCTCGGGTGTAAGCGTAACGAGCGTGCTGTCGCCGCTGGCCAGGATGCGCTCACGCTCGCGCTGGTTGATCGCCGCAGCTTCGGCATTCACCGTCTGTGTCACTTCGAGCAGGATGTTCTCCAGTTCGGAGCGTACCGCGAACGGAATGCTGGACCAGAATCTGGAGTTGGTCACCAACATGTAATTGAGCACGCCATGGTTGGTTTCGGTGACATAGCTCTTTTTAACGCCCGCATGCTGCCCGCGCATGTTCGACCAGGGGCCTTCGGTGCCTTGCACCGTGCCGCTTCGCATGGCTTTCGCCACATCGGCGAACGGCAGCCGGACGGCCTTGGCATCCACTGCGGCGAACTGCGCTTCGAGCACCGGCGATGGCTGAATACGGAACGCCAGACCCGCCGCATCCGTTGGGCTGCGCAAGGGCTGGCTGGCGGATAGCTGCTTGAGCCCGTTATTCCAGTAGGCCAGCCCGTAAATCCCACGGTTGGCCATCGAGCGCAGCAGCTCGCGGCTCATCTCCCGCTTCTGAAAGCGCGCTACAGCCGCTTCATCGTCGAACAGGAACGGCAGGTCAAAGACTTCGAGCTTCGGTGAGTATTCGGTGAATTTCGACAGCGAGGGCGCCAGCATCTGCACCTTGTTGTCCAGCAGCGCCTGCATCTCATCGGCGTCACCAACCAGCGTCGAGTTCGGGTAGACCTCGACCTCCACTGCGCCGGCGAGTCGCTCTCGAACCAGCCGCTGGAACATCAAGGCGCCCTTACCCTTCGGCGTGTCGTCCGCCACTACATGGGCGAACTTGATCACGATGGGCTCCGCAGCACTGGCTATTGCCGGTGCAATCAACAGATACAGCGCCGCACATGGCGCAACTAAGAATGACTTGAACATCTGACCCCCACGGGAAATAAGCTCGATGCGACGCCTGTTGAGCATCGTTCGAGTGGTGTATTGCAGTTCGATGTGTGTTCAGCCGATACCTGGTAAGGCACGCCGAATGGGTACAGCGAGGTGATCAGAGCACCGCAACGAATCGCAGGCTGACCTTTATTGGAATGGCGATGACCAGTCAGTACGAATTGAATCCGCCGAGTCATCGAGCGCCGCAGTGTTGGCTATCTGAGGCTCTAGCACAAGGGTTCAAGGGCCAACCAGCTCTCAAAACCAGACATTGCGCTCATCGGAGAACCCGAACTTTCAAGCGGCGCGCTATTTCTACAGGCTACAACCCAGCCATCCCGATTTGCCATGAACGACGTTTCGACCCAACCAGCACCGACCCCCGACCTGATCGACTGCCTCATCGTTGGCGGTGGGCCGGGTGGACTGACCGCCGCGCTCTATCTGGCGCGTTTTCGCCGCAGCTGCCGGGTGGTCGATGCGGGCTCCAGTCGCGCTTCATGGATACCACGGTCGCATAACTATCCCGGATTCCCACCGGGCATCAACGGTAACGACCTGCTGGCTCGCCTGCGCGATCAGGCCCGCAGCTATGGCGCAGAGCTCGAGCATGGCCGGGTGGAACATATCGAACCCCACGCCGACGGCTTCAGCGTGCGCTACGGCGACAAGACCTGCGTGACCCGACGGATCATCCTCGCCACCGGCATTGAGGATACGCTGCCGGACATGCCCGACGTGGACCAGGCCATCGGCGAAGGCAAGGTCAGGCTCTGCGCGATCTGCGACGGCTACGAAGTGGACGGTCACAACGTTGCGGTCTACGGCGAGGCTGAAAACGCCATCAGCCATGCCGTATTCCTGCGCACCTTTACCGACCGCGTGACGGTTGTGGTAAACGGCGAGCCCAATGCATGCGACCAGGCCATCGCACTGGCCGAGCACTACGACATCCGCCTGATCAGTGACCGCGTCGAGTCACTGCATCCCTGTGAAACGGGCATTGAGCTGCTTACTTGCAGCGGCGAGCGGCACCACTTCGACATTATCTATCCCAGCCTCGGCGCACGGTACCGCTCGGACTTGGCGCTGCAACTCGGCCTCGACTGCGACGAGTGCGGCGGCGTCCGGGTAGATGACCACCAGCAAACCACCCTGCGCGGCTTTTATGCCATCGGCGACGTGACCATGGGCCTCAAGCAGATGAGCGTCGCCATCGGGCAAGCGGCGCAGGCGGCGACTGCGGTGCACAATAGCCTCGAAGCCAACCCCTGGGGCGGAACGGAAGCGACTCGCTGACGACAGGAAACGAAACAGTGCTTTGCAACAGCTGAACGGTCTCGGCAGTCTAGGCTAGATAAAAAGCCTGTTCGCTTCGGAGCAACCGCATGTCACTCAGCGTGTTCGACCTGTTCAAGATCGGTATCGGCCCGTCCAGCTCACACACCGTAGGCCCGATGCGAGCTGCGTTGCGCTTTGCCGAGGGGCTCAAGCGTGACGGGCTTCTGGCTGGCACCGACCATATGCGGGTGGAGCTGTATGGCTCGTTGGGCGCCACGGGTAAGGGGCACGGCAGTGACAAGGCCGTGCTGCTGGGGCTCGAAGGCGACCTGCCGGAAACCGTCGACACGGCGAGCATTCCTCAACGCATGGCATCGATGCGCGAATCAGGTGAGCTGCGCCTGCTGGGCGAAAAGCTCATCCCTTTCGATGTAGGTAACGACCTGCAGCTGATCCGCAAACCGCTGGCGTTCCACCCCAACGGCATGATTTTTCGCGCGTTCGACGCAGCCGGGCTGCAGCTGCGCAGCCGTGAATACTACTCGGTGGGCGGTGGCTTCGTGGTCGACGAGCAGGCCGCTGGCGACGACCGGATTGTCGAAGACCGCACCGCCCTGCCCTACCCGTTCCGCAGCGCTGCGGAGCTATTGGCACTGTGCAGCGAACATGAGCTGTCGATCAGCCAGCTGATGCTGGCTAACGAGGCCGCCTGGCGTCCAGAAGCCGAAACACGGGCCGGCCTGCTGAACATCTGGCAAGTGATGCAGGAATGTGTGACCGCAGGCTGCCGCACCGAAGGCGTGATGCCGGGAGGCTTGAAGGTCCAGCGCCGTGCCGCCGGACTTTACCGTCAGCTCAGCGAACACCCCGAGGCCAACCTCAGTGACGCACTCACGGTGCTCGACTGGGTCGACCTCTACGCCCTGGCGGTGAACGAGGAGAACGCCGCCGGCGGCCGGGTGGTAACCGCACCCACCAACGGCGCGGCGGGGATCGTCCCGGCGTTGCTGCACTACTACATGCGCTTCATTCGTGGCGCCAACGAAGAGGGTGTAGTGCGTTTTCTCCTGACGGCCGCAGCCATCGGCATTCTCTATAAGGAGAACGCTTCGATTTCGGGGGCCGAGGTCGGCTGCCAGGGTGAAGTGGGCGTTGCCTGCTCAATGGGTGCCGGTGCCCTCTGCGAAGTGTTAGGCGGCACGCCGCAGCAGGTCGAGAATGCTGCCGAGATCGGCATGGAGCATAACCTCGGACTGACGTGCGACCCGGTCGGCGGGCTGGTCCAGGTGCCCTGCATCGAGCGCAACGCCATGGGCGCGGTCAAGGCGATAAACGCGGCACGCATGGCCCTTCGCGGTGACGGCCACCATTTCATCTCCCTGGACAAGGTGATCCGTACCATGCGCCAGACTGGCGCCGACATGAAGAGCAAGTACAAGGAAACTGCTCGCGGCGGGCTGGCAGTGAACATTATTGAATGCTGACCACCCTCCGCGCTGCGGCTATCGTTTCGTGCTGGCAGTAATCGCCATCACAAACCCTTATCATCCAGTAAGCGGTGCCACGTTTGACGGATGGATTTCGTCGCCCGGGTTGCTGTCTCCCTGTTGATGACCGGGAACGTCCCAAAAAATGCCGAGGAATCGATGAGCAACAGCCCTGAGCCGTCCACGCCCAAGAACATGCAACTGACCCGAAGCACGCTGGAGTTTCCTGTGGTCGGCATTGGCGCTTCGGCGGGTGGGATTCAGGCCCTGCTTACGTTGTTTGAGCACATGCCGAACGACTGCGGCATGGCGTTCGTAGTGATCATGCATTTGTCGCCTAAGCACGAAAGCAATATCGACAAGATCCTCCAGAACGTCACCAAGATCCCGGTGCTACAGGTCACCCAGCCCGTACCCATCGAGCGCAACCATATTTACGTGATCCCACCCGCACTGGACCTGTCCATGAGCGACGGCTACCTGCGGCTGCAGAAACCTGAGCGGGAACGTGGCCCGCACGTGGCGATCGATCTGTTCTTCCGTACGCTGGCGGATGTCCATCACAACCATGCTGTAGGGATCGTGCTGTCCGGCACCGGTGCGGACGGCTCGGTGGGTCTGGCGCGTATCAAGGAACAGGGTGGCGTCACACTGGCGCAAACACCAGAAGATGCCGAATACGATTCGATGCCTGCCAGCGCAATCGAAACCGGGATGGTCGACATCGTACTTCCTGTGGTTGAGATGCCGCAGCGACTGGTCGAGCTGTCGCAGAACCTGAAGGAGTTGCTCGTCAGAAAGGATCCGCTGGCGCCGCTGAGTGAGATCGAACAGCGAGACGCTGCCGATGGTGAGCTGGAACACACGCAGGCGCACGCCCAATCCAAACCGAATGAACTGGCGCTGCGCGAGATTCTCGCGGCGCTGCGCGCCCGCACCGGTCACGATTTCCGTCACTACAAGCAAGCAACGGTGTTGCGCCGCATCGAGCGACGCATGCAGGTCAACGCGTTGCGCGACATGCCCAGCTACGCCCGCCATCTGCAAAGCCATCCGGAAGAAACGCCGGCACTTTTAGCCGACATGCTGATCGGCGTAACCAACTTCTTTCGTGACCGCGAAGCATTCGAAGCGCTGGAGCGGGACGTCATCCCGGCAATGTTCCAGCAGAAGCTGAACTCCGAAGACAAGGCGCTGCGTGTCTGGTCAGCCGCCTGTTCTACTGGCGAAGAGGCTTACTCGCTGGGCATGCTATTGGTCGACCAGGCGGCAATCAGCGGCGCCCGCAGCGACGTTCAGTTGCAGATCTTTGCGACCGACATCGATGATCGCGCACTGGAGACCGCTCGCACCGGCGTTTACCCAGAAGCCATCATCACCGACGTGGCCCCCCCGCGGCTACGACAGTATTTTTACAAGGAACAGAACCATTTCCGCATGCAAAAGGAGCTGCGCGAGCGGATTCTTTTTGCGCGCCACAACATCCTGCGCGATCCGCCGTTCTCGCGGCTGGATCTGATCTCCTGCCGCAACCTGATGATCTATCTGGACCGGGACATCCAGATCGAAGTGCTGCGCATGTTCCACTTCGCCCTCAACCCCGGCGGCTATCTGTTCCTCGGCAGTTCGGAAACAGCCGATGCCTGTAGTCAGCTGTTCGCACCAGTGGACAAAAAAAACCGCATCTACCGTGCCAAGGAAGTAGGCTCTGCAGTTCGTCGGGCACCTACCGGGCCGTATCACGGACTCACCCTGACCACCCCGAGCCGGCCACCGTTCAGCGAACCCTCCAGGCGCAACAAGAAGTTTTCATTTGCCGATGTGCATCAGCGCGCGCTTGAGCAGTACGCGCCGCCTAGCGTCATCATCAACCACGACGCCGAAATCGTGCATATGTCCGACCGCGCAGGGAATTTCCTGCGCTATGTCGGCGGCGAGCCCTCGTTGAACCTCACCACACTCGTTCACCCGCAACTGCGCCTGGAACTGCGCACGGCGCTTTATCAGGCCACCCACACCGGCAAGAGCGTCGAAGCCCGCCGCGTACGCCTTGAGCGAGACGGGCGCAGCTTCTTTGTCAACATGGTGGTGCGACCATTCCGTGACAACGAGGCTGCCGGCGATTTCATGCTGGTGATCTTCGACGAAGTGGAAGCCTGCATGGACCCCAGCACGCTGGAAGATCCCAAGACGAAGGACAGCGTCCTGACCCGGCTGGAAGCCGAGCTGCAGCAGACCAAAGAGCAGCTGCAAATCACCATGGAGTACTCGGAAACCTCCACCGAGGAGCTGCGAGCCTCCAATGAGGAGCTGCAGGCCATCAACGAGGAGCTGCGTTCGGCCACTGAGGAACTGGAAACCAGCAAGGAAGAGCTGCAATCGATCAACGAAGAGCTGACCACCGTCAACTTCGAACTGAAGACCAAGGTCGACGAAACCAGCAAGATCAACGACGACCTGCAAAACCTGATCTCATCGACCGATATCGCCACGCTGTTCGTTGACCGCACGATGCGCATCAAATGGTTTACACCGCGCGCTCAGGATATCTTTAACGTCATCGGCAATGATGCAGGCCGCTCGTTACTGGACATCACTCATCGCCTCGACTATCCGCAGCTGCATACGGACGCTGCGAAAGCCTTCGAGGAACTTCACCTGGTCGAACGCGAGATCAAGAGCCGCGACGACAATCGCTGGTACCTGGCGCGCTTCCTGCCCTACAGGACATTGGACGATCGCATCCAGGGCGCAGTGCTGACCTTTATCGACATCACCGATCGGCGCCGCGCTGAAGAACAACTCCAGGCTGGCGAAGCGCACATGCGGCAGCTGGCCCAGAGTACCAAGGGCTACGCCATCATCACGCTGGATCTGGACGGCACGATCACCACCTGGAACCGCGGCGCGGTGAGCCTGTTCGGCTATAGCCCCGACGAAGCCATCGGCCAGAGCATAAACATGCTCTACCTCGACAGCGACCGCCAAATCGGCGTGCCGGAAGCCGAGCGCAAGCGGGCGCTGGAACAGGGCCAGGCTGCAGACGAGCGCTGGCATGTCCGACGCGACGGCGTTCGTCGATTCTTCAGCGGGCTGGTCAACCCGCTGGTGGATAACGACGGCAAGGTGATCGGCCTGGCGAAAATCGCCCGCGACCTTACCGATGAACGCAAACAGAGCTCGGACCAGCAGAATCAGCTCGCAACGATCCAGGCGGCCAACCAGCAGAAGGACCAGTTCTTTGCCGTGCTCTCCCATGAGCTCAAGCATCCGCTGAACCTGATCCAGCTCAACACCGATCTGTTGGCGCGCTCGCAGGCAGCAAAAAATTTCCCGAGTCTGCGCAAGGCGACCCAGGCGATCCAGAACGCGGTCCGTAGCCAGTCCCGGATCATCGACGATTTGATGGACGTCTCGCGGATTCGTACTGGCAAGCTCAAGTTGCAATTCACGACCTTGAACTACCAAGACCTACTGCGTGGCATCGAAGCGGTGTTCACACCGCTGGCGCACGCGGAAAACGTGACGTTTGAGACCTTCAAACCCGAGCACCCGATTTACATCCACGCCGACCCGACCCGGCTGGACCAGATCATCTGGAACCTGCTCAATAACGCCTGGAAATTCACCAAGGGCGGTGAGCGCATCTGCCTTCAACTCGAGCGCGACGGTGAACATGCCAGGCTGGACGTGATCGATACCGGCGAAGGGATCTCGGCGGAATTTCTACCGAAGGTATTCGATATGTTCGGTCAGGCCGAGATGCACCATGCCCAGCGTTCCAAGCATGGCCTGGGGATCGGCCTGGCGCTGGTCAAGCAGCTGGTCGAGGCCCACGGCGGCCGCATCGAAGCCTACTCGGAAGGCATCGGACGCGGTGCCAAGTTCAGCTTCTGGCTGCCCATTCACTTGCAGACCGAACTGCAACTCAGCGAGCTCGCCAGCGCTGAGGAGGTAGGCGGCTTGGCGGGGATCAGTATCTTGCTGGTCGATGATTCACCGGACATCCTCGAAACCATGTGCGAGCTGCTGGAAAGCGAAGGCGCGGACGTCACCACAGCCGATGGCGGCGCAAAAGGCATCGAGCTGGCCGAACAGAAATCATTTGACGTTATTGTTTCCGACATCGGCATGCCGGAGATTGACGGCCACAGGATGATGACGGCAATCCGCAACGGCCGCACCAATGCTCAAACGCCCAGTATCGCGCTGACCGGCTACGGCACCCTGCTCGACGTTGAGAAAGCCAAGGACGCCGGTTTCACTCTGCACTTGCGCAAACCCATCGACCTACAAGCCCTCATCGATGCCGTGACCCAGGCGGTGGTCTAGATCCGGCCTGCAACGGCTCGCTCCTCTTCGCAGGAGCGAGCTTTTTCGCGATTCTGGTATCAAACGCAACACAGCGGCTGTGTTCAGCACTGATCGCCAGCAAGCTGGCTCCTACAGGCTTGCCGCGGCCGGTGCGACTGCGCATTGTTGACTGACGCGGCAGCCGAGCCCGCCACATGAGCTCGGCTCATTCATTTTTATCGTAGGAGCGAGCTTGCTCGCGATCCTGGCATCAAGCGCAACACAGCGGCTGTGTGCAGCACCGATCGCCAGCAAGCTGGCTCCTACAGGCTTGCCGTGACCGATGCGACTGCGCTTTGATGACTGACGCGGCAGCGGAGCCCGCCACATGAGCTCGGCTCGTTCATTTCCATTGTAGGAGCGAGCTTGCTCGCGATCCTGGCATCAAGCGCAACACAGCGGCTGTGTGCAGCGCTGATCGCCAGCAAGCTGGCTCCTACAGGCTTGCCGTGGCCGGTGCGACTCCGCATTGTTGACTGACGCAGCAGCCGAGCTCGCTACGTGGGCTCGGCTCGTTCATTTCCATTGTAGGAGCGAGCTTGCTCGCGATCCTGGCATCAAACGCGACACAGCGGCTGTGTTCAGCAATGATCGCCAGCAGGCTGGCTCCTACAGATTTGCCGCGGGCCGGTGCGACTGCGCATTGTTGACTGACGCGGCAGTCGAGCCCGCTACGTGGGCTCGACTCGTTCATTTCCATTGTAGGAGCGAGCTTGCTCGCGATCCTGGCATCAAGCGCAACACAGCGGCTGTGTTGTGCTGATCGCCAGCAAGCTGGCTCCTGCAGGCTTGCCGTGGGCCGGTGCGACTTCGCATTGTTGACTGACGCAACAGCCGAGCCCGCCACGTGGGCTCGGCTCGTTCATTTTTTATTATAGGAGCGAGCTTGCTCGCGATCCTGGCATCAAACGCAACACAGCGGCTGTGTTCAGCGCTGATCGCCAGCAAGCTGGCTCCTACAGGCTTGCCGTGGGCCGGTGCGACTTCGCATTGTTGACTGACGCAGCAGCCGAGCCCGCCACATGAGCTCGGCTCGTTCATTTGCATTGTAGGAGCGAGCTTGCTCGCGATCCTGGCATCAAACGCAACACAGCGCCTGTGTTCAGCACTGATCGCCAGCAAGCTGGCTCATACAGGTTTGCCGCGGGCCGTACTCTGTGATCGCTAGCTACGCTGCTCAAGACTGGATTCAGACATCCTTGCCGATGCCGTGCGCCCTCAGTTTGTTCGCCACGGTTGTGTGTGAGACGCCGAGTCGTTTGCCCAGCAACCGGCTGCTGGGATGGCGCTGAAACAACTCTTGCAACACGGCCTTTTCGAAGCGACCGACGATACTGTCCAGATCGCCGTCCAGCGAGAAATCACCCAGTGGCTGCGGTGAGCCATAGTCCGGTAGGCGGATGTGTTCGGGTTTGATCACACCGCCCTCGCACAGCGAAACCGCCTGGAACAGGGTGTTTTCCAGCTGCCGCACGTTGCCCGGCCAGTGATACCCCGCCAGCCGCTCCAGCGCCTTGGGCGACAGGCTTGGCAAGGCGCAGCCGATTTGCCGGCTGGCCTGGTCGAGAAAGTGCTGCACCAGCGGCTCCAGGCCATCCAGGCATTCGCGCAGCGGCGGGATATGCAGCGACAGGACATTGAGCCGGTGATACAGGTCCTGCCGGAACTCGCCCTTGGCACTGAGTTCGGACAGGTCCAGCTGCGTGGCGCAGATCACCCGCACATCCAGATACACCTCCTCGTCACTGCCCACCCGGCGAAAGCAGCCGTCCTGCAGGAAGCGCACAAGCTTGGCCTGCAAGCGAGTACTCATCTCGCCCACCCCATCGAGGAACAGCGTGCCGCCAGTGGTCAGCTCCAGCAGGCCGAGTTTACCTTCCGGACGTGCGCCTTCGAACGCACCAGGCCCGTAGCCGAACAGCTCGGTTTCGGCCATGGATTCCGGCAGGCCAGCGCAATTGAGCGCCATGAAGGGCGACTGCCCGCGCGGGCTGGACAGGTGACAAGCACGCGCCAGCAACTCCTTGCCGGTGCCCGTCTCGCCTTCGATCAATAAGGGCGCATCAAGCGGCGCCATACGTCGCGCTTCTCGGACAACCGCAGCCATGACCTTCGAGCTCTGAAAGATGCTGTCGAAGCCACGCAGCTCCTGCTTGCGCACGTTATAGATGCGCTCACCGACACGGTCAGCGCGATGCAGCGTCAATACCGCCCCGGCCAGGGCTTCGCTGTCGTCATGCTCCGATTGCAGCGGCGCGATATCGGCGAGAAAGACGTCGCCCTTGATGGTGACGCGTAGACCGTTGATGCGCGCCTTGTTCGCACGCACCAGTTCCGGCAGATCGAAATCCTCGGCGTAACGCGACAGGCTCATCCCCGGCACCTCATCCACACGCACCCCGAGCAACTGTGCTGCGGCGCGGTTGGCCGCAACGATGGCCCCCGCCATGTCGATGGACAGCACAGGAAACTCCAGCGCGCCGAGCAATGCATTGAGCTCCAGCGAGTGCCGTTCGCTGGGCATCAACCCGACCTTGCGCACCTCGAACACGCCTTGCAGCGCCTCGATCTTCGGTCGCAGTGCCTGCAGTTGCAGGTTCATGAGGTTGGGGCAATGGAGGTAGACGGCATTGCCGTGTTCGCCGCCGACTTCGCCACGGGCCACGTTGATGCCGTAGTCGACGAGCAGTTCAAGCATGTCGCGGAGGATGCCAACACGGTTCTGGCAGAGAATCTTGATACGCATGACGGTGCCTTCAGGCCTGTTGTTCTTGTCATCAACGCCCTGAACAGGTTTCAGCACTTGGACGAGGATTTTCGTAAAGATTATTTGACGCAGCGATGGCCGATCAAGGCGAAAAACCCGACGGATGTGAAATGAGTAAGTTTTTCGTTACACCCCGGCCATCCGTATCAGGGTATCCAGGCGACCGAGACGCTAGGCAGCTGGCCGTTCGCACGATCAGATGAGGTATCTCATAACAACAAAGACTCAGGCGGCCGCCCCGCTCAGGAGGTCAGATGAAAGCCACGAAATACGTTGCCCGCGAGCCGGATGCGAATGGTCACATTCACTACACGGACGCAGAACATGCGGTCTGGCAGACCTTGATCGAACGCCAGCTGAAACTGCTCGACGGCCGGGCCTGTCAGGAATATCTGGATGGCATCGAGCAGCTCGCGCTCCCAAACGACCGCATCCCCCAGCTCAGCGAAATCAACCGGGTGCTGGGCGCGACCACAGGGTGGCAGGTCGCGCGAGTTCCAGCACTGATTCCCTTCCAGACGTTCTTCGAGCTGCTGGCGAGCAAGCGTTTCCCGGTGGCCACCTTCATCCGTACGCCTGAAGAGCTGGACTACCTGCAGGAGCCGGACATTTTCCACGAGATCTTCGGCCACTGCCCGCTACTGACTAATCCCTGGTTCGCCGAGTTCACCCACACGTACGGCCAGCTCGGCCTCAAGGCAACCAAGGAAGAGCGCGTCTACCTGGCGCGGCTATATTGGATGACCATCGAGTTCGGCCTGGTCGACACGCCAGCCGGGCGTCGCATCTACGGTGGCGGCATCCTCTCCTCACCCAAAGAGACGCGCTACAGCCTGTCCGACGAGCCCGAGCACCAGCTGTTCGACGTGGTCGAAGCGATGCGGACGCCGTATCGCATCGACATCCTGCAGCCGGTGTATTTCGTCCTGCCCGAGCTCAAGCGTCTGTTCGAGGTGGCCCATGAAGACATCATGGCCCACGTGCGCGCCGCCATGCAGCTGGGCCTGCACCCGCCGAAATTCCCGCCGAAAGCGGCGTAGGGTGGAACACTGCGAAGCATTTTCCACGTGTCCGTTTCGCCCACCACGACGTCTTGCAGCGGCGCCGATCGCTCCGACCAAATTGGTGGATGAGCCTCTGGCGTCATCACCCTGGAGTGCTCGGACAACACCGGGGACCGAACCGACGCGTGGACAAACCTGCGGCGGTGTCCACCCTACGCTGCTTAGCTCTTATCAACCTCACTACAAGGACCAAGCCATGACCGCTTTGACCCAAGCCCACTGCGAAGCCTGCCGAGCCGACGCACCCAAGGTTTCCGATGATGAACTGGCGGAGCTGATCAAGCAGATTCCGGACTGGAATATCGAAACCCGCGACGGCCACATGGAGCTGGAGAAGGTGTTCCTGTTCAAGAACTTCCGCCACGCCCTGGCCTTTACCAATGCGGTCGGTGAGATCGCTGAAGCCGAGGGTCATCATCCGGGCTTGCTCACCGAGTGGGGCAAGGTCACCGTGACCTGGTGGAGCCATTCGATCAAAGGCCTGCACCGCAACGACTTCATCATGGCCGCCCGCACCGACGAGGTCGCAAAAACCGCCGAGGGCCGCAAGTGAAACACTTCAGCGATGTAGCGCGGGTGCCGGGAGACCCGATTCTCGGCCTGCTCGACGCCTATCGGGCCGACCCAAACCCGGCCAAGCTGGACCTGGGCGTCGGCGTCTACAAGGATGCGCTGGGCCTGACGCCAATACCCAAAGCGGTGAAGCTGGCCGAACAACGGTTGATCGAAAGCGAAAAGACCAAGAGCTACATCGGTGGTCATGGCGATCCGCTGTTTGGTGAGCAGCTGTTGCGGCTGGTCCTTGGCGAGGACTCGCCCGCGCTGGTCGACAACCGCGCCGGCTGCACACAGACACCGGGCGGCACCGGCGCGCTGCGGCTGGTGGGCGACTTCATCGCCAAATGCCTGCCGGGTCGTAGCCTCTGGCTCAGCGACCCGACCTGGCCGATACACGAGACCTTGTTCGCCGCGGCCCGTTTGAAGGTCGAGCATTACCCATATGTCGACGCGCAGAACAGGCTGGACGTGCCGGCGATGCTCGATGCGCTGGAGCAGATACCCAGCGGCGACGTGGTGCTGCTGCATGCCTGTTGCCACAACCCCACCGGGTATGACCTGAGCCGGGACGACTGGCGTCAGGTGCTGGATATCGTCCGTCGCCGCGAACTGTTGCCGCTGTTCGATTTCGCCTATCAGGGCTTCGGAGATGGCTTGGACGAAGATGCCTGGGCCGTCCGCCTGTTTGTCGAAGCCTTGCCGGAAGTACTCATCACCAGTTCTTGCTCGAAGAATTTCGGCCTGTATCGTGAGCGCACCGGGGCGTTGATCGCCGTAGCCGCGACTGTCGATTCGCTGGTCGACGTGCGCAGCCAGTTTGCCTCGGTGGCGCGCAACCTTTGGTCCAATCCGCCCTCTCACGGTGCTGCCGTGGTGGCGACGATCCTCGCCAACCCCGAGCTGCGTCAGCTCTGGCAGCAGGAAGTCGCCGCCAAACGCGAGCGCATCTCCGGTTTGCGCCAAGGCCTGGTGGAGGCGCTTGCACCTCATGGTTTGGCCGAGCGATTTGCTCATATTGCGCAGCAACGCGGGATGTTTTCCTACACGGGGCTCACGGGCGAGCAGGTGCTGCGCCTGCGTGCTGAGGACTCGGTGTATCTGGTTGAGAGCGGTCGCGCCAATATCGCCGGGCTAGACGCCGAACGGCTCGACCAGCTTGCCGCTGCGATTGCGCGAATCGTGGAATGACTTGTTCCGACCCGCTCTGATGTATCGCACCGGCCTAGCGTTGGGCACTAGAGGCCGGCCGCAGACGACCCTACCGCCTGCCGAATCCATTGGTCGAGCCGACAGCCGGCCCGACCAGCGATACCTGCACAGTCCGGAAGCCGGGCTATCCTTCGATTACCTTCTTCTGTGCACCGACACCCAAAGTTGAATCGCTACTTCGGTAACAGTCTGGCACTACGGGTATCAGACAAGCAGCATACGTGTCGTTCCGAACGCTCAGAATATAAGATAGCATAACGCCATCTGCTCTTGGTGGCTCGGGTCTACTTCGATGCTGTACATCTCGCTCGACGTAACTGGTAAGTTCAGTGACGAAAGGACTACAGCGCCGAGTGGAGCGGCCGTTAAATCCAGCTAAGGTTTTCCATACGAGCGCCGCCATGACAGACAGCAACAACGACGGTAACCCTGCCCCAAACAGCTATTCCTGCCATTCCGCTAAGGAGCACGGGGCTTGCCCTAGTTGTGCCAGCGGAGAGCGTCTCGGTTTCCGCTTCGCCTATGCCTACCAGCCGATTGTGGATATAGGCTCGCGAGAGATTTTTGCACACGAGGCACTGGTACGGGGCCCTGATGGCGAACCCGCGCCCAGCGTCCTGTCGCGCGTGACCGAAGACAATCGTTTCCGCTTTGACCAGGCCTGCCGGGTCAAAGCCATCAAAACCGCAGCCAAGCTCGACATGCAATCCATGCTGTCGATCAACTTCCTGCCCAACGCCATCTATCGTCCTGAGCTGTGCATACGCTCGACGCTAGAAGCGGCGCGCGTGCATGACTTTCCTATCGAGCGAATCATCTTCGAAACGGTCGAAAGCGAACGAATAAGTGACGCCAAGTGGCTCGCAGAGATTTTCCGCGAATACCAGCGCATCGGCTTCCTCACGGCTATCGATGATTTCGGCGCTGGGTATGCAGGGCTCAACCTGCTCGCTGATTTCCAGCCGGATATTATCAAGCTGGACATGGCGCTGATCCGAGACATTGACAAGAGCCGTGCACGTCAGGCGATCGTGAGGGCGACGGTTGGCATATGCGATGAGCTGGATATCAAGATCATCGGCGAAGGCGTGGAAACCCCAAGTGAATGCAGCGCGCTGCAAGACCTGGGGATCACACTGATGCAAGGTTATCTGTTCGGCAAACCGCTGTTCGAAACCTGCACCAAGGCCGATGCCCTGACCTGGCCGAACTGACTAGCCAGCTGACCGAGGCTTAACTGGGCTTGAGCAATTTCAGCAACTCACGGGCTGCTTCCTCCGAAGACGCCGGGTTCTGGCCTGTCACCAGCAGGCCATCGACCAGCACATAAGACGCCCAGTCCGGTCCTTTACTGTAGTCGCCGCCGATTTCCTTGAGCTTGTCTTCCAGCAGGAATGGCACCACCTCAGTGAGCTGCACCCCCTCCTCTTCAGTATTGGTAAAGCCTGTCACGCGCTTGCCCTTGACCAGCAACTCGCCGTCCACCCCGCGCACCTGCACCAGAGCGGCAGGCGCATGGCAGACCGCCGCGACCGGCTTGCGCGCCTTGATGAAAGATTCGATCAGGGCGATGGACGTCGCGTTACCGGTCAGGTCCCACAGCGGGCCATGGCCGCCGGGGTAGAACACCGTGTCGAAGTCTTCCGCCGACACTTCGTCCAGCTTGTGGGTATTCGCCAACAGCGATTGGCCCTCAGCATCATCCTTGAAGCGTTTGGTCAACGCGGTCTGCGCATCGGGCGCGTCGCTTTTCGGGTCCAACGGCGGCTTCCCGCCCTTGGGTGACGCCAGCACGATCTCGGCCCCGGCGTCCTTGAACACGTAGTAAGGCGCGGCGAATTCCTCGAGCCAAAAACCGGTGGGTTTCCCGGTGTCGCCAAGCTTGTCATGGGATGTGAGCACGATGAGGACTTTCATGAGATCTCCTGTATGCAGACGGCCCAGCGGACCCGAGCCTTGGTTCATCTCGACCATCTGAGCGGGGAATGGGTCAATCACGGTCTTCGTAGGAGCAGGTTCGCTCGCGATCGACCCAGGTGGAGTCAACGGCAGAGCAGTGCCGTATAGAGTAAGCGGCAGTCACCTGATCGCGAGCAAGCTCGCTCCTGCTTGAACCGGCCGGTGCAGCCGCCCACAAAAAAGGGCGCCGAAGCGCCCCTTTCGTCAGCTCCGAAATCAGATCCGGAAACTCCCTACCAGCTGCTTCAATCGCGCAGCCTGCTGCTCCAGGTCCCCACAGGCACGCAAGGTGGAATGGAGGTTCTCGACGCCTTCCTGATTAAGCGTGTTGATCTCGGTGATGTCCATGTTCAGCGACTCGATAACCGACGTTTGCTCCTCGGTGGCTGTCGCCACAGACTGATTCATCGCGTCGATCTCGCCGATGCTGCGGGTCACGCTGCCCAGTCGCTCACCGGCCTGGTTGGCGATACCGACGCTGGCCTCGCTGCGCTTCTGGCTTTCGGTCATGGTGCTCACCGAGTCACGCGCACCGACTTGCAGCTTTTCGATCATGCCGTGAATTTCCTGCGCGGACGTCTGGGTCCGATGGGCCAGGCTGCGGACCTCATCGGCCACCACCGCGAATCCACGTCCCGCTTCACCGGCACGCGCTGCTTCGATGGCCGCGTTGAGTGCCAGCAGGTTGGTTTGTTCGGAGATACCCTTGATCACATCGAGAATCTGGCCGATGCCAACAGTCTGGTTGTTCAGCGCCTCGATCTGCGCGCAGGACGCGCTGATATTGCTGGACAGCTGCTTCATCGCCTCAATGTTTTGCTCGACCACCTTGCGGCCGTCTTCGGCCTGGTGGCTAGCACCGCTGGCCTGTTGCGAGGCATCGGCCGCGTTGCGGGCGATCTCCTGCGCAGCCGCGCCGAGCTGGTTGATGGCCGCGGCGACGCTGTTGGTGCGGGTGGCCTGCTCGTCTGAGTTGACCATGGACGAATTGGAGGCGGCCAGTACGCGTTGCGCCACTTCGTTGACCTGCTGAGTCGCGGAGGACACTTCCCGAATCGAGCCGTGGATACGTTCGACGAAGCGGTTGAAGGCCATCGCCAGCTCACCAAACTCGTCCTGCGATTGTACGGTCAGACGGCGTGTCAGATCGCCCTCGCCTTCGGCGATGTTGGCCATCGCCCGGCCCATGTCGGTCAGTGGACGCATCAGCACACGAATCAGCATGCCCAGCAGCATCATGATGAACACTACGGCGATCACAGCAGCAACCAGGGCCGAGGTGCGGAAGCTGGTCAGCGCCGCGTAGGCCTTTTCCTTGTCTACGGAAATACCGACGTACCAGGTCACCGACGGCAAGCCGGGCACCGGGCTGAAACTGAGGATACGTTGCTGGCCGTCCATTTCCGCTTCGCTCAAGCCATTGGTCAGCGATGGGGTGTTTTGCGGGTAGATTTCAGCCAGGGTTTTCATGACCTTGGCCTTGTCTGGGTGGACCAGCACCTTCCCGTCACCGCTGACGAGAAATGCATACCCCATACCGTCGAAGTTAAGCGCATTGATGATATCCACCAGCACCTTCAGGCTGAGGTCGCCACCCACAACGCCCAGATTTTGGCCGCCGGCCTTGGCCGGCGTCGCTGCGGTGATGACCAGATCGTTGGTGGCCGCGTCCTGATAGGGCTCGGTCAGCGTGGTCCTGCCGGCATTGATGGCGTCCGTGTACCAGGGGCGCTGGCGCGGATCGTAACCGGCTGGCAGCTCGAAGCGGGGATAAACGATGAACTCACCATCGTTACGACCGAGATAGGTGAAGGCGAAGGTAGAGCTGAGCGCCGGCTGCTGGACCAGCGCCTCGACGGCCGTGCCGGAACTGTCGCGGGCGATGGTCTGCGCTGTGTTTTCCAGTAACACGAGACGGCCCGAAAGCCAATTGTGAATGTTATGCGCGGTCACGTCGCCCATCTCGTTCAGGTAGCTTTCCAGCTTGGCCTGTATGGCGTTGCGCTGCAGGTAATCGTTGAACAGGGTAAACAGGGCGAAGGTCGCGATCACGACCAGTGACGCGGCCAACAAGATCTTGTGGCTGAATTTAAGACGACTGGGCATAGGCGCGATTCCAAACATTGATCAGGGTCAATACGAAGAATCCGTTTCTGGCTAAGCGTCCTTGAGCTAATCGGACTATCGGCACTACTTACGAGACCTTGAGGTACCGTATGTCGTAAAGCCAGCACAGGGAGGCGAAGGCTTCGGGCACCAGGATCACCCGCATTGAGGTCTAGCCCGGCTCATCGTGTAGCGGACTCAGCGCAGCGGAAAAAAGAAAGCCGCTGACCGGCTGATCAAGCAGGCCTCAGCACCGACTCGATCAAACGCGCCACATGCTGAACGGCAATATCGCCGTCACGGCGACCATGCCATGCCAGATGCAATGCGAAGCCCTGTACAGGGAGGGGGGCGTGAACGTGAGCAGACGCTCAGACGCTAGAGGCGACAGACTCGGCCAGCAACGTCTCGGCCGAGAGCGACTCGGAACGCTCCTGGGAACCAGGAGCGTTCAGTGGCAGCGACAGGCCAGGCGGGTCGTTTCCAAGCAGCGCGCTTGAAGGACTCAGCGCCCGGCTAGCGCCGGCCACACGCGAGGATGCAGACCCTCGCCAAGAATGGTCAGCACCCCGACCGCACCGGCAATCCAGTACCAGCGCACCAGCGGGTCGAAGCCCAGCCAGCCGAGGGCGTGCAGGAAGACCATGGTGATCAGCACCGGGCAGACGTAGCGCACCATGAACAGCCAAAGCGCATAACCCAGCGGTGGCAGATCCAGCTCTTCACGCATGATCTCGCTGCGCAGCGCATAGCCTGCAAACAGCACGATGAAAATTCCGCCCAGCGGCATCATCCAGCGCGAGGTCAGGTAGTCGAGCCAATCGAAGAAGTTCTTGCCCAGCGGTGTCCAGCCGGCCATCAGGTTGAACGAGAGCATGGCCAGCAGGCTGATCACCAGCAGCACCGCACCCGCGCCCGTGGCCGCCTTGAGGCGGCTGATGCCATGTTTCTCGTTGAGGTAGGCCACTGTGGCCTCGATCATCGAGATGGCAGAGGTCAGTGCGGCAATCGACACCATCGCAAAGAACAGCACCCCGAACAGCGTGCCGAACGGCATCTGCTGGAAGGCCAGCGGAAGGCTCATGAAGATCAGCCCTGGCCCGGCGGTCGGGTCCATACCGTTGGCGAAGATGATCGGGAAAATCGCCAGCCCAGCCAGCAGCGCAACGCAGGTATCGGCAATTGCGACCATGAAGGTGGTGCGGGCGATGGACTGGCCGTCCGGGATATAGGAGCCGTAGGTCAGGATTGCGCCAGACGCCAGGCTCAGGGTGAAGAAGGCATGGCCGAGCGCCGTCAATAGCGCTTCGCCGGTGAGCTTGGAGGTATCGAAACTGAACAGGAAGGCGAAGCCCTGATCGAAGCCGCCACTGGTGAACGCATAGCCAACCAGGATCAGCAGCATCACGGCGAGGCCCGGCATCATCCAGCGCACCGCACGCTCGATACCCGCTTGCACGCCCTTGGCGACGATCCACAGCGTCAACAGCGCAACCAACAGGCTCCAGCCGCCAAGCTGCAACGCGTTGGCGTTATGCGCCTCGAAGACTTGAGCGAGGCCGTCGACGGAACTGGCCGCGAGAGAGCCATCCAGCATCTTCAGGGTATAGGCGAACGCCCAGCCGGCCACGACGACATAAAAACAGAGAATCAGGAATCCCGCTGCCATGGCCATTCCGCCAACGCCCTTCCAGAGGGGGCTGCTGCCGTTCTCACGCGCCGCTCGGCCAATCGCGTCTATGGGGCTGCCACGGCCACGGCGACCGATGGCAATCTCGGTCATCATCACTGGAATGCCGATGGCGAGGATGCATGCGAGGTACATCACCACGAAGGCGCCGCCGCCGTACTGCCCGGTGATGTAGGGAAATTTCCATATGTTGCCGAGGCCCACTGCGGAGCCGGTCGCGGCGAGGATGAAGCCCCAGCGGGAAAGCCAGAGGTTCTTGGGTGTTTCACGGGTCATGCGTCACCTGCTTTGTTGTTATCTGTGACGGGGATCGAACCCGCCGCACTCGTGGCGCGGCGGAGTGGCAAGGCGGATACACCTTTACTGAGCGTCGGGCTGCACCTCCGGGGCGGCGTTGCGAAACGCCTCCAGATCCTCACAGCGCGCGACCATCTCGAGAATGCGTGGGTACGCAGTGAGGTCACAGGCAAAACGGCGCGCATTGTATACCTGTGGAACCAGGCACGCTTCCAGATAGCCCGGCCGCTTGCCGAGTGAGAGCTTGCCGTCGAATGCCGACAGCCCCTGTTCAAAGCTGGCGAAGCCGGTTGTGATCCAGTGACGGACCCACTCGTTCTTCGACTCATCGGCTACACCAAGCGGGACGCTGAGGTACTGCAGCACGCGTGTGACGTTCAGCGGATGAATGTCGCAGGCGATATGCAGGGCCATCGATCGCACCCGCGCGCGGTCGACCGGATCGTCGGGCAGCAGCGGCGGCAGAGGGAATATTTCGTCCAGGTATTCAAAGATCGCCAACGACTGACCGATGCGATGTTCCCCGTCGACCAGCAACGGCACCAGCCCTTGCGGGTTGAGTGCCCGGTACTCGGTCGAATGCTGCTCACCGCCGTCCTTGACCAGGTGTACGGGCAGGTTTTCATACGCCAGGCCTTTGAGATTCAGCGCGATGCGAACCCGGTAGGCCGCACTGGAGCGCCAGTAGCCGTAAAGCTTGAGCGTGGGTGACGCGGATGCCTGATTCGTCTGGGTATCGTTCATAGCGGTCGCCTCCTGATTCTTGTTGTTAGGGGCCGCTGCACGGCTAGGCTGCGCCCATCACAAAGCAGCTTGTCGAGGCACACAACCCCAGCAGCAAACCCACTCGCTAGCCAGCCACGAACTTACCGGAAAGAAATATTTACAGCACACCGGAAACGCAGAATTCCCAGCTCGCACCGCTTCGCTCGTAACGAAAAGCTGACAGCAAGATGCGACAGCGTGCCACATCCGGGCTATAGCGCCCGACGTTCTGTTGCCGTAGCGCTCGGACGGGCCGAAGGCAGTCCTCTCAGCCCACCCGCGAGACGCATGGCTAGATCAGCCCGCTCAGGTTGAGGAACACCAGCACGATTGCCAACGGCGTACCAAAACGCAGCAGCAACCACCATGCTCGGAACATGCCCCCCTGCTGGATGCCGATGGCGTCACGAACTGTTTGCTCCTTCATCACCCAGCCGGTGAACAGCACTGTGCAGAGCCCTCCCAGCGGCATCAGCCAGTTGGTGGTCAGGTAGTCGAGGCTGTCGAAGAAGGTTTTGCCGAACAGCTGATAGTCCGCCCACAGGTTGAACGAGAACACGCTGCCCAGGCTCAACAACCAGAGCACGGCACCGCTGACCAGCACGGCCTTGAGACGGCTGATGCGGAAGCGCTCGGTCATCCAGGCAATGCTGGGCTCGCTCAGAGAAATGGCGGAGGTCAGAGCGGCGATAACCAGCATGATGAAGAACAGCCCACCGACTACCTGGCCCAGCGGCATCTGGCCGAAGGCAATCGGCAGCGTAACGAAGATCAGCCCAGGCCCCGCGCCCGGCTCCAGGCCATTGCCGAACACCAGCGGGAAGATCGCCATTCCGGCCAGCAGCGCAACGGCCGTATCGGCCAGCGCCACCAGCACGGAGGTCTTGGCAATCGAGGTGCCCTCCGGCAGGTAAGAGCCATAGACCATCATCGCCCCGGCCCCAAGGCTGAGCGTGAAAAAGGCGTGGCCCAGCGCGATCAGCACGCTGGTGGCGGTCAGCGCGGAAAAGTCCGGAACGAACAGGAATTTCACCGCCCGCATGAACTCACCTGTCACCGCGGCATAACCGACCAGGCCCACCAGCAGCACGAACAGGCCGGGCATCAGGAAACGCAGCGACCGCTCCAGCCCGCCGCGTACACCGAAGCCGACAATCAGCATGGTCGCCAACAGCACCAGCGTGCCGCAGACGATCAGCCGAATCGGGCTGGCCAGCAAACCATTGAACACCTCACCACTGGCCTCGCCGGCCACGCCGTTGAATGCCCCGCTGAGCGTGGTTGGCACATAGGACAACGCCCAGCCGGCCACCACCAGATAGAAGCTGAGAATAAGAAATCCCGTCAGCCCGCCGAGCCAACCTGCCGCACGCCATTTGGTACTGGCACCTGCCTCACGAGCCAGACGAGCCACCGCGCCATCGGGGTTCTGTCGACCACGGCGACCAATCATCACCTCGGCCATCAGTAAGGGAATACCGATCACCAGAATGCAGCCGAGATACACCAGTACGAAGGCACCGCCGCCGTTCTCGCCCGTGATGTAAGGGAATTTCCAGATATTGCCCAGGCCGACCGCCGAGCCGGTGGCGGCCAGGAAGAACACCCAGCGCGAGGACCAAAGCCCGCGTGCCGCGCTGTGCTGAGTACGAACGGAAGCGCCACCGAGAGAACCGGCGGCAATACTGCTTTTGTCAGTCATTGCGGATTCCTGCTTGTTGTTTTTGTCAGGGATGTACACATGCTCGGCAGAACGACTGGGCTGCCGAAAACAAAAAGGGCGGCACCCGACCGCCCCTATGCTCGTTACGCCTGCAGTCGCTCTGGCTGGACGGCGTGCTGGCCGCCGAGGCGCTCCTGGGCCAGCCGGTCGGCGACGATCGAAGTGGACTCGCCACTGCTGGCGGCGCGCTCGAAGATCTCACGCAAGGTGTCAGCGATGCCTCGGACGTGCGCGTCGGTCTGCGCCGGGCTGCCGCCGATGCGCTGGTAGTAGACGTCGATGATGCCGCCGGCGTTGATCGCGTAATCCGGCGCGTAGAGATGGTTACGGCGCTGCAGCTCGACACCGATTTCCGGGCTTGCCAACTGGTTGTTCGCGGCCCCGGCGACAACCGGCGCGCGCAGGCTCTGCAGGGTTTCGGCGCTGAGAATGCCGCCCATGGCGCAAGGGGCGAACACATCGACGTCGAGGCCATAGATGTCGTGCGGGCGCACCGCGTTGGCGCCCAGCTCCTCCATCGCTCGCTGCACATTGGCATCGAAGATGTCGCAGACCCACAGTTCGGCACCGGCCTCCTTGAGGTGACGAGCCAGCCCGAGGCCGACATGCCCGACACCCTGGATCGCGACCTTCAATCCGGTCAAATCGTCACGACCGAGGCGGTGACGCACCGCTTCGCGTAAACCGACGAACACACCCAGCGCCGTGGACGGCGACGGGTCACCGCTGGCGATCGTGCCGTCGAGCGTGGCACGTGGTGTCGCCCCAATAACGTGGCGAGTACGCTGAGCGAATGCCTGCATTTCAGGCTCACCGGTGCCCGAGTCGGCCGCGGTGATGTAGCGCCCGCCAAGGCTGTCCACGAAATCGCCCATGGCATGCAGCAGCGCCGCGCTCTTGCCGGTATGCGGATCGCCAATGATCACCGCCTTGCCGCCACCGAGTTTGAGGCCGGCCAGCGAGGACTTCAGCGTCATGCCGCGAGACAGACGTAGCACATCGCGCAGGGCGTCCTCATCGCTGGCGTAAGGGAACATCCGACAACCACCGAGCGCCGGACCGAGGGTGGTGTCGTGAATGGCGATGATGGCGCGCAAACCCGATGCCTTGTCGTGGCAGAAGACGACCTGTTCGTGGTGATCGAAATCGGGATGGGTGAAAACGGACATTGCGGATTCCTCGTTGTTGCTCTGGTTGAGAGCCCGGCTATCCGAGCTCCTTCAAATGTCCTGTCCGGCCTAGCCGGCGGCGCTTGTTGGGTGTTTCGAGGTTGCGTCGGCCAAGCGGGCGCTAAAGCGAAACTGGGTGCTCGAGTGTCAACCCATTCGCAGTCGAGACCGCTCGCACGACACCAACACTCGCGCTCCATGGGCGGTCTTGACCGCGAATGGCGGCACCCCCGCTACGCTGCTGGCTCGAACAACCGCACGGTCTGCACTTCGTCACCACGGTTCAGCTGCTCCTTGAGCAACTTTTCCTGCTGGCGTGCCTTGGCGATGGAGCGCTCCTTCACCGGGCCGTAGCCTCGGATCAGCTCCGGTAGCGCGGCAATCGCCACAGCGGTGCGGTAGTTGCTCGGCTTGAGTTGCGCAAGCAGCCCGTCTAGGTTGCGCTCGTACTCGCTGATCAGCTCGCGCTCCACGCGCCGGTCGTGACCGTAGCCGAACACGTCCAGCGGTGTCCCGCGCAGAAACTTCAGCTTCGCCAGCACGTTGAAGGCGTTCAGCACCCAAGGGCCAAGTTCGCGCTTGCGCGGCTCGCCAGTGGCGCTGTCACGCTTGGCCAGCCAGGCTGGCGCCAGATGGAATTGCAGCTTGTAGTCACCCTCGAACTGCGCGTCGAGCTGCTGGCGAAACTCCGGCTCGCTGTAGAGCCGCGCGACTTCGTACTCGTCCTTGTAGGCCAGCAATTTGAAGTAATAACGCGCCACGGCTTTTGACAGAGCCAGGTCGTCGGCTGTATCCAGCGCACGCACCTGCTCGACCTTGTCGCGATAACGCTTGGCGTAGGCCGCGTTCTGGTAGCGGGTCAGGAAATCCACGCGCCAGTCGACGATTTCTTCAAGCGTCTGGCAGATCGGTTCGGCCAGACTGGGCGCGGCGAGCTGGGCCGGACGCGCCAGTTTCTCAACCGCCTCGCGCTCCAGCACCGCGCGGCGGCCCCAGCGGAAGGCCTGCAGGTTCAACTCGGTCGAAACGCCATTGATGGTAATGGCCTTCTCGATGGCTTCAGCGGACAGCGGCAACAGCCCTTGCTGATAGGCGAATCCCAGCAGGAACAGGTTGGTGGCGATGCTGTCGCCCAGCAGGCGGGTCGCCAGGCGGGTGGCATCGATGAAGTGAGTTTTCTCGGCACCCACCGCATCGATCAACGCGTCGCGCATGGCCTTGCCCGGCACCTGGGCGTCGGGGTTGCGGGTGAATTCGGCGGTTGCCGATTCGTGGCTGTTGATCACCGCATGGCTGATCTGGTCATTGAGGCGGGTCAGCGAATCGTCACCGGCGGCGACGATCAGGTCGCAGCCCAGCAACAGATCGGTTTCGCCGGCTGCGATACGCACGGCGTAGATGTCGTCCTGCTTGGCAGCGATGCGAATATGCGTCACCACCGGCCCGAACTTCTGCGCCAGCCCCGCCTGATCAAGCACCGTGCAGCCCTTGCCTTCCAGGTGCGCAGCCATGCCCAGCAGCGCGCCGAGGGTGGTCACACCGCTGCCGCCCACACCGGGGATGAGTATGTTCCAGGGACGCTCCAAAGCCGGACGCTGCGGTTCCGGGAGCTGCGCCGGGTCGAGGCTTGCGCCTACCGCCTCCGGCTTGCGCAACCCGCCGCCGTGCACGGTAACGAAACTTGGGCAGAAGCCTTCAACGCAGGAGAAATCCTTGTTGCAGGCGTTCTGGTCGATCTCGCGCTTGCGCCCCAGCTCGGTTTCGAGCGGCATCACGGCCAGGCAATTGGACTTCTCGCCGCAATCACCACAGCCCTCGCAGACCGCCGGGTTGATGAAGGCACGCTTGGCCGGGTCTTCCAGCTTGCCGCGCTTGCGCCGACGACGCTTTTCGGTGGCACAGGTCTGGTCATAGATGATGACCGAAACGCCTTTGAACTCGCGTAGCTCGCGCTGTACGGCGTCCAGGTCGCGGCGATGGTGGAAGCTGGTGATCTGTGCGAAGGTTTCGCGGGTCGGGTACTTATCCGGCTCGTCGCTGACCAGGGCGATGCGCTTCACGCCTTCGTCGGCGATCTGCCGGCTGAGCTGATCGACGCGCAGCTCGCCATCGATGGGCTGCCCACCGGTCATGGCCACCGCATCGTTGTAGAGAATCTTGAAGGTGATGTTCACCCCGGCGGCCACCGCGGCGCGCACTGCCAGGCTGCCAGAATGGAAATAGGTGCCATCGCCGAGGTTCTGGAACATGTGCGGCGTTTCGGTGAACGGCGCCTGGCCGATCCAGTTGACGCCCTCGCCGCCCATCTGGGTAAAGGTGTCGGTGCGCCGGTCCATCCACTGCACCATGTAATGGCAGCCGATGCCGGCCGAGGCGCGGCTGCCTTCCGGTACTTTGGTGGAACTGTTGTGCGGGCAACCGGAGCAGTAATGCGGGGTGCGTACGGTGTCGTAGCTCCGTGCGGCCAGCGCTTTTTCCTTGGCGGACAGGAACGCCAGACGTGCCTGGATGCTGTCACTGGTGTAAATCGGCGCAAGGCGCTTGGCGATCACCCGGGCAATCATGGCTGGCGTCAGTTCGGAGAGGTTCGGCAGCAGCGAATTGCCGTGCTCGTCGAATTCCCCAACCACCCGCGGTCGCTTGCTGACCGGCCAGTTGTACAGCTGCCCGGTGAGCTGATCTTCGAGGATGCTGCGCTTCTCCTCGACCACCAGGATTTCGTCCAGCCCCTGGGCAAACTCATGCACCGAGACCGGCTCCAGCGGCCAACTCATACCGACCTTGAGTACCCGCAGGCCAACCGAGGCGCACAGTGCTTCGTCGAGGCCAAGATCGTCCAGCGCCTGGCGCACGTCGAGATAGGACTTGCCGGTTGTGATGATGCCCAGACGCGGGTTCGGCGAGTCGAGCATCACCTGATTGAGGTTATTGGCGCGGGCAAAGGCGCGTGCGGCGTAGATCTTGTAGAGATTGAGGCGTTTCTCCTGCGCCAGTGGCGGGTCCGGCCAGCGGATGTGTACGCCGTCCTCGGGCAGTTCGAAATCAGCGGGGATGCGTGTTTTGATGCGTAGCGGATCGACTTCCACCACCGCAGAGGAGTCGACGTTCTCAGCGATGGTCTTGAGCGCCACCCAGCAACCGGAATAGCGCGACAGCTCCCAGCCGATGATGCCGTAGTCGAGAATTTCCTGGACGTTGGCCGGGTTGAGCACCGGGATCGAGGCGGCAATGAAGGCGTGCTCGCTCTGATGTGGCAGTGTCGAGGATTTGCAGCCGTGATCGTCGCCAGCCAGCAGCAGGACGCCACCATGAGGCGAGACGCCGGCTGCGTTGCCGTGCTTGAACACATCACCGGATCGGTCGACACCCGGTCCTTTGCCGTACCACATGGCGAACACGCCATCGTATTTGGCGCCGGGGAACAGGTTGGTCTGCTGGCTGCCCCATACTGCCGTTGCCGCCAGCTCCTCGTTGAGGCCTGGCTGGAAATGGATGGCGTTCTGCTTGAGGAAATCGCGCGCTTCCCAGAGGCTCTTGTCCAGCATGCCCAGCGGCGAACCGCGATAGCCGGAGATAAAGCAACCGGTATTCAGGTTCTGAGCCTGGTCGCGCTGATGCTGCAGCATGGGCAGGCGGGTCAGCGCCTGGGTGCCAGTGAGGTACAGATGTCCGGTTGCGAGCCGGTACTTGTCATCCAGGCGGATCTCGGCCAGTGACATGTGGCGCTCCTGTTTGTTTTTATCGGAGTCAGGGCAGCGCTTTACGCCGCCCGCCTAACAAGCCGTGGGGGCTGCACGGTAAGCCATCCCACGCCAGCGACCGGCGGGGGATCACCCCACCGTTACGCGTTGGATAAGAGTTTGGCCGTGACGTGGAGCGAATTTCTTTCTACTTTTACGGTGTAAGCGCCATCGCGTGCATGATCCATCTACTAACAACAAGAAAAAGAGAACAACCATGCAGACCCCGCTAAGCAGCATCGACCGCAAGATTCTGCTGCTGCTACAACACAATGCCGACCTGTCCGCCGCCGAGGTCGCCGAAAAGGTCGAGCTGTCGCAATCGCCCTGCTGGCGACGTATCCATCGCATGCAGGAGGAAGGGCTTATCGAACGCAAGGTCGCCCTGCTCAACCCGAAGAAGCTCGGGCTGAACATGACGGTATTCGTCAACATCAAGCTGTCCGCTCACGGGCGCAGTAACCTCGACGAATTCGAGCGCGCTGTGGTGGGTTATCCCGAAGTGCTGGAATGCCACACCATGGCTGGCGAATCGGATTACCTGCTCAAGGTCGTGGCCAAGGACATCGACACCTATGAACGATTCCTGCGCGACCATCTCTTGCAAAGACCGCACGTGCAGGAGGCGCATTCGCACATCGCGATGAGCGAGGTGAAGCGGACGACGGAGCTGCCGCTGGATTGATGGCTCTGGTGGTAAGCATGCCTTTGACAGTGGATAACGTTATCCACCCTACGACGCAGCGCCGCGAGCGTAGGGTGGAAAACGGCCACAGCCTTTTCCGCCGGCGGTCCATCGGTCGAGAAGGAGTCACAAGGCCGCAGCGGCACGATCAATTATTCGCCCGGTATCCCCCGCACACGCTCGCCCACCTCGATCCCCTTCGCCTCGAACCAGCCCTGATTCATTTCCAGTGCATAGCGCGCCGGCTCCTGCGAGCAGCGGATCGATGTGTCGAGAGGCTCCAGATCGATCAGGTCGACGATGCGCCCCTGCTCGTCCATGAACGCTGCCGACAGCGGTAGCGGTGTGTTCTTCATCCACAGGCAGTGGCGACGGAAATCATCGAAGCGGAACAGCATGCCGTGGTTGGCCGGCATCTCGGTGCGCTCCATCAGGCCGCGTTCACGCTCAGCGGGAGACCGGGCATACTCGGCCTCAACCGTGGCGCTTCCAACCTGAAGGTCGAGCAGCGACTCGCTGGCCTGGGCGATCGGTGGTCCAGCCAGGGCAGCAATAAATGGCAGCAAAGCGGTACGCATTGAAAGTTGGCCTCGGGTTATGGCGCGCAACGTGACGAGTCCGCAAAGCATACAACGCTGATTTTTCATTCGTTGTCGACCGGCGCTTCGACCGCGACCTGTTCGCTGTCGCCGTAACGTTTTTGACAACGCTCGCAATAGAAGCTGCGCCGTTTGCTGCGACCAAGGGATTTGGCCCGAACGAAGGGAATCTTGCAGCGCGGGCAGGTGGTTTTGGTGTGCGCCAGCCAGTGCGCTTTAAGGGTGCCCTCACGCTTCCACTGCAGAAATTCGAAGCTGTAGGTCCTGACTTCACGTGCCAGTTCTCTCAGCTTGGGCGCAGGCAGATCGCCGATCAGCGAAAGCGGATGGATGCGGGTGCGAAACAGCACCTCGTTCTTGATGATGTTGCCGGAGCCGGAAAACAGCGTTTGGTCCAGCAGCGCATCGCAGGCCAGCAGCCGGGGCCGTGCACGCAGCTTCTTCAGCGTAGCGCGGTTGTCCCAGGCGTCGCTCATGACATCGGCGCTCCACTCGTACGCCTCATCCAGCGGGCCTTCGATGAACTGCACCGAGCAGCCATAGAAATTCAGCTCGCCATTGGCAAAGCCCAGGCTCAGGCGCGGCGCGGATTCCTTGCGCTCGTTGATACGGTAGCTGCCGAATAGCAGCAGATGAATGCGCAGCGAGACGTCTTCCAGCTCGATCAGGAAGTGCTTGCCCCAACTGCGAAACGACCGCACCGTCTGTCCCACCAGTCGCGTCTTGTCGAGCTTGGCGCTGCCCTCCGCGCGTGCGATCGGCTCGCCTGTGAATGCAGAGACTTCTTCGCGCAGAATGACGATGGACGGACCTTCAGGCATGGCGGCTTGCTTCGATGCGTAGACAGGCATATCGACTTCGGACCTGACGAGAAGGTGCCGCGAAGCGATCAGGTTCTGCGGGACGCCGGATCCGTGCAGACGGCGCGCAAGCGCATCGCCACGCCCGCACTCAGCGATCCCGGTTGGCCCTGTAGGAGCCAGCTTGCTGGCGATCCAGGAAATATCAGGTCTTAGCTAACGCACCAGCCACACCGGACGTCACGACCAGCCCAGTTGCAGCCGGCTCTCGAACTGGCGCAGCTTGCCTGTCAGCGGGTCAGCGAACGCCAGCCCACGTGCCAACAGCTTGAGCGGCTTCGAATAGTCATCCTGGTCGCGCCGACCCCGCTCGATCAGCTCCGGATAGAAAGGGTCGTTGCAGATCCCCGCCCCCAGCGAGGCCATCTGCAGGCGCAGCTGATGCTTGCGTCCAGTGACTGGATAAAGCGCATAGCGCCAAAGCTCGCCGCGGCGTTCGAGTACCTCGATGCGCGTCTCGCTGTTGGGTTCTCCGTCGCCCCGCTTCATCAGGAAGAAGGGTTCGCCGTCGACCATGTGCAAGGGTTCATCACGCGGAAAATCCAGATCAGGCAGCGCCGGGCAGATCGCCTCGTAGCGCTTGTCTATCTTGCGTTCGCGGAACAGCGCCTGATAGCGGCCGCGACTTTCCGGATTGGTCGAGAACAGCACCAGCCCGGCCGTCAGCCGGTCGATGCGGTGGATCGGGACCAGATTGGTATTGCCGACACGCTTGCTCAGTCGCGCCAGCAGCGTTTCGTTGACGTACTCCCCCGCCGGCATCACGGGCAGGAAGTGCGGCTTGTCCGCCACCAGCAAGTGGTCGTCGAGGTGCAGGATCTGCTCCTCGAAGGGTATCGGCTTCTCGTCCGGCACCTCGCGAAAATAGTGAACCTTCAACCCGACCTGATAAGGATGCGTCGCCTCCAGCGGTTGCCCGTCGGCGCCGAGTACGCGGCCACGTGTGAAGCGATCAGCCCAGGTCTCGCGATTGATCGCCGGGAAATGCGCGCACAGGCAGTCGAGCACCGTCGCCCAGTTGCCTTGGGGGAGATGCAGTGTGCTGCGGGCGCTGGAAACGGGCATTGACATGGCGACCCTGCGAACGAGAAAGGCCGCAGATGATAGCTCAGCCCCGCCGCCGAGCTGGAACATGGGTGTTCAAAACGATCCGTCACGACCTGGCATCCGTCGTTCTGCTGCGGCACCCCGAGGCTGGCTCGCCTGTCATGTCGGCAAAATTCTGGGAAACCCTCACGGCCCAGTCATGTCCAGACTAGAACAACAGGCATTCGGGTTGAGTAGGCTGCTTTCGTCGCAGAGGCGCAAGCTCTGGTAGTCCAGCCCCTTGTGTCTGAACGGTTCACGCCCAGACCAAGCGAGGTTTCCATGTCCATGACAGTGGGTGATTACATAGTCGAACGCCTTTACAACTGGGGCGTACGTCGGATCTACGGCTACCCGGGTGACGGTATCAATGGCGTACTCGGCGCCCTGAACCGGGCCAACGGCAAGATCCGCTTCATCCAGGCACGCCACGAGGAGATGGCCGCCTTCATGGCCTCGGCCGACGCCAAGTTCAGCGGGGGCCTGGGGGTCTGCCTGTCGACCTCAGGTCCAGGCGCCTCGCACCTGCTCACCGGCCTGTACGATGCACGCCTGGACCATATGCCCGTGCTTGCGATCTGCGGACAGCAGGCGCGCACAGCCATGGGCGCCCACTATCAACAGGAGATCGACTTGCAGGCGATGTTCAAGGATGTCGCCGGCGCCTTCGTCCAGCAAGCTGCCGCGCCGGCGCAGGTGCGCCATCTGGTTGACCGGGCGATCCGCACCGCATATGGCGAGCGTAAGGTGGCAGCGATCATCCTGCCCAACGACCTACAGGAAGCCGAATACAGTGAGCCGCCGCGCTCCCATGGTGCGGTACGCTCCGGCGTGGGCTATACCCGACCCAAGACGGTGCCGTATGAAGCCGATCTGCAACGTGCAGCCGAGGTGCTTAACGCAGGCAAGAAAGTCGCCATCCTGGTCGGTGCAGGCGCACTGGATGCCACTGACGAGGTTATCGCCGTGGCTGAAAGGCTGGGCGCAGGCGTCGCCAAGGCACTGCTCGGCAAGGCAGCGCTGCCGGATGACCTTCCCTGGGTGACTGGCTCCATCGGCCTGCTCGGGACCGAACCGAGCTACAAGCTAATGACCGAGTGCGACACCTTCCTGATGATCGGCTCTGGCTTCCCCTACTCCGAGTTCCTGCCCGAAGAGGGCCAGGCGCGTGGCGTGCAGATCGACATCAAGGCCGACATGCTAAGCATCCGCTACCCGATGGAGGTGAACCTCCAGGGCCAATCTACGGAGACCCTGCGTGCACTGCTGCCCTTGCTCAAGGAAAAGACCGACCGCAGCTGGCGGCAGCAGGTCGAGAAGTGGCGCGGTAAATGGGAGGAAGAGCTCGAAGAGCGGGCCATGGCCACCGCCAACCCGATCAACCCGCAGCGTGTGGCCTGGGAACTGTCGCCGCGCCTGCCGGACCAGGCCATCATCACCAGCGACTCGGGTTCCTGCGCCAATTGGTTCGCCCGTGACATCAAGATCCGCCGCGGCATGATGTGCTCACTATCGGGCGGGCTAGCCTCGATGGGCGCCGCCGTGCCCTATGCCATCGCTGCCAAGTTCGCCTATCCGGACCGCCCCGTGGTGGCTTTGGTCGGCGATGGCGCCATGCAGATGAACAACATGGCCGAGCTGATCACCGTCGCCAAGTACTGGAAGGAATGGCCCAGCTCCAAGTGGATCTGCTGCGTGTTCAACAACGAAGACCTCAACCAGGTGACCTGGGAACAACGCGTGATGGAAGGCGATCCGAAGTTCGAGGCCTCGCAGAACATCCCGGACGTGCCCTATCACAGGTTCGCCGAGTCGATCGGCCTGAAAGGCATCTTCTGCGATCGCGAAGATGGCGTCGCCGCCGCTTGGGAAGAAGCGCTGGCAGCCGACCGACCGGTATTGCTGGAGTTCAAGACCGACCCTAACGTGCCGCCGCTACCGCCGCATATCAAGCTGGAACAGGCCAAGGCCTATGCCTCGGTATTGCTGCATGGAGACCCGGATCAGGGCGGCATCATCAAGCAGACCGCCAAGCAGGTGCTCGGCTCCGTGATGCCAGGGCACCACAAGGAAGAAAAGTGACGTTCCGGCCTGACACCGCCATCCGCACCTTGCGGGTGGCGGCCTACCGGATCCCGACCGATGCGCCCGAAGCTGACGGTACTTTCCAGTGGGACGCCACCACTTTGGTGGTAGTGCAGCTTGAGGCGGGAGGCACAACCGGGCTGGGCTACACCTATGCCGACGCGTCGCTGGTTCAGCTGATCGAGGGCCATTTTCGCGATCTGCTCGAACGGGCGGATGCGTTCTCTATCGGCCAGATCAACGAGCGGCTCTGGGCCAGCGTACGCAACCTGGGCCGCTCCGGGCTGGCCGCCTGCGCCATTTCAGCGGTGGACACGGCACTCTGGGACCTCAAGGCGCGACTACTCGACCTGCCTCTGGTGCAGCTGCTGGGCGCCCGCCGCGAGCGCATCCCCGCCTATGGCAGCGGCGGTTTCACCAGCTACGATGACGGACGCTTGCGCGAGCAACTCAGGCACTGGGTACAGGAGGACGGCTGCCGCTGGGTGAAGATGAAGATCGGCGCCGATGTGCCACGCGCTGCCGAACGTGTCCGCGCAGCGCGCCACGTAATTGGCGAGGCCGGGCTGTTCATCGATGCCAACGGCGCTCATACGCCGCGAAGTGCCATCGCCTTTGCGCATCGCGTGGCTGAACAGCAGGTCGGCTGGTTCGAGGAGCCGGTCAGCTCGGATGACCTGGCCGGGCTGCGCGAGGTTCGCCAGGCGCTGGATGCCAGCGGCCAGGCTATGGAGGTGGCAGCTGGGGAGTATGCCTATACGCCGGATGATTTCCGTCGCCTCGCCGAACATGGTGCGGTGGACGTGCTGCAGGCGGACCTGACGCGCTGCGGCGGCGTAACCGGATTCCTCCAGGCGGCAGCGGTATGCGAGGCCTTCCATCTCGACCTTTCTGCACACTGCGCACCAGCGTTGCACCTGCACGTTGGCTGCGCGGCGCCTCGCTTTCGTCATCAGGAATGGTTCCACGACCATGTGCGGCTGGAATCGATGCTGTTTGAAGGGGCTCCGCGGTTGAAGGATGGCCATATCGCACCCGACCTGACGCGCCCTGGCCACGGACTGCGGCTGCGTGAGGCGGATGCCCGGCGCTACATCATCTGACGGAGAGCTCATGGTTTCACGCACGCAACTCAGGGTGCTGGCTGTTGGCGCGACCACTGCTCTGGGGATCGCTGCATTGAGCTGGCAAAAGCATGAGAAACGCAGTCGCGGTCTGCTGTTCACGCCGAGCCAGGGCACCATGGTCGACGCGGCGCGCACACTGAATCGCGGTGCCGGCTTGCTGGCCACCTCGGTGGCGCTGGACAGCGCACTGGAACACTACCGCGGCGACTTCCAGAACCGTGCCATGTACACGCCGCTGATCATCTCCACACTGTCGCTGTTGGCCAGCGGTCAAGGCCAGCAGGACCCGGACGCCATGGTCAGCAAGGTACGGGACCCTATCTACATACTGACCGGGCTGACCGGGCTCGCCGGTGCAGGCTTTCATCTCTACAACGTGACCAAGCGACCCGGAGGCATGAGCTGGAGCAACCTTTTTTACGCAGCGCCACTCGGCGCGCCCGCCGCGTTGGTGCTCTCCGGGCTGCTCGGTTACTACAGCGAGCAATTGCGCAACACCAGTGGCGATGCCGCGCCGCGCGTCTTGGGCCTGCCGGCCGGCAAGTCCGTCGCGCTGATGGCCGCTGCTGGGCTGCTCGGCACCACCGCCGAAGCCGGGCTGCTGCACTTTCGCGGCTCGTTCCAGAACCCGGCCATGTATCTGCCGGTGACTGCCCCGCCGCTGGCCGCTGGCCTGTTGGCAGCCAGCGCCCTGAGCAGTCCAAGTCGCCAGCGGCTGCGCTGGTTGTCACGCCTGGCCCTGCGCTTTACCGCCTTCATGGGGTTCGCCGGTGCCGGTTTCCATGCCTTGGGCATCGCGCGCAACAACGGTGGTTGGCGCAATTGGCGACAGAACTTGCAGGCCGGCCCGCCGCTGCCGGCGCCGCCGAGCTTCACCGGCCTCGCGCTGGCGGGGCTGGCAGCGCATTCGCTGCTGGATGAAGAAAGGGAACTGGCCCGATACCGATGGTGGAAATGATGACCAACCGTTATCCCGACTACGACGTGTTGCGAAAACGCCAGGGGCCGTCCTGGAACGAGCCGAGCCGTCAGGTCGTCGATCGACGCCTGGCCGTGCCGCCCGAGAATGATTTTTTCAGCGTGACGCAGCGACGCACGTTGCAGGCGTTATGTGATCGCATCGTCCCTCAGCCAACGGATCGACCACCGATACCGGTCGCCGCGCTGGTGCAGCTCAAGGTCGCTGAAAGACGTGGCGATGGCTACCGTGACGCGCGCTTGCCGCCGCTGCAACAAGCCTGGCCGCTCGGTCTCGATGCCCTCGACAACGAAGCGCAACTGCGCCATCAGCGCGGCTTCGCGGAGTTGGCTGCAGCAGAGCAGGACGCATTGATCGCCGCGATGCAGCGCGACGAGCTGAACAGTGATGCCTGGCATGGCGTACCAGCCGCCGCCTTCTTCAGTCATCGCGTGGTCCATGACATCAGCGCGGCCTACTACAGCCATCCTACCGCCTGGAACGAGCTCGGCTTCGGTGGTCCGGCAAGCCCTCGCGGTTATGTGCGCCTCGCCGAAGACAGCCGCGACAGCTGGGAAGCAGCCGAAGCCCATCCCGGCCAAGAAGCCAAAGCGAGGAAATTAAACCGCCATGTCCGCTGACCGACTACTCGATGCCCTCAACCGCCCTCGCGGTGGCAGAGGCCGCGCACCGGACGTTTTTCACCGTCGTGGCTGGGTACCGATGCGCGAGTATCCGGAACACGAGCTGGTGGACTTCGCCATTGTCGGCACCGGTGCCGGCGGCGGCACCCTTGCCTGCAAGCTGGCCGAGGCTGGATTTTCGGTGGTCGCGTTCGATGCCGGTGCCTGGTGGCGACCGCTGGAAGAGTTCGCCTCGGACGAAGCACATCAGGAGAAGCTGTTCTGGACCGATGAGCGCCTGTGCGACGGGGAGAATCCACTAAAGCTCGGCACCAACAACAGCGGCAAGGCGGTCGGCGGCAGCACGGTACATTTCGCCATGGTTTCGCTGCGCATGCGTCCGGAGTGGTTCAAGTCGTGTACGCTGCTGGGCTATGGCTTCGACTGGCCTATCGGCTGGCAGGAGATGTGGCATTACTACGAAGAAGTTGAGCAGGCCCTGAAAATCGCCGGCCCGGTGCGCTACCCCTGGGGGCCTAAGCGCCCCCGCTACCCTTATCGTCAGCATGAGGTGAACGCCTCCGGCCTGGCGCTGGCCAAAGCCTGCGAAGCGATGGGCGTGGCCTGGGCTCCGACACCGCTGGCGACCCTTTCGGCGCCGCGCGACAACGCACCACCCTGCGTCTACCGCGGCTTCTGTGTCACCGGCTGCTCCACCAATGCGAAGCAGAGCGTGCTCAACACCTGGATACCACGGGCCTTGAAAGCTGGCGCAGAAATTCGCGACCTGGCCATGGTCGGGCGCATCGAAACGGACGCCGAGGGCCTGGCCAGCGGCGTGCATTTCCACCGCAACGGCGAGTGGCGCTTCCAGCGCGCACGCCATGTGGTGGTCGCCGGCTATGCCATCGAGACGCCGCGTCTGCTGCTCAATTCGGCCAACCCACGCTACCCGGACGGTCTGGCCAACAGCAGCGGCCTGGTCGGCAAAAATCTGATGGTGCATACCAACCAGGCGGTGTGGGGACGCGTCGACGAAGAAATCCGCTGGTACAAGGGACCGCCCTCGCTGGCGGTCACCGAGCACTGGAACTACGAAGATCGTGGCAAGGACTTTCATGGCGGCTACGCGATCATGAGCCAGGGCCCATTGCCGGCTGCGTGGGCCGCGACCCAGACCGGCAACCACGGCCTCTGGGGCCAGGCGCTTGTGGATGAGATGGCGCACTACAACCATCAGGTCGGGCTTAAGATCGTTGGCGAGACGCTGCCCCTGGAACGCAACCGAGTTTCCCTGGCCGAGGAAAAGGACCAGTACGGGCTACCGATCCCACGCGTCACCTGGTCAATGAGCGATAACGATCAGCGGCTGGTGGACCATTCCATCAACTTCATGCGCCGTGGTCTGGAGGGCATCGGTGCCCGTGACATCTGGAGCGAAGCGGACGGTACCGCGCATCTGATGGGCACCGCGAGGATGGGCAACGATCCGGTCAACAGTGTGGTCAACGCCGATTGCCGCAGCTGGGACATTCCCAATCTATGGGTCTGTGACGGCTCGGTGTTTCCGACGTCAGGCGGCGTGAACCCGTCGCTGACCATCCAGGCTATCGCCTGCCGCACCGCAGACCGCATCCGTGAACTGGCGGCCCGCGGTGAGTTGTAGCTTGCCGAGCTGTCAGTCCTCTTTGTCTTGAGTCATTTCGCCGGTTTTGCCATCGATCTTGAATTCCCACACTTTGCCGTCGGCCTTCATGCCTTCGCCTTCCCAGAAGTCTCCATCGGCTTCGATGGAGTGAAGAAGGGTGTAACCGGCGGCCTTGGCATTCTCCACAGCCTTTTCGAGGGTGATCCAGTCGGCGCCAGGCTTGTCCGCCAATGCCACGCCACTTGCGGCGCCAAGCACGGCGATGGCGAGCGCAGCAGTCAGTTTCTTGTGGTACATGAGTCGGTCCCTTTCAGCAGTGATTGAGACGGGCCGTTTGGCAGCCCATGTAGATACGAGCCGGCGCCTGGCTCCAGGTTCACTCGGCATGCGCAACAGATAGGTGCCGGTATCAACGCTTGTCGATCGATACGATTGCCGCCTGCTCGCCTTCGCTCTGAAAGCTGATCTGTACCGCATCCCCCACGGCCAATCCCTCAAGCTGCTCCTGCCTTGCCTGGAAATTCATCGTGGAGGCCGGCCATTTCAGCACCGGAACCGGGCCATGGGCGATAGTCACCACACCGCGCTGACGATCCAGCGCTTCGATGGTGCCGGTCGCTCGCATGACGGGCTCGGACACCACCTCGGTCGCGGGGCCACCGTTGATCTCAGGCGAACCCGCCGGTCCCGCCGGCTTGAGTAGGTCTTCAGCCAGTACCGGCTGGATGCACAGCAACAGACTCGACATGACGCAACGCAGCATTTTCATAACACCTCCCAAAGCAGGTGGACGTACGCTGTATTTGACAATGGCGTGCCCGCCTTTGCTGCGCGCGAGTCTTCCAACGCGCAAATACATGCGCCTAGCCTCGTTCAGTTTCGCGTAAGCCATGCCTCGTAACCTGTGAATCGTCAAAACCCACACAGGAAAACGAAACCATGAAAACACTGACTACGCTGATCACTGCCGCCACCCTCGCCCTTGGTGCCAACCTGGCCATGGCCCGCGACCTGGGGCCTGATGAGGCACTGAAGCTGCGCGATGCGGGCACTATCCAGTCATTCGAGAAGCTCAACGAAGCCGCACTGGCCAAACACCCCGGAGCCAAGGTGGAGGACACCGAGCTGGAAGAAGAATACGGTCGCCACATCTATCAGGTTGAATTGCGCGATGACAAAGGTGTGCAATGGGACGTCGAGCTCGACGCCAAGACCGGCGAAGTGCTCAAGGATCATCAGGACGACTAATGCGACCCGCCACTCTTTTCCTCCTTCCGCTCGCTCTGCTGCTCGCTGCCGCCCCGGCGGCGAGCCGTGACCTGGATCAGGACGAAGCGCTGCGACTTCGCCAGGAGGGCCTGATCCAGCCACTGGAGCAGCTTCTGCAACACGCCATGAGGCGTTACCCCGGCGCTCGCTTGCTGGAGGCGGAACTGGAGGAAGAGGACGGCATCTACGTGTACGAAATCGAATTGATCACCGCCGAGGGCGTTGCTCGAGAGATCGAACTCGATGCCCACGATGGCCGTGTACTGAAGGACGAAGAAGACTGATGCGCCTGCTGCTTGTCGAAGACAACGTCTCGCTGGCCGACGAGCTCGTCGCCAGCCTGAGCCGGCAGGGCTACGCGACCGACTGGCTGGCCGACGGCCGTGATGCCGACTACCAGGGCAGCAGCGAACCCTACGACCTCATCGTGCTGGACCTCGGCCTGCCCGGCAAACCGGGACTGGACGTGCTTCGGGCCTGGCGCCAGCGCGGCCTCGCCACGCCAGTGCTGGTGCTGACCGCACGCGATTCATGGGCCGAACGCATCGAAGGGCTCAAGGCTGGAGCCGATGACTACCTGACCAAACCCTTTCATCCCGAAGAGCTGCTATTGCGCATCCAGGCACTGCTGCGCCGGGCGCACGGTGTCGCCAATCAACCCTTGCTGAAAGTCGGCGGGCTGGCCCTGGACGAAGCGCGCCAACGCTGCAACAAAGAGGGTCAGACCATCGAGCTGACCGCAGGCGAATTTCGTTTGCTGCGTTATTTCATGTTGCATCCCGGCCAACTGCTCTCGAAGGCCCAACTGGCCGAACACCTTTATGACGGCGAGACCGAGCGCGACTCGAATGTTATCGAAGTGCACGTGAACCGATTGCGCGGCAAACTCGGCAGAGCGCTCATCGAAACCCGCCGCGGCCAGGGCTATCGCTTTGGCGGCGCAGCTTGAAGTCGATACAGCGCAGCCTCAGCCTGGGGCTGATCGCCGTGCTGCTAGTGGTCAGCCTGTTGCTGGTGCAAACCAGTCTGTGGCTGTTCGAAGCGGGCCTGCGGCGTAACCTCGAAACCGATTTGCGCCAGGAAACCGAGGGCCTGCTGATCGCATTGGTCAAAGGCCGGGACGGCTTTGAGCTCGACGCCAGCCGGCTCAACCCACGCTATCAACGTCCGTTCTCCGGCCACTATTTCCGCATCGACCTGCCCGAACGCAGCTGGCGCTCGCGCTCCCTGTGGGACGCCGAACCGGACTGGCCCTCCGCAGGCGGGCTAGGCGCAACGCTCGCCGACGGACCACAAGGCCAACGCCTGCTCACCTATCGAGCCGAATACCGACGCGACGGACAGCGCATCGGCATCAGTGTCGCTCGTAACTACACGCCTATCCTGGATAGCTTCGACCAGGTCCGGCTGGGCGGACTCGGATTGGTGGGCGCGGTGTTGCTGATTTTCCTGCTCCTGCAGCGCTACGCCGTGAGGCTCGCATTACGCCCGCTGGAGCGCGCTCGCCAGCAGATTGCTCAGCTGCAACAGGGCCAGCGCCAGCAGCTGGATGTCCAGGTACCGCAGGAACTCGAACCGCTGGTGGAACAGATCAACCGCCTGCTGGCGCACACGGACGACACCCTCAAGCGCTCACGCCACGCCCTGGGCAATCTCGGTCATTCATTGAAAACCCCTCTGGCCGTGCTAGGCAGCCTGACACAACGTGAGGAGCTGGCTGCGCACCCGACGCTGCAGGCAGGCCTTCGTGAACAGCTGGAGCACATCCAACAACGCGTCTCGCGTGAACTCGGCCGCGCCAGGCTGGCGGGCGAGGTGCTGCCAGGCAGCTACTTCGAATGTGAGGATGAACTGCCGCCGCTATTCGAGACGCTGCAGATGATTCACCGCCGCGAACTCGATCTGAGCTGGAATGTTCACGAAAACTGCCGTCTGCCGTGGGACCGCGAGGACATGCTCGAACTGCTTGGCAACCTGCTGGATAACGCCTGCAAGTGGGCGCGCAGCCAGGTATGCCTGACCATCGACAGGACCCATGACGGTTACCGGATCCTGATCGAGGACGACGGCCCTGGCATTCCTGCGGACCAGCGTGAGTCGGTACTGGCGCGCGGAACGCGGCTTGACGAACGCGCCGAAGGGCACGGCCTGGGACTTGGGATCGTGCGGGATATCCTGAGCGCCTGGCACAGCGATCTGGTGCTGGAGCAGAGCCCCCTTGGTGGGCTGCAGGCACGCATTCGCCTCACGGCACCAAGGCCGGGCGGTAGCGAAGGTATGGATTAGCTGTAGCAGGGTTGATGCGGAGGAAACAACTGGCGCTACTGAACGCGGGCCAGCTCGTTGCGCATGTCTTCCAAAATAGTTTCGACCAATAGGCCATTTTGGACGTGACGTCCCGGCATAGTTCGGATCGCTTCGGTGCCATTGATGGGATAGCCGACACGGACCACCAGATAGCCATCCTCCTGGGGCTCTACACGGGTTTTATAGTCGGCCGGAAAGTTCTCGGCCAAATGGCGGGACAAGGTCTTCATGGAACGTCTCATTCACTTGATCTGAGACAAAGACCCGACAAATAACTGTGAAATTCCAGCCGTTCATCGGATAGCTCTTGATCTACAACAAACTGTAACCTTCCCCCTCCGCGCCCCGCGTCACTCCCTCTCGTTGTGCCCGTAAGCAAGCCATGCCAGAACACCCATCCCGGCAAAGGCAGTGGCGGAAAAAATCAGCGCATTCAAAAACAGGCTCATGGTTTCGATCCTCGTTCTGTTCGCTTGAACCAGGCCTTGAATATATGTAGCTTCTCGCGACACGTCGAGCTAGCCGATAGTGTCGTGTAAAGTTTTCCAGCTGATGAGGCACGCATGAAACGGAAGCAATCGATCAGCCAGATCCGCTGGGACCTGGCACTGCGTTACCGCCTGATCGAAACGATCGCCTGGTGGGAAGGACGCTTGACCACGGGCCACCTGATGCAGAGTTTCGGCATCAGTCGCCAGCAGGCGTCGAAGGACATCAACACCTACCTCAACGAGCACGCGCCGAAAAACCTTACATATGACCGCCGTCTGAAGGGATACAAACCAAGCAAGGGCTTCGAGCCGCTGTTCATCGACGGCAGCGCCAGCGCTTATCTGCACCTGCTGGATCAGAACCGCGACCGTGCCCCACACATCGAGGGGCTGGCCTTGGCCTATGCCCATACCGAAGTGCTGCACATGCCCGACCGCAGCATCCGCCCCGAGGTGCTGCGCCCGATCCTCAAGGCTTGCCGTGAAAGGCTGCGACTGGAAACCGAGTACGTCTCCCTTGCCAACCCTGAGGTAGAAATCCATGTGATGGCGCCGCACACGCTGGTCTTTACCGGCACCCGCTGGCACGTGCGCGCGTATTGCGAGAAGAACCGGGGTTTTCGCGACTTCGTGCTCAGCCGCTTTCGCGGCGAGCCGGATCTGATGGACGAGAGCGACATTCAGGTCGAGCAGGACGAAGCCTGGAACACACCGGTGGACGTAGTCATCGAGCCGGATGTGCGGCTGAGCACCGAGCAGAAGTCGATCATCGAGACGGACTACGGCATGCAGAACGGCGAGCTGCGTATCGCCACCCGGGGCGCGCTGGTGCAGTACGTGTTGCAGCGGTATCAGATCGATCCGAATACGGTGCTTGCCAATGCGGCAGCACAGCAGATTCAGGTGAGGAATCTGCAAGGGTTGAAGAAGTGGTTGTATTGATGATCCCGCCCAATGATCTCCGTAGGGGCGAATTCATTCGCCCGGATTTATCCGCTAGGCCGGCCGCGAGCGAAGCGCCGATGCTAGCGGCTCGCGCGCATCCGCATGGCGCCGCGCTTTGCTCGGTCCCGCCTGTAGGTTGCCCCTTGCACGGCGCGTCACTTTTTCTTGTGTGGCCAAGAAAAAGTAACCAAAAAGAAGGCCACCCCTACATCCGGGTTTTGCTCCGCAAAACTACCCTCACTCCGGCGCTGCTCCGGGGGCCGTCGCGAAGGGACATCCATGTCCCATCGCTCCTCGCTCGGCATCCATGCCTCGCGTCCCCCTACGCAACGCCTGCGCTCTGCCTCCTGAAGGGGACTCGGGACCGAGTCGTCTGGAAGTTTTGGAACAATGACAGCTACAAAGCGCCTTCTTCGTTTAATGACGAACAGACCCTCAGCCGACGCCGAACGCCCCTTTCAGAAGGCCGATTGGAATCCGCGCGGAGGGGAGCGAGCGGCATGGATGCCGCGAGAGGCGTAAAGGGCCATGGATGGCCCTTGTACGCCGGTCCCCGGAGCGCGGATGGAATGAGGGAAGTCGAGCGCAGCGAGACCCGGATGCAGGGGCAAGACTTTTTGGTTACTTTTTCGGCGTTTGGAAAAAGTGACTCGCCCAGCAGGGCGAAACCAATGCCCCAGCCAACCCAGCCAATAGGCGATACCTCAGAAAGCAGAAGCCAAAACGCTTTCCGAGAGAGCACTACTGCTCCACACCTACAGCTAGGCCTCGCACCCCTAGCGCGCCGGCAGACGCCCAACCGCCATGACAAAAGACCCCTCGTATGCGCCTGATCCACACCTCCGACTGGCACCTCGGCCAGACCCTTCATGGCCAGGACCGCGACTACGAACACACCCAGTTCCTGGCTTGGCTCCTCAACCAACTCGTCCAGCATCAGCCCGATGCCCTGCTCATCGCCGGCGACATCTTCGACACGGTAAACCCGCCCCTGAAAGCACAAGAGCGGCTCTACGACTTCATCGTCCGTGCCCACGAAAAGCTGCCACAACTGGACATCGTGATGATCGCCGGCAACCACGATTCCGGCGGACGCATCGAACTGCCCGGGCCCTTGATGAGGCGCCTCAACGCCCACGCCATCGGTCGCATCAGCTGGATTGCCGAAAATCAGCTCGATCACAACCGGCTACTGGTGCCGCTGCACAACGCCAAAGGTGATATCGCCGGCTGGTGCCTCGCCCTGCCCTTTCTACGCCCAGCGGAAGTCACCGGCGGCGAGGCAGGCGACGACTACATGCTCGGCATCCGCCACGTGCACAAGCACCTGATCGCCGCGGCCGAAGCCCAGCGCCAACCCGGTCAGGCACTGATCGCCATGAGCCACGCGCATATGGCCGGGGGCGCCGTCTCGGAGGATTCGGAGCGCAACATTGTCATCGGCAATGCCGAAGCGCTGCCGGCCAGTCTGTTTCCCGAGCCTATCGCCTATGTCGCGCTCGGCCACTTGCACAAGCCGCAGAAGGTCGCCGGACAGGAGCGCATCCGCTACAGCGGCTCACCGCTGCCGCTGTCCTTCGGTGAGATCAATTACCCACATCAGGTCCTCCTGGTGGAGTTCGACGGCGATCAGCTTGCCGGCGTCGAGCCACTGCCCGTTCCCCGCGCCGTGGAGATGATCCGGATCGGTCGCGCCCCGCTTGCCGAGGCGATCAGCCAGCTCGAGGCGCTCCCGCCGCTGGGCCTGTTTGCTGAACACCTGCCGTGGCTCGAAGTGCGGGTGCAGCTCGACGAGCCGTTGCCGGATCTGCGCCAGCGCATCGAAACCGCCATCACAGGCAAGGCCTGCCGCCTTGTCCGTATCGCCAGTGAGTACCGAGGCTCGCGGGGCGAGGCCGAATCCGAGGTACTGCTTGGCCTTGACCAGATCACGCCACAAGAGCTCTTCGCCCGCGCCTGGGAGGAACAGTTCGGCAACCCTCCGGACGACCAGGCGCTGGACGACTTTGCCAGCCTGCTGCGGGGCGTCGAGTTTGCTGGTGAAGGAGACATGCGATGAAAATCCTCGCCATCCGCCTTAAAAACCTGGCGTCCCTGGCCGGTGAACAGGTCATCGACTTTACCGCCGAGCCGTTGGCCAGCGCGGGGTTATTCGCCATCACTGGCCCGACAGGCGCCGGTAAGAGCACCATACTGGATGCCTTGTGTCTGGCGCTGTTTGGCAGCACGCCGCGGCTCCAAGACGTACGCACCCTGGGGAAGGTGCCAGATGGCAGCGACGAAATTGGGAACACGGACGAGCGCAACCTGCTGCGCCGCGGTTGCTCCAGTGGCTATGCCGAGGTGGACTTCATCGGGGTCGACAGCCACCGTTACCGCGCCCGCTGGGAAGTCAAACGCGCCCGGGAGAAGATCGACGGCCGCTTGCAGGCCAGCAGCCAGAGCTTGCTGGACCTGGATCGTGACCAGTTGCTGGCCAGCGGTAAGAAGCGTGAATTCAAAGAGCTGCTCGAAACCAAACTCGGCCTCACCCTGGCGCAGTTCACCCGTGCCGTGCTGCTGGCGCAAAGCGAGTTCTCCGCGTTTCTCAAGGCCGACGACAACGAACGCGGCACGCTGCTGGAAAAACTGACCGACACCGGCCTGTACAGCCGCCTGGGCCAGGCCGCCTTTGAAGCAGCCAAGCGCGCCCGCGAATCGCTTGCCACCCTGCAGCAGCAGGCCGGCGGCGTGCAGCCGATGGCCGTCCAAGCGCGCCAGGCACTCGAAGCACAGTTTCTGGAACAGCAAGCCGAGCTGAAAGACCTGCAGCGAGAACTCGAGGCTCTCAAACAACAGCGCCAGTGGTTGCAGGATCTGGCGAGTCTGCAGGCCGAGCGTGACAATGCCCGGCGGCAACTCGCCGAGGCCGAGGAGGAACAGGCAAACCTTGCCGACGCCCGTCGCATCCTCGGGCTGTTCGAACAGCTGGCACCGCAACGCCATCGCTTTATCCGAGCGCGCGATCTGACACCGTTAGTCGCGAAGATTGAGGCAACGTTGGCGCGTCACGCGCGCGAGCACGCCGCCGTGCATAAGCAGCTCGAAACGCTGGAACAGGCCTGCCAGGCTGCCACCGAAGCGCTGAAAGCCGCCGAACAGGGGTTGAAGGCGGCAGAACCACGACTGGCTGCAGCGCGCCGTGAAGAGGAGCGTCTAAGCCACCTTCTCGCTGATCTACGTGACGCCAAGGCTCAGGCCGAACAGGCCGAAACGGCAAACAAGACGGGCGAGCACGCGCTTGCCCAGCTACGCCAACGTCAGGACCAGGCCGCCGGACAGCTCGCCATCCTGACCGAGCAGCTCGCCACCAGCGCCGAACTGCAACCGCTTTGCACAGCCTGGAACGGCTATCGCCCGCGCCTGCAGCAAGCCGTACAGATCGCCGCTCGCCTGCAGCAAGGTCGGCAGGAATTGCCCGCTTTGGAAGCGGCAGCCAAAGCAGCCGAAGCGGCGCAGACCAAAGCACGCGACGCCCTGGAAGAATTGCAGAGGCAGATCGGCGGCGGGACCAACCTAAGCGAACAACTGGCTCAACTGACGGCAAATCTCCAAGCGTTCCGGGAAGCCGAACGTGCATTCGAGAACCTGCATGGCCTCTGGTCCCGGCAGCAGCAATTGTTGGAACAACGGCGCAGGGTGCAAAGCGAGCAGAGCCGCCAGCAGAACGAGCTGGAGCGCCTGACCGACGCCGGCAAGCTCGCCCGCATCGAGCGTGACGACGCGGAAAAGGCACTGAAGGTGGTGCAGGCGTTGCTGGATCGCCAGCGTCTCGCCCGTAGCGCCAATGTCGAGGTATTGCGCGCCGCGCTTGTGCCGGGCGAGCCATGCAGCGTGTGTGGCAGTAACGAGCATCCCTGGCACGACGGCGACGCGTTGCTCGCCGCGCTCGATCAACAGGACGAGCGCGAAGTCGAGCAAGCGCAACTTCGACTTAAAGCCCAGGACGAGAAGCTGCAGGCCCTGCGCGATCAGCACATCGCGCTCAACACGGGCATCAAGCAGAACGGGCAGCGACAGGCAGAAATCACTGAAGACCTGGCGAAGCTCGACGCCCAACTGGGGGAGCTGCCCGTTTACAGCCAATTGCTGAACCAGGCAGAAGCAGAGCGGCAAACCTGGCTCGACAGCCGCATGGCCTCGCTCAAAACCGATATCGCAAGCGCCAACAGCCGGCAGCTGGAGTTGTTCAAGCTGCAACAGCAGACCGAAGCGCTGCAAACGGAGTGGCAGCGCGCACGGGACGCCTGCGTTCAAGCCTCGCAGCTACTCGCCGCACAGCGCGACGCCATAACCCGTGATGACGCGCGGCTTACGGAAGAACTGGGCGAGTTTGCCGAACTATTACCCATGGCCATGCTCGAGCGTTGGCGCGAAAAGCCGGCCGAGACCTTTATGCAGCTGGACGGGCAGATCGAATCGCGGCGCCAGCAGATAGAACAGCAGGCCGAATTGGCCGATGAACAGCAGCAGCGCCAGACCGCCCTGGCGCACGAGCAGCTGCAACAGCAGCATCGTCTAGAGCAATACAAGGCGTGCGCCAAACGGCTCAGCGAACTGCAAAACCGCGAGCAGGCCTGTCGCCTGGCGCTGAGCGATAGCCTTGGCGAGCAACCCAGCGCGCAGGCCTGGCAACAGCAGCTGGAAAGCGCAATCCAGACAGCCCGGCAGCAACAAGCCGAGGTTGACCGGCAGCTGAACGAGGCGCGGGTCGAACTGACCCGGCTTGCCGGGGAACAACACAACTGCAGCCAGCGCCGCGACGAATTGCTCACCGAACGCAGCGTTCTCGGCGAGGAGCTTGCTGCCTGGCGTGCAGCGCACCCTGACCTGGACGATACGACGCTTGAACAGTTACTGCAGCTGGACGATTCGCTGCTTGCGGAAGCACGGGAGCGCCTGCGCGCCAACACCGAACAGCTCGCCCGTGGCCGCGAGCGGCTGGACGGCTGCGAACAGCGGTTGAAAACGCATGAAGCCGGACAACCGAACCCACCCGACGCCGAACTGCTGGAAGTCCACTTCGCCAGTCGGCAAGCCAGCTGCGAGAGCGCCGAGCAGCGCAACACTGAAACCCGTGCGGCGCTGCTCGATGATGACCGCCGACGCAATCAAAGCCAGGCCCTGCTTCAGCAAATCGCCGACGCCACCGCCGAAAGCCAGCGCTGGGGTCGGATCGCCGCACTGATCGGCTCCAGCGACGGCGGCGCCTTCCGCAAGATCGCCCAGGCCTACAACCTCGACCTGCTGGTGCAGCACGCGAACGTGCAGCTGCGTCAGCTGGCCCGACGTTATCGGCTCAAGCGCGGCGGCAGCCCGCTGGGGTTGCTGGTAATGGATACGGAGATGGGTGACGAGCTGCGCTCGGTGCATTCACTGTCGGGCGGCGAGACCTTTCTCGTCTCGCTGGCACTGGCGTTGGGCCTTGCCTCGATGGCGTCGAGCAAATTGAAGATCGAGTCGCTGTTCATCGACGAAGGCTTCGGCAGCCTCGATCCGGAGTCGCTGCAGATCGCCATGGATGCACTGGACTCGCTGCAGGCACAGGGGCGCAAGGTGGCGGTGATCTCACACGTAGCGGAGATGCATGAGCGCATCCCGGTGCAGATTCAGGTGCAGCGGCAGGGTAACGGACAGAGCGGTTTGAAGATCGTCGGCGGGACGGGATCCTGAAGCAGTTGAGCACAGCATCGGCGTGATGCTGTGCTTGGCTGCCTTCAGGCAATCGCAGCCTGATAGCGCCGTTGCACTTCTGGCCAGTTGATCACCTGGTAGAAGGCATTGATGTACTCGGGTCGGCGGTTCTGGTAGCGCAGGTAATAGGCGTGTTCCCAGACGTCCAGGCCCAGAATCGGCGTGTTACCGCCCATCAGCGGGCTGTCCTGATTGCCGGTGTGTTCGACCACCAGTTTCTTCTCGGGCGTCACGCTGAGCCACGCCCAGCCGCTGCCGAAGCGCGACACAGCCGCTTTGGTAAACGCCTCCTTGAACTGGTCGAAGCCGCCGAGCTGCTCATCGATGGCGGTGGCCAACTCACCGTCGGGCGTGCCGCCTGCATTGACGGCCATGACCGTCCAGAACAAAGAGTGGTTGGCATGACCGCCGCCCTGGTTGATCACCGCAGCATGTTTGTCCGCGGGCAATTGCTGAATCATGGTCAGCAGGCGTTCGACCGGGACCTCAGCCCACTCGGTGCCTTCCAGCGCCGCATTGAGGTTATTGATGTAGGTCTGGTGATGCTTGGTGTGGTGGATCTCCATCGTCTGGGCATCGATATGAGGCTCCAGCGCGTCGTAGGCGTAGGGCAGCTCGGGAAGCGTATGGGGCATGTCAGTGCACTCCGTGAAAAGGGCCTTCGTTCAAAAGAATCTGCTGTTGCAGCAGTGAGGCCGGTTGGTTGGCGCTGCGCTTGAGCACGCGGCGTATGCGTGGGGTCTCGCCGTGGGCGGTGGTGAATTGCAGGAGCTCGACGTAGCTGTGGCGGCTGTGACGCAGGCATGCCTCGCGAAGCTCCGTCGTGAGCCGCAGGTCGATAAGGCACGAGAGCAGGTGCTCGTGAATGGCACAGAGGTATTCCGCGCTCTCCTCCGGCTGCATCAATCGCAGATGCACATCGGCAAGGTTGTGGTGCGAAATAACGTAGGCGGCGACCGCTTCATCAGCGTCGTGCCAGCGCTCGAACAAGACCCTGCTGAGCGCAAGCGCCTGCAGATAATGCTCCCGGGCATCGATGTATTCGCCCCGGTTGAAGTACTGGTTGGCCAGTTCGATGGTCCATTTCCAATGTTCCAAGGTTGGGCTCCTTGAAGCCTGGGGCTTCAGCGGACGGAACAGGCGAGCCACAGCATCAAGGGAAACACTGCCGAGCCTCGATAATGAGTTTAATTATCATTTACTAATCAGCCAGGCAAGCGTCAGTGCCGCCGGGCCGACGAACGCACCCAGGCGGAAGGTGATATCAGGCCTGCAAGACGCAACACAGGAGGAACAACAGGGGACAGGCGAAGCCGCATATGGACCCGCTTTTCTGCGCAGGGGATAGGAGGAAGGGCTTGCAGCGTGCCTAGCGTTGAAAGAACGCCGCGGCCGCACCGGGACAGAACCAGGCGAGCGCGGCACGTACCGTAGCGGCCATCACCGAACCAGCGACAACATCCCTACATACGACGAAAGCAGCATCTGGATCCTCGCTCAAACAAGGCAAACACCCAAGCCGGAGCAATGTCGAGATATAGGCGCGCGATGTAAGCGAAAAAGCGAGCCCGGTAAACGCCGCTTGTGGCCACGCTCCGGGGATCGCACGAGAGAGGGTGTTGCGGGCCCACGGCTTGTGGCTGTGCGCCTGTCGCGGCGTTCAGATCAGCCGCGAACGGTCGAAGCATACGAACCCAAGCTTTCAATCAGCTGTCGACCCTGCAGACACCATCGAGACAGCAACATGAACCAAACCAATTCCGTAGCCGGCCAATTGCGCGCTATGCATGAGGATGGCTTCGTCCTGCTGCGACAGGTGATTCAACCGAAACAGGTCGAAGCCGTGCGATCCGCAATCGACCGTCTCGAGCCCATCCACTGGGATTATCAAGGAATGGTCGACGACCATTACAAATGCGTCTTCAACCGCGATCCGTTCTGGCTGCCCCTGCTGGACCCGCCGAGAGTTATCGAGCTGGCCGAGGCGTGCCTTGGCACCGACTGCCACATCATCGGGCAGACGGCCTGGCGTAGCCATCCGGGCTTTATCGGCGGCGAACTGCATGCGGACTACCTGGCGTTGGAATTACCCGAGCGGCTGTTGCAAGACCCGGCATTCCAACTGCCGATGCAGGTCTGCACAGCGCATATCTACCTCGACCGCATCGACGCGGACCTTTGTCCCACTCGGGTCATTCCCGGCAGCCACCGTGCCGGTCGCAAGCCGCGCCCAGGGGAAACCCAATGGCGAGGTCGAGCACCGCAGCCAGTACTCTGCGAAGCCGGTGACGTTTTGATGTTTCGTAGCGATCTCTGGCACGCCGGTAGCCGCAATCGCACGATTGACCGCAGCCGCTACCTGCTGCAGGTGCATTATGGGCGGCGCATGATCGCTCAGAAGTTTTCGCCCTATCTGCAGTGGCGCTTCAACCCGGCGGTGATCGAAGCCGCTACGCCGAGACAGCGCCGCCTGCTCGGCGAGCACGAGGCTACAGAGTACGACTGAGCCAAGGGCAGCTGGACACGCCGCCTGGAATCGTCCGAGGGTCGAAAGGCGTTATGCACCAGGAACTCGCCCTGCTGCCCTGGCATATGTTCTGCATCGAATGGCAACCAGCCGCAGCTCGCGGCGCCACTCGAAGAGGAACCGCGATGATTTCCTGCCGCAGCCAAGTGACACAGATGATCATCTCCACCAAGGTGCGCAAGGGCCTCAAATGGAGCCAGATAGCTGAAACCATCGGCATGTCGAAGGAATGGACCACGGCTGGCTGCCTCGGTCAGATGGCCTTCGACAAGTCCCAGGCAGAGACCCTCGGCAAGCTGTTCGAGCTATCGGACGAAGCCATCGCCTGGCTGCAAATTGTGCCTTATAAAGGGTCACTGCCCACTTCGGTGCCCACCGACCCGCTGATCTATCGCTGGTACGAGCTGGTCAACGTTTACGGGACCACCATCAAGGAGCTGATCCACGAGGAGTTTGGCGACGGCATCATGAGCGCCATCGACTTCTCCATGGACATTCAGCGCCAGCCCGACCCCAAAGGCGACCGGGTCAATGTGGTCCTGTCGGGCAAATTCCTGCCTTACAAGAGTTACTGATGCTCAACGGGTGCGAATCTCTCCGCGCGCCAGGCTCTCGACGCGATTACCCAGCGGGTCGGTGGCCTCCAGATCGGCGCCGCGCTCGCGCAGGGCTTCGAGCAAGGCGTCACGCTGAAACAGGGCGGCGTACATGGCAGGTGTCTGGCCGGCATTGTTGCGCTGATCCGGGTCACACTCGGTTGCCAGCAAACGCTTGGCGATCCGCAGCTCGCCTTTGAAGATCGCGCCCATCAAGGCGGTATTGCCCCGTTTGTCTTCGGCGCAGGCGTCAGCGCCAGCGGCCAAAAGCCGCTCGACCGTCGCCGGGTGGCCGTTATAGGCCGCAAGGATCAAAGCGGTATAGCCCTTGTTGTCAGCTGTGTTCAAGTCGTAACCGGACTTGATGAATTCGTCGAGCACTTCGTTATCGCCGAATCGAGCGGCGTTGAAGAAGTAGTCGCGCAGCTGGCTTTGCACTTGCTCGGCGTCATCACCCGAGATCGCAGCCAGCTCCTGATCGGCGGAAGCATGACCACTACTGAGCAGCAAGGCAGACAGTAAGAAAAAAATGCGTTTCATCTTCGTCCCCTTAAAAGACGACCCGAGCGCTGCTCGGGTCGTTGTATCGCCATGCGTGGCGGCGATTGGATGCTGAATCAGTCCTGCAGGTTGGCGGCGAGCGCCTTGACCCGCTTGAGGTCGGACTTGGCCACCTTCGTCAGGCCTTCGCCGTACTCGGCATCCGCCTTGTAGAAGTAGGAGAGCAACAGATAGCGCGCTTCCTCGTCAGCCTTGGCCAACTCGCCGCCCAATGTGTTGATCAGGTCCTTCTGGTCCTTCTTGCTGAACGAGCGATACAGCTCACCGGTCTGCTTGAAGTTCTGCTCCCGGTAGATCGGCGCCTGCTGCGTGGTGCCGGTCAGTGCCGTCTTGCTGTACAGAGCCCGCGGGGTTTCCTCGCGGTTTTCGCGGCGGCTCGGCTGGTAGTTGACACTGGTCGTGGTGTGCCCGCTGTTCAACTGGCCGTCCTGGTTGCCGTTGTTGACAGCGACTTTCGGACGGTTGATCGGCAGGCTCATGCCATTGGCACCGACGCGGTACATCTGGGTATCGGCATAGGAGAACAGACGGCCCTGCAGCAAACGGTCTTCGGACGGCTCGATGCCAGGCACCAGGTTGGCCGGGGCCATGGCGACCTGCTCGGTTTCCTGGAAGACGTTGTCCGGATTCTTGTTAAGCACCATCTGGCCAATCTTGCGCTCCGGCACGTCAGGCCAGATCTTAGTGGCGTCCAGCGGATCGAAGTCGAACTTGGCAAGGTCTTCCGGCTTGAGCACCTGAATGTAGAGGTCCCACTTCGGGTAGTCGCCTCGGTCGATGGCCGCAACCAGGTCGCTGGTCATGTGGCTATAGTCCTTGCCTTGCACCGCCTCGACCTCCTTTGGATCGAGGTTCTTCACACCTTGAAGGCTCTTCCAGTGAAACTTCACGTAGTGGACGTCGCCCTGATCGTTGATCAGCTTGTAGGCGTGCACGCCGTTGCCGTCCATCATCCGGTAGCTGGCCGGAGTGCCCTGGTTCGAGTAGAGCAACGTCAGCGTACGGGTGGCTTCAGGATGGTGAGAAAGGAAGTCGAAACGACGCGTGTCGTCATCCAGATTGGTGCGCGGATCCGGCTTGAACGAGTGCACCATGTCCGGGAACTTGATGGCGTCGCGGATGAAGAATGTCGGGAAGTTGTTGCCGACTAGATCCCAGTTGCCATCCGCTGTGTAGAACTTGGTTGCGAATCCACGTGGGTCACGCAGCGTCTCGGGCGAATGCAGGCCATGAACCACTGCCGAGAAGCGAACGAAAACCGGCGTCGTGCTGCCCTTCTCGAATACCTTTGCCAACGAGAGATCGGAGATATCGTCGGTAGCGGTGAATTCACCGTGGGCGCCGGTGCCGCGTGCATGCACCACGCGCTCGGGCACACGCTCACGTCCGAATCGCTGCAGTTTCTGCAGCAGTTGAACGTCCTGCAGAAGAGTCGAGCCGTTGGGGCCGGCGGTCTGCGAGTTCTGGTTGTTGCCGACCGGTGCGCCGTTGTCTCGCGTCAGCGGGTCCGCATGAGCAGAAAGCGACAGCACGCTTGCGGCAATCACACCGAGCATAAGTCGCGAAGGCGAAGAGCCAAGCAGGTTTCGATACATCGTCACGTCCTTTTCTAGTTTTGAGTTGCGTTGCGCAACGCAGGCGAAGACTAAAAGGACGGGCTCTGGCGCCCCAATTGAATAAGCGAAGCGGCCCGATAGGGAGATTCTGGTTGTCTCAGGCGATGAACAAGGTCACGCGCGCTACTGCACGGCAGCGCGTACCATCAACGGAAACGTCGCGACAAGCTCAGCGGCCTTTGAATCCAAGCAGTCGCGCGGCGGCCTGCTGTTCCTGCCGTTCGCTCAGCTGCAGTTGCGACAGGTATGCCGCAAGCGCTTCTATGTCCGCCTCTGACAGCGTGGAGGCGACGCCAATCATCACGGAGCCGGCCCGGCTTGGATCATTGGTCCGGAAACGGTTCAGTGCCTTGCGAATGTATTCCTCTGGCTGGCCCGCGAGGCGGGGCATGGTTTCCTTCCCTTCAGCATGGTTGCCATGGCACGCGGTACAGGTGCGCTGGAACAGCGAACCGCCCTGCTGAACCAGCACCGCATCCGGCATGACCTCGACAGGCTCGACCTTCTGCTGACTGAAGTAAACGGCAATGTTGACTCGGTCTTCGAGCGTCAGGCTCTTGGCCAGCTTCGACATCACAAAATCGATGCGCTCGCCCTCGGCAAACTTCTCGAAGGAATGAAACAGATAAACAGGATTCTGTGCGGCCAGGTTGGGAATGTGTGGCCGCTTGCTGTTTCCGTTTTCACCATGGCAATAACCACAAAACAGTGCTCGTTCCTGACCGGAAGCGTACGCCTGTTGGCGAAGCGCCGGATTCTCCATAACGTGCTGAAAGCGAGCCATCGCCTCCTCGTTGGCGTGGGCAAAAGGACTGAGACAGCTGAGCAGAAGGAGACTGTATAAACGCATGTGAAGTCCGGCACGTATTGATGTGGGGCATGAACGACAGCCACCGGACTATAAGGAAATAAATCGTTGCGATACTGGCGCAGGTCAATAAAGGCTCAAGCCGACGCTCAATGCGATTCAATCCGTGCAGATCTTCGCAACAGGTAGACGCTGCGCGCTATTGCCACATTGACCTATGTGAAAAATTGCCGATCAAAGCCGCTTTACAGGCACACAGCCACCTCATATTAGACTAAAGTAGCGGCCCTTTTTGCCAGCACGAGCCGCGCAACATGTTAGATGCACATGCCGAACTGACCATGACCGTACTGATGACGCCTGACAAGGCCAATTTTTCCGGTAACGTACATGGCGGCACGCTGCTGAAATACCTTGATGAAGTGGCCTACGCCTGCGCCAGCCGCTACGCCGGTCAATATGTCGTAACGCTGTCAGTCGACCAGGTGAACTTCCGCCAACCGATTCATGTAGGCGAGCTGGTGACCTTCCTCGCCTCGGTCAACTACACGGGCACCACCTCGATGGAAATCGGCATCAAGGTGATCACTGAAGACATCAGACAGAAAACCGTCCGCCATACCAACAGCTGCTTTTTCACGATGGTCGCGGTCGGCGAAGACGGGCGCCCGGCCGCCGTTCCATCGCTGCAACCGCAGACTCCAGACCAGAAGCGTCGCTTTGCCCAAGCCCAGCAACGTCGCCAGATTCGTCAGGAGCTGGAACAGCGTTACCGCGCAATCAAGGACGACCACTAGGTTATCCCGTGGCTCTGCTGTCGCCGCTACAGCGGAGCCACAATTCTATCATTCGCTGCTGCCCGGTCCATAACGCCGCCGCTCCCGCCCCGCGATCAGAAAAACCCTATACAATCCGCGGCTTTTCCTGATCTTCGAGGATTCGCCGTGAGCGCTCTGCCACCCTGCCCCCAATGCAACTCTGAATACACCTATGAGGATGGCCAAATGCTGGTCTGTCCGGAGTGTGCTCACGAGTGGTCGGCCAACGCCGCGGAGTCGTTCTCCGACGCTGAAAAGGTAATCAAGGATTCAGCTGGCAACACCTTGCAGGATGGCGACACCGTCACCGTGATCAAGGATCTCAAGGTCAAAGGCTCCTCCCTGGTGGTCAAGGTTGGAACCAAGGTCAAGAACATCCGCCTGGTCGATGGCGATCACGACATTGACTGCAAGATCGACGGCATCGGCGCGATGAAGCTGAAGTCCGAGTTCGTCAGGAAGGTTTGACAATAGGTTTCATCGAGGCCTAGCGATACGTTGCCGCCTTGTAGGAGCAAGCTTGCTCGCGAAACCAGCCTCGCCAAGCGTCGCCAGCCAGCTGGCTTCTACAAGAAGCGGGACCGTTCGCCCTCACGCCCCTGCGTGCGGACGAACGCCGCTCTAGCCAATCTCAAGGCGTGAGATAGGACGACCGCGTCAATCCCAATCGCAGCGCATCGATGTACTGGGTACGCTCTTTAGCGCTTAGTCGTGCGCTGGAGACCTTGTCACGGTAATAGGTCATCAGCTCCTCCGGAGACAGGTGCACGTAGCGCAGCATGTCCTCGATCGTGTCGTGGGTCTCGATGCCGGCGTGGTAGAAGCAGCCATCTTCTCGCTGATAAACGTTCACCGAGTCGGTGTCACCAAACAGGTTGTGCATGTCGCCAAGGATTTCCTGATAGGCACCCACCAGGAAGACGCCGAGGAAGTACTCCTCCCCCGCCTGGATGTCGTGCACCGGCATGCTGTTCTCGATGCTCTGCTCGTCAACGTAGTGTTTGATCTTGCCATCGGAGTCGCAGGTCAAATCTTGCAGCACGGCGCGTCGCACAGGCTCTTCGCTCAGGCGCTGCAGCGGCACGATCGGGAGAATCTGGTCGATTGCCCAGGTATCCGGAAGACTCTGGAACACTGAAAAATTGCAGATGTATTTGTCCGCGAGTTTGTCGTTGAGCTCGTCGAGCACCGCGCGGTGCGAGCGCTGCCGCGCCTTGAGTTGGTTGTACAGTCGGCGGCAGATGGCGAAATAGCTCTGCTCGGCCAGCGCCTTTTGTGCCAGCGACAGCTTGCCGGACGCATACTGTGCTGCCGCCTCGCTCATGTAATGGGTGGCACGCCAATAGGTTTCGGTCACCATTTCGGGATCGGATGGGCCAAGCAGATCGGCCAGCGTCTGAACGATCTCCGGTAGCTCATCGTAGTTCTCGATGGTGGGCGCTTCGTCGTTGTGCCGTTCGAAGTCGGTCACCTGCATCACCAGCACAGCGTGGTGCGCAGTCATGGCACGGCCACTTTCCGAGAAGATGTGCGGGTGCGGCAACTCCTGCCGGTCGCAGAACTCCTTGAGCATGCCAACCACGGTTCCTGCGTACTCATCGATGTCGTAGTTGATCGAGCTGGCATTGCGCGAGTGGGTGCCGTCGTAGTCAACGCCCAGGCCTCCGCCCACGTCGATGTGATCAACAGGCAAACCAAGCGCGCGCAGCTCGGCGTAGTAACGGATGGCTTCGCGGAAGCCGTCGCGGTAATCCGCCAGGTTGGCAATCTGCGACCCCATGTGGAAGTGCAAAAGCCGCACGCCCTGTTCAACGCCTGCAGCCCGGAAACGATCGATGACGGTCAAAAGCTGTGCAGCGGAGAGACCGAATTTGGACTTCTCTCCCCCCGTGTCTGCCCACTTGCTCGATGCCAGCGAGGACAAACGCACGCGCAGGCCGACCTGGGGAACGATCTTCAGCTCTGCTGCTTCCTCGATTACCAGGCCAACTTCCGACATCTTCTCGATGACGATAAACACATTGTGGCCGAGCTTCTGTCCCATGAGCGCCAGACGGATAAATTCGCGATCCTTGTAGCCGTTACAAACAATGGTGCCGCCCTTTGGGGCCAACGCCAGCACGGCCATCAGTTCGGGCTTAGAGCCAGCTTCAAGGCCGATCGCAACGTTCTGTGTGGCAATGATGTTCTCGACCACCGCTTCCTGCTGATTGACCTTGATCGGGTACAGCGCTGTGTAGGTGCTCTGGTATTCGAGGCGCTCGATGTTCGCATCGAAAGCTCCAGTCAACCGACGCACACGGTCCTGCAGGATGCCCGGAAAGCGCACCAGCAGCGGCAAGGTCAGACCCGCATCACGCAACTGCTCGATCAAGCTGGTGAACTCTATGGCCTCCCCGTTTGGACCCTGCGGACGCACTTCCACCTGTCCATCGTCGTTGATCGAAAAATAACCAGCACCCCAGTGGCGGATGCCATAGACGCTACGGCTGTCCGCTGCGGTCCACTGGCTGCCGTCGTCTTTACGTGTGCGTCGTACAGGCATTCAAGCCTCCTGAAAAGTGGATGGTTCTGCCGGAAGGAAAGCACGACAGATAAAAGCTATTTGAGTTGGACAGCCAATAGCGGAAGAAATAAGCGCAGAGTACGGAAACAGCAGAGATCAGTCAGCCACCCGACTTCTTTGCCTTGAATCCACGCTTGGTCAGCTCATCAATGAGCAGTTGAACATGGTCACCCTGAATTTCGATGACACCATCCTTGAGAGCCCCACCTGTACCGCAGCGCCGCTTCAGCGCGCTGGCCAACTCCTTGAGCTCGGCCTCGGCAAGCGGCACGCCAGCGATAGTCGTCACGGTTTTTCCACCGCGCCCTTTGCTCTCCCGGCGCACACGAGCGATGCCGTCACCCTCAGGAATAGCCGATTGCTTGCAGACGCACGCGTCGAGCGGTTGACTGCAATCGGGGCAATGACGCCCCGCATCGGTTGAAAAGACCAGGCCGCCAAGGCCGGAAAGGGACGTGGATTTCTTGGCCACACGCAACCTCTTGAGTAAAGAACCGGCGCGGCTAGGCCGAGCGCCGCAAAGCTGCGCAATTTAACAGCAAAACAGCCGCATACGTAGGTCTTCCGCCCGACTCTGTGACGAATGCTAACCGCGGCTTGATGTTCCTGCGGGCCAGCGAGGCGGCAGCTTATTATTAGAGCTCAGCCTCCATGCACAACGTCACGCACATAGACCGTCCGCAACCAAACGTGTTGGCCAAGCCAATCGATACGACTGTCTCAGAGGCGGCCGGCCGGCGCGTAAGGCTCGGGATCGATACACGGCTTACGATCCAGCATGAGATCAACAAGCAGTTGGCACGAAGCAGGCGCAAGGACAAGGCCGTTTCGGAAGTGCCCGCAGTTGACCCACAGCCCGTCATGCCCTGGCACCGGCCCGATATAGGGGACGCCTTCGGGCGAAGCGGGACGCAACCCTGCCCAATGTTTGACGACTTCGGCATCGGCTAAACCGGGCAACAGATCGACAGCAGTCGCTTTCAAGCTTTCGAGCGCATCTTCGGTTGGCGTCTTGTCGAAACCGACGTCCTCCAGCGTACTGCCCACCAAAATATGGCCGTCCCGCCGCGGGATCGCATAACGCCGCTTGGCCAGAACCATACTCGGCAGAAAGTCCTCGGCGCACTTGAACAGGATCATCTGACCTTTCATAGGTTTGACCGGCAACTCGAGCCCGAGCGTGGCGAGCAAATGGCCGCTCCAGGCCCCCGCCGCAACCAGCACCCGCTCGGCGCGCATCTCGCCCTGTGCGGATTGCACACCAACGATACGCGTTCTCTCACGAACAAAACCGCTGACCGGGCAATGCTCGACGATCCGCACATTTGGTAGTTTCAGCAGTGCAGCACGCAGCGCTTGCAGTAGACGCGGGTTGCGCACGTTGGCAACGCCCGGCATGTAAACCGCGCTCGAGAAACCTTCACCGAGCGAAGGAACAGCCGCGCGCACCTGCTGGATATCAACACGATGCAGCGGCCGACCGTGGCGCTGCGCCCAGGCTAACGCCTGCTCCTCGTCTTCCAGGTCGAGCCAGTACAACCCGGTCTCGTGCACTTCCGGATCGACCCCGCTTTGCTGCTTCAACGCTTCGCCAAGCTTGGGATAGTAGTTCTGCGACCAGTGAGCCAACGCGCTGATCGAGGCGCTATATCGCCAAGGATAAAGTGGAGAAACGATGCCCCCACCGGCCCACGACGCCTCAGCACCGGTCACGGATGTCTCGAGCAACGTCACGGAACATCCCTCCGCAGCCAGCCCATACGCAGACAGCAAGCCGATAACACCGCCACCCACCACAATCGTCTGTTGCTTCACTCCGCCTCCAGCACTCAAGTTCACAATTCCAGGCATTCAGCCTTGGCCTCGCCGTCACGCTGGCCTAAAAAGACCGCTTATCCAGCTTGATGGTTGGATGAGGTGAACGGCACCGCCAGGAAGGCGGAAGATGATACGTGCAAAGGACCTGCACCATGCCCGACAAGGATCAAGGCTTTACGCTCATCGAACTGTTAATCACGCTTGCGCTTCTGGCTATCGTTGCCAATACCGCAGTACCCGCTCTTGAAGATCTCATCGTGAGGAACCGCCAGCAAGCGCTCATGGAACAGCTACAAGTCGTCCTGCATAACGCTCGTACTGAGGCAGTTTTGCAACGTCGCACACTCGAGATATGCGGCAGCAACGATGGACGAACTTGCTCTGCCAATTGGTCGGATGGCTGGCTCGTTCGCACCGCCGATAACCAATTGCTGCAGCTCACTCAATTAAGCTCCAACGACGGGCTTCGATGGCAAGGCTTCCAAGAGCGCATTCGCTTTCGTGACAACGGGACCAGCCCTACCGGCAATGGGCGCTTCTACCAGTGCCACAAACAAACGGTGACCTGGCAACTGATTCTCAGTCGCCAAGGTCGGCTTCGGCGAGGATCCTTGGCGGAAAACAGTAAGGCAAATCTGTGCGCCCCGTGAAGTTGAGCTGAGCACCGACACGAATCATGGCCCTGATCACACTGCCCACTCGCTACAAGGCGGATAATCCGACCGTTCATCCCCGCGGATATGCCAGCGATCTTCAACTTCAAGACTTAGCGGCAACGCATTTGCATCATCCGCTCACGATTCTCCTGGAGTACATCATGTCACGCCGAACCGACATGCAAGGATTCACGCTGGTCGAGCTAATGATCACCCTAGTTTTACTTGGGATATTGGTAGGCATCGCCGTCCCCAGCTTTAGCACTTTGATCAGCAACAATCGGGTGCAAAGCAAAGCAGAAGAGCTACTGCTTTTCCTGCAATACGCACGCGGACAAGCTGTACTTAACCGACACACATACGAAGTGCAACTCAAGAGCGATGCGCCGTGGGAAATCATCAAAGCAGGGAGCGACGACAGCGACCGAATCTTGGAGCATAACCCCGACCACGCCGAAATCCGCAGTTCAGCGCTGAGCGATGACAAGCTTGTCTACCGCCCCAACGGCACCGCTACAACAGCCAAGTTTACCGTATGCCGAGAATCCGACCCTTCCACCGGCTATTTGCTCGAAGTGCAAGCTAGCGGCGGCGTCGTTCTCTATCCGCGAGGTACGAAAGACGGGGCTGTTTTGGACAGCTGCACACCATGAGAAAGAATCCAATGAAGAACAGCAAAGGCTTCAGCCTGATTGAGGTACTCGTAGCCCTATTGTTAACCACCATCGGTGTACTCGGCATGGTGGCACTGCAAGGACGCAGCATTCAATACACCCAGGACTCTGTACAGCGCAACACAGCCATCGTCCTGGCCGGTGACTTGATCGAGATCGTTAGAGCGCACCCGAAGGAGCTTTTCAAAACATCCCCCCCTCAATTCCCCATGAACAGCGGGTTAAAAGACACCTCGATGTTCTACAAAGCCGCTGGGGATGACTTCGCGGACCGCGAAAGCTGCGTAGCAAGTCCGACCCGGATTGCACAAACAGCAAAAGAATTGCGCGACTGCTGGGCGGACAGGGTTGAGGCGTTATTGCCAGGCGGGACTGAACTGTTAGACAGCGACGCGTATATCTGCCGCAGTTCTAAACCAAATGTTTGCGACGGCAAAGGCTCAATGCTCGAGATTCGCTTGGCTTGGCAAGTTCGCGAAGGCTCGTGCCTCGACTCGGAAAATTCCGACGTTTGCAGTTATACAGTTCGGGTAGAACCATGAACCACACTAAACATCAACTTGGCTTATCCATGGTAGAACTGCTTATAGCATTAGCCATCAGCAGTTTTCTTATCCTCGGCATTACGCAGGTCTATATCGATAACAAGCGTAACTATGTCTACCAACAGAATCAGGCCGGGAACGTAGAAAACAGTCGTTTCGCCGCCCTGGTCATCAACGACTACCTGAGCAAAGCCGGTTATCGCCGCACACCATCAGCATTGCTGGACACCGTGTTCCCCAGCCGCCCGGCTAGCGGTGGATGCCTCGCCTTCAATGCGGGGCATGCCGCCACCGGACTCGACCCCAGTGAAGGGGTCGGATTTTGCATCCGCTACCAGCCCCAGACCAGCAGCGAACTAGACTGTCAAGGCTCTGCAAGTGCCGTTGAATACGATGAGGCCTTCCCCTCGTCCCCGCCCAATGCCGACGACCTGACCGTCCTAGCGTTCAAATACGAACCTAGTAGCGACGACAAGCTGCAGGACGGCCGGCTCCTGTGCAAAAGCCTCAATGCAACAAGCCCACGCTACGGAGAAGTATTACGTGGCATCGCAGACATGCGGCTGGACTTCGGCGTCGGCAAAACGGATTTGCTTGAAAAAGAAGTCACCACCTTCGTCCAGCAAGCGGATTGGACACCCACCACTGGCGCAATTCGCAGTGTGCGCTATGCCCTGCTGCTAGCCAGCCGTGCGGGGCAGCGCGATAGCGATGATTCCAAGGTTTTAACCGACTGGTTGGCAAAAACCTCAGCAGATGCGCAAACCCGACTGAGGGAAGCAGATAACAAGCGCATCTATCAGGTGGCCGGAGCCACGCAAACAATCAGGAATATCATGCCATGACGTTCAATTCCCGCAACTCACAGCGCGGCGCGGTGCTTCTAGTATCCCTCGTGATGCTTCTGGTGATAACTGTACTGGCGGTCAGCAGCATGCGTGGCGTGACGCTCGAATCGCGGATCACGGCCAACCGCGCGAATGACATGAAAACGCAGAACATCGCAGACGCAGCGTTACGTGAAGCTGAATTTCGTTTTTACGGCCCCGGCAATCTGGCCGACAAGCTTGAAGCCAAAGCAGAGAATTGCTTAGCGGCGAACACGCTGAAGACAAACGGAATAAATAGCCCTTGCCTGCTTGAAATCCAGACAGATCGCCTTCTGGCCTTCGTGGACCAGCCACAGCAGGCCAGCGCGGAGGATCTTCTGACCGCCTCGAGCATGTGGATGCCATATCGCGGTACAGACGCCGCCGCCCCAACTGAGGCCAACGCTCACTACAACAGCATCCTTGCAGATGTAGCCGGCAATGCTGCCGTTAATGCTGAGTACGGCGGGCGCGGCGAGGGTAGTGGCACCTATTTCTATCTCAACAATGGCAGAACCGGCGACGACCTCTATCTGCAGTCAACCCACGCCAACATCTACCTCGGCCTTAACAATTGAGAGCTGACATCATGTCCCGTTTTCGACCTTATGCCGGCATCAAAGCGCTCTCGTTCGCTACTTTCGGCGTCGCCCTGCTTAGCGCATCCAACAGCTTTGCAGCTGTATCACAGACCCCTTTGAGCCTTACTGTTGGCGTCCCTCCGAATATGGCGCTCACGCTTGACGACTCAGGCAGTATGCGCTGGGCCTTTGCCCCCGATAATATCAACGGATTGCATGCCACCCGACGGGCTAAATCGAGCGATTTCAATCCCCTCTATTTCAACCCAAATATCAGCTATGACGCACCAATCGTATTCGACACGAGCGGTACAGAACAGCAGCTTTCTACCAGTTATAGCGCTGCTTTACTGAACGGCTATAAAAGTACATACGGCGCCATCGACCTGCGCAGTGACTACAAAGTCACCTGGACCTATGATCTGCTTAGCACCCAGGCAACGTCGTACGGCTACAGCAACACCAGTAATCGTCTTGGCGCAAACCCTTCCGGCGATTTCCCGTCTTGTTATGTAACCTCCCTAAGCGTGGGGCAAAGCAAGACATGTACGAGCGCAGGCCGTACTGTAACTATAACCCGCACAGCCAACACTGGAAGCCAGCGAAACCCCACCATAAACTGCACAGCGACTACTAACGGCTGGGCGAACGGAACCTGTTCGTATGACAGTAACAGCGGACACTATACCGGCACTTGGTCAACGGCTGGAGTGCCGGCTTATTACTATACCTATGACGCTACCCTGGCCAGCAACTGCAGCAAGGCCAACGACAACTGCTACCGTCTGAACTTTGTCAGCGAGGCTCAGCAGCAAAATTTCGCTAACTGGTACTCTTTCTATCGCAACCGCGCCCTGGCTACCATTTCTGCGGCGGCGCTGGCGTTCTATGACCTCTCGCCCTCGGTTCGCCTGACTTGGCAAGGGCTTGGTAACTGCAAAAGCTTCACAGGCACCGATACGGCGAATTGCTACAGCAACTCGCTTAAAGATTACTCGCCGACACACAAGGGGCAACTCTACGCGTGGTTGCAAAACATCAACTTCAACCAGGGCACACCGTTACCCGCCGCGTTGAAACGTGCCGGTGAGTTCTTTACCACCGCCACGCCTTGGCAGAAGAATCCCAACGGCAGCGGCAACACCGCGCAGAATACCTATGCCTGTCGCGCCAGCTACCACATCATGATGACTGATGGCATGTGGAACGCCACCACCGACATGCCCAGCAATTTCCGTCACGATGCAGCGAGCTTCACCCTGCCTGACGGCCGGGCTTATGATAAACGTAGTCCATATTTCGACAGCACGAGTGAAACGCTGGCCGACCTCGCCATGCACTACTGGGCTACCGACCTAAACCCAAATCTGGCTAACGATTTACCGGCGTACATACCCTTCAAAAGCGGCGATACGACTGCGGACTACTGGGACCCTCGCAACGATCCGGCGACTTGGCAGCATATGACGAACTTCGTCATGGGCCTGGGCCTGACGGAGTCACTTAACAAAGCCGACGTGCCATGGGCGGGCAGCACCTTTGCTGGTACTGGCTATAACAATCTGCTGTCCGGTGCCGTCAACTGGCCGCCAGCTGCCAGTAGCGGCGCTAACAACGCCAACAATGTTTACGACCTTTGGCACGCTGCCATCAACTCACGCGGCGAGTTCTTTAGTGTCGACAGCCCTGAAGCAATGGTTCAGGCCTTCGATGACATCCTGTCGCGCATTGCTGATCGAAAATCCACAGCCGCCCGGCCTGCCATCAACTCCGGCCAGGTCAGTACCGACGAAAATAACAACGGCACCGTCAAGACTGTCTCATACCAGACGTCCTACGCCAGCGACGACAACTGGTCTGGCGACGTCAAGCGATTTGAAAAAGCCTGGAACTCAGAGACTAATGCTTTCGAAACGTCTGAAATGTGGAGCGCCAAGAGTAAAGTACCTGGCTGGCGGAATCGCACCATAAAAATAGCAGGCGGCACGGACGATACCGGTTTGACAGACTTCGTTTGGCAAAACGCCGGATCCCTTAGCAGTGCCGGCACACTTGCCAACCTACTTAGCCGCGACCCGGAGAACAGCAATCTACCCGATAATAAAGGGGAGCAGCGTCTCGAGTACCTACGTGGCAACCGCAGCGGTGAGAACTCTACGTTCCGGCAACGTAGCAGCGTTCTCGGTGATTTCTATTCGTCTAGCCCTGCTGTTGTATCCGGGCCACGCTACCTCATTAACTACAGCGACCGGTTAGAAGGGAACAAAGCATATACAAAATTCGCCGGCGATATCGCCAATCGTACGCCGCGCGTCTATGTCGGCGGTAACGACGGCATGCTGCACGGCTTTAACGCATTGACGGGTGTCGAAGAGTTCGCGTTTATTCCCAGCGCTGTTTTAGCCAAGCTCAATAAACTGACAGGTACCAACTACAGTCATGAGTTTTATGTCGATGGCAGCCCGGTCGTAGCGGACGTCTACGACGGCAGGGATTGGCGCACGATCCTGGTCGGCACCTTGAAAGCCGGTGGCAAATCTATTTTCGCACTAGATATCACCGAACCAGGACGCGAGAAACTCCTATGGGAGTTCGACGACAGCAGCCTGCAGGATGACGCTGCAGTTAAGATGGGCTTCAGCTTTTCCCAGCCGACCATAGCGCGCCTGCATACTGGCAAATGGGCTGTTGTGTTTGGCAACGGCTACGAGAGTCCTAACAATACAAATGGCAAGGCAGCCCTATTTATCGTCGACGCCATGGAAGGGACGCTGCTTACCAGCTTAGAAGTCCAAGGCGCCGAAGGTGTGGCGAATGGTCTATCGACCCCGAAGCTCGCTGATTACAACGCTGATGGCGTAGCGGACTACGCTTATGCGGGAGACCTTCAAGGTAACTTATGGCGTTTTGATTTGTTGCGCAATAATCGCAGTGACTCAACTCCATTCACAACCGAAGACGATGGCGAGAGCGCAATCGGAGACTTTGAGGTGGGCTTTGGGGGCCAACCCCTTTTCAGTGCAGTAGCCAACAACGGCACAACCCGTCAGCCTATTACCTCAGCGCCAAGTCTAGTACTGCATCCCAGCGGATTCGGCTATTTGATAGTGTTCGGTACCGGAAAGTTTTTTGAAACGGGCGACAAGGAAGGCGACAAGAGTATTGCCCAGACTGTATATGGTATCTGGGACCAACAAACGCTTGGTGAGGAAGCGATCAATCCGAATATCAGTCGTAGCAGTCTGCAGGAGCAGACAATCACGACACAGACGACGGTCGACGCCAATGGTACGACCCGCCAAGGTTTGGTGTTGAGCAGCAACAATGTCCGTTGGCAAAGTACCGAAACAGAGCCTGCTCAAAATGGTTGGTACTTGAACCTTCGTCAGAGCTTAGGCGAAATGGTAGTGGAGAATATGTCGCAGCTTGGGCGTACGATCTTTTTCCAATCGCTAGTCCCCAATGACGACCCTTGCGGCGATGGTGCAAACAATTGGACCTACGCCATCAATCCGTTCACCGGAGGCAGAACCGCTCATAACGCCTTTGACTACATACCGACCACAGACATCGGCACGACCAATGTTTCAGCAGTTCGCCAGGATGGCGAAGGTGGCGGCACACTTTCCCAAGACTCTGACGGAACCTACCAATACTGTACCGGACAGGAGTGCGTTAATGTCTACCCCGACCCCGCAAGCCTAGGCCGTCAGAGCTGGCGTCGAATTGAAGAGCATTGATAATGGAGCGATACATGCAGCGGGCTCAGCACGGCTTCACCCTGATTGAACTCATGATCGTCGTTGCAATCATCGGCATTTTGGCGGCGATTGCATACCCGAGCTACGATGAATACGTAAAACGAGGCAACCGCGCCGAAGGCCAGGCCCTTTTGAGCGATGCCTCCGCTCGGCAGGAGCGCTATTTTGGGCAGAACAACAGCTACGTGACTGCCGACGCCAACATCGCCAAGCTGGGTCTGAAGAGTGGCAACATGTCTGAAACGGGGAAATACGCCCTTTCCGTAGCGACTGAGGACGGCGACGGCGGTTACACCCTTACGGCAGAACAAAAGTTCGGCGACACCAAGTGCGGCAATCTCACGTTGAATGCGCTCGGAATCAAAGGGAATAGCGGCAGTGGCAAAACGGCTAGTGAGTGCTGGCGGTAAAAGTGGTCTGTGACTGCGGTTGCTAATGATAAAAAGGGCCATACCGGCCCTTCATCTACCCTCTCTGATCCTATACGGCCTTCAACCGTAACTCCTTCGGCATCGAGAACGTCACGTTCTCCGGTCGGCCATCCAGTTCCTCCAGGCCGACCGCACCCCACTCCCGGAGCTGCTCGATCACGCTGCGCACTAGCACTTCAGGGGCTGAGGCGCCGGCAGTGATACCGATTCGATCAATGCCTTCGAACCAATCCCGCTTGAGGTCTTCAGCGCCGTCAATTAGGTACGCTGGGGTACCCATGCGTTCAGCCAGCTCACGCAAACGATTGGAGTTGGAGCTGTTAGGGCTGCCCACTACCAGCATCACATCACACTCGTCTGCCAGCTGTTTGACCGCGTCCTGGCGGTTCTGAGTGGCGTAGCAGATATCGTCCTTGCGCGGGCCACCTATGCTGGGGAAACGCGATCGCAGAGCATCGATGACACGACTGGTGTCGTCCATCGAGAGCGTCGTCTGGGTCACGAATGCCAAGGCTTCGGGATGGCGGACTTCAAGCTTGGCCACATCCTCTTCGTCCTCGACCAGATAGATCGAGCCGCCATTGGACGTGTCGTACTGGCCCATGGTGCCCTCAACCTCCGGGTGCCCCTCGTGGCCGATCAGGATGCACTCACGGCCCTCACGGCTGTACTTGGTGACTTCCAGATGCACCTTGGTGACCAACGGGCAGGTTGCGTCGAAGACTTTGAGGCCACGCTTATCAGCCTCCATGCGCACGGCCTGGGACACGCCATGGGCACTGAAAATGACGATGAAACCATCCGGCACCTGATCCAGCTCGTCGACGAAAATGGCGCCCCGTGCTCGCAGATCCTCGACCACAAACTTGTTGTGCACCACTTCGTGACGCACATAGATCGGTGGGCCGAACACTTCCAAGGCGCGGTTAACGATCTCGATGGCGCGGTCTACACCGGCACAAAAGCCACGCGGATTGGCGAGTTTGATTTGCATAGAGGATCTCGACGCTCAAGGCGGGTGAGTTGTGGAGTCTAACGACTGGCTGACGTTGAGGCGAAGTGCATCAGCGATGAGGAACAGCTTCTCAAACAGCAGGACAGCCAGCAAGCAAGCTTCCAAAGAAGCAGCCCGGCTGGCTGCCGGTCACACAGGTTTTACGTCGAATATTTCCACGTCGAATCGTAAGGCCTTGCCTGCCAGGGGATGGTTAAAGTCCACGGTCACCTGGCGATCATCAAACGACTTGACCACCCCAGGCAGTTCCGTCTTAGCGGCGTCATTGAATATCACCAGCAACCCTTCCGACAGCTCCATGCCCTCGAACTGGGATCGCGGCATCACCTGCACGTTCTGGGCATTGTGTTGGCCGAAACCCTGCTCGGGCGCGACCTGAAAGGTGCGTTTGTCACCCGCTTTGAGGCCGAACAACTGTTGCTCGAACCCCGGCAGCAAGTTGCCATCGCCAACCTTGAACGTAGCGGGCTGTTTATCGAACGTGCTATCGACCTGCTCGCCGTTTTCCAGGCTCAGGCAGAAATGCAGGGTGACCTGCATGTCGGGCCCGATACGCTGCTCATTCATTTACCGTGTCTCCCGTTTTACTGCTACGGAACATATCCAGCGCCAGCATGACCGCACCGACGGTGATGGCGCTATCAGCAATATTGAATGCCGGGAAATACCAGCGGTTCTGCCAATGCACCAAAATGAAATCGACCACATGGCCCAATACTACGCGGTCGTAGAGATTACCCAGCGCCCCGCCCAGCACTAATGCCAACGCAACCGCCAGCCAGGTTTCACTGGGCTTCAGGCGCTTCATCCAGACGACCAGGACGACACTGACGCCGGTGGCGATCAACGCAAACAGCCAGCGCTGCCAACCAGAATGGTCCGCCAGAAAGCTGAAGGCTGCCCCCGTATTGTAGGCGAGCGTCCAGGCGAAATAGCCGGGAATCACATCAACCTTCTGATACAGGCTGAAGGTGGCCTCGAAGTAATGCTTGGTCGCCTGGTCCAGCGCGATCACCAGCACACTGAGCCATAGCCACGAGAGCTTGCCGATACGCGAGCTCATGCTGCTACCCTCGACAGAGCGTGGCGGGTCGCACCCACGCTACCGAGCCACGTGCGATCACGCATAGTGGCGAACCTCACCGGTGCCTTCGATGTTTTCAACGCAGCGACCACAGATCTCTGGATGTGCCGCGTGGGCACCAACGTCCGCCAGGTGGTGCCAGCATCGACCGCACTTGGGGTAACTGGTCTTGCTGATCTGCAGCTTGAGGCCAGCCAGCTCACTCTGGACGGCTTCGGCTGGCGCGTCCGCGAGAGGCGCTACCGTCGCGGAGGAGGTAATCAGCACGAAACGGAGCTCTCTACCCAGTTTTGCCATATCCGCCACCAGCGATTCTTCGGCGTACAAGGTGACCTCAGCCTGCAGGTTGCCGCCGATGGTCTTGGCGGCGCGCTGGGTTTCCAGCTCCTTGTTCACGGCAGCCTTGACCGCCATGACTTTCTCCCAGAAATCGCGACCCAGTTCGACATCGGTAGGCAGCTCAGCGAGCCCCGTGTACCAGGTGTTGAGCATCACCGAGTCGTTGCGATCGCCCGGCAGGTACTGCCAGATTTCATCAGCCGTGAACGACAGAATCGGCGCGATCCAGCGCACCAACGCCTCGGCGATATGATAGAGAGCGGTCTGGCAGGAGCGGCGCGGCAAGCTGTCAGCCCCAGTCGTGTACTGCCGATCCTTGATGATGTCGAGGTAGAAACCGCCCAGCTCCTGCACGCAGAAGTTGTGCACCTTTTGGTAGACGTTCCAGAACTTGTAGGAGCCGTAGGCTTCTTCGATTTCCCTTTGCAGCAATAGGGCGCGATCAATGGCCCAGCGATCGAGTGCGATCAGCTGATCAGCCGGAACCTGGTGCTGCGCCGGGTCGAAACCGTCAAGGTTGGAGAGCAGGAAGCGCGCCGTGTTGCGGATACGTCGATAGGAATCAGCGCTACGCTGCAGGATAACCTTGGAGACAGCCATCTCGCCGGAGTAGTCGGTCGAGGCCACCCAGAGACGGAGGATGTCTGCGCCCAGGCTGTCGGTGACTTCTTGCGGTGCGACAACGTTGCCCAGCGACTTGGACATCTTGCGTCCATTTTCATCGACAACGAAGCCATGGGTCAGCAATCCCTTGTAGGGCGCGTGGCCATCGATAGCCGAGCCGGTCAGCAGCGATGAGTGGAACCAGCCGCGGTGCTGGTCGGAGCCCTCCAGGTACAGATCAGCACGTGGGCCATTGTCATGGCCCATGGGATGGGACCCACGCATCACGTGCCAATGCGTGGTGCCGGAGTCGAACCAGACGTCCAGCGTGTCACTGATCTTTTCGTACTGCGCCGCTTCGTCACCCAGCAGCTCGGCGGCATCCAGCCTGGACCAGGCTTCGATGCCGCCCTGCTCGACACGCTGCGCCACCGACTCCATGAGTTCGACGGTGCGCGGGTGCAGCTCGCCGCTCTCCTTATGCAGGAAGAACGGGATCGGCACGCCCCAGGTCCGCTGACGGGAGATACACCAATCAGGCCGCCCGGCGATCATGCCATGCAGCCTTGCCTGTCCCCAGGCGGGAACGAATTCTGTCTGTTCGATGGCGTCCAACGCACGACGACGCAGAGAGCTGCCATCGTGAGCCACCTTGTCCATACCTACGAACCACTGTGCCGTAGCGCGGTAGATCAGCGGCGTCTTGTGCCGCCAGCAGTGCATATAGCTGTGCTGAATCGACTCATGCTTGAGCAACGCGCCCACTTCACGCAGCTTCTCGACGATGGCCGGGTTGGCCTTCCAGATAAACTGACCGCCAAAGAATGGCAGGTCTGACACGTATACGCCGTGGCTCTGAACCGGGCTGAGAATGTCATCGTTCTCCATGCCGTAATGCTTGCAGGAGCGGAAGTCGTCCTCACCGTAAGCCGGTGCAGAATGGACAATGCCCGTGCCGGCGCCCGTTTCGACGTACTCGGCCAGATAGACCGGTGCGAAACGCTCATAGAAAGGGTGACGGAAGCGGATGAGCTCCAGCGCCTTGCCCTCGCAGCGGGCAATGATCTCGCCTTGCAGGCCATAGCGCTGAAGGCAGGATTCGACCAGCTCCTCGGCCAGGACCAGCAGCTTGTCGCCCGTATCGACCAGCGCATAAACGAAGTCCGGATGGACGTTAAGCGCCTGGTTGGCAGGAATGGTCCAGGGCGTGGTGGTCCAGATGACAATGCTGGCCGGTTTGGAGAGCGCAACGACGCCGAACGCCGCCGCCAGCTTTTCCGAATCTTCGACCTGAAAGGCGACATCGATCGCATCGGACTTCTTATCCTGATATTCGACTTCCGCCTCAGCCAGCGCAGAACCACAATCGAAACACCAGTTCACGGGTTTCAGGCCTTTAAAGACAAAGCCGCCTTCGACCATTTTTGCCAGCGCGCGAATTTCGCCCGCCTCGTTGGCAAAGTCCATGGTGCGATAAGGATTGTCCCATTCGCCCAGCACGCCGAGGCGGATGAAGTCAGCCTTTTGCCCCTCGATCTGTTCGGCAGCATAGGCACGGCAGCGCTCGCGAGTCAGATCGGCCGGCTGGTTCTTGCCATAGGTGATCTCGACCTTGTGCTCAATCGGCAGGCCGTGACAGTCCCAACCCGGCACATAGGGTGCATCGAAACCGGCCAGGGTTTTCGAGCGGACAATGAAATCCTTGATGACCTTGTTCACCGCATGACCGATATGAATGCTGCCATTGGCGTACGGAGGGCCATCGTGCAGGACGAACTTCGGGCGACCTTCGCCGATCTGCCGCAGCTTCCCGTAGAGGTCAATGCTGTTCCAGCGCTGCAGGATCTCCGGCTCGCGCTGTGGCAGACCGGCCTTCATCGGAAATGCCGTGGACGGCAGATTGAGGGTCGCTTTGTAATCGGTCATTTCAGTCCTGACTCGTGGTAAAGGGTGAAGCCCGCCAGTATTCGCGAGCCGCGGCAATATCTGCATCGATTGCCGTCTTGAGCGCCTCCAGCGAGGCAAAGCGCTGCTCGTCACGCAGCTTGCGGTGAAAAGTCACCCGCAGCAGACGACCATAAAGATCGCCCTGATAGTTGAGCAAGTGCACTTCCAAATGCGGCTGGCCATCGCTTTCGACCGAAGGCCGCATGCCGATATTCGCAACCGCTGGCTGCGATAGGCCATCGACCTCGGTGCTGACCATGAATACGCCGCTAAGTGGAGTATTCCTACGCTTGAGCTGAATGTTGGCGGTCGGAGCGCCGAGCTGGCGCCCCAGCGCTTGTCCATGCATGACCCGGCCAGTAATGCTGAACGGCCGGCCGAGCAGCTTCTCGGCCATGATCAGGTCACCGTCGGCGAGCGATTGACGGAGCCGCGTACTGCTCACGCGCTCACCTTCCACCTCGATAGTGGTGGCCGCCTCTACGGAAAACCCTTCAGCGGCGCCTGCTTTTAGCAGGAAATCGAAATCACCCGCTCTGTCACAGCCGAAACGGAAGTCATCGCCCACTTCGAGATGGCGAGCGCCGAGGCCGTCAATCAACGTTGCATGGACGAACTCAGCTGCACTCAGCTCACGCAAACGGCGATTGAAAGCCAGGCACAGCACCAGGTCGACGCCCTGCTCGTCCAGCAATTGGAGCTTTTCTCGCAGCCGAGTCAACCGAGCAGGCGCTTTATCCGGCGAAAAATATTCACGCGGCTGCGGTTCGAAGATCACCACGCAGCTTGGCAGTCCAAGATCAAACGCACGTTCACGCAGCCGCGCCAGGATGGCTTGATGCCCCCGGTGAACCCCGTCGAAATTACCGATGGTGGCGACGCAACCCCGATGCCGGGGCCGCAGGTTATGAAGACCTCGAACCAGCTGCATACCGCACTTCTTGCTTGAAAAGTCGTCGATTATACGCATGTGCCAGCAGCCGCGGACAGGTTTGCCGGCACGGCATAGACGGCGGATCAGTGCCGAAGATGTCGCGGCCGCAAGCCGAGCAATACCAAGCCCACCGCAAAAGCGCCCAACCCCGCCGCCACCAGCAACCCTAACTGCAATGCGCGTCGTTGCCAGCCCCAGGCGAACCACTCGACCGACGGCACATTGAGCCACCAGACCATCGCCACCATCGCCGCACAGCCGCCGGCCAGTCGCAAGAGGAACAACCACCAACCCGGAGTGAACCGGAACACGCCTGTCTTATACAATCCCCAGAAGAGCAGCCCGGCATTGAGCATCGAGGACAACGAGGTCGCCAGCGCCAAACCGACATGCTGGAGCGGCCAGATGAGCATCAGGTTTAGCGCCATGTTGGCGATCATGCAGGTAATGGCGACACGCACCGGTGTCTTCAAGTCCTGGCGCGCAAAGAAGCCTGGCGCGAGCACTTTGATCAGCATGAACGCCAGCACGCCGAGCGAGTAAGCCTCAAGTGCGCTGGCCGATTGCACGACAGCCTCCTCCGTCATCGCACCATAAAAGAACAGACTGGCAATGAGCGGCTCAGCCAGGATACCCAGCGCGAGCGCCGCAGGGATGCCCACCAGCAGCACCATCCGCAGGGCCCAGTTGAGGGTATCGGAAAAAGCCTTGGGATCCTCTCCGGCATGCTGCCGTGAAAGGCTCGGCAAAATCACAGTGCCTATGGCAATGCCAAAGGCGCCGAGCGGCAATTCCGAAAGGCGGTCTGCGTAATACAGCCACGAAACGCTACCGGTCTGCAGAAACGAGGCGAGGACCGTATCGAGCAAGAGGTTGATCTGACTAACAGACACGCCGAACAAGGCCGGAACCATGAGCAGCATGATTCGTCGCACACCTTCATCCCCGAACCTCACGCGGGGCCGTGGCAACAACCCGAGTTTCGCAACATAGGGAAGCTGGAAGGCCAACTGGGCGAAGCCGGCAATGAACACGCCCCAGGCCAGCGCCATGATCGGCTGATCGAAGTAGGGCGTCAGGAAAACAGCCGAGCTGATCATGCAGACATTGAGCAGCACAGGCGTGAAGCCCGGCACCGCAAAGTGCCCATAGGTGTTCAGCACACCTGACGTGAATGCGGTAAGGGAAATCAGCAACAGATAAGGAAAGGTAATACGCAGCAGCTCACTGGCCAACTGCATCTTTGCTGGGTCGTCATGGAACCCCGGCGCGAAAAGCATGACGACGTAAGGAGAAGCCAGCACGCCCAGAGCCGTGATGCCCGTCAAGATCAGCCCAAGCATCCCTGCCGTGCGGTCTACCAGCAGCTTGATCTCGGCCATCGTCCGCTTGGTTCGATATTCCGACAGCACCGGAACGAACGCCTGCGCAAATGCCCCTTCTGCAAACAGACGACGCAAGAAGTTCGGGATCTTGAATGCAATGAAGAAGGCGTCGGCAGCCGCCCCGGACCCGAAGTAGCTGGCTACCACCATATCGCGTACCATGCCCAGCACTCGCGACAGCAGCGTCATGACGCTGACAACCGCACTGGACCGCAGCAATCCACCTTTGCCGGATGTATCGGACATTGTTCTTCCTAGAGTTGCAGCAGGAGGGTGCCGGCCAAACGCTGACCACCCGTCTGGATGGCCAGTTACGACAGTGAAAGAGGTCGCGAGTTTAGCGGTAGCCCACCTGTCCGACCAGTATCTCGACCGGCTCAATCAGGGTTGACAAGAGCCTGCCGCATCGGCATGATTCGCGGCCTTATTTGCTTTGTAATCCCACGTTTTCGAGGAGTTCGACGGTGGCCAACAGCCCTTCCGCCAAAAAACGCGCAATTCAGGCTGAGAAGCGTCGCAGCCACAACGCCAGCCTGCGCTCCATGGTTCGTACCTACATCAAGAATGTGGTCAAAGCCATTGGTGCTAAAGATCTGGAAAAAGCTCGTACTGCTTATACCGCAGCCGTGCCTGTAATCGACCGCATGGCCGATAAAGGCATCATCCACAAGAACAAAGCAGCTCGGCATAAAAGCCGCCTGAACGGCCACATCAAGGCCCTCGGCGAAGCTGCTGCAGCCTAAGCTGTACGCTCTTGTGAAAAAACCGGCCTCGAGCCGGTTTTTTTATGTCTATGATTCAACCCCAGGGCACACTCAGCGAGCACGCCCACGCAACTCTTATGGCTGCTGAACCCAAGGAAGGATTGGAATGGCCGTGACAGCATTCTGCGGGCTGCCCTCAATGACACGATCGCTGTACACCAGATAGACCAGCGTATTGCGCGCCTCATCAAAAAAGCGGACGACCTGCATAGTCTTGAAGATCAGAGACGTCCGCTCCTTGAAGACCACCTCGCCGTCCTTGAGCTTGTCGCTCATACGGATCGGTCCGACCTGCCGACACGCAATCGAGGCCTCGGCGCGATCCTCGGCCAGACCGAGCCCACCCTTTATACCCCCCGTCTTTGCACGCGACAGATAGCAGGTGACACCCTCAACCTTGGGATCATCGAACGCTTCAACTACGATCTTGTGGTTCGGCCCAAGCCACTTGAAGACCGTATCGACCTCACCCACTTCGCGAGCCATACCAAGCACTGGCCACGCCGAGAGCACCATCAAAACTGTTGCCAGTCGCATCGCACCACCTCAGACCAGGATCATGTTGTCGCGGTGAATCAGTTCAGGCTCGTCGACGTAGCCGAGCAACTTCTCGATCTCGTCCGACGGACGCCCAAGGATTCGTTGCGTTTCGGCCACACTGTAGTTGGCCAGGCCACGCGCAACCTCTTGGCCGTCCACGCCTACGCAAATCACCATCTCACCACGCCGGAAGCCACCCTGCGCCGCCTTTACCCCCACCGGCAGGAGACTGCGATTGCCCTGTCTCAAGGCTTGCACCGCGCCGTCATCGAGAACAACCGTACCACGGGTCTGCAGATGCCCGGCGAGCCACTGCTTTCTGGCCGCGTGACGATTTTTCTCAGGAGCCAACAGCGTGCCAAGCGCCTCGCCCGCTTTCAACCGCGCCAGAACTCGCTCGATCCGGCCACCGATAATGACCGTATAGGCACCGGAGCGCGCCGCCAGACGAGCCGCGCGCAGCTTCGTCTGCATCCCACCCCGCCCGAGGGCACCGCCAGTACCACCCGCCACCGCATCCAGCGCAGGGTCATCGGCGCGCGCTTCACTGATCAGGTTAGCGTCAGGGTTATTGCGCGGATCGGCATCGAACATGCCATCGCGATCCGTGAGGATGACAAGCAGATCCGCCTCGACCAGGTTTGCAACCAACGCAGCCAGCGTGTCGTTGTCACCGAAACGGATCTCGTCAGTGACCACCGTGTCGTTTTCGTTGATGACCGGCACCACCCCCAGGTCGATTAACGTGCGAAGCGTGCTGCGAGCATTGAGATAGCGCTTGCGGTCGGAGAGATCGTCATGGGTCACCAGGATCTGCGCCGTCTGCTGATCGCAGCGCGCAAAACTGCTCTCCCAAGCGCGTATCAGCCCCATCTGCCCAACAGCAGCAGCTGCCTGCAACTCATGAACAGCCTTAGGCCGGGCAGCCCAGCCAAGACGACTCATGCCAGCAGCGACGGCGCCAGACGACACCAACACCAGCTCAACACCCGCCTCGCGAAGCGCCACCATCTGATCAACCCAGACGGCCATCGCCGCCTGATCGAGACCTCGGCCATCAGCGGTCAGCAATGCGCTACCGATCTTAACCACCCAGCGCCGCGCGCCGCTCACCTTGTCCCGCATCGATCCTGCCTTCTAATCGGTATCCGGCCAAACCTCTTGGCGGGCTGCAGAAGAGCCAGCCCGCGCCACCTGCACAAAACGACCTTCGCAACCATGCGAGAGCCTAGATCTAACGTACGTAAAAGATCTCCGCGCCATCCTCATCGTCGTCGTCATCGAAATCGTCATCATCAACGTCATCCACGGCTTTGACGCCCGCACGGCGCAAAGCGCGCTGATCATCCAGCTCCTGCAGACGGGCACGCGCCTCGTCTTCAATTTGCTGATCGAGCTCTGCAAGCGCCTCAGCGTAAGCTGGCTCTTCGGCTATGCGCACCGTACGCTCGTCCAGATAACGCATGATCGCCTGGCTCAGCTCTTCGGTGCCCTCACGCTCCAGCGCAGAGATCACGAATACGGGCCCAGTCCATTCGAGGCGCTCGACCACCTGACGAACCCGCGCGTCGCGATCCTCTTCAAGCAGCTGATCAGCCTTGTTCAGAACCAGCCAGCGGTCTCGTTGCGCCAGCGCCGGGCTGAATTTTTCCAATTCGCTCACGATCACTTCCGCAGCATCAGCCGGGTCGCTTTCATCCAGCGGCGCCATGTCTATCAGGTGCAGCAACAGGCGAGTACGAGCCAAATGCTTGAGGAAACGGATGCCAAGCCCCGCACCCTCGGATGCCCCTTCGATCAGGCCGGGGATATCCGCAATCACAAAGCTCTTGTATCGACCGACACTCACGACGCCAAGGTTTGGCACCAGGGTAGTAAAGGGATAGTCGGCGACCTTTGGCTTGGCAGCCGAGACCGATCGAATAAAGGTGCTCTTGCCGGCGTTGGGCAAGCCCAGGAGACCGACATCGGCCAGCACCTTCAATTCGAGCTTCAGATCCCGGGCATCACCCGGCTTGCCCGGTGTGGTTTGCCGAGGCGCACGGTTGGTACTGGATTTGAATCGGGTATTACCCAGGCCGTGCCAGCCACCCTGGGCAACCAGCAACCGCTGACCCGCCTTGGTCAGGTCACCAATCACGTCCTGAGTCGCAGCATCGATCACGGTCGTGCCGACCGGCACCGGCAGGATCAGATCCTCACCCTTGGCGCCAGTACATTCGGTACTGCCACCTTTCTGTCCGTTGGGCGCATTGAAGCGACGGGTATAGCGATAGTCGACGAGGGTGTTGAGGTTCTCGTCAGCCTCCAGGTAAACGGAGCCGCCATCACCCCCATCGCCGCCATTGGGGCCGCCCTTCTCGATGAACTTCTCACGACGGAAGCTCATCATGCCGTTACCGCCGTCACCGGCCTTTACAAAAATCGATACTTCATCGACGAATTTCATGGGAACGCCTCCCGCCGCAAGGACGGGCTAGAAAACTGGGACATAAGGGTCTTGCAAAACCCGGCGATATCTAGAGCAAAGCAGTGTTTTGCAAGAGCCCTATAGAGAATACAGAAACAAAAAAGCCCCGTCGCATGACAGGGCTTTTCCAGCAACGCCGCGGTTAGGCCGCGACGACGCTCACGTAGCGACGACCAAACTGGCCCTTCACTTCGAATTTGATCACGCCTTCGACTTTAGCGAACAGGGTGTGATCCTTGCCCATGCCAACGCCGTAACCGGCGTGGAACTGGGTGCCGCGCTGACGCACGATGATGTTACCGGCCTTGATAGCCTGGCCGCCGTACATCTTCACACCAAGACGTTTGGCTTCTGAGTCGCGACCGTTGCGGGTAGAACCGCCAGCTTTTTTGTGTGCCATGAGTTCAATACTCCTGTTGAGGGATTCAGGCCCGATTAGCCCTGAATGCCGGTGATTTTGACCTCAGTGAACCACTGACGGTGGCCCTGACGCTTCATATGATGCTTACGACGGCGGAATTTGATGATGGTGACCTTGTCGTGACGGCCTTGAGCGATCACTTCTGCTGTGACCTTGGCACCATCAACCACCGGAGCGCCGATCTTCACGTCGTCGCCGTTGCCAACCAGCAGAACGCGGTCGAAAGTGACGGCTTCGCCAGTTGCAACTTCGAGTTTTTCAATCTTGAGGTATTCGCCTTCGGCGACCTTGTATTGCTTGCCGCCGGTAACGATAACTGCGTACATCTGTGTATCTCCGTTGATCCTGCTCACCCAGCGCTTAAGTGAAATAGTTGGAGGCTGGCATGGCTGCTTGGGGCCGGAAGGGACGCCCTTGCAATTGCGTAAGGCAGGGAAATGCCCAGGGGGAAAGTTCAGGGTCCGCGATTGTACGCATCCAACTAAGGGGGCGCAATAGCCGTCGGGCCTTGCCTTGACAGTGCATGACCCGCCCCATAGCATGCCGCGCAATCTCCGAGGAGTACTCTTCCCCGATGCAACCCCAGGCCTTTTACCAAGTAGTGGCTGAAGATTTTGCCGCCGTTGACGGCATTATCCGAAACCAACTCACTTCCCGCGTACCGCTGGTGGAAAAGATCGGGGATTACATCACCTCGGCCGGCGGCAAGCGCCTGCGGCCCCTGCTGGTCCTGCTCAGCGGCAACGCGCTGGGGCTCAAGGGTGAACAGTTGCGCCTGCTGGCAGCGATTATCGAATTTCTCCACACCTCGACCCTGTTGCACGACGACGTGGTCGACATGTCCGGCATGCGCCGCGGGCGTTCCACGGCAAATGCGCTCTGGGGCAATGCGCCTAGCGTACTGGTCGGCGACTTCCTCTATGCACGATCTTTCGAGATGATGGTCGACCTCGGCTCGATGGATGTCATGCGCATCATCTCGCAGGCCACTCGCGTGATAGCCGAAGGTGAAGTGCTGCAGCTGTCCAAGGTGCGCGACGCAAGTACCACCGAAGAGATCTACATGGACGTCATCCGCGGCAAGACCGCAATGCTCTTCGAGGCTTCAACCCATAGCGCAGCGAGTTTGGCGGGCGCCAGCGCTGAGCAGTGCGAAGCGCTACGCACCTTCGGCGACCACCTCGGCATCGCCTTTCAGTTGGTCGACGACCTGCTCGATTATCAGGGCGATGCCGAAACCCTTGGCAAGAATGTCGGCGACGACCTTGCGGAAGGCAAGCCAACCCTGCCCCTGATCTACACCATGCGTGAAGGCAGTGCGGAACAGGCTGCGCTGGTTCGCAGAGCGATCCAGAAAGGCGGCATTGAGGATCTTGAAAGCATCCGTAGTGCAGTGGAGACATCCGGAGCCCTGGAATACACCGCTCGCATGGCCCGCGACTATGCCGACCGCGCCATCGCCTGCCTCGAACTCATCCCAGCCAACGCTTATCGCGACGCCTTGGTCGAACTGAGCCGTTTCGCGGTAGCTCGCACCCACTGACGCCCACAACACAGGGGCGCAATCAGCACCCCTTTACGCCCTCCGATAACACGCCCTGCAACGACCGCTCGCGATCCCCGCTGATCGCCGGCGTGACGCATTGCGCTTGCATGTTTGCGAATAACAATTATTCTCATTAAGCAAATCAACTGGAGGTGAACATGACTTATCTGATTGATGCCTGGCTGGACCGCCCACAACCCTACCTGCGAATTCTGGATCGCAATACCGGCGCGGTATGCATTTCACTGGAAGGAGATGCCTTGGACGAACTGCGCGACCAAGGCGATCTGGACCTACAGGAGCTGAGCACCAGCGAACCCTGCGTGCTCAAGGAACAGGTACGCAACCTGTTCCTATTCTCCTACGCTCGGGCATTGCGCCCTTAGCGGTGTCGGGGGTTAGAGAACGTCCAGCAACTCGACGTCGAATACCAGTACGCTGTGAGGAGGAATACTGCCAACGCCCTGCGCGCCGTAGGCCAGCTCGCTCGGTACATACAGACGCCATTTACTGCCCGCTGGCATAAGTTGCAGCGCTTCCGTCCAACCGGCAATAACGCCTCCAACCGGAAACTCGGCAGGCTGACCACGCTGGTAGGAACTGTCGAAAACGGTACCGTCGACCAAGGTGCCGTGGTAGTGAGTACGTACATGATCCTCTGCGCCAGGCTTGGCGCCCTCACCCGCCTTCAGCACTTCGTACTGAAGCCCCGAAGGCAGCGTAGTAACGCCCTCACGTTCGGCGTTCTTGGCCAGAAATGCCTTGCCTTCGCCTGCAGCGGCTTCAGCCTTTCGTTGCGCCTCGGCTTGCATCTGCCCGCGGATGACCGCAAAGCTCGCATTCAGTTGTTCAGGGCTGACCTGACTGGCGGTGCCCGAGAAGGCATCACGGATGCCTGCGATCACGGCGTCCAGACTGATGCCCGGCGGTGGGTTCTCACGCAGCTGGTCGCCCAGTTGACGGCCGATACCGTAGCTCACGCGTGTTTCGTCGGTCGAAAGATTCAGGTCAGTCATGCTTCGGCTCCGCCAGAAAAAGGGCGCACAGCCTAGCACAGCGAGAAAAGCCTCTACCTACAGCAGACCTGCATGAGTGTGAGCAATACGGGGGCAACTTGCATTCACGACCAGCCGGAGCGCATGCCGATAGGTACCCGCAATGGCTCGCGAATGCCGGCAGCCAGGCCGCACATTTCATCATAGGCCGAGCTGTGAACTAGAAAGAACGGCATGACCGGCAGCTCGTGGAGCAGATCGCGCGCATGCTCTACCGAGCGCAGATGAACGACTTTGCCCCGCTCATCACGCAGCACCTGTGACTTGCCACCGACCTGCGCGCTGAGGAGATAAAAGCCACCCTCCAGTGAGACCAGTTCCAGCGCCTCGACACGGCGTGCTTGCGCGGCTTCCGAGAGTGCCTGAAGGTTCATTGCAGCCCCTGTACAACGAAAGCACTGTTGTACAACACATGCATTGCAAGCACAACCAATCCACACGTCCGAGCACAGCCGCAACATGCGAATGCCAAGCCGGGTCCGATCAATGTTTGGTGAGCTTATCCAGATAGCCCATAGCGAAGGCTGAGAGGACGAAGGTCATATGGATGATCACGTACCACATCAGCTGCTCGCTTTCGAGCTGTTGAGCGTCCATGAACATGCGCAGCAGATGGATCGACGAAATCGCTACGATCGAGGCGGCGACCTTCATCTTTAGCGAGCCGGAATCCATCTTGCCCAGCCAATCGAGCTTTTCCTTGCCTTCTTGAACGTCGAGTTGCGAGACGAAATTCTCATAGCCCGACAGCATCACCATGACCAACAGACCGCCAACCAAAGCCATATCGATCAATGACAGCAGCTTGAGGATCAGATCGCCTTCGCTCAACGAGAGGACAGCCGGGAGGATGTGCCAGATTTCCTGAAAGAACTTGATGGCTAGTGCCAGCAGAGCGAAGGCCAGTCCGAAATAGATAGGCGCCAGCAGCCATCGCGCGGCGTACATGGTGTTTTCAATCAAGCGTTCCATCTGTTCTCACTTGGGGCTGATACCGGCAAGCGAGTATACGCAGCGCCGCCGAGTCTTCAAGAAGGCGCTAACGCAGCATGTCTTGAGCTGTGGATAAAGCACCAGAACTCCCAGCCTGGCCAGAACGAACGCCCCATAATGGCGAGCATTGCAATTCGTTCAGGACTTGGCGCCCCAGCCGCTCAGGTAACGCGCCTGGTTAGCGTTGACTTTGCGCAATTCGGCCTGCATATGAAGTTGCCAGATCGACGGCGCGTCCGATTTGGAGTAACCCTGCCCATACAGATTGTCAGCTATCGCCTTCAGCACCGATTCGGCTTCGCGGGGCCCATGAAACGGGCCCTGTGCCTTGATTGCGGTTGGTTGGCCGGCATCAATACCGGCCGCGCACAGCAAGGTCCACAAGCCATTGCCACCGGATAGGGGTCGAATGATGCATTCGATTCGGGTCACCAGGCCCAGGCACTGGCGATTCAAACAAAGCGTTTGAGACATGACGGCGATCCTCGCTCTCTGCTGCGCCTCATTCTGATGAATGGGAAGCAGGCCCGTTAGCCACAGCTACTGTGGATAACTATGTGGATAGAGAGTGAAAAACTCTCTTCCATTGCAGACCCACCGAGCGCCGTATCGTTCCGTCCGGTTAGTGTTCAGGCGAGCGGATTATCCCTGCTCCGCTCCCTTTACCTGAGCTGCAGCCGCGACCTCCTCAGGCGAGGCTGCATCGCTTCGATTGTCTTCCTCCAGATCGATTTCAGCGATGTCACGCAAGCGTTCGACCACCCGTGCATTGACGCTGCCCTTAGGAAATTGGCCATCTTGGTCCGCCGCGCCTACCGGCTCTCCCACCAACAGCGACAGCGCCTCATCGACATGACGCACCGCATAGACATGGAAGCGCTCCTGACGCACAGCTTCCAGCACACGCTCGTCGAGCATTAGCGTCGTCACGTTGGCAAACGGGATGATCGCACCCTGCTCGCCTGTCAGTCCGCGCGCCTCGCACAGCCGGAAGAAGCCTTCGATCTTCTCGTTCACGCCACCAACGGCCTGTACTTCGCCGAACTGGTTGATCGAGCCGGTTATCGCGAAACACTGCTTGAGCGGCGTCCGCGAGATAGCTGAAATCAGTGCACAGCACTCACCCAGCGAAGCACTGTCTCCGTCGACATAGCCATAGGACTGTTCCAGGGCGATGCTGGCGGAGATCTCAAGCGGGAATTCCTGGGCATAGCGGCTGCCCAGAAAGCCCGTAAGGATCATCACGCCCTTGGAGTGAATCGGCTGGCCGAGGTTGACCTCGCGCTCGATATCGACGATTCCCGACCCGCCTGGGTAGACCGTCGCGGAAATGCGTGCCGGCATGCCGAATGCCGAATCGCCCACTTCAAGGACAGTCAGGCCGTTGCACTTGCCAATGGCCGCCCCCTCACTGTCGATCAAGATCACACCCGCCAGAATATCCTCGAGGATGCGCGCCGAGACGCGCCCGGTACGAGTGGCCTTGGCCTTCAGGGCTCGCTCGATGTGGCCGACATCGGTTACCTCATCCTTGGCGAGCTGACGGATGAAATCGGCCTCGCTGACCAGTTGAAACAGATCGCCAATCCGTGCGGACAAGCGCCCCTGGTGCTCGGCCAGCCTGGCACTGTATGTCGCCAGACGCGCTACCGCTGCGGCAGTCAACGGTGCCATGCCCTCTTCGGAGGTGCGCGTTTTCATCAACTGTGCGAACTGCTCGAGGCTGTCCTCGGCCAGCGGGATTTCCTCATCGAAATCCACCAGTACGCGAAACATTTCCTGGAAGTCCGGATCGAGGTCTTGCAGGGTGTAATAGAGTTGGCGTGATCCGATGATCACCACCTTGACGTTGAGCGGGATGACTTCCGGATTCAGCGTCACCGTGGCCAGTCGGCCCAGCTCGGCCAATGGCGACTCCATCTTCAATCTGCGCGACTGCAAGGCACGCTTCAGGGCTTCCCAGACGAAGGGTTCACTGAGCATCTTTTCCGCTTCTAGCATCAGGAAGCCGCCATTGGCACGATGCAGTGCACCTGGACGTAACTGACGGTAGCTGGTGTAAAGCGCGCCCTGATCGGTGCTGTATTCGATTCGGCCAAACAGGTTGTCGTAGGTCGGGTGCGGCTCGAACACGACCGGCGCGCCGCCGTCGAGCGGATGACCAACGACCAGGCTTGGGCTGTACTGCTCTTCAAGCAGTTGGCGGGTCTGGGCATCGGGACGGTTTTCGTCAACCAGCTGCTCCACTACCGTTTTCAGCAGATTGACCTGCACAGCTTGCAGGTAGGCCTCGATACCTGCGTTCTCCGCGTATTTCTCCGACAGCGGTGCCAGCAAGGGTTGCAGCGCCTGGCTGATGGTCTCGTCATTGAGCTGCCGGAGCTGATTGCTCGATTCGCGCTTCCACTGCGGCAGGCTGGCCAGCCCTTCATTAAGGTGAACTTCCAGCGCGGAAATGTCTTCGTGGTAACGCTCGCGCTCCTCTTCCGGCAGCTGGGCGAATTCCGCCTCGTCCATCGACTTGCCGTCCTTCATCGGGGTGAAGGCGATATTGGTACTGTCTCGATAGAGGGCGATCTCTTTCTCTAATGCCAGTTTTTCGATGACATCCAAGGCCTTGTCGTACCGCTGATTGAAGGCGCGATCAATGGCGCTCTTCTTCTGCTGGAAGCTCGGGTGCTCGAACACCGCAGGGAAGGTCGCCATCAGGTTGTCGATCAGCTGACCGATATCGGCGATGAACTCGCCCGCACCACCATGCGGCAGTTCGACGACGCGCGGCTCGCGTGGCTCGTCGAAGTTGTTTACATAGAGCCAGTCCGAGGGTGTATCCAGTCGCTTGCCCTCGGCTTTGAGGTAGCGGCGCACGAACGAGAACCGCCCGGTCCCCGGCTCGCCCATTACGAAGACGTTATAGCCAGGGCGCGGCATCGCCACGCCGAACTGCAGTGCCTCGACAGCCCGCTCCTGTCCGAGTACGCCAAGGAAAGGCTCGAGTTCATCGGTGGTCTTGAAGGCGAACTGGCTGGGTTCGAAGGGTCGGGTCAGCGCATCAGGCGCCAGGCGCAGGCCGGCAGCGACAGTTTCGGGCATTGGAAATCCTTGCAGGAGTGGCCTTGTGGCCACGATTGATACTTCCATTCTGGCGATGCGTCAGGCTGCCTGCAAGGTCCAGCGAGACGCGGCGCGAAGGTTTGCCAACAGAGACAAGCCGGCATCTGGCAAGCCCACGCGCCTACCTGGAGTGGGTGCCGTTGTCCGTTTCAGTGGATCCGTTTCCCTTGGCGCAGCTTTCAGGTACGCCTGGTGACGAAGGCTCGTTTCGGCGCGCAGGCATTCTGGTGGCGAGCCACAGCCCTGCGACAGTCAAGCCGACAATGAACGCCGCCCCCCTTGATTCACGTCAACTTGCCTCGCTGGCAACTAGCGCCTCATAGAGCAGCCAACATAAAAGAGGACTCCGTGATGCGCCGCACTATCCCCGTCCTGTTCAGCGGACTGATGCTGATCTCGAACATGGCCCACGCCGACGAGCTGCGCGAACGCGCCAATGCGATTTTCAAGCCGATCCCGGCAAAAGTGAAGGAGCTTCGCGGAACCGCCGTGAGTCCCGACCAGGCGGCACTCGGACACAAACTTTGGTTTGACCCGCGGCTGTCACGCAGCCATGTAATCAGCTGCAACACCTGCCACAACCTCAGCCTCGGCGGTGGCGACAATGTCACCACCTCGATCGGCCACGGTTGGCAAAAAGGGCCACGCAACTCGCCTACGGTCCTCAATGCCGTATTCAATGCCGCGCAGTTCTGGGACGGCCGTGCAGAAGACCTCCAGGCCCAGGCCAAGGGACCCGTTCAGGCCGGGGTCGAGATGAACAACACGCCAGATCGCGTCGTCGCGACGTTGAAGAGCATTCCGGAATACGCCAGTGAGTTCAGAAAAGCGTTCCCGAACGACAAAGACCCGGTCAGCTTCGACAACATGGCGTATGCCCTGGAGGCGTTCGAGGTCAGCCTGATTACGCCGAACGCGCCCTTCGACCGGTACCTCGAGGGCGACGACAAGGCGCTCGACGCCAAGCAGAAAGAAGGCCTGGCCTTGTTCATGGATAGCGGCTGCAGCGCCTGTCACAACGGCGTCAACGTCGGCGGCCAGGGTTACTTCCCTTTTGGCGTGATCAAAAAACCCGGGGCCGAAATTCTGCCCGCTGGGGACAAGGGCCGCTTCACCGTGACCAATACCGCAACCGACGAGTACGTCTTCCGCGCCGCACCTCTGCGCAACGTAGCGCTGACCCCACCCTACTTTCACAGCGGTGAGGTCTGGGAGTTGGAGCAGGCCGTGGCGATAATGGGTGACAGTCAGCTAGGCCGTACGCTCAAGGAAAACGAGGTCAGCGCTATCGCTGCATTCCTGCGCAGCCTGACAGGGGAACAACCTCGCGTCGCCTACCCCGTCCTGCCCGCCAGCTCAGCCGACACGCCAAAGCCGGAGTAGACGAACCACAGCTCCCGACGCGTCTGTCGGGAGCTGGATTCGTTTCGGATCAAGGGCGATTCCGCTCGCGCAAGGCGTCCCGAATTTCGGTCAACAGCTGCTCTTCCTTGCTTGGCGCTGGCGGGGCCGATGGCGCCTCGGCTTCTTTGCGCTTGAGATGGTTGATCGCCTTTACCGCCAGGAAAATCGCAAACGCTACGATGGTGAAGTCAAACACCGTCTGGATGAAGCGGCCATAACTCAGGGTGACTGCAGGCGTATCACCGACTGCCTGCTTGAGTACGATGGCCAGGTCCGAGAAGTCCACGCCGCCAATCAACATACCCAGGGGCGGAGTCACGACGTCAGCGACGAAAGACGAGACGATTTTCGTGAACGCCGCGCCGATGATGATGCCGACCGCCATGTCGATCACGTTGCCTCGGACGGCAAATGCCTTGAACTCGCTGAGCATGCCCATCTTGTATGTTCCTCTTAGTCGTCGAAGGGAGCGCGGTCGAAGCGACCACCGTGCCGCTTCGACCACCAGCAGCATAGGTTGGGTTCAACTAGCGAACCACAGAGCTCGTACGACGGGCGGCAAATCGTGATGAAGCTGGATTGATCGCCGTCAAAAGGAAACCCGAACGGCAACGCTAAGGTACGACCTTTCTCGTTCACCCGGAGCGGCACCATGCACGTTGAAGTTCATCCACTGGCCAAGGATTTCCCGGAAAAGCTCGAACAGCTTCATCAACTTCGTCTGCAGGATCCGGCGTTTGCCCGCAAAGCGGACACTTACGAAGCGCTGGATAAACAGATTTGTCGAGTCGAGGACGGTGTCGAGCTTCTCGATGAAGAAGCGCTCAGCGCACTGAAACTCGAGCGGGTGTCGCTGAAAGATGACATCGCCCGCGCCCTCAAACGCGCCAGCGGCAGCTGTTGCGGTCGCTGCTGCGGCTGAGCCGTTCGGCGCAGACTGTCCCCGCCCTGGTTCGTCAGACTAGCTGACGCGACGGGCGCGGATAGCCCCCTTCTCGGGCCCCCTCACCGAAGCCGTTCCGGAACAATAATCCCGCCGAACGTCCCAGCGCTTCGTCACGAGCCCAGCCGTAAATCGTCACGAATCCTGCAAGGCGGCTCCGCCGTCGCGTTCAGAACAGCCCACCGAATCTGAAGCCCGAACCGACCCAAACGAAAGCTACTGCGGTCAGTGTGATCAGAACAATGTGCACGCCCAGCTGCGGCAATCGCTGCGCATTGAGTTTCGGGATGATCGCCAGCCTTGCATGGATGCCCAGCGCAGCGGTGAACACCAGCAGCATCAGCTTGGCCTGGACCAGATGAGCGGTGGGCGAGCCGCTAAACCACTGCGAATGCGGCAACCACCGCCCGGCAAGCCATATGCCAGTGACGATCTGCAACAGCAAGGCCGGGATCCCGACCCGCTCATAAAGACCTTCAAAAGCGCGCACTGGCTGAACGTCACGACGCCGCAGCGCTCCAGGCAGCACGCTGAACAGCAACACCAGATGGCCACCAACCCAGACGCTGGCACCCAACAGGTGCAGAAACAATATGTAGCGCACGGTGTTACTCCTGTTCGGTTTGTTTACAGTCTGGAGGGTTATGTGGCGCGTGTGGCTGATGCCGATCAAGTCAGTCGCTATCATGCGACTCCACTCATCCAACGCGGAGTTCTCATGGCCAAGGCCAAGCGCATGTATGGCTGCACCGAATGCGGCTCGACCTTTCCCAAATGGGCCGGCCAGTGCGGTGACTGCGGCGCCTGGAACACGCTGGTCGAGACCATTATCGATGGTGCTGCGCCGCCGTCCGGGCGGGCGGGCTGGGCCGGGGACCAGGCCAATATCAAGACGTTGGCGGAGGTCAGTGTCGAGGAAGTACCGCGCTTCTCCACCGCGTCCGGCGAGCTGGATCGGGTACTCGGCGGCGGTCTGGTGGATGGTTCGGTGGTACTTATCGGAGGCGATCCGGGAATCGGCAAGTCGACCATCCTCTTGCAGACCCTGTGCAACGTAGCGCGCCAGTTTCCTGCGCTCTATGTCACCGGCGAAGAATCCCAGCAGCAGGTGGCCATGCGCGCACGACGCCTGGACCTGCCGCAGGACCGGCTCAAGGTCATGACCGAAACCTGCATCGAAACCATCATCGCAACCGCTCGTTTAGAAAAGCCGAAGGTGATGGTGATCGACTCGATCCAGACCATTTTCACCGAACAATTACAGTCGGCACCCGGTGGCGTCGCTCAGGTTCGTGAAAGCGCCGCACTGCTGGTGCGCTTTGCCAAGCAGAGCGGGACGGCGATCTTTCTGGTCGGTCACGTGACCAAGGAAGGCGCGCTGGCTGGCCCGCGGGTACTCGAGCACATGGTCGATACCGTGCTCTATTTCGAGGGCGAGGCGGATGGTCGTCTGCGCCTGCTCAGGGCGGTGAAAAACCGCTTCGGCGCGATCAACGAACTGGGCGTGTTCGGCATGACCGACAAAGGGCTCAAGGAAGTCACCAATCCTTCCGCGATCTTCCTGACCCGCGCCCAGGAGGCTGTACCGGGCAGTGTCGTGATGGCGACCTGGGAAGGCACCCGGCCGATGCTGGTCGAGGTTCAGGCATTGGTCGACACCAGTCACATGGCCAATCCCCGCCGTGTCACCCTGGGTCTCGACCAGAACCGTCTGGCCATGCTGCTGGCCGTCCTGCATCGACACGGAGGTATACCGACCTATGACCAGGACGTGTTTATCAACGTGGTTGGCGGCGTGAAAGTGTTGGAGACGGCATCAGACCTGGCGTTGATGGCCGCGGTAATATCCAGCCTGCGCAATCGCCCGCTGGATACCGACCTTCTTGTGTTTGGGGAGGTTGGTCTTTCCGGAGAGATCCGCCCGGTGCCGAGCGGCCAGGAGCGACTAAAGGAAGCCGCCAAGCATGGCTTCAAGCGCGCCATCGTACCGAAGGCCAACGCGCCGAAGGAGGCCCCGACGGGCCTGCAAGTGATTGCCGTAACGCGGCTTGAACAGGCGCTGGACGCCCTGTTCGAGTAACCACCGCCTTACCGGGGTTCGCCAAGCGCTGCCAGCTCACGCTCAAGCAGCGCTTCGTCGCCGAGGTTGAGCTCGACCAGTCGCCGGAGATGACTGATCGACTCGACATCGATATGCAGACAGACCATACCGACCAGCTCGCCTTCGCCATGAGTCATTTCGACTTCCATGCGCACCTCGGCGTCATCGGAAAGCCGGATACGAGCTTCGAACGGCTGAGCGGGATCCGCGTCCCATTCAGGCGGCAGGTGCACCAGCAGGCCCTTAAGCGAGAGATCGTGCAACTGGACCGGCCAGCGTCGCTGGCCCTGCGTCAGCTCCGTTTCGGCATCGAACTCAAAGCGCTGAAAGCGCCGACGGTCACTGTTTGACTCACTCATCGTATCTTCTCCACAAAAAACGTCTTCCGTAACTATAGGCGACGCCTACCACTGACCGCTAAAACCAGCGTCGCACGCGCCGACGATAGATACGGTAATCATCGCCAAACAAACGCAGCAGCAGGCGCTCTTCATGAACGATGACGGTGCGCTGCATACAAGCGACCAGCAAGGGCAGCAGCAGCCACGGCCAGACGCTGTGTAGCAGCAAGCCGATACCGCAGTAGATGAGGGTGTCACCCAGGTAGATCGGGTTGCGCGAGAAACGGAACGGTCCGCTCTGCAGCAGGCTGCTCGGCTTGCCATAGGGGTTGATGGTGGTGCGATGGCGGAACATTTCCACTGCCGACCAGAGCATCAATGCGATGCCCACCGTTATCGACGCCCAGCCGGCATAGACCGTCAGTTCGAGTGCTGGCAGGTCGAGCGGCACCCACCTCGCGAGTCCCCACGCACAGCCAATGAATACAAGATAGATCAGGGGCGGAGGCGGAACAGCTCTGGCGGAGGCGTGGTTCATGGCGCGTCCCGGTGTGTTGGATGGGCCTATCCTACAGAAGCCGTCGCGTAACACCGCCTGCTTCTAGCTGCATTTGGGGTGTGAACCGGACCTGACTAATGCTGGCCCGGCAGCCAGCCATGCACCATTGCATGTTTCATCAGATCCGCCGGCCGGTCGATATCCAGTTTTCGGCGGATACTCAGTCGATGGGTTTCCACCGTTCGCACACTGATCTGCAGCGCGCGCGCCATGGTCTTGTTGTTGTGACCCTGTGCAAGCATCAGCAGCACCTCGCGCTCGCGCGGTGTGAGTTCGCGCTCCTCGGCGCCCCGGCTGGCCAGTTTCTCGGCGATGCCCTCGCTGTAGTAAGTACCGCCAGCGGCGATGGCTTCAATCGCAACGATGATTTCGCGCGACGGTGCGTCTTTCAGTACATAGCCGCTGGCGCCAACCTTTACCGAGGTGTTCACGTACTCCTGATTGTCGTACATGCTCAAGATCAGCACGCGCTGCTGGGGAAACTGCTGGCGCAGCGATTGCGTCAGTTCGAGACCATTCACGTCTTTCAGACCGATGTCCATCAACACCACATCTGCCGTGACGCGACTGAGCAATTCAAGCGCCTCGGCGCCGCTGCCGGCTTCGCCCACCACGTCCAGTTCGGGCACGGCCATCAGCAAGGCGCGGACGCCGTCCCGAACCAGAGCATGGTCATCGATCAGCGCCACCTTGATGCAACGTTGCGGGTTCATCGAGCGAGCCTCTTATTATTCGAAAACTGAAAATTCAACCGGTACGCGCCGGCAGGGTGACATCCAACTCGGTACCACCCGCCTCGGATAACAGCGTGAAACGTCCGCCGAAGTGTTCCACCCGTTCGCGGATATTACGCAAGCCGATGCCGCCACCCTTGATCTTGTCGACATGGCGTGGGTTGAAGCCGACCCCATCGTCTCTGACGCGCAGGCGCACCGACCTGTCGTCACCGTCCAGGCTGATGTGCACCAATTGCGCCGCAGCATGGCGTTCGATATTAGTCAGGGCTTCCTGCAACACGCGAAACAGCGCGACAGCCACCGCGTCGTCGGGGTCGCTGTCGCCAAGCGCGTTGGTGTATAGCATCTTCAAACCACTGCGCTGTTCGAACTCGGCCACAAGCTGGCCAATTGCCGCTGGCAGCCCCAGGGTATCCAGCAGCGACGGATGCAGGTCATGGGAAATACGCCGTACCTCACCAATCGCGCCGGCAAGCCGCTCGGTACCACGGTCCAGGGTATCCTGCGCTTTGGGGTTGCCGCTGGCGAGCTCATGGCTGGCCAGCTCGAACTGGAACTTGATCGACACCAGCAACTGGCTGATACCGTCGTGTAACTCTCGCGATACGCGGGAACGCTCTTCTTCCTGCAGGCTGACGATGCGCTGAGTCAGCAATTGCAGCTTGCGGTCGGCCAGTCGACGTTCGCTGACGTTGAGCGTCAGGCCGCTGGCGAAAACCAGCAACACCGCAACGAGCGCGACGCCTGCGATCGCGAGCATGGTCGTGTAGATGCCACTGGCTACTTCTTTGCGGGTCTGCAGGATCGCCCGGTCCACATCCTCCAGATAAATGCCGGTCCCCAGCATCCAGCCCCAACGCTCAAGCATCACCACATAGGCCAGTTTCTCGGCGAACTGTCCAGTTGAGGGTTTTTGCCAGGCGTAGCGCTGGAAGCCGCTGCCTGTCGTGGCGCTCTGTATGAGCGCCTGGATCACCTTGAGGCCGTTAGGGTCGGTCATGTTCCAGAGATCCTTGCCGACCAACTCCCGCTGACGGGGATGCATCAGGTTGCGTCCGCTGCGGTCGTAGACGAAAAAGTAGCCATCGCTGCCGAAGCTGAATCGCCCCAAAGCCGCCAGCACCATCTGCTTGGTCAGTTCATCGTCCAAGCCGTTGTCGTAGAGCGGCGCGATCGTGCTCAACGCCATTTCGACGTAGTTCTTCAGCTCGGCCTGCTTGCTCGCCAGAATGCTGCGTTCGATGAGCTTGGCCTGCTGCTCCCCGAGCCGCTGATTCTGGAACAGCACCAAAGCGCAGACCACCGCCACAGCCAATAGCAACGGGAGGATACTGAGCGCGGCTATCTTGTGCTTGAGCTGCATCGAGCCCCTCCGGGCCTGAGGTGGAAGCCATGCGTGAACGTTAATCCGAACGACCGGGCAGCACACTACCAGATAGCACTTTGCCTTGACGCAGCATGAGAGCGAATCCGCCCAGTAAAAAACGAAAAAGCCCGGCAAAGGCCGGGCTTTCGCGACTGCTGGGAGCGCTTTACTTACCGTAAACCGGGAACTTGACGCAGACCGCTTCGACCTTGCCGCGTACGGCTTCGATGACAGACTCGTCACCCATGTTATCGAGGATGTCGCAAATCCAGCCGGCCAGGTCGCGGCACTCGCTTTCGCCGAAGCCACGGGTGGTCACTGCTGGTGTACCGATGCGCAGACCGGAGGTCACGAAAGGCGAACGCGGATCGTTCGGCACGCTGTTCTTGTTCACGGTGATGTGCGCGTTGCCCAGCGCCGCATCGGCATCCTTACCGGTGATGTCCTGCTTGATCAGGCTGAGCAGGAACAGATGGTTCTGAGTGCCGCCGGACACCACATCGAAACCGCGCTGGATGAACACGTCGGCCATGGCCTGGGCATTCTTCACGACCTGCTGCTGATAGGCCTTGAATTCAGGCTGCAGCGCTTCTTTGAAACAAACGGCCTTGGCCGCAATGACGTGCTCCAGCGGGCCACCCTGGGCGCCAGGGAAGACGGCAGAGTTCAGCTTTTTCTCGATTTCGGCGTTGGCGCGCGCCAGGATCAGGCCACCGCGCGGACCGCGCAGGGTCTTATGGGTGGTGGTGGTCACCACGTCAGCGAACGGCACCGGGTTCGGGTAGACACCGGCAGCTACAAGACCTGCTACGTGCGCCATGTCGACGAACAGGTAGGCACCGACCTTGTCGGCGATTTCGCGGAAACGGGCGAAATCCAGCTTTTGCGAGTAGGCGGAGAAACCGGCCACAACCATCTTCGGCTTGTGCTCGAGGGCCAGGCGCTCAACCTCGTCGTAGTCAATCAGGCCCTGGTCGTTGATGCCGTACTGCACGGCGTTGTAGAGCTTGCCAGAGGAGGAGACGCTGGCGCCGTGGGTCAGATGACCGCCGTGTGCCAGGCTCATGCCGAGGATGGTATCACCGGCATTGAGCAGGGCCAGGTAGACCGCAGCGTTGGCTTGCGAGCCGGCATGCGGCTGGACGTTGGCATAGTCGGCGCCGAACAGTTCCTTGGCGCGGTCGATGGCCAGCTGCTCGACCACGTCGACGTGCTCGCAACCACCGTAGTAGCGCTTGCCCGGATAGCCCTCGGCATACTTGTTGGTAAGCACCGAACCCTGGGCTTCCATCACCGCCGGGCTGGTGTAGTTTTCCGAGGCGATCAGCTCGATGTGGTCTTCCTGACGTTTGGCTTCCTGCTCCATGGCAGCGAAAAGATCGGCGTCGAAACGGGCGAGAGTCAAATCACGGCTGAACATGGCAGTCCCCTGGAATCAGCTGGCGGTAATAAAAAGAGGCGCGGATTCTACCTCATCCGCCAAGGCTCGGGTATGAGCCGTGATCATGCGCAACATGAATCCCATCCCCTTCGCGCCGACCGTGCGATGGTTCGCCGAGCCGACCATCGGGCGAACGGCCCGGCTGACGCCTCGAGAGTCATCAAATACCCCAATTCCAGTATGCGGCCCCGGTTTGCCCTGCCAGGAGCAATCCGGTAGCTTTGCCAGTTCGGTTCGACCCGCCCGCGGCGGCGGGATTCGCCTCCTTTTTCCTCGTCACGGGCATTCGTCTCCATGGCTCAATACGTCTACACAATGCATCGGCTCGGCAAAGTCGTTCCGCCGAAGCGTGAAATCCTCAAGAACATTTCCCTGTCCTTCTTTCCCGGCGCCAAGATCGGTGTGCTGGGTCTCAACGGTTCGGGCAAATCCACCCTGCTGAAGATCATGGCCGGGGTCGACAAGGAATTCGACGGCGAAGCGCGCGCCATGCCCGACTTGAATGTGGGCTATTTGCCACAGGAGCCGGAGCTGGACCCAACCAAGACCGTCCGCGAGGTGGTCGAAGAGGCTGTCAGCAGTATCAAGGATGCCCAGGCGCGCCTCGATGAGGTTTACGCAGCATACGCCGAGCCCGACGCCGACTTTGACAAGCTGGCCGCCGAGCAGGCCAAGCTTGAAGCGATCCTGCAGGCCAGCGATGGCCACAACCTCGAGCGCCAGCTGGAAGTCGCCGCCGACGCGCTGCGTCTGCCGCCGTGGGAGGCGAAGGTCGAACATCTGTCCGGTGGGGAAAAGCGCCGTGTAGCGCTGTGCCGTCTGCTGCTTTCGGCACCGGACATGCTGCTGCTCGACGAACCAACCAACCATCTGGACGCCGACTCTGTGGCCTGGCTGGAACACTTTCTCCACGACTTCACCGGCACCGTCGTCGCGATTACCCACGACCGTTACTTCCTAGACAACGTGGCCGGCTGGATCCTGGAGCTCGACCGCGGCGCGGGCATCCCGTACGAGGGCAACTACTCCGGCTGGCTGGAAGCCAAGTCTGCGCGTCTGGCGCAGGAATCCAAGCAGCAGTCAGCCCATGAAAAGGCCATGAAAGAAGAGCTGGAGTGGGTGCGCAAGGGCGCCAAGGCCCGCCAGGCCAAGTCCAAGGCACGTCTGCAACGCTTCGAAGAACTGCAGTCGCAGGAATTCCAGAAGCGCAGCGAAACCAATGAAATTTACATCCCTGCCGGCCCACGCCTTGGTGACAAGGTCATCGACTTCAACAACGTGACCAAGGGCTACGGCGACCGCGTATTGATCGAGGACCTCTCGTTCAGCATGCCCAAGGGCGCCATTGTTGGCGTGATCGGCGGTAACGGCGCGGGCAAGTCGACGCTGTTCCGCATGATCATGGGCAAGGAACAGCCGGACTCGGGCAGCATCGAAATCGGTGACACCGTGCAGGTGGCCTGTGTCGACCAGAGTCGCGATGACCTGGACGGCGGCAAGACGGTCTGGGAAGCGGTCTCCGGCGGTTCCGACATGATCCGTATCGGCAACTACGAAGTTCCGTCGCGCACCTATGTGGGACGTTTCAACTTCAAGGGCGGCGATCAGCAGAAGTTCGTCAAGGATCTCTCCGGTGGTGAGCGCGGCCGTCTGCACCTGGCCCTGACACTCAAAGAAGGCGCCAACGTGCTGCTGCTCGACGAACCATCCAACGACCTCGACGTGGAAACCCTGCGTTCGCTGGAGGAGGCGCTGCTGGACTTCCCCGGCGCCGCCATCGTGATTTCCCACGATCGCTGGTTCCTTGACCGCGTCGCTACGCACATTCTCTCTTACGAGGATGACGGGCAGATCATCTTCTTCGAAGGCAACTACACCGAGTACGAAGCCGACCGCAAGAAACGCCTCGGCGATGCGGCTTCCCAACCGCACCGGGTCAAATACAAGAAGCTTGCCCAGTAGCAACGAAACGGAGCCGAAAGGCTCCGTTCTTGTATGCATCCGCCAAGGGGATGGAGGCACGCCACAATCTGTTCAACCGCCTCGAGCAGATCGCCCGCGTCTCACGGGTGCACTGCCGCTGGCTCAGGTCATTGATTGACCTGCCGGAGATAGGGCGCCGGGGCCGCGCCGAGATTGTTCAGCATGCGCTCGCTGTACCAATCAACGAAGTTAACCACCCCGAACTCGTAGGTTTTCGAATAGGGCCCGGGCTGGTAGGCCGTGGAGTTGATGCCTCGCTGATTCTCTTCCGCCAGTCGACGATCCTGGTCGTTCGTGGCATCCCAGACCTGACGAAGACGAGCCACATCGTAGTCGACGCCCTCCACGGCATCCTTGTGCACCAGCCACTTGGTGGTCACCATGGTTTCCTGAGCACTGATCGGCCAGACCGTGAAGACAATGATGTGATCACCCATGCAATGATTCCATGAGTGCGGCAGATGCAGGATGCGCATCGAGCCGAGGTCCGGATCGGTGATGCGGCCCATGAGTTTCTTGCTGCCCGGTTTGCCATCCATGGTCATCGACACGGTGCCCTTGAGCAACGGCATGCGCACGATACGGTTACGCAGGCCGAAGCTGGCATGTGCGTACGGAATGTTGTCCTTGTCCCAACGGCTGGTGCATTCGGCCACCTGATCCTTGAACGCCTGAGTGGCACGCGGGTCGGTCACGTCATCCCATTCCAGCAGCGTGTTCAGCAGCTCAGGGTGCGAACCGTTGCAGTGGTAGCACTCCCGGTTATTTTCCAGCACCAGCTTCCAGTTGGCCTTTTCCATCAAGGTGGCCTGCACCGCCACCTTGGTGTTCTCCATGTCGTAGGGTTCCATGTAGTGCGTCAGCGTGGCGAGAAAATCATCAATCGCCGGCGGGTTTTCGGCAAGCGAGATGAAGATGTAGCCACCGGCAGTCTTGCACTGCACCGGCTTGAGGCCGTACTGACCCAGATCGAAGTCAGCACCCATTTCAGTGCCGGCGAACAGCAGGCGACCATCCAGCTCGTAGGTCCACTGGTGATAAGGGCATACCAGTTTGGCGACCTTGCCCTTGTCGCTCGTGCAGAGTCTGGAACCCCGGTGACGGCATACGTTATGAAACGCATGCACCACGCCCTCCGCACCCCGGACAACCAGAATCGGGTTATCGCCAATCTGTAGCGTGAGAAAATTGCCCTTCGCCGGGATTTCGCAGGTCATGCCTGCGATCAACCATTCCTTGTGAAAGATCTCCTGCATGTCGATCTGGAACAATCGTTCATCGCTATAGAATGGTTGAGGAAGCGAAAAAGTCGGCTCGCGTGTCTGCAGCATTTCGGCGGTTGCCTTACGCGCAGGTTCGAGCGGATCGCCCAGGCTCAGGTTGGAAGTGGCATCCATCGGTTGCTCCTCAAGCCGGCCGCGCCTTGCAGGCGTCTCTGGCTGGCGACAAAAGTGGCTGTTCGGGTACGACGCAAGGCGGCGAGCCGGATGACATCTGCCGTCGACAAGAAGGCAACTCCGGCAAGATCGCCTTCTCTGCTCGACTGGCATCGAGTGTGTCGCGGCCAAGGTGGCCAACCTTATCCATGGGCGACAGGCACGCATCCGTTTCCGACGCGCCGAGGCGCATATGAGCGGGCTGGTCGCGATAAGCATGCCGATGTCGCGGATAGGTAAGTGGGCCGGTATGACGATGCGCACAATTCTGCGCAAGGAGGGCTGTGCATAGTGCTATCGCAGCCCTGCAGAAGGGCCTGGGCAACGGGCCGTAGTAGCCAGCGCGCAATCGAGGTGAGCATGTCCAGCAACTTCCTCAATCCAGTCAATACCCAGACATGGACCAACGGCCGCCACCTGGTGCGCTGCGTAAAGGTGATTCAGGAGACATGGGACGTTCGCACCTTTTGCTTCATGTCCGACCAGCCGATCATGTTCTTTTTCAAGCCAGGCCAGTTCGTCACCCTGGAGCTTGAGATCGATGGCCAGCAGGTGATGCGCTCTTACACCATTGCCAGTTCACCCTCGGTGCCCTACAGCTTTTCGCTGACGATCAAGCGCATCCCGGGCGGCAGAGTATCCAACTGGCTACACGACAATCTTTCCGAGGGCGACCAGCTGCCGGTACATGGTCCGGTCGGCCTGTTCAACGCCATCGACTACCCCACCGACAGAGCCTTGTTTCTCTCCGGAGGGGTCGGGATCACGCCCGTGATGTCGATGGCACGCTGGTTCTTCGATACCAATGCCAATGTCGACATGGTGTTCGTCCACAGCGCCCGCTCGCCAAAGGACGTGATTTTTCACCGCGAGCTCGAACACATGGCCTCGCGGGTAAACAACTTCAGCCTGCATATCATCTGCGAGCGGCATGGCATGGGCGAAGCCTGGGCTGGTTACCGCGGCTACCTCGACCAACGCATGCTGGAGCTGATCGCGCCGGATTTCCTTGAGCGGGAAATCTTCTGCTGCGGGCCAACCCCCTACATGAACGCAGTCAAGCGGCTGCTCACCGTCAACGGCTTCGACATGCAGCGCTACCACGAGGAGTCCTTTGGTGCGACGCCAGCCGATGTGCGCAACGACGTCAAGGAACTCGCCGAGCGAGCCGCCGATGCGCCCGACGTACCGCTCGAAGAGCTCAATCAGGTGGAGTTCACCGCGACGGGCAAAAGCATCCGCGTGGGCCCGCGAGACACGGTCCACTCGGCAGCGGCACAACTTGGGCTGCATATTCCCAAAGCGTGCGGCATGGGCATCTGCGGCACCTGCAAAGTGATGAAGAAAGCCGGCGAAGTGACCATGGAGCACAACGGCGGCATCACCGATGAAGACGTTGCCGAAGGCTACATCCTGTCCTGCTGCAGCGTGCCCAAAGGCGACGTGGTCATCGACTACTGAGTCTCGCTCCGGGACGCTTTTAAGCGCTCACAGCTGTCGCGCACGCCTACCGCCTGGCTGACAGGCGGTAGGCAACAGCTCACCTCGCAGCACCAGGCCCACCTCCCCAGCCAACCGTACATCCGCTTTGAATGGGCGGCCTAGAGGCCTTCGCACCCGACGGAATCGACATGCTCATCTCTACTTGATGAGCGCTTCTGACGTAGCGGCAGCCTCGCCTCTGCCCGCTTTCGAGGCGGGTTATCCCGGGCGACAACTCGGATTTCGATAACGACGAGGCCATGTCGCAAACGAACTCTCACAAGACGCAGGCAGGCATCTTCCCCGCAGGGCCCGGCCCTACCATCGCTTCCAGAGACAGACCACGGCCTTCACCGAGGCGAATGGCGCCACAGCGCCTTTAGGAGATCCGCGATGTTCAGCAAGCAAGACCAAATCCAGGGCTATGACGACGAACTTCTGGCTGCAATGAACGCCGAGGAGGCTCGTCAGGAGCACCACATCGAACTGATCGCCTCGGAAAACTACACCAGCAAGCGGGTCATGCAGGCTCAGGGCAGCGGGCTGACCAACAAGTACGCCGAAGGCTATCCGGGCAAGCGCTACTACGGTGGCTGCGAGCATGTCGACAAAGTAGAACAATTGGCGATCGACCGCGCCAAAGAGCTGTTCGGCGCGGACTATGCCAACGTGCAGCCGCACTCGGGCTCGTCGGCCAACAGTGCCGTCTACCTGGCCCTGCTGCAGCCCGGTGACACCTTGCTCGGCATGAGCCTTGCCCACGGCGGCCACCTGACCCACGGTGCCAAGGTCAGCTCGTCTGGCAAGCTGTACAACGCTGTGCAATACGGCATCGACACCGATACCGGCCTGATCGATTACGACGAGGTCGAGCGTTTGGCGGTCGAGTGCAAGCCGAAGATGATCGTGGCCGGTTTCTCCGCCTATTCGAAAACGCTGGATTTCCCTCGGTTTCGCGCCATAGCCGACAAGGTCGGTGCGCTGCTCTTCGTCGACATGGCTCATGTGGCGGGTCTGGTCGCTGCCGGTCTCTATCCGAATCCGATTCCCTTCGCCGACGTGGTCACGACCACGACGCACAAAACCCTTCGGGGTCCCCGTGGCGGCCTGATCCTCGCCCGCGCCAATGCTGACATCGAAAAGAAGCTCAACGCTGCGGTGTTTCCGGGCGCGCAGGGCGGTCCGCTCATGCACGTCATCGCCGCCAAGGCGGTGTGCTTCAAGGAGGCACTGGAACCTGGCTTCAAGGCCTATCAGCAACAAGTGATCAACAACGCCCAGGCAATGGCGAAGGTGTTTATCCAGCGCGGCTTCGACGTGGTATCGGGCGGCACCGACAACCACCTGTTCCTGGTCAGCCTGATCAAGCAAGGCATCACCGGCAAGGACGCTGACGCTGCCCTCGGGCGCGCCGGCATCACGGTCAACAAGAACGCCGTACCCAACGACCCACAGTCGCCCTTCGTTACATCCGGGCTGCGCATCGGTACGCCAGCCATAACCACGAGGGGCTTCAAGGAAGACCAGAGTGCTGAGCTTGCGGGCTGGATCTGCGACATCCTCGATCACCTCGGAGACGACGATGTCGAGGCACAGGTTGCCCGACTGGCCGCAGGGCTGTGCGCCGATTACCCGGTGTACCGCTGATTCGCAGGGCGAACGTGCGGTTTCCGACACGACGGTGAATCGCTGAGCAGCGGCTCATACGAAGAATCGCAGGGCATCACCGCTTCGAGGCGGTCGTCTTTGAGGAGCATTCACATGCAACGTTATTCCGGCTTCGGCCTGCTCAAGCATTCATTCAGCCATCATGAAAACTGGCAGCGCATGTGGCGCAATCCCAAGCCCAAGCCGGTATACGACGTCATCATCGTCGGCGCGGGCGGCCATGGCTTGGCCACCGCGTATTACCTGGCAAGAGAGTTCGGCGTAAAGAACGTCGCGGTGATCGAGAAGGGCTGGTTGGGCGGAGGCAACACCGCGCGCAACACCACCATTGTCCGCTCGAACTACCTGTGGGATGAGTCGGCCCAACTCTATGAGCACGCGATGAAGCTGTGGCAAGGCCTGTCCCAGGACATCAACTACAACGTCATGTTCTCCCAGCGTGGTGTATTCAACCTTGGCCACACCCTGCAGGACATGCGCGACATTGAACGCCGAGTCAGCGCCAACCGCCTCAACGGTATCGACGGCGAGGTGGTAGACGCCAGGCAGGTGGCGGAAATGATTCCCTATCTGGACTGCTCGAAAAACACCCGCTACCCGATCCTTGGCGCCTCGCTACAGCGCCGCGGCGGCGTTGCCCGCCACGATGCGGTGGCCTGGGGTTATGCCCGCGCCGCGGATGCCATGGGCGTCGACCTGATCCAGCAGACCGAAGTGACCGGTTTCCGCAAGGAAAACGGGGTGTGCATTGGCGTTGAGACCAACAAGGGCTTCATCGGGGGTAAGCGTGTCGGCGTAGTCACTGCTGGCAATTCGGGGCATATGGCCAAGCTCGCCGGCTTCCGCCTGCCGCTCGAATCCCATCCGCTGCAGGCGCTGGTGTCCGAACCGATCAAGCCGATCATCGACACCGTGATCATGTCCAACGCCGTGCATGGCTACATCAGCCAGTCGGATAAGGGCGACCTGGTCATTGGTGCCGGTATCGACAGTTACAACGGCTACGGCCAGCGCGGCTCCTACCCCACCATCGAACACACCCTGCAGGCGATCGTCGAGATGTTCCCGGTGCTCTCACGGGTGCGCATGAACCGCCAGTGGGGCGGCATCGTCGATACCACCCCAGACGCCTGCCCGATCATCGCCAAGACCCCGGTGAAAAACCTGTTCTTCAACTGTGGCTGGGGCACGGGGGGCTTCAAGGCCACCCCCGGTTCGGGCCACGTGTTCGCCGCCAGCCTGGCCAAAGGCGAGATGCACCCGTTGGCCAAGGCGTTCTCAATCGAGCGCTTCCACAACGGTGCCCTGATCGACGAGCACGGTGCGGCCGGGGTCGCACACTGATTTTGGCGCCCTCTCCCGACGGGACAGGGTGGATGGTTTTCCGGAGGTACCGACCATGCTGCATATCTTCTGCCCTCACTGCGGTGAATTGCGTTCCGAAGAAGAGTTTCACGCCGGCGGCCAGGCGCATATTCCGCGTCCGCTGGACCCGAACGCCTGCACCGACGAGGAGTGGGGCGAGTACCTGTTCTTCCGCGACAACCCGCGTGGCATCCACCACGAACTGTGGATCCACGCAGCGGGCTGTCGCCAGTACTTCAACGTCACCCGTCACACGGTGAGCTATGAAATCCTCGAAACCTACAAGATCGGCGAGCAGCCCAGCGTGACTCAAGCGGGTGTCGCATCGAAGAAGGCTGTCGACCAAGGAGTAACGGCATGAGCCAGGTCAATCGTCTTTCCCAGGGCGGTCGCATCGACCGCAGCCAGCCCCTGACTTTCAGCTTCAATGGCGAAACCTATCAAGGCTACGCCGGGGACAGCCTGGCCGCTGCCCTGCTCGCCAATGGCGTCGATGTGGTCGGCCGTAGCTTCAAATACTCGCGGCCGCGCGGCATCGTCGCCGCCGGTGCCGAAGAGCCCAATGCCGTGCTGCAGATCGGCGGTGCGGAAGCTGCGCAGATCCCCAACGTTCGTGCCACTCAGCAAGCGCTGTATGCCGGACTGACCGCCACCAGCGTGAACGGCTGGCCGAGCGTCAATACCGACCTGATGGGCATCCTCGGCAAGGTCGGCGGCGGCATGATGCCGCCCGGTTTCTACTACAAGACCTTCATGTACCCGCAGAACCTCTGGCTGACCTATGAAAAGTACATTCGGAAGGCCGCAGGCCTGGGGCGCGCACCCAAGGCAAATGACCCGGACCTCTACGACCATCTGAACCAGCACTGCGATGTGCTGGTGGTGGGCGCTGGACCTGCGGGCCTGGCTGCGGCCCTGGCCGCCGGTCGAAGTGGTGCTCGGGTGATCCTCGCTGACGAACAGGAAGCGTTCGGTGGCAGCCTCCTCGCCACCCGCGAGACGCTCGACGGCAAGCCAGCCGCCGACTGGGCCGAAGCCGTAATCGCAGAACTGGAAAGCATGCCGGAAGTGACCCTGTTGCCCCGCGCAACCGTGAACGGTTACCACGACCACAACTTCCTGACCATTCATCAACGCCTGGCCGACCACTTGGGCGAGTTGGCGCCCATGGGCGCGTTCGGTCGAAGAATGGTTCGCCAGCGCATGCACCGCGTCCGGGCCAAGCGCGTGGTGCTGGCCACCGGTGCCCATGAGCGCCCGCTGGTCTATTCGAACAACGACGTGCCGGGCAACATGCTTGCCGATGCGGTATCGACCTACGTGCGCCGCTACGGCGTGGCACCGGGCCGCCAGCTGGTGCTGTCGACCAACAACGATTACGCCTACCGGGTGGTCCTCGACTGGCTCGACGCTGGCCGGCAGGTCGTCGCCGTGGCCGATGCTCGCAGTAATCCACGCGGTGCCTGGGTAGAGGAAGCACGTCGCCGTGGCGTACGTGTTCTGACCGGCAGTGCGGTGATCGAAGCGCGCGGCAGCAAGCGGGTTACCGGTGCCCGCATCTGCGCCATCGATATCGCCAGCCACAAAGTCACCAGCCCCGGCGAAGTACTCGACTGCGATCTGATCGTCAGCTCCGGCGGCTACAGTCCCGTTGTCCATCTAGCCTCCCACCTGGGCGGGCGTCCGATCTGGCGCGAAGACATCCTCGCCTTCGTTCCCGGCGAGGGTTTCCAGAAGCGGCTGTGTGCCGGTGCGGTTAACGGCGTGTTCGCCCTTGGTGATGCCCTGGCCGATGGCTTCGAAGCCGGTGCCATGGCTGCCGCCGAGTCTGGCTTCAAGGCCGTCACCGGGACCCTGCCGGAGGTCGAGAACCGCATCGAGGAGCCCGCTGTCGCGCTGTTCCAGGTGCCCCATGAGAAGCCCACGGAGCGGGCGCCGAAGCAGTTCGTCGATTTGCAGAACGACGTCACCGCCGCGGGCATCGCGCTGGCGACACGCGAAGGGTTCGAGTCGGTCGAGCACGTCAAGCGCTACACCGCTCTGGGCTTTGGCACCGACCAGGGCAAGCTGGGCAACATCAACGGCCTGGCCATTGCCGCGCATTCGATGGGCATCAGTATTGCCGAGATGGGCACCACGATGTTCCGCCCGAACTACACGCCGGTCACCTTTGGCGCCATCGCCGGTCGGCATTGCGGCGAGCTGTTCGAGCCCAAACGCTACACCGCCCTGCAGAAGTGGCACCTGGAGAACGGCGCCGAGTTCGAAGACGTTGGTCAGTGGAAGCGTCCCTGGTACTTCCCCCGGAAAGGCGAGGACCTGCATGCGGCAGTTGCCCGTGAATGCCTGGCCGTGCGCAACGCGGTTGGCATCCTCGATGCTTCAACGCTGGGCAAGATCGACATCCAGGGCCCGGACGCGCGCGAATTTCTCAACCGCGTCTACACCAACGCCTGGACCAAACTGGACGTGGGCAAGGCTCGTTATGGCCTGATGTGCAAGGAAGACGGCATGGTCTTCGACGACGGCGTGACCGCCTGCCTGGCCGACAATCACTTCCTGATGACCACCACCACCGGCGGCGCCGCACGGGTGCTTGAATGGCTGGAGATCTACCACCAGACCGAATGGCCTGAACTGAAGGTCTATTTCACCTCGGTCACCGACCACTGGGCGACCATGACCCTGTCCGGCCCCAACAGCCGCAAGCTGCTGGCCGAACTCACCGACATTGATCTGGACAAGGAAGCCTTTCCATTCATGAGCTGGAGGGAAGGCACGGTTGGCGGCGTTCCGGCACGGGTCTTTCGTATCTCCTTCACTGGCGAGCTCAGCTACGAAGTAAACGTGCAGGCCGACTACGCCATGGGTGTATGGGAGAAGCTCATCGACGCAGGCGTGAAGCACGGCCTGACGCCCTACGGCACGGAGACCATGCACGTGCTGCGCGCCGAGAAGGGTTTCATCATCGTCGGCCAGGACACGGACGGGTCCGTAACTCCGGACGACCTCAACATGGGGTGGTGCGTGGGCCGCAACAAGCCTTTCTCATGGATCGGCTGGCGCGGCATGAACCGCGAGGATTGCCTCAAGGAAAACCGCAAGCAGCTGGTCGGTCTCAAGCCGCTGGATCCGAAAAAGGTACTGCCCGAGGGTGCGCAGCTGGTGTTCGACCCCAAACAGCCGGTTCCGATGACCATGGTGGGCCATGTCACGTCCAGCTACATGAGCGCGGCCATGGGCCATTCCTTTGCCATGGCGCTGGTCAAGGGCGGCCTCAAGCGCATCGGCGAGCGCGTCTTCGCACCGCTTGTCGATGGCAGCGTGATCGAGGCCGAGATTGTCGGCTCGGTGTTCTACGACCCGAAAGGCGAACAGCAGAACGTGTGAGCTCACCCGGCCTCACCCCCGCTCATTCACGACTTTCCAGAATTCAACGGCGCCTCATGGCGCCAGGCAGGTGAACCATGACCGCAGTGAACGTTTACAGACAACGTCCGGAGAACGCCGAGGCGCAATCACCGCTGCACCACGCCGGCCTGAACGAGCTGGTCGGCAAGGGCCACGCCAACGCTGGCATCCGCTTGCGGGAAAAGAAGCTGCGCGGGCATCTGACCTTGCGCGGCGACGCTCACGATCCGGCTTTTGTCGGCGGCGTTCGCCAAGCCCTCGGTCTGGAATTGCCAGTGGCACTGACGCTGGTCGCCAATGGCGAAACATCGCTTCAGTGGATGGGGCCGGACGAGTGGCTGCTGGTCGTTCCTCGAGGCGAGGAATTCGCCACGGAGCAGCGTCTGCGTGACGCTTTGGCAGGCCAGCATATCCAGATCGTCAACGTCAGCGGCGGACAGACGCTGCTCGAGCTGTCCGGTGAGAAGGTTCGCGAGCTGCTGATGAAATCCACGCCTTACGACGTCCACCCAAGCAACTTTCCGGTGGGCAAGGCCGTGGGCACCCATTTCGCCAAGAGCCAACTGATGATCCGCCACACGGCCGAGGATGTCTGGGAACTGGTGGTTCGCCGCAGTTTCGCCGACTACATCTGGCTGTGGCTGCAGGACGCCTGCGCCGAATATGGATTGGCGATCGAAGCCTGAGCGCTGCTTGCAGCCAGGGCCATGCAAACCGAAGCGAAGCAATGCATCAGCGCAGTAATTGGAGAAGACCATGAGCCGCACGCCCGATACCTGGATCCTCACTGCTCACAGCCCGAGCCTGCTCGGCACCGTCGATGTGGTGACGCGCTATCTGTTCGAACAGGGCTGCTACGTCACCGAGCACCACAGCTTCGATGATCGCCTGGTCAGCCGCTTCTTCATCCGTGTCGAATTTCGTGCGCCAGCCGGGTTTGACGAGGCGCAATTTCGAAACGGCCTGATCGATCGAGCCACCCCGTTCGAGATGCATACCGAGCTGACGCCACCGGCCTACAGGCCGAAGGTGGTGATCATGGTGTCCAAATCGGACCATTGCCTGAACGACCTGCTCTATCGCCAGCGCATCGGCCAGCTGCAGATGGATATCGCTGCTGTAGTGTCCAACCATCCGGACCTTGAGCCCCTGGCTCAGTGGCACGACATCCCGTACCACCATTTCCCGCTCGACCCTCAGGACAAGCCAGCGCAGGAGCGCAAGGTGCTGCAGGTGATCGAAGACAGCGGTGCGGAGCTGGTGATCCTTGCTCGCTACATGCAGGTGCTTTCTCCCGAGCTGTGCCGCACCCTGGACGGCTGGGCCATCAACATCCATCATTCTCTGCTGCCCGGTTTCAAGGGTGCCAAGCCCTACCATCAGGCGTACCAGAAGGGCGTCAAGCTGGTCGGCGCCACCGCGCATTTCATCAATAACGACCTCGACGAGGGGCCGATCATCGCCCAGGGCGTCGAGCCCGTGGACCATACCCATTACCCGGAAGATCTGATCGCCAAGGGCCGCGACATCGAATGCCTGACCCTGGCCAAGGCGGTCGGTTATTTCCTCGAACGCCGGGTCTTCCTGCACGCAAACCGTACGGTGGTGCTCTGATCCAGGCGGCAACCGACAGCTCCGCTACAAGCCCGCGCAACGTCCCGTCGCGCCTTGTATTCACAAAAACAAAGGAGAAACGCAGATGGCTGACAATCGTGGCGTCGTATACCTCGGCGCAGGCAAGGTCGAAGTACAGAGCATCGACTATCCAAAGATGCAGGACCCCCGTGGACGCAAAATCGAGCATGGCGTGATCCTGCGCGTGGTCTCCACCAACATCTGCGGCTCGGACCAGCACATGGTTCGCGGACGCACCACCGCCCAGACCGGTCTGGTGCTCGGGCACGAGATCACGGGTGAGGTGATCGAGAAAGGCAGCGATGTCGAAAACCTGCAGCTCGGTGACCTGGTATCGGTGCCCTTCAACGTCGCCTGCGGCCGATGCCGCAGCTGCAAGGAAATGCACACCGGCGTCTGCCTGACGGTCAACCCAGCCCGCGCCGGCGGCGCCTATGGCTACGTCGACATGGGCGACTGGACCGGCGGCCAGGCCGAATACGTGCTGGTGCCCTATGCGGACTTCAACCTGCTCAAGTTGCCCAACCGCGACAAGGCCATGGAGAAGATCCGCGATCTGACCTGCCTGTCGGACATCCTGCCCACCGGCTACCACGGCGCGGTCACTGCCGGGGTGGGCCCTGGCAGCACGGTCTATATCGCGGGTGCCGGCCCGGTTGGCCTCGCCGCCGCCGCATCGGCACGCCTGCTGGGCGCCGCCGTGGTCATCGTCGGCGACGTCAACCCGGCCCGACTGGCCCACGCCAAAGCTCAGGGTTTCGAGATCGCCGATCTGTCACAGGACACCCCGCTGCATGAGCAGGTCGCCAACCTGCTGGGCGAGCCGGAGGTCGATTGTGCGGTCGACTGTGTGGGCTTCGAGGCTCGCGGCCATGGCCACGATGGCGTGCAACACGAAGCGCCTGCCACAGTGCTCAACTCGCTGATGCAGGTCACCCGGGTAGCCGGCAAGATCGGCATCCCCGGCCTGTATGTCACCGAAGACCCGGGCGCAGTGGACGCAGCAGCGAAAGTCGGCGCCCTGAGCATCCGCTTTGGCCTCGGCTGGGCCAAGTCCCACAGTTTTCACACCGGCCAGACTCCGGTAATGAAGTACAACCGCGCCCTGATGCAGGCCATCATGTGGGATCGGATCAACATTGCCGAGGTGGTCGGCGTGCAGGTGATCAGCCTGGACGATGCGCCCAAGGGGTACGGCGAGTTCGATGCCGGCGTTCCGAAGAAATTCGTCATCGACCCGCATCGGATGTTCAGCGCCGCCTGATCAAGCGCTAAGCCTGACGGCAATCAAGCCGGCCGATGCGCGAGCCCTATCGCAGCATCGGCCTTGCTCATCGCGGCATTAACCTTGACATCAAACCGGCAGGCCTATGGTTCGCCCAATGTACGGCGGCCTGGGCAGGTCACGCTGAGCCTCCTGCAACGCCATCACCCAAGCCTGCACTGCAGCATCGAAAGGCGCCGAGCGCCCTATTGCCCGGTCAATATTCATCAGCATCTGCTCGTTAGCTGCCAGCAGTGCATCCTCGCCCAGCCGATACAGGCCATGGTAGAGGTGCAGCCGCTTGCGATCATGGGCCACCAGCTGGGTGCGAATCTCCACTTCGGTCCCCAGATGGACCTCCGCCAGATAGCTCAGGTGGCATTCAAGCGTGTACAGCGTATGGCCGGTTCGCGCCCTCCCCGCTTGGTCAAGGCCGATCCGTTCCATCAATTCGTCAGTCGCGTAGCTGAACAGCAACAAGTAGTAGGCATCACGCAGATGGTCGTTGTAATCGACCCACTCGGGCAGGATGGTGGCGCGGTAGGTGCTGAGCATGATTGTCGGGCTCCGGTAACCAATCCGCTCGCACACCAGCAACGTTTGCGCTGGGCACGCAGGCGGAAAACCAGAAGTGTTCTAGCCGTCCCCTCGCTCCGGCACAACCCTGTAGTGCCCTGGTCGGTTGTCGGCAGCCTTCGCCTGACGTTTTAAGCAATACCCCAGTCGTTTTTGCATCGGGACGACATTCACCCCAGGGATAAGCTGCGGCAAAGCGTCGACAAAAGATTCGACGCGCCGCACCGGGGAGTGACTGATGAGCCCAACCGAATTGCACGCCGATAGCATCGTCATCGACGGCCTGATCATCGCCAAATGGAATCGCGAACTGTTCGAGGACATGCGCAAGGGCGGCCTGACCGCTGCCAACTGCACGGTCTCGGTATGGGAAGGCTTCCAGGCGACAGTCAACAACATCGTGGCCAGCCAGAAGCTGATCCGCGAGAACAGCGATCTGGTCATGCCGGTGCGCACCACCGCGGACATCCGCAAGGCGAAGGAGTTGGGCAAGACGGGCATCCTCTTCGGCTTCCAGAACGCCCACGCGTTCGAGGACCAGATCGGCTATGTCGAGGTCTTCAAGCAGCTCGGGGTGGGCATCGTACAGATGTGCTACAACACCCAGAATCTGGTCGGCACCGGTTGCTATGAACGCGACGGCGGCCTATCAGGTTTCGGTCATGAAGTCGTCGCCGAGATGAACCGGGTCGGCATCATGTGCGACCTGTCCCACGTCGGCAGCAAGACCAGTGAGGAAGTCATCCTCGCCTCGAACAAACCGGTCTGCTATTCCCACTGCTTGCCGTCCGGCCTCAAGGAACATCCACGCAACAAGTCCGACGAAGAACTGAAGTTCATTGCCGACCACGGCGGCTTCGTGGGCGTGACCATGTTCGCGCCCTTCCTTGCCAAGGGCATCGACTCGACCGTCGACGACTACGCCGAAGCCATCGAGTACGTGATGAACATTGTGGGTGAGGATGCCATCGGCATCGGCACCGATTTCACGCAGGGCCATGGCCAGGACTTTTTCGAGTGGCTGACTCACGACAAGGGCTACGCCCGCCGCTTAACCAGCTTCGGCAAGATCGTCAACCCGCTGGGCATCCGCACGGTGGGTGAATTCCCCAACCTCACCGAAACCCTGCTCAAGCGCGGCATGCCCGAGCGCACGGTGCGCAAGGTGATGGGCGAGAACTGGGTAAGGGTACTTAAGGACGTTTGGGGCGAGTAATGAATACCTCCGTAGCCTACTGCGCACACCGATAGCTGCGTCGCGTCCTCGCGCTCGGCGTGCTCGCTACGGCTCCACAGGCATTCATCCGCACTTTTTCAACACGAAGACAACGAATTCTGGAGCTTAAACACATGTCCACCCACGCCCCCGAAATGCCCATCCAGGTCGACGACGAAACCGGCGTCTGGACCACCGACGCCTTGCCGATGCTCTACGTGCCGCGGCATTTCTTCGTCAACAACCACATCGGTATCGAGGAGGTACTCGGTGCCGAGGCGTACGCCGACATCCTCTACAAGGCTGGCTACAAATCGGCCTGGCACTGGTGCGAGAAGGAGGCCGAATGCCATGGCCTGGTGGGCGTAGAAGTGTTCGAGCACTACATGAAGCGCCTGTCTCAGCGCGGCTGGGGCCTGTTCAAGATTCAATCGATCGACGTGGATGCCGGCACCTGCGAGGTGCGCCTGGACTACTCTGCCTTCGTCTACGTCTACGGCAAATGCGGCCGCCCGGTGGATTACATGTTCACCGGCTGGTTTGCCGGCGCCATGGATCAGATTCTCGCCGCCAAGGGCAGCCCGCTGCGCACCGTCGCCGAGCAGGTCTACGGCGCCTCCGAAGAAGGCCGCGATCATGGCCTGTTCGTGGTCAAGCCACTCTAAAAACAACGTCAACCGTGATCGAAAACGTAGCGAGCGAAGGGTAGGCGGGGACGCCCAGTCAGGCGGAGGCTGGAGCGAAAAGCAGGGTTTGTCGCTGTAAATGAGCATTTTCGCTCCAGCCTCCAACGCCGCATAACCGAGCGCAGTAGTTTTCAGAGGATGCCGCCATGGCTTTCGAAGCAATGTTCCAACCCATTCAGATCGGCAAGCTGACCATCCGCAACCGTGTGATCAGTACTGCCCACGCCGAGGTCTATGCGACCGACGGTGGCATGACCACCGAGCGCTACGTCAAGTACTACGAGGAAAAGGCCAAGGGCGGCATTGGCCTGGCGATCTGTGGCGGCTCCTCTGTGGTGGCCATCGACAGCCCCCAGCAATGGTGGAGCTCGGTCAACCTGTCCACGGACCGAATCATCCCGCACTTTCAGAATCTGGCCGATGCCATGCACAAGCATGGCGCCAAGATCATGATCCAGATTACTCACATGGGTCGGCGCTCGCGCTGGGACGGCTTCCACTGGCCGACACTGATGTCGCCGTCCGGCATCCGCGAGCCGGTGCACCGCGCCACCTGCAAGACCATCGAGCCGGAGGAAATCTGGCGGGTGATCGGCAACTACGCACAGGCCGCACGCCGGGCCAAGGAAGGCGGCCTGGACGGCGTCGAGTTGTCTGCCGTGCACCAGCACATGATTGACCAGTTCTGGTCGCCGCGGGTCAACAAGCGCACCGATGAATGGGGCGGCACCTTCGAAGGCCGGATGAAGTTCGGCCTGGAAGTGATCAAGGCCGTGCGTGCCGAAGTCGGGCCGGATTTCTGCGTGGGGCTGCGCATCTGCGGTGACGAGTTCCACCCGGACGGCCTGTCGCAGGAGGACATGAAGGAAATCGCCAGGTATTACGACGCCACCGGAATGATCGACTTCATTGGTGTGGTCGGCTCGGGCTGCGACACGCACAACACCCTCGCCAACGTGATCCCGAACATGAGCTATCCGCCGGAGCCGTTCCTGCATCTGGCGGCCGGAATCAAGGAAGTGGTCAAGGTGCCGGTGCTCCACGCACAGAACATCAAGGACCCGAACCAGGCCTCGCGCATTCTCGAAGGCGGCTATGTGGACATGGTCGGCATGACCCGCGCGCATATCGCCGACCCGCATCTTATCGCCAAGATCAAGATGGGCCAGGTCGACCAGATCAAGCAGTGCGTCGGCGCCAACTACTGCATCGACCGGCAGTATCAGGGCCTGGACGTGCTCTGCATCCAGAACGCCGCGACCAGCCGCGAATACATGGGCTTGCCGCACATCATCGAGAAGTCCGCGGGGCCGAAGCGCAAGGTGGTCATCGTCGGCGGCGGGCCGGCGGGTATGGAAGCGGCACGTGTCGCCGCCGAACGCGGCCATGACGTCACCCTTTTCGAGAAGAAGGACAGCCTCGGCGGGCAGATCAGCATTGCCGCCAAGGCGCCGCAGCGCGATCAGATGGCCGGGATCACGCGCTGGTTTCAGCTGGAGCTCGCTCGCCTCGGCGTTGATCTGCGCTTGGGCACCGGTGCCGACGTCGAGACCATTCTCGACCTGCGCCCGGATATCGTGGTGCTGGCCAACGGCGGTCATCCGTTCGTCGAGCAGAACGAGCACTGGGGCGCTGACGAAGGGCTGGTGGTCAGCAGCTGGGACGTGCTCGACGGCAAGGTGGCGCCCGGCAACAACGTCCTGGTCTACGACACCATCTGCGAATTCACCGGCATGTCGGTGGCCGACTTCATCGCCGAGAAAGGCGCGAAGGTGGAAATCGTCACCGACGACATCAAGCCAGGTGTGGCGATCGGCGGAACCAGCTTCCCGACCTACTACCGCAGCCTCTACCCCAAGGAAGTGATCATGACCGGCGACATGATGCTGGAGAAGGTCTACCGCGAAGGCGACAAGCTAGTGGCGGTACTGGAGAACGAATACACCGGCACCAAGGAAGAACGGGTGGTCGATCAGGTGGTGGTGGAAAACGGCGTACGACCGGACGAGAGCCTTTACTACGCGCTCAAGGAGGGCTCGCGCAACAAGGGTCAGATCGACGTGGAGGCATTGTTTGCCATCCAGCCGCAGCCCTGCCTGTCCGAGCCCGGCGATGGTTACCTGCTGTTCCGCATCGGCGACTGCGTTGCTCAGCGCAACACCCATGCGGCGATCTACGACGCGCTTCGGCTCTGCAAGGATTTCTGATTACAGAGCAAACGCCGGATCAGGCGAGCCTGCCCGCGGCTTCGCGAGCAAGCGCCTCCTGATCCAAGCGTCAGTCATCAGGGCCATGCCCCTTTGCAACCGCTGCTGTGGGAGACACCCATGCTGAATACCCTTCTCCCGATTCTGCTCGCTACGGCCCTAGGGCTTGCGGTGCTCGGCGCCGCCAAGCGCTTCCTGATGTGGCGGCGCGGCCGGCCCGCGCAGGTCGATTGGCTGGGCGGCCTGTTGGCCATGCCCCGGCGCTACCTGGTGGACCTGCACCACGTGGTCGACCGCGACAAATATATCTCCAAGACGCACGTCGCCACCGCAGGGGGCTTTGTGCTCGCGGCGCTGCTGGCGATCATCGTCCACGGTTTCGGGCTGCAGAGTCGTATTCTCGGCTTCGCCCTATTGGCCGCTTGCGTGTTGATGTTCGTGGGTGCGCTGTTCGTGGCCAAGCGTCGCCTTGACCCGCCGGCACGGCTGTCGAAGGGGCCGTGGATGCGTTTGCCGAAAAGCCTGCTGATGTTTTCCGCGAGCTTTTTCATTGCCACGCTGCCGGTCGCCGGCATCCTGCCGCAGGATTTCGGCGGCTGGGTACTGGCCGCCGTTCTGGCCATTGGGGTGGCCTGGGGTGTGTCCGAATTGTTCTTCGGTATGACATGGGGCGGGCCGATGAAGCACGCCTTCGCCGGAGCGCTGCACCTGGCCTGGCATCGCCGCAGCGAACGCTTTGGCGGCGGCCGCTCCAGCGGTTTGAAAGCCTTGAACATGGATGACCGACGCGCACCGCTAGGCGTCGAGAAACCGGAGGACTTCACCTGGAACCAGCTGCTCGGCTTCGATGCGTGCGTGCAATGCGGCCGCTGCGAAGCCGCCTGCCCGGCATTCGCTGCAGGCCAGCCACTGAACCCGAAGAAGCTGATTCAGGACATGGTCGTTGGCCTTGCTGGCGGCAGTGACAAGGGCTATTTCGGCAGTCCCTACCCGGGCATTCCCGTTGGCGAGCATGGCGGCAATCCGCACCAGCCCATCGTGCTTGCAGACGGCAAGGGGCTGGTCGAGGCTGACACACTGTGGTCCTGCACTACCTGCCGTGCCTGCGTCGAGGAATGCCCGATGATGATCGAGCACGTCGATGCCATCGTCGACATGCGTCGCCATCTCACCCTTGAAAAGGGCGCCACCCCGAACAAGGGCGCCGAGGTACTGGACAACCTGATCGCGACTGATAACCCCGGCGGTTTTGCCCCCGGTGGACGACTCAATTGGGCCGCCGACCTGAACCTGCCGCTTATGAGCGAGAAGCAACAGGCCGATGTGCTGTTCTGGGTGGGCGACGGGGCCTTCGACATGCGCAACCAACGTACGCTGCGCGCCTTCGTCAAGGTTCTAAGGGCCGCCAGTGTGGACTTCGCCGTGCTTGGTCTGGAGGAACGCGACAGCGGCGACGTTGCCCGCCGATTGGGCGACGAGGCAACCTTCCAGCAACTGGCCAAGCGCAATATCGCGACCCTGTCCCGCTACCGTTTCCAGACCATCGTCACCTGCGATCCGCACAGCTTCCATGTGCTGAAGAATGAGTATGGCGAACTGGGCGGCCGCTATGACGTGCTGCACCACAGCACCTATATCGCCACCCTGATCGCCCGAGACAGGCTCGCACTTGGCAAGCACCAGGGCGCCAGCGTGACCTATCACGATCCGTGCTACCTGGGCCGCTACAACGGTGAGTACGAGGCGCCGCGCGCGGTACTCAAGGCGATTGGTATCGAGGTCAAGGAAATGGCCCGCTCCGGCTTCCGCTCTCGCTGCTGCGGCGGGGGTGGTGGTGCGCCAATCACCGACATTCCAGGCGTACAACGGATCCCCGACATGCGCATGGGAGACATCAAGGAGACCGGAGCCGAGCTGGTCGCCGTGGGCTGCCCTCAATGCACGGCAATGCTCGAAGGTGTGGTTGCTCCGCGCCCAGAGATCAAGGACATCGCCGAACTGGTGGCCGAGGCTCTGCTTGAAGCACCCGCTCCGGTAAAAAAGCCCGTAGCGGCCAGACCTGAAGCCCTGGAGGTGCACTGATGAGCATCATCATCCGCCGCGATCCGCGTGCCGAGCGGATCGCCCGCAATCGTCTGCATCCCCTGCACGCCAGCGTGCAGGCGAAAGGCGAAACGAGCTGGATGGGGCCTAGCGGCTTAGTCCGCAAGAATCCGCACGCGATCGGTTTTATCGGCCCAAACGGGATCAAGCGCATCGACCGCAGCGGCGTTCAGCAAGGCGCCGGCCGCAGGAGCGCGACCGTTCGCGAAGCGGTCCAGCTGCCATTATTCAAGGTCGAGCGGCCGCAGTTCCATATCGTTGCCGTGCCCGACATGCCAGGCGGCCGGCTTTCCGCCCACGATCGCGACCTGCTCGGCCTGGCCCGCAAGCTGGCGGGGGCCGAGGGCGCTGTGCTGGCGGTGGTCTTTGGTGAACACAAGGAAACGGCTCTGGATACGGCCGGTGTCGACCGCCTCCTGCACCTACCGGCCGACGAATACGAAGGCTACGCCCCAGAACAACGCCTGCAGGCGCTGATCGCCGTGGAGCATCAGTTCTCGCCTCGCCACTGGCTGCTGCCTGATACCCGGGCGGGTGGCGGCGAGATTGGTCGTCGCCTCGCGGCCAAACTCAGCGAGCGCCCGGCGACGCGAGTCTGGCAGGTCGACGACGCGCACTGCACCGGGCGTGCCGGTGCGGGACGAGAAGACCTGCAACGGCCGTTGCCCAGGCTGATCCTGGCCGCCGCAGAGTGTGCCGAGCCCGTTGCCGATACGCGCCACGAGGTATTGCCCGTCACCTTGAGCGAAGTCGTAGCCCGGAGCCTGCCACGGCTGGAAAACCTCGGCCCGGTCGCGGTGGACCCCTCACTGGTGCCCATGGCCGAATCGGAATTCATCCTCTCCGGCGGGAACGGCGTGAAGGACTGGGATCTGTTTCACCAAGCCGCAGAGGTCCTGGGCGCAACCAAGGGCGCATCACGGGTGGCAGTGGACGACGGCTTCATGCCACGTCACTGCCAGGTCGGCGCAACGGGCACCTGGGTCACCGCGCGGGTCTACCTGGCGGTGGGAATATCCGGTGCGATCCAGCACCTTCAAGGCATTGGCGCCTGCGACAAGGTGGTGGCCATCAACCTCGACCCAGGCTGCGACATGATCAAGCGTGCCGACCTGTCGGTCATCGGTGACTCGGCCGCGATTCTTCGCGCCCTGATCGAACGGGTCGCAGCCCACCGCCAGGGAGGCGCTCGCGATGCGGCGTAATGACCTGCGACGGATTTCACGTAGCCCGTTCACACATACGGATGAACCGAGGCTGCCACGCGCAGCATCTACCGCAAGGGAGTCGCATCATGGCTGACCTGAACATCATTGCCCTGGTTTCGGTCGGTACGCACCCGACCTCGGGCCGTGCCCGGCGCGCCGAGCAGGATGCACGCGCCGTTGAGCTGGGTTTGCGCCTGGCCGGCGAGCGGTTACAGCTGCTACATGCCGGTGACCCGAACGAAGAAGCGCTGCGCGGCTACCTGGGCATGGGGCTTGGCGCGCTGACCGTGTTGCAGCAGCCTCGGGGGGCCGACGCCCTTCCCGTCCTGGCCGAGCATCTGGCGTACGCCGGAGCCCAGATCGTGCTGACCGGCAGCCAGGCCGAAACCGGCGAAGGCTCCGGCATGCTGCCCTACCTGCTGGCCGAGCGGCTGGGTTGGCCATTGGTGGTGGGTCTGGCCGAAGTCGAGCGCGTCGAGAATGGCAGCGCGTTGGTGCTCCAGGCGCTACCGCGCGGCCAGCGACGCCGGCTCAAGGTGCGCCTGCCCTTCCTGGCCAGTATCGACAGTGCGGGCCCTGTGGCACGGCAAAGCGCCTTCGGACCCGCCCGTCGCGGGCAACTCAGCGCCGAAGCGGTGCCTGTCGCGGCCGACGAGCTTCTTATCGAGGCCCAACTGCAGCCTGCACGGCCCCGCCCCAAGCGGCTCAAGGTGATTCAAGGCAAGACCGCGGCTGATCGACTGAAAGCGGCGACGGCGAAGGCATCCGGTGACGGCGGGCAGGTTCTGCGAGACCTGTCACCGGAGGCTGGCGCCGAAGCCATTTTCAACTTGCTGCTTGAGGAAGGCGTGCTGCGCTGAATGCGGTGATACCCATTTATCCAAGCCAAAGGAGCTACCACGATGATGCATGCCGAACTGATCGACCAGGACGACTTTCGAGATCGCCTGGTGTCCCTGGGCTTTGAGATACCCTGCGGTGCCACCGCCGAGCAAGCCTGCGAACGGGCTGTCAGTGGCCTTTCTCAGGAGCGAGCCCAGGCACTGCGCAGGATGGTCGAAGACCTTCTTGGCGGTTCCGCCACCCTGCTGCCCTCGGTACGCGAAGCCATCTGCAAACGGCTGCTACCGGCGCTGGTCCGCGGGTAGCGCCGCGGACGTCGGTTCGCTCACCTCAAATCACACCTGGAACCATCTGGGCGAGGCGCCAGTTGGCAGGGCGACGATTAACGTTGCACTGCCTGGACGTGCCCCTGATGACTGGCCTTTCGCGCGCATTGGGCCATCCGCAGCCAACGCTGCGACCGCTGGACCGGCGCAGAACCGGCGCTGAGCGGGACGAGCGCCCAACGCGCAAACAGAGGCTCTGTCTATCGGGTCAGATCCGCACGCTCGCGTACGTCGACTCACCCTGCGCACGCTGCAAGGCCGCCATTACGCCTGGGTGTCTGTCGGCGTTGTCGGAACAGGGAATCAGTGCAACCACCTGCGCCAACGACTGACCGGAGCGTTCGTCACGCGGTGGAATGCCGAAGTACTCGCGGTAGCACTTGGAGAAGTGCGGGGTCGAGACGAAACCGCACACCGACGCCACTTCGATGATCGACATGGGCGTTTGCTTCAATAGCTGACGGGCGCGTATCAACCGCAATTTTAGGTAATAGCGTGACGGCGAGCAGTGCAGGTATTTCTGGAACAGTCGTTCGAGCTGACGCCGAGACACATTGACGTAGCAGGCGAGTTCATCGAGATCGATCAGCTCTTCGAGATTGGCTTCCATCAGTGCAACGATTTCGAGCAGCTTCGGCTGATTAGTGCCCAGCATGTGCTTGAGCGGGACTCGCTGATGGTCCTGCTCATTGCGGATACGCTCACACATGAACATATCGGATATTGCCGCAGCCAGCTCACGGCCGTGCTGGCCACCGATCATGTGCAGCATCATGTCCATCGGGGCGCTCCCGCCGGAGGCGGTGAAGCGATTGCGATCGATGGAGAACAGCCGCGGCGTGACCGTCGTGCGAGGGAAGGCTTCCTGCATGGCAGCCAGACATTCCCAGTGAACGCTGCAGTCGTAGCCATCGAGCAGACCAGCTTTGGCCAGCCCCCAGCTGCCGGTGCAGACCGCGCCCATCTGGCGGCCGTGCCGTGCTTGCGCCTGCAGCCAGTGAAGGTGCTCGCGAGTCACGCTGCGCTGAATATCCACGCCGCCACAGACGACCACAGCATCTAATGCAGGCGCGGTTCCGAAGCCGGCATCCGGCGTGATCTGAAGACCGTCGCTGGCCATGACCGGTTGCCCCGCTTCGGTCAGGGTAAACCAGCGGTATAGCTCTTTACCGGACAACTGGTTCGCCATGCGCAAGGGCTCCACCGCCGAAGCCAGGGAAATCAGCGTGAAATTGTCCAAAAGCAGAAAGCCGATGGTCTGCGGTAGACGATTCGGGGCGGTTGCCCCTGCGTTTATCTGTGACATGACGAACCCTCACACAAGCTTTTTTTATCAAGAGCCGTCAGGCGGCTCTCTCTTTTTTTGTGATTCCGACACTGGCTGCGTCGGTTGTTTACGTCTACCAAGGCAAACTGCATGCCTATATTGAATAGCCGTTCAATAAAAACTGTAGAACAGTTTGCAAAGCTCTGCTCGCGGGCGTCTCGACAAATCCAAGAACGCCTCCTGGATCCCGCTGAAGGGCTTGCTATCAAAGGACTTGGGCACATTCGTAGCAGCCGCACCATAGATTGTGACCAAGCGGTCACACATCAGCAGCAGCAGTAACAGATGCAGGTAACAGCACGATAGCCGCTCGGAGATTCGGTGATGGGTGAATCGCCATTGCCGTTCAATGCACCGTAAATCGACGTCTGGCCGCTACACATGCACGATATCGGATCAGCATTCGATCGTATTGACCGCCAGCCCACCTCGAGAGGTTTCCTTGTACTTGTCATGCATGTCGGCGCCGGTGTCGCGCATCGTACGGATGACACGGTCAAGCGAGATGAAGTGTTCACCGTCACCGCGCATCGCCATTTGGGCTGCATTGATAGCCTTCATCGCGGCGATGGCGTTGCGTTCGATGCAGGGCACCTGCACGAGGCCACCGACCGGGTCGCAGGTCAGCCCCAGGTTGTGCTCCAGTCCGATTTCGGCCGCGTTCTCAAGTTGCTCCGGGCTCGCCCCCAGCAGTTCGGCCAGCCCAGCGGCCGCCATGGCACATGCCGACCCCACCTCACCCTGGCAGCCCACCTCGGCACCGGAAATCGATGCGTTCTTCTTGCAGAGAATGCCGATCGCAGCGGCGGCGAGCAGGTAGTTGACCACGTCGTCGTCGCAAGCTTCGGGGTGAAACTTCATGTAGTAATGCAGTACGGCCGGAATGATGCCGGCTGCGCCGTTTGTGGGCGCAGTCACCATCCGTCCGCCCGCGGCATTTTCCTCGTTCACGGCCAAGGCAAAGAGATTCACCCATTCCATGGCGCTCATGGTCGAGCCGATGACGTTCGGCTTGCCCAGCTCCAGCAGGTTTTCGTGCAGCCGGGCGGCACGCCGGCGAACCTTGAGCCCACCGGGCAGCACGCCTTGATGACGCAGCCCATTGGCAACACAGTCCTGCATCGCTGCCCACAGCCGCAACAGACCGCTACGCACGTCCGCCTCGCTGCGCCAGGCCATCTCATTGGCCATCATCAGCTCACTGACCCGCAGCCCATGCCGTTTGCATAGCATCAGGAGCTCGATAGCGGTGGAGAAGTCGTAGGGCAGCTCGGTGCGGTCCTGGTCCAACTGGCCGGCCGCCGCCTGTTCGGCATTGACCACGAAGCCGCCACCGACCGAATAAAAGGTGTCCTGATACAGCACGCCCGAAGCGCCCTCGGCAGTGAACATCATGGCGTTGGGGTGATACGGCAGGTTTTCCTCGAGCAAGAGGAGGTCTTTATCCCAGTCGAACGCGACCGGCCATTGGCCGTTGACGTGCAGCTGGCCGCTGGAGCGCAACTGATCGATACGCGGCACGATTTGCTGGGGGTCGACGAGATCCGGTCGTTCGCCCATCAACCCCATCAACACGGCATGGTCAGTACCGTGGCCTATCCCGGTGGCAGAGAGCGAGCCATAGAGACGCACCTCCACGCGGCAGAGCCGCTCCAGCAGCTTGCGTTCACGCAGCGCACCCGCAAACAGAGCGCCCGCGAGCATAGGCCCGACGGTGTGCGAGCTGGAGGGTCCAATGCCGATTTTGAACAGGTCAAATACGCTGATCGCCACGCTGAGTACTCCACGGGATGTCACGAAGTCGGGAGTCATCATCAGGCTTTTGACAGCCTGCAGCGGTCTGGCACCGACGCACGCTTATCCAAAGCCGTCAACCCACTGAACAACGCGTCGGCGTAAATCCTCACGAGGCGCTATCTTCAAGAGGCGACCTGGTGTCGATGAGCAGGTTTCGGGTCGTTGTTCCGGCCCTAAATCAATCAGTGAATCGTGACGAATTTTTTTCAACGCTGGATCTCGAAGCAACGTTGTCGCCAAGCAACACGTAGGGGTCGCAATCCGATAACCGCCAGGCTTGCAGGGGCATATCGTTGACTCATGTGATCAGCAACCCCGGACAACAGCTGTTCGGCCGTGCTGAAGTGCTTTGCGTAAATCGACGACAGCCGACCAGAACAGCGGCTGCAGATAACAATAACGAATTCGGCTCAGCGCCCCCCAAGCGAGGAGCCACAGTGATTTTGCTAGAACTGCCAGGAAGGAAGTGGACGGCCGCACGAGACGACTGTGACACCAGCCGAACAGCCAAGCGCCGAGATGCGTAGCGTCCCGCCTGGTTTTGCGACGGTCGAGCTCCGCTGCTGCACTGCTTCCAGCCGAGACCATATCCATACGAAAGCCATGACAGTCGATGTTGACCGTCAAGCGCCGAGAGGCGCCTGGGCTTCCGTTTAGCTGATCCTCCTGTCAACGAAGGGGAACCATCCCATGCGGTCTGGAAAAATCGTCGTCGAGAACTTGTACAAGGTATTTGGCCAACAGGAACAGGAAGCCATCGACCTGCTCAAGCAAGGCTGGAGCAAGGAAAGGATTCTTGCCGAGCGCGGCGCAGTCATCGGCGTAAGCGATGTTTCATTCAGCGTAGAGGAAGGCGAGATATTCGTTCTGATGGGCCTGTCCGGCTCCGGAAAATCCACACTGATACGCCTGATCAACCGCCTGATCGAACCCAGCGCCGGCGATGTCTTCATCGACTCTCAGAACGTCGCGAAGCTGCCACAGGGCCAGCTCATCGACCTGCGTCGACGCGACATGAGCATGGTGTTCCAGTCCTTCGCCCTGATGCCGTCACGTACGGTCCTGGATAACGCCGCTTTCGGCCTGGAGGTTGCCGGCGTAGGACGCCGGGAACGCGAGGAGCGTGCCATGGCGGTGCTCAAGCAGGTCGGTCTGGAAACCTTCGCGCTGAAATTTCCCCATGAGCTTTCCGGGGGCATGCAGCAGCGGGTGGGTCTGGCGCGTGCTCTGGCGGTTAACCCGTCCATGATCATCATGGATGAAGCCTTCTCCGCGCTCGATCCGCTCAAGCGCAGGGAAATGCAGGATGTGCTGCTGGAGCTGCAGAAGACCCATCGACGTACCATCATCTTCGTCTCCCACGACATCGAGGAGGCGATGCGCATCGGCAACCGCATCGGCATCATGGAAGGCGGCAAGCTGGTCCAGGTCGGCACCCCGCAGGAACTGATCGACCATCCCGCCAACAACTACGTGCGCAACTTCTTCGACACCGTCAACACCAGCCGCTACCTCACCGCCGGTCAACTCAAGACCAATAGCGTCCCGCTCTACGTACACAACGGCAAGGCCCCGGACGCCGCAGCGGTGTGCCAGGAGTTGCTGGCGCTGGACAAGCACTACGCATTCGTCATCGATGAACAGAACAAATTCCGTGGTTCCATCAGCCTGGAGCGAATCGCCCTGTTGGTCGAGAACGGCCAGACCTGCGCGCTCGACGCAGAAGTGCTGAAGCAGATCGAGCCGCTGACCGAAGACCTGCCACTCGACCGCGTAATCGAGCGCCTTGTCGATAACGAGGGCCCGATGCCCGTGGTGGACAACCAGGGCTACTACGCGGGCGCCATCAGCAAGGGCCGCCTTCTGGCTCGCCTGCAGGAGGCTGGATAATGGACAAGCAATTGGATCTTGGCAGCTGGGTCGACAGCGTTGTACAGCACCTGCTGGAAAACTACAGCGGTGCCTTCGACAGCCTGGGCAGCGTGGTCAGCGGGTTTTCCGAAGGCATCGAGACGCTCTTGATGTTGCCGCCGGCCTGGCTGCTCATTGCCATCTTCGTCGGCCTTGGGCTGTGGCGCATCGGTGCCCGATTCGCAGTATTCACCGCGGTGTCCTTCATTCTCATTGTGCTCACCGGCTTCTGGGACCAAACCGTTGTGACCCTTGGCCTGACCTTCTCCGCCACGCTGATCAGCCTGTTACTGGGCATCCCACTGGGCATCTGGTCGGCGCGCAGCGAGCGGGTGGCCACAATTACCCGTCCAGTGCTGGACTTCATGCAGACCATGCCGGCATTCGTTTATCTGATTCCTGCAGCCATGCTGTTCGGCCTCGGCCGGGTGCCCGGCATCATCGCCACGGTGATCTTCGCCATGCCGCCAGCGGTTCGCCTGACCAATCTGGGTATCCGCCAGGTCAACAAGGAGATCGTCGAGGCCGGGCAGTCCTTTGGCTGCAACGGCAGGCAGCTGCTGTTCAAGGTGCAGCTGCCCAACGCCATGCCCTCGATCATGGCCGGTGTAAACCAGACCATCATGATGGCGCTGTCCATGGTAATCATCGCGTCCATGGTCGGCGCGGGCGGCCTGGGCAACGATGTGCTGGCCAGCATCCAGCGCCTCGACATCGGGCTCGGCTTCGAGAGCGGCATGGCGGTGGTACTACTGGCGATCATCCTTGATCGCATCACCGAGAGCTTCGGCACTGTAAAGCGGGCCACGAACAAGAGCACTTGGTACACCTGGGTCAGCACCAAACTCCGGCCGCAGCGCCAGTAATCGTTACGGACTACCGAACAGGATATTCAGGATGATTAGATTCAAGACGATAACGGGTATCGCCCTGCTCTCCTGCGCTGTTTTGCAGGGTGCCTGGGCCAAAGAGCCCGCCAGCTGCGAGAAGGTGCGCTTCGCTGAGATCGGCTGGGCGGACATCGCCGCCACCACCGGCGTAGCCATGGTCCTGTCCGAAGGCCTGGGTTACGACCCGAGCAAGGTCATGGCCTCGGTGCCCATTGCGTTCACGGGTGTGAAAAACAAGCAGATCGATGCGTTTCTCGGCTATTGGTCGCCCTCCATGGACGCAGTCATCGAGCCATTCGCCAAGAACGGCGGTGTCAAGGTCCTCGAATCACCCAACCTGGAAGGCGCCAAGTACACCCTGGCGGTACCGACCTACACCGCTGATGCTGGCCTGAAAAGCTTTCAGGATATCGCCAAATTCAAGGATCAACTGGGCGGACGCATCTACGCGATCGAACCGGGCAACGACGGTAATCTGCTGATCGACAAGATGATCAAGAACGATCAGTTCGGGCTCGGTGACTTCCGCATGGTCGAGTCCAGCGAAGCCGGCATGCTGGTTCAGGTGCAGCGAGCAATCAGGAAAAAAGAGCCGGTGGTTTTCCTGGCGTGGGCGCCGCACCCGATGAATGCACAGCATGACCTGACCTATCTGTCAGGGGGCGACGAGGTGTTCGGGCCAGACTACGGTGCGGCAGAGGTGTACACCGTCGTGCCGCCGGATTATCTCGATCGCTGTCCGAACGTCGGGAAATTGCTGCAGAACCTGCAGTTCACCGTCCCGATCGAGAGCGAACTGATGGAAATGGCACTCGAGAACGACGATCCCCAGACCGTTGCGAAGAACTGGATCAAAGCCAATCCAGCCATGCTTGATCAATGGCTCACCGGCGTAACCACCTATGACGGTCAGGACGCCGTCAAAGCGGTGAAGGCTTTCGTCGGGCTCTGACAGGCCAAGGCATCACTCGACGAGCCGTTACAGACATGAACGCCTCCCGGCGGTTTCCAGCGATGCGCTGAGACCGCTTACGGGACCGGCCGGCCTGAAAAAGGGATTGACCGGTGCGCAAGCGGCGCGCCAACCGTGCATGGGGCTTCGCTGATGCAGAAGCGCCGGCATACCGCGAGCCCGTTCAACGGGTCGCGTCGACACCACTGATTTTCCCTGACATGGAGTTACAACGCATGAATCCATTCAAGCATCTCCTCTGCGGCCTCAGCGCCGCCAGCCTGGCGCTGGGCATGGCGACCAGCATGGCGGCGGACAAACCTGAATTGAAGATCGGCTACGTAAACGGCTGGGACGACAGCGTCGCCGCCACGCATGTGGCGGCCGAGATCCTCGAGAGCAACCTCGGGTACAAGGTCAAACTGCAACCGGTCGAGCCGGCCATCATGTGGCAGGGCGTGGCGCGCGGCGATCTCGATGCCACGCTTTCAGCATGGCTTCCGGCCACCCACGGTGAGTACTTCGACAAGCTCAAAGACAAAGTCGTGGTGCTAGGCACCAACTACGAAGGCGCGAAGATCGGTTTGATCGTACCGGAGTATGTCAAGGCCAAAAGCATCGCGGACCTCAACCAGCATAGCGAGGCATTCGACGGCAAGATCACTGGCATCGATGCCGGCGCTGGCGTGATGCGCCGCACCGAGGAGGCCATCGAGCAGTACGATCTCGACCTCCGTCTGATGGCCAGTTCGGGGCCGGCCATGGCGACTGCCCTGACGCGCGCCGAAAAAGCCAAAGAGCCCATCGTGGTCACCGGATGGATTCCGCACTGGATGTTCGCCAAGTGGAAGCTGCGTTTCCTGGAAGACCCGAAAAAGGTGTATGGCGACGATGAGCATGTCGACACCGTTGCCAATCCGCAGCTCGCCGCGAAGGCGCCAGAGGCCGAAGCATTTCTGAAGAAATTCAGCTGGAACGCCGAGGAAGTCGGCGAAGTGATGCTGGCCATCCGTGACGGCGCCAAACCGGATGCGGCTGCGCGCGACTGGGTAAAGAACAATCCGGAGCGCGTCGCCGGCTGGCTCGAATAACACTCGTTTCGCCCATCCCCATTCTATTGGCGCCCCGGTGGGCGCCGCTTCAGGCAACGGCAGGCGACGGAAAGCGACGTTGCGCCTGGAGAAGTTCCGCTGGCTTCGCTTAGCCCGCTCGGCACGTTGATCTTGATGCGACGCAGACGTGCCCAAACTCGACAGCTCGTCTTTATTGATTGAGCGTTCAAGAAAAAATACCTAGGCTGTCCGTGACTCGTTTTACTTCTTCTGGAGGCATCATGCCCAAGGTCGGCATGCAACCAATCCGGCGCAAGCAGCTGATTCACGCCACCCTCGAAGCGGTCGATCAGGTGGGCATGAATGACGCCAGCATTGCCATGATCGCGCGTCTGGCGGGCGTCTCGAACGGCATCATCAGTCACTATTTTCAAGACAAGAACGGGTTGCTCGAAGCCACCATGCGTCATCTGATGAAGGCCCTGAACCAGGCTGTTCGCACGCGTCGCGAGCACCTCAGAGACGACAGCCCGCGTGCGCACCTGAAGGCGATCATCGACGGCAACTTCGACGATAGCCAGGTGAATGGCCCGGCGATGAAGACCTGGCTGGCCTTCTGGGCATCAAGCATGCACCAGCCGTCCCTGCATCGTTTGCAGCGGATCAACGACCACCGTCTGTATTCCAACCTGTGTTGCGAGTTTCGTCGGGTTCTGCCGCTGGAGCAGGCGCGCTCGGCAGCACGAGGCATGGCGGCGCTGATCGACGGACTGTGGCTGCGCGGCGCCCTGGCCGGCGACGACTTCGATACCGATCAGGCGCTGCAGCTCGCCTACGACTACCTGGATCAGTTGCTGGCCAGGCCGTACCACTGACGCCTTCACTTACGCACCTCGCGAGGACGACCATGCGCCGTTTCGAACAACAGAAGCTCTACATCAATGGCTGCTACACCGACGCCAGCAGCGGCGGTACGTTCGAGACTATCAATCCGGCGACCGGCGAAGTGCTTGCCGAGCTCCAGCGCGCGTCGCGGGAAGACGTCGACAAAGCCGTCGCCAGCGCCGCGGCCGGACAGAAGATCTGGGCTGCGATGACGGCCATGCAGCGCTCGCGAATACTGCGCAGGGCCGTGGACATCCTGCGAGAACGCAACGATGAACTGGCCGAACTGGAAACGCTCGACACCGGCAAACCGCTGTCTGAGACCCAGGCGGTTGATATCGTGACCGGCGCCGACGTGCTCGAATACTACGCCGGGCTCATTCCCGCCATCGAAGGCGAACAGATTCCGTTGCGCGAAACCAGCTTCGTCTATACCCGCCGCGAGCCGCTGGGCGTGGTGGCAGGTATCGGTGCCTGGAACTATCCGATCCAGATCGCCTTGTGGAAGTCCGCGCCGGCCTTGGCGGCCGGTAATGCAATGATCTTCAAACCCAGCGAGATGACCTCCCTGACCACGCTGAAACTGGCCGAGATCTACACCGAGGCGGGCGTACCAGACGGCGTCTTCAACGTACTCACCGGTAGTGGCGCGGAAGTCGGCGCCTGGCTTACGGAGCATCCGGGCATCGAAAAAATCTCCTTCACCGGCGGAACCAGCACCGGAAAGAAGGTGATGGCCAGTGCATCGAGCTCCACCCTGAAGGACGTCACCATGGAGCTGGGTGGCAAGTCCCCGCTGATCATTTTCGAGGATGCTGATCTCAACCGCGCCGCGGACATCGCCGTCATGGCCAATTTCTTCAGCTCGGGGCAGGTCTGCACAAACGGCACCCGCGTATTCGTACACCGCTCGTTGCAGGCGCGTTTCGAGGGCAAGGTGCTCGACCGCATCAAGCGTATCCGGCTGGGCGACCCGCTGAATGTGCAAACCAATTTTGGCCCGCTGATCGGTTATGCGCACATGGACAACGTGCTGGCCTACATCGAGTCAGGCCGGGCCGAGGGCGCCCGCTTGCTCTGCGGCGGGGCCCGCGTCACCGAAGGTGCGGCTGCCCAGGGCGCCTATGTGGCACCAACGGTTTTCAGCGATTGCCGGGACGACATGCGCATCGTGCGCGAGGAAATCTTCGGCCCGGTCATGAGCATCCTGGTGTTCGACGACGAAGCGGAAGTCATCCGCCGTGCCAATGACACCTCTTACGGCCTTGCCGCCGGGCTGGTAACCCGCGACCTGACCCGCGCCCACCGCGTGATTCACCGCCTCGAAGCGGGCATCTGCTGGATCAATACCTGGGGCGAGTCGCCAGCCGAAATGCCGGTCGGCGGCTACAAGCAGTCCGGCGTGGGACGCGAGAACGGCCTGACGACCCTCGCGCACTACACCCGCACCAAATCGATTCAGGTCGAGCTGGGCGATTTCGCCTCGGTGTTCTAACAACGGCCTCGAGCGTTACGTCACCCGTTGCAGGCAACAAGCGCCGCCGCTACGTCCAGCATGCGGCTCAACGCTTTCGTGGGAGGGATGCTGTTATGGAATTCGACTACATCATCATCGGAGCCGGTTCGGCCGGTAACGTGCTGGCGACTCGGCTGACCGAGGACGCCGATGTCAGCGTGCTGCTGCTCGAGGCTGGTGGCCCCGACTATCGGCTGGATTTCCGTACCCAGATGCCTGCCGCGCTTGCCTTTCCGCTGCAGGGTCGACGCTACAACTGGGCCTACGAGACCGACCCCGAACCGCACATGAACAACCGCCGTATGGAATGCGGTCGCGGCAAAGGCCTGGGTGGCTCCTCGCTGATCAACGGCATGTGCTACATCCGTGGCAACGCGCTGGATTATGACGGCTGGGCCAAGGCGCCGGGCCTGGAAGAATGGAGCTACCTCGACTGCCTGCCCTATTTCCGCAAGGCCGAAACCCGAGACATCGGCCCCAACGACTACCACGGCGGTGACGGCCCGGTGAGCGTGACCACGCCCAAGGCCGGCAACAATCCGCTGTTCCGCGCGATGATCGAGGCTGGCGTGCAGGCCGGGTATCCGGAAACCGACGACCTCAACGGTTATCGTCAGGAAGGCTTCGGCCCGATGGACCGCACTGTCACGCCGCAAGGGCGTCGCGCCAGCACCGCGCGCGGTTATCTGGATATGGCGCGTGGCCGACCCAATCTGACCATCGTCACCCATGCACTGACTGACCGCATCCTGTTCAGCGGCAAGCGGGCTATCGGCGTGGCCTACCTGCGCGGTAACAGCGACACGCAGCACGTCGCCCATGCCCGACGGGAGGTGCTGCTGTGCAGCGGTGCCATTGCTTCACCGCAGATCCTGCAACGCTCCGGTGTCGGTCCGGGTGCCCTGCTGCGTGAGCTCGGCATACCGATCGTGCATGACCTGCCGGGCGTCGGCGCCAATCTCCAGGACCACTTGGAGATGTACCTGCAGTACGCCTGCAAACAACCCGTATCGCTCTACCCCGCGCTGCAGATGCACAACCAGCCGAAGATTGGCGCCGAATGGCTGCTTTTCGGTTCCGGCGTGGGTGCCAGCAATCAGTTCGAGGCCGGCGGCTTCATTCGCTCGCGCGACGCGTTCGAATGGCCGAACATCCAGTACCACTTCCTGCCGGTGGCCATTAACTACAACGGCAGTAATGCAGTGAAAGAACATGGTTTCCAGGCCCATGTCGGCTCCATGCGCTCGCCCAGCCGCGGTCGCGTGCATGCCCGGTCGCGGGACCCGCGCCAGCATCCGAGCATCCTGTTCAACTACATGTCCTGCGAGCAGGATTGGCAGGAATTCCGCGATGGGATTCGGATCACTCGAGAGATCATGGCGCAGTCGGCCCTGGACCCTTACCGCGGTCGTGAACTGAGCCCCGGCGTCGATACAAACAGCGATGCCGAGCTGGATGCCTTCGTTCGGCAGCACGCCGAAACGGCCTTTCATCCCTCCTGCTCCTGCAAGATGGGCGAGGACGACATGGCGGTCGTCGACGGCCAGGGCCGGGTGCATGGCCTGGATGGATTGCGGGTGATCGACGCCTCGATCATGCCGCTGATCACCACCGGCAACCTCAACGCACCCACCATCATGATGGCCGAGAAGCTGGCCGACAGGATTCGTGGTCGCGCTCCGTTGCCGCGCAGCACGGCGCCTTACTACGTTGCCGGAAACGCCCCGGTTCGCACCGTCCAGCAGACACCGCTGGCTGCTGCGCCCAGCGCCGAAAGGGTCTAAGCGCCGAAGTTGCCGCGGTGGATGTCGCGTTGGACACCCACTGCGCTTGACCCTTGTATGAACGGAAGGCTTCGCGGTGTTTCAGGGCTTGATCGGCGCGCACGAAGCAGATGCAGCGTGCCGATCTATCGCGACGTAGGGTGGATGACGCTCTTTTCATCCACCATTGCCACCATCCGGTGGATCGGTGAAGCGTGATCCACCCTACGAAGCTGCCAGAGTGCGGCACACCTCAGAGCGAGGCTTTTACCGCGGCCAGCCCGTCTTCGCCCTCACGGGTCGAGACGCCTTCGAGCCAGCCTTCGAGCACGTCCGGATGGGCCTTCACCCAAGCCTTCACCGCAGCGTCATTACTGGCTTTGTTCTCCAGCACCTCGTTCATGATGGCGTTCTCCATCTCCTGAGTGAACGACAGGTTGCTCAGCAGCTTGCCGACGTTGGGGCACTGCGCCGCATAGCCTTTACGCACCAGGGTGTTGACGGTGCCGCTCTCGCCAAAATAGGCCTCTCCACCTTTGAGGTACTTGATATCGAACTGCACGTTCATCGGGTGGGGTGTCCAGCCGAGGAATACCACGCCCTTGTCACGCTTCACAGTGCGCCCCACCTGCACCAGCATGGCCTGCTCGCTGGACTCCACCAGGCGCCAGTCACCAAGCCCGAACTCATCCGTGTCGATCATCTTCTGAATGAACATATTTCCAGGCGCGCCCGATGCGATTCCGTAGATGGTCTTGTCGAACATCTCGCCATGCGCGTCCAGATCCTCGAACCGCTTGACACCCGCGTTCCACGCCGCGGTCGGGACCGCCAGGGTGTATTCGGTGCCCGTCAGGTTCACGCTGTGCTTATCGATCTCCCCCGTGGCCACGAACTTGTCGTAGTTGTCCTGTTGCGCCGGCATCCAGTTACCCAGGAAGACGTCGAGCTGGTTCTTGGTCAGGCCGGCGAAGATGATCGGCACGCCGAGGGTCATGACCTGGGGTTTATAGCCGAGGCCCTCGAGCAGCAGGCTGGCGACGCCGTTGGTGACGGCGATATCGCTCCAACCCGGATCGCCCAGTCGCACCGTGGCGCATGCCTTGTCTTCAACCGCGCCCTGCGCCTGGAGACCCGTGGCGGCCAACAGCAGGCTACTGGTCACAACTGCGTTTATGGTTTTTTTCATATCCGTCTGCCTTCTCTCTGTCGAAAGGTTCCTTGGTGACGACGCGTTGGCCGCCGATTGGGGGCGTCAAGGCCGAGGGTAACGCGCCTTACGCTCGAGGTCGTCCAGATCGATGTGATTACGCATGTACTGCTGGCTGGCATCGACCCAGGGTTGATGGTCCCAGCTAGTCAGCTTGCCCCTTTTCAGCGCATCGCTGACCAGACGCCGCCGACGCTGGCTGGCCAACACCTGACCGTGAATGGCCGGGATATCCCAGCGCTGGCGAGCCTCGGTGAGGAAGGCCTCGGCCAGCGCCTGATGATCGGAGGCACCCATCAGGTTTTCACGTTCAGACGGGTCGTTGACCAGATCGAACAGCAAGCAGGGATCCTGCTCCGAATAGATGAATTTGTACGCACCGCGGCGAATCATCATCAGCGGGCTGGTAGAGCCTTCGGCCATGTATTCGCCGATCACCTCATCATGGCCGGCATGGCCGGTAAGGTGGGGTATCAGCGAGCGGCCATCGAGTGGCAGGTTGGGCTCCAGTGTGCCTCCAGCCAGTTCGACCAGCGTCGGCAGCAGGTCGGCGGTCGATACCGAGGCGCTGACCCGCGCCGGATCGATACCCGGCGCATGAATGATCAGCGGAACGCGAGCGGCCATCTCGAACCAGTGCATCTTGTACCAGAGCCCCCGTTCACCCAGCTGGTCGCCATGATCACCGGAGAACACCACGATGGTATCGTTGGCCAGGCCGCATGCCTCGAGGGTTCGCAACAACTTGCCGACGTTATCGTCGATGTAACTGCAGGCGCCGAAGTAGGCGCGACGGGCATCCCGTACCTTGTCTTCGGGCAAGGTCTTACCCCACAGGTCGATGACCTTGAGCAGCCGTTGCGAGTGCGGATCCAGCTCATCCTGGGCCATAGCCAGGCGTGGCAGCGGAATGTCTTCGTCCCGGTAACGATTCCAGTACTCCTCTGGAATGGTGTAGGGATCATGAGGGTGGGTCATCGATACCGTCAGGCAGAACGGCTGATTGTCGTCTGCCCGAACGTAGTCGTAGAGGTACTGCTGCGCCTTGAACACCACCTCTTCATCGAAATCCATCTGGTTGGTGCGCACGCTGGGACCTGCCTGCAACACCGACGACATGTTGTGGTACCAGCTCAAGCGTATGTCCGGTTCGTCCCAGTTCACTGCCCAGCCGTAATCGGCAGGGTAGATATCACTGGTCAGCCGCTCCTCATAGCCGTGCAGCTGATCCGGGCCGCAGAAGTGCATCTTGCCGGACAGTGCCGTGCGATAGCCGAGCCGCCGCAGGTAATGGGCATAGGTCGGCACGTCAGCAGGAAAATCGGCGGCATTGTCGTAGGCGCCAATCTTGCTCGGCAGCTGCCCACTGACCAGGGTGAAGCGTGACGGCGCGCAGAGCGGACTGTTGCAGTAAGCCGAATCGAACACCACGCCTCCAGCGGCCAGGCGTGCAAGATTCGGCACCTTGATCGGTGACGCCGGGTCGTGGATCGGAAGAATGGGAGCGGCCATCTGATCGGCCATGATGAACAGGATATTGGGGCGTTTCATAATGCGATGGTCCATGCTTTTGTTATGCGAGACTGCATGGATCTCAGTTTGGCGCCTCCAGCGCCGCGGTAAACCCGGCCGCGGGCAATGCCTCGGATAAGTACAGCTAATGCCAAATCGATTCGATCAGATTTCCCTCGACGCGCTGCGGGTGTTCGAGTCTGCCGCTCGCCAGCTGAGCTTCACCGCTGCGGCGCTGGAGTTGGGCAGCACTCAGCCGGCGATCAGCCAGCAAATCAAACGGCTGGAGCAACAGCTGGCGATTCGCCTGTTTGACCGCGTTTACCGTGGCATCGCCCTTACCGAGGCCGGAGAATTGTTGTTGGGCTACGTGCAGCAGGGCCTTGGCGCGCTGGATGCCGGCCTCGCCGCGGTTACCACGCAGCAGCAACACGAGGTGCTACAGGTGGCCACCGACTTCGCGTTTGCCGCGTACTGGCTGATGCCTCGTCTGCAGCGCTTTCATCAGCTCCATCCCGCAGTCGACGTCAGCCTGGTCACCAGCGAGCGCGGCCTGGGCGCGCTGCCATCGGAAACCGACGTCGCCATCATCTTTGGCGATGGCCGCTCCAAGCATGGCGAAGCGCACCTGCTATTCAACGAAGAGGTGTATCCGGTCTGCAGCCCGCTGTTGATGAAAACCGAGACCCCGCCCCTGTCGCCGGCAGCGTTGGCAAGACTTCCGCTGCTCCATCTTCGGCCGGAAAGCCGTTCGCGCTGGCTCGACTGGGGCCATGTGTTCCGCGCATTCGGAATCGCCGAGACGCCAGCCTCGGGCATGTTGCGCTTCGACAATTACACCCTGCTGATCCAGGCGGCGATCGCGGGTCAGGGCGTCGCGCTCGGTTGGCGTCATCTGGTCGACGAGCTCTTGGCGCAGGGTCTGCTCTGTCGACTGTGCAGCGAAAGCGTGCGAACAGAGTTCGGGTATTACGTCGTCCTGCCGGAACGCAAGCGGCGCCAGCGCCTGATCGGCAGTTTCGTGACCTGGCTGCAGCGCGAACTGACCGAAGATAGGCTAGAACGCTGATGCAGTCCTAGGGTCACCAGTAGTTTTCCACCGCCACCTGCCCTGGCCGACGGGTCAGGCTGAGGTTGAGGTCACGAGCCTTCAGCAGCGTACGGGTGTCTTCGATCATCTGCGGGTTGCCGCAGAGCATGATCCTCGAGTGCTCAGGTTCCAGCTGCAGATCAGCGGCGCGCTCCAGCTCGCCGTTCTCGATGAGCGTGGTGATGCGACCGTTCAGCGCTCCGGGTACCTGCTCGCGGGTGACGACTGGCAAATAGGTCAGCTTCGAACCAAGCCCCTCAAGATAATCGCGCTCGGGCAGGTCGCGGATGAGCTGCTGATACGCCAGTTCCGATGCGGTGCGCGCGCTGTACACGAGCACAATCCGCTCGAAGCGTTGCCAGACCTCGAAATCCTGCAGGATCGACAGAAACGGGGCGATGCCGGTGCCGGTGCCCAGTAGCCAGAGGTCTCGGCCGTCGATGAATCGATCCAGGGTCAGGAAACCAAACGCCTGCTTGTCTACCAGAAGCTCGTCGCCGGGTTGAAGGCGGCTCAGCTCGCTGGTGAATTCACCGTCCGGCACCACGATTGAGAAGAAATCGAGAAACTCGTCATGCGGCGCGGACACCATCGAATAGGCGCGCCAGACAATGCTACCGCTCGGTTTGCGCACGCCAAGGCGGGCGAACTGACCGGCAGTAAAGCGAAAGCCAGGGTCGCGGGTGGTGCGCAGGGTGAACAGGCTGGGCGTCAGGGTCCGCACCTCGAGCAGGCGCTGACGGGTGAACTTCTCATCGCTGACGGTCATACTTCGCTCCCTTCGCGGACATCTGCGGATTCGAGGGCTGGTTCTGTCACGGATTACCCCTTGATACTCCATTCCGACGCCTATAAACACCGCCAGTTCTTATGCCTATTCTTGAATCGCCCTTCGCATGCCTCGACCTGGTCCGCCAGCCTGAGCAACCCAACGAACCGCTACAGGCCTTCGATGCTGCAGATGAATACCTGCTGGCGCAGCTTTATGAACAGGGACTACCCACCGGCAGTCGGGTGCTGGTGCTCAACGACAATTTCGGCGCCCTGGCCTGTTCACTGGCGCAGCATGCACAGGTCACCAGCAGTGGCGATTCGCATCTGGCGCACCTGGCGCTGGACAAAAACCTGCAGCGCAACGCGCTTTCCAACAACGCCGTGAGCTTCGTACCGGCGAGCGAAGTGGCCCAGGGCCCATTCGACCGGGTACTGATCCGGGTGCCGAAGACCCTTGCGCTACTGGAGGAACAGCTGATCCGCCTGCAAGACCAGTTGGCGCCGGGCGCTCAGGTAATTGCTGCCGCAATGATCAAGCATCTGCCGCGCGCGGCCGGCGACTTGCTGGAAAAATACATTGGCCCGGTCCAGGCCTCGCTGGCGGTCAAGAAGGCGCGTCTGCTGACCGCAACGCCAGTGGACAAGCCAGTGCCGCGCTCGCCCTACCCAACCCGCTATCGGCTCGACCATCCCGGCATCGAACTGATCAACCACGCCAACCTGTTCTGCCGCGAAGACCTGGACATCGGCACCCGCGCCTTTCTTCCGCATCTGCCCAAGGCGCTCGGCAACCTGCGCGCAGCGGATCTGGGCTGCGGCAATGGCGTGCTCGGCATCGTCTACGCGCTGAGCAACCCGCAGGCGCAGGTGACCCTGGTGGACGAGAGTTACATGGCAGTGCAGTCGGCGCGGGAGAATTGGCAGGCCATACTCGGCGAGCGCCCCGCCGATATCCGCGCCGGTGACGGGCTGGCCGAGCAGCCGATGGATTCGCTGGATCTGGTGCTGTGCAACCCACCCTTCCACCAGCAGCAGGTGGTCGGCGATTTTCTTGCCTGGCGAATGTTCACCCAGGCCAAAACGGCGCTGTGCAAGGGGGGCGAGCTATGGGTCGTCGGCAACCGTCACCTCGGCTATCACCTCAAGCTCAAGCGGCTGTTCGGCAAGGTCGAGCAGGTGGCTGCGACGCCCAAATTCGTCATCCTGCGGGCGATCAAAGCGTGAGCCATGCGCCGGTTCGTATGAGCGTGCAACAGTTCGCCGCTCGGACCGGCCTGTCTGCCCACACCCTGCGCTACTACGAGAAGATCGGTTTGCTTCGACATGTCGCTCGGGATGCCGGCGGCCGTCGGGTATATGGACCGCGCGATCTGGAATGGGTCGATTTCATCCTGCGTTTGAAAGACACCAACATGGCGCTGGGCGACATCATCCGCTATGCGAACCTGCGCGAGCTTGGCGAATCGACGCTGGAGGCGCGCCAGGCATTACTCGAAGCCCATGCCGTCCAGCTGCAGGCGCGCTTGCAGCGCGACCGTGAACACCTCAGTGCGCTAGAGGCAAAGATCGAGCTGTATCGCCAGCAAACCCGCGCTTGACTTAGAGTCGACTCCAACCCGCAGGCTGTGTTCTCCATCAATTGAGAGGACTGACCCATGCCTGCATCAATCCGCTACACCAGGGGTTTGGCCAAGCTCGGAGAAGTCGACGGCGAAGCCGGCCACGCCGTCATTGACAGCCTGCAAACGATCGCTCCGGACCTGGCCCGTTACGTCATTGAATTTCCCTTCGGTGACATCTACCAGCGGCCCGGCCTCGACCTGCCCCAACGTGAGCTCGCCACGGTCGCAGCGATGACGGCGCTCGGGCATTGCCAGCCTCAGCTCAAGGTGCACATCCATGGCGCCTTGAATGTCGGCTGCACGCAAGTGCAGATCGTAGAAGTCATCATCCAGATGGCCGTCTACGCCGGCTTCCCCGCCGCGCTCAACGGCATGGCGACAGCCAAGGCAGTGTTTGCCGAGCGCGGACTGTTGAGCGACTCGACAGCGGAGGGAAGTTGAACCCTGTGGGCTGGGCGAAACGCTGCCCCACCCGCCCTACAGGAGCCGTACGGCGCACCGCCTGAAGTAACAGCCTGTCCGCGCCCCGGCTGCGTGCTAACCTGCGCGGCCCTGCGCCCTTTATGCCTGCCCGATGTCTACCCACGCCAAGCTCCAGCTCCGCCACCAACGGCCCTTCATCAAGTTCTGGTTCGCTCGCGTGTTTACCGCCAGCGGCTTCCAAATGCTTGCCGTAGCGATTGGCTGGCACATGTATGAACTGACCGGGAGCGTGCTGGATCTCGGGCTTGTCGGACTGGCCGAATTCTTCCCTCGCCTGCTGTTCATCCTGTGGACCGGACACGTCGCTGACCGTTTTGACCGGCGCCGGGTCGCAGCGCTGTGCCAAGGATTGCAGGGGCTGATTGCATTGGCCCTGGTGCTGGGCGCCGGTGGGCTCGGCGTGACGCGAGAAATGATCTTCGTGCTGGCCTTTCTGCTCGGCAGCGCCCGGGCCTTTGAAGGGCCGGCGACCCAAGCGCTACTGCCGAGCCTGGTGCCAACGCAACTGTTTCCCGCCGCAGTGGCAGCATCGTCCTCGGCCATGCAGACAGCGACCATCGTCGCCCCTGCCCTTGGCGGTCTGCTGTTCGCCATCGGACCGCTGTGGGTCTACGGCCCAGTGGTGCTGCTCTTTGCCCTCGCCTGCAGCCTGATGCTGAGCCTGCCGAAACGACCGGCTCCAGCCAAGCAGACCGGCCCGGCAATGGACAACCTGCTGGCGGGGATGCGCTTCATCCGCAGCCGACCGGACATCTTCGGGGCGATCTCGCTGGACATGTTTGCCGTGCTGCTAGGTGGCGCCACTGCGCTGTTACCGGTGTTTGCCAAAGACATTCTGCTGACCGGGCCCTGGGGACTTGGCCTGTTGCGCTCGGCGCCGGCGGCGGGCGCATTGTTGATGTCACTCTGGCTGGCTCGTTACCCGATCAATCGACAGGTCGGTCGGGTCATGTTCGCTGCTGTCGGCGTATTCGGCCTGGCGACTATCGCCTTCGGCCTCTCAACTTCGTTCTGGCTGTCGATGGGTATTCTGGTGGTGCTCGGCGCGGCGGACATGATCAGCATGGTGATTCGCGGCGCGTTCGTGCAGCTGGAAACACCCGACGCCATGCGTGGTCGGGTCAGCGCGGTGAATGGCTTGTTCATCGGAGCATCCAACCAGCTCGGCGAATTCGAGTCCGGCCTGACCGCTCACTGGTTCGGTACGGTGCCGGCGGTGGTCATCGGCGGCGTTGGCACACTGATCATCACCGGCACATGGATGAAACTGTTCCCGACGCTGGCCAACCGCGACCAGTTGCATCGGGATCTGTAACGGTTTCGGCGCCAGACACTTCGCGGTCTTCCAACCTACTCCCGCACCCTCGAAAAGTGGCGCATCGTAGGGTGGAAAACGGCAACGCCTTTTCCACGCGCCTGGCCGGTTACAACAGCTTGTCCATCGTGATCGGCAGATCGCGCACGCGCTTACCCGTCGCATGGAAGATGGCATTGGCCACTGCGGCGCCAACACCGACGATGCCGATCTCGCCAACGCCTTTGGAGCCAAGCGTATTGACGATTTCGTCCTTTTCCTCAACGAAGAAGGCATCGATCTCGCCGATATCAGCGTTCACCGGTACGTGGTACTCGGACAGGTTGTGATTCATATAACGACCCAGCTTGTGGTCGATCATGGTTTCCTCGTGCAGCGCCTGACCGATGCCCCACACCACGCCACCCGCGATCTGGTTGCCCGCGGTTTTCGGATTGACGACCCGTCCGGCCGCAACCGCGCTCACCACGCGACTGACCTTCACGGTGCCCAGGGACTCGTCCACACGCACTTCAACAAAGATGGCCGAGTGCGTCGCCGTCGAGTAGCCGTTGCGCTTTTCGCCCGGCTTCGTGCTGACCTCAGCCTCCAGCTCACCGCTCACCGCGACGATTTGTTGAAGGTCGACGCACTTGTCCGGAGCCGCTTTCAGACGCATCTGCCCGTCCACGAACTCAACGTCGTCCACTTTCGCGCCAGTGAATGGCGAGACGGGCGACTGCTGGGCTGCGTCGAGCAATTTCTGACGCAGCGCTTCGCACGCCTGTTCCACGGCAGTACCGACCGATGAAACGGTGAACGACCCGCCTTCCAGCGGCGCCTGGGGCAGGCTGGAATCGCCCAGACGAAACTCTACGCGCTCCATCGGCATGCCCATGGCCGCAGCGGCGATTTGGGTCATCACGGTGTAGGTGCCAGTGCCGATATCCGACGTAGCACTGCTGACCACCAGCCGCCCATCTGGCCCCAGACAGGCCTTGGCGGCAGCCGGCATCTGCATGGCCTCCCAGACGCCGGTCGCCATACCCCAGCCGATCAGCTGATTACCGTCGCGCATGGAGCGCGGCTCCATTGAGCGGCGCGCCCAACCGAAGCGCTCGGCTCCCTGCTCGTAACACCTGCGCAGCTCTTTGCTGGAGTAGGGCTTGTCCTCGTTGGCATTGCGGTCGGAGTAGTTGGTCAGACGCAGCTTCAGCGGGTCGACGTTCGCTGCGTACGCCAGCTCATCCATGGCGCATTCAAGTGCGAAAACGCCGATAGTTGCGCCCGGTGCGCGCATGTCCAGTGGTGTGTAGACGTCCAACGGCACCAGCTGATAATCCAACTTCACGTTCGGGCACTTGTAGAGCATTCCCGACCACTCGACCTCGTGCTCGGTGAAGTCCTCAAACGAGGACGTCTGACCGATCGCCTGGTGGGTGAGCGCTTGCAGCTGGCCGTCGGTTCCGGCACCGATGGACAGACGCTGAACCGTGCGCGGCCGGTAGCCGAACGTGAACATCTGCTGCCGCTTGAGCACCACTCGCACCGAACGCTTGAGCTTGAGCGCAGCCATCACCGCGAGCGGCAATTGATATTGCGGCCGCAGACCGGAGCCAAAAGCGCCGCCAACGTAGGGCGACAGGATGCGGATCTTGCCTTCCATGCCGAACACGTTTTCCAGATAGCGCATGCAGTTCTGCACACCCTGGGTCTTGTCGTAGATTTCCAGGCTGCCTTCAGGCAGGTAGTGCACCGTGGACGCATGGGGCTCCATCGGATTGTGGTGCTCGACCGGCGTGCTGTACTCGACATCGACCCGCACCGGCGCGCTGCGCAGGGCGCTGTCCACGTCGCCACGGGGCGGCGGCAGCTCGGCCGGCGCCTTGTGCATGGTTTCCAGTTCGCTGAGCAGGTCGGTGCGGTGGGGTTCCTGCTCGTATTCGACACGTACCAGGCTACCGGCGTAACGGGCCAGTTCGACGTTTTCCGCCACCACCAGCGCGATCGGTTGGCTGCTGTATAGGATGCGATCGTTGAACAGCGGACGGAACGGCGAGCCATCCGCAGCGTCGTCGTCTTCGTAGGGGTCGTCGTAACTGGCAACCGGCGGGCGGTTCTGGTGGGTCAATACCAGCGCCACGCCCGGCACGGCTTCAGCCGCACTGGCATCGATGCTGATGATTCGCCCTCTGGCGATGCTGCTGTTGACCACGCTGCCATAAAGCAGGCCGGGCACGTCGAACTCGGCGGCATAGTGCGCCTGGCCGGTGACTTTGAGCGGGCCGTCCACACGGTTCAACGGCTGGCCGAAGGGAGAAGTGGCTGGTTTCATTGGGCGGCTCCTTTGGCTGCGTCGGTCAGGGCGCGAACGATGGCGCGCCGGCCCAGTTCAATCTTGAACGCGTTGTGTTCGAAGCCGCTGGCACCCTTGAGCAGGATATCCGCAGCGGCAGCGAACGCAGCCTGGTCAGCCGCCTGGCCGACCAGCGCCGCCTCCGCTTCGGCCTTGCGCCAGGGCTTGTGCGCCACGCCTCCCATGGCGATACGGGCGCTGCGGATGCCCGCGCCATCCATATCCAGCGCAGCCGCAACCGACACCAGCGCAAAGGCGTACGAGGCGCGGTCACGCACCTTGAGGTAGCTGCTGTGCGCTGAGAAATCCTGTGCCGGCAGCTCCACAGCGGTAATCAGCTCGCCGTCGACCAGCGTGTTGTCCGCTTCCGGCGTCTGGCCCGGCAGGCGATGGAAATCGGCCATGGGGATACGCCTTTCGCCTCGCTGCCCTTGCACATGCACCACGGCCTCCAGCGCGGCCAGGGCGACGCACATATCGGAAGGATGCACGGCGATGCAGGCCTCGCTGTGTCCGAGAATCGCGTGGATGCGATTGAGGCCATCACGTGCCGAGCAACCGGTGCCGGGTTCGCGCTTGTTGCACGGCGTGGTGCTGTCGTAGAAGTAGTAGCAGCGAGTGCGCTGGAGCAGGTTGCCGCCAGTGGTGGCCATGTTGCGCAGCTGCGGCGAGGCGCCGGCCAGAATCGCCTGGGACAGCAGCGGATACCGCGCCTCCACCAGTGGATGCCAGGCCAGATCCGCGTTGCTGACCAGCGCACCGATGCGCAAGCCGCCATCCGGAGTCTCTTCGATATCTGCCAGGGGCAGCTGAGTGATGTCGATCAACTGGGAAGGACGGGTCACGTTTTCCTTCATCAGGTCGAGCAGATTGGTGCCGCCAGCGATGTAGCGGCTGTCAGGCCGAAACTGCCCGATAGCTTCTTCCACACTGTTTGGGCGGGCGTAGCTGAAGGGATTCATGGCCGCACCTCCTTCGCACCGGCAAGACGCTCGCGCGTTTCGTCTGTCGCATCCTCGATCGCCGCCACGATGTTCGGGTAGGCGCCACAGCGGCAGACGTTGCCGCTCATCTGTTCGCGTAACTCGTTACGCGTCTGGGCACGCCCCTCGGCGATCATGCCCACCGCAGAGCAAATCTGCCCGGGGGTGCAATAGCCGCACTGAAAGGCGTCGTGTTTGACGAAAGCCGCCTGCATCGGGTGCAATTCTTCGCCCTGCGCCAGCCCCTCGATGGTCGTCAGCTCCGCGCCGTCGTGCATGACCGCCAGGGTCAGGCAGCTGTTAATCCGTTTGCCGTTGAGCAGCACTGTACAGGCGCCGCATTGGCCATGGTCACAGCCCTTCTTCGTGCCGGTCAGGTGCAATTGTTCACGCAGCAGATCGAGCAACGTGGTCCAGGGGTAAACCTCGATGTCGCGGCTCTGGCCGTTCAGATTGAGGGTAATCGAACAGGCGGAAATCCCACCTGTGGCGGTAGACGTTTCGCTCATGGCAGCCTCACGGTTGTGGGGGCTTCGGCTGCCTGTTCTATGCAGGATCGCCGAAAACCTCAGGCATTAGGTGCGCTTTCCGTGCGCCTAGGGGTACGACTGCCAGGCTAGAAAAAACGTTCAGCTCAGGTTGCGCCAGAGCGGCCAAGGCACAGCGGAGGCTTAGCTGGAGCCCCCGAAGCGGGCCCCTGCGGCGACCCACCATGCGACGAGTGGCGTCAGCGGGTTCGCCGATCCTCGGGCCGGTCGATGTCCTGCAGCACGCCGTCATCATCCACTTCGATTTCAACCACCGAGCCATCCGCGAACAACGCTTGGGCACCGCGCTCCCCATCGAGCGCCATCAGCGCTGCACGATGATTGGCACCAATGCCACGGGGATTGCCACGCTGCCCCTGGTGACAGGGAAGGATCAAGCGATCCGGGTGAATCCCGGAAGCAATACGCCTGATGGTCTCCGGGCGCACATAGGGCATGTCACCCAGCACAACCAGCCATCCTTGCGCAGCCGGATACCGAGCGACGGCCTGCGCCAGACTGTGGCCGAGCCCATTGCTGCGAACGGCGAATACGTCTACGCCAGCTGGCCGGGCCTCACCAAGCCAGGCGAGCAACGCATGATTGTCCGTGCGGGTCACCACGACCGTACGCTCGGCCACGCCAACCAGCGCGTTCAGCGTCACGGCTAGAACGGACGGCGCGTCGGGCGAACCATTGCTGGACGCCAGCAGCTTGTCTTCATCGACTCGCTCGCGGTATCGACTGCCCTTGCCAGCAGCCAGCACCAGCGCGCATACGCCACTGATTGGTTTGGATACGGCAGGCTCGCGATGCGCCTCACTCATGGGCGAGGCTTCTGCATGGATTGGGCTGGGCTCCTGGCCCGACTGGTCAATCATCGTCTCTCTCAGAATTCCGGCGTTCGATAGGGACCGCAGCGTCAGCTCCAGGTTACGACTCCGTCAGCTCCAAAAACCGTGGCAACCGGAGCGGCATCGGCCATCGCCAGTAAAACCGACGAGTCACTCTAATCAAATTCAACCGGCCAGGGCGACGGTGTAAGATGCGCGGCTTTTGCGGGCATAGTCCGGATAAGCTTTGCTGTAACAAGCAAGTCGCTCAGCTAAAGTCCCCAACATTGCATCATCGACCGGCAAGAAGAGGAATCAAAATGCTGGAGAAGCTGTTCCAACTCAAGGCGCACAACACCACGCTGCGCACCGAGATCCTGGCCGGTCTCACCACCTTTCTGACGATGGCCTACATCCTCTTCGTCAACCCGAGCATTCTTGCCGAAACCGGTATGGATCACGGCGCGGTGTTCGTGGCCACCTGCCTGGCCGCAGCCATCGGTTCGGCGGTCATGGGCCTGGTCGCCAACTACCCGATCGCCCTGGCGCCGGGCATGGGGCTGAACGCCTTTTTCACTTACACCGTGGTGCTGACCATGGGTTACACCTGGCAGACCGCGCTGGGTGCAGTGTTCCTCTCGGGTGCGATCTTCTTTTTGCTGTCGATTTTCAAGATCCGCGAGTGGATCATCCATAGCATTCCGCTGGCGCTGCGCTCAGGCATCGCAGCGGGTATCGGCCTGTTCCTGGCAATCATTGCGCTGAAGAATGCCGGCATCGTCGTGGATAACCCGGCCACGCTCGTCGGCTTGGGCGACCTGACCGCCGGTGGCCCGCTGCTGGCCTGCCTGGGCTTCTTCCTGATTGCCGCCCTGGCCTACCGCAAGGTTACCGGCGCCGTGATGATCGGCATTCTGGTCGTCACCGTGCTGTCGATCATCCTCGGCCTGTCCGAACTGAACGCCGTAGTGTCGATGCCGCCGTCACTGGTTCCGACGTTCATGGAACTCGACATCATGGGCGCGCTGGACATTGGCCTGGTCAGCGTGATCTTTGCCTTTCTGTTCGTCGACCTGTTCGACACCTCCGGTACCCTGATCGGCGTGGCGCAAAAAGCCAATCTGCTGGACAAGGACGGCCGCATGCCGCGCCTGGGCCGCGCATTGCTGGCCGACAGCACCGCGACCATGGCTGGCGCCGCGCTGGGCACCTCGACCACCACCAGCTACATCGAATCGGCCGCCGGCATCAGCGCGGGTGGCCGCACCGGCCTGACCGCCTGTGTCGTCGCACTGTTGTTCCTGTTCAGCCTGTTCTTCGCCCCGCTGGCTGGCGCCGTACCGGCCTACGCGACAGCGCCAGCGTTGCTGTTCGTCGCGGTGCTGATGATGAGCAGCCTCGCCAACATCGACTGGGACGATCTAACCGTCGCCGCACCGGTCGCCATCGCCGCGCTGGCCATGCCGCTGACCTTCTCCATTGCCAACGGCATTGCCTTCGGCTTCATTGCCTGGACAGCGATCAAGCTGCTGGCCGGTCGCTGGCGCGAGCTGAGCCCGGCGATGTGGATCCTCTCGATCCTGTTCGTGGTCAAGCTGGGCTGGTTTGCCGGCTGACGTTCCAGAGGATGGATGACGTTTCATCCATCCACCTGATCGCATAGCAAGGTGGATGAGAAAAACGTCAGCTGCGCGCCCCGATCCACCCTACGATTCACCTGTTTTCTCAAGAGATTTCATGAGCGCTCCGCAATTCGACCCCGCCACCTACGACGCCCAACTCGCCGCGAAAGCCGCACGGCTGGTGGAACTGCTGGCGCCCTTCGAGGCCCCCACACCGGAAGTCTTCGACTCACCACGCGAACACTATCGCCTGCGCACCGAGTTCCGCCTGTGGCGCGAGGATGGCCAGCGGCATTACGCGATGTTCGAGCAGGGCGACAAGCACACGCCGATCCTGATCGATGAATTCCCCATCGCCAGCCGCCGGATCAACGAGCTGATGCCGCAGCTCAAGGCCGCCTGGCAAGCCAGTGAGGCCCTGAGCTTCAAGCTGTTCCAGGTCGAATTTCTGACCACGCTCGCAGGCGATGCGCTGATCACCCTCGCCTATCATCGGCCGCTGAACGACGCTTGGCAGCAGGAGGCAGAAAAGCTTGCAGCAACACTCGGCGCCAGCATCGTCGGCCGTTCCAAGGGCAAGCGCATCGTCATCGGCCGCGATTACGTAACCGAGCAACTGACTGTTGCCGGCCGCACCTTCAGCTATCGCCAACCGGAGGGCGCCTTTACCCAGCCCAACGGCGATGTCTGCCAAAAGATGTTGAACTGGGCCTACGACGTACTTGGCGAGCGCAGCGACGACCTGCTGGAACTCTACTGCGGCAACGGCAATTTCACCCTTCCGCTGGCGACCCGCGTACCCAAGGTGCTCGCAACCGAGATCAGCAAATCATCGGTCAATGCTGCGCTGGCCAACCTCGACGACAACGGCATCGACAACGTGAGCCTGGTTCGCCTGTCCGCCGAGGAACTGACCCAGGCGCTCAACGAAGTGCGCCCGTTCCGTCGCCTCGCAGGGATCGACTTGAAGCGCTACAATTTCGGCAGCGTTTTCGTCGACCCGCCGCGCGCCGGCATGGATCCGGACACCTGCGAGCTGACACGCCGCTTCGAGCGCATCCTCTACATTTCGTGCAACCCTGACACGCTGGCAACCAACATCGCCCAGCTGCACGACACCCATCGCATCGAGCGCTATGCCCTGTTCGACCAGTTCCCGTACACCCACCACATGGAGTCGGGTGTACTGCTGGTGCGGCGCTGATCGAAGCGACATAGCGAAGCGTTATCAGCCTGAGGCCCGGTTGAGCAAGGTCGTCCGGGCCTCGCTGTTTCAGCCCAGCAGCTCGCTGAACGGCAGGTACTCCACCGTCTCACCTTCCTCCAACGTGCGGTAGCGCTCGACAATAGCCAGGCCTTCGGCCCAGCTGGCCGAGGTCAGCATCGCCGAACCCTGGCGCGGGTGCAGGCATACGCGCATCTCACCGTCGACCTGCTCCAACCGTGCGCGTAGATACTGGCGACGATTGTTGGGCTTGCGCCAGGCGAAACCGGCCGTTAACCGCAGGGGCTTCGGCAGCACGTCGGTGCAACCCTGAGCGCTGAGCATGAACGGTCGCGCCACCACCAGCGAGGTGACCAGCGCCGCAGCCGGGTTGCCCGGCAGGCCGATCCACGGCTTGCCATTGACCTCGCCAAAGGCGAGTGGCTTGCCCGGCTGAATCGCCAGACGCCACATATGCAGCTCGCCCAGCTCACGGATCGCCTGCTTGAGGTGGTCTTCCTCGCCCACCGAAACGCCGCCGGAGGTGATCAGCATGTCCCAATCGGACGCAGCCTGAACCAAGGCGTCGCGGGTGGCGGCCAGCTCATCGACCAGGATTTCGTAGTCGTGTACTTCCAGCCCAAGGCTGCGCAGCACGCTCAGCAGGCAATAGCGGTTGGAATTGTATATCTGCCCCGGCGCCAGAGGTTGGCCGGGCTCACGCAGCTCGTTGCCACTGGACAACAGACCGATGCGCAGCCGGCGATAGACCGCGACGCGGGCCACACCAAAGCTCGCCAGGAGTCCGATCTCCTGCGGCCGCAAACGTTTGCCGGCCAGCAGCACTGACTCACCGGCTTGCAGCTCCTCACCTTGCCGACGCACGTGGGCGCCAGCCGTCACGCCTGGCAGATGTACGCGATCCGCTTTGACCTGACACTCCTCCTGAGCTACCACGGTATCGGCGCCGGGCGGCAGGGGCGCGCCAGTAAAAATGCGCACCGCGTGACCGGCCGGCAGCTGCTCGCTGGCCGCGTCTCCCGCAGCGATTCGTCCGGCTAATGGCAGCCAGCCGCCGTCTGCGGGCAAATCCGCGGCGCGTAGGGCGTAGCCATCCATTGCGCTGTTGTCCCATGCCGGTACCGGAAACGGTGCCTCGAGCGGCTTCGCGAGCACTCTACCAAGCGCCTCCGACAATGACACTTCCTCCACCGCTGGTACCGCGGGAACCCGCGCGAGCAGTTCGGCTATCGCCTCGTCGACCGGCTTCAGGCCGCTGATATCGCAGCCCGAGACACTCATGAACGTGTCTCGCAGTTGCTGGCCAAGGACGCCTTCAGGTGCGGCACGAAGTTGCAGGGCTTGGTGCGGCTGTCCAGCTGTTCGACGAGTATTTTGTTCCAGGCGGTGCGGCAGGCATTCGTGGAACCGGGCAGGCAGCAAATCAGAGTGCCATTGCTCATGCCCGCCAGTGCGCGGGATTGCACCGTGGAGGTGCCGATCTCTGCCAGCGAGACATGGCGGAACAGCTCGCCGAAGCCATCGACCGACTTGTCCAGCAACGGCTGCACAGCCTGTGGCGTGTTGTCGCGCGCGGTGAACCCAGTGCCGCCAGTGACCAGAACCACCTGGACGTTATCGCCGGCAATCCAGTTGCAGAGCCGTGCGCGGATCTGCCAGATGTCATCCTTGACGATGGCGCGATCGGCCAGCATATGGCCAGCGCTCTGCAGACCGTCGATCAGTGCCTGGCCAGACGTGTCGGAGTCCAGATTGCGGGTGTCGCTCACGGTGAGCACCGCGATGCTCAGGGCTTGGTATTCAGGGCTGGACAGATGGGCCATGGCGGACACTCCTAGAATGATGGTGCAGATGGGCTGCTTGAATAGCGAAACCTTTCCCGGTTGGGTCTATTTGCTCACCCTGGGCGCTCCGGAGCAAGGGTATCGTGACCGCGACCCAGGGTCGCGGACCTGATTGGGGAGACTGAACCACCGTGGCTGCCCGTCGAAAAAACCGGACATGTTCGGACAGATCCGCGCGCACCAGCCGCTTCGCCAATCAAAGGCGAAGTCGGCCTGGTGTGGCCGCATCACTCAGCTCGCGTCCCCTCGCCGGAACGGCCGGGGTGCAGCCTCATCGGACGTAGGCTCTTCGGTCGGAGGCATATCTCCCACTTTGAAGGGCAGCAGCGGTTCACTGGACAGTCGATGGGTGGCCGGTTCGAGACGCTCGGGCTCCGGCTCCGGCTGTTCGCGAACGGCGCGCCAGGCGAGGCCCGCGAACACGGCTGCCAACATGCGGTAGAGCATCGAGGCCAGGTCGAAGCCAACGAGCTCGCCGCCGTCCAGCCAGAGCGAAACCAGCCTCCCCAGCACCAGCGCCGCCATGGTTATCACCAGCATGATCAAGGCTGGCCGGGCTCGCTCCGGCGCACGAGCGGCCCAGATGAGAAAGATTGCCAGCCCCAACTGCAAGCCGCCGTAATAGACGCGCATGTGGCTGACCGACGCGGTTTCCATCAATAGCATGCCGTTGAGATTGGCCATTTCGTGAGGCCACAGCCAGTAGGCCAAGCTGAGGCAGGCCATGATCAGCGCCTGCGCGAGCAGAACGAAACGGGCAAAACGCATCGAAAACTCTCTCCTGACAGCGGCTCCGCGCACGATGGACATCGGACCTAATCGCTCCGTTTTGGTTCGCCGGCGAGCCCTGCAGCCGCCGCTGTGACATTCGTACACATCAGCAAGCTTGGGGGTTTGAGAGCATGCGGCTATGCTGCGCGCAACCCCGCCGGAGAACTCTTCATGCGACGTCTATTGCTCGTCACCGCTCTTTTCGCCAGCTTCGCTCAGGCTGCCGAACCCATCGGCATCGAGGTGCACCGCGACGCCAACTGTGGTTGCTGCAAGGCCTGGATACAGCATCTGGAAGCCAATGGCTTCAAGGTTCACGACCACGTCGAAACCGACATGGCCGCAGTCAAAACCCGCCTCGGTGTGCCGCATGGCTTGGGCTCCTGTCATACCGCCGTGATCGATGGAAAGTTCGTCGAAGGCCATGTACCCGCTGCCGACATTCTCAAGCTCCGAGCACAACCCGACCTGATCGGCGCAACGGTACCGGGTATGCCAATGGGTTCGCCTGGCATGGAGATGGGCGACCGTAAAGATGCGTTCAAAGTGATCGCCGTCAGCGAAAAGGGTGAGCAATCAGTGCTGGCCGAGTATCCAGCAAGATAACGACAGGCCAGCGCAACGGGTGAAGGTTCCGTACAAGATCCGACACTGTCGACCTGACACGCTGCGATGCCGACCAGAAAAAACGCCAGTAGGCCGGATGCTGCTCAGTCCACCCAACGGTAGACCGGCGCATCCGCTCCGCTATCCACCTTGACCTGCGCGCAGTGGCGCAAGCGAACCAGCAATCGTTTGCCCATTTGAGCGCTACCGGCCAGGGCTTGCAGCTCCGCCAACAACTGGGGTCCATCCATGCTCTGCGCTGCGCGCAATAATTGCTGCGCCGCGTCCCAATGAGGATCAGCCCTAGGCTTGTCGGTCGGTGGCTCGGGCGGGGTTCCAACCGGAGCGGCTGGCATTTGGCGCGTCAGTTGCGCCCAGTCGTGATCATCCATTTCGATACTGAGGTCCACCGGCAGATCACCGACATGGCCGCGGATTCGAATCATCGCCACTCTCCTGAAGACAATTGGTCGCATGCTCCCATGACAGGTTGTGACTGGCCAGCCGTTGCGCATGTTTGTTATAACGTAACCACCACACATTAAGGAGTTTGCCATGCGCCGTCTGTTGCTTGCCCTGCCCTTCGCATTGCTACCTGGTTTCGCTCTGGCAGCGGAACACGACCATGATCACAACCACGATCACGCGCATCATGACAGCTTGGGCGCCCATGAACATGGCGCTGCGGAGCTGGATGCGGCGCTCGATGGCTCCACGCTGGAAATCGAGCTGCGCAGCCCGGCGATGAATCTGGTGGGCTTCGAGCACGCACCAAGCAGCGAAGCGGACAAGCGCAAGATCGCGGACGCACGCAAGCGACTGGAAGAGCCGAACGGGCTGTTCGGCCTGCCTGCCGCCGCAGGCTGCACCCTGGCCGAAACCGAGCTCGAAAGCCCGCTGTTCGAAGGCGGGGCTCATGAGCATGAACATGAACATGAGCATGAGCATGAGCATGAGGGCGATCATGAAGACCAGCACAGCGAGATCCATGCGCACTACCAGTTTCATTGCGCCACCCCCCAAGCGCTGCAGGCGCTGGATCTGCAGGGGTTGTTCAAGACGTTTCCAGGCACCCAGAAAATACAGGCACAGCTGATCGGCCCGAACGGTCAACGCGGTGCACAACTCGACGCTGACCAGCCACGCGCGGCGTTCTGATCCAACCCGGTCTGACGCCGCCTGGCTGACGAAGTAAACTCCCCGGCTCGCCTGACACGGATCATCTCGATGGCCGCACCGCTACTTGAACTGTACCAATTAGGCTTTGCCTGGCCCGGCCAGGCAGAGTTGCTCGATATCCCCAGCTTTGCACTAGAGCGTAACCAGAGCCTGTTTCTCAAGGGACCGTCAGGCAGCGGCAAGACCACTCTGCTGGGCTTGATCGGCGGGGTCCAGAAAGCGCAGCGCGGAACGGTCCAGCTGCTGGGCACCGACCTCGCTGCGCTGTCGGCAGGCGCGCGGGATCGCTTTCGGGTCGATCATACCGGCTATATCTTCCAGCAGTTCAACCTGCTGCCCTTCCTTTCGGTGGCCGAAAACGTGGGCCTACCCTGCCATTTCTCCAAGACGCGGGCCGAGCGCGCACGGCAGCGGCACGGCAGCGTTGCGCAGGCTTCGGCAAGGCTGCTTCAACATCTCGGCCTCCCTGAAAGCCTGCTCGATAGGCGCGCCGAGGCGCTGTCAATCGGCCAGCAACAACGCGTTGCGGCCGCCCGTGCGCTGATTGGCCAGCCGGAGCTGGTGATCGCTGACGAACCCACTTCAGCGCTCGATGCCGACAGCCGTGAGGCGTTTCTGCAGCTGCTCTTCACCGAGTGCCGTGAGGCAGGCTCGAGCCTGCTGTTCGTCAGCCACGACCAGAGCCTGGCGCCGTTGTTCGACCGCAGCCTGTCACTGACGGACCTCAATCGCGCCGCTCGCGCTTCGGAGATCTAGGCCATGTACCTGTTGCGCCTGGCCTTGGCGAGCCTGAATAATCGCCGTTTCACTGCCCTGCTCACTGTATTCGCCATCGCGCTCTCGGTGTGCCTGTTGCTCGCCGTCGAGCGCGTGCGCACCGAGGCGCGTGCCAGCTTCGCCAGCACCATCAGCGGCACCGACCTCATCGTCGGCGCCCGCTCCGGCTCGGTGAACCTGCTGCTGTACTCGGTGTTCCGTATCGGCAATGCCACCAATAACATCCGCTGGGACAGCTTCGAGCACTTCGCCGAGCACCCCAGGGTCAGCTGGGCAATTCCAATCTCGCTGGGTGACTCTCACCGCGGCTATCGGGTGATGGGCACCAGCACCGCCTATTTCGACCATTACCGTTACGGTCGCAAGCAGCTTCTGCAGCTGGAGGACGGTCGGCGCTTCGCCGAGGACCCATTCGAGGTGGTGCTGGGCGCCGAGGTGGCTGAAGCACTGAAATACAAGCTGGACGACCAATTGGTGCTGGCCCACGGCGTGTCTACGGTCAGCCTGGTCAAACATGACGACAAGCCCTTTCGGGTAGTCGGCATCCTCAAACGCACCGGCACACCGGTGGACCGTACGCTGCATATCAGTCTTGCCGGCATGGAAGCACTGCACATCGACTGGCAGAACGGCATGCCGGCCCGTGGTGCGGCGCGCATCGATGCGGAACAGGCCCGTCAGATGGACCTGCAACCCAAGCAAATCACCGCGTTCATGCTGGGCCTCAACAGCAAGATCGCGACCTTCACGCTGCAGCGCGAAATCAACGGCTATCGTGGCGAGCCACTGCTGGCGATTCTGCCCGGCGTTGCGCTGCAGGAACTTTGGAGCCTGATGGGCACCGCTGAACAGGCATTGTTCGTGGTGTCCCTGTTCGTCGTGCTGACCGGGCTGATCGGCATGCTCACGGCCATCCTCACCAGCCTCAATGAGCGGCGCCGGGAGATGGCGATCCTGCGTTCGGTGGGCGCTCGCCCTTGGCATATCGCCGGTTTGTTGGTTGTCGAAGCCTTCAGCCTTGCAGTCGCGGGTGCAGTGTTCGGGCTTTTGCTGTTATACGTCGCCATCCTGATCGCACAAGGGCCGTTACAGAGTCACTATGGTCTCTACCTGCCACTGGCACTGCCTAGCGCCTATGAGTGGTCACTGCTTGCGGGCATACTGCTGGCAGGGTTGCTGATGGGCTGTGTGCCAGCGTGGCGCGCCTACCGTCAGTCGTTGGCCGACGGCTTGTCGATCAGATTATGAGGAATTCAATGTCTCGCCTGTTGCTTGCCATCCTGCTCGCGTTCGCGGCGACCTTCGCCGCTGCCGAGGTTCGTGAGCTGCAATGGTCGGATCTGATCCCTCCGGACGCACCGCCGCCGCCTCCGCCAATAGCGATCCACGACATGTCGCAACTGGCCGACGCACTCGCGGCCGAGTCAGGCCCAGCGGCGGTGCAGCAGTCACCCGCCGAGCCGGTGGTCAAAGAACTCGACGGCGTTCAGGTCAAGCTGCCGGGCTATATCGTGCCGCTGGACATGGGTGAAGACGGACGGGTGACGGAGTTTCTATTGGTGCCCTACTTCGGCGCCTGCATCCACGTCCCCCCACCGCCATCCAACCAGATCGTGCATGCCACCAGCGAGCTAGGCGTCAAAGTCGAGGAGCTGTACCAACCGTTCTGGATCGAAGGACCGCTGAAAGTAGAACATGCCAGCAGCGAGCTGGCTGATGCGGGCTATCGCATGGAAGCGCAGAAGATCTATCTGTACGAGCTGGAATAAAAGGCAGCGTTGGCTCCGTCCTGATTCGGCAGGCAGGTCGGCACTGAGAAGGACCGGCGAGCGATTGCGATACCACTCCCGTCATCGCCTTTTATCCGCTGTGGATGACTCATGATGATCAACGCACCGAGCGCATCCCTTGGAGTCGCCGCGCAGCGATGCGAGGGATGCCGGCGTTGCTCGTTCCATTTTCTGAATGCGGTCGTTTGGCATCGTGAAGGCATAAACACGAAACCCCGCTTAATCTCGGGGTTTCTGTGGCCTTCGCTAGAAGCTAACGCTAGACGTGAACAGCTCGACGCTGGAGGCGGCCCATCTCTCAGACCGGCCTCGCGACGCTCAACGAGTACTCGCGACCTGACGCTGTCGCTCGAAGCTCAACTCACCTTCCGCCCATTCTCGCCAGGAGCGAACCTTGCGCCGCTCGGCGCCTGCGCGCTCGGCCTGCTTTAGCGCATCGAGCCCGGCTTGCCAGTGGGCTTGCTCCAGCTCCAGCTGAGCGACATTCATCCAGAACTTGGCGCTACCGGATTCGGCCGCCAGATCACGGTAGATCTGCGCCGCTTCCGAACGCTCACGTGCCTGCCACCAGAGCATGCCCAGACGTTCACGCCGCTTGGCATCGCTGGCGAGCAGGCGCGACTCAAGCATGCCCTCGAGCAGCTTCGCACCTTGCCAGGGCTGACCTGCGGCGCCAGCCAGCAACACTAGATTGTCCAGCTCGGCTTCGCTGAAGCGCAGTCCCTTCGCATGAGCTGCACGCAGGGTGGCGAGCGCCTTGTCTTCGTCACCGGCCATCTGCTGCAAGCCTGCCAGTTGGCGCCAGCTCTTGGCTTGATCCGGATGACGGGCGAGCAGCCTGCTCTGCCAGCGCTCTGCGGTTTCGTAACGCTTCAGCTCGGCGTTACCGGCGACCAGAAACTGCAGCCAGGTATCTGCTGCGTTCGGGTTGGCTTTGACATAGCGCTCAGCCAGTGGCAATGCCTTGGCATGCTGCCCGAGCCCCTGATAGGCCTGCACCAGCATCTGCAGGACTTCTTCGCTTGCCTGAGCAGGTGAGCCAAGCAGGCTGACGACTTTGGCATAGCGGCGCTCGGCCAAGTTGAGCTTGGCCAGATTGAGCCGCTCGTTAGGCAGGATTGCCTCGTCCAACTTACCGCTGGCGATCGCCTTGTCGAGCAGCTCCAACGCTTGACGGTTGTTGCCTTCGGCCCAGGCCAGGTACGCACGGCTGCGCCATAGCAAGGCCTCTTCCGCGCTGCCTGGCTTCGCCTCGGCCTGCTTGAGCGCGCGGTGCGCAGCACCGTAGTCGCCCTTTGCCTGCGCACTCTGGGCACGCTCCAGCGCTTTGAAAACCGACGGATCGATGCTTTGCGCGGCTTGGGTCGATACAGCGAACAACAACGAGATCAGCAACAGCAGACGGGGCATGTCAGCGCTCTCCTTGCAGGCGGAAATGAAGGGTTTTCACGGCTTCGCGGGATACGGCAGAACCGTTTTCGGTGCGTGGTGCGAAACGCCAGCGAGCTGCGGCACGGCGGGCTTCACGGTCGAACACATTCGGCGGGGACGCCTCCATCACGCGGATATTTTCAACCTTACCGGCGGCCGTGATGGTAAATGCGAGCTTGATGTGGCCTTCGATCCCGCGCTGCCGCGCTCGATAAGGATACTCAGGACGTACATCGTTGAGTGGCATGACTTCCTGCTCGGGCCCGGATTGCGACGCCGCCTCGTCAGCAGAAGGCGCGGCAGGAGCCGGAGGAGCTGCCGGAGCGGAGGCGGCCGTCAACCCAGCAAGGCTGGGCGCGGGCGCGCTGGCGACCGACACACCGGTATCGATGTTTGGCAAAGGTAAATCAAGCTTCGGCAGGTTGGCGCTCGGAGTCGCCATGCTCGGGGTTGGCGGCGTTGGAGTCTGTGGTGTCTTCGGTTGGGGCGGTTGCGGTGGCTGCTGCCGCGAGCGTGTCGCTGTGCTTTCGCTGCGATTGTCCATCCGCACGAAATTGGCGATGGCAACCGGGTCTTCGGTCACCTCGCTACGAGGCGGGTTGACCATGCTCAGCATCAGCACAAACAGAAGCAGCGCCACCACACAGGCAGCGATGAAGGACAACCCGACTCGGGTCAGTCCACGAACCATCATTGCGCTCCTGAACTGGCGGCCAGGGCGACTTGCTCAACCCCGGCCAGACGTGCCTGGTCCATCACCTGGACGACCAGACCTGTTCGTGCATCCTGGTCGGCCTGCACCACCACGGCGCCCTCGGGCTGGTCGACGCGCATACGCTCGACGTGCGCCCGCACACTGCGTACATCTACAACCTGCTTGTCGATCCAGACCTGGCCGTCGGCCGTAACAGCAATCAGGATGTTGCCCTGATCCTGGGCGCTGGCGGTATCTGCTTGTGGCCGCTGAACCTCTACACCGGACTCCTTGATAAAGGAGCTGGTAACAATAAAGAAGATCAACATGATGAAGACCACGTCGAGCATCGGCGTCAGGTCAATGCCGGTGTCTTCTTCCTGCTGGTAATGGTGACGACGCATACGCATCCGTTATTCCTCAATCGTGACGCAGCTGGTCGGCCAGCCGGTCGAGAGCCTGGCGCGAAATGCGTTCGAGACGCGCCAGGCTGAATAGTCCAGTGATGGCCAGCACCATGCCGGCCATGGTCGGCAGGGTCGCCTGCCAGACGCCCGCAGCCATGCCGCGAGGGTTGCCGGTGCCGTTGAGCGCCAGCACATCGAAGACCGCGATCATGCCGCTGACAGTGCCAAGCAATCCGAGCAGCGGATACATCGCGACCAACGTCTTGCTCATGCGCAGGGGACCGGCCAACTGCTGCTGGGCTTCGGCCAGCCATGCGCTACGCACCGCACGCTGCCAACTACCGGACTCGCTACCCAGGCGCGACCAGGCCTCGCGGCGGTTTTCAACCCAGCGCGGGAACACTCGACGCATGAACCACAGCCGCTCGAAGACCAGCGTCCAATACAGCACACATAGCGCAGCCAGCGCCCACATCACCGCGCCGCCCGCCGCCATGAAGTCGAGCAGCGCATAGCCACCATCGACCAGACGCAGCCATTGGCCGTGCAGATCAGTCACGACGCGAAGTCCCCGACAGATGCAGTGCAATCAGACCGGCGCTTTGCTGCTCGAGCAGTTGGATCAGCGCCTTGCTGCGGCTGGCCAGCAAGCTGTGCAGAAACAACAGGGGGATGGCCACTACCAGGCCCAGCACCGTAGTCACCAGTGCCTGGGAGATACCGTCGGCCATCAGCCGAGAGTCACCGCCGCCACTTTGCGTAATCGCCTGGAAGGTCACAATCATGCCGGTCACCGTACCCAGCAGACCGAGTAACGGAGCAACCGCGGCCAGCAGCTTGAGCAGTGGCTGACCGCGCTCGAGGGGCGGTGTTTCCTGAAGGATCGCCTCGTCGAGCTTGAGCTCGAGCGTTTCGAGGTCGGACAGCTGTGGCTTCGGACCCAGGACACCGATGATGCGGCCTAGCGGGTTATCGTTGCGCGGCTGGTTGAGCTCGCGCGTCTGACGACTCACCGCTCGCCCGACCCGGGCAAGGTAGACCATGCGCCAGATCGCGAGGATAAGGCCGATGGCACCCAGGACCAGAATCACCCAGCCCACCAGTCCGCCCTGCTGGACCCGATCCCACAGCTGTGGCTGTCTTTGCAGCTGAGCCAGCAACGAGCCGCGGCTCGGATCGATCGGCAAGGCAGCTAGCGCGTCGCTGCTGTTCATGTAGTCGTTGACCACTCCCATGCCGGCCGGCTGACGGCTGGGCGTCAGCAGCTCCTGTGCGTCACTGTCGTAACGGAGATAGTTTTCGTCGGTGAACGCCGAAAAATTACCGATCCGTAGGACAGACTGGGGGGTGCGCTGCCCGTCAACGCCTACTACTGGCAGCTCGACACGCTCCACCTGGCCACTGGCGGTAAGGTCTTCCAGCAAGGTCATCCAGAAACTGTCTAGGTCTTCGGCCGACGGCAGCGTACGGCTTTCAGCCAATGCCCGGAGGCGCTGCAGGCGCTCCGGATACTGGGCGTTAAGAAGGCTATCCTGCCATTGCCCGGCGATGTCGCCAGCACTCTGCCGCACTACACCAAACAGCTCGCCCAGGTGGCCGACACGCTGCGCCAGGAGTTTTTCCTGCTCAGCCAGCTCAGCTTCCTGACGATCAAACTCGGCTTTCAAGCGCTCGGCTTCAGCCTTTTGCTCCGCAAGCGACGCATTGGCCCTTGCGAGCAACTGGGCCTGTTCGCTGCGATTCTGGATGAATGCCTGTTCGCGTGCCTGCATGGCGTCCACTTCGGCGGCACGCTCGCTGCGAATACGCTGTAGCAATTGCTCGGGGCTCAGCGGCTCGGCCGCCTGCGCGCATATCGGCAATAATCCAGCGAGTAGCAATGTCAGCAAACGGTTCATTGCGCAGCCTCCTTGGCCAACGTTTTCACAGGGAGTTCCAGCCAGGTCGGCGCTTGCTGCTGACGCGCAATCGCAATTGCTTTGGTAATCGGTCGACGGGCACTGCCGTCCAGTACTTCCCAGGCGCGGGTGTTCGGGTTCCACCAGCCACTTTCATGGGCATCGAGCGTCTGGTAATAGAGCATCGTGCGCCCCAGCCGCAAAAATTCCACGCTGCGGCTGCCACCTTCAATGGGTAGCTCTCCACGCCAGGCTTCCAGAGTGCGTCCGTAGTCGCTTTCGATCTGATAGGCCTCAAGGATGCGGCGATACTTCTCAGCGAGACTGACATCGGCGCGCGCCTGCATGTCCTGCAAGCTGGCGAGGCGATCAGCGCGCTCTTCGGGGAGGAACGGCAGGTCTGCCGCGATGAACTCCTCGAGCACCTCGATCATCCGTCCCATCTGTGGCGCAACGGCTTCCTGGGTGCGTTCGATGCTGTCCAGTTGACGCTGGAACCCGGCCAACTCCTTGCTCTGAGCAGCAGTCAGCTCGGCCATCTGCTGGTTATACGCTTTCAACGCCTCTGCCTGCTGAACGGCATTGCGGTATTCGGTAAGCATTTCACGGGTGGCGTCATCGAGCTGCTCGATACGCGCCTGGGAGGCCTTGGCTTCGGCTGCCAATTGCTGGCTTTCTTCCAGCGCAGCGTCCAGCGGAGCCGCATTGAGCGGCAGGCATAACGACAACAGCACGCCTGCTAACAAGCGAGTCGGGTACTGATTCATGCGGAACGGGTCCTCGGTTCACGGCAGCTCAAAAAAGTTATGTTATAACACCTTGCAACAGTCGCGCAGCCTATCCTTCATCTGCGACGCCTATCAGAGACCACTGCGGTTCAGAAAGAGAAACATTATCATCCGCAAACACGACACAACGCAACCTGACCAAACAGGCGAAACACCGGCAGAGGCTTTGTTGAGCTAGATCAAAATGGACCCGACGGAGAGCTCTAACATGGGCCCAACGCAACACACCATGTCTCGTTGGAGTCCCATCATGCGCAAGACCCTGTTTACCGCATCCGTGCTAGCCGTAGCCCTGGCCGCCCCTTTCGCTCAGGCCCATCAGGCCGGTGATGTAATTGTTCGTGCCGGTGCGATTACGGTCGATCCGCGTGAAAGCACGTCGGGTGTGATGGTTGATCGGGGCGCGCTGGCAGGTGCGGATCTGGGTGGCAAGGCATCGCTCGATAGCGACACTCAACTGGGCCTGAACTTCGCCTATATGGTCACTGACCACCTCGGCGTCGAGCTGCTTGCCGCCAGCCCATTCACTCATGACGTCTCGGTTTCCGGCACTGGCCTTGGCGGTATCGCAGACGGCAATCTCGGCGAGTTGAAACACTTGCCGCCGACCCTGAGCCTCGTCTATTACCCGATGGCGAGCACATCGGCATTCCAGCCGTATGTCGGCGCTGGCGTTAACTACACGTGGTTCTTCGATGAAAGTGTCAGCAGCAACTTCAAGGATCGCGGGTACGACAACTTTCGCGTAAAGAACAGCTGGGGCTGGGCTGCACAGGTGGGCATGGACTATATGCTGACAGATCAGCTGATGCTCAACGCGCAGGTTCGATACATCGATATCGACACCAGCGCCTATATCGATCATCCCGGCCTGGGCATCCGCGCCAAAGTCGACGTGGAAGTTGACCCAATGGTCTATATGGTCGGCCTTGGCTATAAATTCTGATAACTGCCGATCGCAGTTATAGACGAACGAAAGGCGCCGCTCGGCGCCTTTCGTTTTGTACAGCCACTATCGCCTTACATACCCAGCAACTTGGCCAGCCCGTCGCGCATAGCGGTTGGCGGCTCCGGCAATCGATACCGCTCCAGCAACCTTGTATTGTCCGCTCGCGAATGCCGAATATCTCCTGAGCGAGCGGCCTGATAGCTGACTTCAGGCAAGCTACCCAAGACGTCACGCACAGCCTCAAGCAGCTGGTTCAGCGATGTGGCCCGATTGAGGCCGACATTCACCGCCCCCTCTCGTACGTCTGAAGACTCAAGCGCCTGTATCAACAACTCCACCAGGTCGCCAACGTAGAGAAAGTCCCGAGTTTGCTCGCCATCTCCAAAGACGGAAATCGGCAATCCCTTCTGCGCGCGCTCGGTAAAGATGCTGATCACCCCCGAATACGGGGAAGAAGGATCCTGTCGCGGCCCGAAGATATTGAAGAAACGGAACACCACAGGCTCTAACCCATGCTGGCGCTGATAAAAACTCAGGTAATGCTCGCTGGCGAGCTTGTCAGCGGCATAGGGTGTCAACGGCGCTTTCGGAGTGTCCTCACTGATCGGTGAGCCCTCTCCATTGTTGCCATAAATTGCGGCGCTCGAAGCAAAGACCACACGACGCACGCCCTGCTCTCGCATTGCCTCACATAAATTAAGGGTGCCAACCAGATTACTCTGGTGCGTCTCGACTGGATCATCGACAGAAGCCTGAACGGACGCCACCGCGGCAAGGTGCACTACGGCGCGGCACCCCACCAGCGCGCGCTGCACAGTTTGCGCATCAGCGACATCGCCCACGATCAGCTCAACGCTCGCATCGTCAGGCAGATTACTGCGCTTGCCGGTTGAGAGGTTGTCGAGGACCCGGACGGCGTAACCCCGCGCCACAAGCGCATCGACAAGGTTGGAGCCGATGAAGCCAGCACCGCCGGTAACAAGGATGGGTAGATCAGCCATGACGATAGTAGCGCTCCAGCAGGCCCGGCAGCCCGGTGCGCCAGGCACGCGGTTTGATGCCGAAGGTATTGAAGATCTTCTTACAGGCCAGCACGCCATGCTGAGGCTCATCGGCCGCATCCGGACAAGCCGCATGAGCAATGGGTGTCAGGCTGTCGATTGTCAGCTGGCGATGGTTACCAGCCTCAGCCAGAAGGGCTTGACCAACCACCAATGGGGTTGAGGCTTCGTGCCCGCCGTAGTGGTAGGTCCCCCACAGCGGCGCTTCGCAGTCCAGCTGCTTCAGGACGGCCAGGATAACCCGCGCGGCGTCTTCAACCGGTGTAGGGTTGCCGCGACGATCGTCGGCGAGGCACACCTCTTCGTCCAACTCGAGACGCTGGAGGAACCGGCCCAACAGACCGTCCGAGCTATCATCGAGCAGCCAGCCAAACCGCAGCAACACGTGCCGAGGGCAAAGCGAACGCACGCTCTGCTCCATTCGCCAAAGCGCACGGCTGCGGGCGTCCAGTGGCGCAACCTCATCTTTTTCGCTGTATGCAGTGGTCCTAGCACCGTCAAAAACGCGGTAGCTGGAGGGCTGCATCAGAACGATTTGATTGTGCTGGCACAACTCGGCCAGCCGCTGGACGCCGCGCTCCTGATTGGCAAGAGCAGCCTCATCCACGCTTCCACTTTGGAACCAGTCGAAGTAATAGGCGAGGTTGACCACGACATCGGGGCGGCTATCGTCGAGCAAGGTCGTTAGACTTGGCGCGTCCCAGCCCTGCACAGGCGGACGCGGGGCGAGGAATCCAATGTCATCCTCGGCGCCGAGGCGGATAAGCGCCTGACCCAGGGCATTACCGCCGCCCAACAGCATCAGGCGCATTCGCATGAGTAAACTCTAGAACGGGATATCGTCGTCGAAGCTGTCGTAGTCAGGCGCCGGCTGCTGAGCAGGCTGCGGCTGAGACTGCGGGCGCGACTGCTGTTGCGGCTGCGAATCCCGCTGGGGACGAGGCTGAGATTGACGCGGAGCGTCATCGGAACTTCCACCACGTCCGCCAAGCAGCTGCATGGTGCCGCCCATGTCGACGACGATCTCGGTGGTGTAGCGCTTGACGCCGTCCTTCTCCCATTCACGGGTTTGCAGACGGCCTTCGATGTAACACTGCGAGCCCTTACGCAGGTATTCGCCAGCAATCTCAGCGACTTTGCCGAACAGCACGACACGGTGCCACTCGGTGCGTTCCTGCTGCTGGCCGGTCTGCTTATCCTTCCAGCTGTCAGTCGTGGCTAGCGTAATATTGGTCACCGCATTGCCATTGGGCATGTAGCGGGTTTCCGGATCGCCGCCGACATTGCCGACCAAGATGACTTTATTCACCCCTCTGGCCATGGGTAACTCCTATCTTTAAACATGAATTGGATTGCTCACTGGACATAATCCTCGCGAGCGGGAAACAACCAATGACCGGCAATCTTACCCTACCACCCTTACCTCGGCCAACCGGCGCAACGGAGTGAGGGTACGAGCTACACGCCGATTGCAGTGAAACGCCGCTCGGTCAGGCCACCAGCCGGTCCAGCGCAGCCCGATCCAGCGCCTTCATGTCCACCTTCAGATAGGCAGCGGCTTCCTCGACGATAACTACCGCGTCAGATACGCCGGGAACTGCGAGCATCTGCTCCGCGAGCGTGGGATTACGTGTCGCCCCAGTGGAAAGTGGCAGGCGCAGCCCCGTTACATAAGGAGGTTCACGCATACTCCAGGTCACGATAAACCAGAGCGTGCAAAGCGCTGCACAACCAGCGAACACTAAGCCCAGCCCCCCCTGCTGGTAGAGCCAACCGCCAAGCACGCCGCCCAAGCCGGAGCCGAGAAACTGACTGGTTGAATAGATTCCCATCGCCGTTCCTTTTCCGCCGGCGGGCGCGACCTTACTGATCAGCGATGGCAACGAGGCTTCTAGCAGATTGAACGCGACAAAAAACACAATCATCCCGCCGACCAGTGTCCATAACCGGTCTCCTAACCACAGGAAGAACAACTCGGAGAAAACAAGCACCGCCACAGCACCAAGCACGACGCGCTTCATCTGGCGCTTCTTTTCGCCATAAATGATGAACGGCACCATGCCGAAAAACCCCACCACGAGCGCGGTGAGATAAACCCACCAATGCTGTTCTTTGGGCAATCCGGCTTCATTAACCAGTGCCAACGGCAACGCCACGAAGCTGGCCATGAGAATGGCATGGAGCGTGAAAATACTGAAATCGAGCCGCAGCAGGTCAGGATGGCGCAGCGTTACGCCGAGCGCCTGCCTGGCGACGCCGGACTCGCGATGCCGAATATGCGCCGGGGCTCGAGGAAGTACGGCTACGACAAGGATGCCTAGCACCGCCATTCCACCTGTCACCCAAAAGAGCCCCGAAAGTCCGAACGCGCCCGTCAACAGCGGGCCGACGACCATCGCTACCGCGAACGATACACCAATGCTCATGCCGATCATCGCCATCGCCTTGGTGCGATGCTGCTCGCGGGTCAGATCCGATAGCAACGCCATGACCGCAGCCGAAATCGCGCCCCCACCCTGCAGAATGCGACCGGCGATTACGCCCCAGATGGTTTCGGCCGTTGCGGCGAGCACCGCGCCGGCGGCGAAGATCAGCAGCCCGAAATAGATCACAGGAAGACGGCCTATTCGATCGGAAACCATTCCGAACGGAATTTGCAGCGCCGCTTGGGTCAAACCATAAGCACCAATGGCGAGACCAATGAGTGCCGGCGTTGCGCCCTGCAGATCCATACCGTAGGTCGCCAGCACCGGAAGAACCATGAACATGCCGAGCATGCGAAACGCGAAAACCAGTGCCAACCCAGAGGCTGCGCGGGTTTCGCTGGCGCTCATGCGCTCGCTGTAAGGATCTTGCATCTAGGGTCTCGCTTGAATTAACCGGCGGCGATTCTAGCAGCCATCCCCTGCTCGGCACAGGTTCGCCACTTTGCCGTGATGTCGCCCCTGGCCGTATACTTTCGGGTTTTCGCCCGCCATGCGAGGCTGCTTTGGACAAGATTCTGATTCGTGGGGCTCGTACCCACAACCTGAAAAACATCGACCTGACCTTGCCACGCGACAAACTGATCGTGATTACCGGCCTGTCAGGTTCGGGCAAGTCCTCGCTGGCCTTCGACACGCTTTATGCCGAAGGGCAGCGCCGCTACGTCGAGTCTCTGTCAGCATATGCTCGACAATTCCTTTCGATGATGGAAAAGCCCGACGTCGATACCATCGAGGGACTCTCTCCGGCCATCTCCATCGAGCAGAAGTCGACGTCGCACAATCCGCGCTCAACCGTCGGCACCATTACCGAGATCTATGATTACCTGCGTCTGCTCTATGCACGGGCAGGCACTCCGCGCTGTCCCGACCATGACGCGCCACTGGAAGCGCAGACGGTTAGCCAGATGGTTGATCAGGTATTGACGCTGCCTGAAGGTCGCAAGTTGATGCTGCTCGCCCCCGTCATTCGCGAGCGCAAGGGTGAACACCTTGCAGTGTTCGATGAGCTACGTGCCCAAGGCTTTGTACGCGCACGGGTTAACGGTCGGCTTTACGAACTCGATGAACTGCCGAAGCTGGATAAGCAGAAAAAACACTCCATCGACGTCGTGGTGGATCGTTTCAAAGTCCGCAGCGACCTACAGCAACGGCTTGCGGAGTCGTTTGAAACCGCATTGAAGCTCGCAGACGGCATCGCCCTTGTTGCGTCGATGGAAGAGGACGATGACAGCGAGGAGATGATCTTCTCGGCTCGCTTTGCCTGCCCCGTGTGCGGCCACTCGATCAGCGAACTGGAACCCAAGCTGTTTTCTTTCAACAACCCCGCCGGAGCGTGCCCGACATGCGACGGCCTCGGCGTCAAACAGTTCTTCGACGCCAAGCGCCTGGTTAATGGCGAACTGACGCTAGCCGAAGGTGCAATCCGTGGCTGGGATCGCCGCAACGTCTATTACTTTCAGATGCTAGGTTCACTCGCCTCGCACTACAGCTTCAGCCTCGACGTACCATTCGACTCACTGACACCGGCCCAGCAGAAATATGTCTTGCGCGGTAGCGGCAAGGAAAACGTGGATTTCCGTTATCTGAACGACCGCGGCGATATCGTCAAACGGTCGCACCCCTTCGAAGGCATCATCCCGAATCTGGAGCGCCGTTACCGCGAAACCGAGTCCAACGCGGTGCGTGAAGAGCTCGCCAAGTACCTCAGTACACAGCCGTGTCCGGAATGCCGTGGCACCCGACTGCGCCGCGAAGCGCGCCATGTATGGGTCGGAGACAAGACGCTACCCGCGGTGACAGGGCTACCTATTGGCGACGCCACCGAATATTTCAGCGATCTCACGCTGCCAGGCCGCCGCGGCGAGATTGCTGACAAGATCCTGAAGGAGATCTGCGAACGCCTTCAATTCTTGGTGAATGTCGGCCTCGACTATCTGACACTGGACCGCAGCGCCGACACGCTGTCCGGCGGTGAAGCTCAGCGAATCCGTTTGGCGAGCCAGATAGGCGCCGGCTTGGTCGGCGTCATGTATATCCTTGACGAGCCATCGATCGGGTTGCACCAGCGAGACAACGAGCGCCTGCTGGGCACGCTTCGACACCTCCGCGATATCGGCAACACGGTCATTGTCGTCGAGCACGATGAAGACGCCATCCGCCTCGCAGACTACGTAGTCGATATTGGCCCGGGAGCTGGCGTGCACGGCGGACAGATTGTCGCAGAAGGGACGCCCGACGAAGTGATGTCTAACCCGGCATCGCTGACAGGCGGATATTTGTCCGGCCGCGTGAAGATTCTCTACCCTGCTGAACGAACGCCCCGCGACCCTGACAAGCTCCTGAAGCTGAAGGGTGCACGTGGCAATAATCTGCGCAACGTGGATCTTGAGATCCCGGTCGGCCTGCTCACCTGTATCACAGGTGTCTCCGGCTCCGGTAAGTCGACCCTGATCAACAACACGCTGTTTCCGATCACCGCCACAGCCTTGAACGGTGCGACAACGTTGGAAGTGGCACCGCACGACTCGTTCGACGGACTGCAGCATTTGGACAAGGTCGTAGACATCGACCAGAGTCCTATTGGCAGAACGCCCCGTTCTAATCCCGCCACCTACACGGGCCTGTTCACCCCTATCCGCGAACTTTTTGCCGGCGTTCCTGAAGCACGGTCCCGTGGCTACGGCCCCGGGCGCTTCTCCTTCAACGTGAAGGGAGGACGCTGCGAAGCCTGCCAGGGCGACGGCGTGATCAAGGTAGAAATGCACTTCCTGCCCGACATCTATGTCCCCTGTGACGTTTGCAAGGGCAAGCGCTACAACCGTGAGACGCTGGAGGTCAAGTACAAGGGCAAAAGCATTACCGAAGTACTGGACATGACTATTGAAGAAGCGAGGGAGTTCTTCGATCCAGTGCCTGCCGTTGCGCGCAAGTTGCAAACGCTGATGGACGTAGGACTTTCCTATATCAAACTGGGACAGAGTGCGACCACGCTTTCAGGTGGCGAAGCGCAACGGGTCAAGCTGTCCCGCGAATTGTCCAAGCGGGACACGGGCAAGACCCTTTACATCCTCGACGAGCCAACCACCGGGCTGCATTTTGCCGACATCCAACAGCTGCTAGACGTGCTCCACCGTCTTCGCGACCACGGCAACACTGTCGTGGTGATCGAACACAACCTGGATGTGATCAAAACTGCTGACTGGCTTGTCGATCTTGGCCCTGAAGGAGGTTCAAAAGGCGGCCAGATCATCGCAACAGGTACGCCGGAACAGGTCGCTTCAATGCCGCAGTCCCATACAGGGCATTTCCTGAAACCATTGCTGGAGCGTGACAAGGTCTGACTGCAATACAAAAGCCGGGCACATGGCCCGGCTTTTTCCTTCCGCTATCAAGCGATTTCGGTAGGCTCGATCCCCAAGCCCTTCGCAACTCCGATCCCATAGGCTGGATCGGCCTTCAAGAAATATCCGAGTTGACGCAACTGCACATCACGGGTGACCGACTTCATGGCACCCACGATATTGCCGATCAGCAGGGCTTGCTGTTCCGCGGTCATCAGCCGGAAAAGCGCCCCAGCCTGGCTGAAATAATCGTCGTCAGCGCGGTGATCATAACGATCCGCCAAACCAGTCAATGGCAGTCCCGGCTCGCTATATTCGCGGGCTTGTTTGGGCGCATCGCCGTAGCTGTTCGGCTCGTAGTTCGGCGCGGAACCACCGTTACCATCGAAGCGCATGGCCCCATCGCGTTGATAGTTCTGATACGGGCAACGTGGCGCATTGACTGGCAGCTGCTGGTGGTTCGTACCCACGCGATAGCGGTGTGCATCAGCATAGGCAAACACACGCCCCTGCAACATGCGGTCCGGCGATAACCCGACGCCAGGCACGACATTGCTGGGAGCAAACGCAGCCTGCTCAACTTCCGCGAAGTAGTTCTGCGGATTACGGTTGAGCTCCAAGACTCCAACCTCGATCAGCGGAAACTCTTTCTGTGACCAGGTTTTTGTCACATCGAACGGATTTTCCGTGCGGCTCGCGGCCTGCTCTTCAGTCATCACCTGAATACACATTTTCCACTTGGGGAACTCGCCCCGCTCAATCGCGTTGAACAGGTCCCTCTGCGCATAATCAGGGTCGGCCCCCGCCAGACGAACAGCCTCATCAGGTGCCAGGTTCTTGATTCCCTGCATGCTTTTAAAGTGAAGCTTCACCCAGCTGCGGACGCCTTCGGCATTTACCAGGCTAAAGGTATGGCTACCAAAACCATGCATGAAGCGGTATCCATCCGGTATGCCACGATCTGAAAACAGGATCGTTACCTGATGCAAAGCCTCTGGAGAATGTGACCAGAAATCCCACATCGCCTGGGGGCTTTTCATATTGGTCCAGGGATCGCGTTTCTGGGTATGAATAAAATCCGGGAACTTGAGGGGATCACGAATAAAGAAAACAGGCGTGTTGTTTCCAACAATGTCCCAGTTCCCTTCCTCAGTGTAAAACTTCACCGCGTAGCCGCGAGGGTCACGCTCTGTATCGGCTGATCCTCGCTCTCCACCCACTGTGGAAAAACGCAGGAACAAAGGCGTCTGCTTGCCTAAGGAGGCAAACAGCTTTGCGCTGGTATAGCGAGAAATATCGCCTGTAACAGTCAACGTACCGTATGCGCCAGACCCTTTAGCATGTACCCGCCGCTCAGGAATGACCTCCCGGTTGAAATGCGCGAGCTTTTCTACAAGATGGAAATCATCCAGCAAAAGCGGACCCCGAGGCCCCGCCGAACGCGAGTTTTGATTATCAGCAACCGGAGCACCAGATGCTGTAGTGAGAACTTGTTTATTGCTCATGTCGTCTCTCCTTGGATGCCAAATGTGTGGCTTGGAGACGATTCTAGCGAGACGGCATAAACAAGCTAATTTATTAAGCAGAGCGGAACGATAGATGAACACTAATCGCCACGCATAAAAAAACCGAGCTTACGCTCGGTTTTTTTGAAGCAAGCAATGCTTACTCAGCAGCTTCCACTTCACCGGTAACCGGACGGTCAACCAGCTCAACGTAAGCCATAGGAGCATTGTCTCCAGCGCGGAAGCCGCACTTGAGAATACGCAGGTAACCACCCTGACGAGTGGCGTAACGCGGGCCAAGATCGTTGAACAGCTTACCAACGATTGCCTTCGAGCGCGTACGATCGAAAGCCAGACGACGATTGGCAACGCTGTCTTCCTTAGCCAAAGTGATCAGCGGCTCGGCAACGCGACGCAATTCTTTGGCCTTAGGCAGAGTTGTTTTGATCAGTTCGTGCTCGAACAGCGACACCGCCATGTTCTGGAACATGGCCTTGCGGTGAGCGCTTGTGCGGCTGAGATGACGGCCACTTTTACGATGACGCATGATTGAAATTCCTTACCAAACGATCAGTTCGGTGACTATGGTCGATCAGGCCGTAGCCTTATCGTCCTTCTTGAGACTGGCCGGCGGCCAATTGTCGAGGCGCATGCCGAGGGACAAACCACGAGAAGCCAGAACATCTTTGATTTCTGTCAGAGATTTCTTGCCCAGGTTCGGCGTCTTCAACAGCTCGACTTCGGTGCGCTGGATCAGATCACCGATGTAGTAGATGTTTTCTGCCTTGAGGCAGTTAGCCGAACGAACGGTCAGTTCCAAGTCATCAACTGGACGCAACAGGATCGGATCGATCTCGTCTTCCTGCTCGACCACGACCGGCTCACTGTCACCTTTGAGGTCAACGAACGCGGCCAACTGCTGCTGCAGGATGGTCGCGGCGCGACGGATCGCCTCTTCGGGATCCAAGGTTCCGTTGGTTTCCAGATCGATAACCAGCTTGTCCAAGTTGGTACGCTGCTCGACACGAGCATTCTCAACCACATAAGCCACACGACGAACCGGACTGAATGTAGCGTCGAGCTGAAGACGGCCAATACTACGGCTCTCATCTTCATCACTCTGACGTGCATCAGCCGGCTCGTAGCCACGGCCGCGAGCGACCTTGAGCTTCATGTTGATCGAGCCATTAGCCGCCAGGTTGGCGATCAGGTGATCGCCATTAACGATTTCGACATCGTGATCCAGCTGGATATCGGCAGCGGTAACAGCGCCCGCGCCCTTCTTCACCAGGCTCAAGGTCACTTCATCACGGCCGTGCAGCTTGATGGCGATACCTTTGAGGTTCAGCAGGATTTCGATGACATCTTCCTGCACGCCCTCGATGGCGCTGTACTCGTGGAGCACACCGTCGATCTCAGCCTCGACCACAGCGCAGCCGGGCATGGAGGACAACAGAATACGACGCAGCGCGTTGCCCAGGGTATGGCCGAAACCACGCTCGAGAGGCTCGAGAGTGATCTTGGCACGGGTCGGACTGACCACCTGCACATCGATATGGCGGGGGGTCAGGAACTCATTTACCGAAATCTGCATGGATACACCTATTTTCTAGCCCTTACTTGGAGTAGAGCTCGACAATCAGGTTTTCGTTGATGTCGGCCGACAGATCACTGCGGGCCGGAACACTTTTGAAAACACCGGATTTGTTGTCGGCGTCTACTTCGACCCATTCAACGCGACCGCGCTGTACGCACAGTTCCAGGGCTTGGGCGATACGCAGCTGGTTACGGCACTTCTCACGAACAGCGACAACATCACCAGCCTTCACCTGGAAGGAAGGAACGTTCACAGTCTTGCCGTTTACGCTGATCGCCTTGTGGGAAACCAGCTGCCGGGATTCGGCGCGGGTAGAGCCGAATCCCATGCGGTAAACCACGTTATCCAGACGGCATTCCAGCAACTGAAGCAGGTTTTCACCGGTAGCGCCCTTACGGCTGGCAGCTTCTTTGTAGTAACCGCTGAACTGACGCTCAAGCACACCGTAGATGCGGCGAACTTTCTGCTTTTCACGAAGCTGAGTACCGTAGTCAGAAAGGCGACCACGACGCTGACCATGAACACCCGGTGGGGTTTCGATGTTGCACTTTGATTCGAGCGCGCGTACACCACTCTTCAGGAAGAGATCGGTGCCTTCACGACGAGACAGTTTGCACTTGGGACCAATATAACGAGCCATTTCTCACTGTCTCCTGATTACACGCGGCGCTTCTTCGGCGGACGGCACCCGTTGTGCGGGATAGGCGTCACGTCGGTGATGCTGGCGATTTTATAACCACAGCCGTTCAATGCACGAACAGCAGATTCACGACCCGGACCAGGACCCTTGACGTTTACGTCGAGGTTCTTGAGGCCATATTCCAGTGCCGCCTGGCCAGCGCGCTCAGCCGCGACCTGGGCTGCGAACGGCGTGCTCTTACGGGAGCCACGGAAACCGGAACCACCGGAAGTGGCCCAAGACAATGCATTGCCTTGGCGATCGGTGATAGTGATGATGGTGTTATTGAAAGAGGCGTGGATGTGGGCGATGCCATCAACCACCGTCTTTTTGACTTTTTTACGAGGACGAGCAGCAGGTTTTGCCATGACTAAATTCCTGTCGATGCGCTAACGCGATTACTTGCGGATCGGCTTACGCGGACCCTTACGGGTGCGAGCGTTGGTCTTGGTGCGCTGACCGCGAACCGGCAGACCACGACGATGACGCAGGCCGCGGTAGCAACCCAGGTCCATCAAGCGCTTGATCTTCATGTTGACTTCACGACGAAGGTCGCCTTCGACGATGAACTTAGCCACTTCGCCACGAAGCAGTTCGACCTGCTCGTCGGATAGATCCTTGATTTTCGCTGCCGGATTTACACCGGTAGCGGCACAGATAGTCTGCGCACGGGTGCGACCAACACCATAGATGTAGGTCAGCGAGATAACAGTGTGCTTGTTATCCGGAATGTTTACGCCTGCAATACGGGCCATTCAGTGAAACTCCAATTGACAGCTACCCAACGCCCCGGAAGCCAAGAAAAGGGCGCGAGATACTAACGCTGTAATAACAAATAATCAACCCGACAGCGCACTAGCTGCCGGGCTCGAGCCTTAGCTCACAATCAGCCTTGGCGCTGCTTGTGACGCGGTTCAGCGCTGCAAATGACTCGCACGACGCCTTCGCGACGTACGACCTTGCAGTTGCGGCACAGCTTTTTGACCGACGCACGAACTTTCATGATCAACTCCTGGAACCTTACGGAACTTGTCAGCGGAGCATTCCGCTGCCGTAGCCCTTCAGGTTGGCTTTTTTCATCAGGGAATCGTACTGGTGAGACATAAGGTGCGACTGCACTTGGGACATGAAGTCCATTACAACCACAACCACGATCAGCAACGACGTCCCACCAAGGTAGAACGGTACGTTTGCTGCAACCACAAGGAACTGAGGGAGCAGACAAACAGCCGTCATGTACAGGGCACCGAACATGGTCAAGCGAGTCAGAACGCCATCGATGTAGCGTGCCGATTGCTCACCTGGACGAATCCCTGGGATAAACGCACCGGACTTCTTCAGATTTTCCGCAACGTCCTTCGGATTGAACATCAATGCCGTATAGAAGAAGCAGAAGAAGATGATACCGACGCTGAACAACAAGATATTCAACGGCTGGCCGGGAGCAATCGCCTGAGAGATATCCGCCAGCCATCCCATATTCTCTGACTGCCCGAACCATTGGCCGAGCGATGCAGGGAACAACAGGATACTGCTGGCAAAGATCGCCGGAATGACGCCTGCCATGTTGACCTTCAGCGGAAGGTGGCTGGTCTGAGCAGCAAATACCTTACGGCCCTGCTGACGCTTGGCGTAGTGCACGGCAATACGCCGCTGACCACGCTCAATGAACACCACGAAACCGATAATGGCCACCGCCAGTAAACCGACAGCTAGCAAGGCGATGATATTCACATCACCTTGCCGTGCGGACTCGAACGACTGACCGAGCGCACCGGGAATACCAGCGACAATACCGGCGAAGATCAGCATGGATATACCGTTGCCGACACCCCGCTCGGTAATCTGCTCGCCCAACCACATCATGAACATGGCACCAGCCACAAAGGTGGTGATAGCCACGAAATAGAAGCCGAAGTCAGTATTGAACGCGACACCCTGACCAGCGAGACCAACCGACATACCGATCGCCTGCACGATAGCCAAAACAAGCGCGCCGTAGCGCGTGTACTGACTGATCTTGCGACGGCCGGCCTCACCTTCTTTCTTCAACTGCTCGAGTTGAGGGCTGACAGCTGTCATGAGCTGCATGATGATCGATGCCGAGATATACGGCATGATCCCCAACGCAAAGATACTCATGCGCTCCAGTGCCCCACCAGAGAACATATTGAACAGGCTAAGGATGGTCCCTTCGTTCTGACGGAACAGCTCGGCCAACCTATCGGGATTGATACCCGGCACCGGGATGTGCGCACCAATACGATAGACGACGATCGCCATCAGCAGGAAACGCAGACGAGCCCAGAGTTCAGAAAGCCCGCCATTATTCAGCGCGGAGAGAGCACCTTGCTTAGCCATTTATTCCTCGAACTTGCCGCCAGCTGCTTCGATAGCCGCACGCGCACCCTTGGTGGCGGCGATGCCTTTCAGTGTCACAGCGCGACCAACCTCACCGGACAGCATGACCTTCACACGCTGAACATTTTGGTTGATGACGTTGGCATCCTTGAGGCTCTGGACAGAAACGAGGTCGCCTTCAACCTTGGCCAGCTCGGATGTACGCACTTCTGCGCGATCCATGGCTTTCAGCGAAACGAAGCCGAACTTCGGCAGACGACGATGCAGAGGCTGCTGACCGCCTTCGAAACCGGGAGCAATTTTGCCACCGGAACGGGAAGTCTGGCCCTTGTGGCCGCGGCCACCGGTTTTGCCGAGGCCGCTACCGATACCACGACCAGGACGCAGCTTTTCGCGACGGGCACCCGGCGCAGAACGTAGATCGTTCAGTTGCATGGCTTAGCCCTCCACACGGAGCATGTAATAAGCCTTGTTGATCATGCCGCGGTTCTCAGGAGTATCCTGAACCTCGACGGTATGACCAATGCGACGCAGGCCGAGGCCCTTGACGCACAGCTTGTGATTGGGGATGCGACCGCTGACGCTTTTGATCAGCGTAACCTTGACGGTATTGGCCATGATCAGGAGATCTCCTCGACGCTCTTGCCACGCTTGGCAGCGATCGACTCAGGCGACTGCATAGCTTTCAAACCCTTGAATGTGGCATGGACCACGTTCACTGGATTGGTAGAGCCATAGCACTTGGCCAGAACGTTCTGCACGCCAGCAACTTCAAGAATGGCGCGCATGGCACCACCAGCGATAACACCGGTACCTTCCGAAGCAGGCTGCATGTATACCTTGGAAGCGCCATGCGCGGCCTTGGTAGCGTACTGCAGCGTGGTACCGTTCAGGTCAACCTGGATCATGTTGCGGCGAGCCGCTTCCATGGCCTTCTGAATGGCAGCCGGCACTTCACGGGACTTGCCGCGACCGAAACCAACACGACCTTTACCGTCACCTACCACGGTCAACGCGGTGAAGGTGAAGATACGGCCACCTTTTACAGTCTTGGCGACGCGGTTAACTTGAACCAGCTTCTCAATGTAACCTTCGTCGCGCTTTTGCTCGTTATATGCCATAACTTAGAACTCCAGCCCGCCTTCACGAGCAGCATCAGCCAGTGCCTTGACACGACCGTGGTACTTGAAGCCAGAACGGTCGAACGCCACCTGGGTGACACCTGCGGCCTTAGCGCGCTCAGCGACCAGCTGACCAACTTTCTTGGCAGCGTCGACGTTGCCAGTGGCTCCGCCGCGCAGTTCTTTGTCGAGAGTCGAGGCACTGGCCAGGACCTTGCCGCCGTCGGCCGAAAGGACCTGGGCGTAGATGTGCTGGGAAGAGCGATACACACAAAGGCGTACGGTTTCCAGCTCGCGCATCTTCAGGCGTGCCTTGCGAGCGCGACGCAGACGAGTAACTTTCTTTACGCTCATTTGCTATGCCCTACTTCTTCTTAGCTTCTTTACGACGGACCACTTCGTCCGAGTAACGCACGCCTTTGCCTTTGTAAGGCTCAGGACGGCGGAAATCACGGATTTCAGCAGCCACCTGACCGACCAGTTGCTTATCGACACCCTTGATCAGGATATCAGTCTGACTGGGGGTCTCAGCGGTAACGCCTTGCGGCAGTTCATATTCCACCGGATGCGAGAAGCCGAGAGCCAGGGACAGCACTTGACCTTTGGCTTGCGCCTTGTAACCAACACCAACCAGCTGGAGCTTGCGCTCAAAGCCCTGGCTGACACCGATCACCATGTTGTTAACCAGCGCACGGGTGGTACCGGCCATAGCACGGTTTTGCAGATCGCCATTACGAGCGGCAAAGCGGAGCTCACCGGCCTCGTGGATCACTTCCACAGACGAGTGCACGTTCAGTTCGAGAGTGCCCTTGGCACCCTTCACCGAAAGCTGCTGGCCGGCCATGTTGATCTCAACACCAGCGGGCAGCTTGACGGGGTTCTTAGCAACGCGAGACATGCTTATCCCCCCTTAGAACACTGTGCAAAGCACTTCGCCGCCAACGCCAGCAGCGCGGGCAGCTCGATCAGTCATCACACCTTTGTTGGTGGACACGATCGAAACACCCAGACCGCCGCGAACCTTCGGCAACTGGTCAACGGATTTGTACTGGCGAAGGCCAGGACGGCTTACGCGCTTCAATTCCTCGATGACCGGACGGCCTTCGAAGTACTTGAGCTCGATGGACAGCTGCGGCTTGGCGTCGCTGCTGACGTTGTATCCTGCGATATAGCCTTCACCTTGAAGTACGTCGGCTACAGCCACCTTCAGCGTGGAAGACGGCATGCTTACGACGGACTTTTCGGCCATCTGGGCATTACGGATACGAGTTAGCATGTCCGCTAACGGGTCCTGCATACTCATGGGCGCTTGGCTCCTAATACAAAAAAATAAGCCCGCAAGGGCTCGTGTCGCCTGCTAGATGAGCGAACGCCTTAGGCGTGGCTCGGGCGAGCCGGACATTCTAGAGACACTCTAGAAACGAATCAAGCCCCATAAGGGGCTTGATCTGCTACAACCAATCCGCCGCAAGCAGCGGACCGTTATTTCGTTACCAGCTGGCCTTAACCAGACCTGGCACGTCGCCGCGCATGGCGGCCTGACGCAGCATGTTACGCGCAAGACCAAACTTGCGATAAACACCATGCGGACGGCCGGTCAGGCGGCAGCGATTACGCAGACGCGAAGCGCTAGCGTCACGCGGCTGCTTCTGCAGCGCAACCTGGGCTTCCCAACGCGCTTCCGGAGTGGATTCCGGGTTGGCGATGACAGCCTTCAGTGCAGCACGCTTCTGAGCATATTTGGCTACCGTTTGCTGACGCTTCAGCTCACGGTTCTTCATGCTTTGCTTAGCCATGTGCCTACTCCAATCAGTTACGGAACGGGAAGTTGAAAGCACGCAGCAGTGCGCGACCTTCCTCATCCGTCCGGGCAGTGGTAGTCAGGGTGATATCCAGACCACGCAGGGCATCGATCTTGTCGTAATCGATTTCCGGGAAGATGATCTGCTCCTTCACACCCATGCTGTAGTTGCCGCGACCGTCGAAGGACTTGGCGTTCAGGCCACGGAAGTCACGAACCCGTGGCAGGGAGATGGACAGCAGGCGATCCAGGAATTCATACATGCGATCGCTACGCAGCGTCACCTTGACACCGATTGGCCACCCTTCGCGGACTTTAAAGCCAGCGATGGATTTGCGAGCGTGCGTCACGACGACCTTCTGGCCGGTGATCTTTTCAAGATCGGCAACAGCGTTATCGATGATCTTCTTGTCACCAATCGCTTCGCCGATACCCATGTTAAGGGTGATCTTGGTGATGCGCGGAACTTCCATCACGTTGCCAAGCTGAAGTTCTTCTTTCAGCTTGGGCGCGATTTGCTTCCGATAAACTTCTTTTAGTCGTGCCATGGTTATCTACCTAGCAGTCTCAAGCTTCAACCGGCTTTTGGGTCGACTTGAAGACACGAATTTTCTTGCCGTCTTCAACCTTGAATCCAACGCGATCAGCCTTGTTGGTCTCACCATTGAAGATAGCGACGTTAGAGGCGTGCAGTGGCGCCTCCTTTTCGACGATACCGCCCTGAACGCCTGACATCGGGTTCGGCTTGGTATGACGCTTCACGAGATTGATACCACCGACAACCAGACGGTCGTCAGCGAGCACCCGGAGCACCTTACCGCGCTTACCCTTGTCTTTGCCGGCGATGACGATGATCTCGTCGTTGCGACGAATCTTTTGCATGCGGCTTCTCCTTACAGCACTTCAGGCGCGAGCGAGACGATCTTCATGAACTTTTCAGAACGAAGTTCACGCGTCACCGGCCCGAAAATACGGGTGCCAATAGGCTCCTGCTTGTTGTTCAACAGAACAGCAGCGTTGCCATCGAAGCGAATAATGGAGCCATCCGGACGACGAACACCGTGACGGGTACGCACTACGACCGCAGTCATTACCTGGCCTTTCTTGACCTTGCCACGAGGAATCGCTTCCTTGACGGTAACCTTGATGATGTCGCCGATGCCCGCGTAACGGCGGTGAGAACCGCCGAGCACTTTGATACACATGACGCGACGAGCGCCACTGTTATCCGCCACATCGAGCATTGATTGAGTCTGAATCATATAATTTCTCCGACCCCTAGCCCTTAGACTTCGACGGCACGTTCAACGACATCAACCAGCATCCAGCACTTGGTCTTCGCCAGCGGACGAGTCTCGCGGATAGTGACCTTATCGCCAATACGGCACTGGTTGGTTTCGTCGTGGGCGTGCAGTTTGGTCGAACGCTTCACGTATTTACCGTAGATCGGGTGCTTAACACGACGCTCGATCAGAACGGTGATGCTTTTGTCCATCTTGTCGCTGACGACGCGGCCAGTCAGCGTGCGGACAGTTTTTTCAACTTCAGCCATGATCACTTACCTGCCTGCTGGTTGAGCACAGTCTTCACACGAGCAATGTCGCGCTTGACTTGCGAGAGCAGGTGAGACTGCCCCAACTGGCCAGTTGCTTTCTGCATACGCAGATTGAACTGGTCGCGCAGCAGCTCGAGCAGTTGCTCGTTCAGCTGCTGAGCGGATTTTTCACGAAGCTCATTCGCTTTCATCACATCACCGTCCGCTTAACAAAGGAGGTGGCGAGCGGCAGCTTTGCAGCAGCCAGGGCGAATGCCTCACGCGCCAGCTCTTCGGAAACACCCTCGATCTCGTAGAGCACCTTGCCCGGCTGGATCTGGGCTACCCAGTACTCGACGTTACCCTTACCTTTACCCATCCGCACTTCAAGCGGCTTTTTGGAGATAGGCTTGTCGGGGAAAACGCGGATCCAGATCTTGCCGCCACGCTTAACGTGACGAGTCAACGCACGACGTGCGGACTCGATCTGACGCGCAGTCAGACGACCACGAGCGACAGACTTCAGAGCGAACTCGCCGAAGCTGACTTTGCTACCGCGCTGAGCCAGGCCACGGTTGTGCCCGGTCATCTGCTTGCGGAATTTTGTACGCTTTGGTTGCAACATTTGGCGTACTCCTTACTTGGCAGCTTTTTTACGAGGCGCAGGCGCTTGCGGCTTCAGCTCTTCATGGCGACCACCAATCACTTCGCCTTTGAAGATCCAAACCTTGACGCCAATCACACCGTAAGTGGTGTGAGCTTCGTAGGTGTTGTAGTCGATATCGGCACGCAGGGTGTGCAGCGGCACACGGCCTTCCCGATACCATTCCGTACGGGCGATTTCAGCCCCACCCAGACGACCGCTCACCTGGATCTTGATGCCCTTGGCACCAATGCGGATCGCGTTCTGTACGGCGCGCTTCATGGCGCGACGGAACATCACGCGACGCTCCAGCTGTTGAGCGACGTTCTGTGCTACCAGCATTGCATCGAGTTCCGGCTTGCGGATTTCTTCGATGTTGATGTGCACAGGCACACCCATTTTCTTGGTCAGGTCCTGACGCAGCTTTTCAACATCTTCACCCTTCTTGCCGATCACGATGCCGGGACGAGCGGTGTGGATGGTGATGCGTGCGGTTTGAGCCGGACGATGGATGTCAATACGGCTTACGGACGCGCTTTTTAATTTGTCTTGGAGGTACTCACGCACGTTCAGATCTGCAAGCAGATAATCGGCGTACGTACGACCGTCTGCATACCAGACGGAAGTGTGCTCCTTGACGATTCCCAGGCGAATGCCAGTGGGATGTACTTTCTGACCCATCTGATCGACTCCGTTACTTGTCCGCAACCTTGACAGTGATATGGCAAGACCGCTTGACGATGCGATCAGCGCGGCCTTTGGCACGCGGCATGATGCGCTTAAGCGAACGCCCCTCGTTGACGAAAACGGTAGAGACCTTGAGGTCGTCCACGTCTGCGCCTTCGTTGTGCTCGGCGTTGGCTACAGCCGACTCCAGCACCTTCTTCATGATCTCGGCGGCTTTCTTACTGCTGAAAGCCAGGAGGTTGAGCGCTTCGCCCACCTTCTTCCCGCGGATCTGGTCGGCGACCAGGCGGGCTTTCTGGGCGGAGATGCGAGCGCCCGACAACTTAGCGGCTACTTCCATCTTTCCTTACCCCTTAGCGCTTGCCTTTCTTGTCCGCTACGTGCCCGCGATAAGTGCGGGTACCAGCGAACTCGCCGAGTTTGTGGCCGACCATGTCTTCGCTCACGAGAACGGGAACATGCTGACGACCGTTATGCACAGCGATGGTCAGACCGACCATTTGCGGCAGAATCATTGAACGACGCGACCAGGTTTTAACCGGCTTACGATCGTTCTTTTCCATCGCCACTTCGACCTTCTTCAATAGGTGAAGATCGATAAAAGGACCTTTTTTCAGAGAACGCGGCACTGTCGTATCCCTCTAGTTACTTGCGACGACGGACGATCATGTTATCGGTGCGCTTGTTAGAGCGAGTTTTCGCGCCCTTGGTTGGGAAGCCCCATGGCGACACCGGATGACGACCACCGGAGGTACGACCCTCACCACCACCGTGGGGGTGATCGACCGGGTTCATTGCCACACCGCGAACGGTTGGGCGAACACCGCGCCAGCGCTTGGCACCTGCTTTACCCAGCGAACGCAGGCTGTGCTCGGAGTTCGAGACCTCGCCCAGGGTCGCACGGCACTCAGCCAGTACTTTGCGCATCTCGCCGGAGCGAAGACGCAGCGTCACGTAAGCACCTTCACGCGCGACCAGCTGAGCAGAAGCACCAGCGGAACGAGCAATCTGGGCACCCTTGCCCGGCTTCAGTTCGACACCATGAACAGTGGAACCCAGCGGGATATTGCGAAGCGGCAAGCTATTACCAGCCTTGATCGGCGCGTTCACGCCGGACAGCAGCTGATCGCCAGCAGTCACGCCCTTAGGAGCGATGATGTAACGGCGCTCACCGTCCGCGTACTTGAGCAGCGCAATGTGTGCAGTACGGTTCGGGTCATACTCAACGCGCTCAACGACAGCTGGAATACCGTCCTTGTTACGACGAAAATCGACCAGACGATAATGCTGCTTGTGACCACCACCGATATGGCGAGTGGTGATACGACCATTGTTGTTACGACCGCCAGACTTCGACTTCTTCTCGAGCAGCGGAGCATAAGGAGCGCCTTTGTGCAGCTCCTGACCGACCACTTTGACCACAAAACGGCGGCCTGCGGAAGTCGGTTTGCATTTAACGATTGCCATGATGCACCCCTTCCTTACTCAGCGTTGCCGGAGAAATCGAGATCCTGGCCTGGCTGAAGGGCGATGTACGCCTTCTTCCAGTCGTTGCGCTTGCCCAGACCGCGAGCGGTACGCTTGGTCTTGCCCTGAACATTCAGGGTACTGACCTTGGCAACCTTCACGTTGAACAGGCTTTCGACGGCCTTCTTGATTTCCAGCTTGGTTGCATCAGTAGCAACCTTGAAAACGAACTGGCTCTTGCTGTCAGCCAGCATGGTTGCCTTCTCGGAGACGTGCGGACCAAGCAGGACTTTGAATACGCGTTCCTGGTTCATCCCAGCAGCTCCTCGAATTTCTTCACAGCCGACACGGTGATCAACACCTTGTCATAGGCGATCAGGCTAACGGGATCGGAACCCTGGACGTCACGAACATCGACGTGCGGCAGGTTGCGAGCCGCCAGATACAGGTTCTGATCGACAGCATCGGAAACGATCAGTACGTCATTCAGCCCCATACCAGTCAACTTGTTAGCAAGCAGTTTGGTCTTGGGGCTATCAACGGCGAAATCTTCTACGACGACCAGACGCTCGGAGCGAACCAGTTCGGAGAGAATGGAACGCAGCGCTGCGCGATACATCTTCTTGTTGAGCTTTTGCTCATGGTTCTGTGGACGAGCAGCGAACGTCACACCACCGCCACGCCAGATCGGACCACGCGAGGTACCCGCACGCGCGCGGCCAGTACCTTTTTGACGCCAGGGACGCTTACCGCCACCCGAGACATCGGAGCGAGTCTTCTGCTGCTTGCTACCCTGACGACCGCCAGCCATGTAGGCGACGACAGCCTGGTGCACCAGCGTCTCATTGAACTCACCACCAAAGGTTTGCTCGGAGACTTCGATGGCCTGTGCGCCATTTACATTCAATTGCATGTGAACTCCCCCTTACCCGCGAGCCTTGGCGGCCGGACGCACAACAACGTCACCACCAGTGGCGCCGGGCACTGCGCCCTTAACCAACAGCAGATTACGCTCTGCATCGACACGCACGATTTCCAGGGACTGCACGGTTACGCGCTCTGCGCCCATGTGCCCGGACATCTTCTTGCCCTTGAAAACACGACCAGGAGTCTGGCACTGGCCAATCGAGCCTGGGACGCGGTGGGATACGGAGTTACCGTGGGTATTGTCTTGGCCACGGAAGTTCCAGCGCTTGATGGTACCGGCGAAGCCTTTACCCTTGGACTGACCGGTGACGTCCACCATCTGTCCAGCCTGGAAAATCTCGGCATTGATCTGGTCACCAACCTGGAACTCCTCGCCATCAAGGCGAAACTCCCAGACGCCCCGACCAGCAGCTACGTTCGCCTTAGCGAAGTGACCAGCCTGAGCCTTGGTAACGCGGGACGCGCGACGCTCGCCAACAGTAACCTGTACGGCGCGATAGCCATCGCTGTCTTCATTCTTGAACTGAGTGACGCGATTCGGCTCGATCTCAATGACCGTAACCGGAATAGAGACACCATCTTCGGTGAAAACGCGGGTCATGCCGCATTTACGACCGACTACACCAATAGTCATGTTGTAACCTCTTGAGTGTACGGGGCTTTCACCCGCTATGGCCGCCCATTTCAGAGCGTTACACGACTAAAACTCGAGGTTTTAGCCGAGGCTGATCTGCACTTCCACGCCAGCCGCAAGATCAAGCTTCATCAGCGCATCGACAGTTTTGTCGGTTGGCTGGACGATATCCAGCACACGCTTATGAGTACGGATCTCATACTGGTCGCGCGCATCTTTGTTGACGTGCGGAGAAACCAGAACAGTGAACCGCTCTTTGCGGGTCGGCAGTGGAATCGGACCACGCACCTGAGCACCAGTACGTTTCGCGGTTTCCACGATTTCCTGGGTTGATTGATCGATCAGGCGATGGTCAAAAGCCTTCAACCGAATACGGATTTGTTGGTTTTGCATTTTGACCTCAGACTCCAATTAGCCATCCCTACCAAACGCAATACGCCCGGTAAAAGGAGGCGCAATTGTACGGATGCGTCCAGGGGGTGTCAATAAATGATCAACAATAGAAAAAGGGCCCCGAAGGGCCCTTTCCGATCTCGAATAGTTTATTCGACGATCTTGGCAACCACGCCGGCACCTACGGTACGTCCGCCTTCGCGAATAGCGAAGCGCAGGCCGTCTTCCATGGCGATCGGCTTGATCAGGGTGACAACCATCTTGACGTTATCGCCCGGCATTACCATCTCGACGCCTTCTGGCAGTTCGCACGAACCAGTCACGTCAGTGGTACGGAAGTAGAACTGAGGACGGTAGCCCTTGAAGAACGGCGTGTGACGACCACCTTCTTCCTTGGACAAAACGTACACTTCAGCTTCGAACTTGGTGTGCGGCTTGATGGTGCCCGGCTTGGCCAGTACCTGACCACGCTCGACATCATCGCGCTTAGTGCCACGCAGCAGGACACCGCAGTTCTCGCCAGCACGACCTTCGTCGAGCAGCTTGCGGAACATCTCCACACCGGTACAGGTAGTCTTGGTGGTGTCACGCAGACCAACGATTTCGATTTCTTCCTGAACCTTGACGATGCCGCGCTCTACACGACCGGTCACAACGGTACCGCGACCGGAGATCGAGAACACGTCTTCGATCGGCATCAGGAATGGCTTGTCAATGGCACGTACCGGCTCAGGGATATAGGTATCCAGAGTCTCGACCAGTTTCTTGACCGCAGTGGTACCCAGCTCGTTATCGTCTTCACCGTTCAGCGCCATCAGCGCAGAACCAATGATGATCGGCGTGTCGTCACCCGGGAAGTCGTAAGTCGACAGCAGGTCACGCACTTCCATTTCAACCAGTTCCAGCAGCTCAGCGTCGTCCACCATGTCAGCCTTGTTCAGGAAGACTACGATGTAAGGAACACCAACCTGACGGGACAGCAGGATGTGCTCGCGGGTCTGCGGCATCGGGCCGTCAGCAGCGGAGCAAACCAGAATCGCACCGTCCATCTGAGCAGCGCCAGTGATCATGTTCTTCACATAGTCAGCGTGGCCTGGGCAGTCAACGTGCGCGTAGTGACGAACATTGGAGTCGTACTCTACGTGTGCAGTGTTGATGGTAATACCACGAGCCTTCTCTTCCGGAGCGCTGTCGATCTTATCGAAGTCGACACGAGCGGAACCGAAAACCTCGGAACATACACGAGTCAGTGCAGCAGTCAGAGTAGTCTTGCCATGGTCGACGTGACCAATGGTGCCTACGTTCACATGCGGTTTGTTACGTTCGAATTTTTCTTTAGCCACGACAGTAAACCTCTTGCCTAAAGGGCTGAATCAACCTTGTTTTTTAACCAGTGCTTCGACGATATTCGACGGAGCCTCGGAGTATTTGGAGAATTCCATGGAGTAGCTCGCGCGACCCTGAGACATGGAACGAACGTCGGTCGCATAACCGAACATTTCACCCAGCGGCACCTCGGCACGGATCACCTTGCCGGACACTGTGTCTTCCATACCCTGAATCAGACCACGACGACGGTTCAGGTCACCCATCACGTCACCCATGTAATCCTCAGGGGTTACCACTTCTACCTTCATGATCGGCTCAAGCACAACACCGCCGCCCTTTTGAGCCAGCTGCTTGGTCGCCATGGAAGCGGCTACCTTGAACGCCATCTCGTTGGAGTCGACGTCGTGGTAGGAGCCATCGAAAACGGTTGCCTTCAGGCCGATAAGCGGATAACCGGCCACAACGCCGTTCTTCATCTGCTCTTCGATGCCTTTCTGGATGGCCGGTATGTATTCCTTCGGAACCACACCACCCACAACTTCGTTCACGAACACCAGACCTTCCTGACCTTCGTCTGCCGGAGCAAAGCGAATCCAGCAATGACCGAACTGACCACGACCACCGGACTGACGTACGAATTTGCCTTCGATCTCGCAGTTCTTGGTGATTTTTTCGCGGTAGGAAACCTGAGGCTTACCAATGTTGGCCTCGACGTTGAATTCGCGCTTCATGCGATCAACGAGGATATCAAGGTGAAGCTCACCCATACCGGAAATGATGGTCTGCCCAGTTTCTTCGTCAGTCTTTACGCGGAACGACGGGTCTTCCTGTGCAAGCTTGCCCAGTGCAATACCCATCTTCTCCTGGTCATCCTTGGTCTTGGGCTCTACCGCAACCGAGATAACCGGCTCCGGGAAGTCCATACGAACCAGAATGATCGGCTTGTCGAGAGCGCAAAGGGTGTCCCCTGTGGTGACATCCTTCATACCGATCAGCGCAGCGATGTCGCCCGCGCGTACTTCTTTGATTTCTTCACGGCTGTTCGCATGCATCTGCACCATACGACCAACACGCTCTTTCTTGCCCTTAACCGAGTTCAGAACGCCGTCGCCAGAGTTCAATACACCGGAATAGACACGAGCGAAGGTCAGCGTACCGACGAAAGGATCAGTCGCGATCTTGAAGGCCAGCGCAGAGAAAGGCTCAGCGTCGTCAGCATGACGTTCCATCTCGATGGTTTCGTCGTCGATGTCCGTACCCTTGATTGCCGGAATATCGGCAGGCGCAGGCAGGTAGTCGATAACAGCATCCAGAACCAGGGGCACGCCCTTGTTCTTGAAGGACGAACCACAGACAGCCAGAACAATCTCACCAGCAATCGTGCGCTGACGCAGAGCAGCTTTGATTTCCTCGGTGGTGAGCTCTTCACCTTCGAGGTATTTGTTCATCAGCTCCTCGGTCGCCTCAGCTGCAGCCTCGACCATGTTGCTGCGCCACTCCTCAGCCAGATCTTGCAGCTCGGCCGGGATCTCTTCCTCACGGAAGGTCATGCCTTTGTCTTCGTCGTTCCAGTAGATGGCTTTCATCTTGATCAGATCGATCTGGCCCTGGAAGTTATCCTCAGCACCAATGGCGAGCTGGATAGGCACAGGAGTATGACCGAGACGCTGCTTGATCTGTCCGACTACACGCAGGAAGTTGGCGCCAGCGCGGTCCATCTTGTTGACGTAGACCAAGCGCGGAACACCGTACTTGTTGGCCTGGCGCCAAACGGTTTCAGACTGCGGCTCAACACCCGAAGTACCGCAGAACACCACAACTGCACCGTCAAGCACGCGCAGTGAGCGCTCTACTTCGATGGTGAAGTCAACGTGACCGGGAGTATCGATGATGTTGAAACGATGCCTGTCGAACTGCTTTTCGGAGCCAGCCCAGAAAGCGGTGGTCGCAGCAGAAGTAATGGTAATACCACGCTCCTGCTCCTGAACCATCCAATCCATGGTCGCGGCGCCGTCATGCACCTCGCCCATCTTGTGGTTTACGCCCGTATAAAAAAGGACGCGCTCAGTGGTTGTGGTTTTACCCGCATCCACGTGAGCAACGATACCGATATTACGGTAGCGGTTAATCGGGGTAGTACGAGCCATAAAGCCCTCGCAAGTTGTTGACGCTGAATATTAGAAGCGGTAGTGCGAGAAGGCCTTGTTGGCTTCAGCCATGCGATGCACATCTTCACGCTTCTTAACTGCAGCGCCCTTACCTTCAAATGCATCCGTCAGCTCACCTGCCAAACGCAGGGCCATGGATTTCTCGCCACGCTTGCGCGCAGCATCTACCAGCCAACGCATAGCCAGAGCATTACGACGGGAAGGACGAACTTCGACCGGAACCTGGTAAGTCGCACCACCTACGCGGCGGGACTTCACTTCGACCAGCGGAGCGATGGCGTCGAGTGCTTTTTCGAAGATTTCCAGTGGATCGCTGTTCTTACGCTCTTTGACCTTGTCCAACGCACCATAAACGATACGCTCGGCAACGGCCTTCTTACCGCTTTCCATCACGTGGTTCATGAACTTGGCAAGAATCAGACTTCCGTACTTCGGATCGTCAAGGATTTCGCGCTTGGCTGCTACACGACGTCTTGGCATTGATAAGCCCTCAAACGGTCTTCAGGTTAGCCCGGAACTATAACGACTAGGTTACGCCCGACCTTACTCTTATCGACTCAGATAAATAATGATACTGATTACTTCGGACGCTTGGCGCCGTACTTGGAACGACCCTGCTTACGGTCCTTGACACCAGAGGTATCCAGCGAACCGCGCACGGTGTGGTAGCGAACACCCGGGAGGTCTTTAACACGACCGCCGCGAATCAGCACTACGCTGTGCTCTTGCAGGTTGTGACCTTCACCACCAATGTAGGAGGCGACTTCAAAGCCGTTGGTCAGACGAACACGGCATACTTTACGCAGCGCAGAGTTCGGTTTCTTTGGCGTGGTGGTGTATACACGAGTGCACACGCCACGACGTTGCGGGCAGTTCTGCAGCGCAGGGACGTCGCTTTTCTCGACGACGCGCTTGCGCGGCTGGCGTACCAGCTGGTTAATCGTTGCCATCTACTAGCTCCACTGTTGTCTTTCGACACAAACGAAAAATGGCAGGGCGCAATGCCCCGCCAAATTAGGGGTACAAGAGTCTAAAGAGCTTCCTGTCCACCGTCAAGGCGCGCCCCGACTCGCGCCGGGGCCTCGCCAATCAGCTACCACTCGAGTTGAGTGCCTCAGTCAATGCTGCTTCGACTTCATCAGCACTCACACGAACGGGTTTCTCGGCATCACGCTTGCGCTTGCGCTCGCTGTGATATTGCAGACCGGTACCGGCCGGGATCAAACGTCCGACAACTACGTTCTCCTTGAGTCCGCGCAGATAGTCACGCTTACCAGTCACTGCGGCCTCTGTAAGCACGCGCGTGGTTTCCTGGAAGGACGCAGCCGAGATGAACGACTCGGTAGACAGCGAGGCTTTAGTGATGCCAAGCAGCACGCGAATGTATTTCGAACCGAACTTGTCTTCCACTGAAAGACGCTCGTTCTCCTCGAGGACCTGGGTAAGCTCCATCTGGTCACCCTTGATGAAACTCGAGTCGCCCGACTCTGCCACTTCGACCTTACGCAGCATTTGCCGCAGAATGGTTTCGATGTGCTTGTCGTTGATCTTTACACCCTGCAGACGGTAAACGTCCTGGATTTCGTTGACGATGTACTTGGCAAGCGCGCTGACACCCAACAGACGCAGGATGTCGTGCGGGTTACTCGGACCGTCAGAGATAACCTCACCCTTGTTTACCTGCTCACCCTCGAACACGTTCAGGTGACGCCACTTCGGAATCAGCTCTTCGTATGGATCGGTACCGTCAGTTGGCGTGATCACTAGACGACGCTTGCCTTTGGTTTCCTTACCGAAGGAAATCGTGCCGCTGATCTCAGCCAGAATCGATGGCTCTTTTGGACGACGCGCCTCAAAGAGGTCGGCGACGCGCGGCAGACCACCCGTGATGTCACGAGTCTTCGACGTTTCTTGCGGGATACGTGCGATAACGTCGCCCACGCTGATCTCGGCACCGTCAGCCACTCCAACAAGCGCGTTCGCTGGCAGGAAGTACTGAGCAGGCACATCGGTACCCGGCAGCAGCAATTCCTTGCCGCTCGCATCGACCATCTTAATGGCTGGTCGGATATCTTTGCCCGAAGCTGGACGGTCCTTGGGATCCATCACTTCAATGTTGGTCAGACCGGTGAGTTCATCGGTCTGCCGCTTGATAGTGATGTTCTCCTCCATCCCAACGAAGGTCACGATACCTTTCATTTCGGTAACGATTGGGTGAGTGTGCGGATCCCACTTGGCGACTACAGCGCCGGCATCGACCTTGTCACCCTCTTTAACTGAGATCACCGCACCGTAAGGTAGCTTGTAACGCTCGCGCTCACGGCCGAAGTCGTCTGCAACAGCCAGCTCGCCGGAACGGGAAACGGCAATCAGCGCACCATCCGCGCGTTCCACGTGCTTCAGGTTGTGAAGACGGATTGTTCCGCCATTCTTCACCATCACGTTGTCGACAGCCGACGTCCGGCTGGCGGCACCACCGATGTGGAACGTACGCATCGTCAGCTGGGTACCTGGCTCACCGATGGACTGAGCGGCGATAACGCCAACCGCCTCACCGATGTTCACCAGATGACCACGCGCCAGATCGCGGCCGTAGCACTTGGCGCAGATACCGTAGCGGGTTTCGCAGCTGATCGGCGAACGGACAACCACTTCATCGATGCTGTTCAGTTCGATGAAATCGACCCACTGCTCATCAACCAACGTGCCGGCAGGGACCAAAACCTCTTCGGTACCCGGCTTGATCACGTCACGGGCAATGACTCGTCCCAGTACGCGCTCACCCAGCGGCTCGACGACGTCACCGCCTTCAATGTGCGGCGTCATGAACAGACCCTGTTCGGTACCGCAATCGACCTCGGTTACTACCAGGTCCTGAGCCACATCGACCAGACGACGCGTCAGGTAGCCGGAGTTTGCTGTCTTCAGTGCAGTATCCGCCAACCCCTTACGCGCACCGTGAGTCGAGATGAAGTACTGAAGTACGTTCAAGCCTTCACGGAAGTTCGCGGTAATCGGCGTCTCAATGATCGAGCCGTCTGGCTTGGCCATCAGACCACGCATACCGGCGAGCTGGCGAATCTGGGCTGCGGAGCCCCGCGCACCGGAGTCAGCCATCATGTACATCGAATTGAACGAGTCCTGCTCGGCTTCGTTACCATCGCGATCGATGACTTTTTCTTTCGACAGGTTGGCCATCATGGCCTTGGAAACTTCGTCGTTGGCCTTTGACCACAGGTCGATCACCTTGTTGTACTTCTCGCCCTGGGTTACCAGGCCGGAGGCGTACTGTGATTCGATTTCCTTCACTTCTTCGGTCGCGGCATCGATGATGCGCGCTTTCTCGTCCGGGATGACGAAATCATTCACACCGATCGACACGCCGGAAATGGTCGAATAAGCAAAACCGGTGTACATCAGCTGGTCGGCGAAGATCACGGTGTCCTTGAGACCAACGGTGCGGTAGCACAGGTTGATCAGCTTGGAGATCGCCTTCTTCTTCATCGGCTGGTTGACGACATCGAAGGGCAGGCCAGCGGGGACTACCTGGAACAGCAGCGCGCGGCCGACAGTAGTGTCGACAATGCGGGCGTTCTTGGTGATCGAACCGTCGCGATCCTTGATGGTTTCGTTGATACGAACCTTGACGCGGGCATGCAGTGACGCTTCGCCTGCACGGAATACGCGATCGACTTCCTGCAGGTCGGCAAATACACGACCTTCACCCTTGGCATTGATGGCTTCACGGGTCATGTAATACAGACCCAGAACCACGTCCTGCGACGGCACGATGATGGGCTCACCGTTGGCAGGCGACAGGATGTTATTGGTCGACATCATCAGCGCGCGCGCTTCGAGCTGGGCTTCCAGCGTCAGCGGTACGTGAACAGCCATCTGGTCGCCGTCGAAGTCAGCGTTATACGCCGCACATACCAGCGGATGAAGCTGGATGGCTTTACCTTCGATCAGTACGGGCTCGAACGCCTGGATACCCAGACGGTGCAAAGTCGGAGCGCGGTTCAGCAGCACGGGATGTTCGCGGATGACTTCAGCGAGTACGTCCCAAACTTCAGGCAGCTCGCGCTCTACCATCTTCTTGGCGGCCTTGATGGTAGTCGCCATGCCACGCATTTCCAGCTTGCCGAAAATGAACGGCTTGAAGAGCTCGAGCGCCATCTTTTTCGGCAGACCGCACTGATGCAGGCGCAGGGTCGGGCCGACGGTGATAACTGAACGACCAGAGTAGTCCACGCGCTTGCCGAGCAGGTTCTGACGGAAACGACCTTGCTTGCCCTTGATCATATCGGCCAGGGACTTGAGCGGGCGCTTGTTCGAGCCAGTGATGGCCCGACCACGGCGACCATTGTCCAGCAGTGCATCAACAGCTTCCTGCAACATGCGCTTTTCGTTGCGCACGATGATATCCGGCGCGGACAGATCGAGCAGGCGCTTGAGACGGTTGTTACGGTTGATCACGCGGCGATACAGGTCGTTCAGATCCGATGTAGCGAAACGGCCACCATCGAGCGGAACCAGTGGACGTAGATCTGGCGGCAACACCGGCAGAACGGTCAGGACCATCCACTCCGGCAGGTTGCCCGAACCATGGAAGGCTTCCATCAGCTTCAGCCGCTTGGACAGCTTCTTGATCTTGGTTTCCGAGTTGGTCTGCGGAATCTCTTCTCGCAGGCGACCGATCTCGTGCTCAAGGTCAATTTCATGCAACAGCTCGCGCACGGCTTCTGCACCCATGCGGGCATCGAAGTCGTCTCCGAACTCTTCCAGCGCTTCGAAATACTGCTCATCGTTGAGCAGCTGTCCTTTCTCAAGCGTGGTCATGCCTGGATCGATGACAACGTAGCTTTCGAAGTAAAGCACACGCTCGATGTCACGCAGGGTCATGTCCAGCAGCAGGCCGATACGGCTCGGCAATGACTTCAGGAACCAGATGTGTGCGACTGGCGAAGCCAGCTCGATATGCGCCATGCGCTCACGGCGCACCTTGGCCAAAGCGACTTCGACACCGCATTTTTCACAGATGACACCACGATGCTTGAGGCGTTTGTACTTACCGCACAGGCACTCGTAGTCTTTGACCGGGCCAAAGATCTTGGCGCAGAACAGGCCGTCGCGCTCGGGCTTGAACGTACGGTAGTTGATGGTCTCTGGCTTCTTGACCTCGCCAAAGGACCAGGAACGGATCATCTCGGGCGAAGCCAATGCAATCTTGATGGCATCGAACTCTTCGATTTGACCCTGGTTTTTCAACAGATTCAGCAAGTCTTTCAAGGCCTTTCCTCCTCACGGACCTGCGACGGCCGGCTGATGCCGGTCGCCGCATAGGCGGTGCGTGGTTATTCGGTTTCCAGATCGATGTCGATACCGAGCGAGCGGATTTCTTTGATCAACACGTTGAAGGACTCCGGCATGCCGGGCTCCATCCGGTGATCTCCGTCCACGATGTTCTTGTACATCTTGGTCCGCCCGTTCACGTCGTCCGACTTGACCGTGAGCATTTCCTGCAGGGTGTAGGCAGCACCATAAGCTTCCAGTGCCCAGACCTCCATTTCCCCGAAACGCTGGCCACCGAACTGTGCCTTACCACCCAGCGGCTGCTGAGTAACCAGGCTATAGGAACCGGTGGAGCGCGCGTGCATCTTGTCGTCGACCAGGTGGTTCAGCTTCAACATGTACATGTAACCGACAGTGGTCGTACGCTCAAATTTGTTGCCGGTACGGCCGTCGAACAGCTGCATCTGGCCGCTTTCCGGGAGATCGGCAAGCTTCAGCATGGCCTTGATCTCGCGCTCCTTGGCCCCATCGAATACGGGAGTTGCCATCGGCACGCCACCGCGCAGGTTCTTGGCCAGATCCAGAACTTCCTGATCGCTGAAGCTCTCAAGGTTTTCCTGACGCCCACCAATCTCGTTGTAGATTTCGGTCAGGAATTTGCGCAGTTCAGCAACCTTGCGCTGCTCTTCGAGCATGCGGTTGATTTTCTCACCCAAGCCCTTAGCAGCGAGGCCGAGGTGGGTTTCGAGAATCTGACCGACGTTCATACGCGAAGGAACGCCCAGCGGGTTGAGCACGATGTCTACCGGGGTGCCGTTGGCATCATGCGGCATGTCTTCAACCGGCATAATGACCGAGACAACACCCTTGTTACCGTGGCGACCCGCCATCTTGTCACCCGGCTGGATGCGACGCTTGATGGCCAGGTAAACCTTGACGATCTTCAGCACGCCAGGCGCCAGGTCATCGCCCTGCTGCAGCTTGCGCTTCTTATCTTCGAACTTGTCGTCGAGCAGTTGGCGTCGGTCGGAAATATAGGCCTGCGCCTTTTCCAGCTGCTCGTTCAGTGCATCTTCAGCCATGCGCAGCTTGAACCACTGCCCATGCTCGAGGCCGTCTAGAAGTTCATCAGTGATGACGGCACCCTTCTTCAGGCCTGCACCACCCTCAACGGTTGCGCCAACGAGAGCGGAGCGTAGACGCTCGAAAGTCGCACCTTCAACGATACGAAACTCTTCGTTGAGGTCCTTGCGAATCTCGTCCAGCTGCATCTTCTCGATGGCTAGCGCACGGGAATCGCGCTCGACACCGTCACGGATGAAGACCTGAACGTCGATGACCGTACCCTTGGTGCCGGTCGGCACACGCAGGGAGGTATCCTTAACGTCGGACGCCTTCTCACCAAAGATCGCACGCAGCAGCTTTTCTTCCGGTGTCAGCTGGGTTTCGCCTTTCGGCGTAACCTTGCCCACCAGGATATCGCCCGCACCTACTTCAGCGCCCACATAGACGATACCTGCTTCGTCCAGCTTGTTCAGCGCAGCCTCACCCACGTTCGGGATGTCTGCGGTGATCTCTTCTGGGCCAAGCTTGGTGTCGCGCGAAACGCAAGTGAGCTCCTGGATGTGAATGGTGGTGAAACGGTCTTCCTGAACCACACGCTCGGAGAGAAGAATCGAGTCTTCGAAGTTGTAGCCGTTCCACGGCATGAACGCGACGCGCATGTTCTGCCCAAGAGCCAGTTCACCCATGTCGGTGGACGGACCATCGGCCATGATGTCGCCGCGCTCGACCACGTCACCCTTGCTAACCAGCGGACGCTGGTTGATACAGGTGTTCTGGTTGGAGCGGGTGTATTTGGTCAGGTTGTAGATGTCGACACCGGCTTCACCAGTTTCGACTTCCGCGTCATGCACACGCACGACCACACGGCTAGCATCGACCGAATCGATCACGCCACCACGACGAGCCACCACACACACGCCGGAATCACGCGCAACGTTGCGCTCCATGCCGGTGCCCACCAGCGGCTTGTCCGAACGCAGCGTCGGTACAGCCTGACGCTGCATGTTCGAGCCCATGAGGGCGCGGTTGGCATCGTCATGCTCAAGGAACGGAATCAGCGACGCAGCCACGGAAACGACCTGCTTCGGCGACACATCCATCAGGGTGACGTCTTCAGGAGCCTTGACCGTGAACTCGTTCTGATGACGCACAGCAACCAGCTCGTCGACAAGCTTGCGTCCGTCCAGCTTGGCGCTTGCCTGAGCAATGACGTGGTCAGCTTCTTCGATGGCCGAAAGGAATACGATTTCGTCAGTGACCTCTCCTTCCTTGACGACACGGTACGGGCTTTCGAGGAAGCCGTACTGGTTGGTACGCGCGTACGCTGCCAAGGAGTTGATCAGACCAATGTTTGGTCCTTCAGGCGTCTCAATAGGGCAAACACGACCGTAATGGGTCGGGTGCACGTCGCGAACTTCGAAGCCAGCGCGCTCACGAGTCAACCCGCCCGGGCCGAGTGCAGAGACACGACGCTTGTGTGTAATCTCCGAGAGCGGGTTGTTTTGGTCCATGAACTGCGACAGCTGGCTGGAGCCGAAGAACTCTTTTACCGCCGCTGCAACTGGCTTGGCGTTAATCAGGTCCTGCGGCATCAAGCCTTCGCTTTCGGCCATGGAGAGACGCTCCTTGACCGCACGCTCAACGCGAACCAGGCCAACACGGAACTGGTTTTCCGCCATCTCGCCCACACAACGGACACGACGGTTACCCAAGTGGTCGATGTCGTCGACTACACCTTTGCCGTTACGAATGTCGACAAGCGTCTTCAGTACCGCAACGATGTCCTCGCGGCTCAGCACGCCTGAACCTTCGATCTCGGTACGACCGATACGACGGTTGAACTTCATACGACCCACAGCGGACAGGTCGTAGCGCTCCGAGGCGAAGAACAGGTTGTTGAACAGCGTCTCGGCAGCGTCCTTGGTCGGCGGCTCGCCGGGACGCATCATGCGATAGATCTCCACCAGCGCTTCGAGCTGGTTGGTGGTCGAATCGATCTTCAACGTATCGGAGATGAACGGGCCACAGTCGATGTCGTTGGTGTACAACGTCTCGAAACGAACAACCTGCGCCTTCACCAGTTTTGCCAGGATTTCGACAGTTAGCTCTGTGTTGCACTCGGCAATGATTTCGCCAGTGGCGGGATGCACAATTGCCTTCGCAGTGGTGCGACCCAAGACGTAATCCATCGGCATATCGAGTGACTTGATGCCGGACTTGTCGAGCTGATTGATGTGGCGCGCAGTAATGCGACGGCCCTGCTCGACAATCACCTTGCCGTTCTCATCAGTGATATCGAACGATGCGATCTCACCGCGAAGACGCTGCGGAACCAGTTCCAGGCTAAGCGTTTCGCCTTTGACGTGGAATACGTTGGTGTCGTAGAACGCATCGAGAATTTCTTCGGTGCCGTAGTTCAGTGCACGCAAAAGCACCGATGCCGGCAATTTGCGACGGCGATCGATACGTACAAAGACCGCATCTTTCGGGTCGAACTCGAAGTCGAGCCATGAACCACGGTACGGAATGATACGAGCGGAATAGAGCAATTTACCCGAGCTATGGGTTTTGCCGCGATCATGATCGAAGAACACACCTGGTGAACGGTGCAGCTGAGACACGATCACGCGCTCGGTACCGTTGATAATAAAGGTACCGTTTTCAGTCATCAGGGGGATTTCCCCCATGTAGACTTCCTGCTCCTTGATGTCCTTGATCGCCTTACTCGACGATTCCTTATCAAAGATGATAAGGCGCACTTTTACCCGCAGTGGCACAGCGAAGGTCACACCGCGCAGCACGCACTCCTTGACGTCGAAAGCCGGGTCGCCCAGCCGATAGCCGACGTACTCAAGCGCTGCATTGCCTGAGTAGCTGATTATCGGAAAAACGGATTTGAAGGCTGCATGCAAGCCAATGTCGCGGAATTGATCCTTGGTCGCTCCCGCCTGCAGGAATTCGCGGTACGAATCCAGCTGGATGGCCAAAAGATACGGCACGTCCATTACGTGCGGTAACTTGCTAAAGTCCTTGCGGATTCGTTTTTTCTCAGTGTATGAGTAAGCCATCAGCGTTCCCCAGCTTGGTCACCTGCTTGTTTGGCTTCTCCCGACGGGAGCAGCCAGAAAATCTTGCGAATTCTACGATTCGCACCGCCATCAGAGCGGCATTCCATCTGCGCTGCCCAATGAGTATGAGGCAGCTATAACGGAAAAAGGCCGGTGGCAAAAGCCACCAGCCATCAGCCTTACGCGAGTCGCTTCGGCTGTAGACGCAAGGTCGTGCTTACTTGAGCTCGACTTTAGCGCCTGCTTCTTCCAGAGCCTTCTTGGCAGCTTCGGCTTCTTCTTTCGAAACGCCTTCTTTAACCACGCCAGGCGCGCCGTCAACCACTGCCTTGGCTTCTTTCAAGCCCAGACCGGTCAGCTCACGAACGGCCTTAATAACGTTTACTTTCTTATCGCCAGCTTCGGCCAGGATAACGTTGAACTCGGTTTGCTCTTCAGCCGCGGCAGCAGCCGGGCCAGCAGCAGCAACGGTAGCAGCAGCGGCAGTAACGCCGAACTTCTCTTCCATTGCCTTGATCAGTTCAACAACCTGCATCACGGACATTTCGGAAACGGCGTTGATGATGTCTTCGTTGGTAAGAGCCATGACTCTAAGTTCCTATATTTAGGTGACGGCCTGCGGCCATCTAATTCAAAAAGATATTCGAAAGGTGCCTTGCGTGCCGTTAGGCCGCAGCAGCTTCTTTCTGGTCGCGAACGGCCGCCAGAGTACGAGCCAGCTTGCTGGTAGCGCCTTGCATCACGCTCATCAGCTGCGAAATAGCTTCGTCATAAGTCGGCAGGGTTGCCAAAGCGTCGATCTGGTTGGCTGCGATGAACTGACCCTCGAACGCAGCAGCCTTGATCTCGAACTTGTCCTGACCCTTGGCGAACTCCTTGAAGATACGGGCAGCAGCGCCCGGATGTTCAGTGGAGAAAGCGATAAGGGTCGGGCCCTTGAACACGTCGTTGAGCACGTCATATTGAGTGCCTTCAACAGCGCGGCGCAGCAGGGTATTACGCACAACACGCACGTATACCCCAGCTTCGCGGGCCTCTTTACGGAGTCCGGTCATGGCTCCCACGGTCACGCCACGGGCATCAGCCACAACAGCGGAAAGGGCAGCTTTGGCAGCCTCGTTGACTTCAGCGACGATGGCTTTCTTGTCTTCGAGTTTAATTGCCACGGGTTTGTTACTCCTGGATGTTACCGGTTCGCCCGGTCGAAACCGGACGGGTTTTGGTGTCTGATTCGGTACGAATCGGGAGCACCTCTGCGTAGGCCTGAAAAAGCGGTGCTTCTTTGGTTTAAGACTTGCGTCGCCTACGGTCTTGGATAGCCCCCGCCAGGCAGGGACCCCAATGTGTTGCGCCCTGCCGAAAGCCAGGGCGCCAATGCATTACGCCTCGAGGGACGCCTGATCGATGACCAAGCCAGGCCCCATGGTGGTGCTCAGGGTAACGCGCTTGACATAGATACCTTTGGAGGTAGACGGCTTAAGACGCTTAAGGTCGGACAGCAACGCCTCGACGTTCTGCTTCAGCTGACCCGCTTCGAAACCTACCTTGCCAACCGAGGTATGAATGATGCCGTTCTTGTCGGTACGGAAACGCACCTGACCAGCCTTGGCATTCTTGACAGCGGTCGCAACGTCCGGCGTGACAGTACCAACTTTCGGGTTAGGCATCAGGCCACGCGGACCGAGAATCTGACCCAGCTGACCCACAACGCGCATTGCATCAGGCGAGGCAATTACGACGTCGTAGTTGAGTTCACCACCTTTCATTTCTGCAGCGAGCTCGTCCATTCCGACCCGATCAGCACCGGCCGCCAGCGCAGCTTCGGCAGCCGGACCCTGTGTGAAGACAGCAACACGTACGCTCTTACCAGTACCGTTCGGCAGAACGGTAGCGCCACGAACAACCTGATCGGATTTACGAGGATCCACCCCCAGGTTGATAGCGATGTCGAACGACTCGGTAAATTTAACTGCCGAGAGCTGAGCCAGCAACGTAGCGGCATCTTCGAACGCGTACTGCTTGCCAGCTTCGATCTTTTCGGCAATAACCTTCTGCCGTTTGGTCAACTTAGCCATTACACACCCTCCACGTTCAGGCCCATGCTGCGAGCGGAGCCGGCGATGGTGCGCACGGCCGCATCGAGATCTGCAGCGGTAAGATCAGCGTTCTTGGTCTTCGCGATCTCTTCCAGCTGAGCACGGGTAACAGTGCCGACCTTCTGGGTGTTCGGACGAGCAGAACCACTAGTAATACCAGCAGCCTTCTTCAACAGAACGGCTGCGGGAGTGCTTTTAGTCTCAAAGGTGAAGCTGCGGTCGCTATAGACGGTGATGATCACCGGCGTCGGAAGACCAGCTTCCTGACCCTGAGTACGGGCATTAAATGCCTTACAGAATTCCATGATATTGACGCCATGCTGACCCAATGCAGGACCAACGGGTGGCGACGGATTGGCCTGACCGGCCTTTACCTGAAGCTTGATATAAGCTTGAATCTTCTTAGCCATAACTACTCCGTTCCGGGTGATAGCGCCTAACGGCTCCCCTGTTTACTTAAATACCCCAGTGACGACAAAACCCCGCAGCCAGCAGCTGCGGGGTGTGGGATGCTTTCTACAGCTAGACCTTCTCGACCTGACTGAACTCCAATTCTACAGGTGTGGAGCGGCCAAAGATAAGAACAGCCACCTGGATACGGCTCTTCTCGTAATTGACTTCTTCAACAACACCATTGAAATCAGCAAACGGACCGTCCGCCACACGAACCACCTCACCCGGCTCGAATAGAGTCTTGGGCCTAGGCTTATCGCTTCCATCAGCTACGCGACGCAGGATCGCCTCAGCTTCCCTATCCGTTATCGGCGCAGGCTTATCTGCAGTACCACCAATGAAACCCATGACCCGAGGCGTATCCTTGACTAAATGCCAAGCGCCTTCAGCCATGTCCATCTGAACAAGCACATAACCTGGGAAGAACTTGCGCTCACTTTTGCGCTTCTGCCCGTTACGCATCTCGACCACTTCTTCAGTGGGAACCAGGATCTCACCGAAATGGTCTTCCATACCAGCAAGCTTGATGCGCTCGACTAGCGAGCGCATGACATGCTTCTCGTAACCCGAGTAAGCATGAACCACATACCAACGCTTAGCCACGAGACACCCTTACCCTACGACCATGGAAACCAGCCAACCGAGGAGAGAATCAAGCCCCCACAACAGCAGCGCCATAACCAGCACAACAGCCACAACAATCAGTGTAGTCTGAGTGGTTTCTTGACGGGTCGGCCAAACGACTTTACGAATCTCGACGCGCGCTTCTTTCAGAAGAACGAAAAAGGCACGACCTTTAGAAGTCTGCAGAGCCACAAATGCAGCAACCACAGCGAACGCGAGAAGCGCTAGAACCCTGTAGAGAATGGGCTCGGCAGAATAATACTGATTACCCACCACCGCCACGGCCACCAAAGCAGCCACAACAAGCCACTTCACCAGATCGAAGCGAGTGTCTTTGGCTTCTGCTTTGACATTCATCTGCTAGAACCCTGTAAAAACTGCCAAATTCAAACTGAAGTTGGCAGGCCAGGAGGGAATCGAACCCCCAACCTGCGGTTTTGGAGACCGCCGCTCTGCCAATTGAGCTACTGGCCTAACAAGAGTCAGGCCGACTATTATGCCGGCCTGAATTGATCAGATCAATCGATTATTCGATGATCTTCGCAACTACGCCCGCACCAACGGTACGACCACCCTCGCGAATCGCGAAGCGCAGACCATCTTCCATGGCAATTGGAGCGATCAGGGTAACAACCATTTTGATGTTGTCGCCCGGCATTACCATCTCAACACCTTCCGGCAGCTCACAGTTACCTGTGACATCAGTAGTACGGAAGTAGAACTGAGGACGGTAGCCCTTGAAGAACGGCGTGTGACGACCGCCTTCTTCCTTGCTCAGAACGTAGACCTCACCCTCGAACTTGGTGTGCGGCTTGATGGTACCCGGCTTGGCCAGAACCTGGCCACGCTCGACATCATCACGCTTTGTCCCGCGCAGCAGGACACCAACGTTCTCACCTGCACGACCTTCGTCTAGCAGCTTACGGAACATCTCAACACCGGTGCAGGTAGTCTTGGTCGTGGCACGAATACCAACGATCTCAATCTCCTCCTGAACCTTGACGATCCCGCGCTCAACGCGACCCGTTACAACAGTACCGCGACCCGAGATCGAGAATACGTCTTCGATCGGCATCAGGAACGGCTTGTCGATTGCACGCTCAGGCTCCGGAATATAACCATCCAATGTCTCAACCAGCTTACGAACGGCCGACACACCCAGCTCGTTGTCATCCTGACCATTGAGAGCCATCAGAGCAGAACCGATGATGATCGGAGTGTCGTCACCTGGGAAGTCATAGGTCGACAGCAGATCGCGAACTTCCATCTCAACGAGCTCGAGCAGCTCAGCGTCATCCACCATATCTGCCTTGTTCAGGAAGACTACGATGTATGGAACACCAACCTGACGGGACAACAGGATGTGCTCACGAGTCTGCGGCATCGGACCATCAGCAGCGGAGCAAACCAGGATAGCACCATCCATTTGCGCAGCGCCGGTGATCATGTTCTTCACATAGTCGGCGTGACCTGGGCAGTCTACGTGGGCGTAGTGACGAATCGATGAGTCATATTCAACGTGAGAAGTGTTGATGGTAATACCACGAGCCTTCTCTTCTGGCGCGTTGTCGATTTGCGAGAAATCACGCGCAGAGCCGCCCCAAGTTTCAGCACAGACCTTGGTCAGCGCTGCAGTGAGCGTGGTTTTGCCATGGTCAACGTGACCAATGGTGCCGACGTTCAGGTGCGGTTTGTTACGTTCGAATTTTTCTTTAGCCATCGAGACCGTCTCCCATCGTTGAATTGAGCTAGTCACGCCACCATTAAAACAAAGGCAGATATTTACATATCTGCCTTTGGTGTTGGAGCTCATGAGCGGATTTGAACCGCTGACCTCACCCTTACCAAGGGTGTGCTCTACCAGCTGAGCTACATGAGCTTATCTTGTTCGCGTTACCCTAAACTGGAGCGGGTAGCGGGAATCGAACCCGCATCATCAGCTTGGAAGGCTGAGGTTCTACCACTAAACTATACCCGCGCAACCATGGTCTACGCTTAAATCTGGTGGAGGGGGAAGGATTCGAACCTTCGAAGTCGATGACGTCAGATTTACAGTCTGATCCCTTTGGCCGCTCGGGAACCCCTCCAGAACGAGGCGGCATTTTCTTAGCCTACCTCATCACTGTCAAGCTTTTTCTCATTAAAAACGAGGACTTAGCTTCGGTGACAGCGCCAAACAATATAGCCCGGGGGCGGTACTGCTGAGCGGGCGCCATTCTATTTAAATTAATCAGAAGTTGCAATGGTTGAGCACGGCATTTGACGATGCTCAACCTGGGGGAAATCACTCATCAAATCGCCAAGCAGCGTGTCGCTTAGCAAATGCTGCTGACCTCTTGCTACCTGAACCCAGTAGCGACGATGAGTTCTCGGTAACTCACGAATCAACGCTTCATAGTCGACATCATTTAGTCGAGACACAACGCTTTCGGCTGAGTCCCTACGTGAGAATATCCCCAGAGATATGCCGTTAGCCAAATCCCCTACAGTGATTATGTAGCTATCGATGTTTTGGGATTGCAGCTCGCGCAGCTGACGCAACGATGCCTGCCGAGAAACAAGCGGAGGCAAATAAACCCAATAGTCGACCCCTGCCGCTTCGTCGACATTCTTAACCTGAGAATCGATGTCGAGACTGAGTAGACGCTGCTCGATCGCTAGAGCAACGGACTCTTCATCGAAGCCACCCAGGAAAAGACAGGACCGCTCCGCCTCTGCGACAGGGGCGCGAGGGGCCAAGCGTGTTGTTTCGCTCAGTAGCTGGATGCTTGAGTCTAGGCTAGAGCCGCCGGAGACCTTAGCCTCCTGCTTGATGGGAAGCGACTGGTGATTAAGCTGATACAGATAAAACGACAGATTCAGAACTACCAGAAGCATGAGAAGCCAGCGCATCGATACCCCTTTAGGGACAGGCTATTGCTAGCCCCCTGAAAACCAGATCCGACACGCATTTTACCCCAGGGAGATCTGCAACCAATGCCGCATCCCCACCTGTGACTAAAACAGTGAAATCTTCGCCTAGCTGATCGCCTGCAAAAGCAATCTGACTGGCAACATAGCTTCGCACCATCATCAGGCAACCACGCTCGACCCCCTCGGCTGTACTTTTACCAGGCGTATTGGCCGCGAGCGCAGCTTCGATTTCTGCCGGGCTGTAATGAATGCGGCGAGTATGAGCAAGTAGCTGACCACGCAACAGCGCTGTCCCTGGCACTATATAGCCACCAAGGTGCACCCCATCATGATCCACCAAGTCGACTGTGATAGCTGTTCCTAGATCGATTACTAAACACGCCCCCTGGCACATTTCATACGCAGCGATAACGGCCAACCATCGATCCAACCCCAGACGTTGCGGGTCATAGTAGCCGTTGGCTACACCAGCCGTTTCTGCAGCGGCACAAGCCTTAGCGACATCAACCTTGAAGGCCTCCGATATAAGACTGACCATTTCTTCGGTCTCTGCATCTCCTCGAACGCTGACTAATCGGCACCGCGAGATACTTTCGACGTTTTGATCAGCAAGCTCTCGAATCAAATCGACAAGCTGTAGTGCCACTCCTTGCGCAACCAGTAGGCCTTCCGAACCTGAAATTACGCGCCATTTAACAGAGCTATTGCCACAGTCCAGTTCAAGAATCATGGTTGAGCCTCAAGCTTAACTCTCCCCCACTGAACGACCGCTGCTCCTGATCGCTGATCCGCAGCCTCAAGGCACCTTGCTGATCTACTCCCATCATCATGCCTGTAAACTGTTGAGAGCCTGTACTTAACGTGCACTGTTTTCCGCGCCAAATGTTATTTGCTTCCCACTCTTCGTGTAGCGCAGCAAACCCCTCTCGAGCGTGCCTGCTCAAGTATTCGCTTAGCGAGCGACTGATTAGCTGTAAAAACTTGCCTCGATCGCACAGTCCCCCCACCTGCTCCTTCACCGAGGTCCAAGGCTGCCCAACATCCAAAGAACCCGGCGCCATGTTCACGTTTACTCCGATGCCAATAATTACATGGCAAACATCCGCCGGATCACCACTCAACTCTACCAAGATTCCAGCGATTTTCTTTCCATCGGCGAGGACATCGTTAGGCCATTTCAGCCCGGCATTCGAAACCCCCGCAAGGCGCAACGCTTTGAGCACTGCCAACCCAACTACCAAACTCAATGCTGACAGCGCGCTAGGGCCTCTCGTAATCTTAAGGGCAAGCGTGTAGTAGATATTTTGTGCTGACGGACTCACCCATGCACGACCTCTACGCCCTCGGCCAGCGGTCTGAGCCTCAGAGACGATAACGAATGGCGTAGTCACACCGGCATCTATTAGCCTGAACGCTTCGGCATTGGTCGAATCCACCGTATCTAGTACGTAAAGGGTCCATCCAAGATCAGCCAATGCTGCTGCACTTTCCTCGTGATTGATAAGCGATAGAGGTTCTGCCAGCCGGTAGCCTTTCCCTGGCACTCTGAAGAGCTCGATACCAAACTCGGCCTCAAACCGCTTAAGGTTCTTCCAAACAGCACTTCGGCTCACACCCAGTACAGAACCCAGCTCTTCGCCAGAATGGAAACGGCCATCACTGAGCAAGCGCAACAAGTTATTCATTTGCCCTCCGCAACCCCTAACCCTATCACTAGACCAACAGAGCGCATTTTCCGCGCCCCCAAAAGACAAACCCCCGACCTTCGTTAGAAGATCGGGGGTTTGGTGTAGAAGCTTGACGATGACCTACTCTCACATGGGGAAGCCCCACACTACCATCGGCGATGCGTCGTTTCACTTCTGAGTTCGGGATGGGATCAGGTGGTTCCAACGCTCTATGGTCGTCAAGCAATTCGGTTGGGGAGTCGGTGTTGAGTCGCTTCCCCTAATTGGGTATGTGATGGTGTTGCCTTGTACGGTTCGCTTTGCGAGCGTTGCGTCTTTTCGGTTTGTTGTCGACTTCAACCGTCTGACACACAAACATCAAATTGTTTGGGTGTTATATGGTCAAGCCTCACGGGCAATTAGTATGGGTTAGCTCAACGCCTCACAACGCTTACACACCCCACCTATCAACGTCGTAGTCTTCGACGGCCCTTCAGGGAGCTCAAGGCTCCAGTGAGATCTCATCTTGAGGCAAGTTTCCCGCTTAGATGCTTTCAGCGGTTATCTCTTCCGAACATAGCTACCCGGCAATGCCACTGGCGTGACAACCGGAACACCAGAGGTTCGTCCACTCCGGTCCTCTCGTACTAGGAGCAGCCCCTCTCAAATCTCAAACGTCCACGGCAGATAGGGACCGAACTGTCTCACGACGTTCTAAACCCAGCTCGCGTACCACTTTAAATGGCGAACAGCCATACCCTTGGGACCGGCTTCAGCCCCAGGATGTGATGAGCCGACATCGAGGTGCCAAACACCGCCGTCGATATGAACTCTTGGGCGGTATCAGCCTGTTATCCCCGGAGTACCTTTTATCCGTTGAGCGATGGCCCTTCCATACAGAACCACCGGATCACTAAGACCTACTTTCGTACCTGCTCGACGTGTCTGTCTCGCAGTCAAGCGCGCTTTTGCCTTTATACTCTACGACCGATTTCCGACCGGTCTGAGCGCACCTTCGTACTCCTCCGTTACTCTTTAGGAGGAGACCGCCCCAGTCAAACTACCCACCATACACTGTCCTCGATCCGGATAACGGACCAGAGTTAGAACCTCAAAGTTGCCAGGGTGGTATTTCAAGGATGGCTCCACGCGAACTGGCGTCCACGCTTCAAAGCCTCCCACCTATCCTACACAAGCAAATTCAAAGTCCAGTGCAAAGCTATAGTAAAGGTTCACGGGGTCTTTCCGTCTAGCCGCGGATACACTGCATCTTCACAGCGATTTCAATTTCACTGAGTCTCGGGTGGAGACAGCGCCGCCATCGTTACGCCATTCGTGCAGGTCGGAACTTACCCGACAAGGAATTTCGCTACCTTAGGACCGTTATAGTTACGGCCGCCGTTTACCGGGGCTTCGATCAAGAGCTTCGCTTGCGCTAACCCCATCAATTAACCTTCCGGCACCGGGCAGGCGTCACACCCTATACGTCCACTTTCGTGTTTGCAGAGTGCTGTGTTTTTAATAAACAGTCGCAGCGGCCTGGTATCTTCGACCGGCATGAGCTTACGGGGTAAACCCTTCACCCTCACCGGCGCACCTTCTCCCGAAGTTACGGTGCCATTTTGCCTAGTTCCTTCACCCGAGTTCTCTCAAGCGCCTTGGTATTCTCTACCCAACCACCTGTGTCGGTTTGGGGTACGGTTCCTAGTTACCTGAAGCTTAGAGGCTTTTCCTGGAAGCATGGCATCAACCACTTCTCCTTCTAAAAGAAGGATCGTCATCAGTTCTCGGCATTAAGACCCCGGATTTACCTAAGATCTCTGCCTACCACCTTAAACTTGGACAACCAACGCCAAGCTGGCCTAGCCTTCTCCGTCCCCCCATCGCAGTAACTAGAAGTACGGGAATATTAACCCGTTTCCCATCGACTACGCTCTTCAGCCTCGCCTTAGGGACCGACTCACCCTGCGTCGATTAACGTTGCGCAGGAACCCTTGGTCTTTCGGCGTGCGAGTTTTTCACTCGCATTGTCGTTACTCATGTCAGCATTCGCACTTCTGATACCTCCAGCAAGCTTCTCAACTCACCTTCACAGGCTTACAGAACGCTCCTCTACCGCTCATCTTACGATGAACCCGTAGCTTCGGTACCTGGTTTGAGCCCCGTTACATCTTCCGCGCAGGCCGACTCGACTAGTGAGCTATTACGCTTTCTTTAAAGGGTGGCTGCTTCTAAGCCAACCTCCTAGCTGTCTAAGCCTTCCCACATCGTTTCCCACTTAACCAGGATTTTGGGACCTTAGCTGACGGTCTGGGTTGTTTCCCTTTTCACGACGGACGTTAGCACCCGCCGTGTGTCTCCCGTGCTGACACTTGCTGGTATTCGGAGTTTGCATCGGTTTGGTAAGTCGGGATGACCCCCTAGCCGAAACAGTGCTCTACCCCCAGCAGTGATACACGAGGCGCTACCTAAATAGCTTTCGAGGAGAACCAGCTATCTCCGAGCTTGATTAGCCTTTCACTCCGATCCACAGGTCATCCGCTAACTTTTCAACGGTAGTCGGTTCGGTCCTCCAGTTAGTGTTACCCAACCTTCAACCTGCCCATGGATAGATCGCCCGGTTTCGGGTCTATTCCCAGCGACTAGACGCCCTATTAAGACTCGCTTTCGCTACGCCTCCCCTATTCGGTTAAGCTCGCCACTGAAAATAAGTCGCTGACCCATTATACAAAAGGTACGCAGTCACCTAACAAAGTAGGCTCCCACTGCTTGTACGCATACGGTTTCAGGTTCTATTTCACTCCCCTCTCCGGGGTTCTTTTCGCCTTTCCCTCACGGTACTGGTTCACTATCGGTCAGTCAGTAGTATTTAGCCTTGGAGGATGGTCCCCCCATATTCAG
>NZ_CP069269.1:3652500-3942500 GCF_051028275.1 Stutzerimonas stutzeri
TCTCTTCTCCTAAAAGAAGAGCACTCAATGATTTCTCGCTGAGTATTTGTGATGCTGATAATCTTGCTGACTATCAGTCTTACCTCACAAGCACCCACACGAATTGCTTGATTCAGTTGTTAAAGAGCGTTTCGATCAAGTCTTTCGTCTCAACCGAGGCCGCGCATTCTACAGCAGCCTTGTTTCTCGTCAAGCTGTTTTTGAAGAAGTTTTTCTTTCTTCTCAACCGCTTGCGCTTCCGATCAACCTAGCGTCTCTCGTCAGCGGGAGGCGAATCATACAGCGTTCAAAACCGCTGTCAACCACCCCTTTCAACCGCCTCCGATCAACCCGACCAGAGCCACCAACAGGACTCAACCACCACCCTGTCAGCCCGGCGCATTCTACTCGAATCCGCCATCCGTGCAACCCTTATTTCTAGATAACCTATTGATTTACAACAGGTTTCGCCTAAGGCCTGCGCCGGAGAAGGTGCGCATTATAGGCACTCAGAAACTCACGTCAACGATTGTTTTTGGCTATTCCGCAATAAGCGAGATTCGACCGAACGCTTTTTTTCCTGCCTGGCAAATATGAGTAGCACCCAGCCTGACCACAAAGGCCCTATCTACGACCTGACCATCCACTCGCACACCACCGGAAGCCAAAAGATCGCGAGCCACCGCTGCATTCTTCACTAGACCGGCTCGATTCAGCACGGAAGCAATAGGCATATCCTCCGGCGAAGTCAGCTCGATCTCAGGAATGTCTTCGGGCAGCTCACCCTCCTTCATTCTGTTACCTGCAGAGCGATGAGCTGTGGCTGCTGCTTCCTCCCCATGGAAACGCGCAACAATCTCCTCAGCAAGTTTGATCTTGATGTCGCGAGGATTCGCGCCACGCTGGACGTCTGCTCGAAACTCTTCAATCTCCTTCATATCCCGAAAGCTAAGCAATTCGAAGTATCGCCACATGAGCGCATCCGGAATGGACACGAGCTTGCTATACATAACCCCCGGCGCTTCCTGTATGCCCACGTAATTACCAAGTGACTTGGACATCTTCTTTATACCGTCCAACCCCTCAAGGAGCGGCATCGTCACGATGCATTGCGACTCCTGCCCGTAAGAACGCTGGAGTTCGCGCCCCATCAGCAGATTGAACTTCTGATCGGTACCACCCAATTCGACATCCGCACGTAGCGCCACTGAGTCGTACCCCTGCACAAGGGGGTACAGAAACTCATGAATGGCAATAGGCTGGTTAGTCGAGTAGCGCTTGCTGAAGTCATCGCGCTCCAACATGCGAGCCACAGTGTATTGAGAAGCCAAACGGATAAAGTCCGAAGGCGTCAAATGATCCATCCAAGACGAATTGAACGCCACCTCCGTCTTGGCCGGATCGAGAATCTTGAAAACCTGACTCTTATAAGTCTCAGCGTTCTCCAACACCTGATCTCGTGTTAGAGGGGGCCGAGTTGCGCTTTTGCCACTCGGATCACCGATCATTCCGGTAAAGTCCCCTATAAGGAAGACTACTTGGTGCCCAAGATCTTGAAACTGTCGTAGCTTGTTGATGAGTACGGTATGACCGAGATGAAGATCCGGCGCAGTCGGATCAAAGCCGGCTTTGACCCGAAGCGGAAGGCCACGCTCGAGCTTGTTGACCAATTCTGCTTCAACCAGCACTTCGTCAGCGCCTCGCTTGATCACCGACAGCTGCTCTTGAACCGACTTCATTGGGGGCCCCACGCCACTTAGATAAAGGTCGCCAACCTTACAAGAACGACGGGAAAATTCAACGTCATCAAACGCGAACCCATGCGCACGCGCGGGATTCAAGGGTTGCCTCGCATTGGCTTTGATTATATTTTAGACAGATATTTTTCCTGTACAAAAAATCGCCAGACTTTCTAGACGTTCTAATGACTTATTCAAAATCGAAAGCACCTCTCTACCCGAAAAGCCATCTCCTGGCTGCGAGCGGTGTAGCTGCGCTTCTGAGCCTGGCACTGCTTGTCTTTCCATCCCGCGAAGTCGAGGCGAAAAAAACATTCCTTGACCTGCAACTCGAAACTGCCGCGGAGATCGCCACCACTGCGGAAAATCCGCTCGTAGAGCCTTCGGCAGAGTCTCCATTCAACGGGAGTCCAGACTCCATCAAGCCTGAGCTTGATGTTTCGCTGACTGAGAGCGACGAGGTGCCGAGCGACGCGAAGCCCCTTTCAAAAGAGGTCGTCGTCGCTAATGGGGATACCCTCTCGACTGTGTTTGCAAAGGTTGGTCTTCCTCCGACCACCGTTCACGACGTGCTGTCCAGCAGCAAAGACGCCAAGCAGCTCGAACGCCTCAAGGTTGGTCAACGCCTCGAGTTCGAGCTCGACGATCAGGGCAACTTGGCCCAACTGCGCAGTCCCTTGAATAAGCTGGAAAGCGTTCAGCTCGAGCGGACCGCCAGCGGTTATGTATTCAAGAAAGAGCAGCTAAAGCCAGACGTCGACACCGTATACGCCTACGGTCGCATCGAAAGCAGCTTGTTTCTTGCAGCCAAGGCAGCAGGCCTAAGTCACAACCTGACAATGGATCTGGCCAATGTGTTTGGGTATGACATCGATTTCGCGATGGACATACGCAAAGGCGACTCTTTCGAGGTTGTGTACGAGCAAAAAACCATTGCAGGCGAAAAAGTTGGAACCGGGAATATCCTTGCCGCAAGATTCGTAAATCGGGGCAAAAGCTATACCGCCGTTCGCTATACCAACAAGCAGGGCCATAGCAGCTATTACACGGCTGACGGCGAAAGCATGCGCAAGGCGTTCATTCGGACTCCGGTCGATTTTGCGCGCATAAGCTCGCGTTTCTCCAATGGACGCAAGCACCCAATCCTCAACAAGATTCGAGCCCACAAAGGTGTTGATTATGCCGCGCCTCATGGGACGCCCATCAAGAGCGCCGGGGATGGAAAAGTTGTCCTCGCTGGCCGCAAGGGTGGATACGGCAACACGGTAGTCATTCAACACGGCAATCGCTACCGCACTCTGTACGCTCATATGCAAGGATTCGCAAAAGGCGTGCGTAGCGGCTCGTCGGTCAAACAGGGTCAAATCATCGGATACATTGGGACGACAGGTCTATCGACCGGCCCCCATTTGCATTATGAGTTCCAGGTTGATGGCGTGCATGTCGACCCGCTGGGCCTGAAACTACCAATGGCAGACCCGATCGCCAAAAACGAAAAGCAGCGTTTCCTGCAGCTGAGCAAGCCGCTTATGGCACGCATGGACGAAGAACGGGCAACCATGCTCGCAATGAAGAGCGAGTAATGCCGCTCTATATCGGGGTCATGTCAGGCACCAGTCTGGATGGCCTAGATTTCGCGCTGATCGAACAGGGGCAGCTTGCTACATTGGTTGCTACGCATTACGAACCAATGCCGCCTCAGCTCAAGCAGGACCTGCTCGATCTGTGCGCTCCTGCTTCTGATGAGCTAGCCCGCGCGGCCATGGCCGAACAGGCTTGGGCTGAACTAGCCGGCACAGGGATCCGAAAACTGCTTGCCAAGGCGCAGGTCGAATCAGCCGCCATTCGCGCAATAGGAAGTCACGGCCAAACCGTGCGACACGAGCCACAACGTGGCTTCACTATCCAGATCGGACACCCAGCTCTGCTAGCGGAACTAACCAACATCAGCGTCGTGACTGACTTCCGGCGACGCGACATAGCCGCCGGCGGCCAAGGTGCGCCCTTGGTGCCCGCTTTTCACGAAGCGGTATTCAGTGACGCCACGCGAGTTAGGGCGGTACTGAACATCGGCGGATTCAGTAACGTCAGTCTACTTCATCCCGAAAGAGCGACCCGGGGCTTCGATTGTGGTCCAGGCAATGTGCTACTGGATGCCTGGATACAGCAACATCAGGGGCATCCCTATGACGATGGTGGCAACTGGGCTTTAAGTGGACATATTAATGAGCCGTTGCTAGATCGGCTGTTAGGTGACCAATTCTTTACCACTCAAGGTCCGAAAAGCACCGGCCGCGAGCTGTTTAACTTACCGTGGCTGTATGCCCACCTCGCTTCGTTCCCACAACTTGCGCCCGAGGATGTCCAGGCCACATTGCTCGAACTCACGGCGCGCAGCATCTGCGAATCGCTTCTGGCGGCTCAACCCGATACGCAGGACGTGCTGGTATGCGGCGGCGGCGTGCACAACACCGTATTGATGCAAAGACTGCGATCACTGTTACCAGGATGCGAAGTGGCGAGCACCTCCAGCTACGGAGTGGAGCCTGACTGGATAGAAGCGATGGCCTTCGCCTGGCTGGCACATTGCTGCATTGAGGGGATCGCGGCCAACCGACCAAGCGTGACGGGTGCCAGGGGGCTACGCGTGCTCGGAGCTATTTACCCAGCCTGAACCGTCTCTACAACGGGTTCTACGGAAACAAAAACACCGTGCAATTGCACGGTGTTTTGTCAAAGCTGCCCACTATATCGAGAAAGACTGACCGCAGCCGCAGGTGGTCGTAGCGTTCGGATTCTTGATGACGAAGCGCGAGCCCTCCAGGCCTTCCTGGTAGTCAACCTCAGCGCCAGCCAGATACTGATAGCTCATCGGATCCACCACGAGGCTTACCCCCTCTCGTTCGATAATGGTGTCATCTTCAGCAAAGTCTTCATCGAACGTAAAGCCATACTGAAAACCAGAGCAACCGCCTCCCGTTACGAAGACACGCAGCTTCAGCCGCGGGTTGCCCTCTTCGTCGACCAGACTCTTCACCTTACTCGCGGCACCCTGACTGAACTGAATCGCGGTGGGCGTGAAGGATTCGACACTCATTTGGTTCTCCTGGCGCGTGAGCGCACATTACTGCGTTGACAACGCATTATCGGCTTATCCTACAAATTTGGTCAACTATTCATCAAGGCGGGTAGTGACCGGAAAATCTTCGTCAAGGTAACAACGCCGCATTGCCTAGCCCAAGCCGCTCATCCAGACCAAAGATGATGTTCATATTCTGCAGTGCCTGCCCCGATGCCCCTTTCACGAGGTTGTCGATAACCGACAGCACAACTACCAGATCTCCGCCCTGAGGACGGTGTACCGCGATGCGGCACATGTTGGCTCCTCGTACGCTACGAGTTTCCGGATGACTGCCAACCGGCATCACATCAACAAAGGGTTCGTCAGCGTAACGCTGCTCGAACACCGACTGCAGATCTACCGAAGTGTCTGTCAATGTTGCATATAGCGTGGCATGGATACCCCGGATCATCGGCGTTAGGTGAGGCACGAAGGTCAGCCCAATTTCTCCCCCTGCCGCACGCCGCAAACCCTGGCTGATCTCAGGTAGATGACGGTGCCCTTTGACAGCATATGCCATCATGCTTTCACCCGCCTCGGTGAACAAGGAACCAATTTTTGCTGCACGCCCGGCACCACTGACGCCTGATTTGCAATCGGCAATCAGCCGTGACGTGTCCACGAGGCCGCGTTCAAGCAGCGGTATATAGCCAAGTTGAGTGGCTGTTGGATAACAACCAGGAACAGCGATCAGGCGTGCGGTCTTGATCTGCTCGCGATTGACCTCTGGCAGACCATAGACAGCCACTGGAAGTAAAGTCGGCGCGCCATGCGGCTGACCGTACCATTTGGCCCACTCGTCCGCGTCCTGCAGGCGAAAATCAGCAGACAGGTCGATAACGCGGGTGCCCGCATCCAAGAGCTCAGCGGCCAGCGCGTGCGCGACACCATGGGGGGTGGCGAAAAACACAACATCGCATGCCCCGAGCGTGGCGGTGTCCGGCACGCTGAAAGCCAGATCGTCGTAGTGCCCGCGCAGGTTCGGATACATATCCGTCACCTTGACCCCATTCTCGGATCGAGAGGTGATCACAGCCACCTCGGCCTGGGGATGCTGAGCCAGCAGACGTAGCAACTCGACCCCGGTATAGCCTGTGCCGCCAACAATTCCGACCTTGACCATGAGCTGCCTCTCGCAGTGAAACAATAAAGATCAAAGATGATAAAGGCGCCTGTGCCCAGGGCCAACCACCTAGATGACGCGTGGTTCGTCAGGCACTACTATCCGGCGGACTCTTAACTAAAGGAATCGCCGAATGCTCTACCTGTGGCTGAAAGCCCTGCACGTAGTTTCCATTGTCTGCTGGTTCGCCGGGCTGTTCTATCTGCCGAGACTCTTCGTCTACCACGCCATGAGCGAAGATGCGGTCAGCCGAGAGCGTTTCCAAGTCATGGAACGTAAGCTTTATCGCGGCATCATGATGCCGTCAATGGTAGCCACACTGATATTCGGGATCGGCATGATCGCGATGAATCCTGGGCTGTTCCAAACCGGCGGCTGGCTGCACGCCAAACTTGCGCTGGTAGTTCTGCTGATCGGCTATCACCATGTGTGCGGTGCACAGGTAAAGCGATTCGCACGCAACGAAAACACCCGCAGCCATGTGTTCTACCGTTGGTTCAATGAATTTCCGGTGCTGCTACTGCTAGCTATAGTCATCCTGGTGGTGGTCAAACCGTTCTAAAACACTCTGGGATTTTCGCGATGTCTCTGCCTGCCTTATTCGAAGACCGTCTGCGCCTGCCCCTGGTCGCAGCGCCGATGTTTCTGGTGTCCAATCCAGCGCTCGTTGCCGCGTGCTGCCGCAACGGCGTTGTAGGCAGTTTCCCTGCGCTTAACCAACGAGAGAGCAGCGGGTTTCGGGATTGGCTACAGGAGATAGATCAGCATCTTTCGGGCGCAACGAATCACGCCCCGTACGCCGTTAATTTGATCGTCCATCACAGCAACCCCAGGTTGCAGGCAGATCTCTCCATATGTGTGGACCAGCGAGTGCCGATCGTAATCACGAGTCTCGGTGCCGTGAGAGAGGTAGTCGACGCCGTCCATAGCTATGGTGGCTTGGTTTTTCATGACGTTACGACTCGACGCCATGCCGAAAAGGCCGCCGAAGCTGGCGTCGACGGGCTGATAGCGGTCGCGGCTGGTGCCGGTGGTCATGCCGGCACCTGGAGCCCGTTTGCACTGATTGCGGAAATTCGCCAGTTCTTCGACAAAACGGTGCTGCTGTCTGGTTGCCTCAATCACGGCCACGAAATATTCGCAGCGCAGCTTCTCGGTGCAGACCTTGCCTACATGGGGACACGCTTCATTGCCACCCGCGAAAGCCAGGCGTCGGATGAATACAAGCAGATGCTCCTACAGGCGCAGGCCGCAGACATCATCCACACCGCCGCCGTCTCAGGCGTACCCGCAAGCTTCATGCGTCAAAGCCTGCAACAAGCCGGCTATGACGACGAGAGCCTGAAAAGCAAAGGGCAAATGAATTACGGCGAGAAGCTCAAGCCCGTCAGCGACGAGGCCAAAGCTTGGAAAACCGTCTGGTCCGCCGGCCAGGGCGTCGGAGAAATACGAGACCTACCCAGCACTGAAGAACTGATCGCCCGGCTGGATCGGGAATATCGTGCCGCACAGGATTACTCATCACAGCTATCGCAACGCTGGCGGCGCTAACCGTGATACGGATCTCGACTGAGGTATCCAAAAATTGCCACCGTTTGGCTGCAGCTTGATAGGCTTGCCAGGGATTTAGTTTCGGGGTTGCAGGTGACAAGGATGCTGCATGAGCACTGATCAATACCGCGTCGTGTTCGACGGCAGGCTCGTACCGGGCATGTCACTCGAATCCGTTAAGAGCAACCTTGCCCTGCTTTTCAAATGCGACGTCGGGAAGGTCGAGCGCCTTTTCGATTGCGGTTCAGTAAACATCAAGCGGGGTCTTAGCGCCCTCGATGCCGACCGATACCTGAACGCGCTGCAACGAGCGGGCGCTCTAGCCTATAAAGAGCCCGAAGCTCCCCACGTTTTTTCACTGAGTATCGTTGACGACACTATAGCCGAGACCTCCAACGCTAACGACCAGATGGAGTGTCCCAAATGCGGCCACGCTCAGCTAACCGCTACCGTATGTGACAGTTGTGGCATCGTTATCGAGAAGTACCTGGCACGTCAGAAACAACGAAACCAGAATTCTAGCCAGAGCCAAAACCCTCTGCAGCCATACGCCCCACCGCAAGCAGGTGTTGGCGAAGCAACAGCGGAGCTGAGCGAGCTCAAGGTGTTCACCACGGAAGGCCGGATCGGCCGCTTGCGCTACCTGGCCTGGTCCATGGCCTCGATATTGGCAGGGCTGGGACTGGCGATCATCATAAGCACAGTATTCGCAGCCTCCACAGTGTTCGGATCAATTCTCGCTGTGGCTGCTGTAATCGGTTTCCTGCTCGTAAGCATTCAAATCGGCGTGCAACGCTTGCATGATCTGGGCTGGTCAGGCTGGTTCATGCTGCTCTATTTGGTCCCGGTAGTGGGCAACGTCTTTCCGTTAGTGGTAATGGTGTTGCCGGGCAACGGGGGCGTCAATCGTTTCGGCCCGCCGCAACCCCCGAACAGCCGGGCCGTAAAAATTCTTGCGGCGCTATGGCTACTTTTTCCTGTCATCGGCCTTTTGAGCGCTTCGGTATTGCCCACCTATCGGTAAGCCCTGCATGCCCCCCCCGTCAGCCCACGCCGCGCGCCCCGAAAACAACCCCCTCCGGATAATCCTTCTTTTCTCTTTCGCTATTTGCTGTGGTAGCTGACCGGTCCGAAAATGGCCTGTTACACTGGTTTTGTTCCAATGTGGAGAATCGTCATGGATTGTCTGTTTTGCAAGATCGTGTCGGGGATCGTCCCTGCGCAAAAGATCTACGAGGATGATCAGGTCATCGCCTTCAACGACATAGCTCCCCAGGCGCCGGTGCATTTTCTCGTCGTTCCGAAAAAGCATATCGCTACTCTGCATGATCTGAGTGAAACCGATGACAAGAGCCTCGCTGGTCATATCCTCTTTGTTGCTCAGCGTCTCGCCGAGGAGCAGGGATGCCAGAAAGGCTTTCGTGTCGTGATGAATTGCAATGACCTGGGCGGCCAAACCGTCTACCACATTCACATGCATGTGCTTGGGCAGCGTCAAATGCACTGGCCACCCGGCTGAGGGCCGCGTCTGACACGACCCGTTACTATGCTGCTCCGTATCCCTGGAGGCGACATGCCTAACCAACGCCAATATTCTCCCGCGGACCGTTTACTGATGCAGGCTGACGCCGCGTTGAAGACTCTTCTGCCGTTTAATGGCCAGCCCCAACGGCCCACGCCCGCTGTGTTGAAGAACGAGACCGAGCTGAGCGACAGCGAAGCGCGTCACGTTGCAGGTCTGATGCGCATCAATCACACCGGTGAAGTGTGCGCGCAAGCCCTATACCAAGGGCAGGCCCTGACAGCGCGATTACCGAGAGTACGCGAGGCAATGGAGCGCGCGGCTGAGGAAGAGATTGATCATCTGGCCTGGTGCGAACAGCGCATCCACCAATTGGGTAGCCATACCAGCATCCTGAATCCGCTGTTTTATGGACTGTCGTTTGGTATCGGCGCTTCTGCCGGCCTTATCAGCGACCGGGTCAGTCTTGGTTTCGTGGCGGCAACCGAAGACCAAGTCTGCAAGCATCTCGATGAACACCTACAACAGATTCCGCAAGGCGATGAAAAGTCACGGGCGATTCTTGAACAGATGCGCATGGACGAAGCCCAACACTCGACTTCTGCCATCGACGCGGGCGGCTTTCGATTTCCCGCGCCGATCAAGTTCGGGATGAGCCTCATGGCGAAGGTCATGACCAAGTCCACCTACCGGATCTGATCAGCCATAACGAGCAAGGGCGCCTATGTAAGACGCCCTTCTGGTTTGAATGCCCTATCGCAACGCTGAGGGCATGCCGACGACGCTGCTAGCGCCAGAGTTTGCAGACGAGTCTTCATAGAGATCGCGATTTGAGCATCTAGTAACAACTTCGCAGTTAACGATAATCAGCCGAGTTCGACGATTTCATAGTTGTGCGTCAGCTCCACACCTGCGCGCCCGAGCATGATCGAGGCAGAACAGTATTTCTCCGCTGAGAGCTCCACAGCACGCTTGACCTGCGCCTCCTTCAACCCGCGCCCTTTGACTACGAAGCGCAGATGAATCTTGGTGAAGACTTTCGGATCCTCGGCGGCACGCTCTGCCTCAAGAAAGGCCTCACAACTTTCCACGGCCTGACGCGACTTCTTTAGAATGCTCACCACATCGAAGTTGCTACAGCCACCGAGCCCCAGCAACAACATTTCCATCGGGCGCACACCGAGATTGCGACCTCCGTTTTCCGGCGGACCATCCATCACAACGACATGACCACTGCCCGACTCGCCAAGAAACATCGCCTCGCCAGCCCATTGAATGCGCGCTTTCATCGATAGACCCCGGTTGGAAAGGAGCGAAGCTTACCATGACCATCATCAGGAACTGGAGGCAGAAAGCCGACGAAATGAATGATCTTAAGTTGATATTCGTGTCGCAGTTTTGTTGTCGAACCGAACCGGTCTGTTAAGCTCCCCATGACAGATAACCGAACTTAGTCATACATAATAAGAACTGCCTTCCTATTGGACACATCTTCCGGGACTACAGCATGGTCGCTATTACACTCACGCCCAAGATTAAGAACATCGACAAACTACTCGCTCATTGCCACCGTCGGCGCTATACCGCCAAAAGCACAATCATCTATGCAGGCGATCGCTCCGAAACACTGTTTTTCATTGTCAAAGGTTCGGTCACGATCCTGATCGAAGACGATGATGGCCGCGAGATGATCATCGCTTATCTCAATTCCGGAGATTTCTTCGGTGAGATGGGATTGTTCGAGAAAGAGGGCTCGGAGAAGGAACGCAGTGCATGGGTTCGCGCCAAGACCGAGTGCGAAGTGGCCGAACTGAGCTACGCCAAATTCCGTGAATTGACACAGCAGGACCCTGACATTTTGTATGCCCTCGGCAGCCAGATGGCCGAACGCTTGCGTAACACAACACGCAAGGTTGGGGACCTGGCGTTTCTCGACGTAACCGGCCGTGTTGCCCGTACGCTGCTCGACCTGTGCAAACAGCCAGACGCGATGACGCATCCGGACGGCATGCAGATCAAGATCACTCGCCAGGAGATCGGCCGCATCGTTGGGTGCTCGAGGGAGATGGTGGGACGAGTGCTCAAGAGCCTGGAGTCCCAGGGGCTGGTTCATGTAAAAGGGAAGACGATGGTGGTGTTCGGTACGCGCTGAGCAACCAGACACGCATAAAAAAGCCGGCTGATCGCCGGCTTTTTTATCAGCCACCCATGTCACTCCGGGTCGTGAGAAGGACGCGGGACAGATCGTCCGGGAAAGAACAAACGCTGCAGCTCGACCCCAGGCTCGTCGGCACGCATGAACGCCTCCCCCACGAGAAACGCATACACCTGGTTGATCTCCATCAACTCAACATCAGCCCGGTGAAGGATGCCGCTCTCGGTAACGACCAGGCGATCTTTGGGAACACGCGGCAGCAGTTCGAGCGTGGTTTCGAGACTCAGCTCGAACGTGTGCAGGTTACGGTTATTGATGCCCAGCAGAGGCGTGTCCAACCGCAGCGCGCGCTCCAGCTCCGTACCGTCGTGCACTTCTACCAACACATCCAGATCATGCGCCTTGGCCAGATCGGCCAGCTCAGCCATCTGAGCATCCTCCAGCGCTGCAACGATCAAAAGGATGCAATCGGCACCCATGGCTCTGGCTTCGACGACCTGATAAGGGTCGACCATGAAGTCCTTACGAATCACAGGGAGCTTGCACGCCGAGCGCGCCTGCTTGAGGTACTCGTCAGCGCCTTGAAAGAAATCGATGTCGGTCAGTACCGATAGACAGGTGGCGCCCCCCGTTTCGTAGCTTCGGGCAATGTCTGCAGGCACGAAATTCTCACGTAGCACCCCCTTGCTCGGCGAGGCTTTCTTGATCTCGGCAATCACGGCAGGCTTCTTGTTAGCAGCCTGCTCCTGCAGGCATCGGGCAAACCCCCTCACGGGGTCGGCAGTAGCCGCCATTTTTTCGAGTTCGCCCAACCCAACACGGCTCCGACGTTCGGCCACCTCCTCGCGCTTGCGCGTGATGATCTTTTCCAACACCGTCGGCACGCCGCTCATTGCATGTGCTCCTGTTTGAATACAACGGTAAAGGAGACCAACTCCTCTAACTTGTCCCGCGCCAAGCCCGTATGCAGGGCGTCATGTGCGATCTCCACGCCCTGCTTAAGACTGCTGGCTACATCCGAGGCATAAAGCGCCGCACCGGCATTGAGGATGATCATGTCGGCGGCCTTCTGACCATTTTCGGTCTTGCGGCGTCCCAATGCATCGCGAATCAAGGCCAGCGAGCCCTGCGCATCCTCGACATTGAGGCCAATCAAGCTTTGGCTCTTGATGCCGAAATCTTCCGGCTGGATGCGGTATTCGATGATTTCGCCCTTGTTCAACTCGGCGACGAACGTAGGTGCAGCCAGGCTGATTTCGTCCAGGCCGTCCTGGGCATGAACCACCAGTACGTGTTCGCTACCGAGGCGCGCAAGTACTTCGGCCATGGGGCGGCAAAGTTCCTTGCTGAATACGCCAAGTACCTGATGCTTGACGCCCGCAGGATTGGACATGGGGCCAAGGATGTTGAACAACGTGCGCAGCCCCAGCTCGCGCCTCGGGGCTGCGGCAAACTTCATCGCACCATGGTGAGCGGGGGCGAACATGAATCCAACGCCGACCGCATCGACGCTGCGGGCGACCTGCTCAGGTGTGAGGTCGAGGTATACGCCGGCCGCCTCAAGCAGATCGGCGCTACCGCTCTTACCCGATACGGCGCGATTGCCATGCTTGGCGACCTTTCCGCCTGCCGCGGCAACCACGAAGGCAGCGGCGGTCGAGACGTTGAAAATGTTCATGCCGTCGCCGCCGGTGCCGCAGGTGTCGACCAGGCGATAGGTATCGAAATGCACGGGTTCGGCGAGTTCGCGCATGACCTGCACGGCACCGACGATTTCATCGATGGTTTCGCTCTTCATGCGCATCCCCATAAGGAACGCGCCAATCTGCGCATCGGTGCACTGGCCGGTCATGATCTGGCGCATGACCGCCTTCATTTCCTCTGTACTCAGATCCAGCTGACCGACGATGCGGTTGAGGGCTTCCTTGATATCCATCAGCGCACGCCTCCGGTCTGCTTCAGAAAATTGGCGAACAGCTCATGACCCTGTTCGGTGAGTATCGACTCAGGGTGAAACTGAACGCCCTCGATATTCAGGGTCTTGTGCCGCAATCCCATGATCTCGTCGATGCTGCCGTCATCCTTGATCGTCCATGCCGTGGCTTCGAGACATTCGGGCAGGGTTTCACGCTTGACCACCAGCGAGTGATAACGGGTGACCGTGAGCGGATTGTTTAGGCCAGAGAACACGCCATCATTCTCGTGGATCACCGGGCTGGTCTTGCCATGCATGACCTGACGGGCGCGCACCACATCACCACCGAAGGCCTGGCCAATGCTCTGGTGCCCAAGGCAGACCCCGAGGATCGGCAGCTTGCCAGCGAAATGACGGATCAATTCCAGTGAAACGCCCGCCTCATTCGGCGTACAAGGGCCGGGCGAGACCACAATGCGTTCGGGGTTGAGGGCTTCGATCTCGGCGACGCTCAGCTGGTCGTTGCGCACCACTTTGACATCCGCGCCGAGCTCACCGAGATACTGCACAACGTTGTAGGTGAAGGAGTCGTAGTTATCGAGCATCAACAGCATGATCAGTTCTCCTGCTGGTCGCGTTCGGCCAGTGCGACCGCGCGGAACATGGCGCGGCGTTTGTTGAGCGTTTCTTCCCACTCCAGTGCGGGTTGTGAGTCGGCCACGATACCAGCGCCAGCCTGCACATGAAGTTCGCCGTCCTTGATGACCGCGGTGCGGATGGCGATAGCGGTATCCATGTTGCCGTTCCAGGCCAGATAGCCAACTGCGCCGCCGTAGACGCCACGTTTCACCGGCTCCAGCTCGTCAATAATTTCCATGGCGCGGATCTTCGGCGCGCCGGACAGGGTACCTGCGGGCAGAATGGCGCGAAGCGCATTCATCGCCGTCAGCGGGGCCTTGAGCTGGCCGGTCACGTTGGACACGATGTGCATGACATTAGAGTAGCGCTCGATCACCATCTTCTCAGTCAACCGCACCGAGCCGTTCTCGGCCACTCGACCGACATCGTTGCGGCCGAGATCGATCAGCATCAGATGCTCGGCGAGCTCCTTGGCGTCGCTGAGCAGGTCTTTTTCAAGCGCCAGATCCGCCTCTTCATTTGCACCGCGTGGACGGGTGCCGGCGATGGGCCGGACCGTCACCAACCCTTCCTCGACGCGAACCAACACCTCAGGCGACGAGCCCACCACATGAAAGTCGCCGAAGTTGAAGAAGTACATGTATGGCGTGGGGTTGAAGCAGCGCAACGCGCGGTAAAGGTCGATCGGCGCAGCCTTGAACGGGATCGACATGCGCTGGGAAATCACTACCTGCATGCAATCCCCGGCCAGGATGTATTCCTTGATCCGGTTGACCGCCTGCTCGTAATCCTCTCGGCTGAAACTGGAGCGAAAGGCGGGCTCGATACCACCGCCCTTCTCGAAATCCAGCCCTAGCCGGGGCGTGATCGACTGGCGCAATTTCTCGCGAAGCGCCTGGAGTTTGGCCTGACCCGCCTCGTAGGCATCAGGCTGCGCCGGATCGACCAGCACGATGCAATGCAGCTTGCCGGCCAGATTGTCGAACACCACCACGGCGTCCGATACCATCAGCAGGATATCGGGCGTGCCCAGCGGATCGGGATTGGGACAGGTCGCCAGTTTGCGTTCGACATAGCGCACGCTGTCGTAGCCGAAATACCCCACCAGTCCGCCGTTGAAGCGCGGCAGTCCCTCGACCGGCGCAACATGGTAGCGCTGTTGGAAGGCTTCGACGAACGCGAGCGGATCCTCGACGTCACAGGCTTCGGTCTCGACGCCATCGGTGGTTACGCTGATGCGGTGGTTCTGGACGCGCACAACGGTGCGGCACGGCAGGCCAATGATCGAATAGCGCCCCCACTTCTCTCCGCCCTGCACGGATTCGAGCAGGTAAGAATTGGCTCCGTCGGCGAGCTTGAGATAGAGCGTCAGCGGTGTATCGAAGTCGGCGAGGGTTTCGAACGACAGGGGAATGCGATTATGGCCTTCGGCGGCCAAACGCAGGAATTCTTCGCGGGTCATGTCAGCCTCGTGGTCGGAGGGAACAACTTAGGACAAATCGGCAAACGTACCGGCCAAGCCGGCAAGAAATGTCAGGCGCGCCAGCGCCAACGGGCCAGGGCCTTAATGACATTCATCCATTGTTTGCGGGTGACCACCACGATCTGATCTCGAATGAGGGTTTTACAGGACAGAGGCCACACTAGCGCAGCCCCGAAATCGAAGCAACCAGCTCGCGCAGGTCATCGAGTACCTGCGCCGGCTGTTCGTTGGCGATGGGTTCACCATGGTTGTAGCCATAGCTGAGCGCGACACAGCTGACGTCCGCTGCCTTTGCAGCGCGAACATCGTTGCGAGAATCACCTATGAACAGGGCCTCAGCTGGCGCAACGCCCGCCTCTTCCATCACCCAAAGTAACGCCGCTGGGTCGGGCTTCTGCTGCGGTAGGGTATCGCCACCGACCAGCCACTGGAAATAACCGGCCAGGCCTTTTTCCTCTAGCAGCGGCTCGATGAACTGCGCCGGCTTGTTGGTGATGATCGACAGCCTTACATTCCGCTCGCGCAGCCAGTCAAGGCAATCCCGAACGCCTGGGTACACCGTGGTCAGCTCATGGCCGCCGGAATAAGCCTGCATGAACAACGCCAGCGCCTCGTCAGCCAGATCATCACTGACCTCGCCATGCTGGAGCTGCCCGGCGAGCGCACGGCGTACAAGCACACGCGAACCGTTGCCCACCCAGTCACGAACACGGGCGACACCAGCCGGCTCGCGACCCAGCAGCATCAGGGTCTTGTCAACCGCAGCGGCGAGATCCGGCACCGAATCCATCAATGTACCGTCCAGGTCGAACATCACCAGGCTCGGCAGCTTGCCGTTAAACAGTTGTTCAAGGCGGGTCATGGGCGAGCCAGCGCCAGCTCGGCGCGCATCTGATCGATCACGGCCTTGTAGTCGGGCTGGTTGAAGATGGCCGAGCCAGCAACGAAGGTGTCGGCGCCCGCTGCTGCGATCTCACGAATATTCTTCGGATTGACCCCACCGTCGATTTCCAGACGAATTTCACGCCCGCTGGCATCGATCAGCGCTCGTGCTTCGCGCAGCTTGTCGAGCGTATTGGGGATGAACGTCTGCCCGCCGAAACCGGGGTTCACACTCATGAGCAGGACCATGTCGACCTTGCCCATCACATACTTGAGCACGTCCAGCGGGGTCGCCGGGTTGAACACCAGACCGGCCTTGGCGCCTCCGTCCTTGATCAGCTGCAGGGAGCGGTCGATGTGCTCGGAGGCCTCGGGATGAAAGGTAATGTAGCTGGCGCCGGCTTCGAGAAAGTCGCCGATCATGCGATCCACCGGCTTGACCATCAGATGCACGTCGATGGGTGCGGTGACGCCATGCTTGCGCAACGCCGCGCAAACCATCGGGCCGATGGTGAGGTTGGGGACGTAGTGGTTGTCCATCACGTCGAAGTGAACAATGTCGGCACCAGCGGCCAATACGTTGTCCACTTCCTCGCCCAGCCGGGCAAAATTGGCGGAAAGAATCGAAGGGGCGATGGCGAACGGCTGCATGACGACCTCGGGTTGCACGGGCAGAATGCCGCGCATTGTACCCGAGGGTCGGAGTTGCGGCGCGTCTGACATCAGTCAGCGCGCCGCCGATAGATCAGGTCAGCTCGTCGAAGCACTCATCAATGATGGCAAGACCGCGATTGAGCAGCTCGTCCTCGGCCGTCAGCGGCACCAGCACCCTCAACACGTTGTAGTAGGTGCCGCAGGACAACAGGATCAGCCCTTTCTCGCGCGCCTTTGCAACGATTTGCGATGTGAGCGCGGCAGCCGGACGAGCAAGATCGCCGTCTTCGAACAGCTCGATGGCGATCATCGCGCCAAGCCCGCGCACCTCGCCGATTTCCTTGTGTTGCGCCTGGATGGACTTCAGCCCAGCCGTGAGCTTCTCCGCCACGGACTTGCAACGGTCAAGCAGTCTTTCCTCCTCGAAGATTTCCATGACTGCCAGTGCTGCCGCGCATGACAACGGGTTGCCGGCGTAGGTACCGCCCAGCCCGCCCGGCGCAATCGCGTCCATGATCTCGGCCTTGCCGCACACGCCCGCAATCGGGAAGCCACCGCCAACGGATTTGGCGAAGGTGGTCAGATCGGCGACCACACCCATCTGTTCCATGGCGAAGAAGGTGCCGGTTCGCCCGGCCCCTGTCTGCACTTCATCGGCGATCAACAAGATGCCATGCTGATCGCAAAGCGCCCGCAGCCGGACCATGAACTCTTTCGGCGCGACATAGAAACCACCCTCGCCCTGCACCGGCTCAATGATGATCGCGGCGATGTCGCGTGGCTCGGCGTCGTTCTTGAAGATGCGTTCGATACTGGCAATGGACTCGCCGACGCTGACGCCGTGAATAGCGCAGGGGTACAGTGCCCGGAAGATCCCGCCTGGCATCAGCCCCATACCCGCCGAATACGGTGCGACCTTGCCGGTCAGCCCAAGGGTCATCATGGTGCGGCCGTGATAGGCTCCGGTAAAGGCGATGACACCGGCTCGGCCAGTCGCGGCGCGCGCGATCTTCACTGCGTTTTCCACTGCCTCGGAGCCTGTGGTCACGAGCAGGGTCTTCTTGGCGAAGTCACCAGGGACGCGCGCGTTGATCTTCTCGCATAGCTCGACATAGGGCTCGTAGGCGAGTACCTGAAAACAGGTATGGGTCAGCTTATGCAACTGACCCTCGACCGCCTTGAGGATTTTCGGGTGTAGGTGCCCAGTATTCAGCACGGCGATACCGCCGGCGAAGTCAATGAACTCGCGGCCTTCGACATCGACCACCGTGCTGTTCTTCGCGTAGTCGGCAAAGATCGGATGGATCTGGCCGACACCGCGGGGAACTGCGGCGACACGGCGGTGCATAAGGGATTCGTTGGTCTTGCTCATAAGCTCCTCGGTAGCCGCTCATCGTCGGCGCAAGTCGGAAAGAACACCAGGAAGCAGGCACGGCAGCATACGATGATCGACTGCCGCGTCTTCCGAAGCGTTCGGATCACAGTAGAACTCTGTGCATTATTTTGCACGCTCAACTTCAAGCCTTTTCTTCCGATAAGCTCCTACGCCAGCATTACTCATGTGCCCGTGCACACAGTCGAACCAGCAGTACCGCACGCATCACAACAAGTCAGGTATCCACGCCAACCTTGCTGAACGCTTGGTGCGTCGAATTCACGGAGTGTCAATGCCTCGTTTTCGCGATCTAATTCGGAGGGCTGTCGTCCTGTCCACAGTCCTTGCGGGCTGGTCCGTCAGTGCTGCGGATGAGCCGACCGAGCCGGATGCCGCCCCGGCCCCGGTTCCTGCCGAGCGGCCTGCGCTGCCTTCACGCAGCGACACGATGGCAGCCGACCTGGTGCATCAACTCCCGAACACGGAGTTCCTGAGCCTGAAAGGGGGCGAAGAAGATTTCGTCGCGCTCTGGAGACCTGCGAATGTGGGGGCACCCAAAGGGGTGATCATCTTGGTCCCAGGCGAAGGAGAGACGGCCGACTGGCCACGCGGCATCGGGCCGCTACGCCGAGGTTTGCCAGATCACGGCTGGCATACACTGAGCCTAACCTTGCCGGACTCGCCGAACCTTACCCCGATAGCCTCGGTACCAGAGGCGCCGACGGCCGTTCCGCCTGGCGAACAAAGCGAGGCAGAGGAGGCGGATGAGACGGAAGAGGCAGAGCAGGCTGACCCACAACCACCCAGCGAAGCCGGTTATCTGCCCGAGCAAACGGCAACGCCACCAGCCGAACCGCCGGTTGGAACGCCTGAGGCGGAGACAAGCGCCCAGCCAGAGTCACTGAAAGCCGGTCAGGCCGAACAGATCGACGAGCGCATCGAGGCGGCGCTTGCTTACGCCCGTAGCAAACAGCCAGCAGCAATCGTGTTGCTTGGACAGGGTACCGGTAGCTATTGGGCTGCACGGTATATCCAGCAGTCTGCACCAGCTGACGTTAAAGGTCTGCTGATGATTCAGCCTCGTAAGCCAGACAGCCAGGACGAACCGCTCGTACAGCTGGTTTCAGTACTCAAGCTCGCTACGGGAGATTTGTTTTACAAGGACGGCGCAGGCAATCTGTCAGCGGCCCGTGAACGACTGAACGCGAGCCGAAGGATCAATCACCCAAGCTACCGTCAGGTGGGGCTGCCCCCGCACACAGGTGACCGCGCTGTCGACCAGGAAAAACTGCTGCGGCGGGTGCGCGGCTGGCTGGACAAGCAGTCGTAACGGCTAGCGAAAGCCCCGCCGCTCTCGGATCAGACTGTATGCATGGTGCAGTTCGCGTGTTCGTTCGGTGGCCTCGCGAACTTGCGCCGGGTTCGCGCCTGCGCCAGCCTGTTTGTCGGGATGATGCTTGCTGAGCAAACGTCGATAGGCCCGCTTGATCGCTTGCGGCTCGCTGTCGGCACGAACCCCCAGTAGCCGCAAGGCCTGCTCGTATGCGCCGCCAGGGTTGCTCGGCGCGCCCTGGCGGCGCCCGCCGTACGGGTCCAGCGCGGCGATCGCCACCGAGTCCCAGCCCATCCACTTACCCCACAGCATGATCAGCTCGTGCTCGCGCGCATCGATCTGCCCCTGCGCTCGTGCCATGCGCCAGCAGGCCTGGAGGATCGACCTGGCCTCGTCCTGACGCCCCTGCAGGCGCTGCAAGGGCTCACGTAGGCCGTCGCCGCTGGACTTGCCGCGATAAAAGGCGTCGATGGCAGCCCGCTGCTGCGCAGCCGAGAGCTGCAGTCGACGCATTTCGTTTCGAGCAGTCTGAATGTGCGCCTCGCTGATCCTTCCGCTGCTTTTCGCCAGGCGCCCAAGCAGGAAGAAGAGCAGATCGTTGCCCTGCATGACTGGCTTGGCACCAGCCAAGCGCTGACGGAGGTTCGCCCAGGAGTCGATACCCAGACGGCGATCCAGAACCTGCCCTATCAAGGCGCCCAGCAGCGCGCCCGGGATGCTTGCCAGCAGCCAGCCGGCCAGCGCGCCCAAGAAAGTGATCGGCCAGAACATCTAGGCTCGGGCCTCAAGGACGCGCTCGACTTCAGCCAGGCGCTCCAGAGTTCCGACATCGATCCAATGCCCGGAATGGTGTTCTCCAGTGACCCGTCCGTCGAGCATCGCCTGGCGCAACAGGGGCGCCAGCTTGAATGCACCCGCGGCGCAGGACTGGAACAGTTCAGGGCTGAGCACCGCGATACCGCTGTAGGTCAACGCCGCACTCAGCTCATCGCGCACCCTTCCGTCGATCAATGTGAAATCCCCCTGCAGATGGTGCGCGGGGTTGTTGACCAGTACCAGATGAGCCAACCCTTCGAGCGGCCGGTTCAATCGGCGGAAGTCATAATCAGTCCAGATATCACCGTTGACGACGAGAAAGGGGCTATCCCCTAACAGCGGTAACGCACGATGGATGCCGCCGCCCGTTTCCAGCGGCTCACCCTCTGGGGAATAATTGATATGGACACCCAGACGCGCCCCATCGCCCAGATGAGCCTCGATCTGCTCGCCCAGCCAGGCGTGATTGATCACCAGCTCATCGAAACCCGCCTCAGCCAGCGCCCGGATGTGGTATTCGATCAGCGGCACACCCCCGGCCCGCACCAAGGGTTTGGGCGTGTGAAGCGTCAAGGGCCGAAGACGCTCGCCCTTGCCAGCGGCTAGGATCATCGCCTTCATGCGACGGGCTCCTGTGGCAGCCGCTGCAAAAGCTGCTTGAGTTCTGCGAGCTCCGGCCGTCGCGCCAACACAGTGTCGAGATAGGCGAAGAAGCGCGGCACATCGCCCAGGTAGCGCGGCTTGCCGTCGCGGTGACAAATGCGCGCAAAGATGCCGATCACTTTGAGGTGACGCTGCACACCCATCAGATCGCTGGCTCGGTGAAACGTGTCGAAGCTCTCCTGAACCGGAATCCCCCTGTCACGCGCCGTCTCCCAGTACCCTTGCAACCAGCCCAGCACGCGCTCGTCAGGCCAGCTGAGAAAGGCATCCTTGAACAACGAAGTGATGTCGTAGGTTACCGGGCCGACGACCGCATCCTGGAAATCCAGCACGCCAGGGTTCGGCTGACTGACCATCAGATTGCGCGGCATGTAGTCACGGTGCACCAGGACCGTCGGCTGTGCCAGCGCCGATTCGATCAGTACCTGACAGGTGCGCTCCCACAACTGCTGCTCGTCCGCCGTAAGCACATGCCCCAGATGCTGCTGCACATACCATTCTGGAAACAGTTGCAGTTCCCGACGCAGAAGCGCCTGGTCATAGGCTGGCAAGTCACTCGGAACGGCGTTGACTTGGAGCGTTAACAGGGCCTCGATGGCGTCGGCGAACAGTTGGTCGGCATTGTCAGGATCGATCACGTCCAGATAGGTTTGCCGGCCGAGATCGCTCAGGAGCAAAAAGCCCTGATCGAGGTCCGCTGCCAGAATATCGGGGACATGCACGCCTGCTTCGGCAAGCATCGCCGCGATGTTCACAAATGGCCGACAGTTCTCCTGCGGCGGTGGTGCATCCATCAGGATGAAGCTGCGCTCCGGCGTCTCCCAGCGAAAATAGCGCCGGAAACTGGCATCGCTACTGGCTGGGGTCAGAGCAACCGCTGGAGCGTCCCCCCAGCCACGCTGCGCGAAAAGCACGTCCAGATGAGGCTTCAGCCAGGCGTTAAGGTCCAGAAGACGTTGATCGTGTTGCGGCATACAGGGGCTCTCCACGGCGCTAGCCGATAGGCGGGTCATGCTTTATTATCCAGCATCTTTTTCAGCCCATCGAGAGGCGTGCGGCCCAGCCCGGCCGATGGCTCGCCGCAAGCACGGACCCAAAAATAAGATGGCAGTCATGTATCCCGCTTTTCGCAAAAAATTTCCTCTATTGGTAACCGGCGGCCTGCTCGCACTTCAACCTGTAGCGTCGCCTCTCGTTATTGCAGCTGAACAGTTCGCCTGCCAGCCTGGCGCCGGAGGAGGCTGGAACTGCTCGTCCGACACCACTAACACCGAACTGCCACCTCGCCCCGTTCATCCGGGTAGCGCTACCAGCGCAACCACGTCTGAACAGCCGCGCACCAGCAAAACAGGGCAGCAGGCAGCGATGACCACACTGGTCACCGAAAGCCGGGGGCGCGCCCTTGCATCACGCAGCGCCGATTACAGTCATCTGGACTGGGTGCCGCGCGATCAGTTGACCAATGCACAGCTGGCCGAGACAGGTCCGTACTGTGCCGGTACCTATGTTGAACCGAACCGGCCCGGTCAGTTCGACGACACGCCGATGAGCGAAGCCCCCACCTACGTGTCAGCCAAAGCAACCCGCTATGAGCAGCAGCAGGAAATCGCTACGCTGGCAGGCGACGTCGTGCTCCGGCAAGGCAGTATTCAGGCTGAGGCCGACGAGGCGAGCCTGTATCAGCGGGAGAACCGCGGCGAGCTGAAAGGCAATGTTCGCTTGCGAAATGACGGCGCGCTGATGGTCGGCGACCGCGCCGAGCTGTTCCTCGACACCGGTGAAGCCCAGGTCGAAAACGCCGAGTACGTGGTCCATCAAGGCAAGATCCGCGGCAGCGCGCTGTACGCCAAGCGTACCGAGGACGCCATCATCCGTCTCAAGGACGGCACCTATACGCGCTGCGAGCCTGGCGACAATGACTGGTATCTACAAGGCAACAACGTCACGCTGAATCCCGCTACAGGCTTCGGCTCGGCGACCAACGTAACGCTTCGCGTCAAAGGCGTACCGGTTTTCTACACGCCCTATATCTATTTCCCGATCGATGATCGCCGCCAGTCCGGCTTTCTCGCGCCCAGCATCAGTTCTTCCAGCGATACCGGGCTTGCAGTCGTCACCCCGTACTATTTCAACCTGGCGCCGAATTTCGACGCCACGCTTTACCCGAACTACATGACCGATCGCGGCCTGCTGATGGAAGGTGAGTTCCGCTATCTGACACGCAATAGCGAAGGTCAATTCGGCGGCGCCTACCTGGACGACAGCAATGACGACCGCAAGCTGCAGTCGGAATACGAAGATCAGCGCTGGATGTACAGTTGGCAGCATCGTACCGGTCTGGATTCGCGCTGGCTGGCAGAGGTCGACTACACCGACATCAGCGATCCCTACTATTTCCAGGACTTGGATACCAACCTCGGTATTGGTCAGCCGGACCACCTGGATCAGCGCGGCACCGTGACCTACCGCGCACCGAGCTTCACTGCACGACTGAACGTGCATGCCTATGAACGCGCCACAATTGCCGACGTTACGCCTTATGAGCGACTACCGCAGCTGACCTTGAACGGCGCGCTGCCATTTCAGCCGGGCGGCCTGCGATTCGCCTACGACACTGAATTCGTCAGCTTCCAGCGCAGCTTGCGTAGCGGGTATTTCACTGACCAGTATGGCAACACCGGCACGCCAGAACAGCTCTGGTACGACGCGCGCCTCACCGGCTTGACGCGGGCAGAAGGTGAACGCCTCCATCTTGAGCCCGGCGTCAGTCTTCCGCTGGATTGGAGCTGGGGCTTCGTCGAACCGTCGGTGAAATACGCGTACACCAAATACGACCTGACGCTAGACAACACTGGCCGCAGTCAGGTGACCGATTTCAACGATTCACCCGACCGCAGCGTGCCGATTATCAGCGTCGACAGCGGTTTGTACTTCGATCGCAACACGCAGTGGTTCGGCAAGGAGTATCGCCAGACGCTCGAGCCGCGGATGTTCTACCTCTATGTGCCGAAAGAAGATCAGGACGACATTCCAGTATTCGATACAGGCGAATACACCTTCAGCTACGCATCGTTGTGGCGCGAGAATCGCTTCACCGGCAGGGATCGGATAGGCGATGCCAATCAGCTCTCGCTCGGCGTGACCAGTCGCTGGATCGAACCGAATGGTTTGGAGCGCCAGCGTTTCAGCATAGGCCAGATCGTCTACTTCCGTGATCGCGAAGTGCAGCTACCGAACCTCGAAAACCGTCCCGGTTCGACATCCGACGTGTCGCCATATGCGCTCGAGTACATGTATCGCTATGACCGCGACTGGCATTTCACCTCCACATTCAACTGGGATCCGGATGAAGGCCGCACGCGCTCAGGCAGCGCGATGTTCCACTACCAGCCGGCGGACAACCCCCGAAAGATCGTCAACTTCGGTTATCGCTATCGCAACGACACCGTGCGATTCGACCAGGCGACCGGTCAGTGGACCTATGGCGGCGACTACGGTACGCCAGGCACGCCGGGGTACATCGAGGACTATTACAAGATCAACCAGCACGACATCTCCACCATCTGGCCTATCCTGCCGCAGTGGAGCGTGATCGCACGCTGGCAGCACGACTACAGCCGCAACCGTACGCTGGAAGCCTTTGGCGGCTTCGAATATGACAGCTGCTGCTGGAAGCTGCGTCTGATCAACCGCTACTGGATCGATTACGACGAGACCAGTCTCAACCCATCGCAGAACGATGAGCCGGACAACGGCATCTTCCTGCAAATCGTCCTCAAGGGACTCGGTGGCGCCATCGGCAACTCCACTGAGACATTCCTCGACGAAGGCATACAAGGTTACCGTGAACGTGAAGATCAAGCTTTCTGATTGCCTGCGCCCCCTGCTGGCGGGCGCCCTTCTGCTGGCCAGCGCGACTGCTACCCTGACCGCCTCGGCCGAGATTCGACAGCTCGACCGTATCGTCGCGATCGTCGATAACGACGTGATCATGCAGAGCCAGCTGGACCAGCGCATGCGCGAAGTTCAGCATACCATCGAGAAACGCGGCGCCGAAATGCCGCCCACGGAGGTTATGCAGCAGCAGGTACTGGAACGACTCATCACCGAAAATCTACAACTGCAGATCGGTGAGCGTTCCGGCATCCGCATCTCCGATGAAGAGCTCAACCAGGCAATGAGCACGATTGCTCAGCGCAACAACATGACCCTGGACCAGTTTCGCGCAGCCCTTGAGCGTGACGGCCTGAGCTTGGAGACCGCTCGCGAGCAGATTCGTCGTGAAATGGTGATCAGCCGCGTGCGTCAGCGCCGAATTGCCGAGCGGATTCAGGTATCGAATCAAGAGGTCGAAAATTTTCTGGCTTCGGATCTCGGCAAACTGCAGCTATCCGAAGAGTACCGCCTGGCCAATATCCTGATTCCGGTGCCAGAGTCGGCGGACTCGGCGGCCATACAGAACGCGGAAAAGCTGGCGATGGACACCTATCAGCAGCTTCAGCAAGGCGCGGACTTTGCCCAACTGGCCGTCTCTCGGTCTGCGAGCGAGAACGCACTTGAAGGCGGGGACATGGGCTGGCGCAAAGCAGCTCAGCTGCCACCACCCTTCGATACTGAAGTCAGCACCATGTCGGTAGGCGACGTTACTCAGCCGGTTCGTACTCCGCCGGGCTTCATCCTGCTCAAGGTACTCGACAAGCGCGGTGGCGAGACGCAGGTAAGGGACGAGGTGCATGTCCGCCATATCCTGATCAAGCCGAGCCAGATTCGCAGCGAAGAAGAGAGCCGCCGTCTGATCCAGCGGCTGCGTGACCGCATCCAGGCGGGCGAAAGCTTTGCCGAACTGGCGAAGAGTTTTTCCGAAGATCCGGGCTCGGCGCTCAATGGCGGCGACCTGAACTGGATCGACCCCAACTCGCTTGTGCCAGAGTTCCGTGAGGTCATGGCCAACACAGCCAGCGGCCAGCTGTCTGAACCATTCGAGACGCCGTACGGCTGGCATATATTGGAAGTGCTTGGACGCCGCGCCACAGACGCCAGTGATGAGTTCCGCGAACAGCAGGCTCTCAACCTGCTGCGCAACCGCAAGTACGAGGAAGAATTGCAGAACTGGCTTCGCCAGATTCGCGATGAAGCCTACGTCGAGATCAAGATCTGATAGTGCGTTGACCTGCTCGTCTGCAACGCCTCAGCGGGCCGGCCAATCGGCCGGCCCGCTTCTTTTCATCAGCCTGAAGGCATCGACATGTCCGCCAAACGCTTCGCCTTGACCCCCGGCGAGCCCGCCGGCATCGGTCCAGACCTCTGCCTGCTGCTCGCGCGTGACGCGCAGGCCCACCCGCTGATCGCTGTCGCCAGCGCCGAGATGCTCAGAGCACGTGCACGCGAGCTGGGATTGGCCCTCACGATCGAGGAAGTAACTACCGAGTGTTGGCCTGAAGCCCCAGCACCAGCCGGCACTCAGTATGTATGGGACACGCCCCTGAACGCACAAACAGTGGCCGGAAAGCTTGATTCGGCCAATGCCAGTTACGTGCTCGAGACGTTAAAGCGCGCCGGGCGCGGCTGCCTCGACGGCAGCTTTGCCGGCATGATCACTGCCCCCGTGCACAAGGGCATCATCAACGAAGCAGGTATCGCCTTTTCAGGGCATACCGAGTTTCTTGCTGAGCTGACCGCGACCGAGCAGGTTGTGATGATGCTGGCGACACGTGATTTGCGCGTCGCCTTAGTCACCACCCATCTCCCACTCAAAGATGTAGCAGGCGCCATTACAGCGGAGCGTCTGCGACGCGTCGCGCGTATCCTTCACTACGACCTCGTGAGCAAGTTCGGCGTACCGCACCCTCGCATACTCGTCTGCGGCCTGAATCCTCACGCGGGCGAAGGCGGGCATCTAGGACGAGAGGAAATCGAGGTGATCGAGCCCACGCTGCACGAGCTCCGCGTAGAAGGCCTGGACTTGGTAGGGCCGCTACCTGCAGACACCTTGTTCACGCCCAAGCATCTGGAGCATTGCGATGCGGTACTGGCGATGTATCACGACCAGGGTTTACCGGTTCTGAAATACAAAGGGTTTGGTGCTGCAGTCAATGTCACGCTAGGGCTTCCCATCGTCCGTACTTCCGTCGATCACGGTACGGCGCTGGACCTCGCCGGTACGGGTCGGATCGACACTGGAAGTCTGCAGGTCGCAATAGAGACGGCCTACCAGATGACTGCTACTCAGCCATAGCGAACAGGTTGCCCAGCCTCACCGCACCTCAGCGAGAGCGCCGGGCTCCTTTTGGCTGCTAAACTTAGCCCTTTCGACTTTCTGCTTTGTGCTCTCGCTTGATGCTTGCAGCTAGAAGCCTGGAGCTGCTGTACATGTCCGAGAATTACCAACACCGAGCGCGCAAGCGTTTCGGTCAGAACTTCCTCCACGATGCGGGGGTGATTCATCGCATCCTTCGTTCCATTCATGCCAAGCAAGGGGAGCGAATCGTCGAGATCGGCCCCGGCCAGGGGGCGCTGACCGAAGGACTGCTCGATAGCGGCGCCCACCTCGATGTGGTCGAGCTGGATCTGGACCTGATACCCATCCTGCAACAGAAATTCGCTGACCGTGAAAACTTCGCGCTCAATCAGGGCGATGCGCTGAAATTCGACTTTGCCAGGTTGAGCGCCGAACCAAACAGCCTACGCATCGTCGGCAATTTGCCATACAACATTTCCACCCCTCTGATCTTTCACCTGCTCGATCACGCCAGCCTGATTCGAGACATGCATTTCATGCTGCAGAAAGAAGTAGTCGAGCGTCTCGCAGCGGAGCCGGGTGGTGGTGATTGGGGTCGGCTGTCGATCATGGTGCAGTATCACTGTCGCGTCGAGCACCTGTTCAACGTGGGGCCTGGCGCATTCAATCCAGCCCCGAAGGTCGACTCGGCCATCGTTCGCCTGGTACCGCACGACATACTGCCGCACCCGGCCCGAGACCATCGGCAGCTCGAAACCGTCGTACGTCAGGCGTTCAATCAGCGCCGCAAGACTTTGCGCAACACCCTAAAAGGACTGCTGGATGCGGACGCCATTGTGGCGGCCGATGTGGATGGCAGCCTACGCCCGGAACAGCTGGACCTGGCTGCGTTCGTAAGACTATCCGACCAACTATCTGCCCGCGGCTGAAAGCGTCCTGCGCGAAGGAGCACCCCATGCCTGAAGACCTCCGCTACCGGATCGAGATCAGTGTCCGCCCGGCCTATCTGGCTGACCAATCACAGCCGGAACAAAACCGTTTTGCCTTTGCCTACACAGTAACCATCGAAAACACGGGTCAACTGACTGCGCAATTGCTATCACGTCACTGGATCATCACTGACGGAGACGGTCAGGTGCAGGAAGTGCGTGGCGAGGGCGTGGTCGGTGAGCAGCCAGTGCTCGCCCCCGGCAAGCGTCATGTCTACACCAGCGGTACGCTGATGGCATCACGCGTCGGCACGATGCAAGGCAGTTATCAGATGCTTGCCGAAGACGGGCACCGTTTCGATGCCACCATTGCGCCGTTTCGGTTGGCCGTACCTGGAGCCTTGCATTGACTACCTATGCTGTCGGCGACCTGCAAGGTTGCCTTACACCTTTACAAAGCCTGCTGGAGCGAGTCGATTTCAGCCCGTCCCGAGACTGCCTCTGGCTGGCAGGCGACCTGGTCAACCGAGGCCCGCAGTCACTTGAATGCTTACGTTTCGCGCGTGATCTCGGCAGTTCAGGCGTGACGGTACTGGGCAACCATGATCTGCACCTGCTTGCCGTTGCGTATCAGGTCGAACGGCTCAAGAAATCAGACACGCTGCAGGCGATCCTCGACGCACCCGACCGCACCGATCTGATTTATTGGCTTCGCCAGCAAAAGCTCATTCATCACGACGCCGAACGTGACGTCACCATGGTTCACGCCGGCATTCCGCCGCAGTGGTCGCTTTCCAAGTCCCTGCGCCGTGCAGCCGAAGTCGAGCAGGCACTTCGCGACGACGCCACGCTGCAGCCTTTCCTTGATGGCATGTACGGCAACCAGCCCGCCAAATGGAACAAGGACCTGCATGGAATTCCGCGTCTACGGCTGATAACCAATTACTTCACCCGTATGCGCTTCTGTAAAGCTGACGGCACGCTCGACCTGGAAGCCAAGGAAGGTCTCGAGTCAGCACCTGACGGTTACGCGCCATGGTTCAGTCATCCAACCCGTAAAGCACGCGGCGCCAAGATTATCTTCGGCCACTGGGCAGCGCTTGAGGGCCGTTGCGACGAGCCAAACGTGTACGCACTGGATACAGGCTGCGTGTGGGGCAATTCGATGACCATGATGAACGTCGACAGCAACGAGCTGTTCCGCTGCGATTGCGAGGCAAAGCCATGACAGAATTCAAACGTATCTCCCCAGAGCAGGCACAGGCACTGCGCTTACAAGGTGGCGTGGTCGTAGACATACGCGACCCCCAGAGCTACGCGGGGGGCCATATCAGCGGCTCGACCCACCTCGATAATTATTCCTTGCCCGATTTCATCGCGGCGGCCGACCTCGACCAGCCACTGATCGTCACCTGCTACCACGGCAACTCCAGCCAAAGCGCAGCCGCGTACTTGATCAGCCAGGGTTTTTCGGACGTCTACAGCCTCGACGGTGGCTTCGAACTGTGGCGACAGGCGTTTCCGCAAGAGATCGAACACGGCGATCCCGTCTAAATACCCCGACGCTCTCAGGCCGCAGGCAGCGCGGCCTTGAGCCTCTTCCGACGAAACGCAGCGGCAAAAAACGCTCTCCTTCCTTGATCTTGCCGAATCCGGACTATCCTCAATGCAGGCCATCCAAATAGGTGGAAGCCGTGCATCGGCTACCGGGCCTCAGTTTCGACCATCAGGTGTTCGGGGGAACTCCACAGGCCGGTAAGTCGGCCGTACCTGAATGCATGATGACAACACCGGCTCCGAGCATCGTCCGAGGTGAAGTCAATGAGCATTTTCAGCCATTTCCAGCAACGATTCGAAGCAACCCGTCAGGAGGAATATTCGCTTCAGGAATATCTCGACCTGTGCAAGGAAGACCGGGGAACCTACGCTACCGCAGCCGAGCGCCTGTTGATGGCCATCGGCGAGCCCGAACTGATCGATACCTCGACCGACTCGAGACTCTCGCGCATCTTCTCGAACAAGGTCATCCGCCGCTACCCCGCCTTTGAAGACTTCCATGGGATGGAAGACTGTATCGATCAGATCGTTTCCTATTTCCGGCACGCCGCCCAGGGCCTGGAAGAAAAGAAGCAGATCCTCTACCTGCTGGGCCCGGTGGGCGGCGGCAAGTCATCGCTTGCCGAGAAACTCAAGCAACTGATGGAGCGGGTGCCCTTCTATGCAATCAAGGGCTCTCCGGTCTTCGAATCGCCGTTAGGGCTGTTCAACCCCGCTGAAGATGCGCAGATTCTCGAGGAGGATTACGGCATCCCGCGGCGATACCTCAACTCGATCATGTCGCCCTGGGCCACCAAGCGCCTGCAGGAATTTGGGGGCGATATCAGCCAGTTCCGCGTGGTCAAGCTCTACCCCTCGATCCTCAATCAGATCGCTGTCGCCAAGACCGAGCCGGGCGATGAAAACAACCAGGATATTTCTGCACTGGTGGGCAAGGTCGATATCCGTAAGCTCGAGGAATTCCCACAGAACGACGCCGATGCCTACAGCTACTCGGGAGCGCTGTGTCGCGCCAACCAGGGCATGATGGAATTCGTGGAGATGTTCAAAGCCCCCATCAAAGTGCTCCATCCGTTGCTGACCGCTACCCAGGAGGGCAACTACAACAGCACCGAAGGCCTTGGGGCGATTCCCTACAACGGGATACTTCTCGCTCACTCCAACGAGTCGGAATGGCACACCTTCCGCAATAACAAGAACAACGAAGCCTTCATCGACCGCATCTACATCGTCAAGGTGCCGTACTGCCTGCGCGTGACCGATGAGATCAAGATCTACGACAAGCTGCTGGTCAACAGCTCGCTGTCGAAAGCCCATTGCGCGCCCGACACATTGAAAATGCTGGCGCAGTTCTCGGTGCTCAGCCGCCTGAAGGAACCGGAAAACTCCAACATCTATTCGAAAATGCGCGTCTATGACGGAGAGAATCTCAAGGACACCGACCCCAAGGCCAAGTCGATACAGGAGTACCGCGACACCGCGGGCGTCGACGAAGGCATGAACGGGCTCTCGACCCGCTTCGCTTTCAAGATCCTGTCCAAGGTGTTCAACTTCGACCCGCACGAGATCGCCGCCAACCCGGTTCACCTGCTGTACGTGCTTGAACAACAGATCGAGCAGGAGCAATTCCCGGCCGAGGTGCGCGAGCGCTATCTGCGCTTCATCAAGGAGTACCTCGCGCCGCGCTACGTCGACTTTATCGGCAAGGAGATCCAGACGGCTTATCTGGAATCCTACAGCGAGTATGGCCAGAACATTTTCGACCGCTACGTGCTCTATGCCGACTTCTGGATCCAGGATCAGGAATACCGCGACCCGGAAACCGGCGAGATTCTCAACCGCGCAGCGCTCAACGAAGAGCTGGAGAAGATCGAGAAGCCAGCCGGCATCAGCAACCCGAAAGACTTCCGCAATGAAATCGTCAACTTCGTGCTGCGTGCACGGGCCAACAACAACGGCAAGAATCCTTCCTGGCTCAGCTACGAGAAGCTGCGCGTGGTGATCGAGAAGAAAATGTTTTCCAACACAGAGGATCTACTCCCGGTCATCAGTTTCAATGCCAAGGCCAGCAAGGAAGATCAGAAAAAACACAACGACTTCGTCGTGCGCATGGTCGAGCGCGGTTATACCGAGAAGCAGGTACGCCTGCTTTCGGAATGGTATCTGCGCGTACGTAAATCGCAGTAAGAGCAGCTGAGGGCTTGGAGCCGGAGCTGGAAGCAGATGCAGCACGCTTCCGGCTCTGGCTCATGACTTCCAGCTCAGCCCGGAGGGCTCGTATGAGTTACGTGATCGACCGCCGTTTGAACGGCAAGAACAAGAGTACGGTCAATCGCCAGCGATTCTTGCAGCGATACCGTGGACACATAAAAAAGGCCGTTGAGGAGGCCGTTGGACGCCGCTCGATTACTGACATGGAGCACGGCGAACAGATTAGCATTCCCGGCCGGGACACCGATGAGCCGATCCTCCACCACGGACGTGGCGGCCGGCAGACCATCGTGCACCCTGGAAACAAGGAGTTCGTCGCCGGTGAACGCATCCCTAGGCCGCAAGGCGGCGGTGGCGGCCAGGGGGCTGGCCAGGCCAGCAACAGCGGCGAAGGCATGGACGATTTCGTGTTTCAGATCACCCAGGAAGAATTCCTCGATTTCATGTTCGAGGATCTGGAGTTACCCAACCTGGTCAAACGTCACCTGAGCGGCACTGATACCTTCAAGACAGTTCGCGCCGGCATCAGCAATGAGGGCAATCCGTCCCGTATCAATATCGTGCGCACCTTACGCTCGGCTCATGCGAGGCGCATCGCCCTGTCGGGAAGCAGCCGCGCCAAGCTCCGCGAAGCCAAAGCTGAGCTGGCGCGACTGAAGCTGGAGGAGCCCGCCAACTTCACCGACATTCAGGCGGCCGAAGAGGAAATCGAACGGCTCAGCGCCCGCATTCACCGGGTGCCCTTCCTCGATACGTTCGACCTCAAGTACAACCTATTGGTGAAACATCCAAACCCCAGCTCCAAGGCCGTGATGTTCTGCCTGATGGACGTGTCAGGCTCGATGACCCAAGCCACCAAGGACATCGCCAAACGCTTTTTCATCCTCCTGTACCTGTTCCTCAAGCGGAACTACGACAAGATCGAGGTGGTGTTCATCCGCCATCACACCAGCGCCAAGGAAGTCGACGAGGAAGAATTCTTCTACTCCCGCGAGACCGGCGGCACCATCGTGTCCAGCGCGCTGAAAATGATGCAGGAGATCATGGCCGAGCGTTATCCCACCAACGAGTGGAATATCTATGCGGCGCAGGCGTCGGACGGCGATAACTGGAACGACGACTCGCCGGTTTGCCGGGACATCCTGATCAACCAGATCATGCCGTTCGTCCAGTATTTCTCATATGTTGAAATCACCCCGCGAGAACATCAGGCGCTGTGGTACGAATACAACCAGGTGGCCGAAGCGTTCAACGACTCGTTCGCCCAGCAGCAACTGGTAACCGCAGGGGACATCTACCCGGTGTTCCGCGAACTCTTCCAGCGGCGCATGGCTAGCTGAGGTACGCAGCATGAAACGACAGCCCATTTCCACCGGCTCGGAATGGACCTTCGAGCTGATCCAGACCTACGACCGAGAAATCGGCCGCATCGCCGAGCGCTATGCACTGGACACCTACCCCAACCAGATCGAGGTCATCACCGCCGAGCAGATGATGGACGCTTACGCCTCGGTGGGCATGCCGCTGGGCTATCACCATTGGTCCTACGGCAAGCATTTCCTCAGCACTGAAAAATCCTATAGCCGTGGGCAGATGGGCCTGGCCTATGAGATCGTGATCAATTCCGACCCCTGCATCGCTTACCTGATGGAAGAAAACACCATTACGATGCAGGCGCTGGTCATTGCCCACGCCAGCTACGGGCATAACAGCTTTTTCAAAGGCAATTACCTGTTCCGCACCTGGACCGACGCCAGCTCTATCATCGATTATCTGGTGTTCGCCAAGCAGTACATCACCCAATGCGAGGAGCGCCACGGCATCGACGCGGTGGAAGACCTGCTCGATTCCTGCCATGCATTGATGAACTACGGCGTCGACAGGTACAAGCGACCTTATCCGATCTCCGCCGAAGAAGAGCGGCGACGTCAGAAGGACCGCGAAGAACATCTGCAAAAACAGATCAACGATCTGTGGCGAACCATTCCCAACTTTGGCGGGAAGGAAGACGAGCGTCAGCGAGACCAGCGATTTCCCGCCGAGCCCCAGGAGAACATCCTTTACTTCATCGAAAAGCACGCGCCGCTGCTGGAGCCCTGGCAGCGCGAGGTCGTGCGCATCGTGCGAAAGATCGCGCAGTATTTCTATCCACAGCGCCAGACCCAGGTGATGAACGAGGGTTGGGCCACGTTCTGGCACTACACGCTGCTGAATGATCTCTACGATGAAGGCCTGGTAACTGACGGTTTCATGATGGAGTTCCTCCAGTCGCATACCAGCGTGATCTACCAGCCCGGCTTCGACAGTCCTTACTACAGTGGCATCAACCCTTACACACTCGGGTTCGCCATGTATCAGGACATCCGCCGCATCTGCGAACACCCAACGGACGAGGACAAACGCTGGTTCCCCGACATTGCGGGTAGCGACTGGCTGACCACTGTGAAATTCGCGATGAACAACTTCAAGGATGAAAGCTTCATCTTGCAGTTCCTGTCGCCCAAGGTGATCCGAGACCTCAAGCTGTTCAGCATCCTCGATGACGACCGCAAGGACGAACTGTTGGTCCCAGCCATCCATGACGAGAACGGCTACCACGCCATCCGCGAATTGCTGGCGGCGCAGTATAACCTTGGCAACCGTGAACCCAATGTGCAGGTCTGGAGTGTCGATCGCCGCGGTGATCGCTCACTGACCCTGCGCCACCAGCAACACGATCGTAAACCCTTGGGCAGCTCTACTGCCGAGGTGCTCAAGCATCTACATCGACTCTGGGGTTTCGACGTGCATCTGCAGTCGATGCAGGACGATAAGCTGGTGGCCACTCATCACATGCCTCCCCGAGCCGAACCGGAACTTGAGGCTAAATATCCCGGCATGAACCTGGTGCTGCCTCCGACCTGATCGGCACGCCACTTCAGCCGAGGATACCCGTTGGCATCCTCGGCTTGATGCGATGGGGCATTCGTTTATCCTCCGGCGAAACGGAGGATTTCATGCAGGTCTATAAAGTCGGCGGCGCGGTGCGTGATCGGTTACTGGGGCGCCCAGTAACCGAAGTGGACTGGGTGGTGGTCGGCTCCAGCGCCGAAGAGATGCAGGCCAGGGGCTTTCGCCCGGTGGGGGCTGACTTCCCGGTATTCCTGCATCCGCAAACCGGCGAGGAATATGCGCTCGCCCGCACGGAGCGCAAGAGCGGCCGGGGCTATGGCGGCTTTACCTTCTACGCCAGCCCGGACGTCACCTTGGAAGAGGACCTGATCCGGCGCGATCTGACGATCAATGCAATGGCCGAAGATGAGCGGGGCCAGCTGATCGATCCCTATCAAGGCCAGGCCGACCTCGCCGCGCGTACACTCAGGCATGTCTCCCCTGCTTTCGCTGAAGATCCGCTAAGAGTGTTACGCGTGGCTCGCTTTGCCGCACGTTATGCCGACCTTGGCTTCAACGTCGCGCCTGAAACACTGTCGCTGATGCGCGAGCTTGCAATCTCCGGCGAACTGCAGGCACTCACACCGGAACGCAGCTGGAAGGAAATTTCCCGTGCCTTGATGGAAAGTCGCCCAGATGTATTCGTCCAGGTGTTGCGCGAATGCGGCGCCCTGGCGGAACTGCTCCCTGAAATTGATCAGTTGCTCGATACAGCACAACCAGCGGGAGACGGCACGCACCTTGGCGAGCACACCCTTGCGGTGATTCGCCAGTGCGCCATCCATCATCAGCCCCTGACGGTGCGCTGGGCTTGCCTGCTAATGCACCTGGAAGAGCCCCTCGATGCTGAGACCGCGAGCTCGAAGATAGGCAACCTCGGGACGGCACCGACAGACACCGTCAGCCTGCGTTACAAGGTGCCGCGAGACTGCCAGGAACTGGCCAGGCTTGTCGGTGAGTTCCACTCGCTCGGCCACCTCGCGATGACACTACCGGCCGAAACGCTGTTCGAATTGCTCCAGCACTTCGACATCTACCGCCGCCCGGAGCGTTTCGAGCAGTTCATCGCCAGTTGTGAGATGGATGCGCTGGGACGTGATGAGCAACATGAATATGTACAGGCCAATTACCTGCGCAACGCTGCCGAGCACGTCAGGGCCGTGCAGGCGAGACCGCTTATCGATCAGGGTTACAAGGGATCGGAACTGGGCGAGGCGCTCAAACGTGAGCGTTTTAAGGCAGTCATGGACTATCAACGCAGCCATACCAGATAGTGCCTGTGGCGGCGTATCTGATGGTGAGATGGCCGCAACGGGCTTCGTTCTTAGTGCCCGCTCTCGGTCTTGAGCAGGGACGCTGGCGTGAGTTGCACACCGTTCCAGCAAAACGGGACCGGCCATAGCCGTTGATCAATCTTGGATTCGTTCCACAGCTTGGCAAAGCTTTCCCTCGCTTGCGGATGGACTACTTCCGGTGCCAACAGCGCCAACGGCCAGAGCACGAACGCATTTTTCAGCGTCTCGGGCCGAGGCAACTCGATTCCATGAAAGTTACCCACCAGATCGCCATACATCAGTACATCAATATCGAGCGGCAGACCTTTGCGATCCGGCGCATAGCGACCATTGTCCGCCTCGATGGCCTTGAGCCTCCGTTCCAGCTCCGCCAGAGGTAACTCAGTCCAGCCGGAAACGACCAGGTTGTAGAAATTGTCGCCCTTGTAGCCCACGGCGAGGCTCTCGAAGACAGGCGAGCAGTGCATGTCAGCCAGCGCTTGCTGCAAGGCATCAAGACCAGCGCTTAGATGCAGCTCACGCTGAACATTGCTGCCGAGGCCGAGCAGTACGCGAGTCAGCGGCATCCGCGTTCGATCTCCACACCCAAGGCTTTTGCGCGCGAGTTGACGCCTGGCTTGGTCACCCGCAACCGCAGCCAGCAAATGCCGAACTGGACCATTAACGCGGCAGCGAGGCGCTCGGCAAAGGTTTCCACCAGTTCGAAACGTGACGACTGCGCAAAACTGTCGATGGCAGCAGTCACCTGGGCGTAATCCAGAGCCTTGTTCAGTTCATCATTCTGCGCTGCAGGTCGAATATCCCACCCCAGGGTCAAGTCCAAACGCAGGCATTGTCGTATGCCGCGCTCCCAATCATAGGCGCCGATCAGCGTATCCACTTCCAGCCCCTCGATGAAAACTGTATCCACGCAACGTTTCTCCCACGGCACGACAAGTTCATCACAGGCCGTTAGACTCAGAGGCTCCCTGCCCCGGATGGATGCCATGTTCTGGCAATTAGCACTGCTCGCCTATCTGACCGGCTCGCTGTCATTCGCCATTCTACTCAGTCGCCTCACTGGCGCACCCGACCCACGCGCTGCCGGATCGGGCAATCCCGGCGCCACCAACATGCTGCGACTGGCCGGCAAAGCACTCGCCATCAGCACATTGTTCGGCGACATGCTCAAGGGCTTGTTACCGGTACTGCTCGCTGCAGGGCTGGGCCTGGAAGTCGAGCAACAAGCGTGGATCGGACTCGCTGCGGTACTGGGTCACTCCTATCCAATCTATTTCCGCTTTCGCGGCGGCAAGGGCGTTGCCACCGCAGCGGGTGCCTTACTCGGCCTGCATCCACCGACCGCATTGCTGGCCTTGGCCGTCTGGTTGATCGTGTTCAAGCTGTCGCGCACCAGTTCTCTCGCGGCGCTGGTGGCATTGCCACTTTGCGTATCGATGCTTGCCTGGATGCAACCAGAAACCCTTTGGCCTATGACAGTGCTGGCTGCGCTTATTATCTGGCGGCACCGGAACAATTTGCGCGACCTGTCCGTTGGCAACGAACGACACTTCTAGACTGAGCGCTACTCATATTGCCAGCAGCGACTCCATCGCCCAGCGCGCCTGTACCGAAATGTCCGGGCCGTCCCGCTGACCGGCGAGCAAACGCTGGCAACCCGCGTACGCGATCATCGCGCCATTATCGGTGCAGAAACGAGGCCGGGCATAGAACACTTGCCCCTTCAGCTCGGCGAGCATCGTTTGCAGGTTCTGGCGCAACGAAGCGTTGGCGCTCACGCCCCCGGCTATCACCAGACTGTTCAAACCTGTCTGTTTTAGCGCGCGGCGACATTTAATAGTCAGCGTATCCACAACAGCCTGCTGGAAGGCCAGGGCGATATCGCAACGGGTCTGTTCACCGTCATCGCCAGCGCTCTGGCATTGCTGCCAGGTCGTCAAGGTGGATGTTTTCAGACCACTGAAACTGAAATCGAGCCCTGGCCGATCGGTCATCGGTCGCGGGAAAGTGAATCGGCCAGGGGTACCGCGTTCAGCCAGCGCAGCGATTTCCGGTCCGCCGGGATAGCGCAACCCCATCAATTTGGCCGTCTTGTCGAAGGCTTCGCCGGCAGCGTCGTCCACCGACTCGCCGAGCAATTCGTAACGACCAACGCCATCGACCCTGACCAGCTGGGTATGCCCTCCTGAAACCAGCAACGCGACGAACGGGAACGCGGGCGGTTGCTCTTCAAGCATGGGCGCCAATAGATGCCCTTCCATGTGGTGCACCCCGACCGCCGGCACACCCCAAGCGAACGCCATCGCCTGCGCGCATGAAGCGCCGACCAATAGCGCGCCGACCAACCCGGGCCCCGCCGTGTAGGCCACGGCATCGATATCGCTCGATCGACGCCCGGCTTCGTCGAGGATCTGGCGGATCAGCGGTAGCATTCTTTTGACATGATCACGCGAGGCTAGCTCCGGCACTACGCCACCGTAGACGCGGTGCAGATCAATCTGACTGAACAGAGCATCAGCCAGGAGACCGTGCTCGCTGTCATACAGTGCGACACCGGTCTCGTCGCATGAAGTTTCTAGCCCCAATACCAGCATGGGCACGACCTTCCCAAAAGCGAATGAAGCCGCGCATATTAATCGCCGGAGCCAGCGACCGACCAGCGCTTTTCGATCAGGGGGCTTTGCATTCCACGCAGCAAGGCGTTAACATCCGCAACCCTTAAAACCAGCGTGCTCGCGATAGTTGCCGAAGCGCGTTGTAACCGGTAAACAAGTGAAGGTACGTCCTGGATGCCCAACGTTAAAGTTAAAGAGAACGAACCATTCGACGTAGCTCTGCGTCGCTTCAAGCGTTCTTGCGAAAAAGCCGGTGTTCTGGCTGAAGTCCGCAGCCGTGAGTTCTACGAGAAGCCCACTGCAGAGCGCAAGCGTAAAGCTGCTGCCGCAGTCAAGCGTCACGCCAAGAAAGTGCAGCGCGAACAGCGCCGCAGCGTTCGCCTGTACTAATTCAGTACAGCTGACGCCGCATAAAGCCCGGTCAATGCCGGGCTTTGCATTGAAAGGGACTCCGCTTCGCCAGCCGGCGAATGGTCGGAGTTTTTTTCATTCCGGCCTGTACACAGCGAACGTATTGTCTTAGCCCTATGGCCGGCCTGATCCCCCAATCCTTCATCGATGACCTGCTGAACCGCTCTGACATTGTCGAAGTGGTGAGTTCGCGCATCCAGCTAAAAAAAGCTGGTAAGAATTACACCGCCTGCTGCCCCTTCCACCAGGAAAAGACGCCCTCGTTCAGCGTCAGCCCCGACAAGCAGTTCTACTACTGCTTCGGCTGCGGCGCCGGCGGCAATGCGCTTGGCTTCATCATGGATCACGACAGCCTGGAGTTCCCCCAGGCTGTTGAGGAGCTGGCCAAGCGCGCCGGCATGGAGGTACCCCGTGAAGAAAGCGGGCCGGGACGCAAGCCCCGCCAGCCGGTGGACTCGCCGTTATATCCCCTGCTTGAGTCAGCCGCCGAATTCTACCGACAGTCACTCAAGAGCCACCCGGCACGCAAGGCCGCCGTGGAATACCTCAAGGGGCGCGGCCTATCGGGCGTTATCGCCAGGGACTTCGGGCTCGGCTTCGCACCGCCTGGCTGGGACAACCTGCTGAAACACCTGGGCGGGGATACCCTTCAGCAAAAGGCGATGATCGACGCCGGACTTTTGATCGAAAACACCGAAACCGGCCGGAGCTATGATCGCTTCCGCGACCGAGTGATGTTTCCGATCCGCGACAGCCGTGGACGCGTGATCGCGTTCGGCGGACGCGTACTCGGAGATGACAAGCCAAAATATCTCAACTCACCGGAAACGCCGGTATTTCATAAAGGGCAGGAGCTCTACGGGCTGTTCGAGGCACGCAAAGCCAACCGCGACCTGGATGAAATCATGGTCGTGGAAGGTTACATGGACGTTATTGCGCTGGCACAGCAAGGCTTGCGTAACGCGGTCGCCACACTTGGAACAGCGACCAGCGACGAACACCTCAAACGCCTGTTTCGCATCGTTCCCAGCGTGCTGTTCTGCTTTGATGGCGACGCGGCTGGACGCAAAGCAGCCTGGCGCGCACTGGAGTCGGCGTTGCCCAATCTTCAGGACGGGCGTCGCGCGCGCTTCCTATTTCTCCCCGAAGGAGAAGATCCAGACAGCCTGGTGCGCCGAGAAGGCACCGACGCCTTTATGGCTCGGATACAACAACAGGCACAACCGCTGGCTGACTATTTCTTTCAGCAGCTCAGCGAAGAGGCAGATCCTCGATCACTGGAAGGCAAAGCCCACCTGGCAACCCTGGCAGCACCGCTGATCGAAAAGATTCCCGGCACAAATCTTCGCGCCCTGATGCGGCAACGTCTCGGCGAAATTACCGGCCTGCACAGCGAAGCGATTCAGCAGATGAGCTCCGCCTCGCCAAGGTCCGCCCAGGAATACGAAGAAAACTTTTACTACGACTCCAACTCTATACACGACGAAGGCGATTATTACGCACCGCCGGAAACAGCGAAGCCCAAGCAGAACAGCAAGAAAGAATGGAAAAAGGAGTGGAAAAAGCCCGGCCAGCGACCAGACTTCAAGCCGCGCGCGCCAAGATCACCTGCAACGGTAGAGCCACCAGCCCTGACGACCCTTCGCACCCTCCTGCACCATCCGGAGCTCGCGCAGAAGGTCGAAGATGCCAGCCATTTCGCGGCAGAAGACGACACCTATGCCCAGTTACTCGTTGCATTGCTCGGCACGCTTCAGAAGAATCCGAGGCTGCGCAGCCTGCAATTGATCGCGCGCTGGCATGGAACCGACCAAGGGCGTCTCTTACGCGCATTAGCCGAGAAAGAATGGCTAATCTCGGCCGATAACCTTGAACAACAGTTTTTCGACACCATAACAAGCCTTGCTGCCAGACAACGCGAACGCAGCCTTGAACTGCTGCTCCGCAAAGCTCGCCAGGGTGAACTCAGCGCAGAGGAGAAAGAGCAGCTGCGCAGCCTGCTAAATCGCAACTCAACACCCGCTATATCGACCTCAACTGGCGCGTGAGGTCCTTGCTCGGCTATAATGGTCAGCTTGTTTTCAGCCCGCCAGAACCGTCAGTGGATAGGGTTATATGTCCGGAAAAGCGCAACAGCAGTCCCGTCTCAAAGAATTGATCCAGCGTGGCCGTGAGCAGGGTTACCTGACTTACGCCGAGGTCAATGACCACCTACCGGAGGATATTTCCGATCCGGAACAGGTGGAAGACATCATTCGCATGATCAACGACATGGGTATCAATGTATTCGAGGTTGCCCCGGATGCCGATGCCCTGTTGCTGGCCGAAGCCGATACCGATGAAGCCGCAGCCGAAGAAGCCGCGGCTGCACTCGCCGCTGTCGAAACCGACATTGGCCGCACCACCGACCCTGTGCGCATGTACATGCGTGAAATGGGTACCGTCGAATTGCTGACCCGCGAAGGCGAGATCGAAATCGCCAAACGCATCGAGGAAGGCATTCGCGAGGTGATGAGCGCCATTGCCCATTTCCCGGGCACCGTCGACAGCATCCTCGCCGATTACGATCGCGTCACCTCTGAAGGCGGCCGTCTGTCCGATATCCTTAGCGGTTATATCGACCCTGACGATGACGGCGCAGCCGGGCCTCAGGAAGAAGTCGAGCCGGTCACGCCGCAGACAGCTGTGAAGCCGGCCGATGACGACAAGGACGACGACGATGAGGAGGAGTCCGATAGCGAAGAAGAAGAAGGCGATGGCGGTCCGGATCCGGAAGTTGCTCGCGTTCGCTTCGGCGCCGTCGCCGAGCAGCTGGACATTGCCAAGAAGGCTCTGAAGAAGCATGGCCGTGGTAGCCAGCAGGCAACCGACGCGCTTCAAGAGCTGGCAACGCTGTTCATGCCAATCAAGCTCATCCCGAAGCAGTACGATGCGCTGGTAGAGCGGGTACGGGACGCACTTGCCCAGATTCGCGCCCAAGAGCGCGCGATCATGCAGATCTGCGTACGCGACGCACGCATGCCGCGTGCCGACTTCCTGCGCCAGTTCCCTAACAACGAAACTGACCTTGATTGGGCCGACAAGCTAGCCAACGGCAAAACCAAATACGCCGAAGCTATTGCCGCACGCAAGGAAGACATCCAACGCTGCCAGCAGAAGCTGCTTGCGCTGGAAGAAGAATGCGTACTGGCGATTGCGGACATCAAAGACATTAACCGTCGGATGTCGATCGGTGAAGCCAAGGCTCGCCGCGCCAAGAAAGAGATGGTCGAGGCCAACCTGCGCCTGGTTATCTCCATTGCCAAGAAGTACACCAACCGCGGCCTGCAGTTTCTTGACCTGATTCAGGAAGGCAATATCGGCCTAATGAAAGCGGTGGACAAGTTTGAATACCGCCGCGGTTATAAATTCTCGACCTACGCCACCTGGTGGATTCGCCAGGCGATCACTCGCTCCATTGCTGACCAGGCGCGGACCATCCGTATTCCGGTTCACATGATCGAGACGATCAACAAGCTCAACCGCATCTCCCGTCAGATGCTGCAGGAAATGGGTCGCGAACCCACGCCTGAAGAGCTTGGCGAGCGCATGGAGATGCCCGAGGACAAGATCCGCAAAGTACTGAAGATCGCCAAAGAGCCGATCTCCATGGAAACCCCGATCGGTGACGACGAAGACTCGCACCTGGGTGATTTCATTGAAGACTCCGCAATGCAATCGCCGATCGATGTGGCGACCGTTGAGAGCCTCAAGGAAGCCACCCGCGAAGTCCTCTCCGGCCTTACCGCTCGGGAAGCCAAGGTACTGCGCATGCGCTTCGGCATCGACATGAATACCGACCACACCCTTGAGGAAGTCGGCAAGCAGTTCGACGTCACCCGTGAGCGTATCCGGCAGATCGAAGCCAAAGCGCTGCGCAAGCTGCGCCACCCGACAAGAAGCGAGCACTTGCGCTCCTTCCTTGACGAGTAACCCAGAACCCCCGGCCCGCGCCGGGGGTTTTGCATTTAGCACAGACAAAACAGCAGCATGCGCTCGGCTTCACTTGGCTCCTGCACCACACCACCGGTATAATCCGCCCGCCTCTGAGGGCCTATAGCTCAGTTGGTTAGAGCAGAGGACTCATAATCCTTTGGTCCACGGTTCGAGTCCGTGTGGGCCCACCACCTTCAAAGCCGCGCACTGCGCGGCTTTTTCGTTTCGGTCAGTTCAGCTTCACGCTTCGACGGCCTAGCCGCAATCGCCCCGCCCGTTAATAACTGAAACGCATATAAACAAGATAAAACGATTCTAGACTATCTAAACAGCGCCCTCTATCGTGCGCGCAAAGCTGCTGTCTGCATGCGCTCGCTGCCAAGTTAAGGACGTTAATGCTCTTCGATTCGCTGCCGCTCCTGTTTGTCTGTGCCTTGTTGCTGTGGGTGCTTGTGTCTTTTGTTCGGGAGACGTGGAGCCCCGATATAGTTGTCGCGATAGCGGTCGCTGTGCTGATCGCAAGTCAGCTACTCACGCCCGCCGAAGTGCTAGGCGTGCTGTCAAACTCCGCGCCCGTCACCATTGCCTGCATGTTCGTGATATCCGCAGCCCTCGAGCGCACTGGCTGCATCGACGCGCTGGGTAAATGGCTCGGCGAACTGGTTGGCGCCAGCCCGACTCGTGTACTCGGCGGTTTGACGATCACTGCGCTGGTCATATCGGCCTTTCTGAACAACACACCGGTTGTGGCGATCCTGACACCGGTGGCAATTTCGCTGGCCAAGCGGGCCGGCACGACGCCGTCGAAGCTGCTGATCCCCTTGTCCTACGCCACCATCCTGGGCGGCACACTGACGATGATCGGCACTTCTACGAACATTCTGGTCGATGGCGTTGCGCGCAAGGCGGGCCTTCCGCCATTCGGCATGTTCGAGATAACCGGCGCCGCGCTGATTCTTGCAGCCGCGGGCATGTTGTACATGCTGACCATCGGCAAGCGGCTGTTGCCAGAGCGTGACACCCTGTCCAAATTGCTCGGGCCGCGCCTCGATCGAACGTTCATGAGCGAGCTGCGGGTCCCGCATGGCTCTCCGGTGATTGGCAAGAGCATCGCTGAGGCCAACCTCAACGGAGACAGCGGCCTGCAAGTGCTACAGGTCAACCGCGGCGTACACTTGCATAGCCGACCTGAGCATGGCTTCAGGCTACAGGCAGGGGATGTACTGGTTATTCATGGGCAGGTGAAGGATGTGGTCGAGCTACGCGGCAGTGGCCATCTGAGCTTCAACCGCGATGACGCATTCGAGACGATCAGCAGCGATGACGAAGTGCTCGCCGAAGCCATCGTTGGCCGCAATTCACGCTATAGCCACCGACCGATGCGCGATCTCGACCTCAGAGCGCGCTACGGGATCAACGTGCTGGCCGTGCATCGCCAGGACGAGAACATCCAGGGCAACCTCGATGACTTCCAGCTGCAGTTCGGCGACGTGATGCTTGTGGAAGGCACGCCATCGCAGATCAAGCGCTTTGCTGACAACGGCGAGCTGATCAGCCTCAACGCCGTGCAGGAACGCTCGTTTCGCCGGGACAAGGCCCCGATCGCGATCGGCGCCACGCTGGCGGTGATGCTGCTGGCCGCGTTTGGTGTAATGCCCATCGAAGGCCTCGCAATCATGGGCGCCGCTGCGGTACTGGCGACCCGCTGCCTGGACGTGGAAGATGCCTACAAGGCCGTGGACTGGAAAATTCTCAGCCTGATCTTCGGCATGCTCGCCATCAGCGTGGCGATGAACAAGGTCGGACTGGTCGAGTTGGTCGTATCCAGCGTTGTCGATCTAACGCCTTGGGCAGGCCCGCTGTTTATGTTGGCGTTCATCTACCTGTTCACGTCGGTGCTGACCGAGATTCTTTCGAACAACGCGGTCGCGGTCCTGATCACTCCGATTGCCATCGGGCTCGCTCAGCAGTTCGGCATCGATCCCCGTGCGTTTGTCGTTGCTGTGATGCTTGCTGCCAGCGCCAGCTTCGCTACGCCGATCGGCTATCAGACCAACACCTTCGTCTACAACGCCGGCGGCTACCGTTTTACTGACTTTCTCAAAGTTGGCATCCCGTTGAACCTCCTGTTGTGGATCGTTGCGATGATGGTGATCCCTTTGTTCTGGCCGCTGACGCCGCTTTAAAGCCGCGCTGGATAGCAGGCTGCGCGACTCCACATTCATAGCAAAGACAGCACGGAGCCAAATCATGACCGACTCGCTGATCATCCCCTGCGCCCATTGCGCCAGCCTGAACCGTATTCCCGCCGAGCGCCTGCAGGATGCACCGCGCTGTGGACGCTGCAAGCAGGACGCCTTGCTGCAAACCCCTTTCGAGCTTCAGCCCTCCCAGTTCGGCAACCAGATCAAGGGCGATATGCCGTTGCTGATAGATGTCTGGGCCAGTTGGTGCGGGCCTTGCCGCAGTTTCGCTCCGACTTTCAGCCAGGCGGCCGCTCATCTGCATGGGCGCTGTCGATTGGCCAAACTGGACAGCGAGGCCAATCCGCAGCTGTCGAGTCAGCTCGGTATCCGCTCGATTCCGAGCCTGCTCCTGTTTCGGCATGGCCAAGAGATTGATCGCCAGAGCGGCGCCATGACGCTGCCACAGTTGCTGGGTTGGCTAAAACAGCACGCGATTTGATGGGCGGGAGCGGCGGCAGCGGTTTGGGATACCGCCTACGAAAAGAGCTGGGCTGAGGAGCGCCGCTTAGCCCTAGAGCAAGACATGGACCGGCAGCAGGCGCTGCCGTTTTTGCGTTGAAGCGACTGGCCACTGGCCGCTAAACAGAACTGCAGGAACACAGCCGCGCAGCTTTAGGCCAACGAAAAAACCTCACTAAGACCTACGACGAGATAGTTGGTTCCTACTTAAGCTCGCCTTTTGTCCGGATATTTCACGCAATGTTTGCTTAGGCCTGATGGCGATTGGATAATGCCGCGGTTTTCACCGCAGACATTTACCGATAGTCGCTATACAGGGACGTCGACACGCCAATAACAAGGCTCGCGGACGAGCCGGTGAGTTCACGCGTGATTCAATTCAATATCGATCAATGGCAGGCTTGGGCTCCAGGTCTGGAGAGCGCTGACGACTGGGCAAATTGGGCTCGGGACAAGTATGAGCTCGAAATCGGCGACGCCCAACCGGACGTTAGCTTCTTGCCACCCATGCAACGCCGCCGGCTTAGCCGACTGGCCAGGATGGTCTTTGCCGTTGCAACACCACTGGCACAGGCACAGTCGCCATTGCCCCTCGTCTACGCCTCTCGTCACGGTGAAACGGCGCGCACCTTCGCCATCCTCAATGACCTGGCGAGCGACGAGCCGCTTTCCCCAACCCAGTTCAGCCTGTCGGTCCACAACGCAATCATTGGTCTCTGGTCGATCCAACGGAACGACACCAGTGAGATGACTGCACTAGCTGCCGAAGGCGACGGGCTGGAACACGCCGTACTTGAAGCCTCGCTGCTGCTTGCAGAAGGCGCTCCCGCGGTCTTGGTCGTTGTCGCCGAAGACCAGCCCCCGGCTGCCTATGATCCGTGGGTCAGCGATGTCAGTTTCCCCTACGCCGTAGCGCTACTGCTCAAGCCGGGCCGAACCTGGGAACTGAGCCTTCACACCACCGATCAGCCGCATGACTCGGCAAAACAACCGCACGCTATCAAGCTCGTCGGTGCGCTGCTAAACGGCGAGCCGGCCTTTCAGCACCAATGGGAGAGACGCCAATGGACCTGGCAGAAGGCTCATTGAGCAAGCGGCCCGACGCACCCTGGCTATGGCGTCTGATCGCGACCGGCATGTCGTTCACTCTGTTCGGGCTCGGCGGACTGTGCCTGCGACTGATCGTATTCCCTCTGCTGAGTCTCTTACCAGGCGACTCGGCTAAGCGCCGCCAGCGGGCGCGTCAAACCGTAAGCCGCCTGTTCTGGCTATTCGTTCAATTCATGTATCGCAGCGGTGTATTGACCTATGAAGTCGAAGGCGCAGAGCGACTCGGCCGTCCCGGGCAACTGGTGATTGCCAACCATCCCTCGCTGATCGACGTGGTTGTACTGATTGCCCTGATCCGCGACGCAAACTGCGTCGTCAAGCAGAGCCTGTGGGACAACCCCTTCACCCGGGGGCCTATTCGCGCGGCTCAGTACATCAGCAATAACGGCAGTGCGGAGATGCTCGATGAAGCTGCCGATGCGCTGAAACATGGCCAGACCCTGATCATCTTTCCTGAAGGCACGCGCACCACTCCCGGTCAGGCGCCGCAGTTCCATCGCGGCGCGGCGGCCATAGCCCTACGAGGCGCACGCCTCGTAACGCCAGTGGTTATCACCGTGAAGCCGACGACCTTGACCAAGGCCGAGCCCTGGTACCGCATTCCAGCAAGACGTTTTCACTTTCATTTGCGCGTCGGTGAGGACATTGACCCGCAAGTGTTCGCCGCTCGTGGAGCAGCCCCTATCGCCTCTCGGCAACTCAATGACCATCTGCACCGACACTTTATAAAGGAGCTCGCACTCGATGAGCCAACTACAGCTTGAAATCAAGCAACTGATCATCGACGCCCTAGGTCTGGAAGACCTTGGCCCGGACGACATCGTGGCCGATCAGCCGCTATTCGGCGAAGGGCTCGGGCTAGACTCGGTCGATGCGCTGGAACTGGGGCTGGCTATCCAGAAACGCTTTGGCATCAAGATTGACGCTGATGCTAAGGACACACGCAAGCATTTTGCCAGTGTCGAAAGCCTCACTGCGTACGTCAACGCTAACCGCCCTGTCGTCGAGGAAGCCTGATATGAATAGCCGCAGCGAAATCTTCGAGACCCTGCGTGATGCGCTGGTCGAACTGTTCGAGCTCGAGCCCGAGCGCGTCAGCCTGGAAGCCAACCTCTATCAGGACCTGGAAATCGACAGCATCGACGCGGTCGACCTGATCGATCACATCAAGCGGCAAACCGGTAAGAAAATCGCCGCAGAGGAGTTCAAGTCGGTAAGGACCGTGGGCGACGTCGTCGAGGCCGTGCATCGCCTGGTGAATCCGCAACCGGCCTGAGCCACTTTGAGAGAAGCAGGCATATGCCGGCGCTCCGGCACGCTTTTTCACGCTCCCGCAATCACACGGATGTCACGATGCAAGCAGTCGCACGTACAGGCAAGACGAACGCCAGCAGGATGATCGGTTTCGGCCTGTTGCTGGCCGGTCTCGCCTATCCGTTCGCGGTCTACCTGGGCCTCGAGCATCTGTCGCCCCGCACGTTTGCCGTACTGCTTGGTGCCCTTTGGATGGCCAAACTGCTCAGTGGCAAGCAGACACCGCTGAGCTACACCATGGCATCGACCGCGCTGATGTTCTGTCTGCTGCTGGGATTGGCGGGCGAGCCAGCCTTGTTGCGCTGGTATCCGGTGCTGATCAGCCTGGCGCTGTTCGGCCTGTTTGCCGGCAGCCTCTGCTCCGGCATGCCGATCATCGAACGTCTAGCGCGACTGAGCGAGCCTCAAATGCCCCCCGCAGCGGTGCGCTATACGCGCCAGGTTACGTGGGTCTGGGTGGGCTACTTCATCATTAACGCCAGCATCGCCAGCGGACTGGCGCTCTGGGCGCCGCTGAGCTGGTGGACGCTGTATACCGGGCTTATCGCATATTTGCTGATGGGGCTGCTTTTCGCCGGTGAGTGGTTGATACGCCAGCGAGTCAGGAAAGTTACATGAGTTGGATTCCCCTGGAACGCTTGCTCGACCAAGCACCAAAGTCGCGGCCGGTCACGTTCGACCCCGCGCTGGAATATGCTGAACTGCGACAGCGAGCCCTGCGCTTGGCTGCAGGGCTACGGAACCGGGGCGTGGCCCGCCTTGCTCTTCATCTGGAGGATGCGGGTGAGCTGGCCGTTGCGCTGCTCGGCGCATGGCGAGCGGGTGTGACAGTGCTACTGCCGGCCGACCTGCAGCCCGCTAGCCGCTTGAGATTGGCTCATCAAGCCGACCTATGGCTAACGGATCAGGAGGGCGACGCGCAGATCTCGGAGCTGCTTGCCGAGCCGATGGAGGCAGCGAAGCTGGACCTGGACAACTGCCGACTGATGCTTTGCACATCGGGGTCGAGCGGTGAACCGAAACTGATCGAAAAACGCCTGCGCCAGCTGGCGAACGAGGTGGAAACACTCGAAGCGTGCTGGGGCTCGGACCTCGGGGACGCCTGTGTGATTGCCAGCGTCGCCGCTCAACATATCTACGGCTTGCTGTTTCGCGTGCTCTGGCCATTGTGCGCGGGCCGCCCCTTTCTGCGCCGCGCGCAGCCTTTCTCTGAGGACGTCCAGCTGGCGAGTCGTAAACATCCTCGCTTCTGCTGGGTAAGCAGCCCTGCGTTGCTCAAGCGGATGGGCGATAACCTCGACTGGCCGGGATTACGCAGCGTGCGCCGGGTCTTTTCCTCTGGTGGAGCCCTCGATGTCGAAGCGGCCCAACGACTGCTTCTGCGGCTGGGTCAGCTACCGACGGAAATATATGGCAGCTCGGAGACGGGGGGCATCGGCTGGCGCCAAGGCGGAACCCTGTGGCAGCCGTTCGTCGGCGTACAGCTGAACCAAGACGATCATGGGGCGCTGCGCATCGCTTCGCCCTGCCTACCTCCAGGCCATGTCGAACAAACGGCGGATGCGGCGCGAATCGAGCCCGATGGGCGCTTCGAGCTGCTCGGACGACTGGATCGCATCGTCAAGCTGGAAGAGAAGCGCATCTCCTTGCCAATGCTGGAACAGGCCTTGGCTGCACACCCTTTCGTCAGCGAGGTGCGCCTCGGCGTGATCAACGACCACCGCGCTTACCTGGCGGCGCTGGTCGCGCTCAGTGAGGCCGGCTTGCATGCCTTGCGCAACGGTGGCCGGCGCGCATTGACCGACTGTTTGCGCAAGCATTTGTCGAGTCACTGCGAAACGCTGGCTTTGCCGCGCCGCTGGAGGCTGGTCACCCGCCTTCCCTTTAACAGTCAGGGCAAGCTCCCACAGGCGCAACTCGACGCGCTTCTGCAGAGCCCCCGCCCGTTACAACCTGAGCGTATAAGCTCAAGTGTGCAAGACGACCTGTGGCAGCTCGAACTGGCCGTCCCCCCCGATCTGGCGCATTTCACCGGCCATTTCCCGCAGACGCCAGTTCTACCGGGGGTGGTGCAGATCGACTGGGCCATAGGCCTCGCCCGTGAGCTGATTGCAGGTCTGCCGCCCAGTTTTCAAGGCATGGAAGTGCTCAAGTTCCAGCAACTGGCCCGCCCGGGTGATCGGTTACGCCTGACCCTGCGCTTCGACCACGAGCGCAGCAAATTGTATTTCGCCTACCACAACGGTGACGCGTCCTGCTCATCGGGCCGCATTCTGCTGGGAGATAGCCAGTGACCACCCTTACGCCCATCGCACCGGCATCGGACGTCGCCCCCGTCGCGGAGGACCGCCATGGACAGCTTACGCTGGCGATCGACGAGGACTGGTTCAAGCCCTGTGCGGTAGTACCGGTCTACAACCACGGGGCCTGCCTGCCTAAGGTCGTCCACACGTTACTTGCCGAAGACCTGCCCTGCATTCTGGTCGACGATGGCTCCCGTGCCGACACCGCGCAAGTCATCGATCAACTGGCGGAGCATGCCTGCGTGCATGTGTTTCGCCATCAGCGAAATCAGGGCAAAGGCGCGGCGGTGGCTACCGGCCTGCGTTCAGCCGCCCAACTTGGATTCAGCCATGCCTTGCAGGCTGATGCCGACGGTCAGCACGACCTGAGCAGCGTGGCGCTGTTTCTCGATCGCGCCAGCCAGGCTCCGGATGCGCTCATCTGCGGCTACCCCGAATACGATTCGAGCGTGCCTAAGGGGCGGCTGTATGGACGGTACCTGACTCACGTCTGGGTATGGATCAATACCCTATCACTGTCGATTCGCGACTCCATGTGCGGCTTCCGTGTCTATCCGCTGCAGCCGACCCTAGCCCTGCTCGATACTACGACGCTGGGCCAGCGCATGGACTTCGACACCGAAATTCTGGTCCGCCTGCACTGGCGTGAGCAGCCGATGGTCTGGTTACCGACGCGGGTGCGCTACCCGGTAGACGGCATATCGCACTTTCGCATGTGGCGCGACAACCTGTTGATCTCATCAATGCATGCGCGCCTGTTTGGCGGCATGCTCATGCGCGCGCCCGCATTGCTCTGGCGACGGTTGTACAGATGAGCGAAAAAGCTGGCGCCCGGTCACATTGGGCGACGCATCGTGAACGGGGAAGCTTTGCCCTGATGAAGCTGACAGCTGTCGCCGTGCGCCTGCTTGGCCGACGCACCATGGCCCCGCTGCTCTACCTGATCGTCCTGTATTTTTACCTGTTCAACCGCAGCGCCCGGCACAGTGCGCAGCTCTATCAACGTCATCTCTCACGATGGAGTGGCCGCCACGACCTTATTCCCAACTCGCGCTCGGTCTACCGGCAATTCATGGCGTTCGCCGACGCCTTGTTGGACAAGCTCGATGTCTGGGGCGGCCGCTTGGCACTGGATCGTCTGGTACTGCACGACCAGGGTAACCTGCACGCTGACCTCAAAGCCCCTCGCGGCCAACTGTTGGTCGGCTCGCATCTGGGCAATCTGGAAATCTGCCGAGCCCTCGCGGAAATGGGCCGCAAGGTAAAGATGAATGTCCTGGTGCATACGCGTCACGCCGAGCGCTTCAATCGGCTGTTGAACGAATCAGGCGCAGACAACTTGCGGCTGATTCAGGTCAGTGAGCTCGACCCGGCGATCATGATGGAATTGTCCCACCGGCTGGACCAAGGTGAATGGCTCGCGATCGCCGGCGACCGGATTCCGCTGCACGGGGGGCGCATCGCCATTGCCGAGTTCCTTGGCCAACCCGCTGCCTTTCCGCAGGGCCCATGGCTGCTCGCCGGCTTGCTTCAATGCCCGGCAAATCTGCTGTTCTGCCTAAAACACGACGGGCAATTTCATGTCCATCTGGAGCCTTTCGCCGATCGAGTCGAATGGCGACGTGGTCAGCGCGATGCAGTGGTTCAGCAATGGGTGCAGCGCTACGCGGATCGACTGGCAGCACGCTGTCTGGAAGCCCCATTGCAATGGTTCAACTTCTACCCTTTCTGGAAGACCCATGAATAACGCTGAGCCTGTGATCTTTGGCGAACACCCTCTGTGCATCGAACAGCTGCTGGCCGTGGCCCAGAGGCGCGCGCCAGCCCGGCTGCAGTCCGATGCCGCGTTTCGCGAGCGTATCGCCCGTGGCGCTCAGTTTCTCGATACCCTGCTCGACCGAGAAGGTGTGATCTACGGCGTAACCACTGGCTATGGCGACTCCTGCGTGGTAGCCGTGCCGCTGCACCAGGTCGAGGCACTGCCGCAGCACCTGTTCACGTTTCACGGCTGCGGTCTTGGCAAGCTGCTGGATGCCGAAGCCACGCGCGCAGTGCTCGCCGCCCGCTTGCGATCGCTGACCCATGGCATGTCCGGCGTGCGCATCGAACTGCTCGAGCGCCTCCAGGCGTTCCTTGAACATGACGTTTTGCCGCTGATCCCTGAGGAAGGCTCGGTCGGTGCGAGTGGCGACCTGACGCCGCTGTCTTACGTTGCCGCAACACTGGCTGGTGAGCGAGAGGTCTGGTACCGCGGCGAGCGTCGCAGCGCTGCAGAATTGCATCGACAACTTGGCTGGACGCCGCTGACGTTACGCCCCAAGGAAGCCTTGGCATTAATGAACGGCACTGCCGTTATGACGGGCCTGGCCTGTCTTGCCTACGCCCGCGCCGACTATCTGCTCAAACTGGCCACCCGTATCACTGCGCTCAACGTCTTCGCACTGGAAGGCAATCCAGAGCATTTCGACGAGCGCCTTTTTGCGGCCAAGCCGCACCCAGGACAGATGCGGGTCGCCGCCTGGATTCGTCAGGACCTGGTGATCGATGCGCCAACTGCTCCGCTGCACCGCCTGCAGGATCGCTACTCGCTGCGTTGCGCACCACATGTGCTGGGCGTTCTGGCTGACAGCCTGGGGCTGCTGCGGCAGTTCATCGAGACCGAACTGAACAGCGCTAACGACAACCCGATCATCGACGCCGAGAACGAGCGCGTGCTCCATGGCGGCCATTTCTATGGCGGGCATATTGCCTTTGCCATGGACAGCTTGAAGAACCTTGTCGCCAACGTTGCTGACCTGCTTGACCGCCAGCTAGCGCTGCTCGTGGACAGCCGTTACAACCACGGCTTGCCGAGTAACCTGTCCGGCGCACCGGCCGCCACGGCAATGATCAATCACGGCTTCAAGGCGGTACAAATCGGCACCAGCGCCTGGGCCGCAGAAGCGCTGAAGAACAGCATGCCGGCCAGCGTCTTCTCGCGTTCTACCGAATGCCATAACCAGGACAAGGTCAGCATGGGCACCATAGCTGCTCGGGACGCACTGCGTAGCCTCGAACTGACCGAGCAGGTTGCTGCCGCCACGCTGCTTGCCGCCAACCAGGGTGTCTGGCTGCGGCAGAGGAGCGAGACTGCACGCGTGGTGCCGGAACCGCTGCGACAGATGCACATCGCGTTGGGCGAAGACTTCCCACCCTTGATAGAGGATCGGGCGCTGGAAAGCGAACTGCGCCTTTGCCTGCAGCGCATCCGTGCGCAGCATTGGGGGCTTTATGCGTAAGAGCGGTGTGCTGCAGGCTGAGGTCGAAGTGCTGGTGCCTTTCTTTGATGTCGACTCCATGGACATCGTCTGGCACGGTCATTACGTCAAATACTTCGAAATGGCGCGCTGCGCCCTGCTAGACCGCATAGGCCATAACTATGTACAAATGAAAGACGCCGGTTATGCCTGGCCAATCATTGATCTTCAGCTGCGCTATATGCGCGGCGCTCGCTTCAACCAGCGCATCATCGTTCGCGCCGATCTTCTGGAGTGGGAGAACCGCCTGAAGATCAACTACCTGATCAGCGATGCCGAAACCGGCGAACGGATGACACGAGGCAGCACTGTTCAGGTCGCCGTGGAGATCGCCAGTCGCGAAATGCTGTTGGCTTCACCGAAGGTGCTGGTCGAAGCCGTGGAGCGCGCGCTGTCATGATGCAATTGCTCATTCTCTCTGTCCGCCAGACGTTGATTGCGCTGAGCCTGCTCATCATAACGGCCACAAGCGCTCATGCGATCGAGCTGATCCAGCTCAGTCTGCAGCTGAGTGAACCGGCTCTGATACGCGGTTCGTTTACTCAGGAAAAGCATCTGCGAGCCCTGCCTCAGCCACTGGTCAGCTCCGGCACCTTTGTTCTAGCACGTGACCGTGGGCTGCTCTGGTTCCTGCAGAATCCGCTGCAACAGGATTACCGTATCAGCGCCAGCGGAATTGCCAAGCGCACGCCCAATGGCTGGCAGCAGACTAACACGTCAAGGACCGGGGCTAGACAGAACGATCTTTTCCTAGCCGTGCTGCAAGGTGACACCGAAGCCTTGCAGCGTGATTTCGAACTGGAATTGAGCGGAACAACACAGGCATGGACGTTAAAACTGACCCCACGCTCCAAACTGCTTAAACAGATTTTCTCTTCCATTCACATACGAGGTAGCGCCACAGCCGAGCGTATCGATCTGCTCGAGGCTCAGGGCGACAGCACCTCATTACGGCTGACCAACATCCAGATTGACAATCAGTTGAGCGCCAGCGAACTCCATGACCTCGCCGACTGACAATGCGCTCAAGCTTCCGGTCTGGCTGCCCGCGCTGTTCTTTCTAGCATTGCTCGGGCTGGTCGGGCTGACTGCATGGCAATGGCGAGACGGGCCTCCGGTGAGCGCCAACTTGCTCCAACTGTTGCCCAGCGGCGAACCAGGCGAGCTCGAACAATTCGCCGAGAAACGCATGCAAGAGTCGCTCAATCGCGACCTGATGGTGCTCGTTCATCACAAAGACGAAGACACTGCGGTCAAGCTGGCCAGAGAGGTCGCTGACATCTTCAATGCCAGCGGCTTGTTCAGCCAGATTCAGCGGTCCGTGCAAGCCGACCTGCCCGCGATGCGTCAGCAACTGCTGGATCAGCGACTGGCACTGCTTAGCCGGGCCAGCCGCGAAAGCCTTATAGCGTCCCCGGAAGATTACATACAACAGCGTCTGCAGCGCCTGTTCAATCCTTTTGAAAGCACCAGCCTGGCACCCGTCGAACAGGACTGGTTCGGATTAGCCGATCTGGCACAGCGGCAACTCCCGCAGCCGGGTCATATTCACCCGCGCCTCGACGGCGCGCTGGTGGCCGAACATAACGGCCAGCACTGGGCTGTAGTGCATGCGCAAACCCACGGTGACGCCTTTGATGACGAAATGCCGCTGCAAGTTGATGATCAGGTTCGTGCAGCTCGCCGCTGGGTCGAGTCTCAGCACGGCGAACTGCTCGCGGCAGGCGGCACCCTATATGCGGCGTACGGGCAGCGGCAAGCGCGTGAAGAAGCCAGCCTGATTGGCAGCGTGTCGCTGGTCGCCACGCTAGCTTTACTGCACCTGTTGTTCCGAACGCCACGCGTCTTGCTGGTCGCACTGCCAGTGCTGGTAGGTGCTCTGAGCGGGGCGGCTGCCTGTGTGGCCTTGTTCGGTCAGATTCATGTGCTGACCCTGGTGCTTGGCGCCAGTCTGGTCGGCGTCAGTATCGATTTCCCGTTGCATTACCTGTCCAAGAGCTGGACGCTGCAGCCATGGCAGCCCTATCGGGCGCTGCGCTTGACGCTGCCGGGCTTGGCGCTGGCGCTCACAACCAATGTCATCGGCTATCTGGCCATGGCGTTCACTGCATTTCCAGCGCTGAGCCAGGTCGCGGTGTTTTCCGCTGCTGGTCTGGTCGGTGCCTTTGCTTGCGCGACATGCCTGCTACCTACGTTGCTGAATGCACCGCTGCTGCCTTGGGCCGTACCACTCAGCTGGGCTGAGCGCGGGTTGAAGCTGCGCCGCGCACTGCTCACTCGGTTTCCATCAGGCTGGTTATTGGTCGGTTTCGCGGCGTTCTGCGCTGCAGGTATCAGCCAGGTTTCCTTCAGGGACGACCTGCGCCAGTGGGTCAGTCGGGCTCCTGAGCTTCAACAACAGGCTGAGCGTATCGGCCAGATCACCGGTTTTGAGCCGACCAGCCAGTACTTTATCGTTCGCGCGCAAACGCCCGACGAGCTGCTGGAGCGTCAGGAAGCGCTCGGCACACGCCTCGATGAGTTGATGGCGGAACAGAAGCTTCACGGTTATCTGGCTTTGAGCCAGATAGCCGCGCCGATAGCAGCCCAGGAAAGCCTGCATCTTGTTCTGCCACGTCTGCTGGAACACAGCCAGCCGCTGCTGGCTCTCGGCATGTCGGTTGAGGCGCTCGAAAGCGAACTCGCGAACCTTGAAGCGCGGTCAGTGACAGGTCTCGACAAAGTGTTGGCAGGCCCGCTTGCCGAACCGTGGCGACCGCTATGGATGGGGACTCGAAGCGATGGCACGGTCGCTGGGCTGATTAGGTTGCAGGGGCTACGCGACAGCTCCGCGCTATACGGTCTGGCCGAGGGTATTGCAGGGGTCAGCCTCATCGACCGGCCTGCCGAGCTTAATCGGTTGTTTGCCGAAACCCAGCGACAGGCAGCGCTGCTCAAGGTGCTCGCAGCTGTGGTCATCCTGGCTCTGCTGTGCTTGCCATTCGGCTGGAGAGGTGCTCTGCGCTGCATTGCCGTTCCGTTACTTGCAGCGCTCGGCAGCCTGGCGTGCCTAGGCTGGCTCGGCCAGCCGTTGACCCTGTTTGGCCTGTTCGGCCTGCTGTTGGTCACTGCAATTGGCGTGGACTACGCCATTCTTATGCGCGAACGGATCGGCGGGGCCGCGGTGAGCCTGGTTGGAACCCTTCTAGCGGCAGTTACGACGTGGTTGTCGTTCGGCCTGCTGGCCGTGTCGAGTACGCCGGCAGTGAGCAATTTTGGCCTAGCGGTGGGCATCGGTCTGGTATTTGCGTTTCTACTCGCGCCCTGGGCCAGCGATGCCAGCGGAGACTCAGCATCGTGACCGACCAGCGTCGCACCTCGTTACGGTCTCGGCGGGTCTCGGAGCAGCGTTCAGCGCGGCGAAATCGGAGCCTGCGTTTAAGTAGATATTCGTTTTTTTCAACCCGCCGGCAGCAACCGGCGTCCGCCACCCTTGTCGAGTCGAACACATGAAGGCTTCCTCGCATTCTGAAAACCGTAGCGTCGTCATTATCGGCGCGGGGCCTTCCGGGGCCATCGCCGCCGCGTTGCTCAAGCGCCGAGGGCACGACGTGCTGATCATCGAGCGACAGCGGTTTCCACGGTTTTCGATCGGAGAGAGCCTGCTCTCGCACTGCCTGGATTTCATCGAAGAAGCCGGCATGCTTGAAGCGGTCCAGGCCGCGGGATTTCAGACCAAGCATGGCGCAGCGTTCGGTTGCGGCGACCGCTATACGGAGTTTGATTTTCGCGACAAATTCACTGAGGGCCACGGCAGTACATATCAGGTTCAGCGAGCCGATTTCGACCAGCTGCTGGCCGACCAGGCAGCGCTGCAAGGCGTAGAGATTCGCTACGAAGAAGAAATCTTCGCTGCGAATTTCAATGGCTCTCACCCGCGTTTGCAGGTACGCCGCCTCGACGGTAGCGAGTATTCTCTCGAGGCCACATTCATACTCGACGCCAGTGGCTATGGCCGGGTACTGCCGCGCCTGCTCGATTTCGAAGCGCCGTCGAGCTTTCCGCTGCGCCGCGCTGTGTTCACTCACATTCGGGACAACATTGACGACCCACATTTCGACCGTGACAAGATACTCATCACCACTCATCCGGAGCTGCGCGATGTCTGGTTCTGGACCATTCCATTCAGCGACGGCCGTTGCTCATTGGGGGTGGTTGCCAGCGTCGAACGCTACGAAGGGCGTCCGCTGGATCTTGACGCCTGTCTCAAGGAATTCGTCATGGAGGCGCCCAACCTCAAGCGTTTCCTCAAGCATGCAGAATGGGACACCCCAGCTCGCCTGATCAACGGTTACTCAGCCAATGTCAAAGCGCTGCACGGCCCCGGCTTTGCCCTGCTGGGCAATGCCGCCGAATTTCTGGACCCCGTGTTTTCATCCGGCGTGACCATCGCAATGCGCTCGGCGAGTATGGCCGCTGCGGTACTCCATCGGCAGCTGAATGGCGAAGCAGTGGACTGGGACAGCGAGTTCTCAACCCCACTCAAGCGGGGCGTGGACACTTTCCGCGCCTATGTCGAGGGCTGGTATGACGGCAGTTTCCAGGACGTGATCTACTACGAACGCGCCCAGCCGGAGATTCGTCGAATGATCTGTTCGATCCTTGCCGGTTATGCCTGGGACACCAGGAATCCCTACGTCGCCGAGCCCAGACGCCGCCTGCGGGTTTTGTCCGAGCTCTGTGCCAATCCGGCGCCGGTATGATGTTGTCGAAACACCACCTGCCGCATCTGGCTTGGCTATCAATCCTGCTGTTGCTCGGAGCCTGCGCCCATCGCCAGCCCTTGCCAGACCAGACGCCACAGTTGTCGCTACCAATGCAACTGCATGTCGAGCGTCACGAAAAAGATGCAACGGACGATTGGCTATTGGTGATCCAGCAGGAAGGTTCAGGATTGCGCTGGTCGCTATTCAATCCTTTAGGTGTGCCATTGGCGCGCCAGCTATTGCTTGATGGCCGCTGGCAGGCGGACGGCCTGCTACCGCCCAATGCCGAAGCGCGCGCGCTGTTTGCCGCCTTGCTGTTTGCGCTCAGCCCCGCCGAGCAGCTGGACGAGATCTATGTGGGTCGACCCTGGAGTGTGCGGCAGAATAGTCGGTCGATGGCGGACGATGTATCCGCCTGGCACGTTCACTATATGGACAATGGCAGCTTCGAACTCGACGTCGGGCCAAGGCTCACCTATCGTGTCGCGCCTATCGTGCCAGCCGGAGCCCGCCCAGAATGACCGCCTACCTCAATGCACTCGGGCTGATCTGCGCGCTGGGCCGCGGCAAGGCTGAAGTCGCCCGACGCCTGCTGGCAGGCGACAGCTCGGGTATGCAGCCACACCCGCAAATGGTCGCAGGACGCAGGTTGCCGGTCGGGGCTGTTACTGCCGATCTGCCCTCGCTTGGCAACACTCCACAGCGACATGTCACCCGAAACAACCGGCTACTACTGGCTGCCCTGGAAGAAATCGAAACGGATTTGCAAGAAGCGATCATCCGCTTCGGGCCTGGCCGTGTCGGTGTAGTCATTGGGACGAGCACTTCCGGTATTCAGGAGGCCACCCAAGGTATAGCCAGCCTGGGCCGAAACGGGCAGTTGCCATCCGACTACCACTACAGCCATCAGGAGCTCTGCGCACCGGCCAGTTTCATCAGCGAGCGGCTGCAGCTCAGCGGCCCCAGCTACTCGATATCCACTGCATGCACGTCCAGCGCACGCGCATTGCTGAGCGCGAAGCGGTTGCTGGATGCAGGCATCTGCGATGCGGTGATATGCGGCGGAGTGGACACCCTATGCGATCTGACGCTACGCGGCTTCAGTTCGCTGGAGGCAACCAGCGAGCGCACCTGTAATCCGTTTTCGGTTAACCGCGACGGCATCAACATTGGCGAAGCAGCCGCAATCTTCCTGATGACTCGTGAGAAAGCCCCCATCGTCCTCCTTGGTGGCGGTGCCAGCTCCGATGCTCACCATATTTCTGCGCCTGACCCTCAGGGTCTCGGCGCCATTGAGACAATGCGCAAGGCACTGCGCAGCACCGCGACGACAGCGGAGCAGATCACCTATCTGAACCTGCACGGCACCGCGACGCGACACAACGATGCGATGGAGAGCCTGGCTGTCACTGCGGTTTTTCCGGCTGGCGTGCCCTGCTCATCCAGCAAGCCGCTCACCGGACACACGCTGGGCGCCGCCGGCGCGCTCGAGGCTGCGTTCTGCTGGCTGACGCTATCTCAACACAATCCCACCCAGCTGTTGCCTCCACATTGCTGGGACGGCGAGCAAGATGCCGAACTGCCGCGCCTCAACCTCGTTGTAGCGGGCTCGGTGGCAGCATTGACCACTGGACCCCGACGGTTGATGAGTAACTCATTCGCCTTTGGCGGTAACAACATCAGCCTGATCCTGGGAGATGCGCCATGATCGATTGGCCAATCGCCGAACTGGTACCTCATGCGACCGACATGATCCTGCTCGATGCAGTCGAGTCTTTTGACGCTGACACCATCATTGCCCAGCTACAGGTAAAAAGTGCTGGCCTGCTCAGTTTGCCCGATGGAAGCCTGCCGGCCTGGGTCGGTATCGAGATAATGGCGCAGGCGGTCGCCGCCTTCGCCGGCTGCCAAGCGCGACTGGCTGGGCAGCCAGTGGAGCTAGGTTTCTTGCTGGGGACTCGCCGCTATCAATGCAACGTCGAGCGTTTTCCGGCTGGCAGCCAGTTACGCATCCATGCGATGCGCTCATTGCAGGATGACAACGGCATGGGCGTATTCGAATGCCATCTCGACGGGCCTGGCATCCATGCCGAGGCGCGTCTCAATGTGTTTCGCCCGCCTGAAGTGGCGAGTTATCTGCAAGAGCCTTCCCCATGAGTAAAAGCATCCTCGTCACCGGCTCCAGCCGTGGCATCGGCCGCGCCATTGCACTGCGCCTGGCGCAAAGCGGCTACGACATCGTTTTGCACTGCCGCGCGCGGCGGGACGAGGCGGAAACCGTTCAGACTCAGATTCAAAACATGGGCCGTACGGCCCGGATCCTCCAGTTCGATGTAGCTGATCGCGGACAATGTCGCGAACAGCTGGCGGCAGATGTCGAACTGCATGGCGCTTACTACGGAGTGGTCTGTAACGCTGGGCTTACCCGCGACGGCGCCTTTCCGGCCTTGACTGAGGACGACTGGGATCTGGTCATGCGCACCAACCTGGACGGCTTCTACAATGTGCTGCAACCGTTGACCATGCCTATGGTTCGTCGGCGCCAGCCAGGACGGATCGTCTGCATCACCTCCGTATCAGGGCTGATTGGCAATCGCGGTCAGGTTAACTACAGCGCATCCAAGGCCGGCGTGATTGGCGCAGCAAAAGCGCTTGCTGTGGAGCTCGGGAAGCGCCGTATCACCGTCAACTGCGTCGCGCCGGGCCTGATCGATACGGAAATGCTCGACGACGACCTACCCATCGAGGAAATGCTCAAGATGATCCCTGCACAGCGCATGGGCACGCCGGAGGAAGTCGCCGGTGCGGTCAATTTCCTGATGTCCGAAGAGGCTAGCTACATCACCCGTCAGGTCCTCGCAGTCAACGGCGGGTTGTGCTGATGAAACGCGTCGTCATCACTGGCATGGCCGGCATCACCTCATTGGGCAGCGACTGGGCCAGCATTGAAGCTCAGTTCAGCGGCAACCGCAGCGGCATCCGCTATATGCACGAGTGGGATCGCTTCACTGAGCTCAATACCAGACTGGCGGGGCCGGTAGATGATTTCACGGTCCCCAAGCACTGGACCCGCAAGCAGTTGCGCAGCATGGGCCGGGTCTCGCGGCTGGCTGTGAAGGCTTCAGAGCAGGCCCTTGATCACGCGGGTCTGCTCGATGATCCGTCGATTCGCGACGGTCGCATGGGCGTCGCCTGCGGCTCGTCCACCGGCAGTACCGAAGAAATCAAAGCGTTCGGCAATATGCTGCTCAACTCGGTGGCCGATGGCCTGAACGCCAACTCGTACATCCGCATGATGCCGCACACCACAGCGGCCAATGTCAGCATCTTCTTTGGTCTCACTGGCCGCGTGATCCCCACGTCCAGCGCTTGTACCAGCGGCAGTCAGGGAATCGGCTACGCCTACGAGGCAATCAAGTTTGGTCGTGTGCCGATGATGCTTGCCGGTGGAGCCGAGGAACTCTGTGCCACCGAAGCCATGGTCTTCGATGCTCTATACGCCACCAGCCTGCGAAACGATGCGCCGCATACATCTCCCCGCCCGTATGACGCAGGCCGCGACGGTCTGGTTATCGGAGAAGGCGCCGGCATGCTGGTGCTGGAAGAACTGGAGCATGCGCTGGCCCGGGGCGCGACCATTCACGCTGAACTGATCGGCTTTGGTAGTAATGCCGACGGGCAGCACGCAACCAAGCCCGAGCAAGCAACCATGTGCCGCGCCATGCAGCTCGCGCTCGAAGATGCCGGGTTGCGGCCCGGTGCCATCGGCTATGTCAATGGTCACGGCACCGCTACCGAGCAGGGCGATATAGCTGAAACCCTCGCCACCCAGTCGCTTTTCGGTAGCGGCATGCCCATCAGCTCCCAGAAGAGCTTCCTTGGTCACACGCTGGGTGCCTGCGGCGCGCTGGAGTCATGGTTCACCATCGAGATGATGAACAGCGACCGCTATATACACACCCTCAACCTACAGAGCATTGATCCGCGCTGTGGCGAACTGGACTACCTCGTAGACGCGCCGCGCACCATGCAGCATGAGCATGTGATGAACAATAATTTCGCCTTTGGTGGCATCAACACCTCGTTGATCTTTCGCCGCTGGGGCTAAGTTCCTCCCCCCAAAATAAAGCAAGGAGTATGCAGATGAAACACCCCCTATGGATCGCTACAGCAATCATGCTCAGTGCAGTGCCCAGCATCAGTCAGGCTCGCGACACCACTCACTACTTACCGTTTGATCAGGTCGTGGCAGAGGCGACCGCCTCTGGCAAGCTCGACGGCAGCGTAAAGTTCTATCTGGCAGGTAAGTCACCTAAAGATGCGGAGGTTATCCGTCGTGACGTTACTACCAGCAAGAAGACCAACGCTTTCAACAAGACTGACGAGGGCGCTTGCAGCTGGGCGCTGCAATCAGCGCTGATCGGCATGCAGAAGGCCGCGAAGGTTGCAGGTGCCAATGCCGTGGTGGACATCGCCAGCAACTACAAGCACGTCGAATATAAAGATAGCCAGAAATATGAATGCCATGCCGGCGCGATCATGGCTGGCGTCGCGCTCAAGGGCAATCTTGCAAAGGTCAAATGATGGTTCGTGGCGCTCGGGCAGCCGAGCGCTAGTCTTTCGACACTATAGCTCCGACCGTCGCCTACCACCGTCCGCGTCGAACAAATAAATGGACTCAAGAGTCAACTGAACAGATCAACCTCTGCTCAGGAGCTCCCATGTTCGATAAGCCATCGCATAAATTCGAAGTCAACTACATCTTTCAGAACGATCCGCGAAACCAGATCATTGAGTCAGATGACGAGCGGATGTCCCAAGCCAGCGCCGCCAGGCATCTCATCGAGCTGCACAATGGCGACGCCGAGAATAGCCTGGTGATGCCAGACGCTACGGCAGATGAAGGTAAGGTATTGGAACAGGCGGAGGTCATCGGGATAACCGATATTCGCGTGACCAAACTGGTCCATGAACATGACTCCGAGACCACCCCGGGGCACTACCAGCAGCCGTAATGAAAAGAGCCGCTTGAGCGGCTCTTTTTGCTTTTAGCTCCGGTGGTATTGCGCCGATAGTTCGTGGACCGACTCGATAAACGCACCGGCATGTGCCGGATAGACTTCAGGCGTAATGCCATGGCCAAGATTGAATACATGGCCTTCGCCACTACCGAAGCTCGCCAAGATACGCCCCACCTCCGCTCGAATGGCATCGGGTTTGGCGAACAGTACGCTCGGGTCCATATTGCCTTGGAGTGCAACCTTGTCGCCGACCCTGGCGCGTGCGGCACCAATGTCGCATGTCCAGTCGAGACCCAAGGCTTCGGCCCCGGAAGCAGCCATGGACTCCAGCCACAACCCACCGCCTTTAGTGAACAGAATCACCGGTACGCGACGCCCGTCGTGCTCGCGAATCAGGCCATCAACAATCTTCTGCATATAGGCCAAGGAAAATTCCTGATAGGCCGCCGCCGACAAGCTTCCGCCCCATGAATCGAAAATCTGCACGGCCTGTGCACCTGCAAGGATCTGCCCGTTTAGGTAAGCAGTTACCGACTGCGCCAGCTTATCCAGCAGTGCGTGCATGGCTTGCGGGTTTTCGTAGAGCATGGCCTTCGATTTGCGGAAGTCTTTCGAAGAGCCGCCCTCGACCATGTACGTCGCCAAGGTCCAAGGGCTGCCGGAAAAGCCAATCAGCGGCACCCGGCCGTTGAGCTCGCGACGGATGGTACGCACCGCGTTCATTACATAGCCAAGGTCTTGCTCGGGATCCGGAACCGGCAGTGCTTCGATATCGGCCATGCTGTGAACGACCTTCTTGAACCGCGGCCCTTCACCTGTCTCGAAGTACAGCCCAAGGCCCATGGCATCAGGTACCGTGAGAATGTCGGAAAACAGGATCGCCGCATCCAGCGGGTAACGCTCAAGCGGCTGAAGCGTGACCTCACAAGCCAGCTCCGGATTCATGCATAGGCTCATGAAGTCGCCAGCCTTGCTGCGGCTGGCCCGGTATTCCGGCAGGTAGCGTCCGGCCTGGCGCATCATCCACACCGGGGTGACGTCGACAGGTTGCCTGAGCAAGGCGCGGAGAAAGCGGTCGTTCTTCAAGGCAGTCATGTCTGGGTTCCAGCAAAAAAGTGGCGGCATTGTCGCAAAGCGGAAAACAAAAGGCACGGCGAGCGCCGTGCCTTTTATCTATGGGCTTGATTCGGATCAGGCTTTCCGCGCCAACGGTAAGCCTCGAAGATGATCAGAGAATCGCGACCCACCGAGGTGTCAGACTTCCAAGAAGTCGAGGATGCCTTCAGCGGCCTGACGGCCTTCGAAGATCGCCGTCACCACCAGATCGGAACCGCGCACCATATCGCCGCCTGCGAAAATCTTCGGGTTGCTGGTCTGATGCTTGAACTGACCCATCTCCGGGGCCACGACACGGCCCTGATTGTCGGTTTGAATGCCCTTGCCTTCAAACCAGTCAGCGGGGCTCGGGCGGAAACCGAAGGCGATGACGACCGCATCGGCTGGCAGCACTTCTTCGGAACCAGGAATGGGTTCCGGGCTACGGCGACCACGTGCATCCGGCGCGCCGAGACGGGTCTCGACCACTTTAACGCCCTCGACCTTGCCTTCGCCAACGATGGCGATGGGTTGGCGATTGAAGAGAAACTTGACGCCCTCTTCTTTGGCGTTCTTCACCTCTTTGCGAGAACCCGGCATGTTTGCCGCATCGCGCCGGTAGGCACAGGTCACGCTCTTGGCGCCCTGGCGAATGGAGGTGCGGTTGCAATCCATCGCCGTATCGCCGCCGCCCAGAACTACGACTTTCTTGCCTTTCATATCGACAAAGTCATCAGCTGACTTCTCGAAACCAAGGTTACGGTTGACGTTCGCAATCAGGAAGTCGAGCGCGTCGTGCACGCCTGGCAGGTCTTCCCCGGGGAAGCCGCCCTTCATGTAGGTGTAGGTGCCCATGCCCATGAACACTGCGTCGTAATCGGCGAGCAGTTGGTCGATGGTGATGTCCTTGCCCACTTCCGTGTTCAAGCGGAATTCAATGCCCATGCCGGCGAAGATGTCCCGACGACGGGTAAGGACGGACTTTTCTAACTTGAACTCTGGAATACCGAAGGTCAGCAGACCGCCAATTTCCGGGTTCTTGTCGAATACGACCGGCGTGACGCCGCTGCGCACAAGGATGTCGGCACAGCCAAGACCGGCTGGCCCAGCGCCGATGATCGCAACCCTCTTGCCGGTCGGCTTGACCTTGGACATGTCCGGACGCCAGCCCATAGCGAAGGCTGTGTCGGCAATGTACTTTTCAACCGAACCAATGGTAACCGCGCCAAAGCCATCATTCAGCGTGCAGGCACCTTCGCACAGACGGTCCTGCGGGCAGACGCGACCGCAGACTTCCGGCAATGTGTTGGTCTGGTGCGCCAATTCGGCAGCGGCAAGAATGTTGCCCTCCGACACCAGCTTGAGCCAGTTGGGAATGTAGTTATGAACCGGGCACTTCCACTCGCAATAGGGATTGCCGCAACCTAGACAGCGATGGGCTTGCTCACAAGCCTGCTGCGGTTTGAAGGGTTCATAGATCTCGACGAACTCTTTCTTGCGCTGTCGCAGCAGCTTCTTCTTCGGATCCTTGCGCCCGACTTCGATGAACTGGAAGTCGTTATTCAGACGTTCAGTCATTTCAAAACCTCTTAGCGGCAGCCGCAAGCGTAGGCCAGCAGACTGCGTGACAATCACGGAGCGGGGCTGTTCTCGGATACAGGCGTCGAGAACAACCGCTTAAACCTTTTTTATTGGGGGTTGGCCCGAGTACTCGACAGCAATGACGCCAGGTTGGCTGCCTTTGGCTTGACCAGCCAGAAACGACGCAGGTAGTCGTCGAGGTTCTCCAGGAGTTTTGCGCCCCATGCGCTACCGGTTTCGGCTACATACTCACGCAGCACACCCTGCAGATGGCTACGGTGGGCTTCCATCGCCTCCCCCGTGATGCGCTGCAAGTTGACGAGCTCGTTGTTTACCCGATCAACGAAGCTGTTATCCATATCCAGGACATAGGCGAAGCCGCCGGTCATCCCGGAGCCAAAGTTGTAGCCAGTCTTGCCTAGAACACAAACGAATCCGCCAGTCATGTACTCGCAGCAGTGATCGCCAGTGCCCTCAACGACCGCGTGCGCACCGGAGTTACGAACGGCAAATCGCTCTCCAGCGGTGCCGCTAGCGAACAGCTTGCCGCCGGTGGCGCCATAAAGGCAGGTGTTGCCGACAATCGCGGAATCCTGCGACGCGTACCCGCTGTCCTTCGGTGGGGTAATGACCAGCTTGCCGCCCGTCATGCCCTTGCCAACATAATCATTGGCATCGCCTTCGAGGTACAGGTGCAGACCGCCCGCGTTCCAAACGCCGAAGCTCTGCCCTGCCGTGCCCTTGAAGCGGAAGGTGATCGGCGCGTCCTTCATGCCCTGGTTGCCGTGAACCTGAGCGATTTCACCCGATACACGCGCTCCGATGGACCGGTCGCAGTTACAGATGTCCAGTTCGAACTCCCCACCAAGCTTCGCGTCGATGGCCTCCCGTGCGAGCTTGACCATTTCCTCAGCCAGCAGCCCTTGGTCGAACGGTGGGTTTTTCTCGACCTCACAGAACTGCGGCTTGTCAGCAGGGACATGGTCGCTGCCGAGCAGTGGCGACAGATCAAGATGGTTCTGCTTGGCAGTTTCGCCCGGCAGCAGCTCGAGCAGATCGGTACGCCCGATAAGATCTTGCAGGCTCCGCACGCCAAGCCGCGCCAGCCATTCACGGGTTTCTTCAGCAACAAAGGTGAAGAAGTTGACGACCATGTCGACCGTACCGATGAAGTGGTCCTTGCGCAGCTGGTCGTTCTGCGTAGCCACACCGGTAGCGCAATTGTTCAGATGGCAGATGCGCAGGTATTTGCAGCCCAGCGCAATCATTGGGGCCGTGCCAAAACCAAAGCTTTCGGCACCCAGAATCGCCGCCTTGACCACGTCCAGGCCAGTTTTCAAGCCACCGTCTGTTTGAACACGAACCTTACCGCGAAGGTCGTTGCCACGTAGCGTCTGGTGCGTTTCGGCAAGGCCGAGCTCCCATGGCGATCCGGCATAACGGATCGAGGTCAGCGGAGAAGCGCCAGTACCACCATCGTAACCGGAGATCGTAATCAGATCGGCATAGGCCTTTGCGACGCCAGCTGCAATGGTGCCGACACCTGGCTCAGCCACCAGCTTGACCGAAACCAGCGCCTTCGGGTTGACCTGCTTGAGGTCGAAGATCAGCTGCGCGAGGTCTTCGATCGAGTAGATGTCATGGTGCGGCGGTGGTGAAATCAGGGTGACGCCAGGCACCGCGTAGCGCAGCTTGGCGATAAGACCGTTTACCTTTCCGCCCGGCAGCTGGCCCCCTTCGCCAGGCTTCGCGCCTTGGGCAACCTTGATCTGCAGAACTTCGGCGTTAACCAGATATTCAGGCGTGACACCAAATCGGCCGGTGGCCACCTGCTTGATCTTCGAGCTGCGCTCGGTGCGGTAACGGGCGGGGTCTTCGCCGCCTTCACCAGAGTTGGAGCGCGCGCCGATTCGGTTCATCGCGGCTGCAATCGCTTCGTGAGCCTCTGGAGAGAGTGCGCCTAGCGAGATGCCTGCCGAATCGAAGCGTTTGAGAATCTGCTGCAGTGGCTCGACTTCCTCAAGCGCAAGCGGCTTCTCGGATACTTTGAGCTTGAGCAGGTCACGCAGCATCGCCGCAGGACGCTGATCAACCAGTGCGGTGTACTCCTTGAAGCGGCTGTAATCGCCTTCTTGCACCGCAACCTGCAGCGCCGCGACAACGTCGGGGTTGTAGGCGTGATACTCGCCGCCATAAACAAACTTGAGTAGACCACCCTGCTGGATCGGTTTGCGCGCGCTCCAGGCTTCCGTAGCCAATGCCTTCTGCTCTGCTTCCAGATCGGCGAAGCGTGCACCTTTGATGCGGCTGGCGACGCCACGGAAACTGACGTCGACTACCTCGTCAGCCAGGCCCACAGCTTCGAACAATTGCGCGCCACGGTAGGAGGTGATGGTCGAGATGCCCATCTTTGAGATGATCTTCAGCAGACCCTTGGAGATGCCCTTGCGATAATGCTTGAACACCTCGTACAGGTCGCCCAGCACTTCACCGGTGCGGATCAGGTCGCCCAGCACTTCGAATGCCAGGAACGGATAGACTGCCGTCGCACCGAAGCCGATCAGAACGGCGAAATGGTGCGGATCACGCGCGGTTGCTGTTTCCACCAGAATGTTGCAATCGCACCGCAGGCCGGTCTCGATCAGGCGGTGATGCACCGCACCCACAGCCAGCGATGCATGCACAGGCAGCTTGCCTGGCTGAATATTACGGTCGCTGAGAATCAGCATGACCTTGCCGGTGCGCACAGCTTCTTCGGCCTGATCGGCGATATTGGATACGGCTGCCTCAAGGCCGATCGACTCATCGTAGTTGAGGTCGATCAGTTGACGCTCGAAACCAGGACGGTCGAGCTCCATGATCGTGCGCCACTTGGCTGGGGAGATAACCGGCGTCGTCAGGATCGCGCGATCAGCGTGGTCGGCAGTCTCTTCGAAGACATTACGCTCGGAACCCAGGCAGGTTTCGAGCGACATCACGATGGATTCCCGCAGCGGGTCGATCGGCGGGTTGGTTACCTGCGCGAACTGCTGGCGGAAGTAGTCGTAAGGAGAGCGCACCCTGCGCGACAGCACAGCCATCGGCGTGTCATCGCCCATGGAGCCGACCGCTTCCTGCCCCTGTTCGGCGAGTGGTCGCAGAACCTGATCACGCTCCTCGAACGTGACCTGGAACATTTTCATGTATTGCTTCAGTTGGTCGGCGTCGTAGAAGGCCGAACCGTGGTCGTTATCATCCAGGGTCGACTGAATACGCAACGCGTTCTGCCGCAACCAGCTTTTGTATGGATGCTGCGATTTCAGGCGGTTATCGATGTCGTCAGTGTGCAACACCTGCCCGGTTTCGGTATCCACAGCTAGAATCTGACCAGGGCCAACGCGGCCTTTGGCGATCACGTCTTCCGGCTTGTAGTCCCAAACACCAACCTCTGAGGCCAGGGTGATGTAACCGTTCTTGGTCGTGACCCAGCGAGCAGGACGCAGGCCATTGCGGTCGAGCAGACAGATCGCATGTCGGCCATCAGTCAGCACCACACCAGCCGGGCCATCCCAGGGCTCCATGTGCATGGAGTTGAATTCGTAGAACGCACGCAGATCAGGATCCATGGTCTCGACGTTCTGCCAGGCCGGCGGGATGATCATCCGCAGGCCACGGAACAAATCCATGCCGCCGGTGACCAAGAGCTCCAACATGTTGTCCATGCTCGAGGAGTCAGAGCCCGTGCGGTTGACCAGCGGATCAAGGCTTTCCAGATCGGGCAGCAACTCGTTGGCGAACTTCAGCCGGCGTGCCTGTGCCCAGTTGCGGTTACCGGTGATGGTATTGATTTCACCGTTATGAGCCAGGAAGCGGAACGGCTGAGCCAACGGCCATTGCGGCATCGTGTTGGTGGAGAAGCGCTGATGGAAGACGCAAATGGCGGTCGCCAGACGCTCGTCACCCAGGTCGGGGTAAAACTGGGCCAGATCGGCCGGCATCATCAGGCCTTTGTAGATGATGTCCTTGTCGGACAAGCTACAAACGTAAAACTCTTTATCTTCGGCCAGCGCAACTTCGGCACGGCGGCGAGCGAAAAACAACTTGATGCCAAAGTCACGCTCTGACAGCCCTTCAGCGCAAACGAACACCTGTTCGATGCGGGGCAGGCGCTCCAAGGCCAGGCGGCCTAGTACGGTGGTATCGACTGGCACTTCACGCCAGCCAACCAAGGTCAGTCCCTGCGCAGCAATCTGCTCATTGAGGGTAGCGCGAGCTGCGTCCGCCTTGGCGGCGTCCTGGCTGAGAAAGATCATGCCGACGGCGTAAAGCTCAGGCAAATCGGCATTGAAATGCTGCTTGGCCATGGCGCGCAGAAACGCGTCAGGCTTCTGCATAAGCAGGCCGCAACCGTCGCCAGTCTTACCGTCAGCGTTGATACCGCCTCGGTGAGTCATGCAGGTGAGGGATTGAATGGCAGTCTGAAGCAGGTGATGGCTTGCCTCGCCTTGCATGTGGGCGATCAGACCGAAGCCGCAGTTATCCTTGAACTCTTCAGGACGAAACAGACCTGCTCTCATAGGCACTCCACCAGCTAAATGCGTTGTAAATCAACCCCTTATTGACGGCGCACGGAACTACCCCGTCATACACGTGGGCAAAAGGGGGAGCAGTTTACAAAGCTCGGTAAAGCGACACAATTTTATTTTTCTGCAAGCCCCAAAATGAAACGGAACGCACCTTTTTGGGGCAAATCTCACCGATTCTGAGATATTTCCTGCTGCACACTGGCGAAACTTCGCGCCCATGGCTTTCCAGCCTGCAACGAAGCCGGCAATGTCTTGATAGCATCTAGTGCGGCCTTACGACTGGAAAAGCTACCGAAGGTCACCACATAAAGAGGCGCACCCTCATGCTGCTTGACGAAATAGCGGAAGCCTTCTCCCTGCTGCTTCACCAGGGCCTCCGCATTCGTCAACGTCCTCGTCCCTAGCACCTGCACGAGGTAGTGGTTTTTCGGCTGAGCGGTATACCAATCGGTGATCACTGCGGGCTCGCTCGGCTTCGCGTCGGCAGCGGCGCGCACCGGCTCCTGACGGGCGGGCACCACAGGGCTGGGCTCAGCGGCCGGCGGCTGCACAGGCTTGGGCGTTATGATCTCTGCAGGCAGTTGAACATCTTGGCCCACCGGCGCAGCTGGTAAGGGGTCTTCCACCGCCTCCATTGGAGGCTCGCCCTGCTCTTCACCACCCGCAGCGGCAAGGGGCTCACGGATCACTGGCTGACCGGACTCGGGCGAGTTGACCTCAGGCGAAGCAATACTCTCCCCTGCAGCCACTTCGGTCGCCGGTGCCTGTGGTTTCGAATCGAGCGTACTACCCGCTCCGAGCGGCAGATTGGTGGTCAGAGGCTCCGCTGATTGTCCATCGGAGTTACGCATCAGTAGCGCAATTACGACGATACCGACGACCGCAACCAATGCCATCAGATGCTTCATCGGGAGCAGCAATCCCCACCCGGACGACTTGCGCCGCCCTTTGGTCTGCTGCATGGCCTGGACAAGCTCTTCTCGGGCCGCCTGATTGACGGCACCGGGCCAGCCATCAGAATTGACATGAATCCGCTCGATCTGCTCTTCAGTGAAACAATCTAATCCAGCCCCTGCGCCTTCAAGGCGCAGCGCCAAATATTCGCGGGTTTCGTCTTTTTCATAAGGCTGCAGCGCAATGACATGGAAGCGCTCTTCGCCGTCAACCAATGCCTCCAACCGCGCAACCAAAGCGTGCTCGCCAAAGAGAAACACATGTGGACGCCCCTCAGGGGAACCCTGAGCCAATCGCAACAAGGTTTCCACAGCCGCCCCAGTAAGCCGCTCCGCATCATCCACCAGCAGGTAGACTTCTTGGCCTGTCAGAGCCAACTGAATGATCTGCGCCATGATTGATTCGAAGTCCGCATGCTGACTCCCAAGCGCATGAGCTACCTGCTGCAAGACAACGTTCGAATCGACGGTTTCCTGAGGTGATATGACCACGCTTTGAACAGCCTGCTTGTTGCTGCTCGCAACAAGAGCCTGGCGTACCAGTGTTTTTCCGCTTCCTTCAGGCCCTGTCACTACAAGCAGCAACTGACTGTAGCGCGCAAGGTGATGCAACTGACCCAGCACCGGCTTGCGCTGCGCCGGGAAAAACTTGAAGCCAGGTACGCGAGCAGCAAAAGGATCATGGCTGAACCCGTAATGGTTCAGATACGAATCGTCGGCAGACAAACTGGTCATGGAAATCTCTTAGGTTCTGACTATCGCGTAAGCGCGTCGTAGTCGACATTCAATGTGGCTTCAAGCGTCTCACGAGCGAAATCGCTCGTTACGACAGCCTCACCAAGACGTTTGAGGAGCACCAACCTCAACTGGCCGTTGAGCACTTTTTTGTCCACAGCCATGTGCTTGAGAAAGTCCTTCGCGCGCATATTGCCCGGAGGCACCACCGGCAGGCCCGCACGCGACAATAAACGCACCGCGCGATCTCGCTCAGCCGAGCTGATCCACCCCAGCTGGCGGGACATTTCAAGGGCCATAACGGTACCTGCCGACACCGCCTCACCATGCAACCATGCCCCATAGCCTTGATGGGTTTCGATAGCATGGCCAAAGGTATGCCCAAGGTTGAGCGTGGCCCGTACGCCCGACTCCCGCTCATCCGCTCCAACGACCGCAGCCTTCGCATCACAGGAACGCTTTATCGCTTCGGTAAGCGCCGTCTGGTCCAGCCCTCGCAGCCCTTCGATGTTGGCTTCCAGCCACGCAATGAAGGGCTCATCGCAGATGAGCCCATACTTGATGACCTCGGCTAGTCCGGCTGACAACTCCCGTGATGGCAGCGTCGACAGCGTAGCGGTATCGATCAGCACTGCCCGGGGTTGATAGAAGGCACCTATCATGTTTTTGCCGAGCGGGTGGTTGATGCCGGTCTTGCCACCGACCGAGGAATCGACCTGTGATAGCAACGTCGTCGGTACCTGGATAAAATCGACGCCTCGTTGATAACTGGCAGCGGCAAACCCGGCCATGTCACCGATCACTCCGCCGCCCAAGGCTATGATCGTGGTGCTGCGGTCATGCCTGGCCGTTAGAAGCGCATCAAAAATCAGCTGCAACGTCTGCCAGTTCTTGTGCGCCTCGCCATCAGGAAGCACAACCGGAGTAATAGAGTAGTCGGCGAGGCTACGAGATAGCCGTTCTAGATAAAGCGGCGCAACGGTGTCGTTTGTAATGATCGCAACTTGCTTGCCACGGATGTGGCGGGCCAACAGCTCACCCCGATCTAAGAGCTGCGCACCTATATGGATCGGATAGCTACGTTCGCCGAGATCGACCTGAAGAGTCTGCATAAGGCCCCCAATGATAAAGGGAGCTAGGATAGCGCAGATCGACCCAAGCTTTCACGGGGCCCAAGGGACTGCAGCTGCCCGAGGATCTCCTGCACCACAAGGCGCGGCGGACGCTCGTCCGTCTGGATGATGATGTCAGCTATTTCACGATACAGAGGATCGCGCACGGCCATTAAAGCGGCCAGAACCTCACGTGGATTGGGAGTTTGTAGCAGAGGGCGATTGCGGTCCCGAGAAGTTCGGTCAAGCTGTTGATCGACCGAGGTACACAGGTAGATTACATATCCCCCCGCACGCAACACTTGCCGATTATCCTGCCGTAGTACAGCGCCGCCACCAGTCGCCAGGACAACGCCCTGCATACGACACAACTCATAGATGGCAGCGTGCTCTCTCTCTCGAAAGCCCTGCTCGCCTTCGACATCGAATATCAGCGGAATGCTGGCCCCGGTACGCTGCTCGATTTCCTTATCGGAGTCCCGAAAAGGAAGCCGAAGCTCCTTGGCCAGCAGCCGTCCGATGGTGCTTTTACCAGCACCCATCGGACCTACGAGGATAAAGTTGTTCACTAAGTTAGCGGTTCACTGCGATAGCCTGGTGATTCAGGATCCTAGGGGTCAAAAATACCAGAAGCTCAGACTTGGCATCTGTCACGACATCGCGACGAAACAAGCGGCCAACATAGGGTACATCACCCAGAAACGGGACCTTGTCGACGCTCTTCGACTGACTGTTAGAGAATACACCACCAATGACTACAGTTTCGCCATCGTTGACCAATACTTTGGCATTGACTTCGTTCTTGTCGATTGGAGGAACGCCGTTCACTGCGTTACGGAAATCCGGTGCATCTTTGGTCACCTTGACCTCCATGATGATGCGGTTATCCGGCGTGATTTGAGGAGTAACCTCCAAAGACAGTGCCGCCTCCTTGAATGACGTACTTGTCGCACCACTTGAACTGGCCTCCTGATATGGCACTTCCGTACCCTTCAGGATTTTGGCTGTTTCCTTGTCAGCTGTCATGACCTTCGGCTGGGATACCACTTCCCCGTTTCCAGTCTTCTCCATGGCGGAAAGCTGCAGGTCCAACAGGAGGTGATCTGAAATAAATCCGATGCCCACACCCGACGTGCTGTTTAGCACTCCCAAGTCCACGAAAGGAACTGGGGCCACACCGTCCTCAAGTGTGAAATTACCTACTGTCTTGCTTCCCGGAAACGCTAAGACTCCGTCGTCATCTATTGATCTGGCGCCGTCCTTGCCGTAAGCACTCCATCGACCATTCCCAACGTTACCGCCCCAACGAACCCCGAGGGCCTTATCGTACCCAACGTTTGCCTCAACAATCCGAGCTTCGATCATGACCTGGCGGACAGGAATATCTAGCTGAGTCACAATGCGGCGCAGCTCATCCAGACGCTCCTGAGTCTGGTAAGCAATAATATTGTTGGTGCGATCATCGACCGAGATAGAGCCGCGCTCGTCAGCCTGCCCATCTACTGCAGTAACCGACTGGAAGAGCTTCGCAATATCGGCTGCTTTTGCGTAATTGACCTGGACAACTTCACGGCGAAGCGGTGCCAATTCGGCGATTTGCCGCTTGGATTCAAGCTCCTGCCGCTCACGAGCAGCGATCTCATCCGCCGGTGCTACCAGCAAGACGTTACCTACCTGTCGCTTGTCGAGGCCCTTCGTTTTCAATACCAGATCCAGCGCCTGGTCCCAAGGTACGTTCTGCAAGCGCAGAGTGATGTTGCCCTGAACAGTATCACTGGCCACCAGATTGAGATCGGTGAAATCCGCGATCAGCTGCAGCACGGAGCGTACGTCAATGTCTTGGAAGTTAAGCGAAAGCTTCTCGCCGGAATACGTGAAATGCTCGGCCTTTTGCTTCTCGGCCTCCGCATCACTCAGCGGCTTGACACTGATCGTCAGCTTGTCGTCAGTCTGGTAGGCCAAGTAGTCGTATCGCCCGCTAGGCTCGATCGCGATACTTGCTCCATCAGCCTTGCTGCTCGAATCAACAAATTTGACCGGCGTTGCGAAGTCCTGAACATCAAGGCGCACACGCAGCGATTCTGGCAGCTGCGTCTTGGCAAATGAAACGCGGATCTTGCCGCCTTGCTCTTCGATGTTCGGGCTGATCGAGGGATCCGACAGTGTAATAACCACGTTACCCGCACCATCCTCACCACGGCGGAAATCAATATTACTGATTGACTTGCCAACGGCTACCTGGGAGACAGGAGTTGCCGCTGGCACCGCTGTGGTCACCGGAGCAGCAACAGCAGCTTGCGATACTGCACTTTCGCCAAGCACGACAAATAAATCGTTACCGTCCACACGGGTGGAATAAGGAACCAGCGAAGTGAGGTTCACGATCAGCCGGGTTCGCCCCTGGGCCTCTACGACCGTGACACTGCGTGCGTTACCGACTCCAAGCTCGCGGTTCTTTGACCCTAACTTATTCGATACGCCTGGCAGATCGAGCGCGATGCGGGCGGGCTGGTCAAGCGTATAGCCACGCGGGGCAGCCACCGGCTCGTCAAACGCCAGCTTCAGCTCAACGCGTTCGCCAGGCAGGGACGCGACGTCCAATGAGTTCAGATTCGCAGCTAGCAGTGCAGGCGAAATAAACACCGCCAGCAAGGACAAACCGAGACGAGTGAAAGTGGTATTCATAAAAGGCTTCCGTTGTGCAGACCGGTATAGGTTTTCCATTAATGCCATGACTCAAGAGCGCTCTTTCAAGGTCAGGCTGCGAGGGCGCTCAAGCCACCCACCATCTCCGTCCGGAACGATTTCAAGCACATCCACTTCGGCTTCGCTGATCTCGACAACACGACCGTGGTTGCGCCCCAGATAATCACCGACCATGACTCGGTGAACCCCATCACCACCTTTGATCAAGGCGTACTTGCCCGCACCATTGGTCAACGTGCCGACCATGACAAAGTTTTCGATATTGAAACCTTCAAGAAACTGCTTCACGCGGGTTTCGTCAGGCCGTATGTCCTTTGATCCCTTTTGCCGCTGAGCCAAATCGATCTTCATCGGTGGTTGGAACGGATGGCGCAACGAAGCGGCACTGTAGGTAAAGGCTTCATAGGGTAAAAAAGCGGGAAGGGGCTCGATCGAGCCTTTCGGCTTCGCCCGGACTTCGTCCATGTAAGCACGCAAATCCCCGAAGTCTTCGTTCGCACCACATCCAGTCAACAGCACCAAGCCCAGGCCCATTGCGAAAAGTCGGGCTCCTTTCATTTCTGCAGCCCCTTGTCGTTATAGCGATAGGTCTTGGCCAGGATGCTCATGTGCAGCTTGGAAGACGAATCCTTGCTCTGCGGTTTGATCTCGAAATCATGCAGGGTAACGATACGCGGCAGACTCGATACGCCACTCACAAACGTTGCGAGGTCGTGATAACTGCCGACCACTTTGATCTGGATCGGTAACTCGATGTAGAACTGCTGTGTCACCTCTGGCTGTAGCTTGATCTCCTCGAACTCAAGCCCACTACCCAATCCGGTGCGAGTGATGTCTTCCAGCAAGCCAGGCACTTCGGTGTCGCTGGGTAATTGCCGCAGCAAAGCACCAAAAGACGCCTCCATCTCCAACATCTGCGCCTTGTAGGCATCGAGGTTAGCGGCCTGAAACGCCTTGCTTGAAAACTGCTGCTTTAGACTTTCTTCCTCTCGCGCCTGCTGCTCCAAGCTGGACTGCAGGTCGCTGAGATGGAAGTAGTACCCTCCCCCAAGCACCAGCACCAGGAGCAAAATCCCAGCAATGACTTTCACCGCCGCGGGCCAGGAGCCCAGGTTATTCATATCAAGGTCAGAAAGATCCGTGTTACGGAGGCTTTCAAGTGAGCTGGCCAGACTCATGGTTTAACTCCTTCGGCCGCTGCCGCCGGCTGCGTCTGCTGCACCGTCAACTGGAAGACATTTTCTTGATCGACTGCGCCTGCAGTGACTGCCTTCACTTCGTTCAGATTTGGCGCATCCAGCCATTCGGACCCGTCCAGATTGCGCATTAGGTTAGAGACCCGGTTGTTTGATTCTGCAGCGCCAACAATGGCAATGTTCTTGCCGGTCATCTTCAGGTCAGTGAAATACACGCCATCGGGAAGCGTACGTACCAGTTGGTCGAACACTCGACCAATGATGGGCCGGTTGCCCTGTAGGTCTTGAATGATCTTCATCCGCTCAAGCAGTTGCTGCCGACGCTCTCTCAATTCTTTGATTTCAGCGATCCGCTCATCCAGAACCGCGATTTCTTTGCGAACGAAATCATTCCTCGCGTTCTGACGCTCGATGGCATGAGTGAAATATTGGTCCGCCAGGAAGACAAGGCCGAGCGCGACGAACGCCACGCCAACCAACGACACGATAAAACGTTGTTTGCGCTCTTCGCGTAATTGCTCACGCCAAGGTAAAAGGTTGATCCGGGCCATCAGTCGAAACTCCTCAAGGCCAACCCACAAGCAATCATCAGGGAAGGCGCATCACTGGCAAGCGCGCCAGCGTTAACCTTGCTGCTCAATGCCATATCGGCGAACGGGTTCGCGACTAAAGTCTGGGTTCCGATTTTCTGCTGAATGAGCCGATCCAGCCCTGGGATTGAAGCAGTCCCGCCAGCGAGCAAGATGTAATCCACATCATGGAACTGGCCAGCAGCAAAGAAGAACTGCAGCGAACGCGAGACCTGCTGAACCACCGCTTCCTTGAACGGCTGCAACACCTCACTGTCGTAGTCATCTGGAAGACCGCCCTGCTTCTTAGCCAAGCCAGCCTCTTCCATCGACAAACCGTAACGACGCTGAATTTCCTCAGTCAGCTGTCGCCCACCGAACAGTTGCTCGCGGGTGTAGATAGTACGGCCGTTGTGCAGCACGCTTAGCGTAGTCATGGTCGCACCGATATCGACGAGTGCCACCGTCAGCTCGTCATGTCCAGCCCCCAGCTGAGGCGCCAGCAAACCATACGAGCGCTCCAAGGCATAAGCTTCGACATCCACGACCTTGGCTGTCAGGCCTGCCAAGGCTAGAGCCGCTTCACGTATCTCCACGTTTTCTTTACGACACGCGGCCAGCAGAACCTCGACACGACCCGGAGAACGAGATGCAGGGCCCTGCACCTCGAAGTCGATTGCGACTTCCTCGAGCGGATACGGGATGTACTGATCCGCTTCGATTTTCAGCTGGTTCTCGAGGTCATCATCACCGAGCCCAGCTTCCATTTCGATACTTTTGGTGATCACTGCTGAACCGGATACCGCAACAGCTGCGGCCTTGGCTCCAGTTTTTGCTTTGGCCAGCAAACGGGAAAGCGCCTGACCTACGCCCTCCAACTCAGCAATGTTCTTTTCCACAACGGCATTGGCCGGAAGTGGCTCGACCGCATACGACTCAACCCGATATCGGGAACCTGAGCGGCTTAATTCCAGCAGCTTGACGGATGTCGAACTGATGTCGATCCCAAGCAGCGTATTCGATTTCTTAGTGAAGAGCCTTAGCACGGCCGTTTTCCTATCTCTATCCGCTACTTACGGATTAATTATGTCTGTCCGCATTAGATAACAGCCTTGACAGAAGCGCAAATGGCTCCCTAGCAAAAAAACCGCTTATAATGTGAACGGTTTTTCCTTTCAGCACGTCTGCGGTCTACACCCCATTCCCCATCCTGGATTCAACGAACCCCGATGCGTTTTCTGAAGTTTTTCCTATGGTCGTGCCTGGCAGTATTTTGCGGACTTTCGCTCAGCCTTAGTGGTGCGTTTCTCTACCTAAGCCCCAACTTGCCGTCGGTCGATTCGCTGCGCAGCATCCAGCTCCAGATTCCGCTACGTATCTACAGTGCTGACGACAAACTGATCGCCGAATATGGCGAAATGCGTCGCTCACCTATCGGCTTCAACGAAATCCCCAAGGACTTCATCGGTGCGTTGCTGTCGGCAGAGGACGATAACTTCGCGAATCATTATGGCGTCGATGTTTCCAGCCTGATGCGCGCTGCCACGCAATTATTGAAGACCGGACATATTCAGACCGGCGGCAGCACCATCACCATGCAGGTTGCGAAGAATTACTTCCTGAGTAGCGAGCGCAGCTTTTCACGCAAGATCAACGAAATACTGCTCGCCCTGCAGATCGAGAGGGAGCTGAGCAAGGACGAGATCCTAGAGCTCTATGTCAACAAGATTTACCTGGGGAACCGCTCCTACGGGATCGAGGCAGCGGCACAGGTCTACTACGGCAAATCGATCCGCGAGCTGAGCCTGGCGCAAATGGCAATGATTGCAGGCTTACCCAAGGCACCGTCGGCATTCAACCCGCTGGCAAACCCTGAGCGGGCCAAACAACGACGCGACTGGATCCTGGGTCGGATGTACAGGCTGGGCAAGATCGATGAGGCCCGTTACCAGCAGGCGCTGGCCGAGCCTGTCGATGCGTCCTATCACGGCCCATCGCCCGAACTTGATGCTCCTTATATTGCAGAGATGGTCCGCGCCGAAATGGTCGGGCGCTTCGGTAGCGCCGCTTACACCGATGGCTTTCGGGTCAACACCACCATCACCAGTGATCGCCAGAACGCCGCGACCAGCGCAGTCACCTTGGGGCTGATCGAATACGATCAGCGTCACGGTTACCGAGGCCCCGAAGCTCATCTTCAAGGATCGGACCGCCAAGACTGGCTGGAAGCGCTCAGCCGATACCGCGCCCAGTCAGGCATGCTGCCAGCCGTCGTCACGAGTGTGTCGGCGGATTCAATCAAGACCTTGCTTCGAGACGGCAGCGAACAGGATGTCGGGTGGCAGAGCATGAAATGGGCACGCCCATTCATCAACATCAACAGCATGGGGCCAGCACCCAGAATGCCGGCAGATGTGGTGAAGCCAGGGGACGTCGTCCGTGTCCGCCTTGTTGATGGCGAGGCACTCTTCAGTCAGATACCTCAAGCGCAGGGCGCGCTGGTTTCACTCGATCCGCATGACGGGTCTATCGAAGCACTGACGGGAGGCTTTTCCTTCGCACAAAGCAACTACAACCGCGCCATCCAAGCTAAACGTCAGCCGGGTTCAAGCTTCAAACCCTTCGTCTATAGCGCAGCGCTGGACGCAGGGTTCACGCCTGCAACGCTTGTCAATGACGCACCCATAGTATTCGTGGAGGAAGGGTTGGATCGCGTCTGGCGCCCCAAGAACGATAACAACACCTTCCTCGGCCCGATTCGCTTACGTGAGGCGCTTTATAAATCCCGTAATCTTGTTTCGATTCGCCTGCTACAAACCCTCGGGATTCAACAGACGGTCGAATACATCCAGCGCTTCGGGTTCAAGCCCGAGGACCTGCCTGCGAACCTGTCGTTAGCGCTTGGGACCGCTACATTAACGCCAATGGAAATCGCCACCGGGTGGACCACATTCGCAAATGGCGGGTACAAGATAGAACCCTATCTGATCGAGCGAATCGAGGATCGAGACGGGAATGAAATATTCAGGATGAATCCGCTGCGGGTACCTGAACGCAACACAGCTCCTGCTGATGAGGCGACAGCGGTGACCTACGCGCAGCAAGACTCATTCATACCCAGCGACGCCTCTGAAACCCAACAGCCGCACAGGTTTGCTGAACAGGTAATCGATGAGCGCACCGCCTACATCATGACCAGCATGCTGCAGGATGTAATCAAACGCGGCACAGGTCGAAAGGCGTTGGCGATGGGTCGTGGCGATATAGCCGGCAAAACCGGCACGACCAACGAGTCGAAAGACAGCTGGTTCTCAGGGTACAACGCCGACATCGTTACAACCGTTTGGACCGGGTTCGACCAGCCCCAGAGCCTGGGTCGCCATGAATACGGCGGCACGGTAGCCCTACCCATATGGATGAGGTTCATGAGTGCGGTGCTGGAAGGAACTCCTGAACATGCCCCACCAGAACCTGATGGCATCTTGACCTTGCGGATCGACCCGCGAAGCGGCCGGGCGGCAGCCCCTGGCACACCCGATGCCTATTTCGAAATCTTCAGAAGCGAAGACTCACCGCCAGAGATGGACGACGAAATGGTCCCAGGCTCGACCGTTCCGGGCAGCCCATTGCCCGCCAACGAAGCAGCCCCTATCGACTTGTTTTAAGCAGAACATAGGCAACGTTTGGATCATCCCAGTGAAAGGCATCTCTACAAAAAACCGGCCATAGGCCGGTTTTTTTGTACTCATCGAAGCTAAGCCATGAGCGGCTTAATCAAACACTGAAAACATCATCGACCGACTTGAGCGGGTAGTTAGATGGATACGGCAGCGTTGCGACACCGCTCTCAATCGCGGCTTTAGCCACAGCATCGGAAACGAGTGTGATCAAACGTGGATCCATAGGCTTCGGGATGATGTACTCACGTCCAAATGCCAGACTGTCCACACCGTAGGCTGCCGCCACCTCAGCAGGCACTGGCAACTTGGCAAGATCTCGCAGCGCAAGCGCAGCCGCTATCTTCATTTCTTCATTGATGCGCTTGGCTCGAACGTCCAAGGCACCGCGGAAAATGAAGGGAAAGCCCAGCACGTTGTTGACCTGATTCGGGTAATCGGAACGGCCGGTGGCCATGATCACATCGGAACGAGTCGCGTGGGCCAGCTCAGGACTGATCTCCGGATCGGGGTTGGAACAAGCAAACACGACTGGGTTCGCCGCCATACGATTAAGACCTTCCGCGCTTAGCAGGTCCGCACCCGACAACCCAACAAAGACATCGGCACCATCGAGCGCGTCGTCTAATGTGCGCTTGTCCGTTTCATGAGCGAACACCGCTTTGTACTGGTTCAGATCGTCACGACCAGCATGGATGACGCCCTTGCGGTCAATCATGAAGATGTTTTCAATCTTTGCGCCCATGCTCACCAGCAGCTTCATGCAGGACGTAGCAGCGGCTCCAGCACCGAGGCATACGATCTTCGCCTGCTCCAAAGTCTTTCCGGCAATTTCCAATGCATTGAGCATGCCCGCTGCCGTGACGATAGCGGTGCCGTGTTGGTCATCATGAAAAACCGGGATGTCGCACTGCTCGATCAAGGTGCGTTCGATCTCAAAGCACTCCGGCGCTTTGATGTCTTCCAGGTTGATCCCGCCGAACGTAATTGAAATGCGCTTGACCGTATCAATAAAGGCCTGCGGACTCTCGGCATCCACTTCAATGTCGAAGACATCGACCCCAGCGAATCGCTTGAACAGAACGCCCTTGCCCTCCATGACCGGCTTGGAAGCCAACGGTCCAAGATCTCCGAGCCCCAGAATTGCAGTGCCGTCGGATATCACCGCCACAAGATTGCCCTTACCAGTGTATCGATAGGCCAGCTCCGCATCTCGCGCAATCTCGCGAACCGGCTCGGCTACGCCAGGGCTGTAAGCCAGCGACAGGTCGCGAGCAGTAGAGGTGGGCTTGGTCAGCTCGACGCTCAGCTTTCCCGGACGGGGCTGGGAATGATAGTCGAGAGCGGCAGATTTCAGGTCATTCATGAGGCATTTCCGCTTATTTTGCTGGGACAGACAGGTGGTCGAGGATACGCCAAGAGCTCGCGCTGTCACAAGGCAGCGAGAAAGCTGACTGTCAAGTGCTGACGCTGCCACATCCAGTGGCAGCAGCTCCGAGCAGGCTCATGCGGCAACAAGACCAGCGTCGATGAATGAACCGATGCGCCACGTTTCTGCACGCCCGCACTGATTATTCCGAGCGTGTCGCTCTGCTGCTCGATGGCAATCGGTGACTGATGTGTTTGGCCTGATTGCGAAAAAAACCCGACTCTTCGAAGCTAGGGCCTTCCAGATTCTCGCCGTGCTCGTCCAACCCCAAGGCAGACACCCGACCGTAACGGTCTGGGCTGTCGTCCAAGGCCCAGGGCTACGTCCACCTCGCCAAGCCTCACAGCGGACTGCAACCGACACTTCGCGGCTACGGCGAGGCTCGACATGGCGGCCTTGCCCGCGCACTCAAGCGATGGCGCACGCTGCGCCTGTTAGCAGACGCAGCATATCGCCACGCTTCTGCCGCTCACGACCGAGGCAGTGGCCCATTGACCGCTACAGTGCGGACACACAAAACTTAAAGAAGACAGAAACGAAAAAGGCGTCCACTTGGGACGCCTTTCTTCAAATGCCTGGGAAAACCTGATCGATTTTCCGCAGCCAAAGCAGCTTGTTATTTGGCGCCGAACACGCCAAAACGCTGCTTGAAGCGATCGATACGGCCGCCGGTGTCCAGCACTTTCTGCTTACCAGTATAGAAAGGATGGCACTCGGAGCACACGTCGATGCTTAGATCCTTGCCTAGAGTAGAGCGAGTCTTGATGACGTTACCGCAGCTACAGGTGGCGTCGATTTCTACGTAGTTTGGGTGAATATCGGGCTTCATGGTAAATCCTCTAGAATTTGTGCCGCCACCCGACCTTATATCGAGTACCGCACGGAAGGGTGCGAATAGTACCAGAGCATGGAGGCGATGCAAGGGCAGCTGATCGGACTGAACCCTGTGGCGCCTTCAGGAGTTCCGGTTCGTTGGCGAGCCTGCTGTATCACCGGATCGTTTAAGATCAGGCATTCGTCGCCAAGGACTTCCGCGTGCATCGACCGATACTCCGCCTCGCCCTGCCCTCACCGCTGCGTAGACTCTTTGACTACCTACCACCCGCTGGGGTCCCGCACGCATCGCTGCAGCCGGGTATGCGTCTGAGGGTCCCGTTTGGCCGCCGTGAAGTTGTCGGAATACTGGTGGAGGTCGTCAGTCACAGCGAAGTCCCCGAAGCAAAGCTCAAACCGGCTTCTGAATTGCTGGATGTGAGCTCTCCTTTACCCGCGCCGCTCTTCAAACTGTGTCTATGGACCGCCCAGTATTATCAGCATAGCCTTGGCGATACGCTCAGCTGGTCACTGCCAGTCCTGCTGCGCCAGGGGGAGCCAGCCGAGGCGAGGCAGGAGCGATTCTGGCATGCTGCCAACGGCGCACGACCGGAGGATCCGAGACTGAGCCGAGCGCCACGCCAGCGCGAGGCGTTGAGAACCATCGCCCAGCACCCGCACGGCGTGCCTCATTCTTTGCTGACCCAACTGCAGTTGAGCCGGGACAGTCTCGAGCCCCTCCTGCATAAGGGCCTGCTGCGCGTCGAAACCCAGCGACGCCATCAAACTCATCGACACCAAGGCAGCTGGCTTCTACAGCCGGAGCTGCCTCTGAATCAGCAGCAACGCGCTGCGTTCGAAGCCATTCGTGCAAGCCTGGGCGATTTTCAGGCTTTCCTGCTTGCAGGTGTCACCGGTAGCGGCAAGACAGAGGTCTACCTACAACTCATCCACCAAGTGCTGCAAGCCGGCAGGCAGGCGCTTGTACTGATCCCTGAAATCAACCTAGGACCACAGACCCTCGCTCGTTTCGAGCAACGCTTCAACGCTCGAATCGCCTTGCTGCATTCCAACGTGAACGACCGCGATCGGCTCGACGCCTGGCTTGCAGCGCGGGACGGAGAGGCGGACATCATCATCGGCACCCGTTCCGCACTGTTCACCCCGATGAAAAATCCGGGGCTGATCATTCTTGATGAAGAGCACGATGCGTCCTACAAGCAGCAGGAAGGCCTGCGTTATCACGCTCGAGACTTAGCTGTTGTCAGAGCACGTCAGGAAAACCTGCCCATTGTTCTAGGCTCGGCGACGCCGTCGCTGGAAAGCCTGCACAACGCCCATATCGGGCGCTACGGACTTCTTAAGCTGACTGAGCGAGCCGGTGGCGCACAGCCGCCGCGCTTCCTCCGCCTCGACGTTAAGAGCCGCCCGCTCGACTCCGGCATATCCGGCCCGTTGCAGCAGGCCATGTCCCAGACACTTGGGGCGGGGCAACAGGTGCTGGTGTTTCTTAACCGGCGCGGCTTTGCCCCCTCACTGCTATGTCACGACTGCGGGTGGATCAGCGAATGTCCTCGCTGTGACGCCCGCATGACATTGCACCAACGACACAACGAGCTTCGTTGCCACCACTGTGGTCATACGCAGCGGCCGCCCCATCACTGTCCCGACTGCAACAAACTCGACCTTAGACCGGTTGGTGCCGGCACCGAGCGAGCAGAGGACCGCCTTGGAGTACTCTTCCCTGACTACCCGGTGCTACGCATCGACCGCGATAGCACCTCCCGCAAGGGTTCGATGGAGCAGCTGCTGACCACGATCAACCGCGGAGAACCCTGTCTGCTGGTCGGCACCCAGATGCTCGCTAAAGGTCACCACTTTCCACGCGTCACACTGGTGGCGATTCTGGATGCCGACGGCGGACTGTTCTCAGCCGATTTCCGCGCCAGCGAACGGATGGCACAACTTATCGTGCAGGTGGCGGGCCGTGCGGGGCGGGCCGAAGAAGCGGGCAAGGTCATCATTCAGACCCATCTCGCCGATCATCCGCTGCTGGTTCAACTGACTGAAGAAGGCTATTTCGCTTTCGCTGACCAGGCGTTGAGCGAGCGTCGGGCAGCAGGCTTGCCGCCCTTTAGTCACCTTGCGCTCTTGCGCGCCGAAGCCGGAAAACCCGGCCAAGCCGAAGCTTTTCTCGACGAGGCCTGTAGCCAGGCTGAACACCTCCTCAACGAGCTTGGCCTGACCGGTGTCGAGTTGCTGGGACCGGTCCCTGCCCCGATGGAGCGACGAGCCGGGCGTTTTCGCGCGCAGCTTCTGCTACAGGCCAATATTCGCGCGCCGCTGCACAAGCTTATGAGCGCCTGGTTACCGCGAGTGGAAGCGCTGCCAGGCAGCCGCACCGTACGGTGGTCGCTGGACGTTGACCCGATCGACCTGTTCTGACGCCAGCCATCTCATACCCGCCGTAACTAAGCGCCTTAAGCCTTGAAGGTTTTCCCCTCGGGCACTGATAATGCGTAGTTTTCGACCAAAGCCTCCGGCCGACCGAGCACATCATGAAAGACAGCATTCGCCACCTGATCCAGCAAGCCTTGGCACGCCTCACAGCAGAAGGCGTGCTGCCGGAAGGATCGAACCCGACCATCCAGGTGGAGAACACCCGCGACAAGACCCACGGGGACTTCGCAAGCAACATCGCCATGATGCTGGCAAAGCCTGCTGGGATGAAGCCTCGAGACCTGGCGCAGAAGCTGATCGAGGCGCTGCCCGCAGACCCAAGCGTCAGCAAGGTGGAGATCGCAGGCCCTGGCTTTCTGAACTTCTTCCAGAACAGCGCCGCGCTGGCTCAGCGCCTTGACACCGCGCTTGCCGATCCGCATTTGTGTGTCAACAAGGCAGGTCCAAGCCAGCGCGTCGTTATTGACCTGTCCTCGCCCAACCTGGCCAAGGAAATGCACGTTGGCCACCTGCGCTCGACCATTATTGGCGACGCTGTGGCGCGTGTATTGGAGTTTCTGGGCGATGAAGTAATCCGACAGAACCACGTCGGCGACTGGGGGACACAGTTCGGCATGCTGCTGGCTTATCTGGAAGAGAATCCAGCTGCAGCTGAAACCGAGCTGTCCGATCTTGAGCAGTTCTACCGAGCCGCCAAGCAACGTTTCGATGAGTCCAGTGAGTTTGCCGACCGGGCCCGCGAACTGGTGGTCAAACTGCAGGCCGGGAACGCTGACTGCCTGCGCCTCTGGACGCGCTTTAACGAGATCTCGCTGTCGCACTGCCAGAAGGTCTACGACCGCCTCAATGTCAAACTCACCCCCGCAGACGTAAAAGGCGAAAGTGCTTATAACGCCGAGCTAGGCGATATCGTCGCATCGCTGCAGGCGCAGGGGCTACTGAGCGAGAGCAATGGCGCGCAATGCGTGTTTCTCGATGAGTTCAAGAATGCCGAGGGCAACCCATTACCTGTGATTGTCCAGAAAGCCGGCGGTGGCTACCTGTACGCCACCACCGATTTGGCGTCGATGCGCTATCGCAGCCAGCAGTTGGGCGCTGACCGGGCGCTGTACTTCGTTGACCAGCGTCAGGCGCTGCATTTCCAGATGGCCTTCGAGGTCGCGCGCCGAGCCGGCTTCGTCGCCCCCGACATGCAGCTTGAGCACATGGGCTTCGGCACCATGAACGGCGCTGATGGCCGACCGTTCAAAACACGCGACGGCGGCACAGTGAAGCTGGTCGACCTGCTCGATGAAGCGGAGCTGCGCGCCTATGAACTGGTGAAAGGCAAGAACCCGGAGCTCGACGAGACCGAGCTGAGGCGAATTGCTAGAGCGGTCGGTATTGGTGCAGTCAAGTACGCCGACCTGTCCAAGCACCGCACCAGCGATTACAGCTTCAACTTCGAGCAGATGCTGAGTTTCGAAGGCAACACGGCCCCTTACCTCCTGTATGCCTACACCCGTGTCGCCAGCATATTCCGCAAGCTCGGCGCAAAGATGGACGAATTGCCAGGATCGATTCACTTGGAGGCCGAACAAGAGCAGGCCCTCGGTGCCAAGTTGGCGCAGTTCGCGGAGGTGCTCAACAGCGTCGGCGAAAAAGGCGTCCCGCATCTGCTGTGCACTTATCTATATGACCTGGCGGGCCTGTTCTCGAGTTTCTACGAGCATTGCCCGATCCTCTCGGCTGAAAACGAAACAGTGAAGCAGAGCCGCTTGAAGCTGGCGGCCCTCACCGGGAAGACCCTTAAACAGGGGCTGGAACTGCTAGGCCTGGAAACGCTGGAGCGGATGTAAGTGGCTGCCAAGAAGAAACCCGCCCCCAAACGTGGTGCGAGCCGCTACCAGGCGCCGGCCAAACGGCCTGTTCCGGGCTGGGTCTGGCTTGTTTGCGGGCTAGTCATCGGCGGCTTCATCGTGTTTCTGATGAACCTCGAGCCCGGCGGAGACGAGATCAAGCGCGCCAAGGACGCGCCCAAACCAAAGGAGCAGCCAAGGCGCTCCCCAACCGCTACGGACCAGCCGGTAAAGCCTAAGTACGACTTCTATACGTTGCTTCCGGAATCGGAAGTGATCGTGCCGCCGGAAGCACCACAACCAGAGCCGCCCAAGCCGGTGACACCGGAAGAGGCCGCCAAGATTGACGCCGCACGTGCCGAGGCAGCTCTGAACGGCCAAGTCCCGCCGCCTCCGCCTACGGTCGCCAAAGCGCCGGTCACCCAGTTCTTCTTGCAAGCTGGCTCGTTCCGCAAGCAGCCCGAAGCAGAAAGGGTCAGGGCGCAAATCATCCTGCTAGGCCAGGACGTACGTGTCGAAAACGTTACCGTGCGCGATGAGGACTGGTATCGCGTCCTGGTTGGCCCGTTTGCCAATCGGGAGCAACTGGGCCAGGCCCAGAAAACGCTATCGGCAAGCGGCTATAACAACCTGCTCCTACAGCAACGCCAGGCACGGTGAGCCGCGCCTGGCCCGACGGCAGAGTAGTGACAGGGGGCCGGCACACGGCTTCCTGGAGAATTATCGGTAAAGCCAGGCTCAGCCAACATCCCGCGGTGCATAGGCAAACACATCCGCTCGCATCTGCCTGGCGTCCATTCCCGCCTCCACTAACGCATCCAGCGTGCCGTAGATCATCGCTGGCGAACCGCTGGCATAGACATGAACAGGGCTGAGATCGGTAAAGTCTTCGCACACTGCTTCATGCAACATGCCGCATCGCCCTTGCCAGCCGCAGATGTCACTTACGATCTGATGAAGGTACAGGTTCGGCATCTGCTGCCACTCCTGCCAATGCCGCAACTGATAGAAGTCCTCAGGCCGACGAACTCCCCAGTAGAGATGAACTGGATGGGCAAAGCCTTCGGCCCGGCAATGCTCGATCAGACTTTGCATCTGAGCCATACCAGTGCCGGCAGCGATCAGCACCAGCGGCCCCGCCGGCAGTTCGGCAAGGTGGGTATCGCCGAACGGCATCTGCACACGGGCTGTCCCTGCGCGCCGGATGTGCTCGAGCAGATCCATCACCGATGGCTCGCGCGCCAGCACATGCAATTCCAGCTCGCGCCCGCTTGCTGGTGCGGAAGCAAGCGAAAAAGCCCCGTACTCGCCGTCTGCCCGCTCCAGCAGCAGATACTGCCCGGCGTGGTACCGCGGGGGTCTCCCAGCTGGAGCACGCAGCAACAGGCGAAACACGCCACCGCCAACATCTTCGCAGCTGATTAGCTGACAACTGAGTGTGCGCACCGGGCACTCACCCGGTGCGAGCACGCCATCCCACAGCAGAACACAATCCTCCTCAGGCTCGGCCATACAGGCAAACACCTCGCCGTGGTTATGGCTTTCGCCGCGCTGGCGCACCCGGCCGTCAACCAGCAGCGAGGCGCATATCAGGCAGTTGCCGTTGCGGCATGCCTGGGGGCAGTCATAGCCCAACCGGCGTGCAGCGTCGAGAATCAGCTCTCCACGCTCGACATCAAGGACCGCGCCGGACGGCTGTAGAGTTACTTTCATCAATGCAACACCTGAATGTGTACGAGGCAGGTCATCAGTCGATGCCCAGCTCGGCCCAGAGTTCGTCGACCCGGCGCTTGACCGCTGCATCCTGGACGATGGCACGCCCCCATTCACGACTGGTCTCACCAGGCCATTTATGGGTCGCATCAAGCCCCATCTTGCTTCCCAGACCAGATACTGGAGAAGCGAAATCGAGGTAATCAATAGGCGTGTTTTCGATCAGCACCGTGTCCCGTTTTGGGTCCATACGCGTAGTGATCGCCCAGATGACGTCATTCCAATCTCGCGCGTTGATGTCATCATCGGTCACTATCACGAACTTCGTATACATGAACTGCCGCAGGAAGCTCCATACGCCCAACATCACGCGCTTGGCGTGCCCTGGGTACTGCTTTTTCATGGTTACGACAGCCATGCGATAAGAGCACCCTTCGGGAGGCAGATAGAAGTCAGTGATTTCGGGAAACTGTTTTTGCAGGATCGGGACGAACACTTCATTGAGGGCAACACCAAGGATAGCCGGCTCATCTGGCGGCCGGCCGGTATAGGTGCTGTGGTAGATCGCATCGCGACGGCGGGTGATGCGCTCGACGGTAAACACGGGAAACCGATCGACTTCGTTGTAGTAGCCGGTGTGATCGCCATACGGCCCTTCGTCGGCCATCTCGCCAGGCTGGATGTAGCCTTCAAGGACAATTTCCGCGCCTGCCGGCACGTGCAGGTCACTGCCGCGGCATTTGACCAGCTCAGTGCGGCTGCCCCGCAGTAAACCGGCAAATGCATACTCGGACAACGAATCCGGTACAGGTGTAACCGCGCCGAGTATCGTTGCCGGATCGGCCCCGAGCGCTACCGCCACCGGATAAGGTCGATCAGGGTATTTCTCGCACCACTCGCGGAAATCCAGCGCACCGCCACGATGACTGAGCCAGCGCATGATCACCTTGTTACGGCCGATCACTTGCTGTCGATAAATCCCCAGATTTTGTCGCTCTTTATTCGGGCCTTTTGTGATTGTCAGACCCCAGGTTATCAGTGGTCCGGCATCGCCCGGCCAGCAGGTCTGAACCGGCAAGGTGGATAGATCGACATCGTCGCCCTCGATCACCACTTCCTGGCAGGCCGCTTCCTTGAGCACCTTTGGTGCCATGCTGATGACTTTTTTGTAAATCGGCAGCTTGCTCCAGGCGTCTTTCAGCCCCTTCGGGGGCTCCGGCTCCTTTAGGAGGGCTAGCAGCTTGCCAATCTCACGTAGCTCGGAAACATCTTCGGCGCCCATCCCCAGAGCGACACGCTTGGGCGTGCCAAACAAGTTGCCGAGCACCGGCATATCGAAACCAGTCGGGTTCTCGAAGAGCAGTGCTGGGCCCTGCTTGCGCAAGGTGCGGTCGCAGATCTCGGTCATTTCCAGCACTGGTGAAACGGCTGTCGATACGCGCTTGAGTTCACCGCGCTGTTCCAGGCCTCGGATAAAGTCGCGCAAATCACCATACTGCATGCTTGAGCCTCGCAGGATCGGCAGGTTTCGGGGCAAAAGTGTAGCGTTCGCGCATGCCGATTCAAAACCTGCAGATATAAAAAGGCCGGGTTTCCCCGGCCTTGGTAGCAACAACCAGACCTTACTTGCGCTTCATCGACATGAAGAATTCGTCGTTGGTCTTGGTGTCCTTGAGCTTGTCGAGCAGGAACTCGATCGCAGCGGTTTCGTCCATTGGATGCAGCAGCTTGCGCAGAATCCAGATGCGTTGCAGCTCTTCTTCGCTGGTCAGCAGCTCTTCGCGGCGAGTACCCGAACGGTTGATGTTGATGGCCGGGAATACGCGCTTTTCCGCGATACGGCGATCGAGTTGGAGCTCAAGGTTACCGGTGCCCTTGAATTCCTCGTAGATCACCTCGTCCATCTTCGAACCGGTTTCCACCAGTGCGGTAGCAAGGATGGTCAGGCTTCCGCCTTCTTCGATGTTCCGTGCGGCACCGAAGAAACGCTTTGGCTTTTCCAGGGCATGGGCGTCGACACCACCGGTCAGCACCTTGCCGGAACTCGGTATCACGGTGTTGTAGGCACGCGCCAGACGGGTGATGGAATCGAGCAGGATGACCACGTCCTTCTTGTGCTCGACCAGACGCTTGGCCTTCTCGATCACCATTTCAGCGACCTGCACGTGGCGAGTCGGCGGCTCGTCGAATGTCGAGGCGACCACTTCACCACGTACGGTGCGCTGCATTTCTGTCACTTCCTCCGGGCGCTCGTCGATCAGCAGAACGATGAGGTGGCACTCGGGGTTGTTACGCGTGATGTTGCTGGCGATGTTCTGCAGCATGATCGTCTTGCCCGCTTTTGGCGGCGCGACGATCAGACCACGCTGACCCTTGCCGATAGGGGCGCAAAGGTCGATCACACGGCCGGTCAAGTCTTCGGTGGAGCCGTTCCCGGCCTCCATCGTCAGGCGCTGGTTCGGGAACAGCGGCGTCAGGTTCTCGAACAGGATCTTGCTCTTGGCGTTCTCCGGTCGATCGAAGTTGATCGTGTCGACCTTGAGCAGCGCAAAATAACGCTCGCCTTCTTTCGGCGGCCGGATCTTGCCGACAATGGTGTCACCGGTGCGCAGATTGAAGCGGCGGATCTGGCTCGGCGAGACGTAGATGTCGTCTGGCCCGGCGAGATAGGACGAATCCGCGGAGCGCAGGAAGCCGAAGCCATCCTGCAGGATCTCCAGCACGCCATCACCGGAAATTTCCTCGCCGCTTTTCGCGTGCTTTTTCAGCAGGGAGAAAATCACGTCCTGCTTGCGCGAACGGGCCATGTTGTCGATGCCCATCTGCTCGGCCATTTCCAGCAGTTCGGTGATGGGCTTTTGCTTAAGTTCGGTCAGATTCATAGAAAGAGTCAGAAGGGGTGAAGAAAGCGATTAGCTTGAGAAGCCGCGCAGCAAGAGACGAACAGGTTCGTTGTGCTTTGTGAGGCTGAAGTGCGTCGGCGACGGCATGCAGAGGGCGACGGAGAAGCGTCGCAAGGCCGAATTTAGCACTGTGCAGGCGAAGCGTCCACCCTGCCGTTATAAAAAAGCCCCCGCGTTTAGCGAGGGCTTTCGATGTCAGCTGCCAGAATCAGATATTGCTGTCTAGGAACGCGGCCAGCTGCGACTTGGACAGGGCGCCCACCTTGGTCGCCTCAACGTTGCCGTTCTTGAACAACATCAGAGTCGGGATACCACGCACACCGTACTTTGGCGGCGTCTCCTGGTTCTCATCGATGTTCAGCTTGCAGACCTTGAGTCTACCTTCGTATTCCTTGGCGATCTCATCGAGCACCGGAGCGATCATCTTGCATGGGCCGCACCACTCAGCCCAGTAGTCGACCAGAACGTGGCCATCAGCCTGGAGCACGTCCTGCTCGAAGCTGCTGTCGCTGACATTGTTGATGTATTCGCTCATGGAGTTTCTCCAGGGTCAAAACAGAAGTGACGCCATCATAGCCCGGCTCGGTCAGGATCGAAAGTCGCAGCCGGTCACTTGGTTAATAGGCGATGTACTCAGCGTTGGGCTCGACCGGTAGGCAACCTTGACGCAGTGTTGCGCGTTGGCGGATGTCGACGATCATGTCAGGATGTCCGGGTTTTGCACAGAGACTGCCCCATGCGCCCACTAGCCGCCGAACCCTTTCCGATGATCGCCGCCCTCGATCTCGGCTCGAACAGCTTTCACATGGTGCTGGCCCGCACCAGCAACGGCGAGATGCGCATACTCGAGCGACTCGGCGAAAAGGTCCAATTGGCCGCCGGTATCGATGAGAACAGGCAGCTCGACGATGATGCGATGCAACGCGGCCTCGACTGCCTTCGCCGCTTTGCTCAACTGGTAAATCATCTGCCACAGGGCGCGGTGCGCGTGGTGGGCACAAATGCCCTGCGTGAAGCGCGCAATCGAGCTCAATTCATCCGGCAAGCTGAAACCATCATCAATCATCAGGTAGAGGTGATATCCGGGCGCGAAGAAGCACGGCTTATCTACCTGGGCGTGTCGCATACCTTCCCGACCTCTACCGGCAAGCGGCTTGTAGTTGATATTGGTGGAGGCAGCACCGAATTCATCATCGGCGAAGGTTTCGATTCGCTGTTACGAGAAAGCCTGCAGATGGGCTGCGTAAGTTTTACTCAACGATTTTTCCAGGATGGCAAGATTACGCCGGCCCGTTACGCTCAAGCCTACACCGCCGCCAGACTTGAGCTGATGAGCATCGAGCACGGCCTGCGCCGCCTCGGCTGGCAGGATGCGGTGGGCGCTTCCGGTACCATTCGCGCTGTAGGCCTGGCGATCAAGAGCGCCGGACTGAGCAATGGAGACGTTACCGCCGAAGGCATTGGCTGGCTTAAGCGCAAGCTGTTCAAGCTGGGCGACGTAGAAAAGCTGGACATGGATGGTGTTAAGCCGGACCGCAAGGGGATCTTTCCCGCAGGTCTCGCCATTGTCGAAGCGATATTCGACGCGCTGGAACTCACCAGCATGGCGCACTCTGAGGGCGCACTTCGTGAAGGCGTGCTGTACGACCTGATCGGCAGACACCATCAGGAAGACATCCGCGACCGCACCCTCAATTTCCTGATGGAGCGCTATCACGTTGACACTGAGCAGGCAGCCCGCGTTGAAAGCAAGGCACTTGAGGCTTTCGATCAGGTCGCCAAGGACTGGGCATTGGATGAAGAATGGCTGCGGGAACTGCTCAGCTGGGCGGCACGGATTCACGAGGTCGGGCTGGACATCGCGCATTACCACTACCACAAGCACGGCGCCTACCTGATCGAACACTCTGACCTGCCCGGCTTCTCACGGCAGGATCAGCAGATGCTGGCGCTGCTCGTTCGGGGCCACCGCCGCAACATACCCAAGCAGAAATTCGAGGAACTGAGCGAGGAAGGCGTGAAGCTGACTCGGCTCTGCGTGCTGCTGCGCTTCGCCATCCTGTTCCACCACATCCGTGGCCCACAACAAGCACCCGTGTTTCAGCTCAAGGCGGGCGACAACAGCCTAGACGTGGCCTTCCCAGAAGGCTGGCTGAACGAGAACCCGTTGACCCAGGCCGATTTCGCTCTAGAAGCTGAATGGTTGAAGCGAATCGACTTTACGCTGACAGTACGGTAAGCCCCGCGTATCGGCGGGCTTATTGCCCGCCTTCCGCTTGACCCCTTATCGAGCGATCGGACTGCCGAGCCGCTCTAAAAGAGTGTTCTGCACGTTCCGAGCGTTCTGATTACCACTCGGGCTGTTTCGCAGGTAACTGCCATCGGGCTGCAGGATCCAACTCTGCGTGTTGTCGGTCAGGAAGCCTTCAAGCTCCTTTTTCACGCGGGTCACCAGCTTCTTACCCTCAACTGGGAAACAGGTCTCGACCCTGCGATCCAGATTGCGCTCCATCCAGTCAGCGCTGGATAGGTAGAGCTTTTCGTCACCGCCGTTAAGGAAATAGAACACGCGACTGTGCTCAAGGAAGCGACCGATGATCGAGCGCACCTGAATGTTATGAGACACCCCGACGATTCCCGGCCGCAGACAACACATGCCGCGCACGATCAGGTCGATGCGAACACCAGTCTGGCTGGCTTTATATAGCGCACGGATCATTTTGGCGTCGGTCAGTGAATTGACCTTGAGGATGATGTGTGCGGGCTTGCCTTCGCTGGCGTGCAGGGTTTCCTGCGCGATCATATCGAGCAGCGCTTTTTTAAGCGTGAACGGCGCATGCAGCAGCTTTTTCATGCGCATCGTCTTACCCATGCCGATCAGCTGACTGAACAGCTTGGAGACATCTTCGCAGAGCGCGTCGTCCGAGGTCAGCAAGCTGTAATCGGTATACAGCCGAGCGTTACCGGCGTGGTAGTTGCCCGTCCCCAGATGAGCGTAGCGCCGCAGCTCACCGTTCTCGCGTCGCAGAATCAGCATCATCTTGGCGTGAGTCTTGTAGCCCACTACGCCATAGATGACCACCGCGCCGGCCTGCTGAAGGCGACTCGCCAGTTGAAGGTTGGACTCTTCATCAAATCGCGCACGCAGCTCGATAACCGCAGTGACCTCCTTGCCGTTACGCGCCGCCTCAACCAACGCATCGACGATTTCAGAATTCGCACCAGAGCGGTATAGCGTTTGTTTGACCGCCAGTACGCACGGGTCTTTCGCCGCCTCGCGAAGGAGGTCGACTACTGGCGTAAACGACTCGTAAGGGTGAAGCAAGAGGATGTCCTGCTTGCCGACCACGCTGAAAATGTTTTCGCTGTTCTGCAGCAGCTTAGGGATTGCCGGCGTGAACGGCATGTACTGAAGTTCGGGGTGGCTATCCAGACCGGTAATGCTGAACAGCCTGGTCAGGTTGACCGGGCCGTTGACGCGATACAGCTCGCTTTCGCTCAGATTGAACTGCTTGAGCAGGAAGTCGGCCAGATGCTTTGGACAGGTGTCGACCACTTCCAGCCTTACGGCATCGCCATAGCGTCGCGAGATCAGCTCCCCGCGCAATGCCCGAGCCAAGTCGTCGACATCCTCGGTATCGACCGAGAGGTCAGCGTTACGCGTGAGACGGAACTGATAGCAACCCTTGACCTTCATGCCGTGAAACAGATCATCGGCGTGTGCGTGGATCATCGAAGACAGGAAGACATGATTGGCTCCAGGCCCGCCCACTTCTTCGGGCACGCGGATTACCCGTGGCAACAGGCGTGGCGCAGGAATAATCGCCAAACCGGAGTCGCGCCCGAACGCATCGATGCCTTCCAGCTCGACGATGAAGTTGAGGCTTTTGTTGACCAACAACGGGAACGGGTGGGTTGGATCCAAACCGATCGGCGTAATGATCGGCGCAATTTCGTCTCGGAAAAAACGGCGCACCCAGGTCTTGATCTTCGCTGTCCAGTGACGGCGCCGAACGAAGCGCACCTGATGCGTGGCCAATTCCGGCAGCAGGATTTCGTTCAGGATCGAATATTGCCGATTGACCTGATCGTGGACCAATTCGGAAATCCGGGCGAGTGCCTGGTGCGGCTGCAAGCCGTCGGCACCGGCCTGCTCGCGGGCGAAGGTAACCTGCTTCTTCAACCCGGCGACACGAATCTCGAAAAACTCGTCGAGGTTGCTGGAGAAAATCAATAGAAACTTCAGCCGCTCAAGCAACGGATAGGATTCATCCAGCGCCTGTTCCAATACGCGGATATTGAACTGCAGCTGCGACAGCTCCCGGTGGATGTAGAGGCTATTGTCGTCCAAGTTCGGCGGCGGTACCGGTGGTGCTGGCGCTTCTTCTATCTTTTCCAACTCGGCCGGTGGGGCCATCTCCTCGAGGGGCTGCGCCTCGACTGGGGCAAGCTGCAAGTCGCTTTCGCTGAGTCCCTGATTGGTCATCGGTCTGCCTCGGAAGGGCTTATCGCCCCTGCTTCAATTGTTGTGCCGCCTGCTTGGCGAAGTAAGTGAGAATGCCATCGGCACCGGCGCGTTTGAAGGCCACCAGCGACTCGAGTATCACCGCGTCACTCAACCAACCGTTCTGGATCGCTGCCATGTGCATCGCGTATTCGCCGCTTACTTGATAGACGAAGGTCGGCACTCGGTAGGCATCTTTAACGCGCCAGAGAATGTCCAGATAGGGCATGCCCGGCTTGACCATAACCATGTCGGCGCCTTCGGAAAGGTCAGCACCGACCTCGTGTAACGCCTCGTCCCCGTTTGCCGGGTCCATTTGGTAAGTGTTCTTGCTGCCCTTACCCAGATTTGCAGCCGAGCCCACCGCATCGCGGAACGGCCCGTAGTAGGCACTGGCGTACTTGGCCGAGTAGGCCATGATCCGCACGTTGTGGTGATCGGCCACTTCAAGCGCTTCGCGAATGGCCTGGATTCGGCCGTCCATCATGTCCGATGGCGCAACGACCTGAGCGCCCGCCTCCGCGTGGGACAGGGCCTGGCGAACCAGCGCATCGACCGTGACGTCGTTTTGTACGTAGCCCTGTTCGTCGAGGATGCCGTCCTGACCATGAGTCGTGAAAGGATCCAGTGCGACATCGGTGATGATGCCGAGGTCAGGGAACCGCTCCCGCAGTGCACGGGTGGCGCGCTGAGCGATGCCGTCGGGATTCCATGCTTCCGCTGCGTCGAGAGATTTCTTCTCCAGCGGGGTGACGGGGAATAGCGCCAATGCCGGAATGCCTAATGTCACAAGCTCAGCGGCCTCTTCCAGCAACAGGTCGATGGAAAGCCGCTCGACGCCAGGCATGGATGGCACCTGCTCACGACGATTCTCACCATCAAGCACAAACACCGGCAGGATCAGATCGTCGACGCTCAGAACACTTTCGCGAACCAGCCGTCGGGAAAAATCATCGCGGCGGTTACGGCGCAGGCGAGTGGCTGGAAACAACCGGTTGGCAGGCACGAAACTCACTACAGACTCCTAGCCCGCAGCACGGGCGAATATGACGGTTATAAGCCGGGCACATGACGATTTGATGACAAACCATTCTGTTCGGCAGGTAAGCTGGATCCATTGTCGCCACCGAGGTCAGCCTCTGCCAGTGCTTTGATCAATTACCGTCGGGCTGAAGCTCACCCGCTAGAGCCTGTGCATAGCGAACGCCGACCGTGCCGACTGATCCAATGAGCAGGACGTGGGCTTATCTGCAACCGAAGCACGCATTAGCATTCAATCCATCGCCCGGTGACCATCGGGCTGTTGATACTCAGGAGTAGCTATGAACAAGAAAGTCGCCGTGATCCTCTCCGGCTGTGGCGTCTACGATGGATCCGAAATCTACGAAAGCGTAATCACCCTGTTGCGCCTGGACCAGCGTGGCGCCAAGGTGCAGTGCTTCGCGCCTAACATCGCGCAAATGCATGTGATCAACCACCTTACCGGAGAGGAAATGCCTGAAAGCCGTAACGTTCTCACCGAGTCCGCACGCCTGGCGCGTGGGGAGATCAAGGACTTGCGTGACGCCCGTGCGGATGATTTCGATGCCCTTATCATGCCGGGCGGTTTCGGCGCGGCAAAAAACCTGTCGGACTTCGCCAGCCAAGGCGCCGCCTGCCACATCCTGCCAGACGTGCTCGAGTTGGCACAGGCATTCGCCAAATCTGCGAAACCGGTAGGCATGATGTGCATCGCACCGACCATGGCTGCACAGATCTTCGGCTCCGGAGTCATCTGTACGCTAGGCCATGATGAGGATCCGGCGGCGGTGGCGTCACGCGAAATGGGCGCTGAACACGAAGCCTGTGAGGTCGGTGACATCGTCGAGGATCCGAAGCACAAACTGGTCACGACCCCCGCCTATATGCTTGCGCAGTCTATCAGCGAGGCTGCAGGCGGTATCTACAAGCTGGTCGACCGCGTGTTGGAGCTGACGAACGCCAGCTAATGTGATGCCAGCACAACCCAGCCCTGATGGAAGCCGCAGAGCTGGGCGCGTTGCATGGCTAAACCGCCAATCCTACCGGCTCTCGTGCCTCAACACTGGCGGAGGCAGACAAGGTTCGGCAGCTTGATCCGAACTGCCAAGCAAGCGAGCCCCAATGAACACTCACGACATCGACAGCACCGACGGACAGCAACAAGCCGTCCGTCAACTCTTCGACCGCATCCCTTTCAATAACTACCTCGGCATCGAGTTCGACGAGGTCTCCCGTGAGCGGATCGTCATGCATCTGCCGATGAAACAGGAATTGGTCGGCAACTACGTCCACGGCATCCTGCACGGGGGTGTGATTGCCTCTCTGCTCGACGTCGCAGGAGGCGCCATGGCCATGATCAGCTCGCTCGACAAGCATCAGCACCTGACGGCTGAGGAGCGTGCGCTGCGACTGTCTCGGCTCGGCACGATCGATCTTCGTATCGATTACCTCAGACCTGGCCGGGGCCAGCGTTTCAGCGCAAGCGCAACACTCCTGCGCTCCGGCAACAAGGTCGCCGTGGTTCGCTCTGAACTGCACAATGATGAAGGCGTACTGGTCGCAGTCGGTACCGGTACTTACTTATGCGGCTAAGTCAGATTAACGATGAAGAACGCGAGCAAAGCCGCAAGTGGATGAACGGCTCGACAGCATTCGTCGCTGATTAGCGGCTTCTCGCCAGCGCCATGCGGGTGATCAGGCGATCCAAAGCGTTAGCAAACGCTTGGCGATCCCGCTCGCTGTAAGCGGCCTGGCCACCGCCGGCCTGGCCCTGCTCGCGCAGATCTGTAAACAGGTTACGCACCGCCAGACGATCACCCATGTTGCGCTCGTCGAACTCGCGGCCGCGGGGGTCAAGGGCCGCGACCCCCTTCTTCACCAGCCGATCCGCCAACGGCACATCGCTACAGATCACCAACTCACCAGGCTGAGCGTGCTCAACCAGATAATCGTCCGCTGCATCCGGCCCACTCGGCACGACGATCAATCGAACGCAGGCAAACGCTGGCTTCATCTGGCTTTGTCCGGCCACCAGGACCACTTCGAGTTTTCGTTTGAGGGCAAACTTTACCAGCTGATCCTTGGCTGCCTTGGGACAGGCATCAGCATCGACCCAGACACGCAAGGTTTCGCCGGGGCTCACACAGCGGCCCGCCGTACAGTTGCGAGCAAGCCGGCCGCCCCTGCGAACATGACTGCAAAGCTACGGTTGACCGCACGCTGCTGGCGCGGCGTACGCAGCAACCTCAGAACCTTTGCTGCCAAGCCGGTGTAACCCGCCATCACGATCAGATCGACCACTACCATAGTGCTGCCCATGTGCATGTACTGCAGCACCAGATCGCGCTGCGGGTCGAGAAACTGCGGGAGCACGGCGAGGATGAACACGATCGCCTTGGGGTTGCTTGCGTTGACCAAAAAACCGCGCAGCACAAGCGTCAGGGGCCGCCCGACGGGCCGTGGCGCTGCGCTGTCGTCGAGCTGCTCCGGCACTGCATGCCATTGTTTAAGCGCCAGCCATAGCAGATAGGCGACACCGAACCACTTGATCAGGCTGAACGCCAACGAAGAGGTTGCCAGAACAGCACCGACGCCAGCCGCCACCACGGCAATTTGCAGCGCCAATGCCAGCTGCAGGCCAATCGCATTCCAATACCCGCGCCAAAATCCGTACTGCAAGCCGCAAGACATGGACGCGATAGCCCCGGCCCCCGGCGACAAGCTGATTACCCAACAGGCAACCAGGAAAGCAAGCCAGGTATCGAGCGTCATGGTGGATCCTCTCAAGATCTGGCCGCACGGAGAGGGTGCGGCCTATGAAGCAACTAGTTCGGCATATCCTTGCCGAGCTTGACTGGTTCTTTCAGCTTTCGATTCATGCTCTTGCGCATGCGGATATTGAGTGCCTCTACCCCTAGCGAGAATGCCATCGCGAAGTACACATAGCCTTTTGGCACGTGAGCACCGAAAGCTTCGGCCACCAGCAGGGTGCCGACCACAATCAGGAAAGACAGCGCCAGAATCTTGAGCGTGGGATGCTTCTCGATGAAGTTGCTGATGGTTCCGGCAGCTAGCATCATCACGCCAACAGCGATGACGATCGCGGCAATCATCACCTGAACGTTGTCGACCAAGCCGACAGCCGTGATCACCGAGTCCAGCGAGAAGACGATATCAATCACTGCGATTTGCAGAATGATGCCGACGAACCCGGCCTTTACGGCGCCGCCCGCACCGCTGCTGTCTTCCTCCTCACCTTCAACGCTGTGCCAGATCTCCATGGTGCTCTTGAACAGAAGGAACAACCCCCCGAAGAACAAAATAAGATCGCGACCGGACACCCCATGTTCGAACACTGTAAACAGGTCGGCGGTGAGACGCATCACCCATGCAATCGACAACAGCAGCAAAATCCGCGTGCCCATCGCCAAAGCCAAGCCGAAGAAACGCGCTCTTGGCTGCTGCTCTTTCGGCAGACGACCGACCAGGATCGAGATGAAGATGATGTTGTCGATGCCAAGGACGATCTCCAACGCCGTCAGCGTCAGAAATGCGACCCAGATTTCCGGGTTACTTAGCCATTCCATGAATGTTACTCGTGATGGGTGCGGTTGATGTGGGGTCGGATATCGGTTCCGCGCCAACGGCGCAGGACCTTTTGGAAGAAGAAGCTGTTGGGCACATGGACGACTACCGACGCTCCATCCTCAGCGGTTTCTTCGAGGATGGTATAGAGCAGGTTGATATCAGTGACTCGCCCTTTGACGATGGGCTTGTCAAAGCTTTCGACCAACTCCACCACATCACCGAGCCGAAACGGCCCGACCGTCATAATCAGCGCCGCGCATAGCAGGTTGGACAGCACGCTCCACATGGCGAAAAAGGCCACCGCGGCAACGGCTACGAATCCAGAAAAGGCCGTCCAGAGCACCGTGGCCGATACGCCAAACCGCTCCAACACCATAATCAGCGCGCCACCGATGATCAGCCAACGGATTCCTGCGCGCAGCGGCAAGAGCAGCTCGGAAGGCAGCGGATAACGACTGCCGAGTCGCGACAGCCCACGAACGACAAGGCGCTGCAGCACAAAGGCGACCAGCAGAATCAGCAACACCTGAAGGGCCAGCAGCAACTGGTCCTGCCACTGGTGCGAGAGATCTAGGATACGCTCGTTCATGCGCTCGCCTCCAATTTACTTTGCAACGATTCGAGCGCTTCGAGCGCCTCCAGCCAGGCTTCCTCCAGCTCGGCTTCGCGCCCCTTTAGTTCAGCCTGCCTGGCCAGTAGGTTGCGCAATTCGTCCTTGCGCGACGCGTCATAGAGTGCGCTGTCAGCAAGACTTTGCTCAATCGTGCCGAGCTGCTCTTGCACACCGGCCAGATCCTTTTCGAGTTTGTCGGATTGCCGCTTGAGCGGTGCCAGCTGCTGTCGTAACGCGGCGGCAGCCTGGCGCAGCGCACGCTTGTCCGTCTTATCCCCGGCCGGCTCGGTTACCGAAGTCGGCTGTTGGCGGGCCCGAAAATCAACCAGCCAGCGCGCGTAATCTTCGAGGTCGCCATCAAAGGCAACAACACTCCCTTCGGCTACCAACAGAAACTCGTCAGTGGTGCTCTTGAGCAGATGTCGGTCGTGGGAGACCACCAGTACCGCTCCTTCGAAATCTTGAAGCGCCAGCGTAAGGGCCAGGCGCATCTCAAGATCCAAATGGTTGGTCGGCTCATCGAGCAGCAGCAGATTGGGTTTACCCCAGGCAATCAGTGCCAGGGCCAAGCGAGCCTTTTCGCCGCCGGAGAAGTTCAGCACCGGCTCGTCGCAGCGATTGCCGCGAAAATCGAAGCCGCCCAGAAAGTCCCGCAGCACTTGCTCGCGCTCGCCTGGCGCAATCCGCTGCAGGTGTAGCAACGGGCTGGCCTTGGCGTCCAGCGCATCGAGTTGATGCTGAGCGAAATAGCCGATAACCAGGTTCTCGCCACGCTGCAGGCGACCACCTAGGGGCTGCAGCTCGTTGGCCAGCGTCTTGATAAGCGTCGACTTGCCCGCACCATTGGGTCCGAGCAGGCCAATCCGTGAACCGGGCACCAGCTGAAGCTTGACCTTGCTCAAGACGGTCTTTTCGCCGTAGCCCAGACGCCCCTCGCTCATGTCTAGCAACGGGCTGGACACCTTGTCGGCTTCTCGAAATACGAAATCGAATGGAGAGTCGATGTGCGCAGGCGCCAGCTCTTCAAGCTTTTCCAGCGCCTTGATTCGGCTTTGAGCCTGGCGAGCTTTACTTGCCTTGGCTTTGAAGCGGCGGATGAAATCCTCCATGTGCTCGCGCTGCGCCTGCTGCTTTTCAAAGGCTTGCTGCTGTTGAGCCAGACGCTCGGCACGCGCCCGTTCGAACGCAGAGTAACCACCTCGGTATAGCGTCAGCTTGCGCTGCTCAACATGCACAACGTTGCTCACGACTTCGTCGAGGAAATCCCGGTCATGGGAAATCAGCATCAAGGTGCCGGGATAACTCTTGAGCCATGCCTCCAGCCAGAGGATTGCGTCCAGATCAAGGTGGTTAGTGGGTTCGTCGAGCAGCAGCAAATCCGACGGGCACATCAGCGCTTGCGCGAGGTTCAGGCGCATCCGCCAGCCACCCGAAAAGCTGCTAACCGGCCGATCCATTTGCTCATTGGCGAAACCCAGGCCTGCCAATAGCTTGCGTGCCCGCGCGTCAGCGGTATAACCGTCGGCGTTGTCGAGCTCAGTATGCAAGCGAGCCAGCGCACCACCATCATGGGCGGTTTCAGCCTCTATCAGCGCGCGCTGAATGCGGCGCAGCTCGGTATCGCCGTCCAGCACGTAATCGATCGCCAACCGATCGAGCGTGTCGACCTCCTGGCGCATGTGTGCGATGCGCCAGTCTGGCGGGATCTGGCAATCGCCGCCGTCGGCGGTAAATTCGCCACGCAAAAGGGCGAACAGGCTGGATTTACCAGCACCGTTGGCACCGACCAAGCCGACCTTCTGGCCGGGGTGCAGGGTCAACTCGGCGCCGTCGAGCAAACGCTGCGGGCCGCGCTGTAGAGTGAGGTTCTGAAGTCGGATCATAATGGCGGCGGAGTTTATCAGGTCGCCTGGAAATCCATCCGGCCGCACACGAAAAAAACCATCACATATGAAAAGAGACGATCTTTGGAATTTCGCCCTCGCTTGCTATGCAGAGCCCCGCGTAGAAAAGGCGTGCCTTGATCTACAGGCCTTAGGAATGGATGTCTGCCTACTGCTTGCCTGCGCTTGGTTGGAAGCGAGAGGCGTGCCCCATAATGCACAGAGACTGGAAGAGCTCAGACGGTTCAGCATCGATTGGCAGGCGACGGTGGTAGCGCCCCTGCGAAACCTACGCCAGGCGTGGCGCGAGCAGGCTGTCATGGACACTGAGCTCGCCGACTTGCGCAAGCGCGTCAAAACGTTGGAACTGGACGCCGAACGGATTCAGCTCGAACGCCTTCAACAGGCAACGCAGCGCTGGCCGGCAATGAAAGGATCAAACGACTGGCTGGATCAACTGGGCATGGGCGTCGATGCAGACGCCTATGCCTTACTGGACGTACTGCGCCGCGCAGCCTCTCAGCTGGACGCGGGCGGGGCGGATTGATCCGCGCCACCGGTCTTGGTTGAGGCAGGCTTGCGTGTGGCGGCTGGCTTGCGCGTGGCAGCGGGCTTGGCCGTGCTAGATGGCTTAGCTGCTGCCGGTTTCGGCTTTGCGCGACTACGTGCAGGCCGAGCGGGACGTTTCTCGGTGCCATTGTTTTCGGCAGCTGGGCTGGAGGCGTTAGCCGGCGTGGGCTTGCCAGCTTTGGAGGCCGCTGGTTTGCTCGCCGCCGGGCTCGAGCTGCTGGATGAGCGCTTCGCCGCAGCTGGCTTGGTTGTGGCGGGCTGAGTCTTGCGTTGCGCGGATGCCGAACGTGACGGCGCAGCCTTGCTGCGTGCCTCCAGCGCCTGCGCCGCAGCCTTCTCGACCTGCGTAACACCCTGCGCCAGGTTCAAACTTTGCTCTGCATCACGCTTGAGGTCGGCCAGGTAACTCAAGGTTTCGCTCTGCCGTGATTGCAGCAGGGAGAGCATGTCATCCAGCTCGGCCAGTTTGGAGCGAGCCCTGGTCTGCGCCTTCGACTTGCCAGCATTGCCTGCCTCGTCGAGCTTGGCGCGCGCTTTGATCAATTTCTCTTGCGTCTTGCCGCGCTGCTTTTCGAGCTTGGCCAAAAGAATTTCTGCGTCCTTCTGGGCATCGGTGCAAGCTTTATCCAGATGCACCACCAAACTCTTCGACAACTGCTGAAGCAAGTGCAGCGGGGTCGCCACCGCGTTTTTCTTTGCTGGCATGAAAGCGCCTCCTGGCGGGATTGGTGCGGCCATACTAGACGGACCGCAGTCATCCGCCAACTGCTCAGCGAAGCGCGCTACGAGCAATCCTTCGCTCGCGTCTGGCCGACATCCGTCAGGCGGTGGCAGCGAGCTCTTTGTGTGCGGTGTGCAGCACTTCGATCAGGCAATCTTCTAGCTCGAAGCGCTCATGCAGCAACTGGCCCAAATGCTTCAGCTCTTCAGCAAGGCCGGGATTGTCAAGGCACTCACCGTTGTCGCACCGATCATTGAACGCAACCGCAACCTGGGTAATAGCCTCAATACGAGGATAAATCTGACGCGCCAGATCCAGACCGCGCTTGTCACCGAACGCTTCAGCTTCGTTGAGCAGTTGTTCGTAGATCTCAAAATGCCCAGCCGACACATAGTCCAGCAGGATTTCGCAGAATTTTTGCAAGGCCGGGCGGGTGGCCGCTTCGGCACCCCCATGCAGCCCATCGTATGCGTTGATCAGCGCGTGGCGCTCCTGCAGCCAGCGATCAATCAACAGGTGTACACCTCCCCAGCGTTCCTGGGCGTTCCGACAGCTCTCGAGCATGATGACCTCACTTCCCTAATCGATGTTGCTTGTTACGCCTTCCGAGACGGTTTTCTGTCTTGGGATATCGGCCTTGGGTGAGTGACAGCGAAATTGGCAGAAAACCGACGCCGCCTGGGCAGACTAAGCTGCACAGAACGAAGCATCAAGCAGCAGGAACAATTTCCCCTGCATATCTCGGACAACACCGCTTCGCCTTGCTCATTGACCGCCAAGTGCAACGATCATTCGCGCGTTTGGACAAAAAGCTCTCAATCGCGGCGCAGCAGCTGCCAGATACCGAAGACGGTCATGGCAATGAAGGCAAGCAAAGTCCACTCAGGAATGCTCATGCCGAGCAGCGTCCAGCTGACCTCAGCGCACTCGGCCGTACCATGAAGCACCAGCTTGGCAATCTCCTGAAACGGCAACGCATCCATCATGTACTCGAGACTGGGCAGGCAACTCGGCAGCTCATCGGCCGGGATACTTTGCAGCCAGATCTGACGTATCGCCGTAGCGCCGCCGGCGAGGGCGAACAACAGCGCTAGCACCGAATAGACGCGACGCCCGGTCTTGCGCGGCCCATGAACCGCAGCGAACAGGCAGACCAGACCGAAACCGATGACGCAGATGCGCTGCACAATGCACAGAGGGCACGGCGCGAGCCCTACTACGTGCTCAAGGTACAGCGCAGCGATCATCATCAGCACACAGCCGATGAAAGCCAGAAGAAACAGCGAACGAGGGCTGGCCAGGTTCATGGCAACTCCGCAGGGTGGAAAAGCACGCTACGGTAGTGCCGACCGACCCTGGCTGCAAGCGCTACGCATGATGCAGCGCAGAGCCGCGGGACGGCCATCACGAGCGGGCCGACTATTGGCTGTTGGTGGCCACTTGCGTCGGGGGCAGTTGAGGGCTTTCCAGCAGGCCCAGTCCTTCTTGAAACAGGCGGTTACTGCGCTCGTTATCGCCAAGCTGGGCCAGCAGACGCGCTAGCTCGGCGCAGGTCTCTGGCCGGTGCTCGAACCTCAGGCTTGCCTCAAGATAGTCACGCGCTTTGCCCCACAGCGCGTTGCGCATGCTCAGCCGACCCAGCGCGAGCAGCAGCTCGGCATTCTCCGGATGAGCCTTGAGCCAGCCTTCAGCATTCGCCAGCTGGCGAGAGGGCTCCTTACCGAGGACACGACCGTAGCGCTCGACCAAGCGGGTGTCGAACTGACGCTTGATCGCTGCATAGAGCACCTCTTCAGCCTTCGCATCTGCACCCAACCGGGATAAACCATCTGCGTAGGCTCGCACCAGCAGCGATTCACTGCGCAGGCCTGACGGGACGGTTTGCCACTTCTGGTTTAGCGCCTGCAACGACTCCTCGCTGTAGGCCGCCGGGGGTTGACCGGCTTGCTCAAGCAATGCAGTCCAAGCGAGCAGCTCGAGCTCACTCAGGCGAGCCGGCGGCAAAACGCGCTGTTTGCGCAGCTCGGGTAGCAAACGGCACAAAGCCGACCAGTCCTCGAGCTGAACATAGAGTTGCTGCAACAAGGTCAACACATAGGGATGACGGGGGTGTTCGCCGTGCAGCGCATTGAGGGTTTCCCGAGCCTCGCCATATTGTCCCCTCGCGATCTGCAACTGCGCGTGGGTCAGGCCAATGGCGAGGCCTGATCCGGGCTCGCGCTCCCTTGCCTTGCGGAGCAGCTCATCGCTTTGCTCGTGCTCGCCCAGCTCATTGGCAGCACGCGCGGCACCCAGGTAATGCACCAGCGGGTGATGGTCGTGCTCGGCAGCAGAGCGCAGATGACCCAATGCAGGGCTCCACTGCCCCTCGGCCAGCTCACGCAAACCGCTGCGTGAAGCCTTGCTGACACGCCGCTCCCGGTGACGACGCGACCATGGGTTAACCAGTGCGCCGGACGTGTGCAGCAGGCCGAGCACCCAGTGCACCACCATCGCGAGCAACCAGAGACACGCAATCAGCCCTACGAAGATCCAAAAACTTGACTCGTAGCGAAAGCGGTCATAGCTGATCAGAACATAGCCTGAGTCCTGGGCGATGGCCCAGCCAAGGAACCCGACGATCGCAATCAACAGAATCAGGACGAAGGCAAACCGCTTCATGCGCGCTGCCCCTCTTCGGCCGACTGCTCGTCTGTTGCCGGCTGGTCAGGTACCGGGCTCGCCTCGTCAGTGGGCTGTTCTGTACGGCTCTCAGCAGGTGACTGCGAACGTTCAGACGACTCACGATCCTGTACGTAGCTCTGTAGCGCTCGGAGCGCAGGCGAGAGGTCTGGCAGGCTGACCGCCACCTGGCGTTTCTTCAGTTCCTCGATGCGATCCCGAAGGCCGCGGCTCTGACCGTTTTCTTCGCTGAAGTGATCCTCGATGAGCTGCGCCGCCTGATCCAGCGACTGCTGATAGACCTTTTCGTTGCCATTGAGCACAGCCCACTGCGCCTGCTCGATAGCCAATGACAGCGCCAAACGAACCTGCGCCAGGCTTTGCCCTGCAAGCAATGGTTTGACGCTATTGCCAGCATCGAAATCGATCCGGACATACCGTGTCAGCTCGTTCAACCAACGCTGCCAGCGGCTATCAGCTTGTCCACCGTCTGTGCCCTGACCTGCCTCGAATTCAGGCGCCAAGCCGTTGAGCTGATTGGCCTGTCCACGCAACGCGCCAAGCTGGAGAAACAAGCCGGTACGGTCCAGCTCCGGCAGACTGCGCAGCGCCTCAAGCCCTTCGAGCAACTTTTGCCGTGCTGCATAGGCGCCTGGATCGTCTTGTTTACGCAAGATAAGATCCGCTTCGGCGAGCAGCGACTCAGCGCTGTTCACGTCCTGCATGGCCGACAGACGCAGCATCGCCATGCGCATCAGGTGCTCGGCTTCGGCGAGCCGCCATTGCTCGCGGCTGGCTCCGAGGACCTGCTCAACGCGCCCCGCTAGCCGCTGCTGATCGCTCTGCAGTTCGGAAAGCAGGCGACGACGCTCCTCCAGTTGCTCGGCCGACGGCAATTGCTCGAGCTTGCCGAGACGGCTGGCCAGCTGCTGGCTGCGCTCACCCAGCTGACGGGTCTGCTCGCTCGTAGCCTGCGCCGACTGCTGCTGTTGCTGCTCCTGATCGGCCAGCTGCTGGGTCTGCCAGACGCTGTAGCCGCCCGCCGCAAGACCTGCAAGGCCCACCACCAGCGCAATAGCCGCCATGCCTTTTCCAGCGCTGCCCGCCTTTGAGGTATTGCTTGCCGGTCCCTTTGGAGCGGCGCCCGCGGCGCCCTTCGGCGGAAATTCCTTGGCAGGAGTCGCAGGATCATTATTGCTTTTAGGTTGCTGCGCTGGCTTATCGGAATCTACTTCGCTCACGTTTCCATCCTTTGCATCAGGAAGCGGGTTGGGGAAACTCCCGTAACGCCGCTAGCAAAGCCGCAGTACCGGCACCGCGGCAGTCCACAATTCTGTTAGCACCCAACTGAGCGGCCATCTCGGCCACGCGTGGGCTTGGTACGAACAAGGGTAGCTCAAGCAGCTCGACCCAATCGGCGCCGGCCAGGCTGCGTAGCGACAGCAAACCCTGTCCACTGCTGACCATCACCGCGTTCAGCCGTTCCGAGCGAATGGTTTTGAGCAGCGTGCCTGGCGGGTAATCCGGCAAGTGACGCCGATACAGCTCGAGGCTGTCTACCTGCACGCCACGAGCGCGTAGCGTGTCGGCCATAAACGCGCGTCCGCCTTCGCCTCGAAGGATCAGAACCTTTGGATGGGGCACGCTTATTGCCTTAGCCAATCGAGGCAAAGCAAGCAGGGCTTCGCTGTCGTCACCACAGACCGGCCAGCTCACGTCCAGACCGTAATCGGCAAGTATCGCGCCAGTCGCCGCACCAACGCTGAACCAGGCTTGCCCGCCCGGCGCCTGCGGCCAGTAGCGGCGAAGCAGCTCCAGGCCCAACCTCGCGGCCGGCTTGCTGACGACTACCACCGCAGCGTAACGGTCCAGCCCAAGCATGGTCGTGCGCTGCTGAGGCGTCTCAGCAAGGGCTTCGATCGCGAGCAGTGGCAGGCTTGCGCTGTGGATGCACCGATCTGAAAGCGTGGCGGCTAGCGATTCGCATTCCTCTGCCGGTCGCGTCAGCAATAGCCGCCAGCCGTTCACGCCTTACCGGTCTCGCCATAAATATCTTGCAGAATCTGACCCGCGCCCTGCTCAAGCAGCTCTTGTGCAATGCGAATGCCCAGCGACTCGGCCTCTTCAGCAGGTGCTCTGCCTTCGGCGCGCAGCAACAGGGTGCCATCCGGCTGGCCGACCAAACCACGTAACCACAGCTGGTCATTTTCAAGTACTGCGTAACAGGCGATGGGCACTTGGCAGCCGCCGTTCAAATGGCGATTCAGCGCTCGCTCGGCGGTGACGCGGGTCGCGGTGTGGGGATCGTTCATGCATTGAAGCAGCTGATGCAGCTCGGTGTCGCCGGTCCTACACTCGATGCCGACCGCGCCCTGCCCGCCTGCAGGCAAGCTGTCCTCGACGCTGATGCTGGCGCGGATGCGGTCGCCAAACCCAAGGCGGATCAAGCCGGCTGCCGCCAGGATGATCGCGTCGTACTCACCCGCGTCGAGCTTGGACAGACGAGTGTTCACATTGCCCCTGAGAAACTGGATCTTGAGATCAGGGCGACGTGCCAGCAGCTGCGCTTGCCGCCGCAGGCTGGAGGTGCCCACGACCGCGCCTGAGGGCAGCGCATTGAAATTCTCGTAGTGGTTGGAAACGAACGCATCGCGCGGATCTTCCCGCTCGCAGATGCAATACAGGCCAAGCCCCTCGGGGAATTCCATGGGCACGTCCTTCATGGAGTGCACGGCGATGTCTGCATCGTTCTCCATCAGGGCAGTCTCAAGTTCTTTGACGAACAGGCCTTTGCCACCAATTTTTGCCAGCGGCGCATCGAGCAGCTTGTCGCCACGACTAACCATCGGCACCAGACTCACCGTCACATGCGGATGAGCGGTCTCCAGACGCGTCTTGACGTATTCGGCCTGCCACAGGGCCAGGGCACTCTTTCGGGTGGCAATGCGAATTTCGCGGGACATGAACAATTCCAGGCAGATGAACTACCGGCGATGATAACAGGCCAGGAGGAGCGATCGGTTTGGCAGGGATCAAGCAAAGCCGCCCGGAAAGACGGTTGAACTGGAGCGGGGCGCCTGTCCATAGCGCCTGAAACCAGATCAGAGGTTCTGCATCAGCTTGCGCACACCCGCCACATGACGGCGGCTAACGGTAAGCGGCTCGCCTTCGAGGCCTTTGAGGAACAGCTGAAAATGGCCGAGAGGCGTACGTTGCAGACGCTCGATACGGTCGCGATAGACCAGCGCATTGCGATGGATACGGACGAAACGCTCGCCGAACTCGTCCTCGAGCGCCTTCAACGGCTCATCCAGCAGGACTTCACCGCCCTCGTGACGCAGGGTTACGTATTTGTGATCGGCGATGAAGTAGATCACCTGGGGCAAAGGGATCAGCTCGATGCCCTTGCGGGTCCGCGCGCTGATATGGCTGCGCGGCCCGGTACCGCTTACCGCTGCGGGACGCGTCAGCGCCGCGAGCTGAACCCGATTGGGCCGCTCGGCTTTTTTCAACGCTTCGGCGAGGTGTTCAGGCCGTACCGGCTTGACCAGGTAACCAACGGCGCTCACTTGGAAAGCATCCAGAGCAAACTCGTCGTGGGCGGTGCAAAAGATCACAGCGGGAGGCGCGTCGCGCTCGCATAGTTTGGCTGCGACCTGGAGGCCATCAAGCCCCGGCATACGGATATCCAGCAACACAACATCGGGACGCAGTTCCTCGATCAGGGACAGCGCCTCTTCGCCATTGGAGGCGGAAGGTTCCAGGACACGATAGCCGTCAAGGTCACCTACCAGTCGGCTGAGGCGCTCGCGGGCTAGAGGTTCGTCATCGACAATCAGCACATTCATACAGTTCTGGCTTCCTGCTTTTGTGTCGCACACGGATAGCGTAGACAGGTGTAGTATCGGGCATTACGCCGCTCCACGCTGAGACTCGCCGCGGGACCGAAAAGTGCCGTTAATCGTGCGTCTATATTGAGCAGCGCTTGCTGAGTCCCTCTAGATGGCAGCTTTGGAGCCGTTTCGTCGAAGGGGTTACTGACCTGCAAATGGAACACGTCATCAGCATAGTACGCCGCCACGCTTATGACCCCGCCTTCGATCCTTGGCTGGATTCCATGAATAAGCGCGTTTTCCAGAAGCGGCTGAAGGGTCAGCTGGGGAATCGGCAGATCATCCGGCACGGCGTCGACCTGCCATTCGACTTTCAGCCGTTCGCCGAGACGATATTGCTCAATGGAGAGATACCGGCGTGACAGTTCCAACTCTTCACGCCAGGGCACCAAGGTACCGGGGCGCGCCAGGCTTGCACGAAACAGATCGGAGAGATCGAGCACCGCTTGCTCGGCCTTGGCCGGATCGGTGACCACAAGACTGGCGATGCTGTTCAGGCTGTTGAACAGGAAATGCGGCCGGATTCGTGCTTGCAATGACTCGATGCGCGCACGCAGCTCAGCCTGTTCCTGCCGCCGCCATTGGCTTTGAAGATAGAAATAGCGCAGCAACAAGCCAGACATGATCAAACTGATCAATGCATGGCGCAGGTACAGATTCACCTCGCCGACGCGGGTCAGCGGGCCACCGAGCTGATAGATATCGGCGACCGCTGTGCACGCCAGCGTCAACCCGACCACCATTGCGCAGCAAGCAAGTCCCGCCAGCCAAACCGGCAGCCGAGCCAGCAGCGGCCGTAGCTGACAGGTCAGACCGGCCGATAGCAGCATCACCCACTGCACGAACAGTGACGCCAGAGCCAGGCGCATCCAGTTGAACCCAGGCTGCATCGGCTCGGCTAGCACCAACACCAATACCAGCAGTTCCGCTAGCAGTACCAGGCCAAGCAGTGCGTCGGGCTGGCACAGCTCAGGCACGAAGAAGTCATCGGTAAGGGCCGCCGGCCGCGTCCGATCGGTTTTTTTTACTCGCATGAATTGACTGTCCGCGCGGTGGGCGTGCAAAACAAGGTGAGCCCGGCAAGGTGGGCGCTGGCCGTTGCGCACTAACAGCCTAGTCTATCGGCTCGGCGCGAGCCAAAGGTGACGAACGGTCGCCAGTTCCACGCTTCGGCAGTCATGCATTCGGCGGTATCGGCCGATAGAAGGGGTTCTATGAACAGCTTGTCATGGCGCATGATGGCGTAGTGCTTGCATCGCTTTGTTCACCTCGCTAACCGTTAGCGCTGCTCTAGGAGTACTGACTCGTGCTGCTGTTATCCTCTCTGCGTAGCCGCTTGCTACGGCCGGTATTCCTGACGCTATGCGGCGCCGTTCTGGTGCAGGTCCTGGTTGCTCTCGCATTGACCCGGAGCACCATCGACGGGCTAGAACAAGACATCGAGCAAAGCCTGAGCGAAGACTCGGGGCGACTACTGCAAGCGCTGCGTTCGGCAGATGCCGAGGTAGGGGCCGGGCTGGCCAAGCTGGCCGAACGGATGACCGGTGCTCTGTCCAGCGGACTGACGCAGCAACTGACCGACGAGCAGAAGCAGCTCAAAGACGTACTTGAACGTCACCTCAAGCAGTCCGGGGATGACCTCGCCACGCTGCTTGCCGGCGTTGCGCCAGCAGCGATCTGGGACAACGACGTACCGGCGCTGACCGAGTTTGTCAGGATGGCTCACCGCAACCCGGCGGTCGTCTTCGTCGCTTATTTCGATGCCAATGGCAACCAGCTCACCCGTCACTTGAATCGCCAGGATCCCCGAGTCAAAGCGCTGTTGAGCAAGGGCACCGGACGTACCGCATTCGACAAAGTGCTGTCTGCGGCCGAGAGCGACCCGACGCTGTATCTCGCCAAGCAATCGATCAACCCCAAAGGCGCCGACATCGGTCAGGTAATCCTCGGCTTCTCAACCTCCGCGGTGAGCACTGAGCTGGAGGCCTTCGACAGTCGCTTCCAGACGTTGGTTGCCAGCGGAGCAAGTCTGGTGGAGGCCGGTCTCGCGTCAACGGCCAGCGACAGCGCGAAGATCATGGCGTCAGGCCTGGCCGCTGCAACGGATGTCGCACGAAGCATCGAGTCCAACAGTCAGAAAGCGGTGGAGCGCTCGGCTTCGGCGCTACTTTGGAAGATCAGCGTCGGCCTCGCGGCGACCGGGACACTGCTCCTGCTGGCCGTCACGCTGGTGCTTGGCCGTCAGGTACTACGCCGGCTGGGCCAGCTCAACACCGCACTACGCGGCCTCTCGACCGGCCACGGCGACCTTACCCAGCGCGTGAAGATTCACAGCGCAGACGAGGTGGGTGAGATGGCTGATGCGGTCAATCTGTTTCTGGCCAAGCTTCAGCCTATCGTCCAGGAGGCACGTGCCATCGCCGTACAAACCGGGACGGAAATCGACACCCTGGGCAACCGTAGTCGCTCCGCTGCCGCGGCTGCCGCGCGCCAGCGTGACGAAGTCGCCGGAAGCCTGCAGGCTCTGGCCGACATGACTCAGCGCGCCCAGGATGAAAGCCGGGCCATGCAGACCGCTCTCGATCAGGTCGCCTCGATTCGCAAGGCCGCGGTGGAAAACGAGGCGATTTCCGAACAGGTGGGCCGTACGATCGAGGCGCTTGGCAGCGGCGTACAGACAAGCGCCTCGGTGATCGAAAAACTGGCAAAGCAGAGCGAACAGATCGAGGTGGTACTGACCGTAATTCAGGGCATCGCCGAGCAAACCAACCTGCTGGCGCTCAATGCTGCAATCGAAGCTGCTCGCGCCGGCGAAAGCGGCCGTGGGTTCGCCGTGGTCGCCGATGAAGTCCGAGCGCTCGCCAGCAAGACTCAGCAGTCTACCGGCGATATCCAGGCGCATATCGAAAGCCTGCAACGCGGCGCTCGTGACGCCGTCTCGGCAATCAGCACGGCTGGCAAGCAAGCCGAAAGCGGCCAGGCCTCCCTGGGAAGCAGTCGCGACCTGCAGCGCGCGTTGCAGACTGCCGTCGAGCAAGTCCATCAGGTCGTGCGTGAGGCTACCAAAGGCGCGGAACGACAAGCCGAGACCGCAACGGCCGTACGCGAGCGGGTCGAGGTCATCCTCACCGAAGCCGAACGATCCGCCGATGCAGTGACTGCAACCGCAGCCAGCGGCAAGGAGCTGGGTGTGCTTGCACAGCGGCTTGAAGCCAGCCTCGGCCAGTTCAAGGCCTGATCAGAACTGCTCGCTGCCTGCATCGCGGAAGCCGTGCGTAACCCTGTTATCATTCGGCCCCTTCCATTTGCCTATCGGATTTGCGAGCGCATTCATGAGCACCGACAAGACCAACCAGTCCTGGGGCGGCCGTTTCAGCGAGCCCGTCGACGCCTTCGTCGCCCGATTCACCGCCTCCGTCGAGTTCGACAAGCGTCTCTATCGGCACGACATCATGGGCTCGATTGCCCACGCCACCATGCTGGAAAAAGCTGGCGTGCTGAGTGCGGACGAGCGTGACCAGATCATCGCGAACCTCAAGGACATCCAGGCCGAGATCGAGGCCGGCACCTTCGACTGGCGCGTCGACTTGGAAGACGTGCACATGAACATCGAAGCCCGACTGACCGACCGCATCGGCGTCATCGGCAAGAAGCTGCACACCGGTCGCTCGCGCAACGACCAGGTCGCTACCGACATTCGCCTGTGGTTGCGTGATGAAATCGACACCATTCTTGGAGAGATCACCCGCCTGCAAGAAGGCTTGCTGAGCCTGGCAGAAGCCGAAGCGGACACCATCATGCCCGGCTTCACCCACCTGCAGACTGCACAGCCAGTGACATTCGGTCATCACCTGCTGGCCTGGTTCGAGATGCTCAGCCGCGACCATGAGCGTCTGCTCGACTGCCGCAAGCGCACCAACCGCATGCCATTGGGCTCGGCCGCGCTGGCCGGGACAACCTATCCAATTCAGCGTGAAATCACCTGTGAGCTGCTCGGCTTCGAAGCCATTTCCGGCAACTCGCTGGACGGCGTCTCGGATCGAGACTTTGCCATCGAATTCTGTGCCGCTGCCTCGGTGGCCATGATGCACCTGTCGCGCTTCTCCGAAGAACTGGTGCTCTGGACCAGCGCTCAGTTCCAGTTCATCGACCTGCCGGATCGCTTCTGCACAGGCAGTTCGATCATGCCGCAGAAGAAGAACCCGGACGTACCGGAGCTGGTACGCGGCAAGACCGGCCGCGTATTCGGCGCGCTGAGCGGTCTGCTCGTACTGATGAAAGGCCAACCACTGGCCTACAACAAGGACAACCAGGAGGACAAGGAACCACTCTTCGATGCCGCCGACACCCTACGCGACAGCCTACGCGCCTTTGCCGATATGGTCCCGGCGATCAAGCCCAAGCGCTCTATCATGCGTGAAGCCGCGCTGCGCGGATTCTCCACCGCCACGGACCTGGCCGACTACCTGGTTCGCAAAGGGCTGCCGTTCCGCGACTGTCACGAGATCGTCGGCCACGCTGTGAAGTACGGCGTGCAAACCGGCAAGGATCTGGCTGAGATGAGCCTCGACGAGCTGCGCCAGTTCAGCGATCAGATCAGCGACGATGTCTTTGCGGTGTTGACACTGGAAGGCTCGGTGAACGCCCGTGATCACATCGGGGGCACCGCGCCGTCGCAGGTGCGTGCGGCTGTTCAGCGTGGCCGTGCGTTGCTGGCCGCTCGCTAAGTCTTGTCACCCAGGGCAGGCGCGAGATGGCTCGCACCTGTCGGACCGGAGAGAGTCATGACCCTCAACATCCGCCCCGCCAGTCGCGAGGATGCCGCGCTGATCCTGCGTTTCATCACCGAACTGGCGATCTACGAACGCGCCGAGCACGAAGTCAAAACCGATGTCGTGGGCATTGAAACCAGCCTGTTCGCAGAGAACGCCACCGCAAGCGCACTCATCTGCGAGCGCGATGGTGAGCCGATCGGCTACGCGGTGTTTTTCTTCAACTTCTCCACCTGGCTCGGCCGCAACGGCCTGTACCTCGAAGATCTGTACGTCACACCCGAAGCCCGTGGCACTGGGGCGGGCAAGGCGCTGCTCAAGCACCTGGCGCAGCTGGCAGTGTCGCGCGGTTGCGGTCGTTTCGAGTGGTCGGTTTTGGACTGGAATGAACCGGCAATAAAGTTCTACGAGTCGCTGGGTGCGCGCCCGCAAGACGAGTGGACCACCTATCGCCTGACAGGTAGCGCGCTTCAGGCCTTGGCAGAGCCAACCTGAACCGGCCCAAGGGAACTCAGGCGTCTGGATGACACACAAAATTCGTTGTGACCACAACGATTGTTTCCAATGGCCGATCTCAAAACGCTGCTGCTGAACAAGGACACGCAAGGCGCAGAAGTCTTCGACTCGGCGAAGGAACGCCTGAACTTCTATCGCTCGGAGATTCACTTCGAGTCGACGCTGCTGGCCAGCCGCACCAGCGGCTACCTGTCCTCTCAGTCGTTTCTGATGATCGCCTTTGCCTCATCGATGGCTAACACCAACCCCGACTGGGGCAGCCTGTTTCGCCTGGTCGTCCCCAGCGTACTGGCATTGCTTGGGTTGCTCACCTCGGTCCATGCGATACCCGGCATCCGGGCGAGCTACAACGTCATAGAGCGCTGGCACCGCAAGCAAGCCGAGCTGCTACAGACAGAGGGCAACGTCGGCCTACTGCCCAACCATGACTCTGCGCTATTCGGCGAAGGAAACAGCCCGGCCGGTGGCGAACGCTATAAGCGCACCCTGCTGTTTTCCCTGCGTACGCCGATCATTTTTGGCAGCGTATGGACTCTGCTGGGCGTGTTTTGCCTTGTCCTGTATTTCTTCGGTTGATCAGAGCCAGTCGCGAAACTTGAACCAGGCGTATGGAATGATCGCCGAGACAATCATCATTCCGAGCGCCATGGGATAGCCAAACGGCCAGCCCAACTCTGGCATGTGCTCGAAGTTCATGCCGTACACGGTTCCTACCAACGTCGGCGGCAGAAAAAGCACCGCAGCGATGGAAAACACTTTGATGATCGCGTTCTGCTCGATGTTGATCAGCCCCAGTGTTGCATCGAGCAGAAAGGCGATGTCTCCCAATAGCCGCGCCTGATGCTCACCGAGCGAGCGGACGTCGCGCTCCATAGCCTTCAGAGAACCCTTGGCGACGCCCTGTTTGGCGTCGCCGACATGCAATCGATAAAAAGCGGTCAGGCGACTGGAGCTGAACAGGCTTTCGCCCAGCTGCGACAAAAGCGAGCGGTGCTGCCCAAGCTGCTGGATCATCTGCTGCAGGTCCGTGCGCTGCTCCTTTCGCTCATCGAAAATGCATCGCGACAAGGTTTGCAACTGGATCTGAACGCTTTCCAGCACATCAGCAATACGATCGACAACCGCATCGGCAAGACCGAGGAAGATCGCGTGGTTTGTGCTGTAAGCTGCAGGCTGGCGCGCCAGTTTGGCCTCGAATTGACGAAACGAACTCAGCTCGGTGTAGCGCACCGTTACCAGGCAATGGCGGGTCAAAACGAAGGTCACCTGAGCGTTTTCCGGGCGGCGATCGGTAATCCCCATCACCACGGTGGCAGTCATGAAAATCGCGCCGTTTTCTTCGTAGAAACGCGACGAGTCCTCGATTTCTGCGAGCTCCTCACGGGTCGGGATATCCACCCCCAGGACCCCCTCGATGAAGCGCTCTTCCTCATGAGTGGGCGTCAGCAAGTCGATCCACAGCACGCTGTCTGGAAGTGATTGCAGATCCTCGGCAACGCGCCGCACCAGCGCGCCGTTTTCTAGGCAGTGAAGTGTGATCATTACTGGGGTCGCGTTCCTAGATGGTCCATAGTAGGAATAGAGACCGACCCAAGCGAAGCGTTCACCAAGGTATCGCCTCGAACATGCGCAGCCGGTACAAACCCGTCAAGATTACCAAGAACCAACCGATGAGAGCTGCACCATGACCGCTTCAACCTCCGAAGACGACGAAATCTTCGCCGAAGAAACCCTGATCCAGGCCATCGAGAACCAGCTCGAAACCGGCGAGCCCGCTGCCGCGCAAGCGACGCTCAACAAGCTGACGTTGGTGGGTTACGAGCGCGAAGAGACATTGAAAATGATGGCGCTGGTGCTGGCTGACGAAATTCGTCAGATGCTTGAAGAGGACCGCGCATTCGACATCGAGCGTTATGAAGTCCTCCTGCGAGCCCTGCCCGACCTGCCCGAGTAGATACCGGCCAAGCAGCCTCCGTATGAGCATCTACACTTGCTGAACCGGGCGCAGGCCCACCACCCGAGGAGCGAACATGGCGTACACCCCCGAACTGGTAGCAGAGCTGGAAATTCTTCGGCTGTTCAACCTCGATAACACGCTCGAAGGCATCAAGGTTCACCATGACGCTGGAGACGCTGCGATTGCAGCAACCCAGCGTTTGCATGCCAAAGGTCTGACAACACAACCCGACGGTGGCTATCTGACCGGTCTCGGCCGGGATGCTGCCGAGCACGCCAGGATACTGCTGACGATTCTCTCGGAAACGGCTGCCGCCTGAGCCCGCCCCATCTCCGACGCATTGCGGCGTCGGGGTCCACCAGTGGTCGGTCTACCTCGGAGGGCTCGACCACGATCCGAGCCGCTCTGCTTTTTCCTCGCGGCTCCCGGTCATGTTATTTTCCGTTTTTGTCTCACTTGTTCCTCATCGGACAACCTCAACTTGCCCAAGCCGAATACATGAACCGTCAGCAGGAAATACGCCCGATCCTGGAAGAAGGCATCGACCGCAAGGTGTTGAGTGGGCTACGGGCTCGCTTCCTCAGCGTCAATGCCGGTCGACTCGAGAGAACCCGGCAGGTGATGTCGACGCGGCAACAGGGCGTACTGAAACTGCTGCCTCTCTTGTTTCACGTTAATCACCCAATACTGCCCGGCTACGTCACTGCTGCGACGCCGGCCGGACTGTCCGGTTTCGAGCCGGATGCCGAGACGCTGGCCGAGGCCCAGCGACTCAGCCGATCGTTCGCCTACAAACCTCTGCGCGGCCAGCAGCCAGCTTCGATTCTCGGGCTATTTCTCATGGGCAGCCTGGGCACCGTCGCTCAGGAAGAGCAGAGCGACCTCGATGTCTGGGTGTGCCACGACTCAAGTCTGTCTCAGCCACAGCTTGAAGAACTCCGACGCAAGTGCGACTTGCTTCAAGGATGGGCTGCAACGCAGGGCAGCGAGGCGCATTTCTTTCTCGTCGATCCCGAGCGTTTCACTCAGGGCGCACGTGATACAAAGCTGACCTCGGATGATTGCGGCACGACCCAACATTACCTGTTGCTGGACGAGTTCTACCGCACCGCGATCTGGCTGGGCGGTCGCACACCCATGTGGTGGCTGGTGCCCGATTATGAAGAGCATCGCTACGACGAATACGTGCGCATTCTGCTGGACAAACGTTTCGTACGAAGCGACGACGTCCTGGACCTCGGCCACCTGGGAAGCATTCCTCCGGGCGAATACCTTGGCGCAGGGCTCTGGCAGCTGTACAAGGCTATCGAGTCACCCTACAAATCGCTGTTCAAGTTGCTGTTGGTCGAGGCCTATGCCAGCGATCATCCTCAGGTACGCTGCCTGAGCCTCGATTTCAAACAGGCGGTGTACGCCAATCGACTGGACCTTGATGAACTGGATCCTTACATCGTCGCCTACCGCAGGATCGAGCGCTATCTGGATCGACGGGGGGAACGCGACAGGCTGGCACTGCTGCGACGGTGCCTATACCTCAAGGTCAACAAGCCGCTCAGCCGCCCTCATACAGGTCGCACCAAGAGCTGGAAGCGCCGCCTGCTCGAGCGCCTTACCTCCAACTGGGGCTGGGACGAGCGCCAGTTCGCTCAGCTGGACAGCCGCAGTCAGTGGAAGGTTAGGCGTGTCGTTGAAGAGAGACGAGCGCTGGTCAACGAGCTGACTTACGGCTATCGCTTCCTCAGCGACCTAGCCCGACGGTTACAGATTACCAGCTGTATCAACGGGCGCGACTTTGGCGTGCTCGGCCGGCGCTTACACGCGGCAATTGAACGCAAGGCCGGGAAGATCGAAGCGATCAATCTCGGCATTGTGCGTGATCTGGCGGAGCACAGCCTGACACTGGTCCAGGGGTACGATGCGGCAGGCGATCTGTTCTGGGCGCTTTACGAGGGCAACCTGACCGCAACGCAAATCAGCAATTACTCTCCTCTCAAACGCTCACGTGAGCTGATTCCGCTCCTGGGCTGGTGCCATCGCAACGGCGTAGTTGACGCGGCAACCCATGTCTCCCTGCATCCGGGCGATAGCGGCCTGACCGAGGCCGAGCTGTTTGCGCTGCTGACTGACCTGCGCCAGGCCCTCCCCATGCCACCGCAAGCCGTCTCAGACGATGCGTTGCTTAGCGTGGCGACGCCAGTGAAGGTGTTGCTGTTAATCAATGTCGGTGTCGACCCGCTCAGTCCATCGCAGCCGCTGTCGTTTGACGAGCTGACCGATTCCCTCGGGCATGGGATAGCGCGGGAAAACCTTGTACTTAGCATCGACCAGTTGACGCAGAATAGCTGGGGCGAGCTTATCGCTACGCGTTACGAGGCGCCCGCCCCGCTGGCTGAATGTCTTCGCGACTACCTTCAGGCGCTACCTGCTCACGGCGAGCGCCCAAGCCTGCAGGTTCGCTGCTTCAGTCGCAACGCCGGGCTGTCCCTTTCGCGGCGGGTCGAAACGGTGTTCCTTGACGCCCAGGCGGTGCTGGATGAGCCGGCAGAAAGCCGTTATCTGCTCCAGGTCCGGCAACATTTCCACATCCTGGATCTGGTCATTGGCAATGTCCGGCACACCGCTCTGAGCGACATGTCGGCGCTGGTTGAGCATCTGGGCGAAGCTCATCAAGCCATCCGCCCCATTCGGGTGGACCGGCACGCACTGGAAGGGACAGACCTATCGCTGATTCTCGGCCACGCCAGAGCGGATTGTCTTCAGGTGTTCTATCGCGTTCAAGGCACAGTGGCAGAGCTGACTGTACTCGACGAATTCAATGCACTGTGGCGCCAGCAGCAGCCCTATCGAGACGAACAGAGCCTGCTGACGCCCTTGCTACGCTTCCTTCAATCGGTGAGCTATCGCCGCACCACGCAACTCCCCTTCGAGGAAAGCCGGCTGGCGGCGATAGACATCCTTTTCTATCGACTGATTACGGCTGCGTCTGACCGCCCTCTGGAGGTCGAACGTAGGCCCCCTCCTCGGGATGAACCGAGCGACCCCTTCTACGACATCCAGGCAATCGTCGAACCCAACGAGCGGGGCCGCTCGCAGGTCACCTTGTATTGCAACCATCAAGAGTTTTCCAGCCTTGAATATGGCTCGGAACTCTTCGCTGCGGTGGCCCACTACATCCTCTCGCAAAGGCGCGGGGCTGAACGCTATCCTTGTTACATCACCGATCTCGATCTATCCGGGCTGCACGGCACCGGCCGCGCCCAGACCGTTCAGCATCTGCGCTACAAAGCGCATCTTGAAGCCGCGCTCAACCAGGCTCTCAAAACAATCTGACCGACCGCGTCATCCAAGAGCGCCGCGTGCGAGCGCGCTCAGCCAACGTCGCCAGCCGCTTCCGGCTGATACTCGACAGCCAGCAAGGTAAGCTTGAGCACCTTGCCACCGGGTGTCGGCCAGTCGATATGCTGGCCGACACTCAACCCCAGAAGAGCACTGCCCACCGGGGCAAGCACCGAAACGGTGCCTTCCTTGCCAGCGTCCTGTGGATAAACCAGCGTCAGGTGGTAGTCCTTGCCGCTGCCCTCTTCCCGACAATGCACCCGGGAGTTCATCGAGACCACGCCAGCAGGCAATTCGCTACGTTCGACCACCTGGGCGCGGGACAACTCTTCCTCGAGCGCCTCGGCGGCCGGACCGTAGTCAGCCAGGCCATCGAGCAACCGCTCGATTCGCTGCAGGTCGGGTTGGGTGATGATGATAGACGGTGCACTGGTCATGGGTCCGGGTTAGCTCCTGCAAATAGAAGTTGGGCGATAGAAAAGCAAAACCCCGCCAGAATGCGGGGTTTTTAACGTGTAGGAAGACCCTAACACAGCTCATCGATTTAGCAAGCCACGGGGGCTTCGCATCCGCCGGGGCCCACAGACCCGCTCGGCGGGCTCAAAGGTCTTCGAAATCCAGCGATTCGCCGCTTTGCTCCAGCGCGACTCGCGACAGCAGCTCGCCCAGGCGCTCGTCATTGGCATCGCAGATCCACAGCGAACTGGCTTCGTCATAGTCAAAGTGGAAACCACCCGAGCGCGCCGCGACCCATAGCTGACGCAATGGAGGCTGGCGGCTGAAGATCAATTGAGTGCCGTTCTCAAAACGTACGGTCAGCACCCCTCCGGAATTTTCCAGATCGACATCGAGACCGCTGTGATCGAACACGTCCTCGATTTCTTCCTGCACAGCGTCAACCAGATCGTGATAGCGCGCTTCGCTCAGACTCATGAATCAGCTTCCTCGGTACGGTGTTTCAGCGGCATCTGGCCGCTCGACAATGCCGCCGAGCTTAACAGGCGACCGACACGTCTAGCGAGCGGCCAACCGACGGAACTCACCCCACACCCAATGCCAGCTGGCGCTGCCACATAGGCAATCCGACAGGTGCTGGGTATACTCCGGCCCATCGATTTTTCTAGGATTGCCCCCCAATGAAGCGTCTGCTGCTTCCATTCATTACCCTTGCGGTGCTCGCTTGCGCGCTCTCCGGCTGTGGTCAGAAAGGCCCGTTATACCTACCGGATGACGAGGCAACTGCCAAAGAACGCTCCAAAGACCGATTCGAACTGTAAGGAGGCATTCCATGGAGGCCTTCTCGTACCGCGACGGTCAGCTCTTCGCGGAGGGTGTGGCGTTGCCCGCTCTCGCGCAACGCTTCGGCACCCCCACCTACGTCTACTCTCGGGCTCATATCGAGGCGCAGTACCGCGCCTATGCCGACGCGCTGCAAGGTATGCCGCACCTGGTCTGTTTTGCAGTCAAGGCGAACTCGAACCTTGGCGTGCTCAACGTACTGGCCCGCCTCGGCGCCGGCTTCGACATCGTTTCGCGTGGCGAATTGGAGCGCGTGCTCGCGGCCGGTGGTCAGCCGGATCGCATCGTATTTTCCGGTGTAGGCAAGACGCGTGACGACATGCGCCGCGCGCTTGAGGTCGGCGTGCACTGCTTCAACGTCGAATCCATCGACGAGCTCGATCGCCTGCAGCAGGTTGCAGCCGAGCTTGGCGCAGTGGCGCCGGTATCACTGCGGGTCAATCCGGACGTTGATGCCGGGACCCATCCGTACATTTCCACGGGGCTTAAGGAAAACAAGTTCGGCATAGCCATCGCCGACGCCGAAGAGGTCTATGCCCGTGCCCACGAGCTGACCAACCTGGAAGTCGTTGGCGTCGATTGTCACATCGGCTCGCAGCTCACGACGTTACCGCCGTTTCTTGATGCGCTCGACCGGCTTCTGGGCTTGATCGATCGCCTTGCCGTACGCGGCATTCGCATTCGCCATCTGGATCTGGGCGGCGGCCTGGGGGTGCGCTATCGCGAAGAACAGCCGCCGCAGGCCGGTGACTACATCCAGGCCGTTCGCAAGCGCATCGACGGTCGCGACCTGGCCCTGGTGTTCGAGCCAGGTCGGTCGATCGTTGCGAATGCGGGCCTGTTGCTGACCCGTGTGGAATACCTCAAGCACACCGAACACAAGGACTTCGCCATCGTCGACGCGGCGATGAACGACCTGATTCGCCCGGCTCTATACCAGGCCTGGATGGATGTCGTGCCGGTGCAGCCACGCGATGGCGAGGCGCGCCACTACGACATCGTCGGCCCGATCTGCGAAACCGGAGACTTCCTTGCGAAGGAGCGGCCGCTGGTGCTGGCTGAAGGTGATCTGCTGGCGGTCCGTTCGGCCGGTGCCTATGGTTTCGTCATGAGTTCCAACTACAACACCCGAGGCCGCGCAGCCGAAGTGCTGGTGGATGGTGACGAAGCCTACGAAGTGCGCCGCCGCGAAAGCGTGCAGGAGCTATACGCCGGCGAAAGCCTGCTGCCTGCCTGAGGCCACGACAATGCTTTTGCGTTTTACCAAGATGCACGGCCTGGGCAACGATTTCATGGTCATCGACCTGGTCAGCCAGCACGCGCATATCCAGCCCAAGCACGCCAAGCAATGGGGTGACCGTCATACGGGTATCGGCTTCGACCAGCTCTTGCTGGTCGAACCGCCGCAGAACCCCGACGTCGATTTTCGCTATCGCATCTTTAATTCCGACGGTTCGGAAGTGGAGCAATGCGGTAACGGCGCGCGTTGCTTTGCCCGCTTCGTGCTGGACAAGCGCTTGACCATGAAGCGTCAGATCCGGGTCGAGACAAAAGGTGGCATCATCGAGCTGATCGTGCGGCCCGACGGGCATATCACTGTCGACATGGGCCCGCCTCGGCTGACCCCGGCGGAGATTCCTTTCCAGGCCGAGCGCGAAGCGCTTAGTTATCCGCTGCAGGTCGACGGCCAGCAGTTGGATATCGCCGCCCTATCCATGGGCAACCCTCATGCGGTGTTGCGCGTTGACGAGATCGAGAGCGCTCCGGTGCACAGCCTCGGGCCAAAGATCGAGCATCACTTGCGCTTTCCGCAGCGCGTCAACGCCGGTTTCCTTCAGGTGATCGACCGCCAACACGCCAAGCTGCGTGTGTGGGAGCGCGGCGCAGGCGAAACCCAGGCTTGCGGCACCGGTGCGTGCGCCGCAGCAGTCGCCGCCATCCGCCAGGGCTGGATGGATTCGCCCGTGCAGCTCGACTTGCCCGGCGGCCGTTTGTCCATTGAATGGGCAGGTGCGGGTCAGCCCGTTATGATGACCGGCCCCGCCGTTCGCGTATTCGAAGGACAGGTTCGCCTATGACCGAGCAAAACCAGGACAAGCCACAGCTGCCGGACGCGGAAGCCGTCGTAGCCTATCTGCGGGCCCATCCGGAGTTCTTTGTCGATCACGACGAGCTGATTCCCGAGCTGCGTATCCCGCATCAGCCCGGAACTGCCGTCTCGCTGGTCGAGCGGCAGGTCAAGCTGCTGCGCGAGCGCAACATCGAAATGCGCCATCGCCTTTCACAGCTGATGGACGTCGCGCGCGACAACGATCGGCTGTTCGACAAGACGCGGCGTCTGGTGCTGGACCTGTTGGATGCCAACAGCCTGGAGGAAGTCATCGGCGCAGTGGACGAAAGCCTGCGGCACGAATTCCAGGTGCCGTTCGTAAGTCTGATCCTGTTCAGCGAAACACCCTTGCCGGTCGGCCGTAGCGTCACCAGCGCTGAAGCCCAACAAGCCGTTGGCGGCTTGCTCGGCAGCGGCAAGACAGTCTGTGGCGTGCTTCGTCCTCACGAACTCGCTTTTCTCTTCGGAGAGGAAGAAAGTCACAGTATCGGATCGGCGGCAGTGGTCGCATTGAACCAGCAGCAGGGCATCCTCGCGATTGGCAGCAAGGACCCGCAGCACTACAAGAGCTCACTGGGCACGTTGTTCCTTGGCTACATTGCCGAAGTGCTGACGCGGGTGCTGCCGTCCTACTCCACACCGCTGCGCTCGGTTCGCTGAGACACAAGCCACCCGACACGGGCCAAACCTGAGTGCCAGGCGCTGCCGTTGGCTAGCCGGCACTCGCGAGACGCCGCTCATGCAAACCGATCTGGACCTTTACTTCGAGCACCTGCGCAGTGAGCGACAGGTGTCGCCGCATACCCTCGATGGCTATCGTCGCGACTTGGCCAAGGTCGTCAGCTTCTGCAACAAGCAGCAGCTGACCGATTGGAGGCAGCTGAAAAGCGTGCACGTCCGCCAGCTTATTGCCGAGCAGCACCGCCTGGGCCAATCTGGACGCAGCCTCGCTCGGCTTCTGTCGTCGGTACGGGGAATGTATCGCTATCTCAATCAGGAAGGCCGCTGCGCCCACGATCCGGCTGCCGGCATTTCGGCACCCAAGGGCGAACGGCGCCTGCCGAGACTGCTCGACACCGACCGAGCCATGCAGCTTCTCGATGGCGGCGTTGAGGACGACTTCATTGGCCATCGCGATCAGGCGATGCTGGAGCTGTTCTATTCCTCGGGGTTGCGCCTGGCCGAACTGGTCGGGCTAGATCTCGACCAGCTCGATCTGCCTGCCGGATTGGTGCAGGTTCAGGGCAAGGGCAACAAGGCGCGAGTGCTGCCGGTTGGCCGCAAAGCGCGTGAAGCCCTCGAAGCCTGGCTGCCGCTGCGTGCGCTGAGCAATCCTCCGGATGGCGCCGTGTTCGTCAGCCAGAAGGGACGTCGACTGAGTCCGCGTGCGGTGCAGCTACGGGTTCGGCAGGCAGGCGTGCGTGAGCTGGGGCAGCACTTGCACCCGCATATGCTCAGGCACAGCTTCGCTAGTCACATACTGGAATCCTCCCAGGACTTGCGCTCCGTGCAGGAGCTGCTCGGCCATGCCGACATCGCCACCACACAGATTTATACGCACCTGGACTTCCAGCATCTGGCTAAGGTCTATGACTTGGCGCACCCCCGAGCCAAAAGAAAGCAAGGCAGTGATTCATGAGCATTCGATTGATCACCTTCGACCTCGATGACACCCTGTGGGACGTCGGCCCGGTCATTCACAGCGCAGAAAACTGCCTGCGGGACTGGCTGGCACAGCATGCACCCCGCCTCGGCGAGTTTCCGGTAGAGTCCCTCGCCGCGATCCGCCGCATGCTGGTCGAATCCGAACCAGCCCTGAAGCACCGCATCAGCGAGCTACGTCGACGCATCCTGTTCCACGCCTTGCATGACGCCGGCTACCCCGAGGGCGAGGCTCGACACCTTGCCAGTCAGGCATTCGAAGTTTTTCTCGAAGCGCGGCACGCCATCGATCTGTTTCCTGACGTACACCCGACACTGGAGCATCTGGCCAATCACTACAAGCTCGGCGTCCTGACCAACGGAAACGCAGATGTGCGGCGGCTGGGGTTGGCTGACTATTTCCAGTTCACGCTATGCGCAGAAGACCTGGGCATCGGCAAGCCGGACCCTAGGCCATTCCGGGAAGCGCTTGGGCGAGCGGGCGTAGCCGCCGAACACGCCGTTCACGTCGGGGACCACCCAGACGACGATATTGGCGGGGCGCAGCGTGCCGGCGTACGTGCGATCTGGTTCAATCCGGGCGGCAAAGCGTGGCAGCATGAAGGTGGGCCTGATGCCGAGATTCGCAGCCTGGCAGAGCTACCCGCTTTGCTGGCTCGGTGGCGTTGACCGCTGACGCCCCTGCAGACACGACAAAGCCCAACACGACCGTGTTGGGCTTTGCTGCGGTCACGCCGTGAAAAAAGACGCTTCGTCTGATCTCGACCGCTTCGGGTCTAGATAGGACGGCTCCCGTATTTGCTGTCAGGCTTCTTGGGCGGATCCGCGACGACGTTGGGTTCGACCTCCTGCACGCGTCCCCCGCGTGCCAGGAACTCTTCCATCGCGCGCGCCAGCTCGTCCCGCTCCTTCTGCTTGGCTTCAAGGCTCGGCAGCTCTTCTACCACAACCGCCTTAGCTTTCTTTTTGCTGGTCGGTGTCGCACGGTCGCTGTCGGTGCTCTCGTCGTCGGCGCTGTTATCCGCTTCACCGTCATCGGCAGCCGCCAGCTCCTCTCCGTCATCCTCGTCGTTTGTGTCCAGATCGTCTTGTTCTAATTCTTCGTCGCTCATGTTCAACCTCGTACCTTGCCAAAGCGGAAGTTATAGCCCAGCGATGTGCTTTGTTCGCCATCGCCAAAAAAAATTCAACTTGCCATTCCGTGCAACGTGGCCAGTACCTGCCTGGCGCCACCTTGGTCCCGGTGCTCACCGAGATAGACGCCCTGCCAGGTTCCCAGTGCCAAGCATCCCTCGCTAACGGGCAAACTCACCTGACAACCCAGCAGACTCGCCTTGAAATGGGCCGGAAGATCGTCCGGCCCCTCGTAATCGTGTTCGTATCCAGCTTGGCCCTGCGGTACCAGACGGTTGAAAAACCGTTCGAAATCGCGCCGGACTGCGCCGTCAGCATTCTCATTGATCGTCAATGAAGCCGACGTATGCCGCAGCCACAGGTGTAACAGACCGGTCTCGCATTGTTGCAGTTCCGGCAGGTGTGCAAGCAGCTCGTCGGTTATCAGATGGAAGCCTCGCGGCCTCGGGCGCAGCGTGATGAGTGTCTGTCGCCACATTCTCATAGACCCCTTCGGCTCCTGAACGCGCGCATTCTAGCGCGGCGCCAGAAAAAACAAAGGGCGCCCTGAGGCGCCCTTGGCAACAGCAGACGAATCAACGCTTGTTGGTGAACTCCGGGTAGGCTTCGAGGCCGCACTCGACAACGTCGACGCCCTCGTACTCTTCCTCTTCGCTCACCCGCAGGCCGATCACTGCCTTGAGAACTCCCCAGACGACCAGACTGGCGATGAACACCCAGGCAAAGATCGATGCCAGGCCCAGCAGCTGAGCACCAAAGGACGCGTCAGCGTTTGTCAGCGGCACCGCCAGCAGACCCCAGGCACCGACCACACCGTGCACGGAAATGGCGCCGACCGGGTCATCAAGCTTGAGCTTGTCCAGACCAAGGATGCTGAACACGACCAGTACGCCACCCACACCACCGATCAGTACGGACTGCAACGCGCTGGGGGTCAGCGGCTCGGCGGTGATGGCGACCAGGCCAGCCAGTGCACCGTTGAGGACCATGGTCAGATCCGACTTACCGAACAGCAGGCGGGCGGTAATCAATGCCGCGACCAGGCCACCTGCCGCCGCCATGTTGGTGTTGGTGAAGACCTGAGCGACGGCGTTGGCGTCTTCGATAGTGCTCATCTTCAGCTGCGAACCACCGTTGAAGCCGAACCAGCCCATCCACAGGATGAATGCGCCCAGAGTCGCCAGGGGCAGGTTGGCGCCGGGAATCGCATTTATCTGCCCGTTCGGACCGTATTTGCCCTTACGTGGGCCCAGCAGCAGCACACCCGCAAGGGCAGCGGATGCGCCGGCCATGTGCACCAGACCTGAGCCGGCGAAATCCAGGAAACCGGCCGCGTCGAGGAAACCGCCGCCCCACTTCCAGAATCCCTGTACCGGGTAGATCACACCCGTCATCACCACCGCGAAGGCGATGAAGGCCCACAGTTTCATGCGCTCGGCGACTGCACCGGAAACCACCGACATGCAGGTAGCGGCGAATACCACCTGGAAGAAAAAGTCGGCACGGGTCGAGTAATAAGGGGCGTCTTCGCCACCAGCGGCTACCACGTCGACCGCGTTCTCGTCACCGATCAGGAAGCCCAGGCTCGGCAGGATGCCGCCGTCCGGGCTGGAGTACATGATGTAGTAGCCGATCAGCAGGTACATGATCGACGCCACCGCATAGAGCACGATGTTTTTGGTCAGGATTTCGGCAGTGTTCTTCGCCCGAACCAGACCGGCTTCGAGCATGGAGAAACCGGCCGCCATCCACATCACCAGCGCACCGCAGATGAGGAAGTAGAAGGTATCGAGTCCGTACTGGACGGGTATCAGTGCTGTGCTATCCATTTTTTGTCACCTTTTTCCGTCGCGCCAAGGCGCAGTTCGGGTAAGGCGCCCGGGTTGGCTCCGGGCGCACTCCGTGTGCTTACAGGTTGTAGCCGCGCTCGTTGTGCAGGCTGAGATCCAGGCCGATGGTTTCTTCTTCTTCGCTGACGCGCAGGCCCATCACCATGTCGATCACCTTGAGAATCACGAAGGTGACGATGGCGGTGTACACGACCGTGAAGATCACACCCTTGAGCTGGATCCAGAGTTGCAGCGCGATGTTTTCCACTTCGCCGAAGCCGCCAAGCGCTGGCGCTGCGAACACACCCGTGAGCAGCGCGCCGACAATGCCGCCAACGCCGTGGACCCCAAAGGCGTCCAGGGAGTCGTCGTAGCCGAGCTTGCGCTTCAGACTGGTGGCACAGAAGAAGCAGATGACGCCCGAGGCCAGCCCGATCATCAGCGCGCCCATCGGGCCGACGGTGCCGGCAGCCGGGGTGATGGCTACCAAGCCGGCAACAACACCGGAGGCGATGCCCAGGGCACTGGGTTTACCGTGGGTCATCCACTCGGCGAACATCCAGCTCAGCGCGGCAGCCGCCGTGGCGATCTGGGTGACCAGCATCGCCATGCCAGCGGTGCCATTGGCCGCGAGCGAAGAACCGGCGTTGAAACCAAACCAGCCGATCCACAGCATCGCTGCGCCGACAAGCGTCAGGCCGAGGTTATGCGGTGCCATCGGAGTAGTCGGGAATCCTTTGCGCTTGCCGAGCACGATGCACGCCACCAACCCGGCAATACCCGCGTTGATGTGCACCACGGTGCCGCCAGCAAAATCGAGCACGCCCCAGTCCCACATCAGGCCGCCGTCACCGCCCCATACCATGTGAGCAATAGGCGCGTAGACCAGCGTGAACCAGACACCCATGAATATCAGCATCGCCGAGAACTTCATGCGCTCGGCGAAGGCACCGACGATCAGCGCCGGGGTGATGATGGCGAAGGTCATCTGGAAGGTGATGAAGACGCTCTCAGGCACGGTGCCGGTGAGGCTATCGGGCGTCAGGCCGCTGAGAAAGACACGACCCAGCCCGCCGACGAAGGAGTTGAGGTTGGTGACGCCTGCTTCCATGCCGGCTGTGTCGAAGGCCAGGCTGTAGCCGTAGACCATCCACAGTATGCTCATCAGGCCGGTAATAGCGAAGCACTGCATCATGACCGACAGGATATTCTTGGAACGAACCATGCCGCCGTAGAACAGCGCCAGGCCCGGAATCGTCATGAACAGCACCAGCGCAGTTGCGGTGATCATCCATGCTGTATCGCCGGAATCAAGCGTTGCCTCCTGCGCCACGGCGATACCGGGGCTTATCAGAGACAAAAGGGCTCCTAGCCCTGCGAATTTTCGCAGAGTCATGATTTTACTCCTGGGGCGTGGGGTTCGTAGGCCTGCTAGGCAGGCAATCGCAAATGCTCGGTGGCGCGTGGCGACGGATAGGGCTTACAACCCGTCCACATGCTCGCTACGCGCCAGGCCGTCAGATTGCGTCGGTATCGGTTTCGCCTGTGCGGATACGAATGGCCTGTTCCAGATTCACGACGAATATCTTGCCGTCGCCAATCTTGCCGGTGTTGGCCGCCTTGGTGATGGCCTCGATTACGCGATCGAGCTGATCGTCGGCGATTGCCACGTCGATTTTTACCTTCGGCAAAAAATCGACCACGTACTCAGCACCGCGATACAGCTCAGTGTGGCCCTTCTGGCGACCGAAGCCCTTGACCTCGGTAACCGTGATGCCCTGGACGCCAATCTCGGACAGCGACTCGCGAACGTCGTCCAGCTTGAACGGCTTGATGATGGCAGTGACTAGTTTCATGAAAACTTCTCCCGTTTAGGTGGACTTGCCCCAGAAGTACGAACCCGGTTCAAGTCTAAGCGCAGTGTCTGGCTCTTGTAACGCGCCGGCTTTGCCGAGCGACCTCCGACACCATCAACCAATCCGACGACACGTCCCGAATCGCCTATGCACCGTTACCCGCTGATGCATGCGTCATTTTGACCTAAGCAGAATCAATGCCAGTTTTGTGCGAGGCCCGGCGCAGCGCGCTTCTCGATACGCCCCGCAAGAACGCCTCAGAGACGACGGTAAAAACCACGCACCACATCGGTGCGTGGCGCCCTATCGCAATGCCCGTAAACGTGCACAGCGGTGCAAATGACGGCCTGAATTCGCGTGCTACACTGCCCTTCGCTCAGAAACAGGTGATGCTCATGTTCCCACCCAAATCTTTTCTTGATGCCATCGGCTCACAGGCCTCGCGCCTGTTCAGTGGTGAAAACCCTTTACCCCGCAGTGAAATCGAGGCCCAGCTCAAAGGCATCGTGCAGGGCGCGTTAAGCAAACTCGACGTCGTTAGCCGCGATGAATTCGATAGCCAGATGGTCGTTCTGGCGCGCACGCGTGCAAGGCTGGAAGCCCTGGAAGCGAAGGTCGCAGAACTGGAAGAAAAACTCGCCCCACCCGCGTCTGAATAGACCGGCCGGGGTCACGATCAAGGAGTGATCGAATGTCCCTCGCAATTGTTCACAGCCGCGCCCAAGTGGGCGTGGAGGCCCCCGCCGTAACGGTGGAGGCGCATCTCGCCAATGGCTTGCCCTCGCTAGCCTTGGTCGGCTTACCTGAAACAGCGGTCAAGGAAAGCAAGGACCGCGTGCGCAGCGCGATCCTGACCTCCGGCTTCGACTTTCCCGCTCGACGAATCACCCTCAATCTTGCCCCAGCCGACTTGCCCAAAGACGGTGGCCGCTTCGATCTGGCCATCGCCCTGGGGATATTGGCGGCGAGCGGCCAGATACCTGCGGATAGACTCGACACGCTCGAATGCCTGGGCGAACTGGCCCTGTCCGGGTCGCTGCGGCCAATCCAGGGCGTGTTACCGGCAGCGCTCGCGGCGCGACAAGCGGGTCGCGCCCTGGTGGTCCCCCGGGCCAACGCCGAGGAAGCCAGCCTGGCGTCCGGTCTGGTGGTCTACGCCGCCGACCACTTGCTGGAAGTCGCTGCGCATTTTAAGGGCGTGACGCCAATCGAGCCGTATCAAGCCCAGGGCCTGCTACGCCAGGTCCTGCCCTACCCCGACCTCGCCGATGTGCAGGGCCAAGCCGCCGCCAAGCGAGGCCTGTTGGTAGCAGCGGCTGGCGCCCATAATCTGCTGTTCTCCGGCCCTCCCGGCACCGGCAAGACGTTGCTGGCCAGTCGGCTTCCCGGCCTGCTTCCACCGCTGGAAGAGCAGGAAGCGCTGGAAGTCGCGGCGATTCAGTCAGTCGCCAGCCAGTCGCCCTTGGCCCACTGGCCGCAACGGCCTTTTAGACAGCCCCATCACAGTGCATCGGGGCCGGCGCTGGTGGGTGGAGGCAGTCGGCCAAGACCGGGGGAAATTACGCTGGCGCACCAAGGCGTGCTGTTTCTTGATGAGTTGCCGGAGTTCGATCGCAAGGTGCTGGAGGTTTTACGCGAGCCCCTGGAGTCGGGCCATATCGTGATCGCACGGGCACGAGACAAGGTGAGCTTTCCGGCACGGTTCCAGCTGGTCGCGGCAATGAACCCTTGTCCTTGCGGCTATCTGGGCGACCCCAGCGGGCGCTGCCGCTGTTCACCAGATCAGATCCAACGCTATCGGGGCAAGCTGTCCGGTCCGCTGCTCGATCGCATCGATCTACACCTGACAGTGGCTCGCGAGGCCACGGCACTGAACGCACCGCTTGCGGACAACGAAACCACAGCGATGGTCGCCGAGCAGGTGGCTGCAGCGCGACGCATACAGCTCAAGCGACAAGGTTGCGCCAATGCCTTTCTCGATCTTACAGGCCTACGCAACCATTGCCAGCTCGCGCCCGAAGATCAGCAATGGCTCGAGCGCGCCTGCGAACGGCTCGGTCTGTCGCTGCGCGCGGCGCACCGTATCCTGAAAGTGGCGAGAACGCTCGCAGATTTGCAGCACGCCAGCGCCATCACCCGCACGCACCTTGCTGAGGCGCTCCAATACCGACCTGGCAGTCAGGCTAGCTGAACGAGCAGCTGAAGCGAGCGCGGAGTCCGTCACGACTGCACGGTTCGATTCGCCGCGACTATCCGGCCGTTAAGCAGTCTCAGCATTAGTGAGACACCGCAGTCGCGTGGCAGCCCCGGTCAAAAGTTAACCCTTATGTTATGGTTATGCGTTCTTCGCCACAGGCGGCCACTCCCCAATAGGTTCTAAAGGAGCGCAGCATGGAGGCCAATAAGTCTTCTTCTCCCACTCTCAACCCACCCGTTTTCTACGGCTCTGCCGTTCTTGTCCTGCTCTTGGTGATCTACAGCGTCGCCACTCCCGAACATGCCCAAGGTGTGTTCAGCGATGTCCAGTCATGGATCATCGCCAACGTCAGCTGGCTTTACATCCTCGCCGTCGCGATCATCCTGTTGATGGTCGTGCTACTGGCCCTTAGCCGTTACGGCGAGATCAAGTTGGGCCCTGACCACAGCGAGCCGGACTACAGTAACCTGACCTGGTTCTCGATGCTGTTCTCAGCCGGTATGGGCATCGGTTTGATGTTCTTTGGCGTTGCCGAGCCGGTTATGCACTTCCTCTCGCCGCCGGTTGGCGAGGGCGGCACGGTCGATGCCGCACGCGAAGCCATGAAGATCACTTTCTTTCACTGGGGTCTGCATGCCTGGGCGATCTACGCCATCGTCGCGATGATCCTGGCCTACTTCAGCTATCGCCAGGGACTGCCGCTGACACTGCGCTCCGCCCTCTACCCACTGATCGGGGAACGGATATACGGCCCGCTAGGCCATGCAGTGGACATCTTTGCCATCATCGGCACCGTGCTCGGTGTTGCCACCTCGCTGGGGCTCGGCGTTACGCAGATCAACACCGGGCTGAACCACCTGTATGGCTTGCCCATATCGGTTCCGGTGCAGATCGCCTTGATTGCGGGCACTACCGTGCTGGCCACCATTTCGGTCGTGACCGGCCTGGACAAGGGCGTTCGGAGGCTGTCGGAGCTGAACCTGACGCTGGCCGTTCTGCTGCTTCTGCTGGTCCTGGTTGCAGGCCCTACCGTGTTTATCCTGCAAACCTTTGTGCAGAACACCGGTAACTACTTTTCGCAGATCGTCACCGCGACCTTCAACCTCTACGCCTACGAGCCGAACGACTGGATTGGCGGCTGGACCCTGTTCTATTGGGGCTGGTGGCTGGCATGGTCGCCCTTTGTCGGCCTGTTCATTGCCCGCATTTCCCGAGGCCGTACCATCCGCGAGTTCGTCACCGGCGTGTTGCTGGTCCCGACCGCCTTCACCCTGTTGTGGATGACGGTGTTCGGCGATACCGCGATTCACATGATCCTCTGGGAACACGTCACCAGCCTGGGCGAAGCCATCGAGCGCGACAGCTCCCTCGCACTGTTCGCGTTTCTTGAGTACTTCCCCTTCGCCTCGCTGCTGTCGTTGATCGCAATCATCATGGTGGTGGTGTTCTTCGTCACCTCGGCGGACTCCGGTGCGTTGGTCGTGGACATGCTCGCCTCGGGCGGTCAGGGCCAGACTCCGGTTTGGCAACGCGTGTTCTGGGCTGGCTCCATGGGTGCGGTCGCCATCGCCCTGCTGCTCGCGGACGGCCTGACGGCGCTGCAAACCGCGACCATTGCCAGTGCATTGCCTTTCACGATCGTGCTGCTCTGCGCCATGTGGGGCTTGCTCAAGGCGTTGCGCGTAGATGCCACCAAGCAGGGCTTGCGCTATCAGGCGGTCAGCACCACGCCCACCGCGCCGCAGTCTGAAGGTGGCTGGCGCCGCCGGGTGCAGAACCTGACCAAGTATCCGCGCCGTCGTGACGTGGAGCGCTTCATCAGCAACATCGCAGCGCCCGCCTGCGCCGAAGTTGCCGATGAACTGCGCAAACAGGGTTACACCGTGGAGCTTACGGGCGGAGACGACAACCGAACCGGGCTGCAGATCACCCATGAAGGCGCCCCCGATTTCATCTACCAGATCCGTCCGCGTGGCTATCCGATGCCAAGCTTTGTCGCAACCGAGGAGGGCGACGAGGAGGCGACCTACTTCCGAGCCGAGGTGCACCTCAAGGAAGGCGGGCAGAACTACGACGTGATGGGCTGGAGCCGTGATGGCGTGATCGGCGACATCCTCGACCAGTATGAGAAGCACATGCACTTCCTGCACATGGTTCGCTGACCAACAATGCGCCGGGCTCAATGCCCGGCGCTTCGTTCAGCAGCTCGCTTGCGCCGTGCGGCCACGATTAAGGAAAGGCCGCAGCTCAGAAAGCGGCAGCGGCTTGCTGATCAGGTAGCCCTGGACCTGATCCGCTCCGAAGCGACGCAACTGACCGAGCTGCGCCGCGCCCTCCACCCCCTCGGCCACCACTTCCAGGCCCAGGTCATGCGCCAGGCTTATCATGGCGCGAACCAACCGACCGTTTTGCGGGCGTGCTGCCATCTGATTGACGAAACTCTTGTCGATTTTCAGCAGGCTGATTGGCAGACGGCTTAGATGCACGAACGAAGAAAAGCCGGTTCCAAAATCATCCAGCGAGAACCGCACACCTAACGCAGCCAATGCGTTCATGGTGCCGCGCACCTGATCACTACGGCGCATTACGGCGGTTTCGGTGAGCTCGAATTCCAGCCAGCGCGGATCGACCCCCCGTTCCTCGATCAACCGCTCCAGCGTCGTCAACAACTGACTGTCCTGGAACTGGCGGAACGATAGGTTGACCGCCATATGCAACTCACCCGCACCGCTCTCGCGCAAGCTTTGCATGTCTCGCAGCGCCCGCGCGATCACCCAGTAGCCGAGCGGTACGATCAACCCGCTCTCCTCGGCCATCGGAATGAATTCGTCCGGTGCGAGCAACCCGCGCTGGGCATGCGGCCAGCGCACCAGCGCCTCCATGCCGACGATGCGACCGGTGTCGATGCACAGCCGCGGCTGATAGTGCAACTCCAGGTCATCGCGACGCAGCGCCCGTCGCAACTCGCCTTCCAAGTCAGCAAAATCGCTGGCGCTCCGGTTAACCCGCTCGTTGTAGAAATACCAGGTACAGCCTTGGCTCGCCTTGGCGTGCCGCATCGCCACCTGCCCCAGCCAGAGCAGTTGGTCGGGGTCCGTATCGGCCTTGGCATGTGCAAGCCCAAGGCTACAGCCAAGCATCAAGGTATCGCCGTCAATCCAATAGGGTTCGGCCAAGGCCTCGACAATGCGATCAGCGATCCGCTCGGCCCGATCAGGCTGGCGCTCGGTATCCAGCAGCAATGCGAACTCATCACCACCCAGGCGGGCCAGGGTGTCGCCCACCTCCAGCTGTTCCTTCAGGCGCGCTACGACTTGCAGGATCAGGCAGTCCCCTGCCTGATGACCCAGGGTATCGTTGACTCGTCGGAAGTTGTCCAGGTCCAGACACCCCAGCGTCAGGCCTTGCCCTTCATGCTCGGCCAGGCGCGACGCAAGCAGTGCTTGAAACCCCTGTCGATTGGCGATGCCGGTCAACGGATCCTGCACGGCCAGGCGTTGCAGGGCTCCCTCAAGGTTGCACCGTTCGCGGGCATAGCGCACGCAACGACGCAACAGGTCAGTGCTCAGGCGAGGCCCGGGTAGCCAGTCGATGACGCCTTCGGGCAGCCCTACGGGCTCGTCATCCAGCAACAAAACCGTGGGCCAGGGAAATTGCGCCGATGCAGGGCGAGAGCCCGGCGTGGTAATCAACAAGGCGTGACTGGACTCGGCAAGCTGAGCGATTGCGTCTGGCCAGTCTGCAGCCACGCTCAGCTTATGGCGACCGCGGACGGCCGACAAGGCAGCCTTAAGCTCTTCGGCCCAGGTGGGCACATCGGCAAGCAGAACCAGACGCATGGGTTGAATAAAGGATGTCACGGTATTTCCCCGGTTCGAACGGAGCGGAAGGTGGCTTGTCACCTCGACGTTGCACCTCCATGTGCGAAGCAGGACGGCAAGCTGAGCAACCTTGAGAGGGCGCCGCGGCGCATAGACTAGTGCATCGCGATTGATAACCCAGCCCTGTCGGCGACGACCGGTAGCCCCCATGTCTCGTCGTGGCCAACTAGCGGGGCCAGCCCTGCTAAACTCTCGCCCCCGCTTCAACAGACCAAACGACGATGTCCCGACTCAACCCCCGGCAGCAGGAAGCCGTGAACTACGTCGGCGGCCCGATGCTGGTGCTCGCCGGCGCCGGCTCCGGCAAAACCAGCGTGATCACTCGCAAGATCGCCTACCTGATTCAGCAGTGCGGCATCCGTGCCCAATACATCGTCGCCGTGACCTTCACCAACAAGGCCGCGCGCGAGATGAAGGAGCGCGTCAGCAGCCTGCTGCGCGGGGGTGAAGGCCGTGGCCTGACGGTCTCGACCTTCCACAACCTCGGCCTCAACATCATACGCAAGGAATACGCCAAGCTCGGCTACAAGCCCGGCTTTTCGATTTTTGACGAGGGCGACATCAAGGCGCTGCTGACCGACATCATGCAGAAGGAATACGCCGGTGACGACGGCGTGGATGAGATCAAGGGCTACATCGGCAACTGGAAGAACGACCTGATCACGCCCGAAGAAGCTTTGGAAAACGCCCGTAATCCGAAGGAACAGACCGCTGCGATCGTCTACACCCACTATCAGCGCACGCTCAAGGCGTACAACGCGGTGGATTTTGACGATCTCATCATGCAGCCGGTCAAGCTGTTCCAGAACCATCCCGAGGTGCTGGAGAAATGGCGCAACAAGGTGCGCTACATGCTGGTGGACGAATATCAGGACACCAATGCCAGCCAGTATTTGCTGGTGAAGCTGTTGGTACAGGAGCGCGCGCACTTCACCGTAGTGGGCGATGACGATCAGTCGATCTATGCCTGGCGCGGCGCGCGGCCGGAAAACCTGATGCAGCTCAAGGAAGACTTTCCTTCACTGAAAGTGGTGATGCTGGAGCAGAACTACCGCTCCACCAGCCGCATCCTCAAATGCGCCAACGTGCTGATCGCGAACAACCCGCACGCTTTCGAAAAGCAACTCTGGTCGGAAATGGGCCATGGCGATGCGATCCGCGTCATTCGCTGCCGCAACGAGGAAGCCGAGGCCGAGCGCGTGGCGATGGAAATCCTCACCCTGCATCTGAAAACCCAGCGGCCCTACAGTGATTTCGCGATTCTCTATCGCGGTAACTATCAGGCCAAGCTGATCGAGCTGAAGCTGCAACATCACCAAATCCCGTATCGGCTGTCCGGCGGCACCAGCTTCTTCGCCCGCCAGGAAGTGAAGGACCTGATGAGCTACTTCCGCCTGCTGGTCAATCCGGACGACGACAACGCCTTCCTGCGTGTGATCAACGTGCCACGCCGAGAAATCGGCTCGACGACGCTGGAAAAGCTCGGCAACTACGCCACCACGCGCAAGATTTCGATGTACGCCGCCTGCGACGAAATGGGACTGGGCGAGCATCTGGATAGCCGCTTCACCGACCGCCTGTCACGCTTCAAACGCTACATGGACAACCTGCGCATGCAGTGCGCGCAGAACGACCCCATCGCGGCCCTGCGCAGCATGGTCATAGACATCGACTATGAGACCTGGGTGCGTGGGCAGACCTCCAGCGACAAGGCTGCGGACTTTCGCATGGGCAACGTCTGGTTTCTTATCGATGCGTTGAAAAGCACCCTCGAGAAAGATGAAGAAGGCGAAATGACCATCGAGGAAGCCATCGCCAAACTGGTCCTACGCGACATGCTCGAACGCCAGCAAGAAGAGGAAGAAGGCGCCGAGGGTGTGCAAATGATGACGCTGCACGCGTCCAAGGGCCTGGAATTTCCCTACGTGTTTATCCTGGGCATGGAGGAAGAGATCCTTCCGCACCGCTCAAGCATCGAGGCTGACACCATCGAGGAAGAACGCCGCCTGGCCTATGTCGGCATCACCCGTGCGCGGCAAAACCTGGCGATGACCTTTGCCGCCAAGCGCAAGCAGTACGGCGAGATCATCGAATGCATGCCCAGTCGTTTCCTCGACGAACTGCCGCAGGAAGACCTGGAATGGGAAGGCCAGGAAGACGCGCCCGTAGAGGTCAAAGCCGCACGCGGCAACGATGCACTGGCGGCGATGCGCGCGATGTTGAAGAAGTAACGGTGGCGGCAAGACTCAAGCCGGCGTAGGGTGGATCAGCTTCACCGATCCACCGGGTGGCGATCCATCGGGTGGCGGTCCACCGGGTGGCGATCAGAGGGGCGGTCAGCGAGTAGTGCTCCACCAAGCGGATCATGGTGGGTGAAAAGAGCGCCATCCACCCTACTTACTGGCGGTGCTTTCGCCCGCTTCGATAGGCACAGCGCCGAATACAACGCGTGCCCCTGTAGGAGCGAGCTTGCTCGCGATCATGGCGTGCAGGAAGGCAGCCGATCGCCAGCAAGCTGGCTCCTACAGTTAGGGACGGTCGTATAGTCAGGCGTGCCCCGTCGGCTATCAGCCGGCGACGATCGCCTCCAGCTCCTTTGCCGCCGCACGCAGGCGGGGCACGAAGGTCAGCAGCGACTCCATCGAACAGCGGATCACAGGGGCATGGGTGAACAGGCAGGCGCTCAGCTCGCCGCGGGCATCGCGCACCGGCACGGCGCAGGCGACCATGCCATCGATGAATTCCTCCGAATCGGCGGCCAGGTCCTCTTCACGAATCCGCACCAGATCGTCACGCAGGGCACTCAGGTCGGTAATGGTGTTGCGTGCCATTTGCCGGATCGGCAGGCGCGGCAGGATGCGCTCCAGCTGGTCGGCCGGAAGTGAAGCCAAGTACAGTTTGCCGCTGGCGGTGCACCAGAGTGGCGTGTGGCTACCGATGGGCAGGTTGATCTGCAGCGGCCAGTTGGTTTGCACACGGTCGAAGTAGAGCATGTCCAGGCCATCCGGCACGGACAAGCCGCAAGTTTCGCCGATCTCGTCAGACAGCTGACGCAGGATGGCCTGGCGCAACGCTTTATGCCGACCGCTACCAAGGATGTTTACAGCCGTCGCGTGCAGCCGATCGCCCGGCAACAGGCCACCCTTGAGGCCGAACTGCAAAAAACCTTCTTTTTCCAGCGTTTGCACCAAGCGGTGAGCGCTGGGCTTGGGAATGTCCAGCTTATCCGCCAGCGCGCTGGGCGTTAGCGGCTCCGCGGCACCAGCCACGGCCTCGATGATTTCCAGCACACGTGTGATGGAGGAGCCTTTTTCGCGGGGACTGCTGCGCATCGCTTGCCTTGTTGTTGATGAATGGAGCGGCTGGCATGGGGTTACGTACAACGGGTGGGCCAAAGCCCACCCTACAGGACTCAAACGCTCCGTAGGAGCCAGCTCCTACGACAAGCCGGCGGCAACGGCTAGCCGTTACTTCATGGTCGGCATCGAGAAATCCGCGCCCGCTCGGATACCGGTCGGCCAGCGGCGGGTTACGGTCTTCATACGAGTAAAGAAACGGACGCCGTCCGGACCGTGCATATTCAGCGGACCGAAGATCGAGCGTTTCCAGCCGCCAAAGCAGTAGAACGCCATCGGTACAGGAATCGGCACGTTGATACCGACCATACCCACCTTTACCTCTTCCTCGTATTGCCGCGCGGTATCACCGTCACGGGTGAAGATCGAGGTCCCGTTGCCGAACTCATGTTCGTTCACCAGCTGCAGCGCCTCGTCGAAGGTTTTGACGCGCATGACCGCCAGTACGGGGCCGAAGATTTCCTCCTTGTAGATACGCATCTCAGGCCTAACCCGATCGAATAGCGTCGGACCGACATAGAAGCCGTTTTCGTAACCCTCGACTTTCAACCCTCGGCCATCACAGACCAGCGTCGCGCCCTCCTCAACGCCCAGATCGATGTAGCCGGATACCTTTTGCTGATGCTCGCGCGTAACCAGCGGCCCCATGTGCGGTTCGGGCTCGACACCTGTGCCCGGGCCAACGCGCATCTGAGCGATCTCAGCCTTGAGCATCCCGACCAGGTTGTCCGCCACCTCGTCCCCAACGCACACAGCCACCGAGATCGCCATGCAGCGCTCGCCAGCCGAGCCATAGGCAGCGCCCATCAGCGAGCCGACCACCTGCTGCGGATCGGCGTCGGGCATGATCACCATGTGGTTTTTCGCACCGCCCAAGGCCTGGCAGCGTTTCCCATGGGCTGAGGCGGTGGTGTAGATGTACTCGGCGATAGGCGTCGAGCCGACAAAACTCACCGACTGCACGCGCTCGTCGGTCAGCAGGACGTCCACCGCTTCCTTGTCGCCGTTTACGATATTCAGCACGCCCGCCGGCAGCCCGGCTTCGGCCAGTAATTCACCGAGCAGCATGGTCGCGCTCGGGTCTTTCTCCGATGGTTTGAGGACGAAGGTGTTCCCGCAGGCGATGGCCACCGGCAGCATCCACAGCGGCACCATGGCCGGGAAATTGAACGGCGTGATACCGACGCAAACACCCAGCGGTTGCATCAACGAGTTGGAGTCGATATCCCGTCCGACGTTGGGTGAGAATTCGCCCTTGAGCAGGTGCGGAATACCGCAGGCGAACTCCACCACTTCGAGGCCTCGGGTGACTTCACCCTGCGCGTCGGAAAACACTTTGCCGTGCTCCAGCGAGATGAGCCGCGCCACGTCGTCGCGACGCTCTTCGAGCAGAGCCTTGAAGCGGAACATGACCCGCGCGCGCACCAGTGGCGGTGTTTTCGACCATCCCTCGAAAGCCGCCTGGGCGGCCGCAATGACCTCGCGGGTTTCATCGGCCGAGGACAACGAAACGTAGAGGCGCGGCTCACCGGTAGCCGGGTTGTAGACCGTCGCATGGCGTTCGGAGCGGCCAGCGACGGCCTCGTTGTTGATCAGGTTGCCGAGGGTCTGCATGGGGCTCACTCCTGGTTCCAGACGGTTTCGTAGAGATCGATGATTTCCGCTTCGGTTGGCACGCGCGGGTTGTTGCCGGGCGATCCCGAGGCCAGCGCCTGACGCGCCATGGTTTCCCGCAGACTGAAAAAGCGCTCGCGGGTGATACCGAACTGCTCGGGGCTCGGCACCTGCAGCTCCCTATTGATCGCGCGAAGCTCGGTCAGCAGCTTGTCATTGGCCACCTCGACACTGTCGCCCTCGCCGGCCACACCCATGGCGCGGGCACAATCGGCATAGCGTTCGGGCGCTGCGGGAATAGAGAAGGCCGTGACCGCCGGCAGCAGCATGGCGTTGGATAAGCCGTGCGGCACATGAAAGAAGGCGCCGATGGGGCGGCTCATGCCATGCACCAGCGCCACGGACGCGTTGGAGAAAGCGATGCCGGCAAGGGTCGCACCCAGCATCATCGCCTCGCGGGCCTGGCGGTTACCGGGTTCGTGGTAGGCCGCCCGCAGGTTTGGCGCCAGCAAGCGCATGGCCTGTAGCGCTTGCGCATCGCTGTAGAGGCTGGCCTTGCGGCTGACGTAGGCCTCGATGGCATGTGTCAGTGCATCGATACCGGTATCGGCGGTGACGCGTGGCGGCAGGGACAAGGTCAGCTCGTAGTCGATCAAGGCAGCGACCGGCATGAAGCCTAGTCCAGCGCAGAGCATTTTCTCATCACTGGTTTCGTCAGTGATGATGGTGAAACGTGTCGCTTCCGAGCCAGTACCTGCGGTGGTGGGGATAGCGATCAGCGGCAAGCCGGCTTCGCTGACATCCCGCGGGAAGCGGTAATCACGCATCTCACCACCAAATTTGCCGAGTATGCCGATGGCCTTGGCCGAATCGATGGGGCTGCCGCCACCCAAGGCGATGATCGAGTCATAGCTGCCCTGGCGCACCATCTCGACACCCGCCTTGATCGATGCCGCGGTCGGCTCGGGCAGGGTGTCGGCGAAGCACTCGCTGGGAATGTCGGCCTTGCTCAGGATCTCGCTGAGCCGTGCGACGTAACCCAGCTCAACCATCATCCGGTCGGTCACGATCAATGGGCGCTTGCAGCCCAGATTGTGCAGCACGGATACGATCTGCTGGCTCGCGCCGGCGCCGACTTCCATCAAACGCGGCAGAACAATGCGGTGGCTCATGGTGTTCTCCGATGGGCGTTCTCGCTGTGTTCGGGCAAGGTTTAGAAAAACAGCCCTACCCGAACGTATTGCGCAAGCAACCCCTAGTCTCGATTGTTGTTTTGGGGGGGGTCGTCTCACTTGGCCTTGAGACTAGAAACAACCCATGCAGCCGTCAACCTAAAACGAGACGTTTTTTCTCGTTATTGGAAAAGAACACCACAGGTAACGGGATGGTGCGGGAGCGTGACGTGAACGCCGGATTGAACCGCCAGCACGCTGGCTCCTTCAGCTCAACTGGGGTTTGTCACAGCCCTGCGTCACTGCCGACGCGGGCTGTTAGTAGAAGCCACTGTGCTGGCGATCACTTGTGCGAGGGACTGGACTGAGCTCGATCGACCAGACGCCGCACCAGGTCGTCGCCCTCGGCCTGCAAGCGCGTTCGCATGCGCGCCGCCTGATCACGGTTGGCAGCGTCTTCGAGCCCACCCATGTCCGCATCGACGTTGATCAAGGCTGCGCTGAGCCCCGCATGAATGAGCACGGCGCCGGCCCGAGTATCGCTTTGCACGTTCGGATCGGTACACGGCCAGGCATCGACCGCCAACTCGAGCGCCTCCAGACAGCAATGCGCTAAAGCCAGCGGTACGGCACAGGCCTGACGAGACGCCGCCTGCTTCTGTTCGGGCTCACCCTCACGAGCAGCGCTCAGGTAGTCGCCGAAGGCCTTAACATCATCATCCGCGAACGCACCGGGCCTGCCTGACAGCGCCTCCGCCGTTTGCAGCAGCTGGCGGCGAGTCGGATCGGACCCGTGGGCCTCGCTGATACGCAGCCCCTTGAGGACCAATGCAAGACCGATGTCGGCCGTGACAGCGGCCGCCGCACCACAACCGGGCGTAGGTTGACTGGCAGCCGTAGCCGCCCTGAAATCTGCCAGCCGTTGCGCCCAGACGCCCGCGTGATCGCCGCTGACCAATGCAGGTCGATCAGGCGGCACGGCCGGCATCCTCACCCCAGGCCAGCAGAACGTCGAGCATGCGGTTGGAGAAGGCCCACTCGTTGTCGTACCAGGCCAGCACCTTGACCAGATCGCCCTGGACGCGTGTATGGCTGAGATCGGCTACGCATGACGTTGGATGGCCAAAGAAATCCCGCGACACCAGCGGCAGGTCGTTGCACTCCATCACCCCGAGCGGCATCTTCTGCGCACCGTCACGCAGGATCTGATTGACGGCGTCGACGCTGCCCGGCGCCCGTTCCGCGGTGAAGGTCAAGTCGACGAGCGACACGTTTGGCGTCGGCACCCGCACCGCTAGGCCATCAAGGCGCCCGGCCAGTTCGGGTAGCACCAGCCCGATGGCCTTTGCAGCACCTGTCGTGGATGGAATCATCGATTCGGCCGCGGCACGGGCGCGGTAGAGGTCCTTGTGCGCCTTGTCCAGCAAGCTCTGGTCGTTGGTGTAGGAGTGCACGGTATTCAGCAGGCCCTGGCGGATTCCCACCGCCTCATGCAGCACCTTGGCCATCGGTGCCAGGCAGTTGGTGGTGCAGGAGGCGTTGGAGATCACCCGCTGGCTTCCCAGCAGCTCGTGGTTGACGCCATAAACAACGGTCAGATCGGCCCCATCGAGCGGGTGCGAAGCGAATACACGGTTGGCACCGGCCTGGAGATGCTGCTCGATCATGTCCCGTTTCTTGAACTTGCCAGAGCACTCGAGCACTACATCGACGTCGAGTTGCTTCCACGGCAACTGCGTCGGGTCGCGCTCCTGCAGCAACCGGATCGACTGGTCGCGAATCTGCATGACGTCATCGTGCAGATCGACCTGCCCCTGGAAGCGGCCAAAGGTGGTATCGAAGCGCGTCAGGTGCGCCATCGCCGAACGCTCACTGAGGTCGTTGATCGCTTCGATGCGGATGTCGTTTTCCAGATTTCGCTCGAACAGGGCACGCAATACAGCTCGGCCGATACGGCCATAACCGTTGATGGCAATACGCAACATGGCGGTCTCCTGGTGTCGTTGAGGCTGGTGAAGGTTAGTCGGAGTATCCCGGGTCGCGTTCAGTACCGTCCGACGGAGATCAACGAATCAGGGAAACCGGAGCACCGCTCGTCAGTCGTACACCTCACAGGGCCGTTGCGCCGGGCCTGCCGAATACCGGAGGGGCACGAGCATGAGCGAGTCAACCCAAGCACCCTGGTGGAAAGGGGCCACCATCTACCAGATCTATCCGCGGTCCTTTGCCGACAGCAACGGCGACGGCATAGGCGACCTCAACGGCGTACTCCGCCATCTCGACCATCTGCAGCAGCTCGGTGTCGATGCGCTTTGGTTGTCGCCAATTTTTCGTTCGCCGATGGCCGACGCCGGCTACGACATCAGCGACTATTGCGACATTGACCCGCTGTTCGGTTCGCTCGACGACATCGACCAGCTGATCGCGGAAGCCCACGCGCGAGACATTCGCGTATTGCTGGACTTCGTGCCCAATCACACATCCGACGAACACCCCTGGTTCGCCGAATCGCGCAGCTCTCGGGACAATCCCAAGCGCGACTGGTACATCTGGCGTGACCAGCCGAACAACTGGCGGGCGGCGCTGGGCGCTGGCAGTGCCTGGACGTGGGACGAGCACACCCAGCAGTACTACCTGCACCTGTTTCTCGCCAAGCAGCCGGACCTCAACTGGCGCAACCCGGAGGTAGTCGAGGCGATGCACGACGTGCTGCGCTTCTGGCTTGACCGCGGTGTGGACGGCTTTCGCATTGATGTCATCCACTGCACCGGCAAGGACCCAAGCTTTGCCGACGACCCGCGCTGTCAGGCCGGCCAGCCGTTGTCGGATTTCAACGATCAACCCTATAGCCATGAAGTGCTACGCGGCCTGCGGCGCCTGGTCGATAGCTATCCAGGCGACCGCATGCTGGTGGGCGAGGTCAATATTCGCTCCACGGAGCGTGTTCTTCAGTATTACGGCGCTGGCGACGAGCTGCACCTGGCCTTCAACTTCAACCCGCTCGACGCGCCTTGGGACCCTGTGCTGTTCCGCACCTGTATCCGCGATGTGCAGCATTGGCTGCAACCCGCCGGGGCCTGGCCGACCTGGGTGCTGTCCAACCACGACAACGTGCGCCAGCGCAGCCGTTACAAAGGCTCCGAGCAGGCCGCTCGCGCCGCTGCGGTGTTGTTGCTTACGCTCCGCGGCACGCCCTTCATCTATCAGGGGGAGGAGCTGGGGCTTGAGGATGCGGTGATCACCGCTGAAACCCGTGTCGATCCGGGCGGTCGTGATGGCTGTCGCGCACCCATTCCCTGGCAAGCCGAGGCGCCACACGGCTGGAGCGGCGCCGAACCCTGGCTGCCTTTCCCCCCGGAGGCCGATGAGCTGGCTGCAGAACGCCAGGTGAGTGCTGCCAATTCGATGTTCGCGCTTTATCGACGGCTACTGGCGGCCCGTAAAGCCAGCCCGGCGCTGCATCATGGCAGCTTCGAAGAGCTGCCGTCACATCCCGAAGTGTTGGCCTATCGCCGGCAGCGCGGCGACGACTGTCGCCTGGTCTGCATCAACTTCGCCGAACAACCCCACGCCTACCCGCACGCCGGTGACTGGCTCGTGGACGTTGCCAGCGACGGGGTCAGCGAAGGCGAACCCTATGGCGGAACCTTGAATCCGGGGCAGGCTGTCGTCCTGCGCCCAGCGGAGAACTGAGCATGCGCCCACTCTGGTACCGCAACGCCGTGATCTATCAGGTCGACCCCGCCCTGTTCCGCGACAGCAACGGCGATGGCTGCGGCGATCTGCGCGGGATCACCGAGCGCTTGGACTACATCCGCGGCCTGGGTGCGACGGCCGTGTGGATCATGCCGTGCTACGAGTCTCCATTTCTCGATGCCGGCTACGACGTCACCGATCACTTGCAGATCGCGCCGCGCTTCGGTGATCTCGCCGACATGGTCGCGCTGCTGGAAAAAGCCGAGGAGCTGGGCCTCCACGTTATCGTCGAGTTACTGGTGCAGCACACGTCCATCGAACACAAGTGGTTTCAGGAAGCACGCCGCGATCGAAACTCGCCCTACCGCGACTACTACATCTGGGCGGACGAGCCGGATGATTCCATGGAACCGATCTTCCCGACCGTCGAGGACAGCATCTGGACCTGGGACGAGGAAGCCGGCCAGTACTATCGTCACCTGTTCTACAAGCACGAGCCGGACCTGGACCTGACCAACCCACGGGTTATCCACGAAATCGAACGCATCATGTCGTTCTGGCTGCGCCTGGGCGTGTCCGGGTTCCGCATCGATGCGGCTGTGCACATGGTTCGCCAGGCCGGTGGCGGTGACCTGAAAAAAGGATACTGGCTGCTCGAACACATGCGAGATTTCGTCACCATGCGCCGGCCTGAGACGGTACTGCTCGGTGAGATCGACACCGACCCGGAGAAGTACGTCGAGTATTTCGGCGACGAGGCCGACCGCGTCACCCTGCTGCTGGATTTCTGGACCAACAACCATCTGTTCCTGGCGCTGGCGCGGCAACAGGCCGCGCCCCTCACCCGCGCCCTCAACAGCCAGCCGCTGCCGCCCAGTCATTCGCAATACGCGCTCTGGATTCGCAACCATGACGAGTTGAGCCTCGACCGGCTGGAAGAAAGCGAGCGAAACGAAGTGATGGACACCTTCGCGCCCGATCCGAAGATGCGCGCCTACAACCGAGGGATTCGTCGGCGACTGGCACCGATGCTTGATGGCGATGAACGACGCATTGCCGCCACTCATGCCCTGCTGTTCTCACTACCCGGCACCCCGATCATCCGCTACGGCGAAGAAATCGGCATGGGCGATGACATGGAGCGCCCCGAACGACAAGCCGTACGCACACCCATGCAATGGTCCAACGAACCCAACGCAGGCTTCTCCTGCACGAACGGTGAGCTGGCGGCGCCCCTGATCGACGAAGGACCCTTTGCCTTCGAGAAGATCAACGTATTCGCGCAGACCCTGCGCAGCGATTCTTTGATGGCGCGCACTGGCAACATGATCCGTACCCGCATCGGGCTGCGTGAGATCGGCATCGGCAAGCGCGAGACGGTGGAGGTCGACGATCCGGCCGTGTTTGGCATTCGCCATGACAATGGCTCCACCGTACTCATGCTGGTCAACCTGGTCGACAAGGAAACGACCGTGGAGATCACTGCGGACGACTTACAGGACATGGTCGACGTGCTCGCTGATTGCAACTACGACCAGCCCGAAGGCTCGCCGCTCAAGATCCGTCTAGGGCCGTATGGCTACCGTTGGCTGCGGCGCAAACAGCAACTGTTTGGATAAGCTCATGATCAAACAACTTGATGCGTCCCAGTGGCGCGCCTGGCACGGAGACGGCTTTCCCGATGATTGCTGGCGTGTGGAGGACGATGAACTGCATGCCATCGCCGGCACACGACGGGTCGACCTGATCTCGCGGCAGCGTTACCGCGACTTCGTGCTGCGCCTGGAATTTGCCCTGCCTGCTGGGGGCAACTCCGGCCTGTTCTGCCGCGTCGAAGAAAATACCGAACTCAGCTGGCAGAGCGGGCCGGAAATGCAACTGCTCGATGACCAGGCGCACCCTGATGGTCGCCAACCCACGACACGCAACGGCGCGCTGTACGGGCTGCTGCCACCGGAACTGGAGACGGCAATCGAGCCCGAGCGGTTCATCGAAGCCGCCCTGAGCGCCCGCAACGGCGAAATCGAGCATTGGCTGGCCGGACGCTGCGTACTGCGCTATCGCCTTGATGATCCGGCCGTGCAGGCGCGCATAGCCGGCAGCAAGTTCAGCGGCTACCCCCGTTTTGCCAGGGCCGCCGAAGGCCACCTTGTGCTGCAGCACCACGGCGAAGCGGTGCGTTTCCGCCGCCTGTCGATAGAAACATTGGACTGAACGGTCCACTTGGACCCGCGCATCGAATTGAGCGAGAATGCGCGGCTTTCCAGGCTGCGGTAAGCCGTGACGAATGGGCGCTGGATCAAAACGAGCTGGGCGCTCGCCTTTATGGCGCAGCGCCCAACTGGTTTTTCGGCCCCCCCCCCCCGATTCGTCAGGCAACCCGGCCGCTCACGCTTGAGGTAGCGCGTTCGTGGAACAGCTGAAACAGAAGATCCGCAATGAAGGCATCGTACTCTCCGACCGCGTACTCAAGGTCGATGCGTTCCTGAACCACCAGATTGATCCCATGCTGATGCAGCAGATCGGTCAGGAATTTGCTCGCCGGTTCCGCGACGAGAAGATCACAAAGATCGTCACGATCGAAGCGTCGGGCATTGCTCCGGCGATAATGGCCGGCCTGGAACTGGGCGTACCGGTGATCTTTGCCCGCAAGCATCAGTCGCTGACCTTGACCGATCACTTGCTGACAGCCTCGGTGTACTCCTTCACCAAGCAGGTCGAGAGCACCATCGCGATTTCAACCAACCACCTGTCGCCCAGTGATCGGGTGCTGGTTATCGACGATTTCCTGGCCAACGGCAAAGCAGCCAAGGGGCTGATCTCCATCATCCAGCAGGCAGGCGCGAGCATCGCCGGACTCGGCATCGTCATCGAAAAGTCGTTTCAGGCAGGCCGGCAGGAGCTCGAAGAAGCGGGTTTCCGGGTCGAATCACTGGCGCGCGTGGCCGCCCTCAGCGACGGCCAGGTGGTGTTCGTCGAGTAAGCGACCGAACGCTTATTCCTTGCGCCACAGGCCAACCAACGCGCCCTGCGTGCCGGCAACCGGATCGCTTACCGGAACGCCGACCCGCTGAGCGCGCGCTCTTGCCTCGTCATGGTGAGCGGCATCCGGGCGCAGCAGATCGTATTCCTGATCAACGGGATAACCGCCCACCACTTCGAAATCATCGCTGGCGCTGAGCTGGCAGTGGCCGGTGCCGGCTGGCAATACCAGCGCGTCGCCTGCGCACACCTCGACTTCCTGCCCTTGCTCGCCGCCGAGCATCAGCCGCGCCGAACCACGCGATACCCCTAGCACTTCATGGGCGGTGGAATGGTAATGGTGATAACCATACACACCCGCGCGCCACTGGGCCGGCCACAGATGGCTGTTGAACAGATTTTCGAACGCGCTGGCATAGTCGTTGTCAGCGAGCGGCAGCTGCCGGTACACCAGCACCGGGTGCGAGCTGTTCGGCGTACGGCCGTCGCTGGAAAAGTGAAGTTGCTCGGGTTGCGGGGCGGAACTGGGCATGGGCACCTCATCTTCTTGCCTGGACCGGCGTCGCCAATGTCCAGGGTACGGGTTTCAAGTTTCGACCCAGCGCCGTGCAGCTTTTCTCCCCAACCAGAAACGACAAAGCCGCCCGAGGGCGGCTTTGACTGACCGGCTGACGCTTGGCTGCGCCTGTTACAGACCGGACATTTGCTTGATTGCGGCGAGCAATTCGTCATCCGAGCAGTCAGCGCAGGTGCCTTTCGGCGGCATGGCGTTAATGCCTGTGATGGCATTGGCCAACAAGCCGTCCAGACCACCCGCCTTGTCGGCGTGGGCTTGCCAGGCAGCAGCATCGCCAACCTTTGGCGAATTCAGCAAACCGGTGCCATGACAGGCATTACAGAACTTGGCGACCACTTCTTCACCGCTGCGAGCTCCGCCACCAGCCGAAGCAGCTGCTGGACCGGCCGCTGCGCATTCCTCGCCCTGGATACAGACACTACCCACCGGCTTGAGGCGTTCGGCGATGTCATCGTTGGTCGCAGCCTGAGCGCTCACTGCCCATAGGGCAACTACGGCAGCCTGCGCTACCAGGATCTTCTTAATCAGGTTCACCTTATACCCTCATGTGGCTAGACACGCTCGCGGCCACGGTATCGCGAGCGGTGGTCAGTATAACGGCAAGCCATGCCCGCCGAAACAATACGAAAGGCCCTGCCATCCCCAGCGACGCTTTGTCGCACAGCCAACAGGGATGCCACAGGTCTGCCGCGACCTAGAAATTGGCTGGTGTCGTGGCGCTGATCAGCTTGGCAGGCGCCTCGAATGGATTGCGGAAGCGATGCGGCTTGCTGCTTTCGAAGTAGTAGCTATCGCCGCTTTCAAGAATGTAACTCTGGCCGCTGACGGTCAGTTCCAGACGCCCTTCAACCAGCATCCCAGCCTCCTCCCCCTGATGCGAAAGCATGTCCGTGCCTGTATCCGCCCCGGGTGGATAAGTTTCGGCGAGAAAGGCAATCGCGCGGCCTGGATGGGCCTTGCCAACCAGCTTCATGCTGACGGCACCGTCGGAAATATCGATCAGCTCGCCAGCTTTATAAACGACCTGGGTATCGGCGTCCTGATCGAAATCAGGCGAGAAGAACTCAACCAACGACATGGGGATGCCGCTCAGCACCTTCTTCAGCGAACTGATGGACGGGCTGACGCTATTTTTCTCGATCATGGATATCGTGCTGTTGGTAACGCCTGCACGCTTGGCGAGTTCACGCTGGGACAAACCCTTGAGCTTGCGGATGGTTTGCAGCCGAGCACCGACGTCCAATACGGGAGCCCCCAATAAGAGCGATTGTTGAGGGCGCTATGATGGCGAGGGCGTTCAGTATTTTCAACACAACGGGACGAAATGACCAATCATCCCGTGTTGCGATCCGGTTAAGCCGGCAGTGCGGCCACGACGGACAGCTCGACCAGGATCTCCGGCTCGCAAAGCTTGGCCTCTACCGTGGCGCGCGCAGGCGCGACGCCTTCGGGAAGCCACTGATCCCAGACGGCATTCATGCCGGCGAAATCGGCGTCGATGTCTTTCAGGTAGATGGTCACCGAGAGGATGTGCTGCTTATCGGTACCAGCCTGCTGCAGGAGACGCTCGATATTATCGAGCGTCTGGCGGGTTTGTTGTTCGATCCCCGCGCTCATGTCCTCGCCTACCTGACCGGCCAGATAAACCGTGTTGCCGTGGATGACGATCTGGCTCATGCGAGCGTTAGTGTGCAGGCGCTGTATGGGCATTGTGCGATTCCTTCTGGGTGCCGTAGCGGGAAATATCGAGGCCGTCGGTACTGATCTGCGTGCGTTTTTGAGCCAGCATGTCGGCCAGCAAGCGTCCGGAACCACAGGCCATGGTCCAGCCAAGAGTACCGTGTCCGGTATTTAGATACAGGTTACGATAGCGTGTGCCGCCGATGATCGGCGTACCGTCCGGGGTGGCCGGGCGTAGACCGGTCCAGAGTTCGGCGCTGCTCGGATCGCCGCCCTGCGGAAAGAGGTCGCCAACGACCATCTCCAAAGTATCCCGGCGACGTGGATTGAGTGACAGATCATGTCCGGCAATTTCAGCCATGCCGCCGACGCGAATACGCTGCTCGAAGCGGGTGATGGCAACCTTGTAAGTCTCGTCGAGCACGGTGGAAACCGGTGCCATCGAGGGGTCGCTGATCGGTACGGTCAACGAGTAGCCCTTGAGCGGATAGACGGGCGCGCGTATGCCAAGCGGCTTGAGCATCTGCGGACTGTAGCTGCCCAGCGCCAGCACATAGCGATCAGCCTTCTCCAGCTGGCCGTCGATCCAGACGCCTTCGAGCCGATTGCCCGCGAATTGCAGCCGCTCGATGCCCTGATTGAAACGGAACTCGACACCCAGCTTGCGAGCCATGTCCGCGAGCTTGGTGGTGAACATCTGGCAATCACCGGTCTGATCGTTGGGCAGGCGAAGCGCCCCACTGAGTCTTTCCGAAACCGTGGCCAGCGCCGGCTCGGCGCGCGCGATGCCAGCACGATCAAGCAGTTCATAGGGTACGCCAGAGGCATCCAGCACAGCGATGTCCTTGGCCGCGTTGTCGAGCTGCGCCTGCGTGCGGAACAGCTGAGTCGTACCGCATTGCCGCCCTTCGTAGTCGATACCAGTTTCAGCACGTAACTCATCCAGGCAATCGCGGCTGTACTCAGACAGTCGCACCATGCGCTCCTTGTTCACGGCATAGCGTGCGGCCGTACAGTTACGCAGCATCTGCGCCATCCAGAGGTACTGGTGGATATCGCCGGTGAGCTTGATGGCGAGCGGCGCATGACGTTGCATCAGCCATTTCATCGCCTTGAGCGGCACGCCGGGGGCGGCCCAGGGCGACGCGTAGCCGGGGGAAACCTGACCAGCGTTGGCGAAGCTCGTCTCCATCGCCACGGCTGGCTGACGGTCGACAACCACGACCTCGAAACCGGCCCGAGCCAGATAGTAGGCACTGGTGGTACCGATCACGCCGCTTCCCATCACCAGAACACGCATCGTCGTCTCCCACCCGTGCTAACGGGCTTTTTCGAGTCACTGTTGATGCGAAGTATAGAAAGCGTAAGGCAGTGTTTTTCGCTATATATGAAGCTATATTTGCGATTAATTCACGCCTGAAAAGGCTATTCCAGAGGCGATATGCCTAATGCGAACCAAGCACCAGACCCGCCGCGAACTGGACAAGATCGACCGCCAGATACTCCGCCTGTTACAGACTGACGGACGCATGCCCTTCACGGAACTCGGCGAGCGTATCGGCCTGTCGACCACACCCTGCACGGAGCGCGTCAGGCGTCTGGAGCGTGAGGGCATCATCATGGGGTACACCGCGAGGCTGAACCCGCAGCATCTGAAAGGCGGCTTGCTGGTATTCGTGGAGATCAGCCTGTCCTACAAGTCCGGCGACATCTTCGAGGAGTTTCGCCGCGCCGTGCTGAAGCTACCGCATGTGCTGGAGTGTCACCTGGTTTCGGGCGACTTCGACTATTTGATCAAGGCCCGCATTTCTGAAATGGCGTCGTATCGCAAATTGCTCGGAGATATCCTGCTCAAACTGCCACATGTGCGCGAGTCCAAGAGCTACATCGTCATGGAAGAGGTAAAGGAGTCTTTGGAGCTGCCCGTTCCGGATTGATCCGATACGCTGCGCTTTTGCCGAGCAAGGCCTGTCCGGTCTACCCTTCGGCCAGGCAAATCGTTCAAGGCTCAACCATGACTCACCGCCACTCGGCCTCAACCTCGCACGACCACGCCGCGTCCTACTACGCCGCCAGTGTCAATCAACCGCTTGAGTTCATGCCCTTGCAGGGCGAACAACAGGCCGACGTCTGCATTGTCGGCGGCGGCTTCAGCGGCCTCAATACCGCAATCGAGCTAGCCGAACGCGGGTTGTCTGTGGTCCTGCTGGAAGCCCATCGCATCGGGTGGGGTGCCAGCGGGCGCAACGGCGGGCAGCTGATTCGCGGCGTAGGGCACGACGTCGAGCAGTTTCAGCCAGTGCTGGGTGAAGAGGGCGTGGACAGCCTCAAACGCATGGGTTTCGAAGCGGTGGATATCGTTCGCGAGCGCATCGAGCGTTACGCCATCGACTGCGACTTGACCTGGGGCTATTGCGATCTGGCAACGAAACAACGTCATCTTGATGGCTTCGATGCGGACTACGCAGACCTTCAGCGTCTGGGTTATCCACATACCTTACGGCGCGTGCCGAAGGAGGCCATGCGCGAGGTCATCGGCTCCGATCGCTATGTGGGCGGCCTGATCGATATGGGGTCTGGCCACCTCCACCCCCTCAACCTGGCACTGGGTGAAGCCGCTGCGGCGAAGTCACTTGGCGTTCAGCTGTACGAGCGATCCGCAGTCGAACGAATCGACTATGGCAGCCAGGTTCGCGTCCACACAGCGCAGGGCAGCGTACATGCCAAGCAGCTCGTGCTGGCCGGGAATGCCTATCTGGGCTCGCTGAACAAATCACTGGCCGGCAAGGTGCTACCCGCCGGCAGTTACATCATTGCCACCGAACCTTTGCCAGAGGCGGTCAGGCAGGAACTACTGCCACAGAACATGGCGGTCTGCGACCAGCGTGTCGCGCTGGATTACTTTCGCCTGTCGGCAGATGGACGCCTGCTGTTTGGCGGTGCTTGCCATTACTCCGGTCGTGACCCAAAAGACATCGCGGCCTATATGCAGCCAAAGATGCTCGATGTGTTTCCGCAGCTAAAGGCGGTGCGCATCGATTTCCAATGGGGCGGCATGATCGGTATCGGCGCGAATCGCCTGCCGCAAATCGGTCGATTGCCGGAGCAGCCCAACGTGTTCTATGCCCAAGCGTACGCGGGTCACGGCTTGAATGCGACACACCTCGCCGGGCGGTTGCTGGGCGAGGCCATCGCCGGACAGGCCGAAGGGCGTTTCGATCTGTTCGCCCGCGTGCCACACCCGACCTTCCCGGGTGGACAGCGGCTGCGCTCCCCCCTGCTCGCACTCGGCATGCTCTGGCATCGACTCAAAGACGAGTTCTGAATTTCGCCGTTGCGCTGGCGTCCAAGCTGTTGAGGAAGATAACAATCGACAGGAGTGACCCTGCGCATGCACCTGCTGCTAGTGGCAGTGCTGTTCCTGGCTGGCTGTGCCGGCCAGATCACACCGGCCCCAACGTCCTTTGCGCTACCCAACGATGCTTCGGCGCTGGCCCAGCGAGTCGAGACTCAGGCGGCAGGGCAAGCTGAGGGTACATCCGGTTTCCGCCTGCTGGCGGACAGCGCGGACGCTTTTTCGGCGCGCATGAGGCTGATCCGCGAAGCCCGAACGAGCCTCGACGTACAGTACTACATCGTCCACGACGGGCTGAGCACCCGTGCACTGATCGAGGAAGTGCTGCGAGCTGCCGACCGTGGCGTTCGGGTCCGCCTGCTGCTCGACGATACCACCAGCGACGGCAGTGATTACCAGATCGCCACGCTCGCAGCCCACCCGAACATAATGATTCGCGTGTTCAATCCATTACATGCCGGTCGCAGTAATGCCGTTACCCGCACCCTTGGCCGCCTGCTGAATTTATCCAAGCAACACCGGCGCATGCACAACAAGCTGATGCTCGCCGACAGCACCCTCGCGATCGTCGGAGGTCGCAATCTGGGCGACGAGTACTTCGATGCAGATCAGGGATTCAACTTCACCGACATTGACCTGCTGGCGGCCGGCACGGTCGCTGCACAGCTGGCCGTGAGCTTCGATCAGTACTGGAATCATCAGCTAAGCGTGCCAATCCAGGAATTCCTGCACCATCCGCCCAGCGTTGACGAGCTCGAGCTGGCGCGCCTCGATATCACCCAATACCTGCAGGCCGAACGAAGCAAGGACGAACGCCGATATCAGCACCTGATGAGCGGTGTGCAGGAGCCGTTACCGCGCGACTGGCTGGCCGATCTGATCTGGGCACCAGGCGAAGCGCTCTGGGATCACCCCGACAAGATCGAAGCGCCCGGCATCCCTAATGAAAGCCTGCTGCTAACCACCCAGCTGCAACCGAGCATGGACGGCGTAAGACGATCGCTGACATTGATCTCCGCGTACTTCGTGCCAACCGAGCAAGGCGCGGAATACCTGGCCAGCCACGCTCGAAATGGCGTTGCAGTGCAAGTCCTGACCAATTCCCTCGAAGCCACCGACGTGCCCGCCGTCCATGGCGGATATGCTCCCTACCGTGCGGAGCTACTACGGGCGGGAGTAAGGCTGTTCGAGCTGCGTCGGCAACCCGACCAGGACACCCGCATCAGCATCAGTGGCGAATCTGAGTCCAGCCTGCACAGTAAGGCTGCGGTGTTCGACCGGGAACGAGTGTTCCTCGGCTCGCTGAACTTCGACCCCCGCTCTGTCCTGTGGAATACCGAGGTCGGCATTCTCATAGACAGCCCCGAGCTGGCGAGCGAAGTGCACGAGCTAACGCAGGAGGGCACTTCGCCCGCCGTCAGCTATGAAGTGCGATTGATCGAGCGCAACGGCAGTTCTCGGCTGGTCTGGATCGCTGAAGATGACGGTCAGCATAAAGTATTGCTGCACGAACCAGGCGGTGCCTGGCGGCGATTCAATGCCTGGCTCAGCCGGGTCATCGGGCTGGAACGGATGCTCTGAACGGCCTGTAAAGGCGAGGTTTCGTGACACTTCCGCCAATCTTGCCGCTCAAATGGCCGAGCCTCAAAAAATAGCGCCTTTGTGTGATAACAGAGTGCCACCCCTTGGCTAGGCTAACAGGCTGATGCCGTGCTGGTTCGACAGCCAGACACTTGCTTCTATAAAAATAAAAAGGAGCGCGACATGAATCATCGCAAATGGCTATGGATGGTAGTTCTGCTGGCGTGCGGGTTCCAAGCGGGAATCATTCCTGCTCAAGCACAAACCTTCACCCCGCTGGAGAGCATGCAGATCCATGCCAACCGTGCCACCAGCAGCCTATTGCTCTACCGTGGCGAGGGCTTTCAGAAGGCGCACCTAGCCAGAATGGAAAGCGACCTGGAGGCGCTGGCTGACACGGTCAAGCGCTTTCCCGGCGCCGGCGATGACCTTCACCAAACGCATCAGGTGTTGCAGACAACGCTCCGCGAAGGGGCAGGCTTCGGTTACCAGGAAGACGACATGCCTTGGGGCTGGCCACTGCAGATGAGCAAGGCGCTGCGCGATTTTCTGACGGCGGTGCGCAGCCAGCAAGGCGCCAATGTACGCGCTGAGCTTCCGGCCAAGGTTGAATACCTCACCGTGCAGTACCTAAGCCGCGCCTATGTTGGTTCATTCGAAACCGCGCGCGAACAACCAGACACCTACCTTGGCCAGGACGAGCGTCGGCTCGTGCCGTCGATCGACGAGCAACTGGCGACGCTGGACGGCAAATCGAACGCAGCCATTGCGAAACTGAAGACCCGCTGGGAGTTTCTCAAGGTTGCGCTTGAAGACATGAACAGTGGCAACAACAGCTTCAACACTGCGTCAGGCCGCGCTTTCGCCCCGATCATGGTTGACCGCCACGCGCGCAGCCTCAGCGACCAATGGATGGCGATCGCACCTGATTGAGTGCGCGACCGTCAGGCGTCAGCCGACACCCGTCGCAACCGAACCGGGCCAACCCGCTCTTCGATAGCGTGGCGCAGGGGTTCGCGCAAGCCGAAGATGAAGCCCAGCTCAGCGACGACGAACAGTGGTCCAATGATCAGCCCGCTCAAATCGTCGATGAATGCCGGCTTGCGCCCTTCGAAGTAGTGTCCGATGAACTGGATGGCCCAACCAACCAGGAACAAACCGCCCCCGGCGCTCAGCCATCGAGTTGTCGATTGCTGGGCGAGCGCTGCGCCTATCCAGGCGCAGAGCACCAGCAGCGCCCCCATGAGCACGCCGAAGCGTACATCCAGCCGAAGATAGAACAGCGTTGAGATCGAGGCGACCAATAAAACCGGGCTCAGCCAGAGTCCGAATGCCTCCACGCCGGGACGAGACAGTAATACCGCGACAGCCAGCACGATCATCGGAATGCCGATGAAGTGACTGAGCAGATTCCGCGGGTCTCGGTGGTAGGCCGCGTACTGGGCGAGATGATCGGTTAGCGTTTTCATTGCAAACTCCGGATAGCCTGTTTGGCAAGCTTAGCCAGCCTGGGGTTGCGCCAAGCGCCGCCAAGTAGTGATGTAGCGCCAAAAGCCATGGCGCTTGTGCCATCCAGCGATGCAGCCAAGGTTCCGGACAGAGACCCGATCGCAGGCCACCCCAGAGCCACCTGTGGCAAAGCTTCCGGTCAGCGCGCCTGATCGGGAGCCGTCAACGGCAGACCGAGCTGCACCCGGCGCCGCAGCCAAGGGCTCGGGCGATAGCGCGGCTCGTGACCATAGCAGCGCTGCATACCCTCGAGAATGGTAAGAATGCGTGCCGGGTTGTAGTGCGCAGCAAACCCCAACGGCCCTTTTGGATAGCCGAGGGCAACCATCACCGCACGGTCGAGTGTCTCCGGCGAGGCGATGCCCTTTTGAGCGATTTCACACCCCAGATTGACGATACTGGCCACGATGCGCTGGCTGATGAAACCCGGTGAATCGTTGATCACCTCTACCGGGACCCCGTCCCCCCCTAACGCCTGACGAGCCTGCGCCTCCAATGCCGGATCGAGCGCTGGCTGACGCATCAAGACACGGCGCTTTTCCAGGTCGCTGAATGGGTCCAGGGCGATAGTGCGCACCGCTGGCAGCGCCAGCCGCTCGATGTAGCTACTCGCGTCCTCTCCCAGCGGCGTGATCAGACAGATCGCCTGTTCCGACGGCTCGGCGCCGTCTTCCAAGATCACGCCAGCCTGCTGCAGGACCGATCCGATACGGCTGCGCAGCTCGGGATCGATCGTGTCGAGCCAGAACGGCCGGTCAACGGTTACCGGTTCGAAGCGAGGCTCCGGCGTGCGGATCTGCTGACCATCTTCGTAGCGATAGAACCCCCGCCCTGTCTTGCGTCCGAGCAACCCGGCCGCCACCCGTTGGGCCGCGAGATACGAAGGGGTATAACGCGCGTCGTAATAGAACTGGTCATGCACCGACTCCATCACCGCATGAGAGATGTCCAGCCCGGTCAGATCGAACAGCTCGAACGGGCCCATCCGAAACCCCGGGCCGTCACGCAAGATTCTGTCGATCTGCTCCGGCGTGGCGATGCCCTCACTCAGGATGCGCTGCGCCTCGGTGCCATAAGCACGGCCGGCGTGGTTGACCAAAAAACCGGGGGTATCCGGCGTAATCGCAGGGAAGTGTCCGGCGTGCTCGGCCAATTGCACCAATCGCTCGATGACCGAGGGGTCGGTGCGCTCACCGCGCACCACTTCGACCAGCTTCATCAGAGTGACCGGGTTGAAGAAGTGATAGCCAGCAACCCGTTCGGGACGCTCACAAGCACTGGCGATGCGGGTCACCGATAACGACGAAGTGTTGGTGGCGAGAACGGCATCGGCAGAGATCAAACTTTCCAGTTCAACGAACAGGCTCTGCTTGGCCTCCAGATTTTCGACGATCGCTTCGATCAGCAAATCGCAGCCAGACAGATCGGAGAGCCGATGCGCAGGCTGCATGCGGTTCATAACCGCGGTCAGCTCGTCGGCACTCATGCGCCCCTTGGCCACACTGCGCTCGAGCAGCTCGCGATTGAACTGCAGGGCCTGGTCTATGGTTTCAGAGTGACTGTCGTACAACCAGACCTGCTGGCCGGCGCTGGCGAAGAGTTGTGCGATGCCGCGCCCCATGGCGCCGGCCCCGATGATGCCGATACGGGAAAACATGGGAACCTCCTGACAGGGATGGCCTTGCGATTCGGTGATCTGAGCTGACAGGTGATGCGTATTCCGCAGTGCGGAACGTCATTCCACCTAATTTGACCAAGAGCCTAAAGACTGCCAGTCTCCTTAGCAAGCCATCCGTGATCGAACCTCATGTCAGCTTCCAACTACTCACCCGACCAGCTTCAGCAGGTCCATGCGTCCGTTACCGGCTTCTTCCAAGACATCGGCTGCGAGCTGCTGGCCTATGGTCCCGAACACGCCACCCTCGCGCTTGAGCTGTTACCTCGCCACCTGAACAATGCCAGCAACATGCACGGCGGAGTGATGGCGACCCTGATGGATGTCGCCATGGGTTTGTGCGGCACCTGGGAAGCCGATCCGGTCGACCGCCGAGTGGCACTAACGCTGTCGATGAACATCAATTTCAGCGCAGCTGCCTCTGCTGGCAGCCGCGTCCGAGCGCAGGCTCGGTGCCGCTCCTCCGGGCACAAGGTGTTCATGGCCAGCTGCGACTTGCTTGACGAGCAGAATCGATTGATCGCGTTCGGGGAAGGCGTGTTCAAGCGTGGCGCTCTGCGGCGGGAGCTCCCCGCTTAGATGACCGCGCTATTGCCGCTGGCTCTATTGTTCGAGCTGCTGGCTCTGATGACTCGAATCCAGCCGCTTAGCGTTATCAGCGGCATCCTTCTGGGGCTGTTTTTCGTCTGGCACTGGCGCTCGCTGATGCCCTATCCAAGGCGGCTCGGGATCGTCACCATCGCGCTGCTCGGGTACTGGTTGCTGTCTGGCGAGGCGAACTGGGAGCAAGGCGCACGCCTGCTGTCATCGGCCGCCTATTACGCGGCGTTCATTGGGGCGCTGGGGCTAATGCACTGCCTGGTTAAGCGCCTGCACCAACTCAGCGAGTTGCATCGCCTGCTATTGGCCGGCCCCCGCCAATGGCTTTATCCAGGCTATCTGCTGAGCACGTTTGCGATCAGCTCGGTGCTCAGTTTCGGCATGCTTAACCTGATCTGCGGTTCACTGGACAACCATCTTGAGCGCCGCCCCTACAGCGACCATCAGCGCCGCGAAGGTCGCCGCGGCGTGATGGTCACAGCGTTGCGAGGGTTCGCCCTGGTGCCTTTGCTGGCGCCGACCAGTGTCGCAGTGGCGATCCTGACTCGTGAGCTCGGACTCAGCTGGAGCACGCTGCTGCCCTTCGGGCTTCTGGGCGGGCTGATCCTGCTTTTGTTCGGCTGGGCGGTTGAAAACCGCCGATTGCAACAGCTGGCCGAATATCCCGTGATCGAGGCCGGCCCGGACAGCCGGCAAACCGGTGGCCGCTTGCATGGCCTGCTGTTAGGCAGCGTCATTGGCATTACGTTGATCGCCCTTCTGGCCGCGCTGACCTGGCTGTCAGCCACCCAGGCCGCGATGCTGACGGTGCCAACAGCCGTGATCCTGGTCCTGCTGTGGCAGCGGACCGCGCCGCGCCAGGTCCTCAGCGAGGTCAGCGAAACGTTGATCGGCATGCGCAACGAGACGTTCATCTTTGCCTGTTCGGCGTTGCTCGCCGGACTGGTTGCGGCACTGTTGCCGGTTCATCACCTGGCGGACCAGCTCGGGAGCTCGACAATGGCACTGTTCGGTCTGGGTGCGATCGGCGCTCTGGCGGTGATGGCGTTGGCGCTACTCGGCGTCGCACCGCTGATCTCAATGAACCTCTGCGCCGCGCTGCTGGCACAACTAGCGAGTCAGGGCCTGGCCGTAACGCAGCCGGCCGTAGCGCTGCTGTTCGGCTTTTCGCTAGCCATGCTGCTCTCGCCCTACGGGCCCTCTGCTGTGTTATTGGCTCGTCATGCTCAGCTGTCACCCTGGCGCATCGCCGTCGGCTGGAATGGCCGCTTCGTCCTGAGTGTATTGATCCCGCTACTGCTGATTCCCCTGCTGGCATGAACCGTGACGACTACATCCAGCCGTATTCAGCCATCGACAACGGCTCGCCATCACCGACAATGAAATGGTCGAGCACCCGCACATCAACGAGCGCCAGCGCATCGCTGAGCCTGCGGGTCAGCTGCCGGTCAGCCTGGCTCGGCTCGGCCACGCCGGATGGATGGTTATGAGTCAGAATGACCGCCGCGGCGTTCTGCGCCAGCGCGCGCTTGACCACTTGGCGGGGATAGACGCTGGCCCCGTCTATCGTGCCGTGAAACAGCACCTCGAAGGCCAGCACCCGGTGTTTGGAATCGAGAAAGAGGCAAGCAAACAGCTCGTGCGGTTCATGGCGCAGGCGTGCCTTGAGGAAGTCACGCACTGCCTGCGGGCTCTCCAACGCCGAATCCCGACGGATGCGCTCAGCCAGATGCCGTCGCGCCATTTCCAGTACAGCCTGAAGCTGGGCGAATTTGGCCGGCCCCAAGCCCAGGTGCCCGCTGAACTGGGCCAGGTCACTCTCAAGTAATGCCCGCAGACTGCCGAACTCGCTTAGCAGATACCGCGCCAGATCCACTGCGCTTTTTCCGGCCACCCCGGTGCGCAGGAATATGGCCAAGAGTTCCGCATCTGACAGGGCTGCTGCCCCCTGCTCCAGCAGCTTTTCCCGCGGCCTTTCCGCCGCCGGCCAATCACGTATGCTCATGTCACCTCCATGTCGAGCGTGCCCCTCGTCCTCTGAGGGCGCTGTGCTATCTTAGCGGCCTTTTATCCACGGCAACCGGCCCTCGCCGGAACCAGTTCTCACCCGTTGAAAGGCAGGCCTATGCAGCGGCTTTATCGTAAACGCATCGTCCTGGGCGTCGGTGGCGGAATCGCCGCTTACAAGAGTGCGGAGCTGGTGCGCCGGCTACGCGACCAGGGCGCCGAAGTGCGCGTCGTGATGACCAGTGGTGGTCGGGAATTCATTACGCCGCTAACCCTCCAGGCCCTGTCCGGCCACCCTGTCCACCTGGACCTGCTCGACCCCGCCGCCGAAGCAGCCATGGGCCATATCGAACTGGCACGCTGGGCCGATCTGGTACTGGTGGCGCCGGCCACTGCCGACCTGATGGCGCGCCTGGCACAGGGGGTCGCTAACGACCTTCTGACAACCCTGGTGCTTGCGACCAACGCTCCGGTTGCTTTGGCTCCTGCCATGAACCAAGCCATGTGGGCTGACCCCGCCACCCAAGCCAATCGTGCGTTGCTACAGCAGCGGGGCATACGCCTGTTCGGCCCGGCATCCGGCAGCCAGGCCTGCGGCGATGTCGGTCTTGGCCGGATGCTCGAGGCAGACGACCTGGCCCAGGCCGCAGCCGATTGCTTCGAACGCAACCTGCTGACCGGAACCCATCTATTGATTACCGCCGGTCCTACCCAGGAAAACATCGACCCGGTGCGCTACATCACTAATCACAGCTCTGGAAAAATGGGCTTTGCCCTCGCGGAGGCCGCTGCCGAAGCCGGGGCACGTGTGACGCTGGTGGCCGGGCCGGTCTTGCTGCCGACACCCGACCGGGTCCAGCGCATCGATGTCGTGAGCGCGCGCGACATGCTCGCCGCGTGCGAGGCGGCAATGCCTTGCGACCTGTTCATCGCCGCCGCAGCGGTCGCTGATTACCGCCCCGAAGTGGTCGCACCGCACAAATTGAAAAAGGACCCTACCAAGGGCGATGGCCTGCTGCTGCAGATGGTCCGTAATCCTGACATCCTCGCCACGCTGGCCGGGCGGCCAGATCGGCCGTTCAGCGTCGGCTTCGCAGCCGAGACGGAAAACCTGCTCGAGTACGCCACGCGCAAGCTGCGTGACAAGAACCTCGACCTGATCGTGGCCAACGACGTCGCCAACCCGAGCATTGGCTTCAACAGCGAAGAAAATGCCGTCACGGTGATCGACCGCCAGCAGGACGAAACCCGCTTCAGCCAGGCCAGCAAGGGGCACATCGCTCGGCAGCTGATCGCCTTTATCGCCGACCGTTACCATCAGGCCTGACCATGCACAAACTTCAAGCTAAAATACTCGATCCCCGCCTCGGCCAGGATTTCCCCCTTCCCGCGTACGCCACCAGCGGTTCAGCCGGGCTCGACCTGCGCGCCATGCTGCAAGCCGATGCGACCCTTGAACCCGGGCAGACGCTGCTGATCCCGACCGGCCTTTCCATCCATATCGCTGACCCGAACCTGGCGGCGCTGATCCTGCCGCGCTCAGGCCTGGGTCACAAGCACGGTATCGTGCTGGGCAACCTGGTCGGCCTAATCGACTCCGACTACCAGGGGGAGCTAATGGTGTCATGCTGGAACCGCGGCCAGACCAGCTTCACGATTGCCGTCGGTGAGCGCATCGCCCAACTGATGCTGGTGCCCGTGATACAGGCGCAGTTCGAGCTCGTAAGCGAGTTCGACAACAGTGAACGCGGTGCAGGTGGTTTCGGCCATTCCGGTAGCCACTGACAATCTCGCCTCTTCAGGACGAACCGAGGAGACCCATGAAACTCTTCAAACGCACCGCCAAGGACAACGGCGTTATCAGCCCCGCCGATACCTCCATCTCCACCTCCAGTCCGCAACGCAGCTCAGGCGTAAAGATGCTCCTGCCCGGCCTGATCCCCGGACTACTTGGGCTCGTGGCCGCCGCTGTGTTGCTCTGGTTTGCCGAACAAAGCGCTCAGCAGCAACAGGCCAGAGCGCTTGCACAGGCATGGGGTCAAAGCCAGGCCTCCGCGATCAACCAGGCCCTGCGCCAACTCGCCAACGACGCACGCGCTGCCGCACGCGATCCGCAACTGCTCGAAGCGTTGCGCAGCGAGCAGCCACAGCAGATACGTGCCCTCGAGCGCGAGTTGGGTTACCGGGACGGCGTGGTGGATGCCCAGCTCAACCTGCGAGGCCAGGCCCGTACGGACCCCAATCGGCCAGCGCCCCTGAACTTTGCAGCCCTGGATCTGCTGCAAAGAGCTGAGAACGGCCAGGAGCCGGCAGCCGAAGCGTTCAAGGTCGGCACTCGTTGGATGCTCTACAGTGCGGTCGCGTTACGCACAGAGCCCGATCAACCGGTTCAGGGTACGCTGTTGCTGGTGACCAGCCTCGAGCGTCTTCTCGCAACCCTGCCCCAGCTACCGGCCGACGCTGGGCAACTGCGCCTGGTGCAGCAGTTCAGTGGCGCACCCGCGCAACTGCTGGCTCAGCGCGGTGAGGCCGGCCTGGACGCGGCTGCGATAAACCTGCCGAGCAACAATCCGAACTGGAAGGTCAACTTTCTCCCAGCGGGGGAGCTCGCCGCCGCCGGGCCGTCACCCTTACTGATGCTCGGAGCAGCGCTGGTGGCCTTGTGCGGCCTGTTGCTCGGACTGCAAGCGGTGCTCAGCGCGCAGCAGCGCAGGCTCCGCGAGGACGTCTTGCATCTTGGACAAATGGTTCAGGAACTCTCTAACGGCAGGACCATCAAAACACCGACCTTGAGCCTGCCGGCGCTTGATGCGCTGGCCAAGAGTCTGGTCCGCCTGCCACTGCGCACCGCAGGGATGGCACCGGCCAAAGCCACGGCTGCTGAGCAAGCCGCGGTCCGGCAAGCCCCATCCACCGATTATGTCGACCCCGTTTTCCAGAACACCGACATTCTCGACATCGATATTCTCGACGAGGACCAGGACTGGCTTGGCCTCGACCCCAAGGAGCGAGAAACCGCAATGAGCGCCCCCAAAGCCCCGCAACTGCCAGCGAGCATCTTCCGCGCGTACGACATCCGTGGCGTGGTCGGTGAAAGCCTGACCACCGAAACCGCCTACTGGATAGGCAGGGCGGTTGGCTCCGAGAGCCTGGCCAAGGGCGAGCCAAATGTCTCAGTAGGCCGCGATGGCCGACTGTCCGGCCCCGAACTGGTCCAGCATCTGATCCAAGGATTGGTCGACAGCGGTTGTAGTGTCAGCGATGTCGGCATGGTCCCGACCCCGGTTCTGTACTACGCAGCCAACGTCCTGGCGGGCAAGTCTGGTGTGATGCTGACCGGCAGCCACAACCCGCCGGACTACAACGGTTTCAAGATCGTCATTGCTGGCGACACAATCGCCAACGAGCAAATCCAGGCCCTGCGCGAGCGGATCGAGACCGGCAACCTCAGCGAGGGCGTAGGCCAGGCGGAACAGGTTGACGTACTCGAGAGCTACTTCAAGCGCATCCGTGAAGACATCGCACTGGCCAAACCGATGAAGGTGGTGGTCGACTGCGGCAACGGCGTCGCTGGCGTGATCGCTCCGCAGCTGATCGAAGCCCTCGGATGCAAGGTCATCCCCCTGTTCTGTGATGTCGACGGTAATTTCCCCAACCATCATCCCGACCCGGGCAAGCTGGAAAATCTCGAAGACCTGATCGCCAAGGTCAAGTCCGAAAACGCCGACCTGGGCCTGGCATTCGACGGCGACGGTGACCGCGTCGGCGTGGTCACCAACGCCGGCACCGTTGTCTTCCCCGACCGTCTGCTGATGCTGTTCGCCAAGGATGTCGTATCGCGCAATCCGGGCGCGGACATCATCTTCGACGTCAAGTGCACGCGGCGCCTCACCCCGCTGATCAGCGGCTACGGTGGCCGTCCGGTCATGTGGAAAACCGGGCACTCTCTGATCAAGAAGAAGATGAAGGAGACCGGCGCGCTGCTCGCAGGAGAGATGAGCGGACACATCTTCTTCAAGGAGCGCTGGTACGGCTTTGATGACGGCATCTACAGTGCCGTGCGCCTGCTGGAGATTCTCAGCCAGGACAAGCGCAACGCCGAGCAGGTGTTCGCCGCCTTCCCGAACGATGTCTCTACACCTGAAATCAATATCACCGTCACAGAGGAAAGCAAGTTCGCCATCATCGAGAAGCTGCATCGCGATGCCCACTGGGGCGAAGCGAACATCACCACCCTCGACGGTGTCCGCGTGGACTATCCAAAAGGCTGGGGCTTGGTTCGCGCCTCGAATACCACACCGGTTCTGGTGCTGCGTTTCGAGGCCGAAACCGAGGAAGAGCTCAAGCGCATACAGGAAGTCTTCCGCGCGCAGCTTTATACTGTTGCGCCTGATCTCACACTGCCGTTCTGATTTGCGGAGCCCTGCATGACCCTCAGCCGAGAAGCCGCCACCCAATTTGCCCAGGTTCTGTCCGAAGCACTGCCGTACATCCGACGATTCGTCGGCAAAACGCTGGTCATCAAATACGGCGGCAATGCGATGGAAAGCGAGGAGCTTAAAACCGGCTTCGCGCGTGACATCGTTCTGATGAAGGCCGTGGGTATCAATCCGGTGGTGGTGCACGGCGGCGGCCCGCAGATCGGTGACCTGCTCAAGCGACTGAGCATTGAGAGCCAATTCATCGACGGCATGCGGGTGACCGATAGCCAGACCATGGACGTGGTGGAAATGGTGCTCGGCGGCCAGGTCAATAAAAGCATCGTGAGCCTGATCAACCAGCATGGTGGCGCTGCCATCGGCCTGACCGGCAAAGATGCCAATCTGATCCGTGCGAAAAAGCTCAAGGCCACGCGCCAAACGCCAGAGATGACATCTCCCGAGATCATCGATATTGGCCAGGTGGGCGAGGTGACAGGCGTCAACACCGAGCTGTTGGAAATGCTCGTGCGCGGCAATTTCATCCCCGTCATTGCGCCAATCGGGGTTGGCCCGGACGGCGAGTCCTACAACATCAACGCCGACCTGGTGGCGGGTAAGGTCGCCGAGGCGCTGAGGTCTGAAAAGCTGATGCTGCTGACCAACATTGCCGGTCTGATGGATAAGCAAGGTCAGGTGCTGACCGGACTGACCACCGCGCAGGTCGACGACCTGATTGCGGACGGCACCATCTACGGCGGGATGCTGCCAAAGATTCGCTGTGCGCTGGAGGCCGTACAAGGCGGCGTTCACAGCGCGCACATTATCGATGGCCGCGTGCCCAATGCGGTGCTGCTGGAGATATTCACGGACATCGGCGTCGGCACGCTGATCACCAACCGCAAGACATCAACCAGTCACTGACACCGGCATGAAAAAGCCCGGCTTTTCAGATGAAGAGCCGGGCTTTTTTATTAGGGTCTGGAGAGACGCTATTCTGACTGGCCGAGCAGCTCGGCGACTCGCTCGCGCTCCTGCCCATAGCTGACCTCGGCCTGCTTGCGCGTCTGCCTGTAGCGTTCGACGTCCCGCTTCAGGCTGGCCTGCTCTTTGGCCAAGTTTTCGATCTGTGTCAGCAGTTGCTCGGGCACCTTCCGCCCGGCCCGTTCGTGATTCGCCGCCTGGCTCTGAAGGTTTGCCTGCTGCGTCCTCAGCGACTGAAGGTTGCCTCGGGTGATTCCGATAACGCTGTCGAGCTCCGACAAGCGGCGCGCCTTGGCACGTTCCACATCGGCCACACTGGCATACAAACGCAGCAGCTTGGCGTCATTTTCAGCGCGGGCTTTCGCCTCCTGGATGCGTTGACGCTCTTGAGCCGTAGGCGCAGGGGGTACGACCAAGGTCACGCGCCCCTGATCGTTGAGAACCTCATAACCGCGACCAATAAACTGCGGCGGCACCCCGTGCCGGTCGAGGACCACGACGCCTTTGTCATCGACATACCGATACAGCTCAGCTTGCGCTACCGTCGCCCCCAGTAAGCCCATTAGCAACACCGCGCGCCTCCCAATTCGCATACTCCAGCCTCTTCCATACTCGGTGCTTTCGGCATTGCCACGCGTAATGCCCGATTGTTGATGCCCAAGGGCCTCAGCTTATACAAACCCCATCACATTTGCGCAGCAATAAACACACCAACTAAAGGGCGACACCTTTGGCCTGGGTTCTACCCGGAGCAACCCACCAAATAGCCAGCCCCTCATGCGATTGGACAGACGCGTACAACACAGCTGTGTCTGATTGACCGTACAAGGACAAGCAAACGGGGAGGTGGCACCAGACCTCTAACGATACGGACATAATTGGTCAGTTGCTGACAAAAAGCAGATCAGATGCAGGGCTTCGTCACTCGAGCACACATCAGCGGTAGGACGTCACGCATCCACTCTGGACGACCTTAAATCCCGTACTCATCCCGATATGCCTCGACCGCAGGCAAGTGGCGCTTGAGCTGTTCATCCTGTCCCAGGAATTCCAGCACCTGAGCGAGGGAAACGATGCTCACCACAGGCATGCCGTAATCCTGCTCCACTTCCTGAATCGCGGATAGTTGCCCTTGGCCCCGCTCCTGGCGATTCAGAGCAATCAGCACACCGGCCGCTTCAGCACCCTGGGCCTGGATGATCTGCATGACTTCACGAATTGCGGTTCCGGCGGTGATCACGTCATCGACGATCAACACGCGACCGCCGAGGGGCGCGCCGACCAGCGTTCCGCCTTCACCATGATCCTTGGCTTCCTTGCGGTTGAAGCACCACGGCAGGTCACGCTGGTGATGCTCGGCCAACGAAATGGCCGTCGCCGCAGCCAGCGGAATGCCCTTGTAGGCCGGTCCGAAAATCACATCGAAATCGATGCCGCTGTCGACAACCGCCGCTGCGTAAAAACGCCCCAACTGAGCGAGCGCAGATCCGCTGTTGAACAGCCCGGCATTGAAAAAGTACGGGCTGGTGCGCCCAGACTTCAGAGTGAACTCACCGAAGCGCAAAACCCCGCGTTCGATGGCGAAGCGAATGAACTCGCGCTGGTACGCCTGCATGAAGGATATTCCCGGAAAACACTGATTTAGCTAATTGCGAAGAGCTTGGGTTATCATACACGCACGTGTTTTTAGGGGCCATTTATGCGGATCATCAGCGTCAACGTGAATGGCATTCAAGCGGCGGCGCAGCGGGGTTTGCTCAGCTGGTTGCAAGCGCAGAATGCCGATGTCATCTGCCTGCAGGATACCCGCGCCTCCGTAGTAGAACTCGACGATCCGGCCTATCAGCTCGACGGCTATTTTCTATATACCGTTGACGCCGAAATTCCGGAGCAAGGTGGCGTTGCGCTGTATTCCAGGCTGCAGCCCAAGGCTGTCATCATGGGGCTCGGGTTCGAGACAGCCGACCGCTACGGCCGTTACCTGCAAGCGGACTTCGATAAGGTCAGCATCGCCACGCTTCTGCTGCCAACCGGCCGGGGCGGGGATGAAGACCTGAACCAGAAATTCAAGTTCATGGACGATTTCGCTCACTACCTCGACAAGCAGCGCCGCAAGCGTCGCGAATACATCTATTGCGGCTCGCTGTATGTGGCGCACCAGAAACTGGACGTGAAGAACTGGCGCGACTGTCAGCAGGCCACGGGGTTCCTGGCGCCGGAACGCGCATGGCTCGATGAAATTTTCGGAAACATGGGCTACATCGATGCATTGCGTGAGGTCACCCGCGAAGGCGACCTTTACAGTTGGTGGCCCGATACCGAACAGGCCCAGATGCTCAATCTGGGGTGGCGTTTCGACTATCAGATCCTCACCTCCGGCATGCGCCGCTTCGTCCGCAATGCCCGCCTGCCGCGTCAGCCACGCTTCTCCCAGCACGCACCGCTGGTCGTCGATTACGACTGGACGCTCAGCCTCTGAGTTGTCCGCTGGAGAACACGCCCGGCTCGGGTGCGTTCTCTCTGGCCGACCCGCTGGACGCTATTTGACGATCCGCCAACAGAAGGGATACCGATAAGGCTTACCCTCGTTGGCGCGGATCCCGGCTATCACCACCAGCACCAACGCCACCACACTGATCAGCGCCATCAACGGAAAGCCGATCAGAATCCAGGCAAGTACTCCGCAGATCATCAGCAATATGCTGAAGGTGATCTGGAAGTTCAGCGCTTCCTTGCCCTGCTCATCGACAAAGGGATCCATCTCTTTCTTTAGCTGCCAGACGATCAAAGGCCCCAGCACGTTGCCGATCATCGGCACAAGAAACCAGAAGAACGCTGAGTAATGACAGAACATGGCCCACTGCCGCGCTTGTGCAGAGGGCTGCGGAACCAATTCCTGGCCAGACATGACGTTCTCCTCTTCTCTTTCTAGTCGGCCAGCGCAGCAGCCTGCAGAGCAAACAGCTCCTGCATACCGCTTTGCGCCAAGGCCAACATGGCATTCAGTTCTTCAGGTTGGAAAGGCGCGCCTTCTGCAGTGCCCTGTACCTCGATGAAGCCGCCAACGTTGGTCATCACCACGTTGAGGTCCGTTTCGGCCGCCGAGTCTTCGAGGTAATCGAGGTCAAGTACCGGCTCGCCCTGGTAGATGCCCACCGACACCGCAGCCACCATCTGTTTGAGCGGGTCGCCACCCTTAAGCCCACCACGCTTTTTCAGTAGTTTCAACGCGTCGACCAGCGCAACCATCGCGCCCGTGATAGAAGCAGTACGCGTCCCGCCATCCGCCTGAATCACGTCGCAGTCGATATAGATGGTGTTCTCGCCAAGCTTGCTCATGTCAAGCGACGCTCGAAGCGAGCGACCGATGAGCCGCTGGATTTCCAGGGTGCGTCCGCCCTGCTTACCCCGACTGGCCTCACGTTGGTTACGATCTCCAGTGGCTCGCGGCAACATGCCGTATTCAGCCGTAAGCCAGCCCTGCCCCTGCCCCTTGAGGAACCGTGGAACGCCGTTCTCGATGCTGGCGGTGCAGATCACCTTGGTGTCGCCGAACTCCACCAGCACCGATCCTTCGGCGTGCTTGGTGTAGTTGCGAGTAATGCGGATCGAACGCAGCTGGTCGGCGGCACGGCCACTGGGACGCTTCATGAGGCATATCCTGAGTCTTGATGAGTGACGGCCATTATAGAGGCCTTACCCACCGTAAGGGCCATCGTCACGCCATTCAGAGCGCAACCGCCCGACAACGAGGGTTACTGAGGTTGAACAGACGGGCCTCGGCGGATCAGGCACCGACGTCACTGACCGCGTTTTCCTTTACAATCCTCCGCCTTTCGTCACCGCACCGGGAGGTCCCCATGATTTACAGCATGACCGCTTTCGCCCGCGCCGAGCAGGCCAGCGAACACGGCACCCTCAGCTGGGAGATCCGCTCGGTCAACCATCGGTATCTCGAACCGCACCTGCGCCTACCCGAGGCCTTTCGCGATCTGGAAGGCTCAGTTCGGGAGGCATTGCGCAAGGGGCTCTCGCGCGGCAAGGTTGAATGCACACTGCGCTTCGCTGAAGATGCCGCTGGGCGCTCGATGCAGGTCGATCAAGAGCGAGCTCGCCAGCTAATCAGTGCGGCGGAGAACGTCGCGGCATTGATCAAACAGCCTGCACCACTCAATCCACTTGAGATCCTCGCTTGGCCGGGTGTACTGGTAGGCGACTCGGCTGACCCGCAGGCACTCAATAGCGCCGCTCTGGCGCTGTTCCATAAGGCGCTCGAACAGATGAAGGCCGGCCGCTTGCGCGAGGGCGAAGAACTTGCGCGCCTGATCAACGAGCGCCTAGACGCCATCGGCACCGAGACCGCCACGCTTCGCAGCCAGGTGCCGCAGATGCTCGCTGCGCAGCGCCAGAAGCTGCTCGATCGCTGCGCTGAAATGCGCGTCGAGCTTGAGCCTCAGCGCCTTGAGCAGGAACTTGTCATGCTGGCGCAGAAAAGCGACGTAGCCGAAGAGCTCGATCGGCTCGGCACTCATGTCACCGAAGTGCGCCGCGTTTTGAAGGCCGGTGGGGCTGCCGGCCGGCGCCTGGATTTCCTCATGCAGGAACTCAACCGTGAGGCCAACACCCTCGGCTCCAAGGCATTCGACACGCGCAGCACTCAAGCAGCGGTCAATCTCAAGGTACTGATCGAGCAGATGCGCGAGCAGGTCCAGAACATCGAATAGTCACTGAGCCTGGCCTAACTTAACGGGTCAGGAGCGCCAGTTCCTAAGTCAGCAATCCGCAAAGAGAATCAAATGGCAGCCTCCACCGGTACGCTCTATATCGTTTCCGCGCCTTCCGGGGCCGGTAAGACCAGCCTGGTCAAGGCCCTGCTCGATGCACAGCCGCAGGTTCGGGTTTCGGTTTCACACACGACCCGACCGATGCGTCCAGGCGAGATGGATGGAGTGAACTATCACTTCGTCAGCCGTGAAGAGTTTCTGGAACGACACAAGCACAACGAATTCCTGGAGCACGCCGAAGTTTTCGGCAATCTTTACGGCACGTCGCAACGCTGGGTCGAACAGACACTGGATGAAGGGTATGACCTTATTCTGGAAATCGACTGGCAGGGCGCACAACAGGTTCGTCGCCTGATGCCACAGGCAAAATCGATCTTCATCCTTCCGCCCACGCAGGAAGCGCTGCGCCAACGCCTGACCAACCGCGGACAGGACAGTGACGAGATCATTGAAAAGCGCATGCGAGAAGCCGTCAGCGAGATGACCCACTACGTCGAGTACGACTATCTGGTGATCAACGACGACTTCGCCCATGCGTTGATCGACCTGCAAGCGATCTTCCGTGCCAATCAGCTTCTGCAGGCCCCTCAGCAGCAACGCTTCAGCAGCTTGCTCCAGGAGCTGTTGGCCTGAGATCACTGATGCCATAGCTGACCGAGCCGCCGCTAGGGATGTCTCTGGTCCGCTAATAGGTGTTTACAGTGGAGGGAAACGTTTTACCGCTTCCCTAATGGCTGGTGATTTTTTAGACTATCCCGTCCGCTCGCCCATTCGGGCATGCTTTACCGCTATTGATGAGGAACACCATGGCCCGCGTTACCGTTGAAGACTGTCTGGACAACGTAGATAACCGCTTCGAGCTGGTCATGCTCGCCACCAAGCGTTCTCGCCAGCTGGCCACCGGCGGCAAAGAGCCCAAGGTAGCCTGGGAAAATGACAAGCCGACGGTTGTGGCTCTGCGTGAAATCGCGTCCGGCCTGGTGGATTACGACGTCATCGCCCAAGACGACATCGTCGACGACGAGCCGCTGTTCGTTCAGTACGAGGAAGAGCCCAACGAGGCCCTCTGATTAAATGCCAGGTCGAAGTCGAACCGCAAAGATAGCGCCCCGCCGGCAAGGAGCAATGCCTTGCCAGCCATAGATGCTCTTGCCGATCGCCTGTCGACCTACCTCGGCGCTGACCAGGTCAACCTGGTGCGCCGTGCCTATTTCTACGCCGAGCAGGCCCATGATGGCCAGCGTCGACGCAGCGGTGAAGCGTACGTCACCCACCCCCTCGCAGTAGCCAACATCCTCGCCGACATGCACATGGACCATCAGAGCTTGATGGCTGCGATGCTGCATGACGTCATCGAGGACACCGGGATCGCCAAGGAGGCGCTGACTGCGCAGTTCGGCGAAACGGTAGCCGAATTGGTGGACGGCGTCAGCAAGCTCACCCAGATGAAGTTCGAAACCAAGGCCGAAGCCCAGGCCGAGAACTTCCAGAAAATGGCCATGGCCATGGCGCGTGATATCCGCGTCATCCTGGTCAAGCTCGCGGATCGCCTGCATAACATGCGCACCCTTGAGGTGCTGGCTGGCGAGAAACGCCGACGCATCGCCAAGGAAACCCTGGAGATCTACGCCCCTATCGCCAACCGGCTGGGGATGCATGCCATGCGCGTGGAGTTCGAGGACCTGGGTTTCAAGGCCATGCACCCGATGCGTTCGGAGCGCATCCGAGCGGCCGTTCGTCGCGCACGAGGCAACCGCAACGAGATCGTCGAGAAGATCGAGCAATCGCTCATCCATTGCCTTGAACGCGACGGCTTGAAAGGCGAAGTCGTCGGCCGGGAAAAGCATCTATTCAGCATCTATAACAAAATGCGCGGCAAGCGAAAGGCGTTCAACGAGATCATGGATGTCTATGCCTTCCGCATTGTCGTCGACAAAGTCGATACCTGTTATCGCGTGCTCGGCGCGGTACACAGCCTCTACAAGCCTCTCCCCGGCCGCTTCAAAGATTACATTGCGATTCCCAAAGCGAACGGCTATCAGTCATTGCACACGACGCTGTTCGGCATGCACGGCGTGCCCATCGAAATCCAGATCCGCACCCGTGAGATGGAAGAGATGGCCAACAACGGTATCGCCGCGCATTGGCTTTACAAGTCAAACGGGGAAGAGACACCAAAGGGCACTCATGCGCGCGCACGCCAGTGGGTCAAGGGCGTGCTGGAACTGCAAGAGCGAGCCGGCAACCCCCTGGAATTCATCGAGAGCGTGAAGATCGACCTGTTCCCCGACGAGGTCTACGTCTTCACGCCCAAGGGCAGCATCATGGAGCTGCCCAAAGGATCGACCGCGGTGGACTTCGCTTACGCGGTACACACCGATGTCGGTAATACCTGCATTGCCTGCCGAGTCAATCGGCGCCTGGCGCCGTTGTCGCAGGCGCTGGAAAGCGGATGCACCGTCGAGATCGTCACTGCGCCGGGTGCTCGGCCGAACCCGGCCTGGCTGAACTTCGTCGTAACCGGCAAGGCGCGGACGCATATCCGCCATGCTCTGAAGCTGCAGCGTCGGTCGGAATCGATCAACCTCGGTGAGCGCTTGCTGAACAAGGCATTGACCGGGTTCGAAACCAGCATGGAAAGCATCTCTCCGGAGCGAATCCGCACGGTCCTCAACGAGTACCACATGGAGGTCATCGAAGACCTGCTCGAGGATATCGGGCTAGGCAACCGCATGGCCTACGTCATCGCCCGTCGATTGGTTGCCAGCGAAGGCGAACAGGCACCGAGTGCCGAGGGCCCGCTGGCTATCCGTGGCACCGAAGGCCTGGTGCTGAACTACGCCAAGTGCTGCACGCCGATTCCTGGGGACCCGATCGTTGGTCACCTGTCCGCTGGAAAAGGCATGGTGGTTCATCTCGATACCTGCCGGAACATCGCGGACGTTCGGCACAACCCGGACAAGTGCATTCAGCTGTCCTGGTCCAAAGACGTCACCGGCGAGTTCAATGTCGAACTCAGGGTGGAACTGGAGCACCAACGCGGCCTGATCGCCCTGCTGGCCGGCAGCGTCAATGCGGCCGACGGCAATATCGAAAAAATTGGCATGGACGAGCGCGACGGCCGTATCAGTGTGGTCCAACTGGTTGTCAGCGTTCATGACCGGGTCCACCTGGCCCGAGTCATCAAGAAGCTCCGTGCGATAAAGGGCGTCATGCGCATCACGCGGATGAAAGCCTAACATCATCGGCAGTGCGCACGGGGCTTTTGCCCACTCGCTTCAGCCCGTATCCTCTGGGGCCGCACTCTTCTATCGGAGCACCCCATGAGCAAGACCGTGATCCACAGCGACAACGCACCTGCCGCCATCGGTACCTACTCCCAAGCGATCAGGACCGGCAATACCGTTTACATGTCAGGGCAGATTCCGCTGAACCCAAAGACAATGGAGCTGGTGGAAGGCTTCGAAGCCCAAACCGTGCAGGTCTTCGAAAACCTCAAGGCCGTCGCTGAAGCCGCTGGCGGATCGCTGAAAGATATCGTCAAACTGAACATCTACCTGACCGATCTCGGCAATTTCGCCACGGTGAACGAGGTCATGAGCCGTTACTTCCAGCAGCCCTACCCCGCCCGTGCAGCCATCGGCATCGCTGCGCTGCCGAAAGCCGCTCAAGTCGAGATGGACGCCGTTCTGGTACTCGAATAATACCGCCAGCCGGTCGGCCGGTTGCAGGGAGCGCGACTGATGACTTTACCCGGCCGTCTGGCACCGCACGTGCTGCTCGCCTGTATCGGGCTGGTGGCAGCATGCGCGCTCTATCTCGCCGAGCCGATGCTGTTGCAGACACTGCGCAACAGCCTGTTCGACCAGTATCAACGCTGGCAACCACGTCCCGCACCGGCAGAAACGAAAGTGCTGGTGCTGGACATCGACGAAGACAGCCTGGCGCGTCTTGGCCAGTGGCCCTGGCCCCGGGACCAGATGGCGCAGCTGCTGGACCGATTGCAGGAGGCCGGTGCGGCCGTTGTGGTATTCGACGTGCTGTTCGCAGAACCAGACCGCAGCTCCCCGATGCAGCTGAGCGAACGTCTGCCGGTCGAACTCTCAGCACAGCTGAGCCAGCTGCCTGATCACGACCAGCTGTTCGCCAATGCACTGCAGCGCCAGCCCAGCGTTCTTGGCTTCGCCGCAACGCGATCACCGACCCGTTCCGCACCCATGAGCCGCTTCGCCGTGCAGCTGCAGGCCGATGCGGGTAACCCTGCCTTTCCTGTCTACGCTGGCACCGCCACAGCATTGCCGGAACTTGCATCCGCTGCGGCAGGCGCGGGTGCGATGACCTTCCAACCGGACGGGGACGGCGTGGTCAGGCGCGTGCCACTGATGATCAGGGTGGGTGAGCATCTGTTGCCCTCGCTTTCAGCCGAAGCGATTCGCGTTTTCCTGAACCAGAACCTTTACCGTGTCAGTGCCGATGCGCGGGGTGACGTAGCGAGCGTCGGCATAGGCCCTGTCGCTCTGCCGACCAATCGCCGCGGTGAGTTATGGGTGCACTATCGTGAGGACATGGATGAGCAGAGCCTGTCGGCATGGCAGCTGTTCGAAGCAGCTCGACCAGATGCCCGACTCAAGGGCTCGATCGTACTGGTCGGCAGCTCGGCGCAAGGGCTACAGGACCTCCGCTTCAGCCCGCTTGGCGGTATGGTTCCAGGTGTGCAGGTGCATGCGCAGGCCATCGAACAAGCCTTATTCGGCACGCCGCTGCAACGCCCCTATTGGGCCAGCGCAATCGAGGCGCTGACGCTGCTCCTGGCGGCGATACTGCTTTGCGGCATAACGCTTACTACCGGAGCGCTGACGGGGGCCCTGGTGTCCGCTGGACTGTTGCTCACGCTGAACATCACCGCCTGGTGGGCCTATTCACGCCACGGTTTGCTGTTTGATGCGCTCAGCCCGAGCCTGGGCTTGGCTATCGCCTATCTGGGCGCCAGCATTGCCCGCCATCGCGCCAGCGAACAGCAGCAGCGATGGATCCGCGATGCGTTCTCTCGCTATATTTCACCAAACCTTGTCGAGCATCTGGTGCGCCATCCCGAGCAGTTGCGCCTGGGTGGCGAACGGCGTTGCTGCAGCTTTGTCTTCACCGACCTGACGGATTCGACCAGGCTAATGGAGGGGCAACCACCGGAGCGCGTGGTGAGCATGCTCAACGAATACCTGGAGGGTATCGTTCAGATTGCCTTTCGCCACCAGGGAACGCTCGAACGCATCATGGGCGATGGTATGGCAATTCTTTTTTCCGCACCGCTGGCACAGCCCGACCATCAGCAACGCGCGCTCGCCTGCGCATTGGAGATCCGCCGATTCACTCGACAGCATGCCGCCGCCCAGCAAGCCGTCGGGATTGCTCTAGGCCGGACCCGCATCGGCGTACACAGCGGTGACGTGGTGGTCGGTAATTTTGGCGGCTCGACACTGTTCGATTACCGTGCGCTAGGGGATGCGGTGAATGTCGCGGCCCGGGTGGAAGGCGTGAACCGCTACCTGGGCACCGAATTGTGCGTGTCGGAGGCCATTCGCGAATCGAACCCCGAAGCGCCGATGCGACCGGTCGGCAACGTGCTTCTCAAGGGCAAGGAGCAGCCGCTCCGCCTTTATGAGCCTTGCGAAACGCAGCCGGACCCTCTTTACGAGGCGGCACACAGGCTTATATCGGACGGAAGCGAAGATGCGCTCGACGCATTCAAGAGGCTGCATGCTCAACGACCCGAGGATGCCTTGGTGCGTTACCAGCTTGAGCGCTTACGCAGCGGCCAACGCGGTGACGTCATCGTGATGACGGAGAAGTGATCGTTTTTAACGGACGCTGATTTCGACCCGGCGGTTGCGCGGCTCAGAGACGCCGTCTGGCGTCTTGACCAGGAGATTGCGCTGACCGTGTGACGAGACGTCGAGATCGATCACGTCGATACGACGTTTTCGCAACATATCAGCCACAGCCCTGGCGCGGATCAACCCCAGCTGCTCGTTCCAGCGCGCCCCACTAAGTGTGTCGGTATGACCGATGACCGAGACCGCGGAAGGGCCGCGCTGACGGATCGTTTCGAATATCTCCTCGATCGCCCGCTCCGATTCCTCGGTGAGTTCTGCGCTACCGATCTGAAAATACAGCAGGAAGACTTGAGGCAGCGTCGGCTGTGCGGCCAGGGCGGCCGAAAAATCCCGCGCGATGCGCTGGTCACCTACCTCAAACGGCCCGGAGCCGAAGCCCCGTGAACCGATCACAGCACCCTGATGTTTGCGATCAAGGCGCGTCTCACCTTGTGCGTCCTCGATCACCACGGCCCCGGTGGTGCCATCAGGACTTTCCAACAGCACGACATAGTTGCCCGTCGCGCATCCCGTCATCAGCAAAGCCAAACACAACAGCGTGAACAGTTTCTGTAGCATTCGCCTCACTCGCTAACTTTCACCAAAAAATGCGTACCGCGAACGCCAATGGTGCCGGTCGGGGTCTTAAGCTCGACAGCCTCGGGCTTGAGCTTGGCAATCACACCGGATATGAAATTCAGCGTGCCTTTGCTGATACGCGCGCTCAGCTTCAACTCTTCCTGGGCCGGCTCGAACTGGTATTCGTCCAATATGAACTCGCTATTGGGCCCGAAGGACATTACCGTGTTGTCACTCAGCGTAACGCCCATCGAGCCTTCCGAGCCTGTGCGTAACGTCGTACCGATGATAACGGCCTGGCCGACTCGTGCATCGATTGTCTGTCCGCGACTGGTGACGGTTGCCTCCCCCTGCACTTTCATGATGTAGCCTATTGGCTCGCTTACTTCATCGGCGGCGACCCACCCGGAGGCGGTCAATAGGCCAAGGACGAGCACTGTCCGGGCAAATTTCGATAACACGTCCGTTTTGCTGACCATGATCAAGGTACTCTCCATAGCTGGCCAATGGCCTTCAAATCAATGCGGAAGCGGCCCAAGGCTCCGGTCGCTCGATGCTTTTTTGGCATTTCCGTCAAGTAATCGCCGCAGGATGCAGTATGACCTCTAGCAAATACAAGCTCAGCTACGAGACCTGGGCCTCAGCGCTAGTCACCTTGTTCGTTCTCGTGCCCACCGTACCGGTACTGATGCTGGTCGGCTTCGACTCGTTCGACCTGCGCGGCGTGCTGCTTACAGAACTGCTGTTGATGTTTTTCTGCCTACCGCTGCTGATCGTCAGCCTGAACGCGTTGCGCCACTCCTTCGGCATCCTGGCGGAAGACATGCAGCGGCTGCGCAACCTTGATTTCAGCACCGGCAAACCCTCTGGCTCGCTGATCCGCGAACTGGACGATCTTCATAGACAGCACGACGCCATGCGGCGATCGCTGCAGGCGCAGAACAATGCCCTTCAACGGGCGCAGGAAAAATTGGCGAGCCTGGTCGAAAACGGCATGCTGCTTTCCTCCGAGCGCGACAAGCATCGCCTGCTGCAACACATCCTCATGCAAGGCAAGCGCATCTGTAATGCTGACGCCGCCACGCTGTATCTGATGACTGACCATGACAGTCTGCGCTTCACCCTACGCTCGAAGGCCGACCAGCTGCCGGCGTTCGAGCTTCCCTTGCACGACCCCGACAGCGGCGCACCCAACGAGCGGCACGTGTCAACCTATGTCGCCCTGCGCAAGGAAACCGTGATCATCGACGACGTCTACAGCGAGACGCGCTTCGACCTCTCCGGGACCCGCCGATTCGATTTGGAATCCGGCTATCGCACGGTCTCGATGCTCTGCGTACCGTTGGTAGCACACGGTGGCGAGGTGCTCGGCGTTCTGCAGTTCATGAACGCTACGAACCCCGGCAGCGGCGAGGTCATCAGCTTCAGCAGGCAGAATCTCCGCTTTGTCGAGGCACTGGCATCCCAGTCGGCCGTCGCGCTGGAGAATCACAACCTGATCGACTCGCAATCCGCACTGATCGACGCGATGATTGAAATTCTGGCCGGGGCAATCGACGCCAAGAGCGCCTATACCGGTGGGCATTGCGCTCGCGTCCCTGAGCTCGCATTGATGCTGGCCGAACAGGCCAGTGCAACATCAGAAGGGCCGCTGGCGGACTTCCGCTTCGAAACCGAAGATCAGTGGCGGGAGTTTCGCATCGGCGCCTGGCTGCACGACTGCGGCAAAATCACCACACCTGAGCATATCGTTGACAAGGCGACCAAGCTGGAAACGGTCTACAACCGTATCCACGAGATTCGTATGCGCTTCGAGGTGCTGCTACGCGACGCGATGATCGAGCGTCTCCAAGCCCTGGCTGCCGGTGAACCGCCAGGCGCCGTCGAGGCTCGCCACGCCGCTCAGGTAGCACGGCTGCAAGAAGAATTCGCCTTCGTGGCAGAGTGCAACATCGGTGGCGAGCTGATGGCGCCGGAGCGGATCGAGCGTTTGCAGCACATCGCCGAACGACGCTGGACGCGTCACTTCGATGATCGGTTAGGCATTTCTCATGAAGAGGCGACACGTCTGGAAGGCTTCCCGGCCAGGCCGCTGCCGGCGTCTGAGAAACTGTTGGCGGACAAGCCCGAACACCTGATGCCGCGTGCCGAGACCAGGGCACTGGATCCCAAGTACGGCTTCAGGATGAGCGTGCCCGAGCATCAGTTCAATTTTGGCGAACTCTACAACCTGAGCGTCAGCCGTGGCACCCTGACCGCCGAAGAGCGGTTCAAGGTCAACGAGCACATCGTGCAGACCATCGTGATGCTGGAGAACCTGCCCTTCCCGAAAAATCTCCAGCGCGTACCGGAATACGCCGGCACCCATCATGAAACCTTGCTGGGCACCGGATACCCACGGCAGCTGGGCCCCGATCAGCTATCGATACCCGCGCGGATCATGGCAATTGCCGACATCTTCGAGGCACTGACCGCCTGCGACCGCCCGTATAAAAAGGCCAAGCCCTTGAGCGAATCGATCCGCATCCTGGCGAGGCTGCGCGACCGCGGCCACATCGACCCGGACCTCTTTGCACTGTTTCTTTCGTCCGGGCTGCACCAGCGCTACGGCGAGCGCCATCTCAAACCCGAGCAACTGGATCAGTGCGACGTCAGCGAATTTGTCAATAAGGCAGCAGCGGTGGAGACTTGAAGATCAGGCCGCATCGCAGATCAGCTGGCGACCCGGCTGTCCCATATCTCGGTGTCCTCTAGCTGGCAGGTATCGACGTAGCGAGGCATGCCACCGATCTCCTCCAGCTCTGTCATGCCAGCGAGCTGGCTAACGATGCGGTAGCGTTTGCCTGCGGATTTGTCTTGCAACGGGTAGAGCGCAGCAATCTGCTGTGCCAATTCGGTCAGGGTGGACATGGTGCGGATACTGCTCTGGGTGCGAAAAGGCAGCCTATTTACTATGTATCCCTCATAATTGCGCGACACAGGCGACGCCTAGCAGGCCGCTCATCGGATCGATGGTTTCAAGCATGTTTGGCAGCCTGCGCCCCGCCTGCAGCTCGCAACGCTGAGAACTCACGCCGCGACCGTCGCCGAGCGGTGTAACGGCGGACGCTGCCCCGAGACTGGCTGATGCGCGGTGCCCTTCGTATAGACGAAGGGCGTCGAGGGAGCCGCGCTGCGTAGCCGCCATGACGCCAGCCCATTCGGTCCACGCGTCAAACGCCATTTGGCTTCCCTCCCGGGACGGCGAACACCATCTACCGCTTCGGTTCCACGACCAAAGGGTCATTCGTCGTAAACCGCCTTGCCATTCGTCGCGTTGCGCCTTGGATGGTGGTACTTGCCGTATTCTCGCCGGCTATCGGCGCACCAGAACCCGATTTGCAGTCCGGCATATAAATCGCATCCAACACGCCCGTACTGTGCTGCGCCATCATGTTGGCGCTGCGGGGCCTGCCCCGCGAACAACTGTGGTCCGCCTTCCGGCGGTTGATTGTCGAAACATCGGGCTTCCCGATTGGATGTGAAATGAAAACACCACGTCTGCTGCAAGGTCGCCGCGGCCCTGTGCTCTCCGTTTTCCTGTTGTTGCTGGTCGCCGCTTGCGTTGCGTTCTGGCAGTTGAAGCCAGCCGTACCGGCAACACCCGCGACTGGCGCTGCAGCCAGCATGCTCGAAGCCTTGCAGGAATCTACTGACCCCTGGCAAGCCAATCGCCGTGACCTGTCCGTGCTGATGGGCGACTTGCGTGGCGCTACCATTGCCAGCGCCGCGCTGGGCAAAGATGCGGTCTACATCAGCCTGCACGACGGGCTGCACTATTGGATACCCGACCAGTCCGGTCGCGTTGCCCAGCTCTTGCTTGATCAGTACGCCGGCAGCGAAGGTCAGCTATTTCCGCTGACCCTGTTCGAGACGGACGCCGAGGCGCCCTGGTACAAGAGCGTGCTGCCCTACGCGCCGTTCATTCTGCTGCTGGTCGGCGCTCTGACCTACCTGGCGATCAAGAGTCAGGCGTTCCAGGTGCATCGCAAAGGCAGCGGTATCAGCTTTGCCGATGTGATCGGTGCGAGCGAAGCCAAGCAGGCGCTAAGTGACGTCACCGCCTACCTGCGCGATCCGGCCGCCTACACCGCACTGGGCGCCCGCCCGCCAAAGGGTGTGCTGCTCACCGGCGAGCCCGGTACCGGCAAGACTCAGCTCGCCAAGGCGCTGGCTACCGAGTCCAACGCCAGCTTCATTCAAGTGACCGGCAGCGATTTCTCGTCGATGTATTTCGGCGTCGGCATCCAGAAGGTCAAATCGCTGTTTCGTACAGCGCGTCGTCAGGCACCGTGCATCATCTTCATCGATGAGATTGACGGCATCGGCAAGCGTGCCGAGCAGCAGCGCTCCAGCGATGCCGAAAGCAACCGGATCATCAACCAGTTCCTGGCCGAAATGGACGGATTCGATGGTGCCAGTGGCGTGCTGGTGTTGGGTGCGACCAACTTCCCGAACTCGCTGGATCCGGCGCTGGTCCGCGAAGGCCGCTTCGACCGCTCCATCGCCGTCGGACTGCCGGGTCTGAACGACCGCGAGGCGCTGTTCCGCCTGTACGCCGCCAAGATTCGCGCCGAACAGGATCTGGACTATGCGCAGCTGGCGCGCAACACCGTCGGCCTTACACCCGCCGCCATCGCCTATATCGTTAACCATGCCGCCCTGCTCGCTGCGCGTGGCACCGCGAAGACTGTAACCATGGCGCACTTCGTCGACGCCGTGGAAACCTGCCGCATCGGCGAACAGCCGTCGGGTGTGACGCCCATGTCGCCCACTGACCGCAAGCGCATCGCCGTACACGAGGCCGGCCACGCCCTTGTCGCCGCCGCGCTGAAAACGGGTCGCGTAGAAAAAGTCACCATCCTTCCGCGCGGTCAGGCATTGGGCGTAACACTGGTAACGCCGGTGGAAGACAAGCGCCTGCACATGGAATCCGAACTGCGCAACCGCATCCAGATGCTATTGGCTGGCCGCGGCGCTGAGCAGTTGTACTTCCACGAAGTGTCCTCCGGTGCCGGTCAGGACTTGCAGGAAGCCTCGAAGATCGCCCTGTCGATGGTTGGCGCGCTGGGAATGGGCCCGAGCGGTTCTCTGCTCAGCCTGCAGGCAGTACGCGACGCGCATATCGAGTTCGATTCGGGTGAGTCGATTCGTGCGGCCGACAACCTGCTCAAGCAACTCGACCGTGAGTGCATGATGCTGCTGCAGCGGCTCAAGCCGGCACTCGACGAAATTGCCGAGAAGCTACTTGCCGAGGAAACCGTGCCGGGTGAAGAGGTTCTCGCCGCGATCGAGCGCCTGCCAGAGCATCATCACGAAGCCAGCGTCAGTTCGATCATCGGCCACGCCATGAGCACCATAGACCGCGTAGCTGCCAGTGCCATGGAAAGCACGGAATTGTTCGAACTGGCGCCCCTTGAGCAACCGGAAGACGACGGCCCGGGCATGCCCTGATACGGTCCCAAGCAAAACGGCGGAGGTCGCGTTAACGACGCGCAACCTCAGCCGTTTCCGTTTCACCGATCCGCCCCTGGACGACCGACAGCCCTACGGCGCTGCCGCGCGCTGTACGCCTCAGGAATCGTTAATCGAGAACCACCAGGTGGTTGGGTAATTCGTTGCGCTCATGAGTCGCCGGAACGTGCTGCTTGAGCAACGATCCGCACGATTCGATACAGCCAAGAAAACCTTCCAGCACCCGGCCGTTACGAACGTCGGCGGTAAAGGTTTCGACGATTGATTCCCAGGCGCTGTTGTCGATGCGGCTGGAAATGCCCCGATCAACCATAATCTCCACGTAACGCTCTGCTTCAGAGACAAAGATCAGCATGCCCGTTTCGCCACTGGTGTGATGCAGGTTTTGCTCGATGAATTGCCGCCGCGCCAGATTGCAGGCGCGCCAATGCCGTACAGAGCGAGGTATCAGCCGACTGGTCATGCTGGGGATACGGAAAATCACCGCCAGCACGATGAAGGTCAACCATTGCAACAGCAACAATTGCCAACCCGTCAGCCAGCCGGTGAAGAACAGCAGTGCGCCTGGTAGCAGTAGCGCGAGCAGGCTGGCCCATAGCAGCGGGATGTAGCGGTAATCGTCGGCCTGGCCAGCCAGAACCGTTACCAATTCGGCATCGGTGTCACGCTCGACACGGTTGATCGCATCGGCTACCTGCTTCAGTTCGCTTTCGGTCAATAGGGTCATGGGACGATCATCGTTGAAAGTTCTCATTGTGCGGCGCGGGTGAGCGCGCTTGATAAGCAAAGGGCTGTATAACCGGTAGAGCAACACCCCTCCCGGCCAGTTTTCCGGCCTTGCCAGAGCCTTGGTCGGTCACCAGCCACCGGAAGCGCCACCGCCACCAAAGCCGCCACCGCCACCACCAAAACCTCCGCCGCCGAACCCGCCACCGCCGCCACGGCCCATACCGCCCAATAACGCACCCAGCATCAGCGCACGTCCGGCACCACGGCCACCGCCGCGCCCACCACGGCCACCCCCGATTACAAAGATCGCGACCAGCATCAAGAAGAATCCAAGAATGCCGAGCCCGCCGGGCTCCTGCGCATGCATCGGCATGGCCGGCGCTCGGCTGGCAGTACGCAGAGGATCTCCACCCAGGACCTGGATGATCGCCGCGGTACCTTCAATGATCCCCTGGGCAAAATTTCCTTCACGGAACGCGGGCGTGATGATCCGGTTGATGATCACTGACGACTGCGCATCGGTAAGCCGTCCCTCGAGTCCATAACCGACCTCGATGCGCACGCGCCGATCATCACGGGCAACGATCAGCAAGGCGCCGTTGTCCTCTCCCTGCTGTCCGATTCCCCACTCGCGGCCGAGGGCTACACCGAACTCCTCGATGCTGCGGCCCTGCAAGTCAGGCACGGTCACGACGACAACCTGCTCGCTGCTGCCCTGTTCGTGGGCGGCCAGCATGCTGGTCAGCCGCGCTTCGGCCTGGGTGTCGAGCAGATCGGCACGGTCGACGACTCGGCCGGTCAGCGGTGGCAGCTCAAGCTCCTGCGCAACGAGGCCGCCCGCCCAGAACAGCAGCGCCAGAATCAGCGGCAACGTACGGGTCATTGAAACTGCACTTGCGGCGCCTGCTCCGCGTTCTCTGCCGTTGCCTCGAAGTTTTCACGGAGCGGCATGTCGCTGTACATCAGGCTATGCCAGATGCGACCGGGAAAGGTACGTATCTCGGTGTTGTAGCGTTCGACCGCCTGGATGAAATCCCGACGTGCGACTGCGATACGGTTTTCAGTGCCTTCAAGCTGCGACTGCAATGCCAGGAAGTTCTGGTTCGACTTCAGGTCTGGATAGCGCTCGGACACCGCCATCAGCCGGCTCAAGGCTCCGGTCAGCTGATTCTGCGCCTGTTGAAACTGTTGCAGCTTCTGTGGATCGTCGAGATCTTCAGCCGTCAGCTGGATGGAGGTGGCACGAGAGCGAGCCTCCATCACCGCAGTTAGGGTTTCCTGCTCCTGACGAGCGAAGCCTTTGACTGTCTCGACCAGGTTCGGGATGAGATCGGCACGCCGCTGGTACTGGTTTTCAACCTGCGACCAGGCCGATTTCACCTGCTCGTCGTATTGGGGAATATTGTTGATGCCACAACCGGCCAGCAGCCAGGACATGAACAGGACAACCGCAAGTTGCCAGGTGGATCTATAACGCTGCGTCTGCATGATTCGCTCATCCGCCGAAAATACATGGGTACTTTCATACGGATAGCCGAACGTCGGGAGAGTTCAGCCAACGTCAGTGGGCCGTCCCGTTTCGGTCGATGGCTGAGGCGGGTAACCACAGCCGTGCACCTGATCGTCCTGCAAGCGTCGCCGTAGCGCCAGCCTGCTGGCGATCCAGACCCTGGCGCTACGTTCAAATGACCCCAGACTGCCGCATGGAGAGGATTTTCTCGAAGCTCAAGCCCAACACATCCTGCAGCACGGCTTCGCTGTGCTCGCCTAGCAGCGGCGGTGCTTTGCGATACTCGACCGGCGTCTCGGAAAGACGAATCGGACTGGCGACCTGAGGCACGCTGCCGGCCAGCGGGTGCGGCATGTCCACGCGAAGCCCTCGCGCCAACACCTGTGGGTCGGCAAACACCTGCGCCAGATCATTGATCGGCCCACAGGGCACGCCGGCCTGCTCCAGCACGGCAACCCATTCGGCTGTGGTGCGAAACACCGTGACCTGGCGGATCAGCGGCACTAGCTCCTTGCGATGAGCGACGCGCGCCTTGTTAGTGGCGAAGCGCGGATCTGCAGCCCACTCCGGATGCCCGGCGACTTCGGAAAACTTGCGGAACTGTCCGTCGTTGCCGATGGTGAGGATGATATCCCCGTCCGCGGTCGGAAAATCCTGATAGGGCACGATGTTGGGGTGCGCATTACCCATGCGCTTGGGCGCTACGCCAGTGGTCAGGTAGTTCATCGCCTGGTTCGCCAGACAGGCCACCTGCACATCCAGCAGCGCCAGTTCGACATGCTGACCGACACCCCTCTGCTCGCGATGGTTGAGCGCTGCCAGTACGCCAACGGTCGCGTAAAGTCCGGTCAGGATATCGGTTAATGCCACGCCAGCTTTCACCGGCCCGGCGCCCTCCTCATCCTCAGCACGCCCTGTCAGGCTCATCAGGCCACCGAGGCCCTGAATCATGAAGTCGTATCCGGCGCGATTGGCGTAGGGACCGTCGCTGCCGAAACCGGTGATCGAGCAATAAATCAGCCGTGGATTGATTGCCTTCAGACTTTCATAGTCCAGCCCGTACGCCGCCAACCCGCCGACCTTGAAGTTCTCCAGCAGTACATCACATTGCTCGACCAGCTCGCGGATGATCCGCTGGCCTTCAGGCTGTGTGAAATCAAGCGTCAACGATTGTTTGTTGCGGTTGGCCGATAGGTAGTAAGCGGCTTCAGAAGTGTTCTCACCCTGCTGATCTTTGAGGTACGGCGGGCCCCAGTGGCGAGTGTCGTCACCCGTACGGGGCCGTTCGACCTTTATCACCTCGGCGCCAAGATCGCCAAGGATCTGCCCGCACCAGGGGCCGGCGAGCACGCGCGACAGGTCGAGGACGCGGATGTGGGAAAGGGCGCCGGACATAAGGGTCTCTCAGGTAACGGATGGGGTTGAGTGAGGTGGATGAAACAAGCGCCATCCACCCTACGGGCGGGCTTAGAAGAACGCCTGGATGCCGGTCTGCGCGCGGCCAAGAATCAGCGCATGGACATCGTGGGTGCCTTCGTAAGTGTTGACCACCTCGAGGTTGACCAGATGCCGGGCCACGCCGAACTCATCACTGATGCCGTTGCCACCCAGCATATCGCGAGCCAGGCGCGCCACGTCCAACGCCTTGCCGCAGCTGTTGCGCTTCATGATCGAGGTGATTTCCACTGCCGCGGTGCCTTCGTCCTTCATCCGACCGAGGCGCAGGCAGCCCTGCAAGGCCAGGGTGATTTCGGTCTGCATGTCAGCGAGCTTCTTCTGGATCAGCTGGTTGGCAGCCAGCGGACGACCAAACTGCTGCCGATCCAGCACATATTGGCGCGCGGTGTGCCAGCAGAACTCGGCGGCGCCCATCGCGCCCCAGCTGATGCCGTAACGGGCTGAGTCCAGGCAGGTGAAAGGACCGCGCAGGCCACGGACGTCAGGAAAGGCGTTCTCTTCCGGGCAAAACACGTTTTCCATGACGATTTCGCCAGTGATCGAGGCGCGCAGGCCGACCTTGCCGTGGATCGCAGGAGCAGACAGTCCTTCCCAACCCTTCTCCAGCACGAAGCCGCGAATGGCGCCTTCATCGTCCTTTGCCCAGACCACGAACACATCGGCGATCGGGCTGTTAGTGATCCACATCTTGGCGCCGGACAGGCGGTAGCCGCCATCCACCTTCTTGGCGCGCGTGACCATGGAGCCTGGATCTGAACCGTGGTTCGGTTCGGTCAGGCCGAAGCAACCGATGTATTCACCGCTGGCGAGCTTGGGCAGGTATTTCTGCTTGGTTTCTTCGTTGCCAAACTCGTTGATCGGCACCATCACCAGCGAGGACTGGACACTCATCATCGAGCGGTAGCCCGAGTCGATGCGCTCCACTTCCCGAGCGATCAGACCGTAGCAAACGTAGTTCAGTCCGCTGCCACCGTAGGCTTCTGGGATGGTCGCGCCAAGCAGGCCGGTATCACCCATTTCTCGGAAGATCGCCGCGTCGGTGCGCTCGTGGCGAAAGGCTTCGAGTACGCGAGGTGCCAGCTTATCCGCGGCGAACTGCTGCGCACTGTCGCGCACCATGCGCTCTTCATCGGTGAGCTGCTGATCGAGCAGCAGCGGGTCGATCCAGTTGAAGCTTGCTTTGCCGGCCATGAGTAGTCCTCTTTTCGTAGACGATGAACCGGGCATGAGCCCGGCACAGCATTCAGAAGCATTGATCCTAGAAGCCACCGGCGCTGGCGGCAAACGAGTATTTCGCAACGACCTGTGCGCTTTTCTCACTCCAGCGTATGCTTATGAGCCTGGAGTATCCGTTTATTAGTGAGGCTACCGCATAATGCGGCGAAAAATTCCCAGCACCGCCGCATTGGTCGCCTTCGAAGCAGCAGCGCGCCATCAAAGCTTCACCCGCGCAGCCGAGGAGTTGGCGCTGACCCAGAGCGCCATCTGCCGACAGATCGGCGGGCTAGAGGAATTTCTCGGGCTGGAGCTCTTCCGCCGCTCACGCCGCGGTGTGAAACTGACCGAGGCAGGCCAGTCCTATGCTCGCCGGATCGCCACCCAGCTCGATGCGGTGGAGCGTGACACCCTGTCAGTGATGGGCCAGCAGGGCGCCCAGACCATCGAGCTGGCACTGGTACCGACCTTCGGGACGCAGTGGCTATTACCTCGGCTGCGTCAGTTCCAGGTGCTGCACCCTGAGATCACCGTCAACCTGACGAACCGCACCCGCCCTTTTCTCTTCGCCGATACCGAATTCGATGCGGCAATCTATTTTGGCGATGGAGACTGGTCCGGCACCGTTGCCCATTCCTTGATGCCTGAACGGTTGCTACCGGTCTGTAGCCCCACCCTGCTGAACGACACGACCGAGCTCGCGCCACCCATCATCGCCGAGATGCCGTTGCTGCAGCAGACCACGCGCCCCTATGCCTGGCGGCAGTGGTTCGATTCACTGGGCATGAAAGTCGCACGCGACATGACCGGCCCGCGCCTGGAGCTGTTCTCCATGCTGGCCCAGGCTGCCGAGCATGAGATGGGGGTCGCGCTGATCCCTCCGTTTCTGATTCAGCGCGAACTTGCCGAGGGGCGTCTGGTGATTGCCCATCCACACTCGTTCCGTCGTGAGGATCAGGCCTATCACTTGATGATTCCCGAGCGCCGCGTGGAGTCGGCCGCCTTGAATGCCTTTCGTGACTGGTTGCTGGACGAAGCGCGCGCCTGGGTGGCGCAGCAGCGCTAGATCGTGGCACAGGCTCACGGCCAAGCTCGAAACGCAGCCTTCGCCTCGGAACCAGGCGTTTGCTCCTTCGCTTTGTGAACGGCCCGCTTGAAACGCCGTTCGCCATCGTTCCTACTACCGACTACGCCGTTGCAGACAAGGATGCAGGTCATCGGCGTCAGCGTATCGCTGTACCGCAGCAGCATTTCAACCAAGGACAGGTAGAAAAGATGAGTGGCTACGTCCCCAATATTCCCCGAGCCAAACGGGAAGCCGAACTCAAAGAAGTCGAGCCGACCGACGTGCATGCCGAGCGTTGGGCCGAATACGAACGCCACGCCAGGCAACCTGCCAAACCCGACGAGAAGATCAAGCTGGCCCTGCGCATCGGCGTCTTCTTCGACGGCACCGGCAACAATGCCACCAATTCGGCACTAGGTCTGGCCTGCGGCGCCCAGCACCCAATCGAGCCGAAGGATCTTGACGCCAGTTGCAAGCCTTATATGGCTGACCCGGATAGCAGTTATGGAAATGATGCGACGAATGTTCGAAAGTTGATGGAGCTTTACACGGACAGTGCAAAACCGGAGGGGGAAGGCCTTCACAAGCGGCTTTCACGCAAAATCTACGTCGAAGGCATCGGCACTGAGGCAGGCAAAGAGGACAGCTTGCTGGGCTCAGGAATGGGCCGAGGCGAGACAGGTGTAAGCGGCTGCGTGCAGAGGGCATTCACCAGGATCGCCACAACCGTGACGCTCGCCGTGCAAGAAAACCCTGGCTGTACCATAAGTGCGCTGACAATCGATACTTTTGGGTTCAGCCGTGGCGCAGCGGCCGCAAGACATTTCGCTAATGAAGTTGTTAAAGGCTTGGCAGGGCCGTTAGGACCTACGCTGCAAAACAACGCGAATGCATTCTCCTCGGACTTCATAGGACGATACGGACAAGGCATTAACGTGGCGTTTATTGGCTTATTCGACACCGTCGCCTCTGTCGGAGGTCTATCAAACCTCGGAAATATAAGAAGCGGCGTAACGCCTTCGATTAATCTTTATTTGCCACGAAAGTATTTTCCCAATGTGATTCACCTAGTTGCCCGCGACGAAATCCGCGGCAATTTTCCTCTCACTCGAGTAAAGCCCGAGCACGCTGAAATTTCGCTCCCTGGCGCTCATTCCGATATCGGTGGTGGCTACCTCAACGAGGCAGAAGAATGCGTACTAGTTAGCCCTATGCAGGCGCTGACAGTTAATCTAGGCATCGATGTCACCGCAACTTCGATCTACAAGAATGCAGAACAAGCAAAGCAGCGCCTGGTTGCTGAAGGCTGGCCTGCAACGATGTTGGAGGTAGTTACGCCATCTCCCAAGCTTTTGCCAACCGATCCTCACGACCGCCTGGCGCCACGACTACAGCGTGTCTATGCCGGGCTGCAACTTCGCCGTTCCGTTAATGGGTCGCTCTCGCGCGTATACCTACGCGTAATGTGCGAACTGGCAAAAAGAACCGGGGTAAGGTTCGATGAGATCGACGAGCATAACCCCAACTATTCGCTGCCAGACGACCTAAAGCCGCTCTGCACACGATTTCTAACCGGTGACTACAGCACGACCCCAAATGAGGAGAAGTTACTAAGGGAGCGGTACGTCCATGTCTCGGCAAATTGGAACAACCCACTCGGTAAGCGAACACCGAGCGATTTCAAGCTGATCTACATTAACGCGCCCGAGGCCAACGGACTTCGCCGGCAGCATCCCCACGTTCCCAACTGGACCCTATTTTGAAGAAATTTCTAGTTGCTCTTGTATGCCTTTGTTATCTAACCGGCTGTCAACGCCCCGATCCGTTGTCAGGTGAGCGCGATCCGAAAGATCGCTGGTGGAACCTCGAATTCGTCGCCCCGATTTATATGACCGCTTGGGTAGAGGCAAGCCTTGTAGAGGACATACATGGCAACCTGTACAACCACGGCAGTGCAGGCGTTATTGGCAGCGGCGACTATGGCTATGAAACGGAACTAGCTCGCGGCTGGCCAGACGGTATTTCAGGAAGCGGGATTCGCGGCGTTGTTGGTGCAGACCTACCGAAGCGGATCTTTGTACGCTGGCAGTCCGTAGTAGAGCCGCAGACTTATCGCGCCTGGATAAACATTCCCGAAGAGGCGCGACAGATCATGTACGACTCTACCCATCGTCGCTGTGCAGAAACACCTGAACACCCAGCCCGGTTCATGGCCGCGCTCTACTTGGGCCTGGCCCCTGAGGGAATTGTTCAAGTCTGGGTCCGTGACCAATGCCACGACGCGGTGAAGATCGCTCGTGGTCAGGGAGAAGTAGAGCCACTAGGCCCGCATTTAGGAAAATCAGGGGGACATTACTATCCCCAGCCTGCTGCGTCGAAACGCTACGTCGAAAAACACGGTATTCCCTACGGAAGCTGGTGATCATCGATCGTCGGGCTCGCCTATGCGGCGTCGATATCAAGCCGCTTCCGGCTTCTTCTTGCGCGGCTTGAGATACTTCGTCAGCCCCTGGAACCACATCACCAGCGCCGGGTTGCCCTGGATGTGGATGTCCTTGTTTTGGATGCCCTGCATGAAAGCGAGCTGCTTGTTCTTCGCGTTCATGGTGGCGAAGCCGTAGTCGCTGTCCTTGAAACCGATGGCGAAGGCAGGCTCGGCTGCGGGGCCGCCATGGCTGCTGACGCGCTGATCCTTGACCCTGTAGTGCCGGGCGACCTTGCCGTCGAGGGTGTGCAGCTGGAAGGTCAGGTCCTTGTCACCAAGCTGTTTCCGGAAGTCAGGGTTGTTGCGGCTGGCCTTGGCCATCAGGCGACCAAGCATCCAGAGAAGAAAGCGAAATTTCATGATCGACAGACCGTTGGCGGGAAAAAAGCGGCATTGTAGCGGCTGGTCTGAGCGGCGAAAGCAGGAAGACACAAGGGTCTAGAGTGGACTGTTCAGTCAACCTGACCCGGAGCCGCGCGGCCCCGGGCGGCGCGCCGTCAGTTGATCGCGTCTTTCAACATCTTTCCCGGCTTGAAGGCCACAGTGTTGCTGGCTTTGATCGTGACAGGCTCGCCCGTTTGGGGGTTTTTGCCTGTTCGAGCGCCACGATGCCGCTGCAGGAAGGTGCCAAAACCCACCAGGGTCACGCTGTCCTTGCGGTTTAGCGCGTTGGTGATTTCGTCCAGGACGGCATTGAGTACACGATTAGCCTGATCCTTGGTTAGATCGGCCTTGTCGGCGATAGCGGCTGCGAGTTCCGGTTTGCGCATAGGTAGCCTCTGAAACTTTATTGTTGTTGTGTTCTGCTGTTCTCCGAACAGCATTCCAAAGCGCTGCGACAGCTCTACGCTGCGGCAGCGCTTAAGGAGCATGGCACGCTGCTAGCACTCGCGCCAGCCCTTGCCAGTCCATTGAAGGCTCAATTCGAAGGCGTTAGCGACAGATCCTGAGGCAGTTCAGCCAACACCGGCGGTAGCTGTTTATTCAGCGCCAGGCGCTCTGCGACGGCCGTTCCGGTGAGCGCATAGCCGAGCAGTCTGCCGTCAGCTGCGCGAAACGTCGCCCTAAGGTTGTTGCCGTCACCGTCCACGCTCCAGCTACCCTTACTTCCAACAGCCGGTGGTGAAACTACGAGCGGACACGCCGGTGTTTTCACGGTAATCGGCATAGGTCCGTAGGTAACGGTTGTGGGTTGACCTATCAGCGTTCTGGCCAGAGCGCGGACGCCACTCATGAGCGGCATCACGTACAGCAGGTTCAGCCCTTCCACCTCGGCACAATCACCCAGCGCGTAGACGTGTTCGGCCGAGGTCTGCAGCAGGCGATCCACCTCGATGCCGCGATTGACCTTCAGCCCTGCCGCCTCGGCCAGCTCGGTACGGGGACGCAGGCCGACGGCGCTTACCACCAGATCGCAGGGAATCAGCTGGCCATCGGACAGCTTTGCCTGCAACCCATCGCCCTGCCGCTCCAGACGTTCAAGCACCAGTCCCAGATGGAAGCGGGCCCCTAGCGACTCCAACCCGCGCTGCACGGCCGCAGCCGGCTCAACGGGCAATAGCGAGGGCATGATCTGGTTGCACGGCGCAACCAGATCGACCTCGAAGCCGCCTTGCACCAAGTCATTGGCGAATTCGCAACCAATCAGCCCAGCACCGAGGATCAGGATGCGTCGTTTGCCATGTGCGGCCTCGCGGAAACGGCCGTAGTCAAGCAAATCGTTAATCGGATAGATCGCAGTCTGTGCATCGCCCGCTACCGGGACCTGGATGGTCTGCGCCCCCCAGGCAATCACGAGGTCGCGGTAGGGCACGGGCTCATTCCCAATCCAGACGCGACGGTTCGTCGGATCGAGACGGGTCACCCGGGTATGGGTGCGAATTTCTGCGTTCAGCTGGATCGCCATCTGCCCGGCCGACATCATGCCGAGGGCATCGGCATCCTTGTTCATGGCGAAACCGGTCGAGAGCATGGGCTTGGAATACGATCGGCCATCGTCAGCGGTAATCAGCAGCAGTGGCGTTTCGCTGTCCAGCTTGCGGACTTCCCGTGCGAGGTTGTACCCCGCCAGCCCGGTGCCGATGATCACCAGCGGTGCGTTTTTAGCGTTCGAGTCGTTCATATCAACCGATCGCGATCATTTCGAAATCCATTTTTCCGACGCCGCAGTCGGGGCACAGCCAGTCTTCGGGCACATCTTCCCAGGCGGTACCTGGCGCAATGCCGTCGTCTGGCCAGCCCTCGGCCTCGTCATAGATGAGTCCACACACCACGCATTGCCACTTTTTCATTGTTCACCTCGATCAGTCTCGGTTGCGCTGCACGCTATACCAGAACATTGCGAACAGCCAAACGCCGGCCTACCGGTGATAGACCCCGCACCGGCAAAAGGTTTTCCGGCTGGAACGAAACGGGCGGCCTAAGCCGCCCGTCCGGGTTCACGTCGCCATCAACTGGCGGTCGCTATCCCCACCAGCGGATCGCTGATGTTCATCACGTAGAAGCCGATCAGGCCGATGGTGCCAGCCAGCACGAGGTAGTACAGCGTCGGCAGCATGGTCTTGCGCAGCGTGATGCCTTCACGCCCCAGCAGCCCAACGGTGGCTGAAGCCGCTACAACGTTGTGAATGGCGATCATGTTGCCCGCTGCGGCACCCACCGATTGCAGTGCCACCATCAACGCACCGGAAAGCCCCAGCAGTCCGGCCGTGTTGAACTGGAACTGCGAGAGCATCAGGTTGGACACGGTATTGGAACCGGCGATGAACGCACCCAGCGCACCTACAGCCGGAGCGAAGAACGGATAGACACCGCCCACGCTGTTGGCTACCAGCTGTGCCATGGCCACCGGCATGGAGACCAGATCCGAACCGTTGACACCGGAGTTGATCAGGATCCGCACCATCGGAATGGTGAAGATCAGCACGAACCCGGCACCAAGCAGTGTCTTGCTGGACTCGGCGATGGCAGCGCCCAACTGAGCCGCCTTCATCCGATGCAGGAAGAAGGTCACCAGTACCACCATGCAGAGAATCCCGCCAGGCAGATACAGCGGCTCGAGGGTGCCCGACACGCCGGTTTCGCCAAGGATGTCCCTCCAGCCGAAGCTGACCGACATCAGTGCTGCTTTCACGCCTGGGAATACGCGAGAGATCACCAAGAATGCAGCCAGCAGCAGATAAGGTGCCCACGCCATCGGTACTGAGATCGGCGTACGTCCAGCGACGTCATCGATCTTCATCTCGATCTTGCCCATCCACTCTACTGGCCACTCGCTGGCCGGGGCGAAGTCCCAGCTCGACTTAGGCAGCAGGAAACCCGCCTTGGCCGCCGGAACGACGATAGCCAGGCCTACCAGGGCGCCGATCATCGACGGGAATTCCGGACCGAGGAACACCCCTGCCGCGGCATACGGAATGACGAACGCGAGACCGGTGAAGATGGCGAACGGCGCCATCGCCAGCCCCTCACCCCAGGAGCGGTTGCGACCGAAGAAGCGCGTCATGATGCAGATCATGATCAGCGGCATGAGGATGCCGCACAGCGCATGGATGATCGCCACGCGGGAGAAGATCAGATGGAAGAACACCTCCCAGCTGCTGCCTGCCGCTGCGAGCTGACCACCGAGCGCGGCCTGGTCGAGGCCACCGGCAACACCCACCAGAATCGGCGTACCCACCGCACCGAAGGACACCGGTGTCGATTGCACCATCATGCCCAGCACCACAGCTGTCAGCGCCGGGAAGCCCAGTGCGACGAGCAGCGGCGCAGCCACCGCAGCAGGCGTACCGAAGCCAGAAGCCCCTTCGATAAAGCAACCAAACAGCCAGGCCACGATCAGCACCTGGACGCGCTTGTCCGGGCTCACGTTGGCGAAGCCGCGACGAATCGAAGCGATGCCCCCGGAGTGCTTGAGCGTGTTAAGGAGAAGAATGGCACCGAAGATGATCCAAAGGATCGCGGCGGTGAGAATGAGGCCTTGCAGCGTGGACGCCAGGACCCGGTTGAAGGTCATGTCCCAAGCCAAGAGGCCGATTAACGCAGTGAGCACGAAAACCAGCGGCATTGCGTACTTGGCCGGCCAGCGAAAGCCGATCAGCAGTACCCCCGCCAGCACCAGCGGCACGAAGGCCAGTATGGACAGCAGTGTCTGACTCATTGTTGGGTTCCTTGTTTTTTGTTGTGAACCACTTCTATCCGGGCAAACCCGGTCCCACGCATGGCTGAAATGAACGAGTCACTTCAGTCCGAAAGACTGACCAACAGGTCACATTGGCCGGCCCCTCTTGCTCGAAAGCCCCGGACGCTCGAAGCGTCCGGGGCTCATCAAATCGCGTCAGCGATCAGCTCAGGCTGACCGCCGACTGTGCTACTGATACCGCTTAACCGGCCTGCTGCTTGAAGCGCTGACGCCAGGCGTGCAGCAGGGGTTCGGTGTAACCACTCGGCTGCTCGCGTCCTTTGAACACCAGATCGCAGGCCGCCTGGAATGCAGCCGATTGTGCATAGTCAGGCGCCATCGGGCGATACGCAGGGTCGCCGGCATTCTGCTGGTCGACCACCTTGGCCATGCGCTCGAGGGTTTCGCGAACTTGCGCCTCGTCGACCACACCGTGGTGCAGCCAGTTGGCCAGATGCTGACTAGAGATGCGCAGCGTGGCGCGGTCTTCCATCAAGCCGACATCATGGATGTCCGGCACCTTGGAGCAACCGACGCCCTGCTCGACCCAACGCACCACGTAGCCCAGGATGCCCTGGCAGTTGTTGTCCAGCTCCTGCTGGATTTCCTCGGCGGACCAGTTGCGCTCCGGGGCGACCGGGATGGTCAGCAGATCGTTCGTCAACTTGTCGCGCTCGCCCGCCAGGTCGACCTTTTCCAGCTCGATCTGAACGGCCTGCACATCAACCTGGTGGTAATGCAGTGCATGCAGCGTGGCACCCGTCGGTGACGGTACCCAGGCGGTGTTGGCACCGGCCTTGGGATGGGCAATCTTCTGCTCGAGCATGGCGGCCATCAGGTCCGGCATGGCCCACATGCCTTTGCCAATCTGCGCCTTGCCACGCAGGCCGCAATTCAGGCCGACCAGCACGTTGTTGCGCTCGTAAGCCTGGATCCAAGCGGTGCTCTTCATGTCGCCCTTACGCAGCACGGCGCCGGCTTCCATGATGGTGTGCATCTCATCGCCGGTGCGGTCGAGGAACCCGGTATTGATGAAGGCCACACGGTTTTTCGCCGCGCCGATACATGCCTTGAGATTGACGCTGGTGCGGCGCTCTTCGTCCATGATGCCGACCTTCAGCGTGTGACGCGGCAGGCCGATCAGGTCTTCGACACGACCGAACAGCTCGTCGGTAAAGGCGACTTCGGCAGGGCCGTGCATCTTCGGCTTAACGATGTACATCGAGCCGGTGCGTGAGTTGCCCTTGCGCTGCTGATCGTGCAGGGCGATGAGGCTGGTGACCACGCCGTCCATAATGCCTTCGGGAATCTCATGGCCTTCGCCATCAATGATTGCCGGATTGGTCATCAGGTGGCCGACGTTGCGGATGAATAGCAGCGAGCGGCCGTGCAGCTTGAGGTCTGATCCGTCGGCTGCGGTGTATTCGCGATCTTGGTTGAGGCGGCGGGTGATGCGCTTGCCACCCTTCTCAAGATCCTCGACCAGATCGCCCTTCATCAGGCCCAGCCAGTTCCGGTAGACCAGCACCTTGTCGTCGGCATCGACCGCGGCGGTCGAATCCTCGCAATCCATGATAGTGGTGACGGCGGCTTCGACGACCAGGTCTTTGACGCCAGCGGCGTCGGTCTGGCCGATGGGGCTGTTGGGATCGATCTGAATCTCGACGTGCAGGCCGTTGTTCTTCAACAGGATCGCGGTCGGCTCCACTGCTTCGCCCTGATAGCCAACGAACTTCTCGGGCTGCTTGAGGCCGGTGACGCTGCCGTTCTCCAGGGTGACCTTGAGCACACCCTCCTGCACACGGTAGCTGACCGAATCGGCATGGCTGCCTTCAGCCAGCGGCGCGGCCTGGTCGAGAAAGTTACGCGCAAAGGCGATGACCTTGGCGCCACGCACTTCGTTGTAGCCCGGGCCTTTTTGCGCGCCGTTCTCTTCGCTGATGGCGTCGGTGCCGTAGAGGGCGTCATACAGCGAGCCCCAGCGGGCATTGGCAGCGTTCAGCGCGTAGCGCGCGTTGCCGATAGGCACGACCAGCTGAGGTCCGGCCTGGGTAGCGATTTCGCTGTCGACATTGCTGGTGCTGATCTTCACGTCGCCCGGCTCCGGCTGCAGGTAGCCGATGGACTCAAGGAAGCTGCGATAGGCCGGCATGTCGGTGATCGGGCCGGGGTTGGTGCGGTGCCAGTTGTCCAGCTCCAGCTGTAGCCGGTCGCGTTCGGCGAGCAGGGCGCGGTTTTTCGGTGCCAGATCATGCACCAGCTCGTCGAAGCCCTTCCAGAAAGCCTGTGCCTCGACGCCGGTGCCGGGCAGCACTTCGTCTTCGATGAAGCGTTGCAGGTTGGCCGCCACTTGCAGGCGACCCAGAGTTACGCGCTCGGTCATGTCTTTCTCCTTTCCCAATCAGTTGGCGACAGCGGCGACGCCGGCCTTGGCTACCTGCGCGTCCTGAGCAGCGGTCACGCCGGAGACGCCGACCGAACCGATTACCTGCCCATCGACGATCACCGGCACGCCGCCTTCCAGCGAGCAAACCACCGGGGCGGACAGGAAGGCATTGCGCCCGCCGTTGACCATGTCCTCGTAGCCCTTGGTTTCGCGACGGCCCACTGCGGCGCTACGTGCCTTTTCAGTAGCAATGTAGGAGGCGATGGGCGCACAGCCGTCCAGACGCTCCAACGCCAGCGGATGGCCGCCATCATCGGCGACCACGATGGTTACGGCCCAGCCGTTGTTCTGCGCTTCGGTGCGGGCGGCAGAAAGAATGGCGGTCACTTCGGTCTGGGTCAGCATGGCTTTGGTTTTCATGTTCTCTCCTGTCGATTCGATGTGCGTCACGGCGCGATTGGGGTTAGGGGTTACTGCATCGCCTCCTCGACGATCTCGATCCAGTGCCGGACCGGTGTGCGTCCGGCGCCGTCGAGGTGCGTCTGACAACCGATGTTAGCGGTGACGATCACTTCTGGCTTGCCGCTTTCCAGCGCATTGAGTTTGTTGTCGCGCAGCTGTTTCGATAACACCGGCTGGGTGATCGAATAACTGCCCGCCGAACCGCAGCACAGATGCGCATCCGGTACCGCAGTGAGATGGAAGCCGAGCCGGGTGAGCACGTCTTCGACCGCGCCGCCGAGCTTCTGTGCGTGCTGCAACGTGCAAGGGCAATGAAAAGCCATGCGCTTGTCGGTTTCGACCTTCAGCCGCTCTAGCTCAACACTGCGCATCACTTCCACCAGATCCTTGGCCAGCGCACTGACACGCGCCGCCTTGGTCGCGTACGCCGGGTCGTCCCGCAGCAGATGACCATAATCCTTGATGAAGGCACCGCAACCGCTGGCGGTCTGGACGATGGCTTCGGCGCCGCCTTCGATGGCTGGCCACCAGGCATCGATGTTGCGGCGCGCACGGTCGAGCCCCGCCTCCTGTGCGTTCAGGTGATAGTCCACCGCACCGCAGCAGCCCGCTTCACGCGCAGTCGTCACGCTGATACCGAGGCGATCGAGCACGCGCGCCGTGGCGGCGTTGGTATTGGGCGACAGACTTGGCTGCACGCAGCCTTCGAGGATCAGCACGCGGCGGGCATGCAGAACCTGCGGACGCGGTTTGGCCGGGGTGACCTTGCGTGGCATGTGCGAACGCAGCGTGGCTGGCATCAACGGACGCAGCGCATTGCCGGTGCTGAGCAGGCTCTTGAACAACCCGGGCCGTGGAATCACCGTGCGCAGGCCGGTGCGCAGCAGACGCTCGCCCGTGGAGCGCTGCACCTGCTGCTCCATGAAGTCACGGCCGATATCCAGCAGGTTGTGATACTGGACGCCGGATGGACAGGTGGTCTCGCAGTTACGGCAGGTCAGGCAGCGGTCCAAGTGAGTCTGGGTGCTTTCGGTGACTTCGCCGCCTTCGAGCATCTGTTTCATCAGGTAGATGCGCCCACGTGGGCCATCCAGCTCGTCGCCGAGCAGCTGATAGGTCGGGCAGGTGGCATTGCAGAAACCGCAATGCACGCAAGAGCGGAGGATGCTTTCGGCTTCCTCGGCACGCGGGTGAAGTTTGGCTTGTTCGCTCAGATTGGTTTGCACAGCTTAAACCTCGGAATACATGCGGCCGGGGTTGAAGATCCCCTGCGGGTCCAGCGCGGCTTTCAGCTGGCGGTGATAGCGCAGCAACGGCTCGGCCAGTGGCTGGAACGGGCTAGCCGTGGCGCCAACGGTGAAACAGGTGGCATGACCGCCCACTTCGCTGACGATGGCCCGGATGGTTTGTGCATCGGCGTCTGATTTGAGCCAGCGCTGAGCACCAGCCCAGTCGATCAGTTGCTCACCGGGCAAGGCCAGCACAGGGGTGTCGGTGGGCAACGACAAGCGCCACAACGGGCGAGCGTCGCTGAAGAAGCCCAGGCGCTGCTCGCGCAGCTGATTCCAGTAGCCGACATCCAGCGCCTCGCCACCAATGCGGTCGCAAGCGGCGTTGACCGAGCCTTCGCCACCTTCCAGCCGCAGATGCAGCGCCTGGCCGTCGTGGCTCGCCGCGGTGATCGGTACGGGTTGTTGCCCCCACTCGGCAAGCTTGAGCAGCGCGCGATCGACAGGCATCTCGACCCGCAAACTGCGGCACAGACGCGGCTTGGGAAGCACCTTCAACGAGACCTCGGTAAGCACGCCGAGGCAACCAAAGCTGCCGGCCATAAGGCGCGAAAGGTCATAGCCGGCAACGTTCTTCATCACCTCACCGCCGAAACGCAGATGCTTGCCGTGACCGGTGATCACCCGCGAGCCCAGCACGAAGTCGCGCACCGAGCCGGCCCATGGCCGCCGCGGACCGGAGAGGCCCGCCGCGATCATGCCACCTACGGTGGCGCCTTCGCCCAGGTGCGGTGGCTCGCAGGGCAGCATCTGGTTCGCCTCGTCGAGCGCGGCCTCCAGCTCCGCCAACGGCGTGCCGGCACGAACGCTGACCACAAGTTCGGTCGGGTCATAACTGACGATGCCACGATGGGCGCGGGTGTCGAGCAAGGTGCCCTGGACTTCACGACCGAGAAACGCCTTGCTGCCACCGCCCTGAATGCGCAGCGGGGTGTTGCTGGCCAACGCCTGGTTGACCTGGTCGAGCAGCTGCTGGCTGTCGTCGAAGGAAACCGTCATCAGAAGCGCTCCAGTTCAGGGAAGGGCAACTGCCCGCCATGGACGTGCATGCCGCCGAATTCGGCGCAGCGATGCAGCGTTGGGATGTTCTTGCCGGGATTGAGCAGTCCGCTGGGGTCGAACGCAGCCTTCACGGCATGGAACAGCGTCAACTCATCGGCATTGAACTGCGAACACATCTGGTTGATCTTCTCCCGGCCGACGCCGTGTTCCCCAGTGATCGAGCCACCGACTTTCACACAGAGCTCGAGAATCTTGCCGCCTAGCGCCTCGGCGCGCTCCAGCTCGCCTTCGGTGTTGGCATCAAAGAGAATCAGGGGGTGCATGTTGCCGTCGCCGGCGTGGAACACGTTCGCCACGCGTAAGCCGTATTCGTCGGAAAGGTCACTGATGCCCTTGAGCACGCCCGGCAGCTCGCGGCGGGGGATGGTGCCGTCCATGCAGTAGTAGTCCGGCGAAATCCGCCCGACCGCTGGAAAGGCATTCTTGCGGCCAGCCCAGAATTTAACGCGCTCGGCCTCATCCTTCGCCAGCCGAACCTCGGTGGCACCCGCCAGCTTCAGGACTTCGCCAACGCGCGCGCAGTCGTCGTGCACGTCCGCCTCGACGCCATCCAGTTCGCAGAGCAGGATCGCCTCGGCGTCTACGGGGTAGCCCGCACGGATGAAATCTTCGGCCGCGCGAATCGACAGGTTGTCCATCATTTCCAGCCCACCCGGAATGATGCCGGCCGCAATGATGTCGCCGACGGCACGACCGGCCTTTTCCACCGAGTCGAACGCGGCCAGCAGCACCTTAGCCACCTGCGGCTTGGGCAGCAGTTTGACCGTCACTTCAGTAACGATACCGAGCATGCCCTCCGAGCCGGTAAACAGCGCCAGCAGATCGAAGCCGGGCGAGTCCAATGCGTCAGAGCCGAGCACCATACGCTCACCTTCGACGGTGAGAATCTCCACCTTGAGCAGGTTGTGCACGGTCAGGCCGTACTTGAGGCAATGAACGCCGCCAGCGTTCTCCGCGACATTGCCGCCAATGGAACAGGCGATCTGCGAAGACGGATCGGGTGCGTAATAAAGGTCGTACGGCGCCGCAGCCTGGGAAATCGCCAGATTGCGAACGCCAGGCTGTACGCGGGCGAAGCGACCGGCCGGGTCGACTTCAAGAATCTTGTTGAAGCGCGCCATCACCAGCAGGATGCCCTGCTCCAACGGCAGCGCACCGCCGGAAAGGCCGGTACCGGCCCCGCGCGCCACGACAGGCACACCTCGTTTGTGGGCGATCTTCAGCAGGGTTTCGACCTGCTCGACGCGCTCTGGCAACACCACCAGCATCGGCGTAGTGCGGTAGGCGGAAAGGCCGTCGCACTCGTAGGGCTTGAGGTCTTCGCCTCGATGAAGGATGTCCATGCCGGGCAGCTGCGCCTGCAACTCGGCGAGCAGTGCCGCCTTGTCTACCTTGGGCAGCTCACCGTCGACGCGTTCGTCGTAGAGGATATTCATGGCAGTCGGTGCTCTCATTGTTCACCGCGCGCACGGCCCGCTGCGGTGGTTTGACGCATCATTAGCCCGACGGTGCCTTCCCGTCCACTTGGAAGACAACTGGTCCTACCAGTTTCTTTCATCTGCCTTTCACCGATATAGGCCTGAAGTACCGCGTATCGCGGCTCTCAACAAAGCGGGAGAGGCTTGAGGTAAGATTCGCCCAAACTGGTCCTACCAGTTACGGAGCCCCTATGCTGATCACCGATACTCAAGAGCGTCGCCAGCTGGCCGACGTCGTGGCCGAGCGCATCGAGCGCCTGATTGTCGATGGCGTACTGAAAGTCGGCCAGGCGCTGCCGTCGGAGCGTCGCCTGTGCGAAAAGCTTGGCATTTCGCGTTCGGCGCTGCGTGAGGGCCTTCGCGTGCTGCGCGGCCGCGGCATTATCGTAACGTCTCAAGGACGCGGCTCACACGTCGCTAAGTTATCCGGAGAACAGGATGCCAGCCCGCTGATGCACCTGTTCAACTCGCAGCCGCGCACGCTCTACGATCTACTGGAAGTCCGCGCCTTGCTCGAAGGCGAGTCGGCCCGCCTGGCGGCCCTGCGCGGTACCGATGCCGATTTCATCCTGCTGCGCCGCCGCTACGAGGAGATGCTGGCGGCGCACACGGCCGAAAGCGCCGACCCACGCGAACATGCACGCCTCGACCATGCCTTCCACCTGGCCGTCAGCGAGGCCTCGCACAACCCGGTTCTGGTGCACACCCTGCAGTCACTGACCGATCTGATGCTGTCCACAGTATTCGCCTCGGTGAACAACCTCTATCACCGGCCGATGCAGAAACGCCAGATCGATCGACAGCACTCGCGTCTGTTTCACGCCATCACCGAACGACTGCCTGACCAGGCCCAGCGTGCTGCCCGGGACCACATCCACAGCATTCGTGACAACCTCAAGGAGATCGAGCAGGAGGAGCAGCGGCTGGTTCGGGCGACCATGCGGTTGGAAGGATGGGGGTGACCGCTGCCACTGCCTATGCAATGGCGCAGCTTCATCGGCATGTCCTCGCTTTTCATCCGCTTCTGATCGCTCGCCAACCCTTTTCGCGCCTAACTGGGCATGCCTGTCTTCGTGACCCATCTTCGGCACCGACAGCCTGAAAGTCAGTAAAAACGCGCCATTTCCATGGGCCAGGCTGACCCGATTAATGGCTGAACTGGGAAAGATGCTCCCTGTCGACTTTATTGAGCGCGGACGAATCGTCACCCGGGCGCACATGCGCTGCTGCTTCGTAAAGCCCGCGTCATTTGCCAGTTAGTCGGAGGAATGTGGCATGAACAGACCAGCCAAATTAGCACTCGGCACCAGCCTTCTTGCGCTCATGCTAGGGGTAGGTGGTTGCACGATCGAGAAGGAAGAGTCCGGGCAACTGCCAGACGTAGATGTCCAGGGCGGGAACATGCCCGAGTACGACGTCAAGGACGCGGATGTGGATGTCGGTATCAAAGAACGATCCGTGCCACTTCCGAACGTGGACGTAGAAACCGAGCGCTAATCCCGGGCACGCGCCCAGCATTCGATAGCGATCTATGAAAGAGGACCCATGCGAATCAATCGCCCAACCCGTCAGCCAAGCCGCCCCGCGACCACTAAGGTCAGGCACTGACCGCGATTGCCAGCAGCAAGCCAAATCAACATCAAGCGAGGATCGAACAATGAACGCATCAAACAAAAAGCCACTTGCACTCGCAGCCGCTCTCATGGCCGGTAGTCTCGCCCTACCCGCCATAGCCCAAGAATCCCAGCAGGGCACGCAGACCCAGCAGGCTGCCGGCGCCTCCATTCGAGTCGGCCATAATGTCGTTGATGCCGTTGACGATGTTCGTGAGAACGTTGCCGATCTGATCGGGTCGCTGCGCCAGTCCGGTGCGTCCATGGGCATGACCAACTGGCAACAGAGCGAAGGCCAACTGGCAAAGATGGAACAACAGCTCAACCAGCAGATGGAGCACAGGCTGGACGAGAAGGCCGAGCGTACTGACGATGATTGGACCGCCTGGATCAGAGGCGAAGATTATCAGGTCAGCGTAACCAAGCAGGTCAATGAGCTCGCCAGCAATCTCGATGAAGTCGCCAAGATGCTCAGCGGCGCGACTAGCCAGACAATGCAGGAAATCGACAGCGCCGACGTCGTCAATCAGGTAGATGACTTGCAGGAAACCGTCGAAGACCTGGTTCAGGCGCTGCAGGACATGGACGGCATGAACGTCAACAAGCAGAACCTCCAGCAGGCTCAGCAGCGCCTGGACACCATGGAGAAGGAACTGGACCGCCTAAACGATATGGCAGAGGCGGAGTGGCGCACGTATGCCCTTGGCGAGCAGTTCAATCCCGGCGTTCATAAGAACATCTCCGAGCTTGCGCAGATCTTGCGAAGCCTTGTCCAACAAAGCTGATTGACCCTCTAGACCCATTAGCGACAGGCCCCGCCCGCGCCACAGGCCGGTAAGGCGGGGCTTCGACCTAAGCAGCGGGCTTTATCCACAGAGCTGAACAGTCATTGGCGACAGGCAAAGTCTACGGCTTGAAGCCGCGTCATAGGCCCCATGTTAGACTCCCCGCTTCTTTCCGCCACCCGTACCGCTCGTGCCCGACTCTCAAGCTTGGTTGCCCGCTGACCGCATCTGCGCCCCGCCCCTCCCTGAACTGCTCGACTGGCTGTACGTCGATAAAGGCTCGCTCACCCGACGCCTAACCGAGCTGGCCGATGGCGCGTTCAGCGTGACACCACTGACCGAAGGCTGGCAGGCTCTGCGAGCTGACGAATGCGGCGCGCTTGGCGTACCGGAGAATAGCCAGGGCTGGGTTCGCGAGGTCTATCTACGCGGCCATCAACAGCCCTGGGTGTTCGCCCGCAGTGTTGCCGCACGGAGCGCCTTGGAGCAGTCCGGACTGGATCTGCCCCATCTTGGCAGTCGCTCGTTGGGCGAGTTGCTGTTCAGCGACCCGGCGTTCGCCCGCGGCCCGCTGGAAGCGCGGCGTTATCCGCCCGAGTGGCTGCCGCAGGAAGTACGCCAGGCACAGCTCTGGGCGCGCCGTTCCTGTTTTACCCAGGGCGATCTACGCGTGCTGGTCGCAGAGGTGTTTCTGCCATCCCTGTGGCAGGCCGCACGGATCGCCATCTGAACGCGACACAGACTGCCCATCATTGCCAACAACGATCGGAGACCCGCTGATGTTCCAGAAGCTTCTGCAATCGAGCAATCGCCTCCATCCGCGCGCCTGGGACTTCATCCAGCTGATGCGACTGGATCGCCCGATCGGCACCTGGCTGCTGCTGTGGCCAACACTCTGGGCGCTGTGGATTGCAGGCGAGGGCTCGCCCAGCGTGAAGAACATCGTCATCTTCGTGCTTGGCGTCATTCTCATGCGCGCTGCCGGCTGCGTGATCAATGACTTTGCCGACCGCAACCTGGATGGCCACGTCAGCCGCACCAAGGGCCGCCCGCTGGCGACCGGCAAGATCACTGCAAAGGAAGCCTGGATTCTTTTTGCCATCCTTGTCGCGCTGAGCTTCGGGCTGGTCCTGCTGACCAACGCGGCGACTGTCTGGCTGTCGTTCGGCGCGCTTGGCGTCGCGGCGCTCTACCCGTTCATGAAGCGGTATACCTATTATCCGCAGGTGGTGTTGGGCGCAGCTTTTTCCTGGGGCATGCTGATGGCTTTCACCGCCGAGCGCGGCGAGCTGCCGCCGGAAGCCTGGCTGCTGTTCATTGCCAATGTGCTCTGGACGGTCGGCTACGACACCTATTACGCCATGGCTGACCGTGAGGATGACCTCAAGATAGGTATCAAATCCACGGCAATCCTCTTCGGCGACGGCGACCGGATCGCCATCGTCACGTTGCAAGGGCTCGCCCTGCTCTGCCTGGCTCTCGCTGGCGTTCGCTTCGAGCTTGGCCAGTGGTTTCACCTCGGGCTGACCATCGCCGCCGCCTGTTTTGCCTGGGAGTTCTGGAAAACCCGCTCGCGCAAGCCACAAGTCTGCTTTCAGGCGTTTCTGCATAACCATTGGGCCGGATTGGCGATCCTCGCCGGTATCGTGCTTGACTACGCAACGAGAGCGGCTTAGCAGCCTGTTCCTAGACGAAGGCTGCAATTTCCATCCAGGCCAGGACCTATCGAGTCTCAGCTCAACTCGTGCACAATTTTCTGTCACATGGCTGCAACATTTCCGTTATCTAATGCCGATCGACAATAAAACGTACCGAGAGCGGGACATGAACGGCAAATGCATACTGATCGTCGATGACGAAGCGCCGATCCGGGAAATGATCGTGGTGGCGCTGGAAATGGCTGGCTACGAATGCCTTGAAGCAGAAAACACCCAGCAGGCTCATGCGCTGATCATTGACCGTCAGCCGGACCTGATTTTGCTCGACTGGATGCTGCCCGGCACATCCGGCATCGAGCTGGCACGTCGACTCAAGCGGGACGAGATGACGACCAACACACCGATCATCATGCTTACCGCCAAAGATGCCGAGGACAACAAGATTCAGGGTCTGGAGGTGGGGGCCGACGACTACATCACCAAGCCCTTCTCGCCCCGCGAACTGGTTGCGCGCCTCAAGGCTGTGCTCCGCCGCGCTGGCACCAGCGACAACGAAACGCCCATCGAGATCGGCGGCCTGTTGCTCGACCCCATCAGTCACCGCGTCACCATCGATGGCACACCCGCCGACATGGGGCCAACCGAGTATCGCCTGCTGCAGTTTTTCATGACGCATCAGGAGCGCGCCTACACCCGAGGCCAGCTACTCGATCAAGTCTGGGGCGGGAATGTGTATGTCGAAGAACGCACCGTCGATGTGCACATTCGGCGTCTGCGCAAGGCCCTGGGCGAGACCTATGAAAATCTGGTGCAAACCGTACGCGGCACGGGTTATCGTTTTTCCACCAAGAGCTGAACAAGCCGCAACCGCCGAGCGTAGCTGGCGTTGTAGATGAATTCCGGCCGGCCTCAAGCTGCCTCAAGGAGCGTTAGCGGTGAATCAAGACTGGCAAGGCGCCCTGGTGCGTCGCCTGCTGTTGATATTGGCGGGATGCCTGTTGGTGGGGCTGGTCACAGGCGAATATGCGTGGGCATTGGTAATCGGCCTCACCGGTTACCTGGCCTGGACGCTGCGCCAGATCTATCGGCTGCTGCTTTGGCTAAAGAGCGATCAGATCGACCAACCACCGCCCGACAGCCACGGCATCTGGGGCGAAATCTTCGACAATCTCTACCAGCTGCAGCGCCGCGATATTCGCTTGCGAAGCCAGCTGCAATCGGTCATCGACCGGGTCCAGGGATCGACCAGCGCGCTCCGAGATGCAGTGATCATGCTCGACAGCGACGGCAATCTGGAATGGTGGAACCCTGCCGCCGAGCGCCTGCTGGGTCTGAAGAAGCCGCAGGACACCGGTCACCCAGTGACCAACCTGGTGCGCCACCCAAGCTTCAAGGAATACTTCGACAAGGGGCGTCACGAAGAGCCACTGGAGCTGTCTTCGCCAGTTAACGATCGCCTCTGGCTGCAAGTGACCATCACCCGCTACGGCAACAGCGAACACCTGATGGTCGTGCGCGACATTACGCGCCTTCACCAGCTGGAGCAGATGCGCAAGGATTTCGTCGCCAACGTCTCCCACGAGCTGCGCACGCCGCTGACAGTGATTGCCGGTTACCTTGAAACGATGCTTGAGCACACCGACGAGATGCCGGCCCGCTGGCCCCGGGCGCTGAACCAAATGAATCAACAGGCCGGGCGCATGCAGCACCTGCTGAACGACCTGTTGCTACTAGCCAAGCTGGAAGCGACCAATCCACCGACCCACGCCCGCCCGATAGCCGTTGCGACATTGCTGCAGTCGATCAAAGGCGATGCCCAAGCGCTGTCGGCTGAGCGTAACCACAACATCACGCTGGAAGCGGACCCGACCCTACGGCTCAAGGGCAGCGAGAGCGAGTTGCGAAGCGCCTTCTCCAACCTCATATTCAATGCGGTGAAGTACACGCCAGATAATGGCGACGTCCATATTCGCTGGTGGTGCAACGAGCACGGCGCTCACCTGGCGGTACAGGATTCCGGCATCGGGATCGAATCCAAGCATCTTCCGCGATTGACCGAGCGCTTCTACCGAGTCGACTCCAGCCGCGCCAGCAACACTGGCGGCACCGGGCTTGGCCTTGCGATTGTCAAGCACGTGCTGCTGCGCCATCAGGGCCGCCTGGATGTGAACAGCACGCCGGGCAAGGGCAGCACTTTCACCTGCCATTTCCCACTGTCGCAGGCGACGGTGAACTAGGTAGTCGACCGTCCGGCACCTGGCTTCTGCCCAGCTTCTTGAAATAACCCCGAACCGGCCCCATCCTTGGGGCCGTCATCGACTACCCGACATTTCAATGGACCCTTCCCCCAGTTACGCCGCTTCCTCTTACTTCGCCGACTTCGGCATGATTCTCTTTGCCTTGTTCTTGGTTCTGCTCAACGGCTTTTTCGTGGCCGCCGAGTTCGCCATGGTCAAGCTCCGCGCCACCAAGGTCGAGGCGATCGCCAAGGAACACGGCTGGCGCGGCCATATTCTGCGCAAAGTCCATAGCCAGCTGGACGCTTATCTGTCAGCCTGCCAGCTAGGCATCACCCTGGCTTCGCTGGGCCTCGGCTGGGTGGGTGAACCAGCCTTCGCGCACCTGCTCGAACCCGTGCTGGCTGCGGCGGGTATACAGTCCCAGGCTGTCGTTCATGGCATCGCCTTCTTCACAGCATTCTTCATCATTTCCTACCTGCACATCGTGGTCGGCGAGTTGGCCCCGAAGTCATGGGCTATCCGTAAACCCGAACTGCTGTCGCTGTGGACGGCCGCGCCGCTGTATCTGTTCTATTGGGCCATGTACCCGGCCATTTACCTGCTCAATGCCAGCGCTAACGCTATCCTGCGTTTTGCCGGCCAGGGAGAACCCGGCAGCCACCACGAACATCACTACAGCCGCGAAGAGCTGAAGCTGATCCTCCATTCCAATACCACCCTCGACCCGGCCAACCACGACATCAAGGTACTCGCCTCGGCGGTCGAGATGAGTGAGCTGGAAGTGGCCGACTGGTCTAATTCACGTGAGGACTTGGTGCAACTGGAACATGACGCCTCGCTGGCCGACATCCTCGAGCTTATCCGTCGCCACAAGTACAGCCGCTACCCGGTGCACGACAGCGAGCAAGGCGACTACATCGGCCTGCTGCACATCAAGGATCTGCTGCTAGCCCTGGCGAGCGACGACAGGCTGGCGCAGCATTTCGTGCTCAGGGACATTCTCAGACCGCTGGAACGCGTACCGCGTTATCTGCCTCTCAACGTGCTGCTCGACCAGTTCCGTCAGGGTGGCGCACATTTCGTACTGGTCGAAGAAGGCGACCACAAGGTGGTGGGCTTCCTGACCATGGAGGACGTCCTCGAAGTGCTGGTGGGCGACATTCAGGATGAGCATCGCAAGACCGAGCGCGGCATCCTCGCCTATCAGCCGGGCAAGCTGCTGGTTCGTGGGGACACGCCGCTTTTCAAGCTGGAACGCCTTTTGGGTGTGGATCTGGACCACATCGAGGCGGACACCCTCGCAGGGCTGATTTACGAAACCCTCAAGCGCGTTCCGGAAGAAAACGAGGAACTGCTGATGGACGACCTGCAGATAGTGGTCAAGAAGATGCGCGGCCCGAAGATCGTTCTGGCCAAGGTATTGAAGCAGGAGTGAGCCAGCACCCGCGGCTGAGCGGCTGACGCCGCTTCAATCACCACCGACCGCGAAGTTCGGCAGGCTGTTGACCGGCTGGGAAAAGTCGAAGGGAATCGACTCGATTGCCAGTCCAACGTTGCGCTGCACGACAAAGTGCAAGTGCGGACCCGTGCTATTGCCGGTATTACCGGAGCGTGCGATGCGGCTTCCTGTTTCCACACGCTGCCCCTCACGAACCGCCACTGAGCCTTTCATCAGGTGCAGATAAACACCCATGGTGCCGTCGTCGTGGAGAATCCGCACGAAATTGCCGGAAGGATTGTTGCCACGCCCGCTCTGGCTGTTTTCGATTTTGACCACCATGCCACCACGCGCTGCGACGATGGGCGTACCCTCGGGCATGGCGATGTCGACGGCATAGCGACCTTTCGGGGTGAAGTGGCTGTATTTGCCGTTAGCGCCCTGCGTAAGGCGAAACGGACCACCACGCCAGGGCAGCGGATACTTGTAGGGTTTGGGTAGCAGCCGCGGGTCGCCCAGCGCATGACGCAGCTTCGGGGTGTATCGCAGCGGCTTGGACGGATCGAGCGGAGCGAGTGTGGCCAGGCGAATCTGACTGCGCGGCGGCAAGACCCAGCGGATCGGCTTGTCCGGAACGCCGACGGCATTCTGCACGCCGGTCAGCATGAGCTCGACATCCACAGGAGCAAACAGGTCGTTGCGCACCAGCAGGGTCTCGCCGGCTGCATGCTTGCGGGTTTCCAGCTTCACCTGCGTGTCGAGCTTCTCGACCATACGGTCGCTGAAGGTAAACACGCTGGCGCCCGGTGCAGCCTGATCACTGTAGGTGACCACACCGTTGGCGTCGGTATATTTGTAAACGGTGATGGCCGAAGCAGGCGTAGCCAGCCAGAACAACCCAAGAGCAAGAATGGTGCGCCCCAACATAACGGCAGACTTCATGTGGTTATGTATTCAGAGGTCCGCAGCCTAGCAGCGCAACGGGGCCGAGGCGAGCCACCGACTGTCGACCTGTGAAATCGTTCATTGCTCGCGGTGGTTTTTCAGACAGGCGGGCAACGCCTTGTCTGGTCTGCCCGCAGCTCAGCCGTGCTGCGGCCTTATGCGCCAGGCACGAAGTGCCGCTGCGCCGTGCCGCGTGCAATCAGCCGGGACAGGTAGTCAAGCTTCTGCGGGTCGCGATCGACGAAGCGGAAGGTCAGCTGCAACCACTCACTGTCCGGCTTGGGCTCCAAAGCCGCAACCGCATGAAGGTAGCCGTTGAGACGGGCAACTTCGCCGCCTTCGCCCTGCTCCAGGTCAAGCACGGCGCTTTCCAGGACGTGCGGCAGTGACTCACCACGCTTGACGACCAGCAGACCCTCTTTAAGGCTGAGCGCTTTGATAATGCAAGGAAGCGTGCCACTCGCCAGCCGCAGCTGACCCTGGCCGCGCCCCCCATTGACCGCGCTGGGTTTGGCTGCACTTGGCTGGGCCAGCGGCGCCGCAAATCCGGGCGCTGGCGAGACGGCCGGCGCAGCGGAAGCGGGCTTGACGACCTCGGTTTTGCCACCGGTAAGCGCCGCCAACGAATCATTCGCCATGCCGGTGTTGGTTGGCCGTGGCGGGGCACTTGCCGCCAACGCATCGAGCTTGCCAGCGCGCCCCAACGCTTTGCGTACCTTGGTCGTCAGCTGCTCGTTGGAAAATGGCTTGCCAATGAAGTCGGACACCCCGGACTGGATCGCCTGCACCACGTTCTCCTTGTCGCCACGGCTAGTCACCATGATGAACGGAGTCGTTTTCAGGTTCTCGTGGGCACGGCACCAGGTCAGCAGCTCGAGCCCGGACATCTCCGGCATTTCCCAGTCGCAGAGAATCAGATCGAAGCGATCTCGATCGAGCATTTGTTGAGCCTTGCGCCCGTTCACGGCTTCTTCTATTCGAATGCCCGGGAAATGGCTGCGCAGCCCCTTTTTGACCAGATCACGGATGAAGGGGGCGTCATCCACTACCAGCACACTGACCTTGCTCATCAATCGCTCCTGCTGCAATGGCCGCCAGCATAGCGGTAGCGGCGGGTTGAAAAAAGCGCAGCCGACCAGTGAGTTTATTTTTCTGCGACCGGGCCAACCATCGTGCGATAGCGAGCGACCGGGCAACCGCAGGCTTTCGCAGCGTTAAAACGCCAGCAGGCAAATGTCAGGTGAAGTAGCGTCGGCGGCCCTGCCGGGGGCATCGGAAACTGGGGGCCAGTGCTTGGCAGCGCGGGCAACACTCCGCTACCGCTCGAAGTCGCCCCTGCCCACCGGCATCTCATGTCACCGTGCTGACCGTCCGCCCCGGCGTCTACGCGAGAACTGAACGACTCAGTTGCCTTCGAGATGCCCGTGTAACTCGACGAACTGTTGGGTCAGCTTGTGGCGCGGATCGAAATGGATGAGCGGTATGCAGACCTGATGTGATTCACGCATCCGTACCGAACTCATCAGGTGCACCGGCAATACCGGTAAGCCTTCGGCGAGCAGGTCGTCGATCATCTGTTGTGGCAACGCTGCGCGAGGCTGGAACTGGTTGACCACGATGCCCTCCACCTCCAGCCCCTCGTTATGATCCTCCTGCAGCTCTTCGATTTCACTGAGCAGGCTGTATAGCGCCTGGCGCGAGAAGCTGTCGCAATCGAAGGGAATAAGGCAGCGATCTGCCCCTATCAGCGCCGATACGGTAAAGAAATTAAGCGCTGGCGGCGTGTCCAGGTAGATCCGCTCGTACTCTTCGGACAGGCTTTCCAACAGTTTCCGAAGCTTGTTGATCTTGTACTTCGCCTCAAGCTTCGGTTGCAGATCAGCGAGCTCGGCCGTTGCCGTGATCAGGTGCAGATTTTCGAACGGGGTTTCGTGGATCGGTGGACGCGCCTTCTTACCTGCCGCCCCGCCCGACAGGACCTGCTTGAAGTAGTCCGCCATACCGGTGGGCAATGCATTGCCGGTCAGGCCAGAAAGGTAGTGACTGGAGTTGGCCTGCGCATCGAGGTCAATCAACAGGGTGCGATAGCCGTGAGCCGCACTCACCGCCGCCAAATTGCAGGCAATGCTCGACTTACCAACCCCACCCTTCTGATTGAACACAACCCGTCGCATGCGTCGTCCTCTGATTATGGTTCGGTCAAAGTATCACCCGAGTCTATACAACACAGATGGCGTTCAGACTAATTTCCTAATAACAACCTGCGACAGCGCCCTGTCGGTCAGCTTTGTTACCCTTGCGCCATAACGATAACGAGGAGAGACATGTGCCAAGGCTACTGATCGCTCTGCTGTTCGCCCTGCTTAGCCAGCAGACCATCGCTCAATCGCAGGACGACATACTGAGAGTCGGCATCACCGAAGTCCCGCCCTTCGTCATTCACGAGCCGGATGGCAGCTGGAGCGGCATCAGCATCGATCTGTGGGAGGCGATTGCTGAACAGGAGGGCTATCGCTACGCCTTGCAACCTCTGCCGTTCGATCAGCTGTTACCGGGCCTGCAAAACAATCAGCTCGATGTGGCGGTGGGCGCCCTGACCATGACTGCCGAGCGCGAGGCTTTGGTCGATTTCACTCATCCCTTCTATCGCACCGGCCTGGCCATTGGCGTGCCGCAGACGCCGGAGGGCAGCGGTTGGGGTGCCGTCCGGGCGCTGTTTTCCTGGCAGTTCGCAAGTCTGGTACTGGGGCTAGGCGCGCTATTGCTGGTGGTTGGCGCACTGCTCTGGCTATTCGAGCGCCGGCGCAACCGTGAGCAGTTCGGGGGCAGTTCGGTAGAAGGGCTCGGCAACAGCTTCTGGTGGGCTGCGGTGACCATGACCACTGTCGGCTACGGTGACAAGGCGCCCGTAACACTAGGCGGTCGCCTGATCGCGATCGTCTGGATGTTTGCCGCACTGATCATGGTCTCGACCTTTACCGCGGCGGTCACGAGCACCCTGACCGTTGGCAGCCTCAAGAGCGGTTTGCAAGGACCCGACGATCTGCGTAGCGCACACGTTGCGACGGTGAACGGAACCGTAAGCGCCAGCTATCTGCAGGAACACCGCATCCGCGCCACCGACTACCCGGACGTCAGCCAAGCCATCAAAGCCGTGCTCGACGGCGAAGCGGACGCAATCGTGTATGACCAGCCAATCCTGCAATACCGCAATATGGAAATGCGGGGCGAGGGGCTAAGGTTGCTCGCTGGCACCTTTGAAGAGCAGTCGTATGCCTTTGCAGTACCGGCTGGCAGCCAATACCGGGAGCCGCTGAGCCAGGCGATTCTGGACGTCACCAACAGTGCGCGCTGGCAGGACGTGCAGGCGCGCTACCTTGGCGGAAATTGATCGTCGCGCCGTCGCCAGGCCGAGCGGCGCCAGTGCTCAGACAGCGACTGGGGCCTTGATGTGCGGATGGGCTTCGTAACCGACCAGATCGAAGTCTTCGAAGCGGAAAGCGAACAGATCCTTCACCTCGGGATTGAGCTTCATCGTGGGCAGCGGCAGCGGTTCCCGGGATAATTGCAGATCGGCCTGCTCAAGGTGATTGGCATAGAGGTGACAATCACCTCCGCTCCAGATGAACTCACCGGGCTGCAGGTCGCACACCTGGGCCACCATCAGGGTCAGCAGTGCGTAGCTGGCAATATTGAAGGGCACACCAAGGAAGATGTCTGCCGAGCGCTGATACAGCTGGCAGCTGAGCTTGCCCTCCGCAACATAGAACTGGAACAACGCGTGGCATGGGGGCAGAGCCATCTCATCAACCAGCGCCGGGTTCCAGGCCGAGACGATAAGGCGCCGCGAGTCTGGGTTTCGTTTGATCATTTCAACCAGCTTGCTGATCTGGTCGACCGACTCGCCGTTGGGCGCCGGCCAATTGCGCCACTGATAGCCATAGACCGGACCGAGTTCACCGTTCTCGTCGGCCCACTCGTCCCAGATCCGCACCCCGTTGTCTTGCAGGTACTTGATATTGGTATCGCCCTGGAGAAACCACAGCAGCTCATGAATGATCGATTTCAGGTGGCACTTCTTGGTCGTCACCAGCGGAAAGCCTTCGCTCAGGTCGAAGCGCATCTGGTGGCCGAACACGCTGTAGGTGCCGGTGCCGGTGCGATCGGTCTTGAAAGTGCCGTGCTCGCGCACATGGCGCATCAGGTCGAGGTACTGTTTCATCGATGGGCTCGAAGCGGGCGCCGTGGCGCGATAAAAGGAATCCTGCCAATAGTAAGAGCCGACGTCCGGCTTGTCGCCCTATAGGCGACGAAGCCGGACGGTGTGCAATCAGGCGGTCGCCTTCACCGGCTCGTGACGGTAACCCCAGGCAATCATGCCAAGACCGATCAGGACCATCGGCACACAAAGCACCTGGCCCATCGTCAACCAGCCGAATGCCAGGTAACCGAGCTGAGCATCGGGCACGCGTACGAATTCGACGATGAAGCGGAAGATACCGTAGCAAACAGCAAACAGACCGGAGACCGCCATGGTCGGCCGCGGCTTGCTCGAGTAGATCCAGAGAATGACGAACAGCGCCACGCCTTCCAACGCGAACTGATACAGCTGCGACGGATGTCGCGCCAGCTGCTGTGGATCGGTTGGGAAGACCATCGCCCAGGGCACATCGCTCGCTTTGCCCCACAGTTCGGCGTTGATGAAGTTACCGATGCGCCCGGCACCCAGCCCGATTGGGACGAAGGGTGAGATGAAGTCCATCAGTTCGAAGAACTTTTTGCCATTGCGGCAGGCGAATATCCAGGTGCACAACAGCACGCCAAGCAGACCGCCATGAAACGACATGCCGCCCTTCCAGACCTGAAAGATCAGCGTCGGATCGTTAAGGTAGGACGCCAGGTCGTAAAACAGCACGTAGCCCAACCGCCCGCCCACAATCACACCCATAGCCACCCAGAACACCAGGTCAGAGAGCTTGTCCTTGTCCCAGCTGGGATCGAAGCGATGAAGCCGCCGTGAAGCTAGCAGCCAGGCACCACCAATGCCAATGAGGTACATCAGGCCGTACCAGTGGATTTGCAGCGGGCCAAGCGACACGGCCACAGGGTCTATCTGCGGATAAGGCAGCATCCGGTTTTTTCCTCAGATCAAGAAATTGATTCCTACGCTCAACAGCAGCAGCGCGAACAGGCGCCGCAGCATCACAGCGGACAATCGGTGCGCCAGATTGGCGCCGACACGGGCGAAAAACATACTGGTGATCGCCACGCCAACCAACGCTGGCAAGTAGACGTAGCCGACACTCCATTCAGGCAAATGTGCATCCTGCCAGCCGACTACGGCAAAGCTCAACGCGCCGGCCATGGCAATCGGCAAACCGCACGCCGCAGAGGTGCCCACTGCCTGCTGCATCGGTACGCTACGCCAGCTGAGAAACGGCACCGTCAACGAGCCACCGCCGATCCCGAAGATGGCGGAGGCCCAACCAATCACTACGCCTGCAGCCGCCAGGACGGGTCTGCCCGGCAGCCCAGCGCTGGCCTTGGGCTGCAGTGAAAAGCCCATCTGCACCGCCATGGCGATGGCGAACACACCTATGAGCTTCTGCAGCACCGGGCCCTGGATAGCCGCAGCGGTCACACTTCCCACCGCCGCACCGAGCAAAATTCCGGACGTCATCCAGAGCACCACGGGCCACCGTACGGCGTGCTTGCGATGGTGCGCCAGAATAGAATTGATCGACGTAAAGACGATGGTTGCCAATGAAGTACCCACGGCCAGGTGCGTAAGGACCTGCGAATCGAAACCTTGCGCCGTAAAGCTGAACACCAGCACCGGAACGATGATCAGACCACCGCCGACACCGAACAGCCCCGCCAGGACACCAGCGAATCCGCCGAGAAGCAGATAAAGCGCGAACTCCATCGGGCCACCCTGAAAAACAAAGCGGCATGTTAGCGGAAAACGTCTGCGGGGCGGAGCGTGGTTGGGCTTTAACGCTGAGCTGGCGCTCCGCCGCTGTGGCGCGGAGCCTGCGTTATCGTCTAGCCTCGACCCGTCCTTCCAACGAGTCCAGTCCCCATGTGCTTGATCGTGTTCGCCTGGCGCCCCGGCCATACGCTGCCGTTGATCGTCGCCGCCAACCGTGACGAATTCCATGCGCGCCCCAGCCTGCCGCTCGGTCACTGGAGCGATGCTCCACAGATCGTAGCCGGTCGCGACCTGCAAGCGGGCGGCACCTGGATGGGTGTTACCACCGACGGGCGTTTTGCTGCGCTGACCAATATTCGTGCGCCCGGCTCCCCTGTCGGTGAACGATCACGGGGAGAGCTGCCCGAACGCTTCCTCCGCGGCTCGCAACCCCCGGCTCTTTATCTGGAGGCGCTAACCCGCCGTCTCGGTCAGTTTTCAGGTTTCAATCTGCTGGTAGGCGATCGCGCTGAGCTCTGGTATCTGAACTCAGTGGAAAAAACACCTCGCCTGCTCTCGCCAGGCATCTATGGTCTGTCCAATGCAGCACTGGATACACCCTGGCCAAAGCTGCTAGGTGCCCGTGCGGCACTGCAGGCTTGCATCAGTACGCCGGAGCGCGACCGGTTGCTGTCGATCATGAGCGATTCGAAACCCGCCGAGGATGCCGAACTGCCCGCAACCGGAATATCGCAAGAGATGGAAAAGCTCTTATCGAGTACGTTCATCGCCAGCCCCGACTATGGCACCCGCGCCACCACCGTATTGATCCGCCGCGCGGATGGGTCTGCGGCACTGACCGAACGGCGCTTCGGCCCGATTGGCGCTACCGGTGAAACAGAGATAGACCTGCCGCCGTCAACAACCGAGCCGGAACGGATGTCGGGCTAGATCGCTGCAGACGGGTTAACCATACGATCCAGCCCCAGGTTGCGCAGCGTCAGCTGCACCGTGGCGTGGATGACCTGCGGGCTGTCCATCACCATCACCTTGGCCAACAGCTCACGCGCCGTGACCGAACTGATCTGACGCAGCATCCATTTCACTTTTGGCAGGTTGGTGGCGTTCATCGACAGGCTGTCGAAGCCCATCGCCAGCAGCAGAATGGCAGCGCCCGGATCACCGGCCATCTCACCGCAGATACTCACCGGCTTGCCTTCATCGTGGGCCTCTCGAACGACTCGCTGCAGCGCTTCGAGCACAGCGGGATGCAGATAATCGTAAAGATCGGCGACGCGCGGATTGTTGCGGTCAACGGCCAGCAGGTACTGGGTCAAGTCGTTTGACCCCACCGAGATGAAGTCCACCTGACGCGCCAGTTCACGGGTGAGGTAGACAGCAGCCGGAACCTCGATCATGACGCCTACGGGCGGCATTTCGACGTCGGTCCCCTCGTCACGCACCTCGCCCCAGGCACGATGGATCAGGTGCAGCGCCTCTTCAAGTTCGCGGGTGCCGGAGATCATGGGCAGCAGAATGCGCAGGTTATTCAGCCCGGCGCTGGCCTTGAGCATGGCGCGGGTCTGCAGCAGGAATATCTCGGGATGATCGAGGGTGACGCGAATCCCGCGCCAGCCGAGAAAAGGGTTTTCTTCTTTGATCGGAAAGTACGGCAGGCTTTTATCACCGCCCACATCGAGGCTGCGCATGGTCACTGGCAGCGGATGGAAAGCCTGGAGCTGCTCGCGATAGATCGCCATCTGCTCCTTTTCGCTGGGGAAGCGCTCCTTGATCATGAAGGGCACCTCGGTGCGATACAGGCCGACGCCTTCCGCACCGCGCTCCTGCGCGCGTACGACATCGGCGAGCAGGCCGGTATTCACCCACAGCGGAATGCGCAAACCATCGGTGGTCTCGCACGGCAACTCGCGCAGCACGTCCAGACCTTCGGACAGCTGCCGCTCCTGCTCGGCGAGCACCAGGTACTGCTCGCGCAAAACCTTGGCGGGATTGGTGATGATCTCGCCACGGGTGCCGTCGATGATCAACTCGATGCCGTCGACCTTCGAGTAAGGCAGATCGACCGCACCCATAACCGTCGGGATGCCCATGGCTCGAGCCAGGATGGCCACGTGCGAGTTGGACGAACCGAGCACCGATACCATGCCCATCAGCTTCCCCTCGGGGACTTCGCCGAGCATCGCCGGGGACAGTTCTTCGCTGACCAGAATCGTGTTGTCCGGATAGGTCAGGGTTTGCTGGCGGGCCTGTTGCAGGTAGCCGAGCAGGCGCCGGCCAATGTCCTTGACGTCCGAGGCGCGCTCGCGCAGGTAGGCATCGTCCATCATCTCGAAACGGCCGACGTGGTCGCTGACTACTTGACGCAATGCGCCCTGGGCCCACTGGCCGGTACGGATGACCTTCGACACTTCTCCGCCAAGTGCGGAGTCGTCGAGCATCATCAGATAGACGTCGAACAGGGCGCGCTCTTCCTTGCGCATCTGGGTGGCGAGCTTTTCCGACAGCGCACGCATATCTGCTCGGACGGCTTCAAGCGCAGACTCAAACAGCGCCAATTCAGCAGGAATATCTTCGATCGTCTTGTCTGGCACCACGTCGAGGTCGGCGGGTGGCAGAACGACGACGGCCGTACCCACTGCCGCGCCCGGCGCTCCAGGAATACCGATAAAGCGGGTTTCCTGGATGCCCTTGCCCTGCCGGCCCAGGCCGCGGATCGAGCCAGTCGCCTCGGCGTGGGCGATAACACCGGCGAGCTGCGCGCTCATGGTAACGAGGAAGGCTTCTTCACCTTCGTCGAACAGCCGTTGCTCTTTTTGCTGGATGACCAGAACGCCCATCACCCGCCGATGGTGAATGATGGGCGCACCGAGAAAGGAGGCGTAACGCTCTTCACCCGTCTCGGCGAAGTAGCGATAGCGTGGGTGCTCGGAGGCATGCTCCAGGTTGAGCGGCTCCTCGCGCGTGCCGACCAGGCCGACCAGGCCCTCGTTCGGCGCCATGCTGACTTTACCGATGGCCTTCTTGTTGAGACCTTCAGTGGCCATCAGCACGAAGCGACCAGCCTCGGGATCGAGCAGGTAGACCGAGCAGACCTGGCTGCCCATGGCCTCCCGAACCCTCAGCACGATGATGCCCAACGCCGCCGTGAGGTCCTTGGCGGCGTTGACTTCCTGGACGATCTTGCGCAGCGTGCCGAGCATGCTCAGGGGCTTTCTCCCGTCAGTCCCGCGCAAGGAGGCGCGGAGCAAGTTCTTTTAAGGCGCGACGGTAAACCTCGCGCTTGAAGGTGACCACCTGGCCCAACGGATACCAGTAACTGACCCAGCGCCATCCATCGAATTCAGGCTTGCCGGTGAGGTCCATGCGGACGCGATCTTCTGCGCCGGTCAGGCGCAGCAGAAACCACTTCTGTTTCTGACCGATACACAGCGGCTGACTATGGGTGCGCACCAGGCGCTGCGGCAATCGATAGCGCAGCCAGCCACGGGTGCACGCAAGGATTTTGACGTCCCGCTCTTCTAAGCCTACCTCTTCGTTAAGCTCGCGAAAGAGTGCCTCTTCGGGCGTTTCTCGCGGATTGATCCCGCCTTGCGGAAATTGCCAGGCATCCTGATTAATCCGCCGGGCCCACAGCACCTGTCCGACATCATTGGTCAGGATGATGCCGACATTGGGGCGAAAACCATCGGAGTCGATCACGGCATACAACCTCGCAAACGCATGTCGCGGCATTGTTCCACAAAAAGACAACAAGCAGAAAGCGCGCTGAACGGCCATTGATCCCCATGCCGCTGCCCTGCTACAGAAGCCGACAGGTGCCGCAACGCAGCTAATCCCGCTATGCTGCGCAACTCATCATAAGTCACCGAGGATGCAGCGTGCGCCTGGCCCTATTCGATCTCGACAACACCCTTTTGGCAGGCGACAGCGACCATGCCTGGGGCGAATTTCTCTGCCAACGCGGCCTCGTCGACACCGAGTCCTATCGCGCCCGCAACGATGCGTTCTACCAGGACTATCTGGCAGGCGAGCTGGATGTACGGGCGTATCAGAATTTTTGTCAGGAGCTGCTGGGGCGCAGCGATATGGCTCAGCTGCAGCAATGGCATGCTGAGTTCATGCGCGACCATATCGAGCCCATCGTGTTGACGAAAGGTGAGGCTCTGGTGCGGCAGCACCACGAAGCAGGCGACCGAGTCGTGATCATCACCGCCACCAATCGCTTCATCACCGGACCGATCGCCAAGCGTCTGGGCGTCGACACCCTGCTGGCCACCGAATGCGAGATGCAGGACGGGCGCTACACCGGCCGGCTGACGGACGTTCCGTGCTTCCAGGAAGGCAAGGTCACGCGCATCGAGCGCTGGTTGCGGGACAACGACCAGAGCCTGGACGACAGCTATTTCTATAGCGATTCGCGCAACGATCTACCGCTGCTCGAGCGGGTCGCCCATCCGGTTGCGGTCGATCCGGACCCGACCCTTCGCAGCATTGCCGAACAGCGCGGCTGGGGCATTATCAGCCTGCGCTGAACGACCGCGCCGATCCGGAGATCAGACCGGCTTGGCGCCCATCAGCCCCATGATGACGATCAGGATCAGCAGAATCAGACCGGCATAAACCAGCGCGAAGCGTGGCAATGCCGCAGGCGCCGGAGTGCTGCCCAGCGCTTGCCAGGCCCGCAAGCGACCGCCGAGCAGCAGCGTTAGCGGCACCAGAATCAGGAACAGTACCGAACTCGCCAGCAGCCACAGCTGGCCAAGCGGAAACCCAGCCAGATGGGCCAACCACCAGCCTGTGACCGGCAGCAGCAATCCCAGCACAGCAAGCAGCGGCAGCGACATCAGCCGAGTCCGCCGCAGCTTGGCTTGCAGCACGGCAGGATCGGCACGACGTTTGGCTTTCCAGAGCATCGCGATGTGCGCAATCAACCCAAGGGTGATCAGAATCGCCAAGGCGGCGTGTACGATGTTCAACAGCTGATAGTGTTCCATTGACCCTCGCGGTACGGCGTTCAGCCGAGAAACAGTTGGTAGGCAGGATTGTCCGTTTCGTCCCAGTAGCGATAGCCGATCTTGTCCAGCGCCGCGGGCAGCAAATGGCGCTCTTCAGCAGGCACCTGCATGCCCGCGACGACCCGACCGTCCGCTGCACCGTGGTTACGGTAATGGAACATCGAAATGTTCCAGCGACCGCCGAGGTTGTTGAGGAAGTTGAACAGCGCGCCCGGACGTTCCGGGAACTCGAACCGATAGACCACCTCGTCGCTGACAGCCGAGGCATGGCCGCCGACCATGTGACGGGTATGCAGCTTGGCCAGTTCATTATCGGTCAGGTCCAGGACGGGAAAGCCCTTCGCTCGCAGCCCTTCCACCAGCGCCGCTCGCGGATCATTCTCCGGATGCGTTTGCACACCCACGAAAATGTGTGCCTCACGATCCTGATGATAACGGTAGTTGAACTCGGTGATCTGGCGCTTGCCGATGGCCTCGCAGAATGCCTTGAAGCTGCCCGGCTCCTCAGGGATGGTTACCGCGATGATCGCCTCGCGCTTCTCCCCCAGCTCGGCGCGCTCAGCCACATGGCGCAGGCGGTCGAAATTCACGTTGGCGCCCGAATCGATGCCCACCAGCACCTGATTTTCGTCACCGTCGCGCTCCACATAACGCTTGATCCCGGCCACTGCCAGCGCACCGGCGGGTTCGGTGATTGATCGGGTATCGTCGTAGATGTCCTTGATCGCCGCGCAGATCTCATCCGTACTGACGGTAATCACTTCGTCGACGTAGTGCCTGCAGATGTCAAAGGTGTGCTGGCCGATCTGTGCCACGGCGACCCCGTCAGCGAACAGCCCGACCTGGGGCAGCACGACCCGCTCGCCCACGGCCATGGCCTGCTGAAGGCAGTTTGAATCGTCCGGTTCGACACCAATGACCTTGATGTCCGGACGCAGATATTTGATATATGCGGCCACGCCCGCGATCAAACCACCGCCTCCCACCGGCACGAAGACCGCATCGAGCTGGCCCTGATGCTGACGAAGGATCTCCATCGCCACGGTGCCCTGCCCGGCGATCACATGCGGATCATCGTAGGGATGGATATAGACGTAACCCTTTTCTTCCACCAGCTTCAGCGAATAGGCCAGCGCCTCGGGAAAGGCATCGCCCTGCAGAACGACCTTGCCACCACGGGCACGCACGCCCTGCACCTTTAACTCCGGCGTGGTGCGCGGCATCACGATGGTCGCCTTGATGCCCAGTTCGCGTGCAGCCAGCGCCAGGCCCTGGGCATGGTTGCCGGCCGAAGCCGTGACCACGCCCCGCGCCAACTCCTCAGGTGTCAGCTGCGCCAGCTTGTTATAGGCACCGCGAATCTTGAACGAGAACACCGGCTGCAGATCCTCGCGCTTGAGCAGGATCTGGTTGCCGAGCCGCTCGGAAAGCTGGCGAGCGGGTTGCAACGGTGTTTCTACCGCAACGTCGTAAACGCGCGAGGTGAGGATTTTCTTAACGTACTGTTCGAGCATCGTGGGCTATCTTGGCGGGCATTGCGGGGCAGACGAGTCTACCCCGCGGCAAACCCGCCGACCACCGGCAATCGGCGCACAAGACAGCGGTACAGCCTCAGCGGACAAGACCCGACTGGCAACGCGCCGGTATACTTGCGCACCTCGTTTCCCTACGCCCGGACCCAAACGCCATGACTCAGGATCAACTCAAGCAGGCTGTCGCCCAGGCCGCCGTCGACCTCATCGTCCCGCAGCTCACCGACCGCAGCATCGTCGGTGTCGGCACAGGCTCCACGGCCAATTTCTTCATTGACCTGCTGGCCAAGCACAAGGGCTTCTTCGATGGCGCCGTCGCCAGCTCGGACGCCACCGCCGAGCGGCTGAAAGGGCACGGTATTCCGGTGTATGACCTCAATTCGGTGTCGGAACTGGAGTTCTACGTCGACGGCGCAGATGAAACCAACAGCCATCTGGAACTGATCAAGGGTGGCGGTGCCGCCCTGACGCGGGAAAAGATCGTCGCCGCCGTCGCCCGGACCTTTATCTGCATCGCCGACGGTAGCAAGCTGGTCGAGGCTCTCGGCGGGTTTCCGCTGCCGGTTGAAGTCCTCCCCATGGCGCGCAGCCACGTGGCGCGTGAGTTGGTCAAACTGGGCGGGGATCCGGTTTACCGCGACGGCGTCGTGACCGACAACGGCAACGTCATTCTGGACGTTCATAACCTGATGATCGGCTTCGCCCCGGACGTCGAGGCGCAGATCAACAACATCGTCGGCGTGGTTACCAATGGTTTGTTCGCCGCGCGTCCTGCCGACATTCTGCTGCTGGGCACCAAAGATGGCGTGCAGACGATCAAGCGCTAAGCCACCGCGATCAGCCGGCCGAAAAGAGCCGGCGGGTCATTGCTTGCGAAACACGTAGAAAAGGTTCGGCTCACTGACCAGGTACAGCGTACCCTCTGGCCCCATGGCGATGCCTTCGGCCTGCGGAACGTCCCGGTCCAGCCCATGCTTACCGGCAGTCAACGCCAGGCTGCTGATGGGCTTGCCTTCGGTATCCAGCTCCACCACTAGCCGCGATTCGTCCGACAGCGCCAGTAGATGGCCGCTCTGCTCGTCGTATTGAAGGCTGGAAAGGTCCCGCACGAACAGGTCCGCATCACGCTCGCGGTCTTCACTCACATGCACGGCGAGCGGTTGGCCGTCGTCGGCATAAGGAAAGCCGGTGATTTCATAGATTCGCACCGGGTCGCGCTCCTTCGCCACGAACAGGCGCTCAGCCCCACCATCGAAGGCGAGCCCCTCGAAACCTTTGTTGCCGTTCTGCTCGATCCCTAACGAGAACTGCTGCACGTTGGCCGCATCGATTGATTTCGTTTGCTCGTCAATCTCGACCCGGAGCAACCGTTGCAAGCGCTCGTCGCTGATCACATACACACCGCGGGATATGTATTCGATTGCTTCCGGATCGCCAAAACCGGTCAATGTGATCGAGCGCAGCAGTTCGCCATCGAGGCTGAGTTCAAGCAGCTGAGGGTTGCCGTTGGTCACGGCCATCAGGCTCTGCCGGTCAGGGTCGTACGTCAGCGCGGAGAGATCATCGGCAATGCCGGCGACTGGCTTGGCCTGTGTCACGGCGTGATAATCCTGCAGCCCCAGCGAAGCATTCGGGCGCTCCCCCGCCTGATACCACTGCGAAAGGTGAAACCAGCCGCGTTCGAACAGTTGATAATGTTGGCCTGCCGCAATCCCCAGCAGCAATCCCAGGCCGACGAAGCCGGCCAGCAGTAATTTCAAAGCTCGACGCATAGTGCCACTCTGTAGGAAGGAAGGGCCGCGATTGTGCGCTGCCAGGCTTAGTCGAACCTTAACAGCTAAAAGCGGGACCCACGTCATGACCGCAGTCATCACGGTCTCTACCCTTACGGCTGAATACGTAGAAGCGATTCGGCTCGCCAACGACGTAGATAGTGCCAATCGCATCCATTGCGACGCCTTCGGCCTGATCGATGCCATCCACAAGCCCGTTCAGGCCCCCAACCAAGCTGATAAAACTCCGCGGGCGACCCAACCGGTCAAGCTCGACCAAGAGGCGCGACTCGTCGGACAGCATCAGGGTATGCCCGGTGCGAGGGTCGATGGTCACAGACGAGATGTCACGTACCAGCAACGATTGATAGGGCAGCGGCTCGAGCACGCCGACCGCGCCGTCTTCACCGGGGAACGGCAGTTCAAACAGGCCGTACGGATCGCGCTCCTTTGCCAGCAACATACGTTGGGTCTGCGGGTTCCAGGCAAGCCCTTCGAACCCCTTGTTGCCAGCGCCATCGAACCCGAGGTCGAAGGTGGCCATATCATCAAGATCGAGACGCTCGATACCCAACGCGGGGCGAAACACCGCGACCAGTCGGCGGCGCTCGTCAACAATGCCCAGACGACCGTCACCCAGCGCCTCGACTGCCTCAGGATCGGAAAATCCGGTCAGGGCTATACGCCGTAGAACCACGCCTCCAGTGGTGAATTCGATCAGCTGCGGGTTTTGCCCAGTGACGGTGAACAGCGTCCCGGTCGCGGGATTCCAGGTCAGACCAGAGGTCTCGTCTTCTTCGAGGCCCACCAGTGTCGTCTGCAGCGCCAGCTCGTAATCGGGCAGCCAGATGCTTGCGGCGCGGTGCTCGGAGTCGGCGGATTGCTCTTGCCAGTAGAGCCTCAGCTGTTCGTCCCAGCGCAGCAGCACGCCAATGAGCAACGTGGCAGCCACTGTCAGAAACAGCAGAACGTAGAGAGCCAGGCGCAGCCGCGAGGATCGGGTGGCGGTATCAGGCATTGAATCAAACCCAGGAAAGAGGGTTGATTACAACATGAGCGCAACGGCTGGGATACAGTTGCGAAGATGCCGGGTACGTCGAAACGTACCCGGCCCAGGCTGGATCAGAGCACGCGGCTTTCGAAACGCGACAAGCCGACCATCTCCAGCACGAGCTGATCGCCCCGGCTCAGCGGACCAACGCCCACCGGCGTGCCGGTCAGTACCACGTCGCCCGGCTGAAGGCTGAAGTGTCCGGCAATGTGCTGTAGCAGCGGCAGGATGGCGTTGAGCATCTGGTTGCTGTTGCCGTCCTGACGCACCTCCCCGTTTATGCTCAGACGAATGCCGATGTCTGTCAGGTCCTGCACCGCATCGCCGGGCACGAACGGCGCCAGCACGCAGGCGCCATCGAAACTTTTAGCAATTTCCCACGGGTGGCCCTTTTCTTTCAGCTTGGCCTGCACGTCGCGCAAGGTCAGATCCAATGCCGGGGCGAAGCCGGAAATCGCATCACGGACTTCCTCTTCGTTCGGCTTGCGTGACAACGGCTTGCCGATCAGCACGGCGATTTCCGCCTCGTAATGCACCGCGCCACGGTCGGTCGGGATGTTGAAACCGCCAGCCAACGGCACCGTGCAGCTACCTGCCTTGATGAACAGCAGCGGCTCGGTGGGCACCGGGTTGTTCAATTCCTTGGCGTGCTCGGCGTAGTTGCGGCCAATGCAGACCACCTTGCCCAGCGGGAAATGAATCGTCGCGCCGTCGGTGTACTGGTGCTTATAGGTCATGGAGAGTTCCTGTCTGTCAAACAGCGAAAATCTTGCCTGGGTTCATGATGCCATTCGGATCGAATGCTGACTTGATCGCCTTCATGTAGCCGATTTCCGCTTCGGAGCGGCTATAGGTCAGGTAATCGCGCTTGGTCATGCCAACGCCGTGTTCAGCCGAAATGGAGCCGTTATATCTTTCGACCGTCTCGAACACCCACTTGTTGACAGCCGCGCACTTGTCGAAGAACTCGTCCTTGGACAGCGCCTCGGGCTTGAGGATGTTCAAATGCAGGTTGCCGTCACCGATATGGCCATACCAAAGCACTTCGAAATCCGGGTAGTTGCTCGTCACGATGGCGTCGATGTCCGCGAGGAACGCCGGCACTTTGGAAACAGTGACGGAAATGTCGTTCTTGTAAGGCGTCCAGTGGGAGATCGTCTCGGAGATGTACTCGCGCAGCTTCCACAGATTCTGCAGTTGCTGGTCGCTCTGACTCATCACGCCGTCGACCACCCAGCCTTCATTGACGCAATGTTCAAAGGTCGCCAGGGCCTGCTCGGCGCGCTCCTCGGTGGTCGCTTCGAATTCGAGAAGCGCATAGAAGGGTGTACGGGTCTCGAACGGCGCCGGGATGTCGCCGCGACCGAGGATCTTGTCCACGCACTTGTCGGAGAAGAATTCAAAGGCGGTCAGGTCCAGCTTGTCCTGAAACGCATGCAGCACCGGCATGATCGAATCGAAATCCGGCGTGCCCAGCACCATTGCTGTGAGATTGGTGGGCTGACGCTCCAGACGCATGGTCGCTTCGACGACAAAGCCCAGGGTACCCTCGGCGCCGATGAACAGTTGACGCAGATCGTAGCCGGTGGCGTTCTTGACCAGGTCCTTGTTCAGCTCCAGCAGGTCACCCTTGCCGGTGACGACCTTCAGACCCGCCACCCAGTTACGGGTCATGCCATAGCGAATGACCTTGATTCCGCCAGCATTGGTCCCGATGTTACCGCCGATCTGGCTCGAACCGGACGAGGCAAAATCCACTGGATAGTAGAGCCCCTTGTCCTCAGCGAACTGCTGCAGCTGAGCGGTAATCACGCCCGGCTGACAAACCGCGGTGCGATCCATCTCGTCGAATGAGAGGATCTGATTCATGTAGTCGAAGGAAACCACGACTTCACCATTCGCCGCCACAGCTGCGGCAGAAAGCCCGGTGCGCCCACCCGATGGCACCAGCGCGACCTTACGCTCATTGGCCCAGCGCACAATGGCCTGCACCTGTTCGACCGTCTTCGGAAACACGATGGCCGTGGGCGCGGGAGTGTAGTGTTTGGTCCAGTCCTTGCCGTAGGTGTTCAGGGAATCAGCATCGGTCAGCACCTTGCCAGGCTCTACCAGGGACTTCAGCTCATCGATCAGAACAAGATCGGTCATCATCGGAACTCTCATTCGATTCATGGTCACCCTGAGTACGCTTCAGCTCAGGACAGGGGGTGTTTCGAGGGGCCCGTATGCTAGCATACGCCCCCCTTTGAAACGTGCCTCGGCAGACTCCCGACACTGGTGATACCGGGTCGGCCAGCCTTCGCTGGACACTTTGTCCTCTCCTTCGGCCTTAAGGTTTTAACGCAGATGAGCCAGACCTCTCTCGACAAGAGCAAGATCAAGTTCCTTCTCCTCGAAGGTGTTCACCAGAACGCTGTCGACACCCTCAAGGCCGCAGGCTACTCCAACATCGAGTATCTCAAGACCGCACTGACCGATGCGGAGTTGAAGGAAAAGATTGCAGACGTCCATTTCATCGGCATCCGTTCGCGCACCCAGCTCACCGAAGAAGTGTTCGAAGCCGCACACAAGCTGATCGCCGTCGGCTGTTTCTGCATCGGCACCAACCAGGTCGACCTCAATGCCGCCCGCGAACGCGGCATCGCTGTTTTCAACGCGCCCTACTCCAACACCCGTTCGGTGGCCGAGCTGGTACTGGCCGAAGCCATTCTGTTGCTACGCGGTATTCCGGAAAAGAACGCCTCCTGTCATCGCGGCGGCTGGATCAAGTCGGCGGCCAACTCCTTCGAGATCCGGGGCAAGAAGCTGGGCATCATCGGCTACGGTTCCATCGGCACCCAGCTGTCGGTACTGGCTGAAAGCCTTGGCATGCAAGTCTACTTCTATGACGTCGTGACCAAGCTTCCTCTGGGCAACGCCACTCAGATCGGCTCGCTGTATGAGCTGCTGGGTATGTGCGACATCGTTTCGCTGCACGTGCCTGAGCTGCCGTCCACTCAGTGGATGATCGGCGAAAAGGAAATCCGTGCCATGAAGAAAGGCGCCATCCTGATCAACGCCGCGCGTGGCACCGTGGTCGAGCTCGATCACCTGGCCGCTGCGATCAAGGACGAGCACCTGATCGGCGCAGCCATCGACGTGTTCCCGGTCGAGCCCAAATCCAACGACGAGGAGTTCGAAAGCCCGCTACGTGGGCTGGACCGCGTTATCCTGACCCCCCACATCGGTGGATCCACTGCCGAAGCCCAAGCCAACATCGGCCTGGAAGTCGCTGAAAAGCTGGTCAAGTACAGCGACAACGGTACCTCAGTGTCTTCGGTCAACTTCCCTGAAGTCGCCCTGCCGTCGCACCCGGGCAAGCATCGCCTGCTGCACATCCACCGCAACATTCCGGGCGTGATGAGCGAGATCAACAAGGTATTCGCAGACAACGGCATCAACATCTGCGGTCAGTTCCTGCAGACCAATAACGAGGTTGGTTACGTAGTGATCGACGTAGACAAGGAATACTCCGATCTGGCCCAGGAAAAGCTTCTGCAGGTCAACGGCACCATACGCAGCCGTGTACTGTTCTAAGCAATAGGTAGGCGCCGGTAGACGGGAGGCTCAGGTCTCCCGTTTTCGTTTCTGCCCTGCTTGTTGCACAGCTGGGACAGTCAATTCGCTGAGGCAGGCTCCTGGCCGTTCTCGCCAGGGCGGCTCTCTGAGCCAGTCGGTTGCGAAGGCTCTTCGGGCGACACTACAGGCGGCGCCTCCAGCGTGGGAGGCCTGGGCTTCCCCTGACTGTCACCTCTGCTCTCGATCACATCCTGGCGCGGCTCCCGTGTGTCGAGTGGGTGTTCGCGGCTTTTCTCCGGCTGAGTCAAACCGGTTCCGGCAGCGCTCGCCAGCGACGCGGCCAATACGGTCGAAACGAATAACAAAGTGCGTATAGCCATGACCTTCTCCCAGACAGTAGCCGGCGCGATCAGCCGCAACAGCGGCACGCTTCAAGCTGCGCAAGAAAAAGCCCCGAAGAAGGTCCGGGGCTCTCCTTCAAGCCGGATTTGCATCAATTGCCGGTCGCGCTGTTACCGGTAGCCGTCGTGTTGCCCACCGCAGTGCCAGTTTCGGTCCCAGGACCTGCTCGCTCACCATCGACAGAGGTCGCTGCACCCGTGGTCAGGCCCCTGCGGTCAGTATCGTCGGTGGTCTTGCCATCCATCATGGTGTCGTCATGAGAACCACCCATCTTGCCGTCATGGGTGCCGCTCTTCATGGTGCTGCTAGTGGAATCGTGGCCTTTGTCATGCATGGCCTCGTTATCCGATGAGCCCGCAGCAAAGACGCCTGTAGACATCAAGCCGGCCAGCGTTAGCGCTGCAAGTTTAGTCGTTTGCATGGTCACTCTCCTGCTTCAAGGGGTCTCATGTTCGGGCGCCTGGCGCCAAAAATCAGCTCATAACGTGACAGTCTTTCGGTATCGCCAGTAGCCCCAGATGTCGCTCAAAGCCCCGGCCGAGGCCGGGGACTCTGCACAACTCAGCGAGCACATCAATTACCAGTGCCACCGGTGCCGCCAGTACCAGCGCCAGTAGCGCTATTACCGGTACCAGTCGTGTTGCCTATGCCGGTGCCAGTGCCGGTGCCTGGGCCTGCCTGCTGGCCGGAGCCAGTAGTGACGCCTGGGCCAGTCGACATACCATTGCGATCAGTGTCGTCCGTAGTCCTACCATCCATCATGGTGCCGTCTCGACGGTCGTTCTCCATGGAACCGACACCACGATCATTCATCATTCCGCCCTGCTGACCGCTGTTCATTGAACTGCTATTGGAGTCGTAGCGGCCCTTGTCATGAATGGCCTCGTTATCGGTTGTTCCCGCCGCAAATACAGCGGTGGACATGAGACCAGCCAGAGTAAGCGCCGCGATTTTCGTCGTTTGCATGATCGTTTTCCTGTTTCCAAGGGGTTCACATGTTCGGGCAGCGCCCGCAAAAAGAAAGTTCAGCCCTTGACATGACAGAATCTTTCAGGATCGGCTCAAGCCTTGGGACTCGGGCGATGCAGACCCCATTGCCGTTCGTCAACATGCGACGACGCAACCGTCCGTCGACCTCCGCGAGCGTATTAAAACCTTGACTGACCTTTAACCAAGCAGTTGCCAAAGCGAAATGCCGATACCGGCCATGCTTTCACCAGCCACCAGCCCGGCTGCCGCAACAATCACGAAACGTTCGGCCAGGCCGCCCCAACGTGCGCTGAAAAGCCAGGCCAGCAGCGCGCCGAAAGCCATCATCAGGGAAATCGAGGCAGGAATGATGAACGCCAGGCCCAGCGCCGCGGAGCCCGGTAGCCAGCGCAATCGTGAGGCGGTCGCCATACCCTCAAGCGCGCCCAGAACCACACCCACCAGCGCACCCGCCAGCATGCCCCAGCGAACGTCCTGGCTGATCGAGCCCAGCCCCGATGTCAAGGTCTCCGCCACGGCTTTCCAGGTCGCGACCGCAGGTGCGGGCCATTCGGGGGTAATCAGCATCGACTGGGGATCGGGAATCAGCAGCTTGTAGACCAACACACCAACGAGGCTGCCGACCAGGATGCCCAGGCATTGCGCAACCACCTGCCGGGACGGCACCGCCCGAATCGCGTGGCCCACCTTGAAGTCGTTCAACAGATCGGTGCACTGGCCCGCCGCCCCACCGGCGGTATTGGCGCTCATCAGATTGATCGCCACCTGCCCCGGCGCGATGGCGCTAAAGCTCAGCTGCGAAAGCTGGCCGATTGCACCAATCGGAGGGATGCCAGTTGCCCCGACCACCCGTGCCGCCACCATCGCCAGCAACAGAGCCAGGGGGATAGAGAGCGCCGCCATCAGGGGATGAATGCCGAACAGCGTCATCTGCAAGGTGATCACCAGCAACGCCGCCAGCGCCATGCCAAGTGCCGGCAGCGCCGAAGGCCGGGCCCATCGTCGATCGGTCGACGTGCTGGCGCGCCGGGCCTGCACAAAGCGCAGCCCAAGCGAGGTCAAGGTGGCGCACACCATCAGACTGACGCCGGGCCAGAGTAACCACTCGATCAGAAGCGCAAACTGCGGCCCGCTGGCGTCCGCCGGCAGCGTCACGAGGCCCCGCGCCACCAACCAGGGCGCGAGCACCCCCCAGGCGATCAGCGCACCGAGCAGTAAAGATAGACCGACCCGCAAGCCGACGATCCCGCCGAATCCAACCAGCAGCAGCGAGGGCTCGAGGGTAAAGGTCAGGCGTTCCAATTGTGCATTGGGAGCCCAGCGCGGCAAGGCCCAGAACAGGCCGTCCACCAATTTAACCACGGCCGCCATCAGCGCAGCCGAGCCCAACACCAGCAGCCGCCGAGCCGCTTCGGCCCCGTGGCTGTAGATCTGCTGCATCGTTGCAAGAGTCGCCATGCCTTCGGGAAAACGCAGCTGGGCCTCGACAATCAGCGAGGGCCGCAGATACCAGGCAACCCAGACACCAAGAAAGCTGACCGAGAACACCCACGCCATCAGCGGCAATGTGTCGAACTGTTGACCGGAAATCAGGGTATAAGCCGGGATCGGCGCCACCAACCCACTGGAAATGATCGAGGCGGCAGATGATGCCGTGGTCTGATTGATATTGCTCTCATGCAGCGTCCAGGCAGGCCGGCCAAGCATGCGCGCCAATCCCTGCCAGAAGACGAATCCGATCAGCAGCGCAATGATCGACATATTGAACGACCATCCGATCTTGAGCCCCGAGTAAATATTAGAAGGCGTCAGTACCGCCCCCAGCAACAGCCCGGTCAGTAACGCGCGCAGCGTCAGTTCGCGATTGGGTTCGCTCATGCCGGCTCCATCGAACGGGTGATTGACTCACCTTAGTCCATTACGCCTACCAGACCGTTTCCTTAACCGTTTGTCGGGTTAACGTGCTTAGGGCGCAGATGCCGGCCTAATCCCAACGTAAACGCTGAACTTCGTCATTTCTGGCCGGTCGTTTAGTAACTTTTCTCCAGCAGCATAACGGCACCCAGACCAAGGATTGAACATGGACGAAGCGGACTTCACCCACCTGGAACGTAACCGGCCTATCGTCACGCTACTGACCGGCAATGAACTCCTGGGACTGTTCTTCAAACACTTTCTTGGTGAACAGGCTCAGCTGGAAGTAGCCCTGGCCAGGCTCGACAAAATCGTTCCGGGGACCACCGACCTCTACCTGCTCGACTCGGGAAACAGCCACACCGAAGAGTTGTCGACACTGCTCGATCAGCTTGATGAGCAGACCCCGGTCGCATTAGTCAATATCGCGCCGGCGCAAGCCGAGCAACTGGTCGACAAGCATCCGGCCATCCGCGGCGTTTTTTACAGCCACGCTACGCGCGAGCATCTGCTCGACGGCATTCAGGTGTTGCTCGACGGCGGCGACTGGCTGCCGCGGGTTCTGACCGAGCGCCTGCTCAGCCAATGGCGGCGCATGCGTCACCTCGCAGGTAGCAAACCCTCGCTGACACTGCGCGAGCGGGAAATTCTCAGCCTGGCCGGCAAGGGCCTGTCAAACGCCGAGATCGCCGAGCGGCTGTGTCTGAGCCCGCATACCATCAAGAGCCACATCCACAACCTGTTGCGCAAGATCGGCGCCTCCAACCGGGCCGAGGCGGCTTTCCTGCTGCGTGGCCGGCTGGATTGGTCCGAGTCGTGTCACGCCTGACGCGGTGCCTGCTGTTGATGAGCCTGCTCGGTCCCGTGCAGGCTGAAGAGCCGCTCGACCAGGCGCAGGGTGAAGCCGAATTGAGCGGGCTGATCATCGACAACACGATTACCCGATTCGGCCATGATTTTCACCGCTATCTCAGTTTCCAACTTCAGGACGCCAGCGCACTCGACGGAGATCTGGTAGTACGGGAGCGCCCTTCAGCGCGCTGGGGCAGCCTGGTGTGGGTGGAGTATGGGCAGCTGACCGTCTACCGACGCTTTCTGCAGCCCAACGTAGCCGAGATCGAAGACATCGCAAACCAAGCGGCACAACAGATCTTGGAACAGGTTAACCGTAGCAAGCTGCAGAACCTGCTCCAGGACACATTCGACATGGACCGGGACGAGCTTTGAACTGCCGAGGACTTAATCCGCTCCGCTCATCACGTAGCGCTTGTTTTGCACCGTTCGATGGATGTTCAGCGTCCCGTCTGCAGTCAAGAATCCGAGCACTATTTCGAGGTGCCTGCATGGATCGTCTAGCCCAGCTCCGCCGCGGCCTGCTCGCCGCACTTCTGCTCAGTTGCCAAGCCACTTACGCAGCCGACCTGATGGACAACGGCGACCTTGCGGGGGGATCATTGAGCATTACTGATTCAGCTGCCGCTGCGTTGCACCTGCCCGACATGCAGGTCGCCCGCGTGCTGCAAACCGGTAACGACAACCTGGCTGATGTGAGCCAGACCGGCACAGCCCAGCTGGCCAATATCGTGCAGCAAGGCAGCGACCAGCAGGCGTTCATCCTGCAGCAGGGTGAAAATCAGATCGCCACCATTCTTCAGATCGGACAGGGCAACCTGGCCGACATCAGCCAGATCGGCAGCGACAACCAGGCTGCGATTGCCCAGATCGGCTCGGACAACACCGCCAGCATCGAACAGCTGGGCAGCGGCCTGAGCAGTGCTGTTACGCAGTATGGCAGCGGCCAGCAGATCCAGATTGTTCAATATCGCTAATAACAACGTCGGGGTAACCCTTATGCGCAGGCTGCAGCTCATCGCATCGGCCGCTCTGCTGGGTGCCGCTATCAATGCTCAAGCCGATAACAGCGCTACCATCGCGCAGACAGGCGATGACAATAGCGCCACCGTCGAACAGACCGGCCAACTGAACGAGGCGGTCATACGACAGAACGGCACAGCCAACGTCGGTTCGGTTTACCAGCATGACGTCGCAGAATCGAACCTCACGAACCTCGTTCAAGTCGGTAGTGACAACAACGCCGTGGTCTATCAAGGTCCAGACAGCCATTTTTCCTCCGCGAGCATTTATCAGGAGGGCGCCGGTAACAGCACTGACGTCGAACAGACCTGGTATGCCAATGATCTGCAGGCCAGCAGTGTCGGTGACAACAACCGCATCTCGGCAATCCAGCAAGGTTTTGCGGGCGGTCAGGCGTATCAGATCGGTAACAACAACTCGATCATTCTGGATCAGTACGGCATCTACCACGGCACAACGCTGGCGGTGTATCAGGTCGGCGATGACAACCGCGCGTCCGTCGAGCAGGGCGATGCTGGCAATATCAAGCTGGCGCAGAATGGCAACCTGAATACCGCAACGATTTCGCAGAACACCCTGTTTGGTGAAGTCGAGTTCAATCAGGCAGGCGACGATAACCTGCTCGTCGTCGAGCAGACCGGGCGCGGCAATGCGTTCAGCGGCTCGTCAACCGGCAACGGCAATAGCGTAGAGCTGGTACAGGGGTTCGACGACAGCCAGGCGAGCGTCGTGCAAGCGGGTGACGACAACATCGCATCCATCAGTCAGCTGGCCAGCGCCAACGAAGCCCGCATCAATCAGGTCGGGATGGCGAACCAGGCGTCGATCACTCAAAGCGCCGAGCTCATGAACGCGGTCATTTCGCAGACCGGGGCCGGCAATATGGCCACCGTTGTTCAACAATGAACCAAACCTTGGCCCCCGCTTATGCTCACCGCGACCCTCGCCGCCATGCTGCTAGCTTCCGCCACCGGCCCAGTTGATGCTCGTCTGGAACTGCGGCCCGAAGCCGACCAGTTGAATCTGCGGTTGTGCTTCAGCAGTGCCGAAGCACACCGACTCAGCTATCAGCTAGAAGTGGTTTCCAAGGGACGCGCCGGCACCAGCCGCAGTCGTCAATCGGGAGAGTTGACCAGCGGGCCTGAAACGCAGTGCCCGCTGAACAACCGACTCGGCATCGCGACCGACAGCCATATCGAGGCGACCGTCACCTGGTCCGTCGATGGCCAGCAGCAAACGCCGTTGCACCAGACGTACCCGTCAACCGAACCGGCAGGCTCCGCACCGCCAGCTCAAAACCCGACGCCGGGGGCGGATACGTCAGTCGTCATGGCCGATTCAAACCTGAGATAGCTGTCTCGGCTCATTGCGTGCGAGCCTGCGCCCCACCTCGATGCCCTTCAATTCCACGTAGCGGTAAGTCAGGCTCGACAGCGCCAGCACCATCGCCAGTTCAAGCAGCGTCAGCAGGTCGTCAACCAGCACGCTGCCGCTGCTGATGTAACGCATGATCTGCTCGCTTCCTGGCTGCTGCACAATGGTGGTGTATTCGGTGCCGGAAAGCTTCGACAGTACGACCGCCGCACTGGTGAAAGCGAAGATCACCGCTGCATGAGTCAGGTAGATCGAGAAGGACAGCTCGCCCAGCCGGGCAAAGCCGCGACGCTGCAAGAGCTGCGAAACCGAACCGCCCTCACAGGCAAAGACCAGGACTACAGCACAGAACAGCAGACTGGCGATGATGCCCTGATGCAGCGTTTCGTGAGTCAGCGTGCGATACACCAGCAGCAGGCAAAGCAACTCGAGCACAGTAAAGAACAGTCGGTCGTCAAGGCCGCTGATGGCCGGTTCCAGCTTCTGATACAGCCGATAGGTCAGCGCACCGGCAAAGAAGCAAGAGGCGCCCCGCCAGATGAACGGCTTGATCACGTCCAGTTCGACATACAGGGCCGCGAACGACACTGCCGTCGCCAGAGCCAGGATTCGTCCGGAATAACTCGGCATTGCCAGCAGCACCATTCCCAAGATCAGGTACAGGTAGTACTCGATGCTGATGCTCCAGGCGGGCGTATTGAAGGACAAGCTGTTGAACTCGCCAAGCCAGCTCTGCAGCAGTAGAGCGTTGGGCAGGATCTCGCTAGGCGCCGTCTTGCCCGTGAAGGCCGCATCGTTGAATGAGAACCCATGATGCTCTGCCCAGAGCTTGCCGAACTCCAGCCCGATGAAGACGAACAACATCAGCAAATGCAGGGGATACAGCCGAAAGGTGCGGCTGGCTGATGATGAAACGCCTGAGCACATCGCGCCCGAATTCGCGCCTGCCGTAAGCGTGAAACATCACAAACCCGCTGAGCACGAAAAAGAATTCGACGAACAAGTCGGCATGCCGGAAGAAACTGAGTTCGGAAAAACTCAGCAAGATCTGCGTGTGAAACAGCACCACCGCGACCGCGCAAATACCGCGAAAACTGTCCAGCACAACAAAGCGTTTCATTCCTGCACCTTGCTTGAAGTCGAGGCATACCGCTGCACGACACCGTGCAGGCTTCCTGTCCATGGGGTCATCAGGAGGAACCTCCGGAGCCAACTTGAGAGCAATTGGCCATCAAAAGAGTTCCGAGGTTTATGAAACACTTTGTAATACACAGCGCCACGGCCATCCAGCCGAAGCGTAGCTGCATCGGCCCGCACCCATGACCTGCATCAAAACTGACGCCACAGCGGCAGTCAGTTCCCAGGGTTGATCAACCGTCGCCATCCATCGCCTGTCCGGAACCCCAAGCGGGGCCATGGCTTCTACCGAGCCAATCCACATCGACGCTATCCGAGGAGATCCGATGCGCATTTCTCTCAAACCTTTGCATGAGCAAGTCATCGTCATCACTGGCGCTTCGAGCGGCATCGGCCTGGCCACTGCCCGCCTCGCCATCGAAAAAGGTGCCCGCGTGGTGCTGGTGGCTCGCAACGAAGACGCCCTGAGCGATATCGAGCGCGAACTGAATGCCGGAGACCGAGTGTTCCACGTTCAGGCCGACGTCGGCGAGCGTGAGCAATTGGAGCGTGTCGCCAGCGAAACCATTGCCCGCTTCGGTGGCTTCGACACCTGGATCAACAATGCTGGCAGCTCGGTCTGGGGACGCTTCGATGAAGTCAGCGACCAGGACCACTATCAGGTCATGCAGACCAACTTCTGGGGCACCCACTATGGCTCCTCCATTGCCGTGAAGCACTTGCGCGACAAGGGCGGTGCGCTGATCAACATCGGCAGTGTCGAGTCAGCCAACGCCCTGCCATTTCACAGCAGCTACAGCGCCAGCAAGCACGCGATCAAGGCGATGACGGATGTGCTGCGCGTCGAACTGCAGAAGTCGCGCACGCCGGTGTCGGTGACCCTGGTACGTCCCTCATCGACCGACACCCAGTTCATGGACCACTCAAAGAATTACCTGCCCAGCGCGCCGGTGTTTCCGCCGCCAGTCTATGCACCGGAGGTGGTCGCCCGGGCAATCCTGCATGCCGCCGAACACCCGCAGCGCGACGTTTATATCGGTAACGCCAAGCTGCTCTCGCGGCTCGCGCAAAACGCACCGCACCTGGCCGACTGGGTCAACCGCACCTTTGTCTACGACGCCATCAAGAGCGGCCGGCCGGATCGACACCCCCGCGGCGCGCTTTACGCAAGCGATGTCGGCAGCGCCGGTGACGGCAGCGCCAGCGGCAACTATCCGGGGATGGTGCTGACCCGCAGCCTATATACCCGCGCCACGCAACATCCGGTCGCCACCACTGCCGCCGTAGCCGTGGGTGCGGCCGCGCTGGTCGCCCTGTTGGGTCGCCGCGGGCGCTAGGAGATCGACGGCGCAGCTCACGCTGCGCCGTCTTGCAACCGTTCAGCTTAGGTTCAGTCAGGGTTCAGGATCGGTTCAGCGGCCCGCAGGCAGGATGAAGACGTGAACTTTTACCACGCCTGAAAAGGAGCAACACATGAACAAGCTGAACACTCTGGCCCTTGCCACCACCCTCAGCGTCTTCACCCTCGGCGCCCAAGCCGCCGACAACTTCGCCGGACTCACCTGGGGCAAGAGCACCGTCAACGTTGACCGTTCCAGCACCCTGAAGCAGAACATGCCGGGTACGAACCGCTTCGATGACACCATCAAGAACAGCGGTACCTGGGGCCTCCGTGCCGGACAAATGACCGACGAAGCGCGGTACTATGCCACCTATGAAAACGTATCCGATGACTACGGCCACTCGCTCAAGCTGCGTCAGCAGAACCTGATCGGGAGCTACGACATGTTCCTGCCGGTCGGTGATACCACCCGCCTGTTCGGTGGTGCCAGCGCCGGTCTGACCAAGCTCGAGAACGAGTCCAGCGGTTACCGCCGCGACAGCGATATCGGGTATCTGGTGGGCCTGCAGGCTGGTGTACTGCAAGACGTAGGCAACAACACTTCTATCGAAGCGGGCTACCGTTACCTGCGCAGCAATGCCGGCACGGAAGTAGCCGAGCGCGGCGTTGGCAAGGTCGGCTCGATCGACCTGCACAGCACCAAGCAGGCTTACCTCGGCGTGAACTACAAGTTCTAAGTAGAGGGTTCCAACCCGCAAGGTTGCAACAACGAGAACACGGCCGGGATTGTCCCGGCCGTTTTGCATGACAGGAGCCGCACATGAAAGTGCTGGTGGTGGAAGACGAGGCGCTGCTGCGCCACCACCTACTGACTCGCCTGAGCGAAAGCGGGCACGTGGTCGACGCGGTGGCTAATGCTGAAGAGGCGCTTTACCAGTCTCGTGAGTTCAATCATGACCTGGCAGTGGTCGACCTCGGATTGCCGGGCATCTCAGGCCTGGATCTGATTCGCCAGCTGCGCAGCAACGGCGAGCGCTTTCCCATCCTGATTCTTACAGCGCGCGGTAACTGGCAGGACAAGGTCGAAGGGCTGGCCGCAGGGGCCGATGACTATGTGGTCAAACCCTTCCAGTTCGAGGAGCTGGAGGCTCGACTCAACGCGTTGCTGCGTCGCTCGTCCGGCTTTACCCAGGCGAGCATCGAGGCGGGCCCGCTGAAGCTCGACCTCAACCGCAAACAGGCACTGGTGGATGACGAGCCGCTGCTGCTGACCGCCTTCGAGTACCGTATCCTCGAATACCTGATGCGCCACCAGCAGCAAGTGGTAGCCAAGGAACGCCTGATGGAACAGCTCTACCCGGACGACAACGAGCGCGACGCTAACGTCATCGAGGTATTAGTCGGACGGCTGCGTCGCAAACTGGAAGCCCAAGGCGGGCTTAAACCCATCGACACCGTGCGAGGCCTGGGCTACCTCTTCACCGAGCGCTGCCGATGAGCCGCCGTTGGCGACGCTGTCTGATTCTGGCAAGAGCGTCGCGTAACGCCACCCTGTCGCTGCGCCTGCGACTGATGCTGGGTGCGGCCTGCCTCGCCATTCTATTCATGCTTGCCCTCCTGCCGGTACTGCAGACTGCGTTCAGCATGGCGTTCGAACGCGTCATTGAAGAGCGGTTGGCTGCCGATGCCAACACGCTGATTACCGCATCGCGCCTCGAAGCGGGACGGCTGATCATGCCGGATCGGTTGCCTGACGAAGAGTTTGACCTGCCCGATGCCAAGCTGCTGGGCTACATCTTCGATCCGCAAGGCGAGCGGCTTTGGCAGTCACGTTCGGCCAAAGATGAGTCCATTGGCTACCAGCCGCGCCTCGAAGGTGACGTCGCCGAATTCCTGCGTGTCCGAGGGGACGATGGCGTCGAGTATTTCGTCTACGACGTCGAGCTGCGCATGACCAATGACCAGCGGCAGGCTTACAGCTTTGTCACCATGCAGCCCACCAGTGAATACCGCAGCCTGTTCGAGGAATTTCGGCAACAACTCTATATCTGGCTCGGCGGGGGCCTGCTGGTGCTGCTGACGCTGCTCTGGCTTGGCCTGACCTGGGGCTTTCGCTCGCTCAAGCGACTGAGCCACGAGCTGGACCAGGTCGAGGCTGGCAGATTGGATCGGCTCAGCGATGAGCATCCACGCGAACTGCTGCGCCTGACCCGTTCGCTGAACCGACTGCTTGATGGTGAGCGCCGTCAGCGCGAGCAGTACCGCAACTCGCTAGGCGACCTCGCCCACAGCCTTAAAACACCGCTGACGGTCCTGCAAAGCGTTGGTGACGTGATCAGCACCCAGCCCGACAACAGGGAACAATCCCGTGTCATGCGTGCGCAGATCGAGCGCATGAGCCAGCAGATCGGCTATCAGCTGCAGCGGGCGAGCCTCGGCCAGAGCGGCTTGGTGCGGCACCGTGTGGCGCTACAGCCGCTGCTGGTTCGGCTGTGCAGCACTCTGGACAAGGTCTATCAGGACAAGCGTGTGCAGGTCGACATGCAGCTTCCAGCAAAGGCGATCGTCCCGCTGGAACAGGGCGCGCTGATGGAACTGCTCGGCAATCTTCTGGAGAACGCTTACCGACTCTGTCTCCATCAGGTTCGCATCAGCCTGCAGCAGGGTGAGCATCATCTGATGCTGAGCATTGAGGATGACGGGCCTGGCGTGCCGGTTGACCAGCGAGCGCGGATTCTCCGTCGCGGTGAGCGGCTGGACGCCCAGCACCCTGGCCAGGGCATCGGCCTGGCGGTCGTAAAGGACATCATCGATAGCTACGGCGGTGAGCTCAGGCTGGATGACTCTAAGCTGGGCGGCGCTGCGTTCCGACTACGCCTGCCACTCAACTGACCCGACGAAGGGGGGCTGCGGACGGATGCAAGCGCCAGCTAGCGGCTGCTACAGTTCGTAGCCCGACACTTCACCGGATGCGACAGATGTCACTGGACGACAACAAACGGCTGGTCCGCCAACACATCGACCTGAGCTGGAACCGCGGACGCCTGGCACTGGCCGAGAAGCTGCACAGCAAGGATTTTCTCTACAAGAGTTCCTTCGTCGGCCACCCGCTGGGCAGCTCCGAGTTCGCCGCGATGGTGACCCAGATCCGTACCGCTATGCCCGATCTGGAAGTGGTTGTAGAAGAGTGCGTCGCCGAGGGCGACAAGGTGGTCACCTGGAGCACCTTGATCGGGACCATCGAAACACCCGCGCTCGGCTACCCAACCAGTGACAAGGTGTTGAGCATCTCGGCGATGGCGTTCTGGACTTTGACGCCGGGCCTGCAGATCCGCGAGATCTGCACCATGTTCGATATGGAAAGCTTCCGATCTCAGCTTGGACTCGAGACCCGCTCCTACGCCCAGAAAGCCCTGCCCTGACGACGTTACACTGCCCGGACCGGAGCGATTGAGCGCTTAGCAGCAGTCATCCCCTCGGTTTCGTGGTCCATTGCATAGTGACCGACTCTGAAAAGGCAGGTGGAATGCACCGACAGCTATTGCTCAAAACCCTGATGTGCCTCGTTGTACTTGCTTGGGTGGCATCGGCCATCAACCCGCACGACCGCACCACCTGGCTAATGGAGGTCCTTCCAGTGGCCATCCTGCTGCCGGTACTGGTTTACACCCACAAGCGATTTCCGCTCTCGTCCTTGCTGTACGTTCTGTTGACCATACAGGCGCTTGGCCTGATTGCCGGCGGTCACTACACCTTCGCCCGCGTGCCGGTCGGCTTCTGGCTGCAGGATTGGCTGGAACTCAGCCGCAACCCATACGACCGGGTTGGGCATTTCTTCCAAGGCGTTGTGCCTGCGCTGATCGCGCGCGAGCTATTGGTGCGCAAGGACCGGGTTCATGGCAAGCACCTGTTGCCCTTTGTCTGCGTAAGCATGGCGATGATGCTCAGCGCCGTTTACGAACTGGTCGAGTGGGCGGCGGCGCTGGCGCTTGGTCAGGGAGCCGAAGCCTTTCTCGGCATGCAGGGTGACCAGTGGGATACCCAGGCCGATATGTTCTGCGCGCTGCTTGGCAGCCTGACCGCGATGACATTGATGGTGAAATCACATGACCGAAGCATGGCCGCAATCGGTATCCATCAGCCAAGCCGAGCGGCCTAATAGTTTATTGATAACTCACTCTGTAAATGCTATCGCCTCAATTAAATTAAATTATGAGCGGCGTAATTAATCAGTACTTCTTGAACTATCGCATTCGTCGATTTGCACTATTGATACGCTCACGTTTGTCCAATTCGTTCTCGGCCGTAGCATAAGTCCCGTACCCACTACTACCGAGGACACTTTCATGAAAAAGCTATTCGCAAGCGTAATTATGGCAAGCGTCGCTTCCACTGCGTTCGCCATCCCGCCAAGCCACCCGCAACCTCTACTGGGTGAAGCACGGAGCGCAGCAACCGTGCAACAGGGCCTATCTACAGACCGAGCTGTTTCCGAAAATGGCTTTGAACGCACGCCAGTCAGCGAGCAGTTTGCTGAAGACGGGTTCGACCTGACACCGCAAGCAGACCGCATTGCCGATGATGGCTTCGACCGCACGCCACTCAGCGAGCAGTTCGCTGAAGACGGGTTCGACCTGACACCACAAGCGGACCGCATTGCCGATGATGGCTTCGACCGTACTCCGCTCGGGCAATTACTGGCAGAGGATGGCAGCGACCGAACCGGGCTCGGCACGGTCTGAATAAACGCTTCAATTCAAGGCGCCGTTGGCGCCTTTTTTATTCTTTACCCAGATCGCTTTAGAACTGGCCAGGGTAACTTTTAACTAGCAATAAGCATGACCAAACAATCGGAACCGTACTTCGTCCTCACCATATCCAGCCTAACCACAGCAAAGCGGCCAATAGCCAGGCGCTCATGGAAAGTGCACCGATACTCCAGAAACGATTCCAGCGGCGTTCCCGTTGTCGCCATCGCGAGGCATCCAGCCGGACAGTTGGCACAGGCACCGGGGGGCGGAGCACCAGACGTCGCAGCCGCAGCGAAAACGACACTGCCGGGTTGGGTAGATGGGATAGGCGTGTCGGAACCTTCCAGCCACGCTTGAGCGCCACGCCAGCCAAACCCAACGCCAACAGCAGTGGCCACAGTGCAGACCAGACGCCACCCGGATAGAGGCCGTGAAGCATCGGCTCGCGCAAGGCGGGCCAGAGCCAGGGCAAGATCAACGAGCAACTGCTGAGCAGAGCCCAGGGCAGCAGCTGGGCCAACGGCGGGCGGCTTGCCGGCGCATCTCGACCCTCCAGACGTAGCAGCCACAGCGCACGTATCAACAACAGCGAGGTCGTCAGGCTGCTGAGGCTGAGCCAGATCAGCCAACCTTCGAACTCACCGACATGCCACACGTCTTTCAGGGCCGTCTTGACGCCCCCGCCGGTGCTCAATGGCAACCCGATGATCGCCAGTGCCGGTACAACCAGAATCAACCAGCCGATGCGCGGCAAGCGACCCGCATGGATCAAACCTGCCGCCAGAAACAGCGCACCCTTGGCCAGGCCGTGATGAACGCCGTAGAGCATCAGCACAACGGTCATTGCCGACAGCTGCTCGGAATGCCGCCAGGCCAGGGCCAGCAGCATCACCAGATAACCCATCTGACTGACCGACGAATAGGCCAGCACCGCCTTCGCCTTGCCCTCAACAAGCCCGAGCACTGCCGGATAGACCGCACCGAAAATACCCATGGCGAGCAGTACGTCCGCCCAACTCGACAGCAACGGGTCGCTCTCCGGCAGGCAGCGCCAGATACCCAGCAACCCGGCCTTGAGCATCGCCCCGGACAACACTGCGCTTGCGGGCGCTGGCGCGGCCGGGTGCGCCAGCGGCAGCCAGACATGCAGAGGCCAAAACCCTGCTTTCAACCCCAGACCAATCAATAGCAGTATCAATGACAGCCCATCCATGGGCAGCGTTTGCCAGGCGGCGAAGCTGAATTCGCCCTGCGCAGCGTGGCTGCGCAGCATCAAACCGGCCAGTAGGGCCATCTCACCGAAGATCGCCAGTTGCAGGTACAGCCGCCCGGCACGTCGCGGGCCCGGTCCGCCCTGATGGACAATCAACCCGTAGGCGGCGAGGCTCATTGCACTGAAGCCGAGATAGAAACTCAGTGCGTCCGTAGCGATGATCAGCAATAAATTACCCGTCAGGGCCAACAACCAGAACGTCCAAAAGCGCAGCCGCTGCGGATCGTTTCTCTGGCTGCTGGAAGCGAAGATGCCTGCACATCCCCAGAGCAACGCGGTGAATGCCAGCCAGGCGCGGGACAGTTCATCATCGACGCCCCAGCGCACGCCATCCACTAGCATCGGCAAGCCCAGCGTTGGCATTGGATGGGCGGTCAGCACCAGTGCCGGAATGCAGGCAAGCCACAGCCAACCGATTGCGCGCTCACGCCAAATCCCCAGGCTGGCCGCGGCCAAAAGCGGTGCCAGCGGCACCAACACCCAGAGCCAGGCACCGCTCATAGCGCGAACTCCCGGTTGACGATCAATTGCGCCCAGCCCAGTGGGCTCAGGGCCGTACCCGCTAGCACACCCACAAGCACGGACATCGCCGCTGTGAACAGCGCAGGCAAGAGCAACATCCAGTGGGTTTCCCAGCGCTCCTCGCGCCAGTTGTCGTCATGCCAGTCGGCTGGCTCTGCAAACCAGCCGCGCCAGAGCAACGGCAGGAAGTAACCCGCGTTGAGCAGCGCCGAGCCCATCAAGACCAGCAGCACCCAGTCCTGACCGACCTCCAGCGCGCCCATGCCCAGCGCCCACTTGCTGACGAAGCCGGCAATAGGCGGAATCCCGATCATGCCCAGCGCGCCAATACTGAACGCGGCCATCGTCAGCGGCATGCGCCGGCCAACCCCGTCCAGCTCGCGAATACGATGGATACCCAGGGTTTCGGCGAAATTGCCTGCGCAATAGAACAGTGTGACCTTCATGAGCCCTTGATGGACCAGATGCACCAGCCCGCCGACCGCTGCGATCGGTCCGAGCAGCGCCACGCCAAGGGTGACGTATGACACCTGGCTGATGGTGGAATACGCTAGTCGCTTCTTCAGTTCCTGTTGCTGCAGGGCCCGCATCGAGCCGTAAAGAATGGTCGCCGCGGCCAGCCATAGCAGGGGCCCGGCCATATCCAGCTGGCCCAGTGCCTCGGCCCCGTAGACGTCATAAACCACCCGGATGATGCCGAACGCGCCGGCTTTCACCACCGCCACCGCATGCAGAAGCGCACTGACCGGCGCCGGTGCCACCATCGCCTTGGGCAACCAGCCATGCAGCGGGATAAGCGCCGCCTTGACCCCAAGCCCGGCGACCAGCAGAACGAAGGCGACACGCAATGCCAAATCGTGCTCACCGACCGCTTGCAGTAGATAGCCGCCTGGCTGGAAATCCGGGCCGCCTGCCAGCCCATGTAGCAGCGCCACGCCCATCAGCACCAGCGCACCACCGCCTACGGTATACGCCAGATAGACACGACCGGCCCGCAGCGATTCCGGCGTACCGCGATGCACCACCAGAGGAAAGGTCGCCAGGGTCAGCATTTCGTAGAACAGCAGAAAGCTGACCAGATTACCCGCCAGGGCGAGGCCCACCGTGGCACTGACGCAGAGGCTGAAATAACCGAAGAAGCGTGATTGCAGCGGTGAGTTTTCCAGATACCCAATGGCGTAAAGGGTCGTGGCCATCCACAGCACTGACGACAGCGCGACGAACAACAGCGACAGCGCGTCCCCTTGAAGCACCAGCGGCGCACCGGGCAAGAACGGCAGGCTGAAACGAAACTCCAGGCCGCGGCTGACGCCATAGATCATTGCCGCCACCAACAGCAGCTTGATCACCACGCCAACGAGGTTGAGCGTGACCCGCAGCCGATGCTGATCTTCACGCAGGGTAAAAATGAGCAGCCCCGGCACCAGCGAGCTGAACACGATGGCCAGTGGAAGCCAGTGCGTCCAGTTCATCGCGCCACCCCACCGAGCCAGAGCAGCAAGGGTTCGCTGATCAGCGCCAGGCTCAGCACCAGCAGTGCCGGCAGCATCGCCAGCCATTGCGCGACGAGATCCGGCTTGATGCTGGGTGGATTGGGCCGCGCTCGATCAAAGCCCAGCGCCACCACGCGAAACACATAGGCTGCCGACATCAAGGTGCCGAGCAGCACACCAAAAGCCCAAGGCCAATGGTGCGGTTGCTCGAACAGGGGTTGCAGCATCAGCCATTTGGCCAGGAAGCCTCCGCTGGGCGGCAGACCGATCAAACTGCCCCCAGCGACGGCGAACGTCGCCATGGCCACCGGCATGTTCTGGCTGGCACCTTTGAGCGCGCGTACCCGACGCGTGCCCAGCACCCGTTGCAGCTCACCGGCACCTAAGAACATCGAAACCTTGGCCAGCCCGTGCGCCAGAATGAACAGCCACAAAGCTGCTTCCATTCGCGGCTCCTGCCAGTGAAGCAGCAGGCCGAGCGCCAACAGGGCATAGCCCAGCTGTGCAACGGTCGAATAGGCGACCAGCACCTTCAGACGCGGCGCACGCAGGGCCGACCAACCACCGGAGATCAGCGCAAGAATGCCGGCTCCGGCAAACAGAAACCCGGCCTGACGTCCCAGCTCTGGCGGCGCGATCTCACTCCAGATCAGCCACAGGATATAAATGGGCCCCTTGACCACGAGAGCCGAAAGCAAGGCACTGACGGCCGTCGGCGCGCCAGCGTGTGCGGGCGGCAACCAGAGGTGCAGCGGCCAGAGCGCCGCCTTGAGCATCAGCCCCAGGCTCATCAACAACAGCGCCAACCGGGTCGTGCTATCGGCCTCGGCCAGCTCGGCCAGCACCGGTACGTCGAGCACACCATAGCGACCATAGAACAGCGCGACACCGAACAGGTAGGCAAGCGAACCGGCCAGTGACAACATCAGGTAGTTGAAGGCGGGGCGATAAGCCTTGCGGCCGGCCAGCGCAACCAGCGCTACGGCACAGAGGCTGAGCAGCTCGAGCGTCACGTAGAGATTGAACAGATCCGCCGACAGCCACAGCGCCACCAGCGAGGCATGCAACAGACAGGACAACGGCCAGTAATCTTCACTGCCCGTGGCGTGCGGGCTGCGTGCCGCGTACAGAGCGACCAGCAAATGCAGTCCCGCGGTGAACACCATCAGCAGGGCCGTCAGGGGGGTCAGCTGGAAGCGGATCGCCAAAGGCGTTTCCCAATCGCCGATCTGCATCAGTTGTGGCCCGAGGTCTATCGCCTGTTGCAAGGCAAACGCCGCCGCGATCAGGCTGGCGACGCTCATCAGAATCACGCAGAGACCGCTGCGACCCGGCCGCAGCAACACCAGCAGCAGGCCCGCAACCAACGGCAATGACAGGCTCCACAGCGCCGCGTTCATTGCTGCGTATCCTCTTGATGCGACTGCGCCTTTCCGCCCTGCGCCACGCCGGCCAGACGCAGCGCAAGCGCCGTGGCGCTGACTGCCACCACCAGTCCTGTAACCACCAACGCCACCAGCAGCGGATCGCTCGGCTGGTGGCGCGACGCCAGCGCAATCATCACCAGAAACACACCGCTGCCCATCAGGTTGAAAGCGATGATCCGGCGTAGCGCCTCGCGCAACGTCAGCAACCCATGCAGCCCGAGCAGCCAGAGCGCAGCACCGACGATCATCCAGAACAGGCTGCTGCTCATGAGGAGACGTCCTCCCCCTCGCCCACCACCAAGAGGCTCAAGCTAGCGGCAATCGACAGCGTCGCGACGGCCTCGATCAACAGGATCAGCGGCTTGGCTGCCCCAAGCGGATAGGTGAGCCAGCCCCCACCCAGCCAGGCGGTCACCAGCGCGACGCTGACGAACACCAGCAAGCCCCCGAGCACCAGCAGGCGCAGCGGTGCGAACGACCAGCGCAGCCGGGGAATCTGCCCTGACAACCGCAGCAGCACCACCCCCGAGGCCAGCAGCGCACCGGCCTGGAAGGCGCCACCGGGCGCACTCGCACCCCGCCAGAGAATGTAGCCGGCGGCCAGCACCAGCAGCGGGGCCAGCGCACGCGCCCAGGCACGCAGCAGAGGCCAGGGTTCTGCCAGATCCAGCGGCCGCGGCCCGAGTTGCCGCGCACCGAGCAGTGCCAATAGCAGGACGGCCAGTTCGAGCAACGTGTCCCAGGCGCGGTAGTTCAGCAGCACGGCGGTCACCGGATGGCCGACGCCGGTCTGATCCAGATGCTGGTCGATCAGCGCTGCCAAACGCGGCTCGGCCTCGGTCAACGGCGCGAGCCCCTGCGCCAGCAGCATCAGCATCGGCAGGACCACAGACGCTGCGCCGAGGCGCAGTCGGGTGCCGGTAACGTCTGGCCGATGTGCCGAGCCTGGCTGGCGCGCCAATGCGGTAAACAATAGAACGCCGGTCAGGCCCGCACCGATGGCCGCTTCGGCAAGTGCCAGGTCCGCAGCGCCGAGACGCGCCCAAATCAGCGCCAGCGCCAGCCCAAAAGCAATGAACAGCAACACGCTGGCGTAGAGGTTGCGCCCATGCAGCGCGCCGAAAGCAAGCCCGAGCACGAGCAGACCAAGCACCCCGTCGAACAGCCACTCAGTCATCGTGCGGTGCCTCTCCGGCCTGACGTGCCAGCAATTGACACGCGGTTGCGCTGGATGCGAGGAGCAATAGCCAGGTCAGCACCATCTGGCCGACTTCCCAGAGGCTGTCGGCACGCAGCGACAGGCCGGCGATGACCAGTCCGAGGCCCAGGGTATCGGCCTTGGTCAGGGCATGCAGGCGGCTGACGGTATCCGGAAAGCGCAGCAGGCCGATGCTCCCTGCCACGAAAAACAGCAAACCACCGATAAGCAGCAGCCAGCTGAAGCCAACCAGCAGCGACTCAATCATGCCGCCCCCTGCGCAGCAACTGCACCAGCGCAGCGCTTGTTACGGCCGCCAGCAAGCCCAGCAGCAGCGCCACATCACGCAACGCCGGTTGTTGTTGCCATTGGGCCAGTACCAGCAGCAAGGCCGTGCCGGTGGTACCGAAAAGCTGAACGGCCAGCAGCCGGTCGACCTGAGCTGGCCCGAGCACGACGCGCCCGAGTCCAATAAGGATGGTCAGCAGCAGACAAGCGGAATACAGCGCCATCAAGGCCTGTCTCCGTGTGACAGCAATTGCTCCAGTCGCCGTTCGAGGGTTTGCACGGTTGCCTCCCAGGGCTGGCGTCGATCAAGCACATGCACGCGCATCCGGTCGCCTTCCACCCGAGAGGCCAGCGTGCCCGGCAACAGACCGACCAACGCCGACAGCACCAGCCGCACCTGTGGCGACGAAGATGTGAGGCTGTAGTCGAGCCAGGCCGGCTGCAGCGGCCTTTTTGGATGCACTGCGCGCAACGCCACGTCCCAGGCACCAGCAGCCATGTTGCCGAGAAAGAACCCGAGGAAGCCTGGCAGAGCAGGAAGCGAAGGGTGCCAGGGTCGCAGGCCCAGCCAGAGCGACAACCCAGCGGCGAGCAGAATGCTGGGTACGCCAAGGGCCCAGCCGCCACCTTCGGTAAACAGCGCCCAGACCATCGCATACAGAACCACCCAGCCCAGCCCGTCGAGCCAGCGGTGCCGCCCTCCGAGTCCGCTCATTCGATCCATCCCCTTGTTTTGCCACGTTCTGTATTGAACGAGCCGACGCCATGGCGTTCCGCTGATCAGGCGTTCAGGCTTGTTTCAATGCGTTGCCGAAAGGTCAGCTCTGCGGGTTGCAATGGATCTCCAGCGATTCGCCTGGCGCCAGCAGGCGCGCGCCTTCAGCGTAGTGCAGCGGCACCGGGTTCGCGTTGTTGGCGTCGGCCCTGACCTCCAGCGAGCCATTGGCCAGTCGCAGATAGAGGCGTGCCTGCCGGAACAGTAACGATAATGAGAGCGGCGGCAAGGCAGCCGGCGGTGACGGAGTCAAATGCAACCCATCGAGCTCCAGCTGAACGCCCATATAGTGGCGCTGCAGCACATCGAGCGAACCGCACATAGCGCCCAGATGCACGCCTTCCTGCGTACCGCCGTTGCCTGGCGAACCCAGGTCGGTTTCAAGCGCTTGTTCAAAATACGACCAGGACGCTTCACGGTCGATGTTGGCGAGCGCACCGGCGCAGACCACTTTGGACAGGCTCGACTCATGGGTGATGCGAGCCAGGTGATACGCCAAGGTGCGGCGTGTACTGGCGTCATCATGGGGATACCCAAGGCGTTCAAGAATCCGCTCCAACCGGTGCTGAGGCAGCAGGTAATAGGCCATCAGCACATCAGCCTGCTTGGTCAGCTGATAACGGTCGCAGCTGTCGTGCCGCGCTTCGAGCATCCAGTCCAGTCGCGGCCGGTCACCGTGCAGCCACTCCTGGGGGGGCGCTTCCAGCCTGTCGAAACCCTCGAACTGGCTGAGCAGCTGGTCGTCGACGAAGGGCAGGTAAAGACCTTTTGCGACCGCTTGCCAATGCTCCGGCTCGTCTGGCTCCAGCGCCAGCCGTTGTCGCAGGGCGAGCGCATCAGGCTCGCTGAGCAGTGCCAGCACCTGTTGCGCGCGGTCAAGCGTCCAAGCCGCCATCAGGTTGGTGTAGGTGTTGTTGTTCAGGCCTGGCTCTGCAGCGTCCGGGTAGCTGTTGTGATACTCATCGGGGCCGATCACGCCGCAGATCAGGTAACGCTGCCGTGACGCATCGAACCGCGCGATGCTGGCCCAGAACCGCGCCACTTCGATGATCAGCTCGCCAACGGGCCCGGCCAACAGCGCCTCGTCGGCAGTGGCCAGAAAGAGTTGCCAGGCATCGTAAGCTACAGCTGAACCAATGTGTCGCTGCAGGCCGGTGTGATCGGCCATCCAGCGCCCCGACATCGGGTTGCACTGCCAGGGCGGGGTCTCCTCCTCGCCTGTTCGGGCGCTGCGCCAGGGAAACATGGCACCACGCAGCCCGACGCGACGGGCACGCTCGCGCGCCTTGTCGAGTCGCGCATAGCGGTAGTCCAGCAGGCTTCTGGCCAGTTCGGGCCAATGGGTTGCAAGTACGGGATACGCGAACAGCTCGTCCCAGAACACCTGACCGTAATAGCCTTCCATCCAGCCACGGGCCGGGAAGCCCAGATCGCGCCCGACAGTGTGTGGCGACACCGTTTGCAGCAAATGAAAAGCGTGAAAGTGCAGCGTGCGCTGCAGCTCTGGTTCATCCGACGCGAGTGCGTGACCCTGCCACAGCTTTTGCCAGTCCCCGGCGCTCGCCTGCTCGAGAAGTTCAAAACTTGCACGCGGCAACTGGCGCAGCGCCTCGAAACGGGCATCTTCGTCGGCTGCCGGCCGCTCATCGTCGATGAGCACCACCGCATACTTTTCGATAATCAGCCGGCCGTCGCCAGGCACCCTGCATTCCGCCTGCTGAATCAGCCGCTGTTCGCAGGTCATCGCGCGCCATTGCATCTGGTGTTCCGGCGTCCGGATCTGCGTCGCAATCGCTAATCGACGACGATGATCATGCAGCCGGGCACTGAGTGCGGCAGTGCCCGCTTCGTCCTGATCGAACGCAACATGCTGCAGTCGCCGCCCCTCATAAGCACGATTGCGGCTTACGCCGGCGTTGCTTACGCCACCGTCCAGCACTGCGCGCAGGCGTAGCTTGAGGCCGGGCGGCAGCTGCAGCTCCCAGCGCAACACGGCGAGATTCGGGGTCGCCATGCTGACCAGACGCCGTTCAAGCAGTCGCACCCGATGCGCGGCAAGCCTGAACTCGAGCTGCCGCTCCAGCACGCCGTCGTCCAGATTCAGCGCCTGCCGATAGCGCTTCAGGTCCACTCTGTCGAGGCTGAACCAGTCGGTATCCTCCAACGCGAAGCTGAGTCCGAACGGGTCCGGTAGATTGACCAACGCCGCCATATGCACCAATTCGCCATTGACCTTGCGCGGTGCCTCGTCATACCAACCGGCACGGTAAAACCCTGCGTAGTGCTCGCTTTGATCCGCATGGGGCTGAACTGACGCTTCCGGCGCACTGGCGCGCCACGACAAGACACCGTTGCCAAGGGCGAGCAGCGCTTCGCGACGGCGCTCATCGTTGCGATCGTAATGATCGAAGACGATCTGGCACCGTGTGCTCGGCTCAGCCATCGAGCGTTCTCGCGCTGTTCAGTAACCTCTGTGCCAGCTCAACCACCTGTTGCCGATCGGCATACGCAGGCTGCGAGCCGTACCCCCTGACAGCAAGATTCGCCGCCGCCACGCCCCAGGCGGCAGCCTGGCGTGGCTCGAGGCCTTCGAGCAAGGCGACGGCGAACACGCCGGTAAAGGCATCGCCGGCGCCCGTGGTATCGACCGGCTCCACGTCGCTCGGCGGGATGTGCAGGGTCTGGTCAGCAGTCGCCTGCACGCAACCTCCATCGCCCAGCTTGATGCACACCACAACAGGCCCGTCGCGTTGCAGTTGGCGCGCCGCATTGGCGAGCCTGTCTATCGAATCGAGTGAATGACCGACCAGCCCTTCGGCTTCTGAAACGTTTGGGGTAATTGCATGCAGCCTGGGCAACAGCTTCTGGTCCACCCGGTCCGGAAAGGACGGATCGAGCACTGCGGGGATGTTCCTTCGCGCTGCCGCTTCCAGGGCTTGGTCTACCACCCGGGCTGGCACTTCGTAGTCGAACACCAGCAAAGCGGGGGTTTTGCAACTGTCGATCGCTGCAGCCATAGCGTCAATCGCCGCATCTTCCCAGCAGTCATTGGCGTTCGTCGCCAGGACAATGTTCTTCTTGCCGCCAGGAGGCACCATGATCATCGACACCCCGGTGTGCTGGCCGGCAGCGCGCCCGACGTTATCGACCTCAACACCTGCCTGGCGCAACGGGCCGAGCGCCTGCTCGGCCAGTTCATCGTCACCGACGCGGCCGAGCAACAGGCTGCGATGACCGAAACGGGCGCCGATAAAAGCCGTATTGCTCGCTTTGCCGCCGGACAAGCGACACAAGTCATGGGCGAGCTGGGTTTCGCGGCTGCCAGCGGGGTCGTCGACCCGCACTTGGAAATCGGCATTGATACTGCCAAGCGACAGCAGGGTGAGGCGTTGCATGGGTATGCTCCGACGGCTCAGGCTCGTTCTTCAACGGACCTGAACCGCCGGCGAGGGTTCGCGTTTCGCTGAGCGAGCCGACTCAGCCAAGTCGGAAACGCGCGGTATTCTGCGCCAGGCTGCGCGTGCCTTCACCGAGCCGATCAGCCACACCGTGGACGGCTTGGGCACCTTCCAGCAGACTCAGCGCGGCCTGATCGACACGCTGGATGTTGCCGCTGACGTCTTCGGCGGTAGCGGCTTGCTGCTCCACGGCGGTGGCGATCTGCACAATCATGTCACTGACGCGCTGCACCGCACCGGCAATTTCGCCGAGGTGATCACCCAGTTCGGTCACCGCACCAGCATCGCTGTCGGCCTGGCAGCACGCAGCATCCATCAACTCCACCGATTGCAGGACCACCCGCTGTAAGGCCTCTACCGTTGCACTGATCTCGCGGGTCGATTCCTGGGTGCGCTGTGACAAGCTGCGCACTTCATCAGCCACTACCGCGAAACCGCGCCCCTGCTCACCGGCCCGTGCAGCTTCGATGGCCGCATTCAGCGCCAGCAGGTTCGTCTGCTCGGCGATGCCCTTTATGACGTCGACGACGCGGTCGATCTGCTGCGCCTGCTCGCGCAGCTGCCCCAGCGCGGCGGACGTCTCGCCCATCCGCAGGGTCAGCTGGCGCATGCTGGCAGTGGTCTGCACGCTGCGCTTGTTGCTTTGCTCGGCGATCTGGCGTGTCTGCTCGGCGTCCTGCGAGGCTTGTTCGCAGCTCTCGGCGACGGCTTGCGCAGTAGCCGCCATTTCAGTCGCAGCAGTAGCAATCTGGCTGACTTGCGATTGCTGCTCCTCCACCGAGCGCAACGATCGCTGCGCCTGCCCGGCCAGGATCTGCACGGTGCCGCCCAGACCTGCGCTCTGTTGGTTGACGCCCTGTAGCGAGTCGCGCAACTGTGCGACCGCCTCGTTCAATGCAGTACCGATCCGCGCGAGCTCGTCCTGGCCATGGGTAGGGGTTTCGCAGCGCAGGTCGCCGTCGCGCAGCGCCTGTGCCATCGCAGTGATACGCGCCGTGCTGGCACGAATCGAAGCCTGCAGGCAGATCAGCGTGTACAAGGCCAGCAGCACCAGCAGGCCGAACGCGATGGCGGTGAGCGTCAAGGCACGCAGCGATTGCTCGCGATACTCAGCCAGGCGTTGATCGAGCGCGGCCAAGGTGGCCGTCTGCAGCTGGTGGGTCTGCTGCAGCGCAGCGTCCATGCCCTGCTCGAAGGCACTGGCATCCAGCTTGACGCTGCCGTCGAACAGGTCAGTGTCGAGTTGCGCCATCCACGCATCGACAGCCTGCAGGCTGCCGCGGTAGCCCTGTTCCCAGGCAGTCAGCGAAGCGGGGAGATTGCCTTGCAGATGATCGCCGTATTTGCCCAACTGAATACGCAAGGCGCCGCTGTCGCTGCGGATATCGCGCAATTGCAGGCGGCTCTGCATGCTGAAATGGCCGGAAGCGACCACGCCCTGACCGACGCTGGCCAGCACCCCGAGCTGCTGCAGCAGGCTCGGGGTGCCCTGAGTAACCATCTGCATCATCAGGTAGGTTTCAAGCCAGGGGTCGAGGATCAGGCCGCTGTCGGTGGCGATCTGCTCGCGCACGGTCACGACCTGTTGCAGCGCATCGGTAAAGAGGTTGTAGGCGTCAGGCCACCAGGCCGTGCCGGCCAATGCCGCGGTGCGCAAACCGTCGCGCTTCGCCTGCAGCTTGCCCACGGCTGCAAGCACTTCGGCACTACTGCCCTCGTCACTCAAGCGCGCCTGTAGCGCTGATAGACGCTTGTCGAGCTCCATTTCGCTGAGGCTCATGGCGTCTATCAGGGCCTGGGTTTCGTTACTGATCTCGCGGTTGGTTTCGCTGGCCTTCCAGCGAGCCGTCAGGTTGCGTTGCGAGACCAGCAACCTCTCGACCTGGTCCAGCGCTGCGAGCTGACGCACGCCGGAGCGTTCGTTGGCAACCAGCTGCAGTTTGTCGGTGTAACCCTGGCCGATGGTCCAGATCGCGTACCCCACTGGCAACACGAACATCAGCGCCAGCAGCTGAAACTTGCGGGCAAAACTGAAGCGCTCGAGGGTGCGCATTCCTGGCAACAACAAGGCATTCATTGCCGATCTCCTTGATCGTCCTGACGTTCTACGAACCGGCGTTCCGGTGTGTTGCGTGATGCGAAGCAAATGGCGAGCCACCACCCGGGCGACTGGGAGAACAACAAAAGCAGCTCGACGATAAAGGCACTACGCCACCATGCCGTCACGGCAAGTTTAGTCGGCTTCTACGGTTCTGCCTGACAGAGTGCTGGACGCACTTCAACGGCACCGGCGCTCGTGCACCAAAGACAGGCGCAACGCCCCGTTCTCGAGCGCTGCGAAACCTTTCGCGCTACTACCGCTCGAATCACCAACGTCGGCACCGCGCCGACAATAGCGGACCGCCACCCACGCCGGTGGCATGGATCAGTGGGCGGTAGCCCAAGCCTGCGTGGTGTCTGGATCGGGCACGCGTGCGAGGAGCCTTCGATGAGTGCGATTGCGTTAATGATTGTGGGGCTGGCGGCTATGTCGCTGGGGTATCTGTTCTACTCGAAGTTCATCGCCGAGAAGATTTACCGCCTCGACCCGAACTACCGCACGCCGGCCCACACCATGCGCGATGGCGTCGATTACGTGCCGACCAACAAATTCGTGCTCTGGGGACACCACTTCACGTCCGTGGCCGGCGCGGCACCCATTGTCGGTCCCGCCATTGCGGTGATTTGGGGCTGGGTTCCGGCGTTTCTCTGGGTAGTGCTGGGCACGATCTTCTTTGCCGGCATCCACGATTTTGGCGCGCTTTGGGCCAGTGCGCGCAACAGGGGCCAGTCGGTCGGCATGCTCAGTGGCCGGCTGATCGGCTCGCGTGGGCGCAGTCTTTTCCTGGTGGTGATCTTCCTGGTGCTGCTGATGGTCAACGGCGCCTTTGCTGCAGTGATCTCCAACCTGCTGGTCTCGACGCCTACTTCGGTAATTCCTGTGTGGGGTGCGATCGTCGTCGCGCTGGTGATCGGCCAGCTGATCTACCGCTACAACGTCAAACTGCTCTGGCCCTCGTTGGGCGGGGTCATCGTGCTCTACCTACTCATTCTGCTTGGCAGCCAATTCCCGGTCACACTGCCGGACACGGTGCTGGGCCTGAGCGCCAAGTCATTCTGGATTCTGCTGCTGTTCGCCTATGCCGCCATCGCCTCGCTGCTGCCGGTGTGGGTGCTCTTGCAACCGCGTGACTACATCAACGGCCTGCAATTGTTCGTCGGTCTCGGTCTGCTCTATCTCGCCGTGTTGTTCGGCGCGCCGGAGCTGGTGGCACCGGCTTACAACGCCGAATTGCCAGCCGACAGCCCGAGCATCGTGCCGCTGTTGTTCGTGACCATTGCCTGCGGGGCGATCTCCGGCTTCCACGGACTGGTCGCCTCGGGCACCACCTCCAAGCAGCTGGACAAGGAAACCGACGCCCGCTTCGTCGGCTATTTCGGCGCGGTGGGTGAAGGCATGCTCTCGCTAGCCGCCATCATCTGCTGCACCGCTGGCTTCGCCACGCTGCTCGACTGGCAACAGGTGTACACGGCGTTCGGTCAGGGCGGCGTGAATGCCTTCGTCCAGGGCGGCGGCACCCTGCTGGCCAACGGCCTGGGCCTGCCGGCGGATCTCGGCGCCACCATTCTCGCAGTGATGGCGATCCTCTTTGCCGGCACCACCATGGACACCGGGCTGCGCCTGCAACGATTCGTGATCCAGGAGGCCGGCGAGCTGGCAGGCATGAAGGTCAACACTGTGGTCGGTACCTTCATCGCCGTCGGTGTGTGCATGGCGCTGGCCTTCGGGGCCGGCTCCGAGGGCAGCGGTGGCATGGCGATCTGGCCATTGTTTGGGACCACCAACCAGCTACTGGCGGGGCTGACGCTGTCGATCATCACTGTGCTGCTGATCAAGCAGGGTCGCCCGGCGATGTTTACATTGGTCCCGTTGGTGTTCCTGCTGGCGATGTCCATCTACGCGCTGCTGGTGCAGATGGGCCAATTTTACCGCGCAGAGAACTGGCTACTGCTGGGCATGGATGTGGTGATCCTGATCGCTGCGCTATGGGTAACGCTCGAAGCGGTGATCGCCATGCGCAAAGGCCGCGACCCTGCCGCGGAGATGACCACCGACGAGCCGCTCCCATGACACAGCAACCGTTTCTGGAGCGCTTGTCGCACGGGCTGAAGGAGTTCTACGTCGCACCGTATCGACGTACCTTCGCCCGCGCACGACGCGACGAGGACGACCTGTTCATGCTGCTGGTGTTCTCCGAGGCGCTGGGCGTGCCCAACCCCGCCGCCTGGTACACCCTGGAGCTGATGCCGGAACTCTACGAGCGCTTCCATGACTGGCACTTGCGCATGGGCATGGAGCATTCCCCACTGGACCACATTGGATGTTGCTGACGCTGGCTGCAAAGAGACGGGTGTTGTTCATAGGCGGCAAGGGCGGCGTCGGCAAAACCACTGTCGCGGCTGCCGTCGCGTTACAACAGGCGCGCGCCGGGCGCCGCGTGCTGCTTATCTCCACCGACCCGGCCCATAACCTCGGGCATCTCTGGAATCGTGCCATTGGCTCGGACACCGTGCGCCTGGCGGCCGGGCTCGACGGCCTGGAGCTCGACCCCGACGAGACCGTTCGCCAACACCTCGACGAGGTCGGCGCAGCCCTGCGACGGCTGATGCCACCGCACCTGGCCGGCGAGGTCGACAAGCACATGGCGCTATCGCGCGACGCGCCCGGGATGCACGAAGCAGCGTTGCTCGAACGCATCGCCGATACCGTCGTCAATGGGCTTGCTGATTACGATCTGCTCGTCTTCGACACCGCGCCGTCCGGCCATACCTCGCGCCTGATGGCATTACCGGAAATGATGACAGCCTGGACCGAAGGCTTGCTGCAACGCCAGGAACGTAGCAAGCGCTTCGGCGATGTGCTGCGCAACTTCGGCAAGGACGACAGCGGTCTTGGCGAAAGCGTACTCGGCCAGGAACAGGCAGACGGCGAGGATCGCCAGCAGCGCGTGCGCCAGCTGCTCTACCGCCGCCGTGAACGTTTCAGTCAGCTGCGCGACGTGATCCAGGATCAACAGCGCTGCGCCTTCGTCATCGTCCTGGCCGCCGAACGCCTGCCGGTACTGGAGACCATCGAATTACATGCCCAACTTCAACGCAGCGGTATCAATGTGGCTGGGCTGATCGTGAACAAGCGGTCACCCGCCGACGCCGGGGCCTTTCTCGCCGAACGCCATGCGGTGGAGCAGCGACACCTGAACGCACTGCACGAGGCGTTAGCGGACCTGCCACTGCAGCAATTGCCACTGCTGGCCGAAGAGGTGATCGGTGAAGCCGCGCTCGATGCGTTTGGGAGGCGCCTAGCTGATCGGGAAAAAACCCCGTAACAGTCTTTATGACGCTAAGCGACGAGGCCTGTAGATAATCCTCGGTACAAATTCCGGAAGCTGAGCATGACCGCCTACCTGCGCGCCGTCCTGATTTTCCTACTGGCCACGGCCTTTGCCACGGTTCTCGGCTCGATCATTCAAACCCAGATCAACTTAGCTGCGATTCAGGGCCTGGGCGTACCGATCAGTCTGCCGGTGCGGCTGAACGCTACTGCTCATGACCTGCTGGGCTTCACCCCGGCGTACGCAGCAATCATGGCCGTCACGCTTCTGTTCGCTATGCCCCTTGCCTCGCTCGCGTCCCGACTTCTGCCCGCCTGGCGGCTGCCTCTGTACTTTTTGGCCGGGGGCCTTGGCTTGCTGGCGGCATTTCAGATCGCCGACGCGGTCGCGCCGATGCCAACGCTGATCGCCGCCACGCGCAGCGCCGAAGGCACCGCTGCCATGATGCTCAGCGGCGCGTTCGGCGGTCTTCTGTTCGCCACGCTTCGGAGGCCACGCCATTGAGAGCGCTCATGCTAAGGCTCCAGAAACCGCTCATGGCAGCGGCACTAGCTTTCGCCCTGGTAAATCACACAGCCGCACGCGGCGAATACCGGATCGAAATCCTGACCGAAAACTTGCAGTATCCGTGGGCGCTGGCGTTTCTACCCGACGGGCGGATGCTGGTAACCGAGCGCGTGGGCCGGCTGCGAATGATCGAGGCTGATGGCGAGCTTCGCGAGGAGCCCATAGAAGGCGTACCCATGGGTTATCAGAACGCCCAAGCTGGCCTTATGCACGTGGCCTTGGACCCCGACTTCAGGACCACTCCATGGGTATACCTGACCCTGGCCTACGGCACCGACAGCGCAAACAATACGCGGCTGATACGAGGGCGGCTCGTGGAGGACCGTCTGGAACAGGTGGAAACACTGTTCGACGCACGCCCCGCCAAGGCGGGCGGTTCGCATTACGGCGGGCGCATCGCGTTTCTTTCCGACAAGACGCTGGTTCTGACTTTGGGCGACGGCTTCGATTACCGCGAAGAGGCTCAGAACTTGGATAACCATCTAGGAACGCTGGTCCGCCTGACGCGCAATGGCAAAGCGCCCGAGGATAATCCCTTTCATGGCCGCACTGGCATGGCAAACGAGATCTACAGCTACGGCCACCGCAACGTCCAGGGCATCGCCTATGACCGAAAAAACGGCCGGCTGCTGATCAACGAGCACGGCCCGAAGGGGGGTGACGAAATTAACCTGATCGAGGCCGGGGCCAACTACGGTTGGCCCTTGGCGACATTCGGCCTCGATTACACCGGAGCGCAGGTCAGCCCTTTTCAGAGCCAGCCGGATACTGTCGCACCCTTACTGCACTGGACACCCTCCATCGCGCCAAGCGCATTGGCGATATACGACGGCGACCTGTTTCCAGACTGGCAGGGCGACCTGTTCAACGCAGCGCTGGCCGCCAAGGAAGTCCGCCGGGTCCGCTTGATCGACGGCAAGGTCGCCGAACAGGAAACGTTGTTTGCCGAACTAGACGAGCGGATACGGGATGTCCAGGCTGGGCCAGACGGCGCCATTTATCTACTCACAGATGGCCCTGAAGGCCGCCTCCTGAAAGTGACGCCGGCATCAGATTCAGATCAGGACTGAGTCCAGCAAACCGTCGGCCTGAACCTTCTGCTCGACTTCCGTGCAGGGCGTCGTACGGCGCCCCTTCCAAGCGCACAAAATCTCCGTATAGTGCGCCGTCGTCTGTCGCATCTACCGACCTAACCAGGCGGGGCGCTGTCCGACGACCAAGGCATGATCCTTGCCTGACTTAGTTCGCAGCCCAATACCCCGGCGCTGCGTTTGCCGAATGCCCTACCCGGGTGGCCGGTCTGATGCTGGAGATACACAATGTCTACCGAACCCGTCACTCTGATGGTGGCCCGCCGCGTGCGCGATGGCCGCTACCATGATCTTCTCGCCTGGCTGCATGAAGGTGAACTACTGGCCGCCGACTTTCCCGGCTATCTCGGCTCCGGCGTACTGGCGCCTCCGCCTGGCGATGACGAGTTTCAAATCGTCTTCCGCTTTGCCGATGAGCAGACCCTCGATTCATGGGAGCATTCGGCTTCCCGTCGGGCCTGGCTGCAGCGCGGCAGCGAGCTTTTCGGTCAGCCCCACGAGCATCGCGCACGCGGCATTGATGCCTGGTTCGGCGGCACTGACAGCCCGCCGCCGCCACGTTGGAAACAGAGCGTGGCGATCTGGCTGGCGTTCTTCCCAGTCTCGCTGCTATTCAACGTGATGTTTGGTGGCTTGCTTGGCGAGCTAAGCCTGGTCATGCGGATATTGCTCAGCACTCTAGCACTGACGCCATTGATGACCTACCTGTTCATACCCTTGTCCACGCGGCTGCTTGCGCCCTGGTTGCAGGCCTCGCCACGCGGCCGAGCACGCGCGTCCAAACAGCCGGTTACGGCCCGCTGATCGGAACGGCAACGCTACCATTACAAATTTGTTGCCGCCATTCGCCTGACGCCATTAAAGTGCCACCACCGCGCGCCGTTACGCTGACCTTATAGTCACCTTTGGCGCGCCTCGGACACTTCAGCCGCGAATGGACACATGATGAACAATAAGAAAAAACCTTGTCTGGGTCGCAGCACACTGCTAACCATGATCTGCCTGATGTACCCCTCGGCAGCGACGCATGCTGCGGAAACGCTGAGCTTGTTGAACTGGGAGGAGTACATCAGCGAAACCGTCATCGAGCGTTGGCGGGCCGAAACCGGTGTCGACATTCAGCAGGTTTACTTCGATAGCGGCGACAAGCGCGACGAGGTTTTAGCCAAGCCGGACCATCAGATCGACCTCTCCCTGACCGAGCGCATCAGCGCCAACCGTTTTGGCGACCGAGGCCTTCTGGAGCCGATCGACGAAGCGCTGCTGCCCAACCTCAAGCATGTACCGCAGCGCTGGCGCGACAGCTGCGGGCCGTACAGCATTCCCTACATGTGGGGCACGCTTGGTATCGCCTACCGCACCGATCGCCTATCGGTCGCGCCCACGTCCTGGGCTGACCTGTTGGAGCCGGCCGCACGCGACGAGCCGCACATCATCATGATGGAAGATCACGAAGACATCCTCGCAGGCCCGTTGCTTTATCAACAACGGTCGATCAACACCTCCAACAACGACGAATTGAAGGCCGCATTCGACCTGCTGGTGAGGCAGTCGAACGCCGTGCTCACCTATGAATATGTGATCACCTCGCTGCGCAGCCAGCGGCACCTCGACAAAGCCGATATGGCTCTGGCTTATAGCGGCGACCAGCAGGTGCTGAACGAAGTCGAAGGCATCGAAGGCGAGCCCTGGCGCTACGTGGTACCCAAGGAGGGCACGCTGTTGTGGGTCGACTGCCTGTCGGTGCCTGTCAAACAAGGCCCGAACAAAGCGCTGGCCTACCGCTTCCTGAACTTTCTCAACGACCCTGAAATCGCCGCACTGAATGCGGCCGAACTCGGTGTCGCGACCACCAACGCCGCGGCCAAGGCGTTGCTGCCTGAGGAGACTCGCCAAGACCCGAGCATCTACCCGCCCGAGCAGGTCGTGCGAACGAGCCAGATCTACGAGCCGCGACCACTGGAGGCGACACAGACGCGGCGGCGCATCATCAGTGCGCTCATCAATGCCCATGACGCTCGGTAAACGCGCACTGCTGGTGATCTTTCCTGTCATTCTGATCATCCAGCTGCTAGCCGCCATGACTGCCTATCTGACCCAACGCGCCTCGCTGCTGGGCCTTGAACAGGCGCGACTGGCACAACAACTGCTCGCCTTGAAGTCGGCCTATCTGGACTACGAGGCGTTCAACCGCAGCATGCTCTACGCGATTACTGACAGCGAAGCGCTGTTGCTGTTTCTACGCGAATCCGACACGGCATACCGCAATGAAACGTTAGGCCTGCGCATCCAGCAGAGCATCCGCTCACTCTCGACCACTCGGATGTCGTTCGTTTCGTTTGCTATCGTGCAACCCGATGGCGAAGTGGCTTACTACTTCGAAAGCAGCCTGTCGCCATTTGCGACCATGAATGCCACCCAGCAACAAATCGTTCGCAAGGCCAAGCAAGCCCCAGACACCGGCGAGATGACCTACGTCGAGGATGCCGAAGGCGGCGCGCTGCTGCTCGATACCGACTTCATCCTGCCGGCGTCCAATAGCCGGCCACTGCCTAGCCAGCGAGGGGAGGCCTTCGCCCTACAACTGGCGGTGCGTCCGGAACGCTTCATCAAGCTCAAGCAACGGCTGGAACAGGAATACGACGCTGTAGTCGAGATCGCGCCGAAGCTGCAACCCGCAGCGTTGGGCCTTTCAGCTGACATTGCGCTGTCGCGCTCGCTGTCTGCACGGCTGACGCCCTCATCCGATTACATCGCCGACCGGCTGCGGATGCTCAGCCTGGCTTTCATCATCGGAGGCGGCGGGCTCTGTTTGATTTCGATCGGCCTGCTGCTGCTATTGATTCGGCGTTATGTCACCGACCCGATCAGCCAACTGGACAGTCAACTCACCGAGCTGCTGTTACGCAAACGCGAAGCGCTCGACGACCCGCGTGTCGGTGGTGAGATCGGCAGCCTGACGGCCAACATGAAGACCTTGCACGAGCGCAACACTGCCGCCTTGCAACGCATCCAGGAGATCTCCTGGACAGACAGCCTGACCCAGATCAGCAACCGCGCGCATTTCGGCGTGCTGGCCACTGCTATGTACGCCAAGTGCTCGCAGCAACGCCGACAGTTGGCCCTGCTGTTCTTGGATCTCGACAATTTCAAACGGGTCAATGATCAACACGGCCATGATGCCGGCGACGCACTGCTGCGCATGTTCGCGCAACGTGTGCAGGGCGTCCTTGACCAGCACCAAGCGGAATATTCCGACACAGAGACAGCTTTTGCCCGTTTGTCTGGCGATGAATTCGCGATTCTACTGACAGCACGCGCCGTGGACGACTCGCTGTCGGCGCTGACCGATGCGCTGGTCGCGCTTTGCCGCGGGGGCTTTCGCCTGGCCGAGCGCACCTATCCCGTCAGCGTCAGTATCGGTACCGCGCGTTACCCGGCCGACGCCAGCTCGGTCACCCAATTGCTGACCCGCGCCGACACCGCGATGTACCAGGCTAAGGCCGAAGGCAAGAACACCGCAGTGGCGTACTCGGTTGAACTTGAACAACAGAATGAGCGAATCAGAACAATCGAGGAACAATTGCGTACGCTGGGTGGCGATGAGCAATGGCGCCTGGTCTACATGCCGGCCGTGGACCGTAACGGCACTGTGGTCAGCTGTGAGGCGCTGCTGCGCTGGCATTCTCCGACGCTGGGCACGGTATCGCCTGGGGAGTTCATTCCCATAGCCGAGCGCGCCGGACTGTTTCCAAAGATCGACAGCTGGGTAATTGATCGCGCACTGGCGGGTTACCCGGACCTGGTCGGTTTGTTCGGCGAAGGCGTCATCCTCGCGATCAACATTTCGTCGGCGCAGCTGACTGATAATCACATCTGCCGCTACCTGATCGAGCGCGCCGCGTTTCATGGCGTCGCGCCCGGACAGATCGAAATCGAGCTGACCGAAACCTACGCCGCCGAGCTGAGCAGCTCCACCATGGGCGTGGTGCGGGAGATCCGAGCCGCGGGCTTTCGCGTAGCAATCGACGATTTCGGCGTTGGCTACACCTCCATTCAACAGCTGCTCGAATACCCGGCTGACACGATCAAGCTGGACATGGCCATCATCAGACGCCTGACCCGTCCTGACATGCAGGAAAGCCTGGCGGCCATCGTTGCCTTCTGTCGCGCACAGGGCAAACGGGTCAATGCCGAAGGCGTCGACACCATGGAAAAGCAGGCGGCACTGTTGCAGGCCGGCTGCGATCTGTTCCAGGGCTACCTGATCTCACCGCCGCGCTCGATCAGCGCACTGGCTGAGTGGGTAGCGATCCGCGAGCGCGCTCAAGGCGACCCGCGCCTTGAGCCACTGGTGAGCCACTAGCACAGGCCGAACTCAGTTTCAGCTGGATTGCCTGCACCTCAGGCATTCTGAATGTTTGCGGCGAGCCTCAGCTCTCATCCTGTTCCTTTTCGCCCAAACGGCGATACAGCGTGCGCCGGCCGATACCGAGTAACGCTGCGGCGCGCCGCTTGTTGCCCTCGACGCGCTCCAGCACATACTGGATATAGCGCATCTCCAACTCTTCGAGGGTAGGCAGCAAAGGGCCGTCAATCATGAGGCCGAGCAATTCATCCGCCTGGGGTTCGGCCGGACTGTCCTGAAAACCGGCAATGCGTGCCGGTAAGTGCTCCGGCTCGACACTGCGGCCATGGCAGAAGGTCACCGCGCGCTCCATAGCGTTCTGCAGCTCCCGCACGTTTCCTGGAAAGGGATACCGTCTGATCCGCTCTAGCGCTGGCTGCGACAGGCCACGCACCGGGCGGCCGTCCCGTGCGGCGTAGTGCGCGACGAAGCCGGCGGCGAGCAGCTCGCGATCCTCTTCGCGATCACGCAACGGCGGCACCTGCAGGATGAAGGTCTCCAGGCGAAAGAACAGATCCTCACGAAAGGACTCGCGGCCAGCAGCGGTTTCAAGAGGGCGATTGCTCGCCGCAATGATGCGCACGTCGACACTCAGCTCGCGCTCGCCACCCACCGGCCGGATGGTGCCCTCCTGCAACACACGTAAAAGCTTGGCCTGCAGCGCAAGCGACATTTCGCCGATCTCGTCGAGAAACAAAGTGCCGCCATCAGCCTGCTGAAACAGCCCTTTGTGGGCGCGGCTGGCACCGGTAAAAGCACCAGCCGTGTGACCGAAGAATTCGCTTTCCAGCAGTTCGGCCGGCAGCCCCGCGCAGTTGATTGCAAGAAACGGCCGCCCTGCCCGCTCGCTTTCGGCATGCACCGCGCGCGCAACCAACTCCTTGCCGGTGCCACTTTCACCGATGACCAGCACCGGGCCTGACGCACGGGCCAGCTGGCGGATCTGACCGAACAAGTCACGCATCACCCGGCTGCGTCCCAGCATGCCGTGGAAACGGTCATCACTGAGTAATTGCTGGAAACGCCGCACTTCGTCGCGCAAGCGCCGGGTTTCCAAGGCGCGCGACACAGCAAGGCCGAGATGGTCGAGATCCAACGGCTTGGTCAGGAACTCGTCGGCACCTTCCTTCAGCGCCGCCACCGCCTGCTGGATGCTTCCGAACGCCGTGATCACCAGAAATGCCGGCGACGCCTGCATGGCCTTGGCCCGCCGCAACAAGGCCATCCCATCGGCGCCCGGCAGGCGCAGATCGCTCAGCACCAGATCCGGCTCCCAGCCGTCCAGCAGCGGCACGGCCTCCTCTGCACTCGCAACGGATCGAACCTGGAGGGCTCGGTCCTCCAGTTCCTCGACCAGCAGCTGGCGCAGACCGTCGTCATCCTCTACCACCAGCACCCGCTGGATTGGGCCATCAGCCGTTTGCATTGCTGTTCTCCTCGTCGGCCAGGGCCAGGGAGATACGAAACGCTGCGCCCCCCAGCGAGCTCTCGACCAGCTCGATCCGTCCGCCGCATTCGGCGACCACACTGTGAGCGACAGCAAGTCCAAGGCCGCTGCCTTTGCCAACCGGCTTGGTGGTAAAAAACGGTTCAAACAGAGTGGTACGGTGCTGTTCGGCGACGCCGGGGCCATCATCCTCAACCTGGAAGACGAGGCACTCATCCTCGCGCCACCAACGCATCAGCACTCGTCCACCGGGACTGGCCTGAGCGGCGTTGCGCAACAGGTTGGTCAGCGCCTGCTCGAAGCGCGGCGGGTCGACCTCACAGTACAGGGGAGCAGACCTGGCCTGCAGTTCAAGAGTGACATCAAGCGCAGCCAGCTCATCGGCCACTGCGGCGGCGGCGGAATGGGCCAGCACGTCGGCACTCATGCGACGTGCCGGCCGTCCGGCGGCGCGGCCGAAGTCCAGCAACTGGCGGACTATCTCGCTCAAGCGCCGCACCTGGCTGCGAATCTGCAACAAGCCCTTGCGCTGCCTATCCTCCAACGCCTCGCTGCGCAGCACGCGTTGAGCCTTGCCGTCGATCACGCTAAGAGGGCTGCCCAGTTCGTGGGCGACGCCCGCTGCCAACCGACCCACCGCCGCAAGCTGCTGTGATCGCCGCAAGCGTGCCTCAAGCTCCGCCTCGCGCGCCTTCTGTTCTGCCATGCGCTGCTCGGCATCGGCAATGCTGTCGAGCATCTGATTCAATGCCCGACCCAGCACGGCAATCTCCTGCGGGCCGCTGCGTGGCGCACGATGCTCGCGATCGCCAGCAGCGACTCGGGCCATACTCTGGGTCAGCTGCTGCAAATGCTTGCCAATCGCCGACCAGTGTCCGAGCAGAACGATGCAGACCGCTGCCAGCGCCAGCACCGCCGCCGAGATGCCCGCGATGAACCGCAGCCTGCGAGTGTCGCGCTCGAAGTCGTTCCAGCGACGGGTTACCTGCAGCAACCCGTTGATGCGTCCGCCGTTCTGCTCCAACGGCAGGAAATAGGAATACACCTCGCGGCCACGGATCCGTTGATAACCACCACGGTGCTTGCCATCAGCTGCCAACGCTTGAACAGAAGTTTGGTCCAGGTCCGGCTCGATCGCCCCAGCGAAGGCCACCAGCTCGCCCTTGTCATCATAGAGGTAGGCCCCATAGACCCGGCCCACGCCGAGTACCGACTCGAGCACTTGCTGCGAGGTGCGTTCGTGCTTCTTCTCCAGACTGTCACTGAGTGGCAGCCGCACCGCCCGAGCCACCAGCTCGACCTCTTCCTGCAAGCGCCGCTCGCTGTTGCGCTCGACCGTCCACAGCAACAGATAGCTGAAGCCGAGCATGATCGCGACCAGAGGGATTACAACCTTCAATAAAAGCGCGCCGCGCAAGTTTGAAGTTATTCGCCAAACTGCTACATGTGCCATTTTGGCACGATACACAGCGCGTTTCGGCCCGTCGAGACGAACAGGACGGATGGTCAATTAGCATTAAAATCAGTTACATAGCCGCTCGACTGAAGATTGGCATGGCTGATGCACTGGTCTGGCCGTCTTCAAACAAAGGATATCGCCCCATGACCAAGCCCAATGCTCGCTTCGTTTCCGCCAGCCTGCTCTCTATTTTCATGGCTGCTGGTGTTTCGCAAGTTTCCGCTCAGCAAGCCAGCCAGCCACAGCCGCAGCAAGTCGCACCGGTGATGCAGGCGTCGGATATCAGCGACAAGAAGCTTGAAAAATTCGCGGACTCGCTGGGCGAGATCATGGAGATCCGCCAGGACTTTACAGCCAAACTGGAGGAAATCGGTGACCCGGCCGAAGCCCAGCAACTGCAGCAGCAGGCTAACCAGCAGATGATGAAGACGGTAGAAGACAACGACCTGAGCATTGAGGAGTACAACGCCATCAACCAGGCGGTACAGAACAACCCTCAGCTGCGCGACAAGGTCATTTCGATGATTCAGAGCTAAGCCTGCTCGCGCCGACAAATAGCCCCGCAGACATCGCGGGGCTATTTTGTGCGCAGCGATCGGTCAGCTGCCTCGCTGAGCCAGACCTTTGAGAAAATTTCGCAGCAGCTGGTCGCCACAGACCCGGTAGTTGCTGTGTCCGGCCTTGCGAAACAGCGCGTTCAGCTCCGGCTTGGAAACGGGGAAGTCGACCGACCGGAGAATCGCATGCATGTCGTCCTCCTTCAGTTCGAAGGCGACACGCAGCTTCTTCAGCACCGTGTTGTTGCTCACCGGAAGCTCAATGGGCGGCGTTGGGCGACTCTCGTCCTTGCCGCGCTTGTAAATCACCAGCCCGTCGAGAAAATGCGCCATGATCCGGTCCGGACAAGGTTTGAAGCCGTCCTCATCTTCCCGTTTCAGATAGGCCACCGCTTCGCTGTCGGGAATATCGCAACCCGTAAGCCGCGTGATCTCCGCGATCTTGGCGTCGTTGACGTTGAGGATGTAGCGCACGCTGCGCATCACATCGTTATTGATCATGGGTCGCTCCGACTTCAAAACCGTAAACAAGGCGCGCATGGTGAAGTCCGCTCACCAGAAAGGGAAGCGGAATGCTCACCCGTTAGACAGCGATCGCCCCCTGTCGGATGAGGCGAACATGGCCAGGCTTTAGGCGACAAACAATCTGAGCGGCAAAAACAAGACTCCTGCCCTCAGCTGCACCATCACGCGCTTAGACCGCAATGGGTGCGGAAAGCTACACGCACCGGCCAGCGGTTCTCACCGGGCCGTGCAATGGCTACGTTCGATACTTAAGCCGAGGAAAAACCACATGAAAATAATCGCCCCTTCGCTGGCAACGTTGCTCTTCTGCAGTAGCGCTGTCGCAGTCACCCCCAGCATGCACTGGGACTATTCGGGCGAGGCCGGCCCGGAAAACTGGGCGACGCTTACTCCCGAATTCAGTGCATGCGGCGGTCAAAACCAGTCGCCGGTCAATCTGGAAGGTTTTGTGGAAGCGGAGCTCAAACCTCTGGCAATCGACTACAAGGCCGGTGCGAGTGAGGTCGTGAACAACGGTCATACCGTGCAGGTCGCCTATGAACCCGGTAGCACGCTCACGCTGGATGGCAAGACGTTTCAGCTGATCCAGTTTCACTTCCACATGCCTAGCGAAAACCACATCAACGGCCAGTCGTATCCGCTAGAGGGCCATCTGGTGCATGCAGACGAAAACGGCAAACTGGCTGTAGTGGCCGTCATGTTCAAAGAAGGCGAGCAGAACGCCGTGCTGCGTAACCTGTGGAACACCCCGCCGGCAAAGGGTACGAATCAGCCCGTAGCGCAGCAGGTGAACATTCGCGACATGCTGCCGGCTGATCTGGATTATTACCGTTTCAATGGCTCGCTGACCACGCCGCCCTGCTCGGAAGGGGTTCGCTGGCTGGTGCTCAAGCAACCTGTCGTGGCATCAAGCGAGCAGATCCAAGCCCTGACCGATGCCGTGGGGCATGCCAATAATCGCCCACTGCAACCCGTGAACGCTCGGGTGATACTGCAGTAACCCTACCGAGCCGACCGGCCGTCGCATCCGCGAAGGCCGACTCGTTCCACTCCGTCCGCACTCATGACAGCCTGGCTTGCCCCGGCTACACTGCGCGCCGCGCGAGCCGCCCCGGTTCACTGCGCCTCCACTCTCCCTCTGCCGGGGTCACCGGCCAGGACCTGTCATGATCCGCATCAACGAACTGCAATTGCCGCTCGACCATCCCGCCGAGGCCCTTCGCCACGCGATCGTTACGCGCCTTGGGATCAGCGATACCGAACTGGTCGGTTTCAATGTATTCAAGCGCAGCTATGACGCGCGCAAGAAGAACAGCGAGATCACCTTCGTCTACATCGTCGACGCCAGCGTGGCGGACGAAGCAAAGGTGCTGGCGCGTCTGTCGGACGACCGCAACATTCGTGTCTCACCGGACACCGGCTACTACCCGGTAGGCCAGGCGCCCGACGGGCTAGAGGAGCGCCCGCTGGTGATCGGCTTCGGCCCGTGCGGGCTGTTTGCCGCGCTAACCCTGGCGCAGATGGGATTCCGGCCGATCGTACTGGAGCGTGGTCGCGATGTGCGCAGCCGCACCAAGGACACCTGGGCGCTGTGGCGCAAGAAGGTGCTGAACCCCGAATCCAACGTGCAGTTCGGCGAAGGCGGCGCGGGGCTGTTCTCTGACGGCAAGCTCTATAGCCAGATCAAAGACCCGAAGTTCTACGGCCGCAAGGTGATGCATGAATTTGTCCGCGCCGGCGCGCCGGAAGAGATCATGTTTGTCAGCAAGCCGCACATCGGCACCTTCCGCCTGACCGGCGTGGTCTCCACCATGCGTGAGGAAATCAAGGCACTTGGCGGCGACGTGCGGTTCGATAGCCGCGTGGTCGATTTCATCATTGAAGATGGCCGCATCCAGGGCGTGCTTATGGCCGACGGAGAAGAGTTGCGCAGCCGCTACGTGGTGCTCGCACTGGGTCACAGTTCGCGCGACACCTTTCGCAAGCTCCACGAGCGGGGCGTATACATCGAGGCCAAGCCCTTTGCCGTGGGCTTTCGCATCGAGCACCCGCAATCGCTGATTGACCAGGCACGCCTGGGCAAGTACGCCGGGCATCCGGAACTGGGCGCGGCCGATTACAAGCTGGTGTACCACGCCAAAAACGGGCGGGCGGTCTACAGCTTCTGCATGTGTCCGGGCGGCACCGTGGTGGCGGCTACGTCCGAGCCGAACCGCGTGGTCACCAATGGCATGAGTCAGTATTCACGTAACGAGCGCAACGCCAACGCCGGCATCGTCGTTGGTATCAATCCCGATGAGGACTTCCCCGGCGGACCTCTGGCCGGCGTGGAGCTGCAGGAACAGCTGGAATCGCGCGCCTTCGAGCTGGGCGGTAGCGATTATTGCGCGCCGGGCCAGCTGGTGGGCGATTTCATCCGTGGTCGTGCGTCCAGCGAATTCGGCGAAGTCGAGCCGTCCTACAAGCCCGGTGTGCGTTTGGGCGACCTGGCGCCTTCGTTGCCGGATTACGTGATACAGGCCATCCGCGAAGCCTTGCCCGCGTTCGGCAAACAGATTCGCGGCTTCGACCGCGCCGATGCGATTCTTACCGGTATCGAGACACGCACGTCTTCACCGGTGCGGATCAAGCGCGACAACGAGTCGCTACAGAGCATCAATACCCGCGGTCTGTATCCCGCCGGTGAAGGTGCTGGATACGCTGGCGGCATCCTCTCGGCTGGTGTCGACGGCATCAAGGTTGCCGAAGCGGTGGCAACGGCAATCTTGGCCGATCTTCAGGGCTGACCTTCTTCAACACGGACAATGGCGATGCCGTTCGTCCGTGTTTCTCTCGGAACACCCACACTCATCGAACCCCCTTCGCTCCGCGTGTCTGCGGCATTCGCGGCTGCACGCCACGAAACTGCGCTGGAAATTGACAGTGATCTTTTTCGGTCAGTGTGGGGTCGACACCTTTACACGGCTGCACCTGACGCAGCTCATCCTCATTCATGCGCGAGCGGACCGGATCGGGAGGCAAGGTGGCGAAGGCAGCGAAAATCATTGGGATCGTACTGGCGGCCTTGGTGCTGCTGGTAGTACTGGCAGCAGTCTTGGTACAGACCCAGTGGGCCCGCGAAAAGATCGAAGCCCAGCTGAGTCAGCGCCTCGACGGGCGCGCCGTCGAAATCGGCAACCTCGACATCGACTGGGGCTTTCCGCTGGGGATCAACATTGACGATGTCCAGATCGACAACCCCGAGTGGGCCAAGCATCCTTATATGCTCAAGCTTGACGCCATGCAGGCGAAACTCGATGTCGGTGCACTACTGACGGGCAACTTGAACCTGCAATTGCTCGAACTCGACCAGCCCCAGATTCACCTTGCCAGACAGGAAGACGGCCGCTCCAACTGGGCCGCCTTGACCGGAAGCAGCGGCAAGCCGGACGACGGCAAGTCCAAGTCCAGCTCCAGCTCCAGCTCCAGCTCCAGCTCAGATTCGAACGAAAGCAGCGCAAGTGGCGATGCGCTGCCAATTCAGCCGGATACGATCCGTATCCATAACGGTCAGCTGACCTATCGCGACGCCGGACTGAACGCCCGCGTGACACTCGACATTGCGACGACCGATAACGCTCCGGGTCAACGTCAACTGTCTATCGAAGGCACCGGCAACATTCAGGGCAAGCCACTGACATTGAGTCTGACAGGCGAGCCACCGTCGCAGGCGTTGGCCAGCGGTGCGCCCTATGCCGTGAGATTCGATGGGCAGCTGGGCGAGATTCAGGCGCACTTCAATGGTGAAGCCAAGCAACTACCACAGCTCGATGCACTGCAGGGAACCCTAGAGGTAAGCGCCCCGGATACGGCCGAACTGATGAGCTTCGATAACCCGGCGATCGACGTGCCAGCATTCGATTTCAACACTCAGTTGAAGCGTGACGGACAGCGTTGGGCGCTACAGGACATGGACCTGAAGACAGGCGAAAGTCATCTGACCGGTTCGCTGGTCCTGGAGCGTGGCGATACACCCGAGCTGACTCTGCAAATGCAAGGCAACAAGCTCGACCTCAATCGTTGGGGCGTAATGCGCCTTCTCGAATCTGAGCAGGACGGCGGCCAATCGCAAGAGCGGTCGCTGCAACAGCGCGCGCAAGCTTTGCTGCAACCGTTACGTCATTATCGCGGCGAGGTGGACCTCAAGCTGGGGCAGCTTCTGTACGGCAGCTCCGCACTGAGCGACATCGTGCTCAAGGGCAGCCTGGCCCAGCAACGTTTGGAAATCGAGCGGCTACACGTAGCGCAAGGCGAGGGCGCCATCAGCGCCAACGGCTCCCTTGATCTGATCAAAGACTCGCTCAGCGGAACAGTCGACCTGATGATCGAAGAGATCGACCTAGGTCGCGCGCTTGAGCCAGTGGGCTATTCGAAACTGGGCACGCTGGACGGCGAGCTGCACACGAAGCTGGCACAGAATTCTGCCCGCCTTAGCGACACGCACCTGCGCTATGAAAGCCCGGCACGCGACCTGCGGGTCGAGGTCGACGCCAGCACCACTGACTCCGGCCTGCAATTGACGGGCGATGCCTGGCGCAACGAGGTCCCGCTGCATTTCGAGCTGGATGTCGGCGCGCTGGAAGCGCTTTTCGACGATCAACCATACCCCGTCGAGGGCACCGTGCAGTCGCGCCAAAGCCACCTGACCGTAAAGGGCACGGTCACCGACCCGTTGCAGCTCAGCGCAGCTGAACTCGCGGTATCGCTTGAAGGCCCGAACCCGGCCAACCTCAACCCATTCACTGGCTTGAGCCTGCCCTCACTTGCGGGCTATCAGCTGAGCGGCCAACTGCTCTGGGACGACCCACAGCTGCGCCTGCAGGATCTCCGAGCCAAATGGGGCCAAAGCGATCTCAGCGGTGACGTTCGCCTAAGCCTCGCTGGTCGCCCGATGCTCTGGGCCAACCTGCATTCAGACACGCTTGACCTCAATGACTTGAAGGCGCCTGACACTCCGACAGACCCCAACGACGATCAGGTATTTTCCAGCGAACCGCTTGGGCTCGATGCCCTGCGCGACCGCGACGCCATCATTCGCTACGAGGCGGACACGGTATTGGCCAATGAGATTCCTTTGAACGCTGTCGACTTCAAAGCCGAGCTGGACGAAGGTGTATTGGTAACTGAGCCTCTGACGCTCAGCATCGGCAAAGGGACGGCGAGCGGCCGCCTGCGGCTCGACGTTCGCCCCGAGCAACCGACCGGTGAGCTGCATCTGGATATCACCAGCATCAACCTTTCTCCGGTTCTGCGCGAAGCCGACCTGTCCAAGGTTGCAAAGGACTCCGCAGGAACCATCGGCGGGCAGCTGGACCTGGTATTCGAAGGTGAGTCCCTGGGAGAAATGGCGGCCGCGCTGGACGGCAAACTGGAGCTGGCCATGTCGGGCGGCCAGCTGGATGTACTGGCCGTAGAGCTGCTCGGCCTGGATGCGGGGGAGGCTGCGGTTGCAGCGCTCTCGAACGTCGATCAGGTCCCGATGAACTGCACCTACCTGCGTTTCGATTCGACTGACGGCACCGCGAAACTGGAGCAGTTCCTCATCAGTACTACCGATAGCAACATCACAGGAGGCGGTACCATCAAGCTCGACAGCGAGCGTCTGGATCTGGCCTTCGAGGCTCATGCCAAAGACATCAGTTTCCTGTCCGGCAACTCGCCAATCGAGTTGAAGGGCACGCTCAGCAACCCTCAGGTCAGCGTAGTGACCGGCGAACTGGCCGCTCGTGCCATTGCCAGTGCCGTCGGCGCCTTGGTCGCCCCACCCCTGGCCATCCTCCCCTGGCTGGAAGCCGGACTTGGAGAGGGGTCCGGTATCGGCTGTCGCAGGGCGCTCAACGAGTTCGAACAAAAGAATGGCAATTGAGCGTGACCGGGCCGATGGCTTGGGTCTGGTGTCTGAGGTCAGGGCTGCCCGCCCATCAGGCGATCCACCGTTCCTTCCGCCTGCAGATGTTCAAACGCTGACTGCGCGCGGAGCACGGTGGCGTCGTCGGTCTTCCGGCTGAACGCCATGTACAGCCGCGTCGGACTATCGGGCGTGAAAACACGTTCGACCTCGTTCGGATCCAGGCCGGCCTCCCTGCAAAGCGCCAATATGTCCCGTTCAGGCATTGGCACAATGTCAACCTGACCGTTGAGCAGCCGCTTGAAGTTGTCGTGATTATGCGCAGTCACCACGATCTTGTTGAAGCCATTGGCCTGCAGGTACTGCTGGCGGACATCCTCGCGTAGTACCCCGACCCGATACGCTTTCGCCGCCTCCAGGTCGGGCACCTTGATATCGTCCCGCTCGCGCAACTTGTAGAAGTGATAGTCGATGCGCATGACCTCGCCCACCCAGCGAAACAGCGCCTCGCGCTCCGAAGAGCGCGCGATGAGGTAGATCAGCACGTCTGGCTCCTGTAGCGCCATGTCGTAGGCCCGTGCCCAGGGGTATAGGCTGATTTGGTAGCCAGCCAGCCCAGCGCGCTGCAAGGTCGCTTCGACCACTTTAGTGGCCGGGCCGCTGACCTTGCCATCCTGAAGATAGCTATAGGCCGTCTCCTCAGTCACCACCCGCACCGGCCCGGCATGTGCCAACGCGCCAAGTAACCCCAGGGAAACAGCGATCCAGGCAATAAGGCGCATCGTGCGGTCCTCGCAATCAGTCGGAGATACGGTTGCGGCCCTGCGTCTTGGCTCGGTAAAGAGCCTCGTCCGCACGGTGCAGAAGTTGTTCAAATTGGCCCATGTTGTCCGGATCGACGCCAGCCAGGCCAATGCTCAGCGTGACGTGACGCGAAACGGCGGAGGCTTCGTGCGGCATCTCCCGCTCGGCAAGCCGTTGCTGCAGTCGTACAGCCGAACGATACGCGGACTCTTCATCCACGCCGGGCAACAGCACGACGAATTCCTCACCACCAAGCCGCGCCACCACCTCACCGGCACGGGCAAACACGTGCTTGAGTGTATCGGCGACCGATTGCAAGCATTGGTCGCCCTGTGCGTGGCCATACTGGTCGTTGTAGCGCTTGAAAAAATCCACGTCGCACATCAGCACGGTCAGTGGTTGACCGAGCCGTAGCGCACGGCGGAATTCGACTTCCTTTATCTCGTCGAAATGCCGGCGGTTGGCCAATCCGGTCAGCGGATCGCTACGCGACAGTTGCTCCAACAACACGTTAGCGGTCCGCAACTCGGCAGTTCGCTCTTCGACCAATTCGGCGAGGCGGTCCCGGTGAGCGGCAAGCATTAGCTCGTCCTGATACTGCCTTTCCAGATACGCCGACAGCTTGGACTGCACACTGTTGATCCCCGATTCCAGCAGACTCAGCTCATCGTGGCGTCTGACTGATCGATCGAGGCGCAAAGTCTGATTCAGATTTTCTGGGGTGAGACGAGTAAGGTGTCGAGCGATCCGTTGTACATGCAGCGTCACGGTGCGGTTGAACATCCACATGATCAACCCCGCCAGAAGAAGCGACTGGATGACCTGGGTGATGATTATTTCGGCAACTTCATCTATAAGCCGCTCCCAGAGTAGCCCTTCGTTACCTTCCAGCCTCAGCTCGCCGACCGTCTCTTGGGCGCCGGCATAGGCTTCGTAGGTAAGCACACGCTGCAGCACCGGCGCGCGGTGCGCACCCTGCTGCTGGGCCCGTTGCCGCTGAATGATTTCCGGTGCACGCCCTGCCCGGATGACCTGCAGCTCGACGCGGCCAACCGGGGCAGCCTCGGCGACGCTGTCCAGCTGAGTTCTCAGGGCATCACTGTCCATTTCCCAGATGGCTTTGGCCAGGTTGCTCTGGAACACCTGGTCGATCAGCACCAATTCGGCATTCATGGCGGTCAGGCTGTCCTGCCAGGCTAGCCAGGTCCGCAGCCCCACGGTACCCACAGTGAACAACAGGCAAAAGCCGAGCGTAACCAGCACCAGGCGACGCCCGAGCGAGGAGGTCTGCCGAGGTGCATTCGCAGGAGGAGCGGGGTTGGGTGCATTGTCGCTCATTCATTCAAGCCATCGAGCGGCGATGGCGTCATAGCGGCCATCGGCACGGACGCGGGCGAGCGCTTGACGGAACCGCTCGACCACCTCATCCGGCGTGTTGCGACTGAAGGCCATGCACAGGCCGTTCGCGCCATCGAGGTCATCCAGGCTCAATTGAGGGATTGCCGTATCGTCAGGATTGCCGCTGGCCTGACGGACCAGATAGTGAGCATTGAGCTCGTTGGAAATCCATAGATCCACCCGCCCAGCCTTGAGCTTTTCGTAGTTATGCTCGTATTTGTTGCTCGACTGGAGATTACGGCCGATGGCAAATCCCTTATCGATCAGATATTGCTCACCAACGTCTTGTTTGACGGTTGCAATCTGGTAGTTACGAGCATCGTCGAGGCTCTTGAGCTTGAACTCGGTGCCAGGCAGGGAGAACAGGAACCAGCGCGTCGGCGCGATAACGCCAACCCATTTGAACAGCTCCTCGCGCTGGGGAGTGCGGGCAATGGAGTAGATAAGTACATTTTCGGAGTTCAGCGCAATGTCGTAAGCGCGTGCCCATGGCATTGACTGGATACGCGCGACCTCGCCTACCTCGTCCAGAACCGCCTGCACCACCTCAGTGCTCATCCCGGTGACCTTGCCATCGACCGTCATGTTGTAGGGTGGCAGCTCCTCGGTGACGACCGTAACACTGTGAGCGCCAGATGCGGCTGGAATGCCAAACAGCACTGCGACCAGCGTTAGGGCTAATGTGAGACGGGGAAGCGAGGTTCGAAGCATCAGGTGACCTCTCGGACACTAGCGTCCGGCGTGCAACAGGAACTGGCCATCATGATGGCGCGATTCAAACAGCAGTAGAGCACCTTTAGTCGGCATAACCCTGACTGACTTGAACGCTGGGATTGCGTCCAGCAAAGCCTGCCGACGAATGGGGCCTATAAACAGTTTGAGAAGAGCACCCGGCAGCGGCTTGCAGAGAGCCGTGCGGTCCGTGTTGGCGGTCCGGAACAGATTGTTTCCGAAGCAGTGCCAGACGGTTGGCTATAAGAGTCAGCCGTTTATCGGCTTCCGCCGCTCACTAATCGGATGGCATCGGTGGGACTCACAGCTCATCAGCTCACACCCGTGCACGCACCTGCTTCGGGGAAATGCCGAACTGCCGCTTGAACGCTGTGGCAAAGTTGGCCGGGCTGTTGTAACCGGCGCGCCAAGCGGCTTCGATAACGCTGGCGCCTTCTCGCTCCAGAACCTCACGCGCCACGTTCAATCGCCGTGCACGCTGGTATTCGAATATCGTCATGCCTTTGAACAAGCGAAACTGGCGTTGTAGCGTAGTGGCGTTCACTCCCGCTTCTCGGGAGATCTGATCGAGGCTCCAATCGTCGGCCTCTCCGCTATCAAGCAGTTCGAGAATCCGTTTCAGTCGTCGGTACTCCTGAGGCCGCAAGCCAGGTTCGACCGCGGCCGCGCTGCGGCCAAGGCTCGCCAACGCCTCGCAGGCAATCTCCAGCGCCCGGCTCTCGAGATACAGACTCGCCAGCAAGGCGTCGTAACCCGGTGGGTTGAGCATCTGGTCGGCCAGCGACAGCAGACGTGGCGAGGGTTTCCAGACACGCGGCGCCAGATGACTGGCCATGAAGCTGCGAATCGCCCCATCTGTCGCACCGATCACCTCGCCACGGCCCTCGAACCAATCGGGTGTCAGGCTTACCACAAGCTTGCGGATATGGCTGCCGCGGCGTGCCTGGCGGCGGAACTGGACAGGCTCGTTCATCGACACGGCCACACCTTCAGGTGCCCGCCCTGTCGAAGGGTGGCCAAGCGTCAGCGACAGGTCACCATAGCTGACCTGGCTATGACCCTTGAGAAAAAGCACGAACGACAAGCGCGGGCCGACCACATTTTCAGTGACGAAGTCCTGTAGCTCCTCACAGTCGGACCAGTGCAGAGAAAGACCATCGCGCAGCTGCGCCCATTTCACCCGGCCGAAAAGCAGGCGGTCGTCATCCTCGTTGGACAGACGCAGCCCCGGCCTGCTCATGGCTGGCAACTCTTCGCCACGAATGATGTGATCAGGTTGATTCATGCCGCGCTGCCTCTCGAACGCAAGTGATCGCAAAGCAAATGTTCGGTCACGCAAAGGTTCGTCAACCGGACGCATGGCAGACTACGCGTCGACAATGCTCGATGCAAATCATTATCATTAGATGGCGCGAACGCTTGCCAACTCCGTTCGACGCTCATTGCGACAGGAGCCGCCCATGGTTAGATATCTCAACGTTCCACGCCTTCGGCCAGTGCTGCTCGCCGGGCTGCTCGCACCATTTCCTTTGAGCGCGCTGGCGCAGAGCGTCGCCACGCAGGCCGAGCCAGCCCAGTTAGAGAGCATTACCGTCGAAGGCAATCGCCTGTACGACATGCCCTCGTCGGAGCAGAGCGGCGGTTATACCGTACCGGCCGCTACTGTCGGCACCAAGACGCCAGCCGAGCTGCGCGATATTCCACAATCGATCAGCGTCTATACCAGCGATTACATCCGTGATCGGCAGTTCGTGAACCTCGACGACTTGGCCAAGTACTCTACCGGTCTGCGCACCCTGACCAACGATAGCGGCCGCTCGTCGATCTACGCACGCGGCTACGAATACGACGAGTTCAACATCGATGGTCTGCCCGCGCCGATGGCCAGCATCAACGGCACGCTGCCTTCGCTGTCGCCGTACGATCGGGTCGAGGTCATGCGCGGCCCGTCAGGCCTGTTCAACAGCACGAGCGAGATGGGCGGCATCGTCAACATGGTGCGAAAACGCCCAACCAGCGAATTTCAGGGCAGCGTCACCGGGCGTTACGGCAGCTGGGACACCAACTACCTTGAAGCCGACCTGTCCGGCCCGCTTGACGAGCAAGGTCGCGTGCGCGGTCGCACCGTCATCTCGCGAGCCGACACCAATGGCGAGGTCGACTACAACGCCAATACCAGCGAGAGCTTCTACGGTGCACTGGACGTTGACCTATCCGACGCCACCGTCGTGTCCTTCGGGCTGATCCACCAGACCAAGGACATCCTGCCGCACAACGGCTATCCGGCCGCCATCAACGGCAGCCTGGAAGAGTTCAGCCGCTCAACCTACCTGGGCGCCGACTGGGGCGATTTCGACAGCCGCAGCACAGATATCGTCGCTGAGCTGAGCCATCGCTTCGACAATGGCGCCTATGGGCGCGTCGCGGTGCGCGGGTCCAAGCGCGCAACCAATTATCTCTATGCCTTCAGCGCGCGGAACGTGAACACCGGATCCACCAGCCTGGCCTATACGGCCCGCGATCTGGAGCAGGACACGCTCGCTGTCGATGCTAATTACAGCCAGCCGTTCGAGCTGCTCGGTCAAGTCAGCGAATTCGTCATCGGCAGCGACTTCAAGCACTACGAGACCGAGTATGCAGACGCTCGCGGCAACCTCGGCACCATCAATGTGGACAGTTATCAGCCGAGCGAGACCAGAAAACCTGACGTCACCTTTGGCACTCCAACCGAAACCGACGAACGCGAAGCTGGTCTCTACGCCAAGCTGACCTTTCGTCCCATCGAGCGACTGGCGCTGATCGGCGGCGCACGGGTTAGCAGCTTCGACGGCGACAACAGCAGCGCCGCCCAAGACGTTCGCGAATCAGGCTATGTGACGCCCTACGGCGGCCTGGTATTCGATCTGGACGACCAGCACTCGCTATACGCCAGCTATTCGCAGGTATTCAAGCCGCAGAGCGAGGTCAGCGCCAACGGCCGCATCATTGACCCACGCGAAGGCGAGCAGTACGAAGTGGGTATCAAGGGCAGCTATTACGGCGGAGACCTGAACGCGCGCATCACCGCTTTCCAACTTACCGACGAGAACCGCGCGACTGGTGCAATCGATGACAACGGCGTGCCGATCAGAGGCGTCTTCGAGGCCACCGGCAAAACCCGCATCCGCGGCGGCGAACTGGAAGTCAGCGGCTATCTGACCCCCGACTGGGAACTGCTGGCCGGCTATACCTATATGAAGACCGAGAACCTTGCCGGCGACGACAACGCGCTGTTTACGCTGATGCCCCAGCATCAGGCTTCGTTGTGGACCAAGTACACCTTGCCAGCCGGCGCCCTGCGTGGACTGGGCATCGGAGGCGGAGTTACGGCCATGAGCGATTTCTCCATCGAGCGCGCCGGCAGCCCACGCTTGAGCGCACCTGGTTATGCAGTCGTCGATGCCAAGCTGTCTTACCCGATTACAGACAAGTTGACCGGCACCTTCGACGTAAACAACCTGCTCGATCGCAAATACTATTCACGCGTCGGAAGCGTTGGCACCTTCAATTTCTACGGCCCGTCACGCAGCTTTACGGTTGGCGCTCGATACGAGTTCTGATCCACTCGAGCCGCCGATGCATTTGCGTACCGGCGGCGACCTACAGGAGATCACCATGCCCAAGTTTCACGCCCAGGTCGCAACGCCACGTGCCTCGCGCAACATGACACGCCTGTGCAAACACTTCGCACACAAGGCCGAGGTCGAGTTGGATGAACATCAGGCGAAAGTAGAGTTCGACTTCGGTCAATGCCGGATGGTTGCCATGGCCGATCAGCTGTTGATTGACTGTCAAGCCGAGGCCGGCGAAGCGGAAAAGCGCCTGCGTTTCGTCATTGACGACCACCTCCATCGCTTCTCTGGGGAAGAGGCATTGAAGGTGGACTGGCTGGATGGGCCATTGCCAAGTCACCACGGGTCATCCGAGCCATGAGATGCGCATTGTTCGCCCTGGTTGCTAGCCTGGGGTTGGCCACCATGCCGACCAAGGCGATGGAAGATCCTGTCTGGAAGCCGGTTCAGCTACCGCACATCGCTCAGCGCGACATCCATTCGAAGCACACCGGCAAGGACTATCGCATCTTCATCACCGAGCCGCGCCATGAGCCTCCACCGGGCGGCTACCCCGTGCTCTACGTACTCGACGGTAACGCCCTGTTTCCGGGCCTGGCAATCCAGGCCCAGGCACTGGAAAATCGGCCCGACCCAAACCTGCGCGATTCGGTTCTGGTGGTCGGTATCGGCTATCCCGGCGACACCCTGTACGACTTCAAGGCGCGCGCAGAGGACTACACACCCAAGGCTGAGGACCGCCAGCGCCTGCCAGGCCGCGAGCCGCCTCCATCGGGCGGAGCCAAAGACTTCTTGGCTTTCATCGAGCACGAGCTCAAACCGATGATCGCTCAGCGCTATACCGTAAATGCCGAACGGCAAACCTTGTTCGGGCACTCCTATGGGGGCCTCTTTACGCTCTACGCGCTGCTTACCCAGCCACAGGCTTTTCAAGGTTATGTTGCTGCAAGCCCATCGATCTGGTGGTACAAGGGCTACATAGAGCGCGTGCTCGCCGAGTTCGAACGAGAGTTCGCCGAACGGCCCCTCAACGCGCGCCTGCTGGTCACCGCAGGCGGCGCCGAGCAGCCCGCCCCGGATGCCCCCATGGACAATCCACGCCAGCGACACATGGCCGAACGACGCATGGTCGGCAATGCGCAAGACCTGGTCGACCGGCTGCAGCGATTCTCCGGACGGGGCCTGCGTAGCGAATTTCGACTGTTCCCTGGGGCCAACCATGGCACCAATGCCACGCATAGCTCGGTTGATGCATTGGCGCTGGCAGCCGCTGTAGGGTTTCCCCCATCCCGCAGCCGGGACGACTGAGGCCGCGAAAGCGACAAGAACCGGCCAGTCAGTCAAGCAAGACCAGCGCAACGAAATCTCCAGTGCTAGAGTCGGCGTCGCCTATTCGATCATTGGAGAAACCATGCGCCCTTTGTTTAATGCCCTGCTGCTGGCATTGCCGCTCTCGCTGTCGTCGTCCCTGGCCTTCGCCGCCGAATCCCCTGCCGGTCGCTGGCAGACCATTGACGACGAAACCGGAAAGCCCAAGTCCATCGTCGAAATTCAGCAGGCCCCTGACGGCACGCTTAGCGGCAAGGTAGCTGAAATACTCAATTCGGATCACGGGCCGAATCCGGTCTGCAGTGAATGCGACGACGATCGTAAGGATCAGCCCATCACGGGAATGACTATTCTTTGGGATCTTAAGCCGGACGGCGCGCAAGCGTGGAGCAACGGTACGATTCTGGACCCGTCCAAGGGCAAAACCTACCGCGCCAAGGCTAAACTGCTAGATGACGGTGACAAGCTCGAGGTACGCGGCTACATCGGCATCGAGGCATTGGGCCGCACACAGACATGGGTTCGCCAGTAACTGCCATTGGCATTCGGGATGCCTGATAGTCCGGCTCTCGAAGTGCACAGAGCAGCCAGCCAAGTCAGCGTCACGAATTTTTGCTTCGATACACGGCCTCGCGCACCTTGACGTTAACCAGGGCTCAAGCTTGGTCACCACGTCGCTCACACACCGATGCGGCGTTCTATAGCAGCCATTGATAAGCGGCTGGCTGCGGTTAGGAAGCGATGGCGCAGCTATGCCTACAGGAGTGGCGGTCAAAGCTGGCTAGGCTCGATATCACAGCATCACAGCATCACAGCATCACAGCATAAAATGATCAGGCCGCAGGATGCCTATGATCGGCACCTAGGAGCTTCATTGCGTATCGATGCCCGCGCATCGACTCCAGAGCAAGCTTGCGTCCGACTCGACCTGGTCGACTCGACTTACCATTATCAGCAGCCCCAAAGACAAACCCCCGACCTTCGTTAGAAGATCGGGGGTTTGGTGTAGAAGCTTGACGATGACCTACTCTCACATGGGGAAGCCCCACACTACCATCGGCGATGCGTCGTTTCACTTCTGAGTTCGGGATGGGATCAGGTGGTTCCAACGCTCTATGGTCGTCAAGCAATTCGGTTGGGGAGTCGGTGTTGAGTCGCTTCCCCTAATTGGGTATGTGATGGTGTTGCTTTGTACGGTTCGCTTTGCGAGCGTTGCGTCTTTTCGGTTTGTTGTCGACTTCAACCGTCTGACACACAAACATCAAATTGTTTGGGTGTTATATGGTCAAGCCTCACGGGCAATTAGTATGGGTTAGCTCAACGCCTCACAACGCTTACACACCCCACCTATCAACGTCGTAGTCTTCGACGGCCCTTCAGGGAGCTCAAGGCTCCAGTGAGATCTCATCTTGAGGCAAGTTTCCCGCTTAGATGCTTTCAGCGGTTATCTCTTCCGAACATAGCTACCCGGCAATGCCACTGGCGTGACAACCGGAACACCAGAGGTTCGTCCACTCCGGTCCTCTCGTACTAGGAGCAGCCCCTCTCAAATCTCAAACGTCCACGGCAGATAGGGACCGAACTGTCTCACGACGTTCTAAACCCAGCTCGCGTACCACTTTAAATGGCGAACAGCCATACCCTTGGGACCGGCTTCAGCCCCAGGATGTGATGAGCCGACATCGAGGTGCCAAACACCGCCGTCGATATGAACTCTTGGGCGGTATCAGCCTGTTATCCCCGGAGTACCTTTTATCCGTTGAGCGATGGCCCTTCCATACAGAACCACCGGATCACTAAGACCTACTTTCGTACCTGCTCGACGTGTCTGTCTCGCAGTCAAGCGCGCTTTTGCCTTTATACTCTACGACCGATTTCCGACCGGTCTGAGCGCACCTTCGTACTCCTCCGTTACTCTTTAGGAGGAGACCGCCCCAGTCAAACTACCCACCATACACTGTCCTCGATCCGGATAACGGACCAGAGTTAGAACCTCAAAGTTGCCAGGGTGGTATTTCAAGGATGGCTCCACGCGAACTGGCGTCCACGCTTCAAAGCCTCCCACCTATCCTACACAAGCAAATTCAAAGTCCAGTGCAAAGCTATAGTAAAGGTTCACGGGGTCTTTCCGTCTAGCCGCGGATACACTGCATCTTCACAGCGATTTCAATTTCACTGAGTCTCGGGTGGAGACAGCGCCGCCATCGTTACGCCATTCGTGCAGGTCGGAACTTACCCGACAAGGAATTTCGCTACCTTAGGACCGTTATAGTTACGGCCGCCGTTTACCGGGGCTTCGATCAAGAGCTTCGCTTGCGCTAACCCCATCAATTAACCTTCCGGCACCGGGCAGGCGTCACACCCTATACGTCCACTTTCGTGTTTGCAGAGTGCTGTGTTTTTAATAAACAGTCGCAGCGGCCTGGTATCTTCGACCGGCATGAGCTTACGGGGTAAACCCTTCACCCTCACCGGCGCACCTTCTCCCGAAGTTACGGTGCCATTTTGCCTAGTTCCTTCACCCGAGTTCTCTCAAGCGCCTTGGTATTCTCTACCCAACCACCTGTGTCGGTTTGGGGTACGGTTCCTAGTTACCTGAAGCTTAGAGGCTTTTCCTGGAAGCATGGCATCAACCACTTCTCCTTCTAAAAGAAGGATCGTCATCAGTTCTCAGCATTAAGATCCCGGATTTACCTAAGATCTCTGCCTACCACCTTAAACTTGGACAACCAACGCCAAGCTGGCCTAGCCTTCTCCGTCCCCCCATCG
>NZ_CP069269.1:3947500-4292477 GCF_051028275.1 Stutzerimonas stutzeri
CAGGTCTTTAACGCAACGGCACCGGTCGAACATGAAAAGGACGCGCACAAGAGCCTTCGTAATCTGCAAGACCACGCACGCCCGCTATGCAGTTGGTGGCTGAAGCAAAAAGCCACCGACCTCAAACCGCTTCGCCTCGGGCGAACGCTGCTCTGGCTATCGATTGACAGCCTACCTGAGCGCAACGCCGACCAGATCACAGCTCTTCGAGGCGTTCCGGCAGACAAGCTTGGCAGCTACCGTGAGCGTTTCGCCCAAGGGCTCTACGCTGATCTGCTGGCTGATCTGGAAGCAAGTATCGCTCGCGCACCCTTTTGGCTCGATGGGCAGCGCCTGGCTTGGGAATGCCTAAGTGAACTCGGGGCAGACCAAGCAATGCGTGAGGTGGAAATCCAGCTCGCATTATTCCTGCAGCGCATGCCGGGCCTGGACGAGTTGCGCTTTCATGATGGTACCCCTTTCGCCGATGCGGAAACCCGCGCCTGGATCAGTGCAAGGGTGATGCCGCACGTGCAGCCTGCACAAATCACAAGCGAACCGCCAAGCAACCAGGGAGCTGCGAAACCGGCATGGGAAGACGCCTTGCAGGAAGTCCTCCCACAGCTGCGCAAAGACGGCTTAAAAAGCGCCGTGCAGAAGCTCAAGCTTGGCCTTAACCAGGCCCGAGGCGGGCGCGAGCGCTTCTTCTGGCAGCTGACTTTGGCTCGTTTGTGCTTCCAGGCCAAGAAATACGACCTGGCCAAGACCCAACTGGAATCCCTCGATCAGACGCTGCAGGCCACGGGCCTGGGCGACTGGGAACCCGATCTCGCCCTCGAGGTGCTGCGTCTGTTGCATAGCTGCTGTGAGCTGCTACCGCAGAACCACGCCGTGCGTGAAAGCAAGGATGAGATTTACCGCAGGCTGTGCCACCTCGACCTCGAAGTGGTACTCGATTAGGCCCCCGGGCCGTAAACGCAAAGGAGAAGACCCATGGCCAAAGAAGGCTCGGTAGCCCCCAAAGAACGCATCAACGTCACCTTCAAGCCCTCGACCGGCGGTGCTCAGGAAGAGCTGGAACTGCCACTGAAGTTGATGGTGCTCGGCGACTTCACCCAGCGCGCCGACGATCGCAAGATCGAAGACCGCAAGCCGATCGCCATCGACAAGAACAGCTTCGACGAGGTCTTGGCCAAGCAGGAGCTGAACCTTACTTTCTCGGTTCCGAACCGTCTGCAGGACGAGCCCACCGATGAAGAGCTGGCCGTGCAGTTGAACATCAATTCGATGAAGGACTTCAACCCGGCCAACCTGGTCGAGCAGGTTCCCGAACTTAAGAAGCTGATGGAACTGCGCGACGCACTGGTCGCCCTCAAAGGCCCGCTGGGCAATGCCCCGGCCTTCCGCAAGGCGATCGAGAGCGTACTGGCCGACGACGTCTCGCGCGACCGCGTACTCGGTGAGCTGGGCCTCGCCGCCAAAGAACAACTGGACGCCTGATTACTCCGACAAGGAACGCCAACACCATGAGCACTAGCGCAGCAGCCGTCGAAAGCGGCAAGAACCTCGCCGAACTCGGCATCCTCGACCGCATCATCGCGGAAACCAAACTGACACCGGACGACGAGGCCTACGACATCGCCAAGCGCGGCGTATCCGCCTTCATCGAAGAACTCCTCAAGCCGCAGAATGAGCACGAGCCGGTCAAGAAGGCCATGGCCGACCGCATGATCGCGGAAATCGATGCCAAGCTCAGCCGCCAGATGGACGAGATCCTCCACCATCAGCAGTTCCAGGCGCTGGAATCCTCCTGGCGCGGCCTCAAGCTGCTGGTCGATCGCACCAACTTCCGCGAGAACATCAAGCTCGAAGTGCTCAACGCGTCCAAGCAGGACCTGCTCGACGACTTCGAGGACAGCCCGGAAGTGGTCCAGTCCGGCCTGTACAAGCACATCTACACCGCTGAATACGGCCAGTTCGGTGGCCAGCCGGTCGGCGCCCTGATCGCCAACTACTTCTTCGACCCGAGCGCACCGGACATCAAGACCATGCAGTACGTGGCCTCGGTCGCCAGCATGTCCCACGCCCCCTTCATTGCCGCGGCCGGTCCGAAATTCTTCGGTCTGGAAAGCTTCACCGGCCTGCCAGACCTGAAGGATCTGAAGGATCACTTCGAAGGCCCGCAGTTCGCCAAGTGGCAGAGCTTCCGCGAGCAGGAAGATGCCCGTTACGTCGGTCTAACCGTGCCACGCTTCCTGTTGCGCAACCCCTACGACCCAGAAGACAACCCGGTCAAATCCTTCGTGTACAAGGAAAACGTCGCCAACAGCCACGAGCATTACCTGTGGGGCAACACTGCGTACACCTTCGCCAGCCGTCTGACTGACAGCTTCGCCAAGTTCCGCTGGTGCCCGAACATCATCGGCCCGCAGAGCGGTGGCGCAGTCGAAGATCTGCCGCTGCATCACTTCGAGAGCATGGGCGAGATCGAAACCAAGATCCCGACCGAAGTTCTGGTCTCCGACCGTCGTGAATACGAGCTGGCCGAAGAAGGCTTCATCGCTCTGACCATGCGCAAGGGCAGCGACAATGCCGCGTTCTTCTCGGCCAACTCTGCGCAGAAGCCGAAGTTCTTCGGCAACAGCGAAGAAGGCAAGAATGCCGAGCTCAACTACAAGCTCGGTACTCAGCTGCCTTACCTGTTCATCGTCAACCGCCTCGCGCACTACCTCAAGGTGCTGCAGCGCGAGCAGATCGGTGCCTGGAAAGAGCGTACCGACCTGGAGCTGGAACTGAACAAGTGGATTCGCCAGTACGTGGCCGACCAGGAGAACCCAAGCTCCGAAGTCCGTAGCCGTCGTCCGTTGCGCGCTGCGCAAGTCGTCGTCAGCGACGTTGACGGTGAGCCGGGCTGGTACCGCGTCAGCCTGAACGTACGTCCGCACTTCAAGTACATGGGCGCCGACTTCACCCTGTCGCTGGTTGGCAAGCTAGATAAGGAGTAAGCCTCCATGGCCTACGGCAGCCTTTTCGAACGCCTCGGCGGTGATGCCGACAAGCGCGCCGGCTGGAGTCGCGAAGTCGCGGCAATGGCTTCGGTGGCTGCACATCTGGCCAAAATGCTCAGCACCCGGGCGGGCAGCGTGCAAACGTTGCCCGACTACGGGTTGCCCGATTTGAACGATATGCGCCTGTCGCTGCACGACTCGCTGCAACAGGCGCGTATCGCCATCGAACGCTTCATCGAAGCGTACGAGCCTCGCTTGAGCCAGGTCCGGGTGATATCCCTGCCCCGCGACCACGATCCATTGAGCCTGTCGTTCGCCATCGAAGGCCTGCTGGAAGTCGACGGCTTCAAGCGTCATGTGAGTTTTTCCGCGAGCCTGGATGGCAGCGGACAAGTCAAGGTCCACTAAGGAGAGCCTGATGTCCGGTAAACCCGCAGCCCGCCTGGGCGACCCCACCGATTGTCCCAAAAAGGGCCACGGCACCAACCCGATCGCGGCCGGCTCTCCCGACGTCCTGTTCGACGGCATGCCCGCCGCCCGAATGGGCGACCCGACCTGCTGCGGCAGCGCCTTGGCCAGCGCAGTCATCCCAACAGTGCTGATCAATGGCAAACCGGCCACTACGGTGGGTACGACGGGTGATCACGGCAATCCGGTGATCGCCGGGTCCGGCACCATCATCATCGGCGGTTGATGATGAGCCTCACAAGGATGGCTGGCTGATGTCTTTCAATCACTATTACCAGAGCGAACTCACTGCCCTGCGCCAACTCGGCAAGCGCTTCTCCGAGCGCAGCCCGGCGCTCGCGCCATTTCTCGGCCAGGCCGGGCGTGATCCGGATGTGGAGCGGCTGCTGGAAGGCTTCGCCTTTCTGACCGGGCGTCTGCGCCAGAAGCTCGATGACGAGCTGCCGGAGCTGACCCACTCGCTGATGCACCTTTTATGGCCGAACTACATGCGCCCGCTGCCGGCGTTCAGCATGTTGCAGTTCGATCCGGTCAAGCGGCCGGGGCCTGCATTGATGGTGCCGCGCAACACGCCAGTCGAATCCAAGCCGATCCAGGGCGTGACCTGCCGCTTTCGCACTGCCTACGCCACCGAAGTGCTGCCGTTGGCGCTCGACGCGTTGGACTACTCGGTCAAAGGCAGTGGCGCACTGCTGAGTCTGCGTCTGCAGATGACAGCCGATGGGCATCTGGGCGAGTTGAACCTCAAGCAGCTGCGCTTGCACTTGGCCGGCGAGCGCTATATCAGCCAGATGCTCTATCTCAGCCTGTTGCGCAATGTCGCTGGCGTGCAGCTGGTCGCGCTGGATGCCAGTGGCAAACCATTCACCGACGGGTTTGGCGTTGCGCTGCCGGCGCTCCATATCGATCCGTCGAAGCTTCAGCCGGTGGGATTTGCCGAAGACCAGGCGCTCATTCCCTACCCGCTCAACACGTTCCGCGGCTATCGCTACCTGCAGGAGTACTTCGCCTTTCAGGAGAAATTCCTGTTCGTCGACCTCCAGGGTCTCGACGCGCTCAAGCGTCTGCCGCTGGACGTCCTGGAGCAGGCTCGTGGCTTCGAGCTGCGTTTCGACATTCACAACGCGGGCGTGCAACGCATCCGTCCGACGCTGGATAACGTGCGCTTGTACTGCACGCCGGTGGTCAACCTGTTCGAGCACGACGCCATCCCGATTCGCCTGGACGGCAAGCAAGACCAGTATCTGTTGATGCCCTCGGAGCTCGACAGCAGCCAGTGCGGCGTCTTCTCGGTTGACCGCGTCACCGGTTGGAAACCCGGCGGCTTGGGTTACGAGGAATACGTGCCGTTCGAATCCTTCGAGCACGACCCCAGTTTCGACGTGCCGGTGGCGCGCCCGCATTACAGCGTGCGCCAGCAACCTTCGATGCTGGGCGACAGCCTCGAGACGTACCTCAGCTTTGGCCTGCGCAACCTCGACCAGCACGAGACGCTGTCCATCGAGCTGACCTGTACCAACCAGAATCTGCCGCACCAGCTGCGCCTGGGCGACATCTGCCTGCCCAGCGAGGACACGCCGGAGTTCCTGATCTTTCGCAACATCAGCGCCGTGACGCCGAGCTACGCGCCGCCGCTGCACCGCGACTTCCTTTGGAAGTTGATCAGCAACATGTCGCTCAACTACCTGTCGCTGGCAAACGTCGAGGCGCTCAAGGTGATCCTCGAAACCTATGACCTGCCGCGCTATTACGACCAGCACGCGGAGAAGGTCAGCAAGCGCCTGCTCGGCGGACTCAAGCAGATCAGTCATCAGCATGTCGACCGGCTGCACCGCGGCCTGCCGGTGCGCGGCGTGCGCACCGAGCTGGTGATGGACCCCGAGGGTTATCTGGGCGAGGGGGACCTGTTTCTCTTCGCCTCGATTCTCAATGAATTCTTTGCGCTGTACGCGAGCCTCAATTCGTACCACGAGCTGCGCGTCAGGAGCACACAGGGAGAGGTGTACCAATGGACGCCGCGCATGGGGCAACAGCCCCTGCTCTAAGGCCGGGTGCAAAGGCATGCGAGTTAGAGCCACGCAAGGCGAAGACGAACGAAGAAGCGCAGTTTACGAGGTGTAAATGAGCATTTTGAGTTCGGCTTCAACGCCGCCTGGCCGACACGCAGCTGGCTTTGAGCCCGGTCTGAACCGGATCAGCCGGGGCATCCGCGAATACAGCCTGTTCCAGGGTGTACTGCTTGTGATGGACCGTCTGAAAGCCGCGCATCCTGAGCTGGATGAAGAGTCGCTCTATGAGCACCTCGAGTTTCAGGCCAACCCGAGCCTGGGGTTTCCCGGCAGCGACATTGATCGCGTCGAGTTCTTCCACGAGCACGGCGAGCTGCGTGCGCGGCTGCGCATCAACTTGATCAGCCTGTTTGGTGCCGGGTCGCCCCTGCCCGCCTTCTACGGCGAGCAGGCCCTGGGAGACAGTGCCGAAGGGAACCCGACGCGCGAGTTACTCGACCTGTTCAACAACCGTCTGCAGCGCCTGATGCTGCCGATCTGGCAGAAATACCGCTACCGAGCGCGCTTCACCAGTGGCGCGCGCGACCCGCTTTCCGAGCAGCTGTTTGCCCTGATCGGGCTCGGAGGCGAGCAGATCCGCGCCGCTTCCGAGCTCAACTGGAAACGCCTGCTTCCGTATCTGGGGCTGCTAAGCCTGCGCGCGCACTCGGCCGCCTTGATCGAGTCGGTGCTGCGCTACTACTTCAAGCACGCCGACTTGCGCATCGAGCAATGCCTGGAGCGTCAGGTCGAGATTCTCGCTGAGCAACAGAATCGTCTCGGCCGCGCCAACAGCCAACTCGGCGAGAGCTTGGTACTCGGCGAACGGGTACGCGATCGCGGCGGCAAATTCCGTATCCACATCCGCCAGCTGAGCTGGGACCGATTCCACGAATTCCTGCCCGTGGGCAACGGCTACCAGCCGCTGTGCGCCCTGGTGCGCTTCACCCTGCGCGATCCACTCGACTACGACATTCGCCTGGAGCTGCGTCGCGACGAAATCCGCGAAATGCGCATCGGCGCCGAAAACCCCTGCCGCCTCGGCTGGACCAGTTGGCTCGGCAGCGAACGCGCCGACGGCATGGTCACACTGGGCAGCCAGACTCATTAAGGACGATGAAATGATCAACGTAGACCTACAACAACTGGTCCAGGCACTCGATGCCGAGACCAAGCGCGACCTCGAAGCTGCAGCAGAGCGCTGTGTGGTGCGTGGCGGCAGCAAGATTCTCGTCGAAGACCTGCTGCTGGGCCTGCTGGAGCGGCCCGAAGGCGTGCTTATGCGAGCCCTGCAAGACGCCGATGTCGACGCCGGAGCCCTCGCCCAGGCGCTGCAGCCGCGCGGCGAGCACAGCGAATCACGCAATCCGGTATTCTCCGCCGAACTGGTGCAGTGGCTGCAGGATGCCTTGCTGGTAGGCAACCTGGAACTCGGTCAGAGCCAGATCGACCAGGCCGCACTGATCCTGGCGCTGTTGCGCAACCCGATGCGCTACGCCGGTAGCCATTACCAACCGCTGCTGGCGCGCCTGAACGCCGAACGCCTGCGCGAATTCGCGCTGGCCCAGCAGCCAGTTTCCGCACCGGGCAAGGCAACGCCGGCAGGCGAATCCAATCTGTCGCGCTTCACCCACAACTTCACTCAGCAAGCCCGAGACGGCAAACTCGACCCGGTGCTATGCCGCGATGCGGCGATCCGTCAGATGATCGACATCCTCGCGCGGCGTCGCAAAAGCAACCCGATCGTGGTTGGCGAAGCCGGCGTGGGCAAGACTGCCATCGTCGAGGGTCTTGCCTTGCGCATTGCCAATGGCGAAGTCCCCGAAGCGCTCAAGGGCGTCGAGCTGTTGTGCCTGGACCTCGGTCTGCTGCAGGCCGGCGCCAGCGTCAAAGGTGAGTTCGAACGCCGCTTGCAGGGCGTGATCGACGAGGTCAAAGCGTCCCCCAAGCCGATCATCCTGTTCATCGATGAAGCCCACACCCTCATCGGCGCTGGCGGCCAGGCCGGCAGTGGCGACGCCGCCAATCTGCTCAAGCCAGCGCTGGCGCGTGGCGAATTGCGCACCATCGCCGCCACCACCTGGAGCGAGTACAAGAAGTATTTCGAGAAGGACCCTGCCCTTGCCCGGCGTTTTCAACCTGTCCAACTGCTTGAACCCACCGTCGACGAAGCGGTGACCATCCTGCGCGGCCTCGCACCGGTGTACGAAAAAAGTCATGGCATTTACCTGCGCGACGACGCCGTCGTGGCCGCTGCCGAGTTGTCGGCCCGTTACCTCGCTGGGCGCCAGCTGCCGGACAAGGCTGTCGATGTACTCGACACCGCCTGTGCCCGTGTGCGCATCAGTCTCGCTGCGGCTCCCGAAGCGCTGGAACGCCTGCGCGGCGAGATTGCCGAGGGCGAGCGCCAGGACCTCGCGCTGCGCCGCGACCTCGACGCCGGCCTGCACATCGATACCGAAAGACTGGATGCTCTGGAGACCCGCCTGGCGGCTGCCCGCGCCGAACTCGAGCAGCTGGAAACACGCTGGTCCACGCAACGCACGCTGGCCGAGCGCCTGCTGGAGCTTCGCAAGCAATGCGCTGCCGCGCGCCTGGCCCCAGCTACCGACTCCGATAGCGAAGCGCACCCGGACCTCGAGCAGCTTGAAGCCGAATTGCGTGATCTTCAGGTCGAACTCGCCAGCGCCCAAGCGACCGAGCGGCTGGTGAGTTTCGAGGTCTGCCCTCGCCTGGTGGCGGAAGTTATCAGCCACTGGACCGGCGTGCCGCTTTCTCAGCTCGCCCGGGAACACAACAGCAAGGTGCTCAGCTTCGCGAATGATCTTCGCCAGCGAGTACGGGGCCAGGCGCAAGCGATCGATGCGCTCGACCGCTCGATGCGTGCCACCGCAGCCGGACTGAACAAGCCCGACGCGCCTGTTGGCGTTTTCCTGCTGGTCGGCCCAAGCGGCGTCGGCAAGACCGAAACCGCACTGGCGCTCGCTGACCTGCTCTATGGCGGCGAGCGTTTCCTCACCACCATCAACATGTCCGAATTCCAGGAAAAGCACACCGTGTCCCGCCTGATCGGCGCGCCACCGGGCTACGTCGGTTACGGCGAAGGCGGCATGCTGACCGAGGCCGTTCGGCAGAAGCCGTATTCGGTGGTCCTGCTCGATGAAGTCGAAAAGGCCGACCCGGACGTGATGAATGTCTTCTATCAGATCTTCGACAAAGGCGTGGCCAACGATGGCGAGGGGCGCGAGATCAACTTCCGCAACACCCTTATCCTGATGACCAGCAACCTCGCCAGCGACCGTATCGCCAGCCTCTGCCAGGGCGACCAGCGCCCGGCAACCGAGGACTTGGAGCTGGCCATCCGCCCGGCGCTGACCCAGCACTTCAAGCCTGCACTCCTTGCTCGTATGCGCGTGGTGCCCTACTACCCCGTACAGGGCGAAGTGCTCAACGAACTGGTCGCGCTCAAGCTGTCGCGCTTCGGTGACCGTCTGGCGCGTCGCCAGCTGCAGTTCAGTCATTGCGAGGCGCTGGTCGAGAACCTCGCCGAGCGCTGCACCCACAGCGACAGCGGCGCGCGTCTGATCGACCATCTGATTGACCAACATTTGCAGCCGCTAGTGGTCGACCGTCTGCTCGACGCCATGGCCGGCGGCGAAGCGCTGCAACGCGTCCATGCCACCCTGGACAGCCAAGGAACGGTGGTTTGTGAGTTCGCTTAAGGTCCCGTCAGTGCTTACCGAACAATCTGCGCTTGCCAGTGCGCTACTGGATCGGCTCGCGGAGCTGGCCTGGACGACTGACACACGCGGCTGGCTGGACGGTCTGGTCAAGATGGCGGCGCAGTTGGCCAGCTGCCCGCTCGCTCAGCTCTACCTCCTGGATGCGACCCACACACGCCTGACCCTGTCGGCCGAATGGTTCGAAGGTTCGCCGCGGCAAGAAACAGCGAGCCTGCCCAGCGACTACCGTGACGAACAGCTGCTGCAGTACTGCCTCAGCCAGAATCGCCAGTTGAGCATCGTCCCGCTGGACGCCAACCTGCATGAAACCGGATTCCTGCCCGAGTCATCGCGCCCGTGGCGCAGCCTGTTGTGCCTGCCGTTGGAGAATGCTGAAGGCCATACCGTCGGGCTGATGGTGGCTGCCAGTACCGCCACCCAGGACCTCGCTATCGCAGCCGCAACCTTGACCAACCTTGGCCGTTTCGCCCTCAGCCAGGCCCATTTGCTCAAAAGACTGCACGGCGCAGCGCAACCTGCGCCTCCAGACACGGCCCCTGCACGACCTTGCGCCAGTGGCTACGGGCTGATCGGTGAGAGCTCGCGCATGCGCACGGTTTACGGACTGATCAGCAAGGTTTTGCATAACCCCGTGAGCGTTCTGCTGACTGGCGAAACCGGCACTGGAAAGGAACTCGTTGCCCGGGCCATTCATGATTGCGGCTCGCGTCGCAGTCAGGCGTTCGTAGGCCAGAACTGCGCGGCGTTGCCGGAACACTTACTGGAAAGCGAGCTGTTCGGCTATCGCAAGGGAGCCTTTACCGGCGCTGATCGTGATCACGAAGGGCTGTTTGACGCCGCCGACGGCGGCACGCTGTTTTTAGACGAGATCGGTGACATGCCGCTGACCTTGCAGGCCAAGCTTTTGCGTGTGCTGCAGGAAGGTGAAGTACGGCCGTTGGGGAGCACGCGCACGCACAAAGTCGATGTCCGGATTGTCGCCGCAACCCATCAGGACCTGCTCAAGCGTGTCGAGGAAGGCCGCTTTCGTGAGGACCTGTACTATCGCCTGTCCATCTTCCCGATCGAACTGCCGCCGCTGCGCGACCGAGATCAGGACGTGCTACGTCTAGCCCGCCATTTTGCCGACAACGCCTGCGGCTTTCTGCAGCGCAGTACCGTGCGCTGGTCGGACGCGGCGCTTGAGCAATTGGCCGATTATCCGTTTCCCGGCAACGTGCGTGAGCTCAAGGGGCTGGTCGAACGCGCCGTCCTCCTGTGCGACGGTGGCGAATTACTACCGGAACACTTCAGCCTGCGCACCGTGGATAACGAGCTGGACAGCACATTGAACTTGCGCGCGCGGCTCGAACGCGTCGAGCGTAACCTGCTGATTGATTGCTTGCGCAAGAACGGCGGCAACCAGAGCCAGGCCGCCCGCGAGCTGGGCCTGCCCCGGCGTACCCTGCTGTACCGCATGGAACGGCTGAACATCAGCCCCGCAGATCTCTAAGGACGGAGCAGAGACCATGTTCAACCCGGCCAACGACACTCATTTCAGCCTCGCCATCGAAGGCGTCGAGCACGACCTGCAAGTCCTCGAGTTCAAGGGCCGCGAGGCGCTTTCCCAGCCCTTCGCCTTCGAGCTGGAACTGGTCAGCGAACGCCCTGACCTGGACCTGGAAAGCCTGCTGCACCAGCCAGCTTTTTTGTCCCTCTCGCCGGCCGGCAACGGCATCCATGGCCTCATCTACCGCGTCGCCCAGGGCGATTCCGGCAGGCGCCTGACCCGCTACCACATCACCCTGCGGCCCCAGCTGGCCTACTTGGCTCACCGCACCAACCAGCGCATCTTCCAGCACCTGACGGTGGAAAAGATCATCGCCCAGGTGCTGGAAGAGCATGGCATCCAGGCCAACGCCTTCCGCTTCGGCCTCGGCTCGGTCTATCCCGAGCGTGACTACTGCGTGCAGTACGATGAGAGCGACCTGCATTTCATCCAGCGCCTGTGCGAGGAGCAGGGTATTCATTACCACTTCCAGCACAGCGCCGCGGGCCACGTGCTGGTGTTCGGCGACGACCAGACGGGCTTTCCCAAGCTCTCACCGGTGGCCTATCAGCAGGATTCAGGCCTCGTCGCCGACGAGCCGGTGGTCAGGCGCTTCGGCCTGCGGGTCGAGACGCGCACTAGCCGCGTCACCCGCCGCGACTACGATTTCGAAAAGCCGCGTCTGACGATGGAAGGCGCTTTTCAGAGTGAATTCCAACCGGACCTGGAAGACTATGACTACCCCGGCCGCTTCACCGAGCGCGCCCGCGGTAAGCACCTGTCCCAACGCGCGCTTGAGCGCCACCGCAGCGACTTCGAACTGGCCGAAGGCGAAAGCGACCAGCCGCAGCTGGTCACCGGCCACTTCCTCGCGCTGACCGAACACCCGCGTGGTGACTGGAACCAGCTCTGGCTGCTGAACGAAATCCTCCACGAAGGCAAGCAGCCGCAGGTGCTGGAAGAGTCGGTGACGACCGACAGCCTCGCCCGTGACGGTTTTACTCAAGGCTACCGCAACCACTTCACCGCCACGCCGTGGGACATCCCCTTCCGCCCCGCGCTGAAGCATCCCAAGCCCAAGGTCCTCGGCAGCCAGACCGCCGTGGTCACAGGCCCTGCCGGTGAAGAAATCCACTGCGACGAGTACGGCCGCGTGAAGGTCCAGTTCCACTGGGACCGAGAGGGCCAGGCCGACGACAAGACCAGCTGCTGGATGCGTGTCAGCTCAAGCTGGGCGGGTGACCGCTACGGCGGCATCGCCATTCCCCGCGTCGGGATGGAAGTGCTGGTGACTTTTCTCGAAGGCGACCCTGATCAGCCTTCGGTCACCGGCTGCCTGTACCACAAGGAGCATGTCGTCCCGTACGACCTGCCGGCCAACAAGACCCGCAGCGTCTTCAAGACCCTCAGCAGCCCGGGCGGTGGCGGCTATAACGAATTGCGCATCGAAGACCGCAAAGGCGCCGAGCAGATCTACGTCCACGCCCAGCGCGACTGGGACGAGAACATCGAACACGATCAGAAGATCCGCGTCGGCCACGAACGCCACGACACCGTCGAGGCCAACAGCTACAGCGAATTCAAGGCAGAAGAACACCGCACCACCCACGCCGACCGCAAGACCGAAATCCGTGCCAACGACCACCTGACCGTGGGCAACACCCAGCACGTGAAGATCGGCACCGGGCAGTTCATCGAGGCGGGCAACGAAATCCACTACTACGCCGGCAGCAAGGTCGTCATCGACGCCGGCATGGAGCTCACCGCCAATGGCGGGGGCAGCTTCCTAAAACTCGACCCGAGCGGCGTCACGCTGAATGGCGCGACCATCAAGATGAATTCGGGCGGCGCGCCGGGAAAAGGTTCAGGCAGCCATCCCATCCTGCCGGGGCAGGTGCTACTAGCTGACAGCGACCGCGCCGGTTCTCTGCTGGCCCAGCTTCCTGGACAGGAAAAAGTGCGGCTGGCACCGCCCGCGGGCATTTGCGTGGAATGCTTGCTTAAAGCCGTCCGCGAGCGAGCAGCCATTCTCTCAGGGGAGCAGCGATGAGTGATTTCGAGCTCGGCGAACCGGATTGGACTCGCGCCTGCGCCGAGGGTCGCACCTTGGCCCTGATCATCGAACAAGCCCTGCTCAGCTCCGATCAACGCAACGGATTGGTCGAGGTAGAGAGTAATCATTGGCCCTTAATGTCGCAGCCGGAGGTCGCCCATCTGCGCGACGTCGGCCCATTGCTGCTAGACATGACCGGCCGACCGTTCGACGACCTTGTAGCCCTATACAGCTTGCTCGATGTCGGCTTGCTTGGCTGGATGAGCAGCCCGGTGTCTGCTCAGCAATTGGCCAATCATCTTAGCGACGCACTGGCATGCGTAGATGCAAACGGGACCTCATTGTTGATCCGGAGCTATGCCCCACCGGCGTTGCCGCTACTACACCAGCGATCAGACCAGCCATGGCACCGATGGCTGTTCGGACCTGTCGAGACCTGGTGGGCCAGAACAGAGCAGGGTTGGCAACGTTTCGCCGGACTAGCGCAGCGCGAGATCGCTGAATACCACCCGATCCGTCTGGACGACGCGTTGATGCGCGACTTGCAGCACGATGCTCGCGCTGAGCAATTGCTTCAGCAAGTCGTCAACATTGCGCCGGAATCCTTCGCCAGCGATTGCCATGGCGAGCGGCTGAAACAGGTGCAGCGACTGCTTGATGTCGCTGAAGAGCAGAAGCTGGAGCAACCGGATGATCAGGCGTTTTTCGTGCTGTACAGCCTCATAGCAAAAACGTCGCTGCACGACCGCCCTGACTGGCCCGATATCCTGCGACGCATCGACCACGAACACGCCACGCTCGAACGAGTCCTGGCAGCAGAAGAAGGAATCTAATGTGAGTCGGCTACAAGCTCTCAAAACCCGTTGGCAATCCCTATCACCCCTACACAAGGGACTGTTCCAGCTATTGCTCTGGGGATCGCTGGTCGTGGCCTACGTCATCTGGCAGGCCCTGCGTATGCCGGGTGCAGCGCTTTATGGCCACAACCATACCGATAGGCCGATCTTCAGTTATTTCGTCAATGACAACTGGGGCGGTAACGGCGGTGTGACCTGCTGCTGGCGTATCGAGGGCGAGACGCTGAAGGTGGAGTGGATCAAAAGCATGACACGCACCCAATACGACCATGGTGCCAGGGAGGAAACCCTCACGCTCGAACTGCCCAACCCTCGGCGCCAGCGGACCGACGATACCCTGCACGTCCATTTCCTGCCGGGAGACCAGGTGCGTCTGGCCTGGAGCAATGCCCATACCAGCCCGCTGAGGGATGAACTGAGTGAGTTTTACGCCAGGGACAAGGAGGTCCAAACCCAATGAGCGTACGTCAATTTGATCAGGCCGCTGCGGCATTGGCCCGCTGTGGGGAGCGGTTAGAAAACAGTCATGTGGTGCGCTGTGAACGCACCCTGCGAATCGGCTTTTTCTTTGATGGATTTGGACGGCATTTACTTAAGGACGTACATACCGGGCGCGTCAGCAATGTCGCCAAACTCTACCTAGCTCACCCTGTCGACACGCCGAGCCAACTACCTGACCCTATGTTCGCTTGCCGCAAGGTCTATATCTCTGGGCTGGGCGAGGACTACGACGCTGACCTGACCATCACGGCCAACGGCTCACTGGACAGTTTCGGCGGAACAGCGGCCGATGTACCTAAGGACGTGGCGCTGGATCAAGGAAAAGAGGCATTCAAGGATCTTTGGAAACAACGCAACTGGTGGGAGCGCTTCAAGCACGACCTGAGCGAGCTGGGTCGGCACCCGCAAAGCGCGTTGAAGGTGCTAAAAGGCGCGGCGATCGACGCCACCGTTGAGGCTGTGGCGCCACTACGTGACCATCCATTCACCGCTCAGTTGCTCAAGACCGGGGCGAATACCCGGGTAGATGGTGCAATCAGCCGTTTGAATAAGGATATTGATGAATTGCGCAAGGCGCATGGCCCACGTCTGAAACGAATCGAGCTGTCGGTCTACGGGTTCGACTATGGAGGCACACTGGCGCGTGGCTTTCTGCATCGGCTGCTAGGCCGCTGCTTGATCGATGGAGACATGGTGGAATATCAAGGCATCCAGCTGGTAGTGCTGTTCGTGGGCCTATTCGATGCGGTCGATCGCAGCCATATCGAGGTGCCACTAGTCGACGACCTGTTGACCGGTCCTTTACGCACCGTATTGGGCGATTCCAATAGCCTGCCCTCTCAGGTGCGCCAGGCCTTACATCTGGTAGCAGCCCATGAGCGGCGTTTCTACCGTCGCGCCAGCCTTCTCGGTAACGGCAACCCGAGCTGGCGCGAAGAACTTATGCCTGGAGTCAGCGAGGACATCGGAGGCAGCTTGCTGCCCGGCGAGCAGAAGCCCAGTGCCGAGCTGGCGCTTGTCAGCCTGCATCGGATGTACCAAGCGGCGTTTAGGGCGGGTGTGCCTTTCCCCCACCTAGAAGATCTAGCAGACGTCGACATGAAAGCCGCTCAACTATTTGCCTACAACGATCATGTCGCCGGCAAGAATGCCTACGCATTGGTCAGGCACTATCAGCGAGCGGCCGAACTCAGCATTGCACAACTGCGTGAGCTCGGGCTGGGCAAGAAGGGCCCCTTCCTTGGCCATATGCGCTTGTATGTCCGCTGGCTGGCATCGCTTTGGCGACCTTATGTAGAACGCCTACGCGAGATCGGCGAAGAAGAGGATCGATTACACGCCAGCCAGTACCAGACCGGCACCAGTCGTGGCCTGCTAGGGTTACAGCGCGAAAGCCAGGAACACAGACAGGCCCGGCTGGAGCGCACCCGGGAACTGCAAGCGGAACGCGAGACCTTACGTGCTCAACTGGGCTGGTTGGAGGACGTGGATAACGAGGCTCGCCGCATGCGCACTGCGTTGAAAGCGCACGGACGCGCAGCAGCCGGTGGTTCGCAGCAATCAGCAATATGGGTTGTATTACTGGACCACGAGTGGTTTAACGAGCGCCCCACTCCCCTACCGAACGAACCGAGCCAATTATTCGGCCACTTCATCCACGACCAGATGGTACACACTACGGCTCAACGCTCGGCTAAGACATTCGGCGGCCTGCAGTATTTCGATATTCGTGGCTTCGACACGGCATAAACGACTGCATGACGTCGAGCCGTCGGGGATGTTTGGCGTCATGTCACCCGCGCAAGTATCGGCGTTTGATGTGAGGGTGTGTTCAAGCTCGCTTTGGCTTTGCCATAGAAGCCCTGCGATCAGCACAGCGTCCGAAGCTGGTGCAGCTGAAGGGTCGCGACGGTTCAAATGGCTTCAGTAACCCCCGGAGCTCAATAGTGCTCCGCATGTCCATAAACCGAAGCTTCACGTTGAACCAGCGAGCAACGTTTGTAGCTGCAGCTCTCGTTTCAACTCCAACCCCACCCTTTTTCGTGACCCCGTTCACCCCGTTAAACAACCCGGTGAACTTCAATACTCAGCCTGGGTCTCGCGCCGCCGATTTCGGCGGGCGGACCGCCAGCCCACACGCTTTCAAGGAGGAAATCGCGTGCTAGCCCGCTATTGCGCCCTCGCTCTATTCGCCGCATCCCTCGCCCTCGCCGGTTGCTCCGGCAACTACAAGTTCAACGACGATGAATATCGTCCATTGGGTGATCCGCAGGCGCCTACCCGCAGCAACTGATCCATCAGGAGAAAGGAACCATGGAACTGGTTTTCGATATGGTCAGTGCGCAGCAATTCGTACCGGGCCTGATCAGCAGCAAAACTTTCAAGCAGGCCGGCGGCATCATTGGTCGTGCCGAAGATTGCGACTGGGTCATCCCGGACCGCAAGCGTGTGTTGTCCAGCCGCCACGCCGAAGTGAGCTACCGGGACGGCGCTTTCTTCCTTACCGACACCAGCAGCAACGGCATCCAACTCAAGGACACCGGCGCGAGCCTGGACAAGGGCCGGGCGCAGCGCATCGAGCATGGCAGCGTTTATTGCCTGGGTGACTTTGAAATACGTGCGCGCCTGATTCAGGATCCGGCCTCGTTCGAAGGCGATATCGGCCGTCCGCAGCCGGCCGGCAGCATCATCCCGGACGATGCCTTCCTCGATCTCGACCCGCTCACTGCCCTGGATCAGCAGGAGCGCGTCTACGCTGAGGTTGACGACCTCACCGCTGTGCTCGCTCCGTCGCGAGCGCAGGCTCAGCAGCGCGATTACGCCCAGATCGACGAGGAGAACCTTCAGGTCCCTGAACTGGTGATCCCCAAACCGGCCATGCAGCCCAAGGCTGCGCCAGAGCCTGAGCGCCTGCCGCCCGGCTTCTGGGCACGTTTTGGTGAGGCGCTGGGCGTTGACCTCGAAGGGCTTGATGAAGACGCGCGGCAAGCGCTGGTCCTGAAAGCCGCAGGCCTGCTCAAGCAGAGCGTCGGCGGATTGCAGCAAGCGCTGCGCACCCGCGGCGAGCTGAAGAACGAGATGCGTCTGTCGCTCACGACTGTGCAGAGCGCCGGCAATAACCCGCTCAAACACAGCATCGACAGCGGTGAAGCCTTGAGCCTTCTTCTGCGCGGCGGTAAGGCCGGGCAGCTGCCCGCCGAACAGGCGCTGGGGCGTGCTTATCGTGACCTGCAAGCGCATCAGGTGGCCATGCTGGCTGCCAGTCGAGCCGCCATCAAAGGCATGCTCGAACAGCTATCGCCCGATCAGTTGGCGCTGCGCTTCGAGCGCGATAACAAGCCGCTCATCTCGACGTCCGGTAGTCGCTGGCGTGCCTATCGGCGCCTGCACCTGGCCATGCAGCGTGACGATGACTGGAGCGAGCGGCTATTCGCTCGCGACTTCGCCCAGGCTTACGAGGAGCAGGTTCGCCTGATTGCCACTCTCAACACCGACCTTCAAGGATGATGTCCATGTCTCGCCTTTTTCCCGCCGCGGTGTTCGCGGCGTTAGCCGTGCTGGGTGGCTGCTCTGCGCTATCGCCCAACTCCGATCTGACCAAGCTGGACCTGTCGCTACAAGGCAGCGACCGGCTCAATCCAGACCTCAACGGCCGGCCTTCACCCATCGTGATTCGCCTGATCGAACTCAAGCATCCGGTGGCCTTCGAGAACGCCGATTTCTTCTCGCTCTATCAGCGCCCCAAGGAGGCGCTGTCGCCGGACCTGGTGGTCCAGGAAGAGCTGGAACTTCGCCCGGGCGAACAACGCGACCTCAAGCTCTTCGTGCAGGAAGGCAGCCGTTATGTCGGCGTGCTGGCCGCCTACCGCGACCTGCCTGAATCCAGCTGGCGTTTCGTCATTCCGCTGCAGCAAAAAGCACAGAACCGCATCGAGCTGAAGCTCGACGAGCACGGTATCAAAGCCATCGACTCCCTTGCGAAGGGGAACTGATCGATGAGCATGAACAAGGTGGTCTGGCAGGAAGGCATGCTGCTGCGTCCGCAGCACTTCCAGCAAAGCGACCGTTATTACGATGCGCAACTCAAGCTGCGCACCCAAAAGCTCGGGCATTACGCCTGGGGATTTTTCGGGCTGGAGATTGACCGTCAGTTCCTGAACATGGGCAAGCTGGTGCTCAGCCAGGCGAGTGGCATTCTGCCTGACGGCAGCCTCTTCGATATTGGGGCCGAGCGTGAACCGCTGGCCCTCGACGTGCCGCCCAACACGGGCAATACGCCGGTCTATCTGGCATTGCCGCTGGTCACCGGGAATCACATCGAGAGCCGCCGGCCTGAGCAAAAAGATGTACTGGCGCGCTATATGGCCTTTGACGAAGAAGTCACCGACTCCAACGCAGGCGACAGCAGCAGCAGCCAGGTCAGTACCGGCCGGCCTGACTTTCGCTTGCTCCTGGGCGAGCAGCAGAACGACCAGGCGTACGTGAAGCTCAAGCTTTGCGACATCCTGGACACCACGCCGGACGGGGTCATTAGCCTCGACCCCGAATACATTCCCACCTTCATCGACTTTCAGGCCTCCAGCTATCTGCTGTCATGCCTGAAGGAAGTAATCAGCATGCTCGGCCATCGCGGCGACATCCTGGCAGAGCGTATCCGCGCGACCGGCAAGGTGGGCGGTGCCGAGGTCGGTGACTTCATGATGTTGCAGTTGATCAACCGCTACGAACCGGTGCTGCGCCACTACATGGGTATCGATCGGGTGCATCCCGAGCAGATCTACCGCGAGCTGCTGGGGCTGCTCGGTGAATTGGCGACGTTCTCCAGCGAGACGAAGCGTCCTCGGCTGGAAGGTCGTTACCTCCACAACGATCAGGGCCTGTCGTTCCGCAAGCTGATGGATGCGATCCGTCAGGTCCTGTCGATGGTGCTCGAGCAGCATGCCATCGAGCTGCTGCTGCAACAGCGCCAGTACGGCATTCAGGTTTCGCCGTTGCACGACCACAAGCTGCTCGGCAGTGCGTCCTTCGTGCTGGCTGCCAGCGCTCAATGCGACTCCGAAGAGCTGCGCACACGCCTGCCAGCCCATCTGAAGGTCGGTCCGGTGGAGCGCATCCGCCAGTTGGTCAACCTGCACCTGCCGGGGATCAAGGTGAAGCCGCTTTCCGTCGCGCCGAGGCAAATCCCCTTCCATTCCGGCAAGACCTATTTCGCCTTGGAGCTCAGCTCCGAGGAACTGGCGCAGCTGGAGCGCTCCGGCGGCTTCGCCTTCCACGTGTCCGGTGAGTTCTCCGGGCTTGAGCTGAAATTCTGGGCGATCAGGAACTGACCGACATGATCAGAGAAATGGACTACGGACAGGACGACAAGACCGTCATCCTCAATCGCCACGGCGAAGCGCCAGCACAGAGCCCGCTAACCGACTTCAGCGCGCCTCCGAAATTCGAACAGCTCGAAGAGCGGATGATCTATGCCGCGCGCCTGCGCCCGGCCGAAACCTTCAACATCAGTCTCAATCCCCTGGTCGCGGCCGCCTCGTCGCTGCTGTCGGAGGTGGTTCGCCTCAAGCACAGCTACGAAGGCGAAGACCTGCAAGCGCTGAACCAGCGGCTGTCTGGCGAGCTCAAGCTGTTCGAACACCGCGCGCTGCACGATGGCGCCGAGAGCAGCCAGGTCATGGCCGCACGTTACGTGTTGTGCACGGCGATCGACGAAGCGGTGGTGACCACGCCGTGGGGCAACGAGAGCGAATGGTCGCAGATGAGCCTGCTCTCCTCCTTTCACAACGAGACCTTCGGCGGCGAGAAGTTCTTCCAGCTGCTCGAGCGCTTGTCGCGCAACCCGGTCAAGCACCTGCCCATGCTGGAGCTGATGTACCTGTGCCTGTCGCTTGGTTTTGAAGGCAAATACCGGGTGATGCCACGCGGCATGCTCGAACTGGAAGCGGTGCGCGACAGCCTCTACCGGCAGATTCGCCAGCTGCGTGGGGATGTCCCGCGCGAGGTCTCGCCCCATTGGCAGGGCTTGCGCGACACGCGTCGACGCCTGGTGCGCATCGTGCCCTGGTGGATGGTCGCGTTGTTCACGTTGGTTTGCCTGGGGGTGCTGTATGCAGGCTTCTCCTGGGTGTTGGGCGAACAGCGCGACACCGTGCTGCAGCCGTACCAACCCGTCGATCCGACCGTTCAGGTCGAGCCTCAGCCGTAACAAGGACGTAATGCCATGAAGGTTTTTTTCGGCAAGCTTGCCGCGTTTTTCCGCAAGACATGGGTATGGAGCCTATGTGTCCTGCTGATGCTGGCCCTGCTGGTCTGGTTCGTTGGTCCGCTGCTCGCAGTCAATGACTACAAGTTCTGGGAATCCTCCACCAGCCGTCTGCTGACCATCGCTGGTTTGTGCCTGGCCTGGGGGCTGTTCATCGTGTTCGCCAGCTGGCGCAGTACCCGCCGCAAGCAGGCCGAAGCCAGCGATGACGAGGCGCAGGAGCGCCTACGCCGCGAAGGCTTGGTGAGCGAGGAACAGGGCATCCTGCGCCAGCGCTACCGCGACGCCATGCGCACCCTCAAGAGTTCGAGCCTGTACCGCGGGCGCAGCGAAAAATGGCGCAACGATCTGCCGTGGTACCTGCTGCTCGGGCCGCAAGGCAGCGGCAAGACCTCGCTGCTGGACTTCTCCGGCTTGGACTTTCCCCTCAACCGGGGCGAAAACCAGCGCCTGACCAAGGATGTCTCAGGTACCCGTTACGCCGATTGGTACTTCGCAGACCATGCGGTGCTGATCGATACCGCCGGTCGCTACCTGACCCAGCCGGACGCCTCGGTCGACGGCAAGGCCTGGGACACACTGCTCGGCCTGCTGCGCCGCCGCCGCGCTCGCCCGCTCAATGGCGTGATGGTCAACATCCCGGTCGAGCAGCTTTTGCACTCTGGTGAACTGGAGCTCGAAACCCTGGCGCGCCAGAGCCGCCAGCGCCTGCACGAAATCCACCAGCGCCTGGGCGCTGACGTGCCGGTTTACCTGGTGCTGAGCAAAGCCGACAAGGTGCTGGGCTTCGACGAGTTCTTCGATCAGCTGTCGCGCGAAGAAAGCGACCAGGTGCTTGGCGCGAGCTTTCGCAAGGAGCAGGACTGTACAGACGTCAATGTGGTCCGGGGCGAATTCGAAGAACTGCTGCGCCGGCTCAACAGCCAGGTCATCCTGCGTATGCACCAGGAGCGCGATACCCAGCGCCGTGGCCGCATCCTCGATTTTCCTCACCAGCTTGGCCAGATCGGCGAGCGGCTTTGCCTGTTCGTTGAATTGGCGTTCTCGGGCAACCGCTACCAACGTGCCAGCCAGCTGCGCGGCTTCTACCTGACCAGCGCACCGCAACTGCAGGGTGGGCTGGACCCGCTCACCAGTGGCATCGGCCGCAATCTGGGCTTGTCGAGCAGCGCGCTGCCGACGTTCCGCAGTGGCCGGGCGCGTTTCATCAATCACCTGCTCAGCCGCGTGATTTTCCCCGAAGCAGACCTCGCCGGTCTGGACCATAAAGAGGTGCGCCGCATCGATTGGGGCCAGCGCGCCCTGTATGCGGCAAGCTTCGCCTGCCTTGCGCTGTTTGGCGCACTCTGGGCCAATGGCTTCTCCAACAACCACGAACGGCTCGAGCAGCTGCGCAACCTGGCCGGCCAATTGGGGCGTGAGCATCAGGGCATCACCGCTCAGGACGATGCGCTGCGCACCCTCAAGGCATTGGATACCAGCTACGCAGCCACCCAGGTATTCCCGGACAAGGCCGTGGTGTCCTCCCTGCAACGCGGTGGGCTCTACCAGGGCGAGGTGGTCGATCCCACCGTCCACCAGGCCTATCGCCGCGAGTTAGAAGCCCTGTTGTTGCCCCGCGTCGCTCGTCAGCTTGAAGCTCAAATCCGCGCCAACCTCACCGACCGTGAACGCCTGCTGGGCAGCCTGCGCGCCTATCTTATGCTCAACCTTGCAGAGCGCCGCGACAATGGCTTCCTCAAGGAATGGCTGGCTGCTGACTGGTCCTTGCGCTATGCGGGTAACGCCGTGGCGCAAAACGGGCTGAACAGTCACTTTGAGCGACTGCTCAACGAAGGCTTTGCACCTTATGCGCTAAACGACCAGTTGGTCGCCGAAGCACGTCAAGTACTGCGCAGCGAATCGCTGGCCAACATCGTCTACCGCATGTTGCGCGATCAGGCTCGCAGCCTGCCCGACTACCGCTTCAGCCAACGCCTCGGTCCGCAGGGTGCACTGTTCAATGGCAGTGACTACACCATCCCGGGCTTCTACACCCAGAACGGCTACCAGAAGTTCTATGTCGCCCAGGGCAGTGACCTGGTACGCGAGATTCTGCGCGACAACTGGGTGCTCGGCGAGGGTGACAGCCTGAGCCTGAAGGACCTTGGACGCCTGATGGTCGAAATGGAGCAGCTGTATTTCCGCGACTACGCCAACTTCTGGAGTGAGGCGGTAGCACAACTGACGCTGGAGCCGATTGCCGGCGCTGGTCAGGGCTCTGTATTGCTCAGCGGGTTGTCCGCAGCCAACTCGCCGCTGTTGCAGTTGCTGGTCGAAGTTCGTGACAACACCCGCTTTGCCGGGGCGGCGGACGCCGCCGGCGATGCCGCGGAAGCGGCCGATGCGCTCAAGGGCGCCAACGGCAAGGTAGGCCAGGCCGCCAAGCTGGCATCCGCTGCTGCGGAGCAGGCGCAGGCCGCATTGGCCAAGAATCTACCTGACACGGCACGCAAGACGCTGGAGCGTCGCTTCGAACCCCTGCATCGTCTGCTCGACGACAACGCGGGCGCCAGCGCCGAACTGGTCCCGACACTGCAAGCCCTCGATGCACTCCAACTGCAACTGGCGGGCCTGGCACATTCCAGTGCGCCTGACCAGGCCGCGTTCGAGCTCGCCAAGGCACGCATGGGTGGTCAGCGCGATGCGATCAACCAGTTGCGTGCCAGCGCAGCGCGTCTGCCACAGCCGATCGGCAACTGGCTAGGCCTGCTCGCTGAAGACAGCTGGACCCTGGTGCTGAACGACGCCTACCACTACCTCAACCAGCGCTACCAGAGCGAGCTGTACGCCTTCTACAAGGGTTCGCTGCGCCAGCGCTATCCGTTCAGCGCTCACAGTGAAAGCGACGTCGCCATCGCCGACTTCCGGGAGTTCTTCAAGGCGCAAGGCGTTGCTGACGGCTTCTTTGATCGCTACCTGAAGGCGTTCGTCAGCGGCAGTGCTGGTCAATATCAGCTTCGTCGAGTCGACGGGCGTGGTCTGCCCTTGTCACGCGAATTTCTATCGCAGATGAGCAATGCCCAAACCATCCGCCGTAGCTTCTTCGCAGAAAACCCGAACGAGCCACAGATCCGCTTCAAGCTCGAGCCCTATTCCCTCGACTCAAGCCTGGGTCGTGCCGACTTCCGCTTCGGTAACCAGCAGATGGAATACCGCCACGGCCCGATCGTTCAGACCGCCTTCAGTTGGCCAGCTGACGCAGCGGATGGCCGTACCAGCCTGGTTGTCGAGGAGCTGGGCGGGCGCCGCGTCGGCATCGAGAAGAACACCGGCCCCTGGTCGCTGTTCCGCCTGCTGGACCTGATGCAGGTCGACTACCACAGCGGACGCGACGTGCTCATGCTCAAGGCCAACCTGGGCGGTCGCAATGCCAATTACCTCTTGCACAGCCAACGCTCGCCGAACCCGTTCGACATCGCCATGCTGCGCGATTTCAAGCTTCCGGCGACGCTGTAATGCCAGCTACTGCAAGTCTGGCCTACAGCTGGCGCAGCGCGGCAAGGACCGACACGGGCAAAGTCCGTGCACGCAACGAAGACGCTTTTCTCGATTTACCCGAGCAAGGCCTTTGGGTGGTTGCCGATGGCATGGGCGGCCACCAGAACGGTGCGCTGGCCAGCCGGCTGATCGTCGAGCACTTGGCCGAGCTGCCCGACGGCAGCATGGCCGAGCGCTTGGTCAATCTGCGCCGCTGCCTGCATGACCTCAATCGCCGACTTGGGCAGGAGCTGACCGTCACCGCTGATCGACCCGACCCGGTGATCGGCAGCACCGTGGTCGCCTTGCTGATGGACGGCGATCGCGCCGCCTGCGTATGGGCCGGTGATAGCCGCTGCTACCTCTGGCGTGGCGGTCGCCTGTATCAGCTATCGCGCGACCATTCGTTGCTGCAACAGCTGATCGACGAACAGCGCCTCAGCTTGCAGGAAGCCGCACGCCATCCCGATGCGCATGCTCTTACCCGCGCCATCGGTGCCAGCGAACAGCTGACGCTGGATATTCTCGAGTTCGACGTCTATCCAGGCGATACCCTCCTTCTGTGCAGCGACGGGCTCTATCAAAGCTTGTCGCCGGATCACTTGGGCGCAGCGCTCAACGCGCCGTCGACGGGCCTGGCCCTGCAACGGCTCTTCGAAGAGGCTATGGAAGGACCTTGCCGAGACAACCTCAGCGCTGTGGTGGTACGCCTATGAACGAGCCCCTGCGCGCCGAGCCGGCGTCAGACCTCACCTACTTCGCGTTCACTGACGCGGCGGCTACAGCGGCGAAACTCGCCCCTTCAAGCGGAGCCATCGCGGCTAGCGACTTGCCCGACGTTTTGGCTGGACGCTACCTGATCGAACGGCTGCTCGGCGTCGGCGGCATGGGCGCGGTCTACCGCGCTCGAGACCTGCTTCGTGAACAGTTTGGCGACCCAGAGCCCTACGTTGCCCTAAAGACCCTGAGCGACGAATTCACCGAATACCCCGATGCCCACGCGTTGCTCTATACAGAATTCGCACTGACCACACGGCTAAGCCATCGACACGTTGTGCGGCTATTCGGATTCGATGTGGACGCCATGAGCCAACGCGCTTTCATTACCCTTGAACTGCTCAAGGGGCCGACGCTCGACCAGTTGCTAAGTGAGCGTCCTGATGGCCTCGCCTGGGACGAGCTGCGCGAAATCGCACTGCCGTTGATCGAAGCACTGGCTTTCTCCCACAGCCGTGGCGTCATTCACGGCGATATCAAACCAAGCAACGTGATCCTGGCAGAAGACGGTCTTCGCTTGTTCGACTTCGGTCTCGGCCAACCACTCGAAGGCGTACTGAATAACCTGCCACGCCTCTCGCGCACTCGGTTCAAGGCCTGGACCACGCGCTATGCAGCCCCTGAGTTGCTAGACGGAGCGGAGCCATCGGAAGCCAGCGATCTGTATGCACTCGGTTGCCTACTTTACGAAATGGCCAGTGGCAGCCACCCGTTCCGCCGGCTGAGTGCAAGGCAGGCGAAAGCAATGGCACTCGACAAGCAATTGCGGCGTCCACCGAAGCTGGCTCACGGCTGGCCCACACTGCGAGCAGCATTGTCGTTTGACGCTGATAAGCGCACGGCGAGCTTGACCCAGCTGCTGGATATATTCCGCCGCCCCGCACCCAGCCGCCTCCAACGCTGGTTCGGGCGCACCCATGGATGACATGAGAAACAAGGAAGCGCCATGTTCAACGCGGCCAACGACACCCATTTCAGCCTTGACATAGAAGGCATCGAGCATGACCTGCAGGTCCTCGCATTCACAGGACGTGAGGCTATCAGCCAGCCCTACCGCTTCGACCTTGAGCTGATCAGCGAGCGCCCCGATATTGATTTGCAAAGCTTGCTGCATAAGCCGGCCTTCCTGGCGCTCTCGCCGGCCGGCAACGGCATCCACGGGATGATTCATCGCGTCGCCCAGGGCGAGTCCGGCAAGCGCCTGACCCGTTACCGGCTGGCGATCGTCCCGCAACTGGCCTATCTCGCACACCGCACCGATCAACGCATCTTCCAGCACCTGACCGTGCCGCAAATCATCGCTGAGGTGCTTGAAGGCCACGGCATCCAGGCAGACGCCTATCGTTTCCAGCTTGGCCCGGTGGTCTACCCGGAGCGGGATTACTGCACGCAGTACGACGAGACCGATCTGCACTTCATCCAGCGCCTGTGCGAAGAGGAAGGTATCCATTACCACTTCGAGCACAGCGCGCAGGGCCATGTCCTGGTGTTCGGGGATGACCAGACGAGCTTTGCAAAGCTCGGGCAACCCACCGCGTATCTGCAGGATAGCGGCCTGGTCGCCGACGAGCCTGTGATCAAGCGCTTCGCCGTACGCCTGGAGACCCGCACCAGCCGGGTCAGCCGACGCGATTATGACTTCGAGCAGCCACGCCTGATAATGGAGGCCGCGCAGAAGGGCCAACTCTCAGACGGGAAAAAGTCGGCGGAGCCCGACCTCGAGGATTATGACTATCCGGGCCGCTTCACTGATCGCACCCGCGGCAAGCATCTGTCCCAGCGCTCCCTGGAACGCCATCGCGCCGATTACCGCCTGGCTGAAGGTCAAAGTGACCAGCCTCGGCTGGTCAGCGGGCACCTCCTGGAAATCTCCGATCATCCGCGCCGCGAATGGAATGATCTCTGGCTGCTGACCGAGGTGCTTCACGAAGGCAAACAGCCGCAGGCGCTAGAGGAATCCGTCACGCAATCAGGCGAAAGCACGGATTTCACCCAAGGCTATCGCAACCACTTCACCGCCACGCCCTGGGATGTCCCTTATCGCCCTGCCCTTGTCCACCCCAAGCCTAAGGTGCTCGGCAGCCAGACCGCCGTGGTGACCGGCCCCGCGGGCGAAGAGATCCATTGCGATGAATACGGTCGGGTCAAGGTCCAGTTTTTCTGGGATCGCCACGGCCAGGCTGATGACAAGACCAGCTGCTGGCTGCGTGTTAGCTCAAGCTGGGCGGGTGACCGTTACGGCGGCATCGCCATCCCCCGTGTTGGGATGGAAGTACTGGTGACCTTCCTCGAAGGCGACCCCGACCAGCCCTTGGTCACCGGCTGCCTGTATCACAAGGAACATCAGGTCCCTTACGACCTGCCGGCCAACAAAACGCGAAGCGTCTTCAAGACCCTCAGCTCGCCCGGCAGTGGCGGCTACAACGAACTGCGCATCGACGACCGCAAGGGCGCGGAGCAGATCTATGTCCACGCCCAGCGCGACTGGGACGAGAACATCGAACACGACCAGAAAATCCGCATTGGCCACGAACGCCACGACACCGTCGAGGCTAACAGCTACAGCGAATTCCGCGCCGAGGAACACCTGACCGTCACCGGCGACCGCAAGGTGGAAGTCAAACCCGAGGACCACCTCACCATCGCGCAAAGCCAGCACATGAAGCTCGGCACCGCCCAGCTGACCAAAGCCGGCCGCGAGATCCACCTTAAAGCCGGGCAGAAAATGGTCATCGAAGCCGGCCTCGAATTGACGATCAAGGCCGGCGGCAGCTTCATAAAACTCGACCCCAGCGGCATCACCGTCAGCGGCCCGCTGGTGCGAATCAACGCTGGCGGCGCGCCGGGTAAAGGAGCTGGGATTAAGATCAAGCCGCCGGTGTTGCCGGGAATGGTCGATAGCGATCAGGCGGGACACCTGTTGGAGCAGGCACCACCAGGCGAGGTGGCCAAGCTAACCGGAAAATGCAAGCGCTCGCTTAATTTCTCAGGCTAGAAAAGGACAGGCGCTGGCCTTCGAGCTGGCCCAAAAGTAAGGAAGCATCAACATGGCCGAACTCAAGCCGATCAACTGGGAATATCCGTTTCCCTGCAAGGACACCAGCAGCGACCCCCTAAAGATGCTTACGCATATGGCCTTGGCCAAGGGTGGCTACTACCCGACGGGAGGGAACGGTTTGTGGCACGGAGGCGTGCATTTCGACGAGGGCACCGCCGCTGCATTCGACCAGTCAAGCGTGCGCTGTATCGCCGACGGAGAGGTGATCGCCTACCGCATCGACGAGCGCTACCCGGTCAGCGAATTCACCGACGACATTCCCTTGGTCAGACGTGCACCCTTTTCCACGGGGTTCGTGCTGGTCAAGCATAGCCTCCAACCGCCGCCATTGGAGAACGCAGACGGCAGCGTTGCCGTGGGGCAAAATCCACCAAGCCTGACCCTCTATAGCTTGTACATGCATCTGATGGATTGGGACGGCTACCAAGCACAACCGGACCTGCCGCGCCCTTCATTCTGGGGAGCCAAGCGCTATACCGTAAATACGCAGAAAGACGGCCTGAGCGTCCGCGCAGCACCAAGCAAGGAGAGCACCAGGCTGTCGGAGCTGTGCAAGGGCGCCGAAATCACCATTGGCGAAACGGAAGGTGAGTTCAGCAAGCTGATCAGCCTGATCAGCGGGACGGCACAACCCGTCCTATCAGCCGACGACGAGGGGCAACTGCCCGGCTATGTATCCACCAGCTTGCTCAAACCGCACAGCGAGCCAGCGGAATACGGCAAGGTCGTCGTTCTCGACAGCGGGTTGCCGATCAAGGCGGGTGACCTTATTGGTCATCCCGGTCTGTACCAGAACCACGACAGCGCCGCTCAGCGCATGGTCCATGTCGAACTGTTCAGTTGCGACGATGTGCCCGCTTTCATCGCGCAGAGCCTCGCCTGGGCCAGCCGCTTGCCGGACGACCAGAAAACCCTGCTCAAGATTTACAAAGGTGCGAGCAAACTGGTTTCGCACCGGGACGACATCAATCCCGATAACCCACCCAAGCTGGACGACGACGGCACGCAGATCGGCGTCGACCTGATCATTCCGCAGTCCCTGTTGGATGGGCTCCCCGCTTCGAGAAAGATTCAGGTCAAGGCTGGCGCCGACAGCGTTGTGCACTGGTGGCGGCTGGACGGCCTGTTCGCCGACGCTAACGGCAACCCCATCGATGGCTGGCTCGCCGAGCAGGAGCTGATCACTACTCGCCATAGCCCGTGGGAATGGGAAGGCTTCCAGTTCATAGAGGAAACCGGAACGCCCTTCGAAAAGCTCGCCTACGTCTTCGATGCCAGAGGCCTATTGGAAGCAGACGAACAGCACAACTACCGGGCACAGATCAGCAAGGCCGATGGCGGCCCACTCGTAACGCTCGCTCGACTCTACGATATCGCCGATACCGATAAGGATGGCGTATTGACTAGCGCTGAAATCCAAGCAGCGCTGGCCAGGCCTTGGCACGCTCAAGTGCTTGGCCAGCTGGTCGCGAAATACGAAAGCGAGTGGTTCTGGAACAAGAGCAAGTGGGACGAGCTTGATCCATTATTGGCGGAAGAACCAGGACAGCCGAACCTTGTTTGGGAAGAGGAAAAGCAGCGGATCAAGAAGTTGAGCTGGTGGGACGATCTAGCCGAAAAACACGGGGTCGGCGCGGATGGTAAGGCATGGCACATCAACGCGCTTGGGCTTTCCAGCAGCCTTTCGTTACCCAAAGCGGAGGATATAACAGTTCCCTTCCTAGAGAAGATGTTAAGCAAGCCTGGGGCTTGGTTTACCGGTCGTGGTGGGTCCCAGCGATTTATAACGATGTTCCGAGAAAGCTATCCTGCCATCTACGATTTCGATAAAAAAGAGTTCGTGAAGCTTTTGAATGCCGCCCTGATAAGGCACGGCATCATCACAGGTTACCAAAAAGCGCACTTCCTGGCACAGTGCTTCCATGAGTCGGCCCATTTCGAAACAACAATTGAGTTTGCGTCAGGAGAAGAGTACAACCCGGGCAGACACAGGGATGCAGAAGCCAACGGTAATACTACGTTCGGAGACGGGCCCAAGTATAAGGGAAAAGGGCTCATCCAGCTGACGTGGAAAAAAAACTACGTCAACTACTCCAAGTACAGAGGCATAGACTTTACGTCAGCCCCTGACCTAATCGCCTCTAACATGTACAACGCTATAGACGCATCGTGTTGGTTCTGGAGACACAACGGTGGCGTATATAAAAAGCATAATGCGAAAGGCGATATCAACAAATTAATCGAGCATGAAAAAAACAACGTCGGCATTGTAACTTTAGCCGTTAACGGCGGCGATAACGGGTTAGCTGAGCGCAAAAAGATATTTGAGGCAATCAAAAAAGAATGGAGACTTGAATGATAAATATAGCTTCAGATCTTAGACCTTTCTGGAAAAAGATCTTTTGCCTTGGCGTTATACAAATGCTTTTCACTATATCTACAGCCAACTACCTGGCTGCAGAAGAAGCCGAGTTAGCTGACGACGGGCCGAAGTTCGTTCTGACTGGCTTACCCTTATCCCCGGTAAAAATATGCAATCAGGAAGACTGCGAACGGATTGGCCTTCCGAAGGGGGCGCAGGACGCAATAGCAGATGGTTACACGGATGCCGCATTGGAAGACTTAACAGGAGATGGAATTCCAGAATTAATTTTGACCCATGCCGACGAGGGCAGCGTTAACAGCTGCTCGGCAATATACCGATACGACTCAACTCAAAGCTCATTTGTCAATTTTGAAGCTTTTTCAAAGCGGATTTGCAACTACACACTGGAGGCCGGCTACATAATTAGCAGCTATCGAAGCGGAGCGAAATGGCACGAAGAAATTTACGCGATCGAAAGCGGCAACCCTGTTCTCAAGGTCACAGACAGCTGCCTCGGATGTGATTATATAGAAAGAACGATTCATTTACCGGAAGATAAAGTGGAGCATCTACTCGTCACAAACAACCCAAACCATAACCAGCGCGAGCCATTATCTACAATCGTCACATCTCCTAAAGCGATACTGTACAAAGCGCCAAGCCTCGATCAAGCGACAACGATGTATCTAGTGAATGGTGACAAAGTAATCTTAACGGACTTTACCGAGACTGAAAGCAATTTTTTTTGGTACAAGATTAAATACGTAACCGCAAAAGATAAGGTAATCCAAGCCTGGATAAGCTGCGACAAGTTAGCTATCTGCAAATAACCGATGAACGCGTCAATACGCATAGCAAGCTTGGCTCCGTATCGGTAGTTCTAAGGTTCATCAGACCTCCGACGGTATTGGATCGAGAGAGCCACGAACTAAGCGCCGCCAACCAAGCCCGTCCGCTGGCGGTTTAATCAGCCAGTGTTTAAAAGGCATATTGCCATCACCCCACAACCCTGCCATAAACGCGCTTTCGCCATAACGCTACAAGGATGTACCGATGCGATTGCTACGATGCGCCCTGCTTGGGCTGGTGGGGTTGGCCGTGCTAGCGGCTGGGATCGGGCTGTATTTTGTGGCCTACCCGAACCTTCCGGAGTACGAAGCACCCGAGGCGCTGCATTATCTTGACCAATGGGACAAGGCTGATCGGCAGACCTATTACTACACGCCGCAAGGCACCCAGGTTAAGGGGCTGGAGTACGACTGGTTTCGTGCGCTGGAGCGGCCCTTCAGTCAAGACAGGTTCGCTACGCCCGATTACCTTGCCCGCTTTGGCTTTCTGGTCGATCCCGCTCAACAATCCACCACGCTGAACCCTGGCAACCTGCCGGTCGGTTTTGCCCGCCACGAGGACGACGAAACCGGTCGCGCCTACCTGGATGTGACCTGCGCGGCCTGTCACACCGGGGAGCTGCGCTACAACGGACAGGCCATTCGTATCGACGGTGGCGCCGCGATGCACTCGTTGGCTTCGACTGTACCGACGCTGCGTGGCGGCTCCTTCGGCCAAGCACTCGGCATGAGCATGGCTTTCACCTACTACAACCCGCTCAAGTTCCGCCGTTTCGCCCACAGGGTGCTTGGGGAAAGCTACGAACGCGACCGCGCTCAGTTGCGTCAGGATTTCAAGCGAGTCCTCGACCGCCTGCTCGGCACGGCCTACAACGATTGGCACCGGGGGCTCTACCCCACCGAAGAAGGCTTCGGCCGTACCGATGCGTTCGGTCGCATCGCTAACACGGCGTTCGGCGATGCCCTTGATTCAGCGAATTACCGCGTCGCCAACGCGCCGGTGAGCTATCCGCAGCTGTGGGACATCTGGAAGTTCGACTGGGTGCAGTGGAACGGTTCGGCCATGCAACCGATGGCGCGCAACATTGGCGAGGCGCTGGGCGTGGGCGCGCGGCTACAATTGATGCACGAGAACGGCGCGCCGATACCGGAAGGTGAGCGCTACGCCTCCGGGATCCGCGTGCGTGATCTGCACACGCTGGAAACCACGCTCATGCGATTGGCACCCCCGCGATGGCCCGAAGCGATTCTGGGCGACATCGACCTGGAACAGGCAAGCCTCGGCCGCGCGCTCTACCGTGAGAATTGCGCCCATTGCCACGACGCCAAGCCAAAACCGGCGACCAAGCGCTTCGCGCCCGACCGCGACCCTGAGTGGCACATGCCGGTGATTCCAACGACCGTGGTGGGAACCGACCCGACCACGGCCGACAACATCGCCGACCATCGTTTCGACCTGTCCCGCCTCGGCTGGACACAGGCCGAGCTGGACAGGCTGGACGTGCGCCTGTTCGGCAAGACGTCCAGCCCGCTGGACCTGACCCAGGTGTCCAGCGCCAAAGGGCTCGCCTATATCACCGCCTATGTCGAAGCGCGCGCCTATCGCGACGCGGGCATCAGACCAGACGAACGTGCCGAGTTCGACGGCTTCGGCCTGCCCATCGGCGTGCAGGAACTGCGCGGCTACAAGGCACGCCCGCTGGATGGCATCTGGGCGACACCGCCCTTCCTGCATAACGGCTCGGTGCCGACACTGTTCCAGTTGCTGTCGCCGGTGGCCGAACGGCAGAAACAGTTCTGGGTCGGTAGCCGCGAATACGATCCGCAGCAACTGGGCATCCGCGCCGATCGCTTCGAAGGTGGCTTTCTGCTGGATACCGCGATCACCGGTAACAGCAACCGCGGCCACGAGTTTCGTGCTGGCTGTCGCGGCAACGGTGTGATCGGACGGGCACTGGCGCCGCATGAGCGCTGGGCGCTGGTCGAGTACCTCAAGGTGCTCGGTGACCCCCGCTTCGAGCCTTGCCTTACGGAACTGCCGGCGCGCCCTCATAACTCCGGCCCAAGCTGCTCCTGACCCGACTACGCACAAGGATCTGCCACATGCTTACAAGACTTTGGCTCTGGATCGGCCGCCTGCTGGGCCGGCTATTGCTTGCCACCTTTTGCATCGGCCTGATCGGCTGGGCTATTGCCGCCATTCACTTTCACATCACTCATCGCGGGCCCGTCTCGACCGCAGAAGTCATAGCACCGACCGAAGCGGCAGACACCCAAGCGATCATCGCCGATGCCATCGCCGTGGTCGAACAGCATAGTGAGAACACCCGCGTTTTGCGTGATGCTCACGCCAAGGCCCACGGCTGCGTGCGTGCCGAGGTCAGCGTACGGAACGACCTGGAACCGGCACTGCGGCATGGTGTGTTCAACCAGCCGGGCAAAACCTGGCAGGCCTGGGTGCGGCTGTCCAACGGCAACGCCTATCCACAATTCGACCGCATCAAGGACGCGCGCGGCATGGCCATCAAGCTGCTCGAGGTGCCAGGAGAAAAACTCACGCGCAGCTCGCGCCACGCTGGCGAACAGGACTTCGTGATGTTCAACCACCCGGTGTTCTTCGTCCGCGACGTCGCCGAATACCGAAGCAACTTCGCTTCCCAGGCGCAGGGCAAGAAGGCGCTGGCGTTCTTTCCCAGCCTGGATCCGCGCAGCTGGGAGCTGCGCCATCTGTCCATCGCGCTGCAGACCCTCGCGCCTGCGCCCGAAAGCCCGGTTGCGACTACCTACAGTTCTGTTGCGCCGTACAAGCTCGGCCCGCACAACATCAAGTACCGCGTTATCCCAACGCCGGAAAACTGCCCGCTCTACAAGCTCCCCGCACTGAATCGCGACCTGCCGAATTTCCTGCGTAGCGCGCTCTACCAACAACTGTCACTCGACCGCGTCCCTGCCTGTTTCGCCCTGCAGGTGCAACGTCAGAATGCCGAGCACTACATGCCCATCGAGGACACCAGCATCGAATGGAGCGAAGCCATCTCGCCGTTCGAAACCGTTGCCCACATTCTCCTGCCGCCACAGGATTTCGACAGCCCCGAGCAGAACCTGGCCTGTGACAACCTCAGCTTCAACCCCTGGCATGCCCTGCCCGACCACCGTCCAATCGGTGGTATCAACCGGCTGCGTAAGGCCGTATACGAGTCCATTAGCGCGTATCGGCTTGAGCGTAACGGTGTTACCGACAGAGGTGAAGCAAGCACACCGGCACCGTGACCAGTCATAAAAGCGTGGCTTGTGCCGATACAAGCAACAGCGGCACCTCTGGCCGACCGCTGGGACAGCTTAGCCAAGTAAATCGATGCCATTTCATGACCGGGTGCTGAGGTAGTCCCGTCTTCCTTGCCGCTTTGGGTGCCGGCCCGCAGGCACCAAAGGCGGACAATCGAGTAGCCATCACCACGGCGTTATCATGACCACGTGCGGGATGCGGATGAGTTTCGTCCTATCCGCAGCTCGCCGATGCCCTTCACAGATATTGCCCGCCCCGTGGCGCGCTGATTCTGTGGACCTTCAGCCCTCGTTCTCCTAGTGTGTCTACCGGCACGACGCCGACCACCAGCTCGACTTTTTGTCCAGGCGGCGAATACGGACATCACTCGTCTTGCTACTAATCTTCAAACATAGCCGATAGCCACTCATCGCCTTTTCGAGCACAACGGTGCGTAACAGGCTTTCTTGTAATTAGCGAAAGTTATATTGCGCCGCACCCACCCGACCTCGCCAGACTAACGCGAGGCAGAACAAGCATTCTGTTTTCACTACGATGGGACCCTAACTATGAGAAAAAGCCTCCTAGCTTCGGCCATTTACCTCTCTGTTGCGGCGATCACCGCCGCACAAGCGACGCTTGCAGCGGAAGCTGCAGTGCCGGACGCTGGCAAGAACGCGTCCCGGGTTTCTGAGACAGAACGGATGGCACAGCGACTGACCGAGGCTGCGGAGCATTCTCCCGAAAGGCTGGAAGAGGTTCTTGCTGGAGTGGAAAGCGCCGAACAGGGGCGGACGTTGCAACAGGCCTTTGACTACCTGACCGAAAGAGGACTTCTCGATTCCAATAGTGCAGGACTCATCCAGGCACGGCTCGATGCGCTTGGCGTATCGTCAGCAGCCGGCACCACCACTGAAACAGGCGGTAGCATCTTCAGCAATCGATTGGTCCAGGTTGGCCTCGTTGTCGCGGGGGTAGGCGGCATTGCGGCGGCCGCAGGAGGCGGGGGTGGGGGCGGGGGCGGCGGCACTCCACAGCCAAGCCCCCCACCGCCTGAACAGCCAACTCCACCCCAGGAGCCCCCGAGCGAACAGCCCGTTCCTGAGCCGGTGGATCCAAGGTTTCCGGAAGAAGAGGACACGATCCTGCCGACCCCATCGCCCGACCCGGCGCCTACGCCTATCTCCAGACCAACCGAAGCTGAGTACCGCTTCACTGGCGGCATGAGCATCACCGGCATCGAGGCGGCACATGCCCGTGGCTACACAGGGTCGAGCGCCGTTGTCGCGGCGCTGGACACTGGCTTCTATAGCGACCATGTCGAACTGTCCGGCCAGTTCGACGGCTTCTATAACGCCTACACTGGCAGCGAGCTCGCCTCTGACGCAATCGATGTCGACGGCCATGGTACGCACGTTGCGGGCATCCTGGCGGCCAAAGCTAACGATTACATGGGTGTCGGTTATGCGCCCGACACTTCCTTGCTAGGGGTTAGGATCGGTGACAGCCAGGGCAACCTCACGACCAACAGTGAGCAGACCGCGGGCGCGTTCCGCTGGGCTCGCCAGCGCGGCGCAGACTTCATCAACAACAGCTGGGGGCCTAGCGCTTACGCGTCCGACTTCACGGCCCAACAGATCGAGTCGTACTTTCCAGAGATGATCTCCGAGTTCCGCACCGGAGCGCAAAACGATGTCATCTACGTCTGGGCGAATGGAAACGATGGCGGTAGCCAACCGAGTTTGCTAGCGGCCCTACCCCAGCTGTTTCCAGAGCTGGAGGACAACTGGGTCGCCGTTGCAAATATTGACTCCTCTACAGGTCAACTTCACCCGTCTTCACAGGCGTGTGGTGATGCCCGGGACTGGTGCATCTCGGCACCTGGGACCGGAATCGCTGCACCGTCGATTGTCGGAAGCGACTACTACGCCGTCATGACTGGCACATCTATGGCTGCCCCGGCCGTAACGGGTGCGCTGGCCGTATTGAAAGACGCGTTCCCGATGCTCACCAACGAGCAGATCGTATCTCGCCTTTTCGTCACAGCCGACAAGAGCGGAATCTATTCAGACATGAGCCTATACGGGCAAGGCCTGTTGGATGTTGACTCAGCGACTCTGCCACTCGGCACGCTGACCGTTGTAGGCGGGTCGGGTGAACACGCGCCTCTGGCGATCACAACGATGAAACTGGGAAGCGCATTCGGCACTGGCAACCCCCTCCAAGGCTTGAACGTCATGGCGTTGGACTCCCAGGGCGCCGGTTTCATTACCGACCTCGGCGGAGCAGTACAGACCGAGAAATTCGAGTACGACCTCCTCGCAGCAAGCAACCGCCTGACGCGGCAAGCCCCGCGACAAGTCGAGAGCAAGCATGGCATGACCTTGACCATCGGCTATAACGGGCAAGACGACACCCTGGTCGATAACATGGTATTGGGCTTCGCCGGCGCTGATGGTATTTCGACACGCTTCGGCATGGTCTCGAGCGTGGACGTTCTGGCCGGCGGAACGGATTTTTCTGGCCTATCGCAACAACGGGTCAGCTTTACCGCCCCGTATTGGATGAGCGAGGACGACCAGAGCGCGATGGGCATGCAACAAGCGTTCGGACTCGCTGGTGGCAGTCTGGCCATCACTGCGGTCAGCTCAGCGGAACGATCCGGGGTGTCGACCTCGTTCAGCTATAAATGGGCCAACAGCTATACGTCCACGTTCGAACTGGGGCTGGTCAACGGCAAAGACAGCCTGTTCGGCACAGAAACGGGCGGAGCGCTTGGTCTGGACGATAATGCAAGCACCCGCTTCGTAGGCCTTCGCGGCGAATTCCAACGCGACGCATTGACACTTTTCCATAGCGCTTACCTGGGTCAGAGCGACATATCCGCACGCGGACTCTTCGATAACGTGGACACGGTGGTTACCAGCAGCTGGCTCATCGGCGGGAGATACAACCGGGGCGTACAGCAATACGGAGTGATCGTCGCTCAGCCGCTAAAGGTCGAATCCGCCAACGCCAATCTCAGTTTTATCAACGGCTACCAGAACGGCGCGTACACAATCGGCACCGTTAATGTGGACCTAGCGCCCACGGGTCGACAGATAAACACAGAGGTTTACTTCGCTACTTCGACTCCGGTTATCGACGACATAAAAGTCTCACTGATGCGGATGGATCAGCCGGGCCATAACGCCGATGCCGAAGCGGACCACGCAGCGATGCTCACCCTGGGTGCCCGCTTCTGATTGGCAAATGATTAACGCGGGATGGATCATGGCTGATCGTTGCCGTCCCGCCTTAGGAGAAGATGCGAAAAAGAGGGCGACGGGAAATGGGGGCAGATTTAGGTTTCCGTGAGGGCACGCGGTCGGCGTTGCTCTCATCGCTCGCAGCCCGGCAATCCGCTCTACTTCGTCTACGAAGCGGCTATCGCCCGTCAGCTGGCCGCGCTGGAGACCCTCACGGATCAGGGATAGCTCCGCCTGCGAGACTGATCCACGAACAAATGCCTGATACCGGTCGCTCGGCTGTTTTGCAGAGTTCCCTAAAGCCAAGTAGCAAGGATCGGTATCTAGCCATTCAGTCAACTGCCCGACGGTTACGCGACTGTTAAAGCTAGACCCGCGATATTCGCTTGGGTCAACCACCATCCGTGCTCGGACGGGGTTCAGTTCGATATAACGAGAACAGGCAAGTAGATAAGTATCAGTCTGTACGACGCTCGATTTGTAGCGACTTTCCCAAAGCGTTCCAGACCGGCTTCCAACCGACTCCGATACCGTGTGGCTAGTGCTGCGAGTGCTTTCATCAACTGACCAAGCCCTGCTATCGAATCGCCTGGGGCCAGCAGCAAGTGAACATGCTTCGTCATCAAGCAGTAGGCGTATACCTTGACGCCAAAGGCATCCTTCAGCTCACGCAGATCAGCCAAGGTCTGCAGCCCATCTCACGAACAGGGCTGGAAAATAAATCTGTCCCCTTTTTCTTCATCCGATGCAAACCGGGCGTTGCCCAAGGCATAGTTGCCATTGGTTGCTGACCGAATCTGATCAACCAAGCCAGGATCAAGCTGATACCTGAAGAGCTCACGGTAGGCACTAGCTCGTAGATCGGCCGTTCCACCAAGTTGGGTATAGAGCGGATTCGCCTCGATGATTGCTGAAGGTAACCCATGCGCGTTAGCGCCGTAGCTGGACCAACGATACTCGGCGGGATGCTCGACCATGCCGGCGCGTACAGGGTTTCATCTCGATGTAGCGATAGCATGCAAGCACGTAATCCTCTTCTTGCAGCAAGCAAGACCTAAAACGCCCTTCCCACAGCGTACCGCTACGGTCATAGGTTCGATTGATGTATTGCACGAACCGCTGGCCCAAGCCCTTCATCATAAGGCTGGCGCTTTCAGGTTTTGATGGGGTGACTAGCAAGTGAACATGATTGGTCATCAAGCACCAAGCATGAACAGCGCAGCCATGCTGCTCTGCCTGAAGCTTCAGGTTGTCCAGATAAAATAAATAATCTTCTTCAGAATAGAAACAAGCGCTGCGATTATTACCGCGCTGTATCAAATGCAACGGCACACCAGGCAGCAAAAGCCTTGCTCGACGTGGCATAGGAAATCCTTTTCCCTTCCAGTGAAATGCTATTCAACCATATCAACGTCTAACAAAAACGTGGTCTGTCCCCTATTGTTTTTGTCCCCTTTTTCTTCTCGATTCGAGCCCGGCAGTCCGCTCTACCTCGTCTACGAAGCGGCTATTCCCTGTAAGCTGGCCGCGCTGCAGGCCCTCACGGATCAGCGATAGCTCCGCTTGCGATACGGCGCCGCGAACAGATGTTTCATATCGCTCGCTCCGCTGTTGCTGGGTGCTCCCTAAAGCCAAGTAACAGAGATCGTCGTCCAGCCATGCAGCCGGCCCCCCAACAGTTATGCGACTGTTGAAGCTAGACCAACGGTATTCGTTTGGGTCAACCACCATCCGTGCTCGGACGGGGTTCAGTTCGATACAGCAAGAACAGGCAAGTAGGTAGGTATCAGTCTGTACGACGTTCGATTTGTAGCGACTTTCCCAAAGCATTCCAGACCGGCCTTCCAACCGATTTCGATACCGGGTGGCTCGTGCGGCGAGGGCTTTCATCAACTGACCAAGCCCTGCTACGAATGAAAAAGGAGACAGATTTATTTATTCAGGCCTTCACCAGCCTAGAAAATAAATCTGTCCCCTTTTCTTTCACATCGAACACTCTTAATGGCGAGGATCTTCGCCTAAATCGGCGTCCGGGATCAGTAGATCCATTACACTAGTACCCTCTAAAAAAAACATCAAAATAAAGCCTGCCAGCACAAATCCACCCATCACGTCTCGTCCGTACTCCATACTTGTCTCTCCCAAAATCCCGAACCCTATGGAAATATGACGACCACTAACATAAGAAAAGTACGCCTGAATAAACAAAGCCTGCACTAGCAAGAACGCAATCAAAATTTCTACATCATCGATCAAAGTAATCATATTCAACACTACCGAAATCAGCATTATTGATAGTATCTTGTACCTAAAAGAATAAAGTTTACGCTCTACACTGCTTTTTTTCATCGCTTCATCTCATCAACCAAATTGTTACATACATCTGCCAAGCCAAGTGCAGTAGCTGCTTTATCCGCGGCAGCAGCAGGAACGCCTAACTTCATAGCAAACTCTTTGAAGCCAGTACTTAATGCGGCAGCAGACGCAGCTCCTTTTGAGGTCTTCCTTCATGTAACCCGCTAAGGAACGTAAAAGGGGACAGATTATTTTTCTGCGTTACGCCGCGGCCTGCCTTGCCCTCTTCGCTCGATTCGAAGACCGGCAATCCGCTCCACTTCGTCCACAAAGCGGCTACTTCCTGTCAGCTGGCCACGCTGCAGGCCCTCACGGATCAGCACTAGCTCCGCTTGCGATACGGCGCCTCGAACAAATGCTCCATATCGCTCGCTCCGCTGTTGTTAGGTGCACCCTAAGCCAAATAGCAAGGATCGGTATCTAGCCATTCAGTCGACTGCCCGAGGGATACGCGGCTGTTAAAGCTAGACCAGCGGTATTCGCTTGGGTCAGCCGCCATCCATGCGCGGACGGGTTCAGCTCGATATATCGAGAACAAGCCAATAGGTAGGTATCGGTTTGAACGACGCTCGATTTGTAGCGACTTTCCCAAAGCGTCCCAGACCGGCCTTACAACCGATTTCGATACCGTGTGGCTCGTGCGGCGAGAGCTTTCATCAACTGACTAAGCCCTGCTACAGCCTCACCCGGCGCGAGCAGCAGGTGAACATGATTCGTCATCAAGCAGTAGGCGTAGACTTTGACGCCAAAGGCATCCTTCAGCTCACGCAACTCAGCCAAGTAGCGCTGGTAATCTTCGTCAGCGGCGAATACGACTTGACGGTTGTGACCTCGCTGAACGAAATGGTGCGGGTAGTTCCGCAAAACAAGGCGGCCCATCCTGGGCATAGCGACACTCTCCATTCCTTGGAAAGAAGTCAGGTTAGCGGAAACGCGAGAAACAGGCTGTAGCGCATCTCACGAACGGGGCCGGAAAATAAATCTGTCCCCTTTTTCCCAGATTACATCGAGGTCTTTTACAACCGAACCCGACGCCACAGTCACCTGGGTGGCGTCAGTCCTGAGGCGTTTGAAAGCGCCTCGTTATGAGGTCGGGAAATGTCTACCGGAGCGGGGGTAGTCCAATCTATCTACTTTTTCCCCTGTCCCCTTTTTCGTTTAACCGAGGCTAGCTTACGTCACCCCTTTCTTCTGTAGTTAAATCTTTCTTACTCAAAGAAGGATTATCATACCACTGCCCCTCAGCACTTTTTATTGCGTGCTTACGATACCGATATAGCCACAGTATTTTGGCAAGCCCTGTTAAAGTTCCAACCGCCCCCAAGACACCTGCCCAAAACCTTCTAACACGAATTGTGCTCTCGGAATCAGGTGTAGAGCTAAATTCAAAAAGCATATCCAACCCATCAAAAATATGGTTTGAATACCAAATTATACAAGCACCAAGCAAACACAATAAAATATATCTAATATTACCTTTAACACTAGACAAATCATAGAAGCCTCCTGGACGCATATATCTAGGCAACGAATTTTTCCCTCTCATTTTTGCTCCTTTCGCACACTATCAATCATTATAGGAACGCCACCGCTTATTGAAAAAAGGGGACAGATTTATTTATTCATTTCTTGTTGAAAATATCGTATACCCATTTGGCCAGCACTTCCGGGGACGTAGTTTCTTTCCTTAGACACTCCTCGCCGCGATCCCTTGCAACAATAGCGAGCCTTCCAGATAATCCCTACCTTAACTTATTTACAAACGGGACAGATTTATCTTTCCGCGCTAGTTCGCGGCCTGCCTTGCCCTCTTCGCTCGATTCGAAGACCGGCAATCCGTTCCACTTCGTCGACAAAGCGGCTACTTCCTGTTAGCTGGCCGCGCTGCAGGCCCTCACGGATCAGCAATAGCTCCGCTTGCGATACGGCGCCTCGAACAAATGCTCCATATCGCTCGCTCCGCTGTTGTTGGGTGCACCCTAAAGCCAAATAGCAAGGATCGGTATCTAGCCATTCAGTCGACTGTCCGAGGGATACGCGGCTGTTAAAGCTAGACCAACGGTATTCGCTTGGGTCAACCACCATCCGTGCGCGGACGGGGTTCAGCTCGATATATCTAGAACAAGCCAATAGGTAGGTATCGGTTTGAACGACGCTCGATTTATAGCGGCTTTCCCAAAGCATCCCAGACCGGCCTTCTAACCGATTCCGATACCGTGTGGCCCGTGCGGCGAGCGCTTTCATCAACTGACCCAGCCCTGCTACGGCCTCACCCGGGGCCAGCAGCAGGTGAACATGATTCGTCATCAAGCAGTAGGCGTAGACTTTGACGCCAAAGGCATCCTTCAGCTCACGCAGATCAGCCAGGTAGCGCTGGTAATCTTCGTCAGCGGCGAATACGACTTGACGGTTGTGACCTCGCTGGACGACATGGTGCGGGTAGTTCGGCAAAACAAGGCGGCCCATCCTGGGCATAGCGGCGCTCTCATTCCGTGGAAAGACGTCAGGTTAGCGGAAGCGCGGGAATCGGTCTGCAGCCCATCTCACGAACAGGGCTGGAAAACAAATCTGTCCCCTATTTCTCTACCTCCACCCTCTTAACAGAATAAACCAAACCGCAGCACCAACTACTGAGCCAACTGAACTTCCGACTAAAGCTACCGCCCGAACCTCAGCCAGGCTTAATAAACGAAATGAAATAAGAGCTTCAGTTGCTATGAAAACAACACTGACCCCTGCTGAAAAAAATAAAACAAGTGGCAGTAGCAGCAACGTTTTTTTAAGAAAAGCACCATATAAGTCCTTCTTTATCTTATCTATTACCTGTAGCGACTCAGAAGCCGATGAACCAACAGCACTACCTACTAGCCCCGGAATCGGACTGTGCTTAGGCGTAACGAGTAGGTAACTGCTAGGGAAAGAGGGCTGCTCTACATGTTAGCACTAGTATTGGGCATCCCGAAATATCGTTGCAATATCATTAAAAAGGGGACAGATTTTTTAATGGCCCCTCACCAGCCTAAAAATAAATCTGTCTCCTTTTCCATTTGTTGAAGCTGGACCAGCGGTATTCGCTTGGATCAGCCACCATCCGTGCGCGAACGGGGTTCAGTTCGATATAGCGAGAACACGCAAGAAGATAGGTATCAGTCTGCACGACGCTCGATTTATAGCGGCTTTCCCAAAGCGTCCCAGACCGGCCTTCCAATCAGTTCCGATACCGTGTGGCTCGTGCGGCGAGCGCTTTCATCAACTGACCAAGCCCTGCTATGGCCTCACCCGGAGCCAGCAGCAGGTGAACATGGTTCGTCATCAAGCAGTAGGCGTATACCTTGACGCCAAAGGCCTCCTTCAGCTCACGCAGATCAGCCAGGTATCGCTGGTAATCTTCGTCAGCGGCAAACACAACCTGGCGGTTATGGCCTCGCTGGACGACACGGTGCGGGTAGTTCGGTAAAACAAGACGGCCCATCCTGGGCATAACGACCTCCTTCCGTAGAGACCTTCAGCTTAGCCGATCAGATGAAAAATAAATCTGTCCCCTTTTATGTACTGTCCCCTTTTAGTACTGAAAAACAGATCAGAAGGTGTAAACCCTATTCAGGACGGGACAGCCTAGAAAAATAAATCTGTCCCCTTTTTCCTTTGATTCGCCTCGATGATTGCTGAAGGTAACCCATGCGCGTTAGCGCCGTAGCTGGACCAACGATACTCAGCGGGATGCTCGACCATGCCGGCGCGTACAGGGTTCATCTGGATGTAGCGATAGCATGCAAGCGCGTAATCCTCTTCTTGCAGCAAGCAAGACCTAAAACGCCCTTCCCACAGCGTACCGCTACGGTCATAGGTTCGATTGATGTATTGTACGCACCGCTGGCCCAAGCCCTTCATCATTAGGCTGGCGCTTTCAGGTTTTGATGGGGTGACTAGCAAGTGAACATGATTGGTCATCAAGCACCAAGCATGAACAGCGCAGCCATGTTGCTCTGCCTGAAGCTTCAGGTTGTCCAGATAAAATAAATAATCTTCTTCAGCGTAGAAACAAGCGCTGCGATTATTACCGCGCTGTATCAAATGCAACGGCACACCAGGCAGCAAAAGCCTTGCTCGACGTGGCATAGGAAATCCTTTTCCCTTCCAGTAAAATGCTATTCAACCATATCAACGTCTAACAAAAACGTCGTCTGTCCCCTATTGTTACGGTTAGCCTTGAGTAGTGAAAAACGCCCGGTCTTTGATCGGGCGTTTTTGTTTTGGGGGAAAGGGACACAGACCTATTTTTCCGTGCAGGCTCTCGGCCTGCCTTGTCCTCTTCGTTCGATGCGAAGCCCGGCAATCCGCTCCACTTCGTCTACGAAGCGGCTACTGCCCGTCAGCTGGCCGCGCTGCAGGCCCTCACGGATCAGCGATAGCTCCGCTTGCGATAGGCGCCTCGAACAAATGCTCCATATCGCTCGCTCCGCTGTTGTTGGGTCCACCCTAAAGCCAAATAGCAAGGATCGGTATCTAGCCATCCGGTCGACTGCCCGAAGGTTACGCGGCTATTAAAGCTAGACCAGCGGTATTCGCTTGGGTTAGCCGCCATCCGTGCGCGGACGGGGTTCAGCTCGATATAGCGAGAACATGCGAGTAGATAGCTATCGGTTTGAACGACGCTCGATTTATAGCGACTTCCCCAAAGCGTTCCAGACCGACCTTCCAATCGATTTCGATACCGGGTGGCATTTGCGGCGAGGGCTTTCATCAACTGACCAAGCCCTGCTATGGCCTCGCCGGGAGCCAGCAGCAGGTGAACATGATTCGTCATCAAGCAATAGGCGTAGACCTTGACGCCAAAGACATCCTTCAGCTCACGCAGATCAGCCAGGTATCGCTGGTAATCTTCGTCAGCGGCAAACACAACCTGACGGTTGTGCCCACGCTGCACGACATGGTGCGGGTAATTCGGCAAAACGAGGCGGCCCATCCTGGGCATAGCGGCACTCTCCATTCCGTGGAAAGACGTCAGGTTAGAGGAGACGCGAGAAACAGGTTGTAGCGCATCTCACGAACGGGGCCGGAAAATAAATCTGTCCCCTTTTCTTATCTTCTATTAAAAATTAATAGAAAAACAGTGCTAAGTAAACTGCGAGCCCCACGATACCCATTATCGCTCTCACCAATGGTGCAGAGTTTGCAGCTACGTACCCTCCACCCCCATAAATAATATCTTTTCCACTGGCATAGTAATACACACCACGGCCAAACCAAACTTGGCCTGCTAGGACAGGCACGAATACCCTCCAGTCGCCCCAGTGTCTAACAGCGCTAATAGCGATACCACACCCAAGAAGAAGAAGGATCCAAAAACGATATTTATAAAGCAAGTTAGTCATCTGCAAAGGTTTGCCTCCCATTCGTGATGATATTGTCGCAAACCTTCATCGCGGACAGGCTATTAGTTATCCTTCCAGCTGTTTCGTCTGGCACGCCCCTAGTCATTGCATACTTTTGGAATCCCACGAATAGGGGACAGACCACGATTTCGCGTCGATAACTAGCTACATCGAACGCTTCGGACGCCCCGCCTTCCCACGCACCGCTCGACGCCCTAGAGCCTATTCGACCTCCGATGCAAACCGGGCGTTGCCCAAGGCATAGTTGCCATTGGTTGCTGACCGAATCTGATCAACCAAGCCAGGATCAAGCTGATACCTGAAGAGCTCACGGTAGGCACTAGCTCGTAGATCGGCCGTTTCACCAAGTTGGGTATAGAGCGGATTCGCCTCGATGATTGCTGAAGGTAACCCATGCGCGTTAGCGCCGGGGAATAGGGGACAGACCACGATTTCGCGTCGATAACTAGCTACATCGAACGCTTCGGATGCCCCGCCTTCCCACGCACCGCTCGACGCCCTAGAGCCTGTTCGACCTCCGATGCAAACCGGGCGTTGCCCAAGGCATAGTTGCCATTGGTTGCTGACCGAATCTGATCAGCCAAGCCAGGATCAAGCTGATACCTGAAGAGCTCACGGTAGGCACTAGCTCGTAGATCGGCCGTTTCACCAAGTTGGGTATAGAGCGGATTCGCCTCGATGATTGCTGAAGGTAACCCATGCGCGTTAGCGCCGTAGCTGGACCAACGATACTCAGCGGGATGCTCGACCATGCCGGCGCGTACAGGGTTCATCTGGATGTAGCGATAGCATGCAAGCACGTAATCCTCTTCTTGCAGCAAGCAAGACCTAAAACGCCCTTCCCACAGCGTACCGCTACGGTCATAGGTTCGATTGATGTATTGTACGCACCGCTGGCCCAAGCCCTTCATCATTAGGCTGGCGCTTTCAGGTTTTGATGGGGTGACTAGCAAGTGAACATGATTGGTCATCAAGCACCAAGCATGAACAGCGCAGCCATGTTGCTCTGCCTGAAGCTTCAGGTTGTCCAGATAAAATAAATAATCTTCTTCAGCGTAGAAACAAGCGCTGCGATTATTACCGCGCTGTATCAAATGCAACGGCACACCAGGCAGCAAAAGCCTTGCTCGACGTGGCATAGGAAATCCTTTTCCTTCAGGTTAGCTGCTATTCAACCACATCAACATCTAACAAAAACGTGGTCTGCCCCCTATTGTTTCAGTTTGAGTATGAACGCCTTCATGCTGTCTCTTAGGTCAGTGTCCGCGAAACCGGGGTCAGTTCAGATTTATTTATTCATGAACTCGCCAGCCTAGAAAGATAAATCTGCCCCCTTTTCTCTGCTTTTCCTTTCAATCCGATTGCCCGTCTACCTCTTTCCTCTCCATCTCTCAAAGACGATTTCTGCACAGTTGATAAGCGCAACCAATCCACCTATCTTTATGCCTATTTCGCCAGCCCTGACTGCCTCCTTAAAAAAATCAAATTGGTTAATCCCAAGGTAATAACAAACAGTAGCAAAGCGAGCAAAATATACCGTTGCGAAAACGCCTAAGACATACAAAATCGCTATGAATATAAGGCCTTTATATCCTTTTATTCTTTTCATTGGCGACCGCCAACAATCGGCTCCACTTTGGACTCCACTTCCTTCGAAACAACAGAGCCTAATATAGTGGCCAAAACCGACTTGGTAGTTCTAAGAGAATTTCCGCCAATGTTTTCTGCTGTGTCAGCCAATTTCGACCCCGCCGCCGTGCCTATCGCACTCCCAACCAACGAAGCCCCCACATCATCATCTTTTATTCTTCTGTATATATACTCTCCACCTACGTTTGTCATCACAGTAACCGGCAGGCTCTTCCCTTGAGTTAAACCACCAATCACAGTGGCTTTACCCACACTAATCAAATCCACATCTCCCGTTTTAACGTCATACTGGTAGTAATATTCCACACCTCCAGAAACTACTGCGCCAACTGCAACAGTACCTATTGTTACCGGAGCACTTAACACGAGCCCAGCCCCTACAGGTACTAGAACTCCTCCAGTTTTAAGAAGGTCCATGACAGGATTAGGCCCATCATACCCATCGCCTCTTGCCAGCCCCTGCAGCGTTAAACTAATTGTCTCTGGTGTCGCACCTTTTGCCTGTAAATCCTCCGCCAATGTAGTTGCGGCTTGACCAAAATGCACCATTCCTATAGGCAAACCAAATTCATTATTCTCAACCGCGTTCTTCCCGCCCTGCGCCCCCGCCACCGCATCCGCAGCACCCGAGCCGCCCACCGCGCCCGCCAGCCCACCGGCCAACGTTGCCAGTGCAGAGACTGTCTGCTTCTGCTCTTCTGTCAGCTTGGATACGTCAGTAACTTCGTACAACTGTTTGGCGATCAGATCCGTGGCCACCTCGGCGGTCAGCGCACCCAGCCCACCAGCCGCAGCTGAGTTGCCCTGAGACTGCGCGACCACGGCGCCCAGCACGGCATGGGCCATCAGCCGTGCCGCTTCGTTGTCTCCAGCCACTTGCTTGATGGTTTGAGCCAGGTATGGTGCGGCTGCGCCACCAACGGCACCGGCAACGTTGCCTCCGGCAAGGCCTTGCAGCGCTGCGGTAACGGCTTGTGCGGCGCGCTGCAGGTCGCTGCCGGTGCCGTATTCGGCCATCTTCTTCTTATAGGCGTCGCTGCCAGCGATCTCTTCGGCGCTCGGGCTAAAGTTGCCTGCCTTTGCAAACTCTTCACGCGCGGCCTTGGACGCCTCGATCTGCCCGTGCGTGCGGATGATGTCCATCGTCTGGTTGCCGATCTCGGCGATCAGCTGAACCTCACGTAGACGGCGCTGCTCCTTCTCCTTGTCGAAGATGGGGCTCAGTGCGTTGTTAGCGTGCTCGACGTCGCGGCTGAGCGTCGCCACGTCCTGCTGCTGCTCGGCCTCGTTACGGATGACCAGGGCACCCTGGGAAATGGCCGAGTGGGTCGTGCTGCTTTCGCTTTCGCTGCGGTTGGCGCCTACAAGCAAGGCGTTGGCCATGTTGCCTTTGAACTGGTCGCCGATGGAGCCACCGCTGCTGAAGCCAGCGCTTTGCTGCTGGGCGCTGAATTCGGCCTTGTTGCGGATATCAGTCCAACCCAGTGTGCCGGTTTCAAGCCGGTTGGCCTCAGGATCTGCCGTGCTGGCAATGACGCTGCCATCAAGCTGGGTGTGCCCCTGGACGTCGAGCTGATAACCGCCTTTGCCTGCGAACAGGCCGGTTTGCTCCTGCACACTGTTGAAGTCGGATTTGAGCTTGCTCTGGCTGACACTGATCGATCCGCTGCCGCTCATGGTGCCGTAGGTAAAGCTCACCCCGCCGCTGACGTCGGTCTGCTTTGAGTTGTAGCGGTCCGAGTCCTGCAGGCTTTGCAATCGAAGATCACGACCCACGTCCGCAACGATCTGGTCGCCGCTGACCTGCGCACCGCGCAACACGGTGTCCTGACCACTGACGAGGCTGACCTTGCCTCCGGCGTCGAGGGTCGTCTCGGTCCAGGTAGTGCCATTGCCTTTCTCCTGTCCGGAGCCTTTGTTGGCGTTGGCAAAGATACTTAAGCCGGCTGATCCCTCAGTGCTATAACCAAGACTGACACCCACGGCACCGCCACTGCTCTTGTTAGAGCCTTTGAGCTGCTGGGTGTTTTGGGCAGCAAGCAGCTGAACGTCGCGTGCTGCCGCAAGCCCCATATCTCCGGCGGCCTGTAACGCGCTGCCCTTGACGATGATGTCTCCGCCACCGCCTTCACCTCCGGTGGCAACGATGTTGAGATTACGGCCAGCCGTGACGTTGCTGCCCTGGCTAACACTCTGCTCATGCACCTGTTGAGAACTGGACTTTTGCGAACCGAGAGACAGGCTGACGCCGACGAATTGACCAGCGTTGGCTGCGTCAGCGCCACCACCGGCCTCAACAGCTTGCATGGCCTGGTATCCGCTTAGTCCCGCTTTGACGCCTTGCAGTGCGGCCAAGCGCCCATCATCTTCCTTGCGTGCAGACTGCGCCGTCTGGTACGCCGTGTTAACGGCGCTCCCGACGGGGCCGGACAGCGCCAAGGTGAGGCCGCTCTGTTTACTTTCGAAACGCTGCTCGCTACGGCTCTGGTTCTCTGCCGCTTCGATAGTGACGTTCTGGCCAACAAGGCGGATATCGCGACCCGCGACAATGTCTGATCCGACCACGCCGAGATCCTTGCTCGCTCGGATATCGACGTTGCCCAGCACGCTTCCAACCGTGCTTGCCCTGGACGTTTCGGTGGCATTGGTCGAGTTGCTCTTGGTGGCGGTAGAACCGAGCGTTACGCCGATACCGCCACTGCTCATCAGGCCCGACTTTTTCCTTTGCTCCAGATGCTCGCTGGTGCTGGTTTCCGTCGCGCTGACGATTCGGATGTCATTGCCCGCACGCAGCGTGGTCTGTTCGGTCGAGACGATGTCACTGCCGCGGACGGTGAGGTCGTTGCCGGCTTGCAAGACGGTGGTATTGCCGCTGATGAGGCTGCCTTGCGCCTCGGTGTAGCCGCTTGCGTCATAGGTGACTTTGGTCGAACTGGAAAGGGCTCCGCTTTTGGTCTTTTTACGGTAGCGCGACTCGAAGTGCTCGTTGTCGGTTGCATCGATGGTTAAGTCGTTGCCAGCCTGCAAGGTCAAAGCGCCGTCTTCGGAGGATACGGTTGAAGCGCTTACGCGCAAATCGTTTCTTGCAGCAAGCAACGCATCACCGCCAATAGTGATGACAGAGCCTATCTGAACGGTGTCGGAGCCTTCACTCTTGCGCCGGCTGCTTTGGTAGAGATACGCGCTTTCGCTTGCTTCGGAGCGCACCACCACATCACGCTCAGCTACAAGGGTGAGGTTTGAGCCTACATCGACCTGGCTCGCTGCAATGGTCGCATCGCGGCCTGCTGCGATGGTCAAATCGCCCTGAACAGCGACTTCACTACCATGTACGGCGGTCTGCTCGACACGACTGGCGCCCTTGCCTTTCCGCTGCAGGGAGAAGTCGGTCTCGAAAGCAGCGCCTATCTCTACATCACGCTCGGCGACCAGCCTGGCATCTCCGCCCGCCTGTAGTACACCTCCACGGTTAAGCAAATCGCGGCCAGCTGAGAGCGTCAGGTCGTGGCTTGCTTCGATACGCGCGGCGCTGTCAACGAAGTCTTCGCGGTTCTGATAGCGCGCGCCGTCAGCGGCCTGATGGGTCGTAACGCTACGTTCGTTGATGATGTCGCCGGTAAGGGCAACGGCTGACACGTCTCGCCCGGCGATGATGCCGCCGGCGGTGTTGCGGATGCTGTCGGTGGCCAGTAGCTGCAGGCGCTCACTAGCCTGCATCAGGCCTCCGTTGGAGATGTTGCCAGCCGTCACCTTGAGGTTCTGGCTGGCGCGCAGAGTGCCCTGGTTGTTGAGGGCACCGCCGCTGATCAAGGCGACATCACGGCCCTGGATCAATGCGCCCGTCGGGGCCAACCGGCCCTCGGCCTGAGCCAGATAGAGCACCGGCACCAAGACCGTCTCTCCCATGACTTCGTGCTCTTCCATCCAGACGATGTCGTGAGTCAGGGCTGCGACCTGCTCGGCTGTGAGCGAGATGCCCAAGCTGAGACCAAGCGCGTCTTTGCTCGCGATGGCATTGTCCATCAGGTGGCGGAACATCGCTTCGTCGCTGGTCAGGCCTGCGAGGTAGCGCTGACCGGTACGCGCGACAATGGCTTCGCGAATCAAACGTTGCTCGTACAGGCCATCCCCGAGTCGCTTCTGGGTGGCATCGGTGTCATAGCCAAGGTTACCGAGCAGGTAATCCGAGCTCATGAATTGCTTGAGGTCGGTGAGTGCCGGATTGGTCTCGATCAGGTACTTGTGGGCACCAGCAGGGCGGCCGGCTGACGGCAAGCCCTGAACACCGCCGATTTGCTGAGGCGACACGGTGCCGGCCGACGCACTTGCGGATGCGTTCTGACTACTTTGGTCGCTCAGGCGGAACAGGCCATGCTCGCCTTGCGGCAAGGTGAAGCCCGGCAGGGTCAACGGGTTGACCTGCTTTTGTTGCAGGTCGGGTGGCAACTGCGAATTGAGCGTTACGGTGGTGGCAATGTTCGTGCCCGGCGCCTTTGTATCAGCGACACGCTCGCCCCCGTTCACGTAGCTATAGGAAGGTCGGACAAGACTGTTGTTCAGCTGCTCACTAGCATTGATCGTGACCTTGCCAGTAGCCTGCACAATACCGTGGAAATACTGGACATTCTGTACTACAGGCTCGCTCGTGCTGTGGACGCGCTCGATGTGAGTGTTGATGAAAGTATTGAGGTCGGCATTGATATCGCCTGGACGATAGCTTGGGCTCGTATTCCAATTACGTGCGGTAAATGCTTCTGCGTCCGCAATTTGGTTCCTCACCCGACGAGCCTTAACCCGGTAGGATTTCAGTACCCGAGAAGCGGTCACTTCGCCGGTCTGAGCGCCCAAATTTGTAAAGCGAGAGGTATCGACGGTAAGGTCGCCACCGCTTGCGATCAGGCTGTAGCGGTTTTCAAGTTCATTGCTCACCAGCCGCATGCTCTTACCGGCAAGCATCTGCGCCTGTGGGCTAATATTGCTAGCCTCTGTACGCTCCAGTTCGTCAAGGCGGAACAGTGCATCCTCGTTAGTGCCGCTGCAGTCGGTACAGCCTACATGAACGAGACGCGCCGCCTGTTTGTAGGTAGTAATGTCCAGGGTCTCTCGGGCGTTTACCAAACTACGAGCCGCGATGTTCATTTCGCCACCGCTTTCCACGGTACCGGACAAGTTTCTGAAACCCTGAGCCAACGCTCCGTTATCCGTCGCCGCGAAGGCCAGTCCACCTAAGCTGTAAATATCGCCGCGCAGGTTTAGCAGGTCACTGCCACGCAGCGTCATGTCCTCGCCACTGAAGATGAGGCCGCTCTCGTTGCGCAAAGTGGCGGCGCGAATGGTTAACCCTTGCGCACCGCCCAATGTCCCGTAGTTGTTCAGCGTAGCGCTGCGCAGGCTGAAATCCCCCGCCGAAGTCAGCCTGCCATGATTACTGACAAGGCCGGTAACAGTGATGTCGGTTGCCCCTCCCCCCGTAATATGGCTGTTGCTATCCAGCGTGACATTCGCGGCTTGCAGGCTCATGTCGCCGAGGCTGCTCAGCTGGCCGTTGCCGCTGTAACCTCCGGCGAGGTCCAGATCAAGGGTGCCATCGCTGGCAATCAGGCCATGGTTGATCCAGTCGCCGCCCGATGCGCTCAGGGCGCTCGTAGCCAGAAGGCGGCCAGAAGAAGTTTGCGTGAAGGTGCCGACATTCAGGTGCAACCGGTTGGCCTGCACCAGACCGCTGTGCGTCCAGCTCGCTGCGCTGATATCCAGTAAACCGTTGGTGATCAAGCTGCCGCCAGCTTGGGTGGCGCGTGCACTGGCGATACCCAGGGTACCAGTGCCTACATGCTGCACCGTACCGCCGTCGTTGAGTAAGCCAGCAACATCGAGGCTGAGGTCGGTATTGGCTGTTTCCAACAGGCCATTACGGTTATCGAACTCACCGCTAGTCGTTGTCAGGACCGTCGTGCCACTTTGCCCAAGGCCACGAAGTTTTCCGTTGCTGTTGTCGATACTTGCCGCAAACAGTGTCAGTTGGCTTTTACTTTCAACGAGGCCGGACGTGTTGGTTAAAGCACCTGCCAGGCTGAAATCAATCAGGCTCGCACCAATCTTGCCTCCGTCGTTGTTGAGCCCGTTGGCGTCGACGATGAGTGAATCATGTGCATAGAGCCCGCCGTTGCGGTTATTCAGCGATCCAGTAGTGATCGCCGTGTCGCCTGCAAGCGCTGAAACATGGCCGGCAATGTTGGCGAGTTGCCCGCTCTCGATATCAAGCGCTTGGCCCTGGGTCGTACCCGAACTGTTATCGAATAGCCCTGCCGTCGCGATTTTCAGCCAGCCTGCAATGCTGTTGAGCAGCCCGCCCGCCGAATTATCGAGACTGGCCGCCTGGATATCGAGGTTGCCTTGATTAGCAATGAGTTTGCCGGCCTGGTTGCTCATGTCGGCTGTGGTCGTGACGAGCAGATCGGTCGCGCTCTGTAGGGTCCCGCTGTTGTTAATCAAACTCCCGGCGCTGATAATGAGCTTGTCGTTCTGACTGAATATCAACCCATCCTGGCTGTTATCCAGCGCTCCGTTGATCTTTGCGGTTAGCGTGCCTCCGGCTCCTAGCGTCCCGCCATTGCTGTTGTCGAAGCTATTAGCAAACAGGTTCAGTAGGCCTTCGCTGAAGAGCCGGCCGTTTTGGTTGACAATCTTGTCGGCGGTCAAAACCAGCGGGCCAGCGCTGGTGATTTGTCCTTCGTTACTATTGAGCAGCGCTCCGGTCAGTCCGAGCGTCAACGCACCCGCACTGCTCACTTGACCCGCCGAGTTATCGAGCGAAGTGCCCTTGAGCAAGAGGCTAGTGCCACTGCTGATCTGGCCGCCCTGGTTGCCCGCGGTTGATGCAATGATGGCCAGATCCCCCACTGCACTGATCTGTCCTGCCGCCTGGTTATCCAAATCACCAGCGAGATCAAGCTGAATCCCCCCTTCACTGGAAACGATGCCTTTATCGCTGTTGTCGAGGCTACCGGCGGTAATCTGCTGGTCGCCCTTGCTGACCAAAGCGCCCTCGCCGCGGTTATCGATTGCTCCGCTTAATGAAAGGCTCAATTTACCGTCGCGGCTAGAAAGTGTGCCGGCGGCGCTGTTGTCTAGACTGCCGCCAGTCAGCGAAACGCCCTGCCAGCCTGACATCAGACCTGCCTGGCTGTTATCGAAGTGACCCGCACTGATACCAAGCGTGCCAGCCGCTATGATGCGTCCGCCCTGGCTGTTATCGATCTGGCTGCCCGCTAGCTCGATTGTGCCCGAAGACGAAATCTCACCCGTTTGATTGCTAATCGACTTCGCATCAGCAATAACGACCGACTCTTTACCGCTGATCAGCCCTTTTCGGTTGTCTAGCATGCCGCCTTGGAGGTCCAGGCTAACCGCTGCTCCACCGATGATCCGACCACCTACCTGGGTCAGTTGGCCGAACTGGGCGTGCAGATCACCTGCTGCAGAGACCTCTCCGCCATTGCTGGAGTCAAGCTCGGCTGCGCTCAGCTGTAGCGCCCCTTCCGATACCACCAAACCATTGTCACGGTTATCCAGTTGGGTAGCCGTGAGTGCGAGCCCCTGTTTTGCACTTATTAGACCGGTGCGATTGTCCAGCGAACCAACATCCACGTTTGCCGCACCTTGGGCAGCAACGATGCCCTGCTGCTTGTTGCTCAGCGTGCCGGCGCTTATATCAAGCTGCTGACCGGCGCGTAAGTCGCCTGCGCTGTTATCGACAGTCCCGGTGACAGCTATCTGCGCGCTGGTACCGCTTTGGACCAGGCCCGCCTGGTTGTTGAGCTGGGCTGCTGTGAGCTTCATGCCTTGATCAGCCAGCAATCGTCCCTGCTGGTTATCGATCTGCCCGGCTTCGATACGGGAGTTGGCACCAGATAGCGTGCCTGAGCGGTTGTCTAGTTTTTCGGAGGCCTGGATATCAAGCGTTCGTGCGGCAATCTGGGTTCCTTTGTTGATGACCGACCGACCGGAAACAAGGAGATCGGCACTGGCATTTTGGCTGCCATCGCGGTTTAAGCCCGCCTCGATGATGCCTTCGTTAACCACGTCGGCACCGTTGAGCGAAATGCTGTTGCCTGCCGCCAGGCTTTTGCGATTTGCCAGGTCACTCTGGGACTGGATGGTGGCCGTACCAGCGGCATATACATCGCCCTTGAGCTCGATGGCCTGCGCGTCAACGTTTAGATCGTTACCCGCTGCGCTCCGCCCCATGGTCAGTTGCCCATTGGCATCAATTTGAATATCCCCCGCGCTGGCCGCCATATCCCCGGCCAGCTTCACACCTACACCCGCTTCGGTACCCACCAGACGAATCGCGCCAGCGTACATGCCACCCAGTGCGGAGCTGTCGATGGCCAGCAGCGGCTGGTCGCTGCCATCCGGCGCCTTGGCCGTTGCGGCAAGCGTAGTGGCATCGACTTCGTTACGACCAGCGATGATGTTCAGCTTGTTGGCGTGCAGCTCGGCGTTGATCTTGGCACTGCGGGTGATGAGGTCGAACTGGTCGACGTTGCTAGCGTTGAGGCCCTGACCCTCGATACCGATATGGCCGCCGTTGACGTCGAAACGGTCGAGCCGGCCGCTTTCGATGATCGGGGTGCCGGTACTCAGGGTTACGCGTGGGGTGTTGATGAAGCCGCAGCCGTCGCAACTGATGCCATGCGGGTTGGCGACCACCACATGGGCAGACTTGCCAGCCACTTCGGTGTAGCCCTGCAGCCGGCTGGCATTGCCGCCAGTCACTTCGTTAAGGATTAGCCCGGCGGCTTTGCCGTTTAGGTTGGCGTTGCCAAGGATGATGCCGCCCAGCTGGGTGTTCTGGGTACGCCCGGTGGCGTTGTTGAGGATCAGGCCCTGCTGGCCAACGTTGTAGTCTTTGAATTTGTTGTGCGATAGCCCGTTGCCGTTAGGGGTGGCGATATTGACGATTGGCACGCCGTTGCCCGCCTGCCCGACCGTGGCGCCGCTGCCCGCCGCCGCCGTCAGCTCTGCCGCAGCGCTGACGATGGGGTTGAGGAACATGACGCCGACCAGGATGGTGGCGACGTTCTGGAAGAAGGGGCTGCGTACGTCCATGTCTAAGACTCCGGCTTTGCTTGACTCAAATTGGTGTTTTGGAACGAGCTCCGCTCATTCCGGCCGGCCCTACACGGCTGGCTAGATCTTTTAAAAAAACAGGTCCACGCGGAAGTACGCCGGGCTCTCGCGCTCGGTGATTGCTTCCGGACGCTTCAACGAGCGGGCAAAGGTGACCGAGGTCGCCACGTGCGCGCCCCGTGCGCTTAGCTCCAGACCGTGACCGGAGAGCCGGCCATGAAGATCTGGGTTGTAACGCCCGCCATGGATAACACCTACGTCATAGGCGTAGGCCAGGCTGTACTCCTGAAGCAGCGGACGCAAAGGTTCCCAGCCGATGGGCCGACGCCAGCGCAGCTGATTACGCCAATAACCGCCCGTGTCGCCGGAGAGCGACTGCTCTTTAAAGCCGCGGACAGAAGCCAGCCCGCCAATGCTGATGCGCTGGGGGCTATAAAGCACGTCTTCGCTCTTCTGGGCGTTAATCAGCGAATCGAAACTGAAGGACTCGCCCCACAGTTCAAACGGCTGTAGCGCGCTGAGCGTCAGGCTGTATTTGTGATAACGAGCATCTGGCTCCCCATGCTGGGGATCGCCGCGGCGCTGGGCGTCCAAGTTGCCAACGCCGTGCTGCCAGCCGATGTCGGCGTTGACGAAGGCGGTGCCGATGCGACGTCCGTGATTCAGGCCAAGCTGCGTTTCTGACAGCCTTTGACTGGAGACGTCAAGCAGGCTGTTCTCGATGTAGTTGCGGGTGCGCAGATGTGACAGACCGAAGCTGACGGCAGTCTTGCTGACTGAATCGCGATAGAGCACGCGCTCGGCATTGGCCTGGTGACTTTTGCTCTCGCCATCCATTTCGAAAAGAAAGCCCGACGATTCACCTTGGGTGCGGTAGTAGCTCTGATTGTAGCTGTAGCTGAACGTCCACCAACCGTACGGCACGCTGTAGAACAAACCCTGATTGGCCGAATGTCGAAACTGGTCGCTTACTGCATCGCCGCCACCATAGATTCTGAGCTGATCGGCGAGCCCCAGCGGGCTGTCCCAATCCAACCCGGCACCCCACTGTTGCTCACCCGTGCTGGACTCGCCGCCGTTGTGGCGATTCAAGCTGACGCGCCAAGGCTTGAGCGGGTCGCCTTTCATGCTGACGCGGCTCCCGCCAACCTGCTCGCCTGGTAAGAGCTCCAACTGGGCGGGACGGGATGGCAAGCGATTCAACTGATCGACTAGCTGTTCCAGCTCGCGCAGGTCAACCACATCGCCTGTTTGGCCTGGAAAAGCCATTGCCAATTCACGCTCATTGGCTACCGCCGATTGCTCCAGCCCTTCGAGGCGCCCTTCTACGACGAGAACCTCCAATTCACCATCGGCCATGTCCTGCTGCGGCAGGTACGCGCGAGAGGTGACGTAGCCTCGATCGATATAGAACTGGGTGATGCTCTTGAGCAGCGCATTGAGCTGATTGGCGCCCAAGCATTTGTTTTGATAAGGCTGCACCAGCGCCGCTTGCTGCGGTTCAGAAACGAGCGTGGCGCCCTTGAGATTGATGATGCGGATATCGAAGCACCGCTGGTCCTCTGGCACCGGCTCAACCTCTGTCGCATCGCGACCAGGCAATTGCTGAAGCTCTTCGAGTCGTCGACGCTGCTCTTCAAGCAGGCGTTCCTGACGATCTCGGATAAGGTCGCGCTCGCCGGGCAGCGGGGTGTTGGCTGGCGGGGTCTGGGCCGATACGAAGCCGGCGGTGGATATGACGAAGAGGAACGTAGCGAACAACAGCGGGCGCATCGCAACCATCCTTGGTTCGGTAAAGCGGAGGACGGCGATGATGGGCGTTATGCCATCACCGGACAACTACCGGCGATATTGGAAGTGAGAGCAAAGCGCTAACAGCGTCACATTCCTAACATTAAGCACGGAACTTTCGGGATTAGCAGCGATTGGGTGGGATTTCAGACCCAGCAAAAAGGCGCCCTAAGGCGCCTTTTTTGTACAGCTAAGCCCTATCAGGCCTTGGCTTTCTTGGCAGCGCGGTTACGCTCGCCTTCGTCGAGGATCTTCTTGCGCAGACGGATCGACTTCGGCGTCACTTCGCACAGCTCGTCATCCTGGATGAATTCCAGAGCCTGCTCCAGGGTAAAGCGGACTGGCGGAACCAGGGCGATGGTTTCGTCCTTGCCCGAAGCGCGCATGTTGTCGAGCTTCTTGCCTTTGGTGGGGTTGACGCCCAGGTCGTTGTCACGGCTGTTCAGGCCAACGATCTGACCGTTATAGATTTCCTGGCCGTGTTCGACGAACAGCTTGCCGCGCGCCTGCAGGGTTTCCAGGGAGTAGGTCAGCGCCTTGCCGGTTTCGACCGAAACCAGTACGCCGTTCTGACGGCCGGACATGTGGCCGGACTTCATCACGTCGTAACGGTCGAAGATCGAGGTCAGGATGCCTGCGCCGTTGGTCAGCGTCAGGAACTGGTTACGGAAGCCGATCAGACCACGAGCCGGGATGTTGTATTCCAGGCGAACACGGCCCTTGCCATCCGGCACCATGTTGCTCAGGTCACCCTTGCGCAGGCCCATCTCTTCCATGACCTTGCCCTGCGCTTCTTCAGGGATGTCGATGGTGACGTTCTCGAACGGCTCGTGCTTGACGCCGTCCACTTCGCGAATGATAACTTCCGGACGTCCTACGGCCATCTCGAAGCCTTCGCGGCGCATGTTCTCGATCAGTACCGACAGGTGCAGTTCACCACGGCCAGAGACCTTGAACTTGTCGGCAGAGTCGCCTTCTTCGACGCGCAGGGCCACGTTGTACAGCAGTTCCTTGTCCAGACGTTCCTTGATGTTACGGCTGGTGACGAACTTGCCTTCCTTACCGCAGAACGGCGAGTCGTTGACCTGGAAGGTCATGGAAACGGTCGGCTCGTCGACGGTCAACGGCTTCATCGCTTCGACGTTGTTCATGTCGCACAGGGTGTCAGAAATGAACAGCTCGTCGAAACCACTGATGCAGACGATGTCGCCAGCGGTGGCTTCTTCAACGTCGACGCGGTGCAGACCGTGGTGACCCATCAACTTGAGGATACGGCCGTTACGCTTCTTGCCATGCATGTCGATGGCGGTGACCGGGGTGTTCGGCTTGACGCGACCACGGGCGATACGGCCGACACCGATGATGCCGAGGAAGCTGTTGTAATCCAGCGCGGAGATCTGCATCTGGAACGGGCCGTCGATGTCGACCTGCGGGGCCGGTACGTGGTCAACGATGGCCTGATACAGGGGAGTCATGTCTTCGGCCATGTCGGTGTGATCCAGGCCGGCGATGCCGTTCAGGGCCGAGGCGTAGACGACCTGGAAGTCCAGCTGGTCTTCGGTAGCGCCGAGGTTGTCGAACAGGTCGAAGATCTGGTCCAGAACCCAGTCAGGACGTGCGCCCGGACGGTCAACCTTGTTGATGACGACGATCGGACGCAGACCGGCTTCGAAGGCTTTCTTGGTCACGAAGCGGGTTTGCGGCATCGGGCCGTCCTGCGCGTCGACCAGCAGCAGTACGGAGTCGACCATCGACATCACGCGCTCGACTTCACCGCCGAAGTCGGCGTGGCCGGGGGTGTCGACGATGTTGATGCGGTACTCGTTCCAGCGAATGGCAGTGTTCTTGGCCAGGATGGTGATGCCGCGCTCTTTTTCCTGGTCGTTGGAGTCCATCACACGCTCGTCGTTGAGCTCGCCGCGCTCCAGGGTGCCGGACTGACGCAGGAGCTTGTCGACCAGGGTGGTTTTGCCATGGTCAACGTGGGCGATGATGGCGATGTTACGTAGATTCTCGATCACAGTAGTGGTCTCGTAGTGGGGTGGGGCTACTCGGCAAATGCATCAAGCGGCCCAACGCAAAAAATCGGATGAAGGAATTGCAGATCGTTAACGACGTGTCGCGGCAGTTAGCCGCGAAGCAGGTCGGGAGGGCGGTGGCGGATACTGCCGCCCAGCAGGCCGGGCTGTTTAGTTCGGACGATAAACGCGCACATTGACATGCCCCTCGCTCAGCAAATGATGAGCATGCAGGCGGCTCATGACACCTTTATCGCAATACAGCAGGTACTGGCGATTCTCATCCAGCTCCTTGAAGCGGTTGTTCAGCGCATAGAAAGGCATTGTCTGCACTTCGATGCCCTGCATTTCCAGAGGTTCGTCCTCGGCAAGGTCTGGATGGCGAATGTCGAGGACCACCTGACCTGCACGGGCCTCGACGACTTCTTCAACCTGCACATCCTGACCCAACTCGTCGATCACTCGATCGATCGCCACCTGCCGAGCATTGGCCAGGGCGCGCTCTAGGATAGCCATGTCGAACTGCTTTTCCTCGTGTTCGACGCGATAGCGCTTGGCTTTGGTGGTCGGGTTCACCGAGATCACACCGCAGTACTCGGGCATATTCTTGGCAAACTCGGCCGTACCGATCTCAAAGGCGGTGTCGATGATGTCCTGCTTGTGGCTGGCGATCAGTGGGCGCAGCACCAGCATGTCGGTCGCCGAGTCGATCACCGACAGGTTTGGCAGGGTCTGGCTGGACACCTGAGAAATCGCTTCGCCGGTGACCAGGGCATCGATATGGAGACGCTCGGCAATCTGGGTCGAGACGCGCAACATCATGCGCTTAAGGACCACACCCATCTGGCTGTTGTCGACCTTCTGAAGGATCTCACCCACGACTTCTTCGAAGGGCACGCTGATGAACAGTACGCGATGCGAGCTGCCGTACTTCTTCCATAAATAGTGGGCGACTTCCATCACACCCAGCTCATGGGCACGGCCACCCAGATTGAAGAAGCAGAAGTGCGTCATCAGCCCGCGGCGCATCATCTGATAGGCCGCCACCGTGGAGTCGAAACCACCGGACATCAGTACGAGCGTCTGCTCCAGCGCGCCCAGCGGGTAGCCACCAATACCGTCGTGCTGCGCATGTACGACGAACAGGCGCTGGTCGCGGATTTCCATCCGCACCTCGATTTCAGGCGCTTTCAAGGAAATGCCGGCCCCGCCACACTGAATCCGAAGCTCACTACCGACATGGCGCTCTACATCCATCGAACTGAACGGATGCTTGCCGGCGCGTTTACAGCGCACGGCGAAAATCTTGCCCTTCAACCGATCGGCATAGTGCGCCTTGCACTTGGCGACAATGTCATCCAGATCGCCCAGCGGGTATTCGTGCACTTCAAGGCAATGGGCGATGCCCGGCGTGCAACGCAGGCGCTCGATCATGTGCTGCAGAATCTTCGCGTCGCTGAGCGCCGTTTCCACCTCGACGTTGTCCCACACCCCTTCCACCCGCAGTTCGGGATCGAGGTCGCGCAATACGGTACGGATGTTCTTCGCCAGCTGGCGAATGAAGCCCTTACGTACCGGCGGGCTCTTGATGGTGATTTCGGGGAAAACCTTGACGATCAGCTTCATTGAATACAGCGCATGCGCCGACACGGCGTAAAAAGAGGGGCGCGGAGTATATCGGAATTTGATCAAGCTTTAGTCAGTTTTATCGGATTCGTGGCTCTCCGCTTACCATGCACTTAAATGGAACAATCAAGCTGATCAGCGCACCAACTAAGTGCACTGTACTGTAGATATATGCCCGACAAGTGGTCGAAAGCACGCCGAATGGCCTTTATAAGCCCGCCCGGAACCATCTCGGAGCACTGGCATGCAATTTGCTCCCTTGTGAGGCAGGTCGCCTTGGCGGAGTATTTCCCGCTCGGCTTCACCCCTAGATTTCGGAAGCATCTGTCAACGCTTCCACCACTTGGAGAGCACCATGTCGAAGTCGCTTCAACTGATCAAAGATTACGATGTGAAGTGGATTGATCTGCGCTTCACGGACACCAAGGGCAAGCAGCACCACGTGACCGTTCCGGCGCGTGATGCTCACGACGAAGATTTCTTCGAACATGGCAAGATGTTCGACGGCTCGTCCATCCATGGCTGGAAGGGCATCGAAGCCTCCGACATGATCCTGATGCCGGTCGACGAAACCGCCGTGCTGGATCCGTTCACCGAAGAACCGACCCTGATCCTGGTCTGCGACATCGTCGAGCCGAGCACCATGCAGGGCTACGACCGCGACCCGCGCTCCATCGCCAAGCGCGCCGAGGAGTTCCTCAAGTCCACCGGTATCGGTGACACCGTATTCGTTGGCCCGGAGCCCGAGTTCTTCATCTTCGACGAAGTGAAGTTCAAGTCCGACATTTCCGGCTCCATGTTCAAGATCTTCTCCGAGCAGGGTTCCTGGAACACCGACGCCGACATCGAAGGCGGCAACAAGGGCCACCGCCCAGCCGTCAAAGGCGGCTATTTCCCGGTTCCGCCGTGCGACCACGACCACGAAATCCGTACTGCCATGTGCAACGCCATGGAAGAGATGGGCCTAGTTGTCGAAGTGCATCACCACGAAGTGGCGACTGCCGGCCAGAACGAAATCGGCGTCAAGTTCAACACGCTGGTCAACAAGGCTGACGAAGTTCAGACCCTGAAGTACTGCGTGCACAACGTTGCCGACGCTTACGGCAAGACCGCTACCTTCATGCCGAAGCCGCTGTACGGCGATAACGGTTCGGGCATGCACGTGCACATGTCGATCTCCAAAGACGGCAAGAACACCTTCGCCGGTGAAGGCTATGCTGGCCTGTCCGAGACCGCCCTGTACTTCATTGGCGGCATCATCAAGCATGGTAAGGCTCTGAACGGCTTCACCAACCCGTCGACCAACTCGTACAAGCGCCTGGTTCCGGGCTTTGAAGCGCCGGTCATGCTGGCCTACTCGGCTCGCAACCGTTCCGCCTCGATCCGTATCCCTTACGTATCCAGCCCGAAAGCCCGCCGTATCGAAGCGCGTTTCCCGGATCCGGCTGCCAACCCCTACCTGTGCTTCGCCGCACTGCTGATGGCTGGCCTGGACGGTATCCAGAACAAGATTCACCCTGGCGATGCAGCTGACAAGAACCTCTACGATCTGCCGCCGGAAGAAGGCAAGCTGATCCCGCAGGTTTGCGGCAGCCTGAAGGAAGCCCTGGAAGAACTCGACAAGGGCCGTGCGTTCCTGACCAAGGGCGGCGTGTTCTCCGACGACTTCATCGATGCCTACCTCGAGCTGAAGAGCGAGGAAGAAATCAAGGTCCGTACCTTCGTTCATCCGCTGGAATACGACCTGTACTACAGCGTCTAATCCGGTACGCGTGACAGAAAAGGCCTCCTTCGGGAGGCTTTTTCGTTTCTGAAGTGTCCCTATCCAAGATACCGACGCAACCAGAGACGACCGGAGTGGCGTCGATCTCAAATCGCAACGGTCGCACTTGCCTAGCCGCCAGAGCGGTGCAAGGCTTCCAGTCATCCCTACCGCGGAGCTTCCCATGCGCATTGCATTGTTCAGCCTGCTAGTCATGATCATGGCGCCAGCCATGGCGCAGATCTACAAATACACTGACGACAAGGGCAACACCGTCTTCACCAATCAACCGCCCGAAGGCGTGAACGCAGACGCCGTCAATCTTCCCCCCGCCAATACCGTAGACATCAAGACGCCCGACGCTCCGCCGCCGCTGGCGAACGAGCAGAGCGAACAGCAGCGTCAGCAGCCCTATCGGAGCCTCGCGATCGGGGGTATACCGGACGAGCAGGCGCTGCGCGCTAACAACGGCACCTTTGTTGTCAACGCCCAACTCGATCCACCCTTGAAACAGGGGCACCAGGTCCGCTTCCTGCTCGACGGTGTTCCTCAGGGACAACCCAGCAGCAAGACCTCACTGCAGCTTACTAACGTAGATCGAGGCACCCACCTGCTTGAGGTCGAAGTAATAAATGGAGAGGAGGTCGTGCGACGCGCCAAGGAGCAATTCACCGTCCAGCGCGTCCATACCTCCAGCCCGGCGCGCCGATGAAGCACACCGCACGGCTTGGACTCCTGGGTCTGTTACTAGCGCTCGCAGCGCCTGCGAGCGCCGCGATCTATAGCTATATCGACGCCGAAGGCAATCGGGTATTCACTGACCGCCCCGGTGGCCGTGCGGCGGAACAGGTCGAGACCAAACCGGCCAACAGCATGGCCGCACAGCCCGTACCGCCACCAAAGCAGGCGGTCAAGGTCTTGAAGGCGGCCACGCCCGGCTACACGATGCTCGCGGTCGTGCAGCCGGAGTCTGACGCCACCATTCGCAACAACGCAGGCGAGCTGGCCGTCAGCGTGACCAGCGACCCTGCCCTGCATCCCGGCCATCAGTATCGGCTGCTGCTCGACGGCGTACCCGTGGGTGCGCCAGGCGAAAGCCCTGTGATGATGCTGCAGAACATCGACAGGGGCAGCCATCAGCTGGTGGTCGAGGTTATCGACGGCCAGGGCGAAAGCCTGCAATCCAGCACGCCTCATGTGTTCCATATGATGCGCACCTCCCTAGCGCAGCGGCGCATGGTCAATCCCTGCAAAAAGGCGGACTACGGCGTCCGTCCCGAGTGCCTTATCAAGGATAAGCCGAAGGAAAAGAAAGATATTCCATTCGTGCCCTTTCTGTGATCATCCTCAGCACCATAATGGTGCGCAGAATGGACCATCTCGTTTAGCACCGCCCTTTTCAGCTGACGCCCCTCTCTGGAGCGCTAGTCCACCCGGCGCCGCGCCGAAAAGGAGCGCCTTGGTTTGCTTCTTGCATTTCCCGACTCACATCCCGGATGCAGACTGCCATGATCAACGAAGCCCTACAGCGCCTGCTGATCGAGAACCTGACCACCGCCACCCTTCTCTTGAATTCGCGGTTGCGCCTGGAATACATGAACCCCGCTGCCGAAATGCTGCTCGCCGTCAGCGGCCAGCGCAGCCATGGCCAGTTCATCAGCGAACTCTTTACTGAGTCCTCCGAGGCTCTGGCCGCACTGCGCCTGGCTGTGGAAGAGGCCCACCCCTTTACCAAGCGGGAAGCGACCCTCACCTCTGCCAGTGGCCAGTCGCTCACCGTGGATTACGCCGTCACACCAGTACTGACGAAGCAAGAGACGATGCTCCTGCTCGAGGTACTGCCGCGTGATCGGCTGCTGCGCATCACTAAGGAAGAGGCGCAGCTGTCGACGCAGGAAACCACCAAGCTGCTCGTCCGCGGGCTTGCTCATGAGATCAAGAACCCGCTTGGCGGCATTCGCGGTGCAGCCCAGCTGCTGGCTCGCGAGCTGCCGGAGGAGCATCTGAAAGACTACACCGGCGTTATCATCGAGGAGGCTGATCGCCTGCGTAATCTCGTCGACCGGATGCTTGGCTCGAACAAATTACCGTCGCTGTCGATGACCAACATCCACGAGGTGTTGGAACACGTGGCAAGCCTGATCGAAGCCGAATGCCAAGGCAGCATCATTTTGGTGCGCGACTATGACCCAAGCATTCCCGAGGTCCTGATGGACCGCGAGCAGATGATCCAGGCCGTGCTCAACATCATGCGCAACGCCATGCAGGCCATGGCCGCACAAACCGACCTTGGCCTCGGAAGACTGACCTTGCGGACCCGCACCCTGCGCCAGTTCACCATCGGCCACATTCGCCACCGTCTGGTTTCACGCATCGAAATCATCGACAACGGGCCGGGCATTCCCGCCGAACTGCAGAACACGCTTTTTTATCCGATGGTCAGCGGCCGCCCTGATGGCACCGGGCTCGGCCTGGCCATTACCCAGAACATCATCAGTCAGCACCAGGGCTTGATCGAATGCGAAAGCCATCCCGGGCACACCGCGTTCTCGATCTTCCTACCGCTGGAGCAAGGAGTACCAACCGCATGAGCCGCAGCGAAACTGTCTGGATTGTCGACGATGACCGCTCCATCCGCTGGGTGCTGGAGAAAGCGCTGCAGCAGGAAGGCATGACCACCCAGAGCTTCGACAGCGCCGATGGCGTGCTAGCGAAGCTCGCGCGGCAGCAGCCGGACGTGATCATTTCTGACATTCGCATGCCGGGCGTCAGCGGTCTCGACATGCTAGCGCAGATTCGCGACCTTTATCCGCGCCTGCCGGTGATCATCATGACCGCGCATTCGGACCTCGACAGCGCAGTGGCTTCCTATCAAGGAGGGGCGTTTGAATACCTGCCCAAGCCATTTGACGTCGATGAAGCCGTATCCCTGGTCAAGCGCGCCAATCAGCATGCCCGAGAGCAGCAGGGTCTCAAAGCGCCTGTCGATCAGCGCCACACAACAGAAATCATCGGTGAAGCACCGGCGATGCAGGAGGTGTTTCGCGCGATTGGCCGTCTCTCCCACTCCAACATCACCGTTCTTATCAACGGCGAGTCCGGCACCGGCAAAGAACTGGTTGCCCATGCGTTGCATCGCCACAGTCCACGTTCGGCTTCGCCGTTCATTGCGCTGAACATGGCCGCGATCCCGAAAGATCTGATGGAGTCCGAGCTGTTCGGTCATGAGAAAGGCGCCTTCACCGGCGCCGCCAATCAGCGGCGCGGGCGTTTCGAGCAGGCCGATGGCGGCACCCTGTTTCTCGACGAAATCGGCGACATGCCAGCCGACACCCAAACCCGTCTCCTACGCGTATTGGCGGACGGTGAGTTTTATCGAGTGGGCGGACACACGCCGGTCAAGGTGGACGTGCGCATCATCGCGGCGACGCACCAGAATCTCGAAACCCTGGTCCAGGCCGGCAAGTTCCGCGAGGACCTGTTCCATCGCCTGAACGTTATCCGCATCCATATCCCACGCCTGTCCGACCGACGCGAAGACATCCCCACGCTGGCCTCGCATTTTCTTGCCAATGCGGCAACAGAACTCTCGGTCGAGACCAAGCTGCTCAAGCCCGAAACCGAGGAATATCTGCAGAACCTGCCGTGGCCGGGTAACGTGCGGCAGCTGGAAAACACGTGCCGCTGGATCACGGTGATGGCGTCCGGGCGCGAGGTGCATATCGATGACCTGCCACCGGAACTGCTCAATCAGCCAGCCGATGCCATGCCATCGAATAATTGGGAGCAGGCGCTGCGGCATTGGGCCGACCTGGCGCTGGCTCGGGGCCAGTCGAACCTGCTTGACGAAGCGGTGCCGTCCTTCGAGCGCATCATGATCGAAACCGCACTCAAGCACACCGCTGGCCGCCGCCGCGATGCAGCGCTGCTATTGGGCTGGGGACGCAACACCCTGACGCGCAAGATCAAGGAACTGGGCATGGGCGAAGACAGCACCGACGAAGACGAAGGAGACGACGCCTGATCCGGCAGTCAAAAACGCAGCAAGCGGGAGCACTTCAACGCGGCCTGACCTGCACTAGCAGGCGCCACTCACCGTTGCTCTTCTCACCCGACCAGCTGGCTACAAGCGGTCGGGTCGCCACGAAATGCAGCAACAACCCCTTCTCTGTCGTCTGCACGCGCCAGCCGACGCTGGTGCCGTCCATCTCTATACGCCCGGCATCAGCGTTGCCCCTGGACTGGAACAGCATCCCGACGGCGCCGTCGACGTCCTGGCTGTAGAGCTCCGGCTCGCGGTTGAACCACAGCTGCAGCCCGCTCGCTACCGGCTCGACGCGCAACAGCTCCACCGGGCCAGGCCGAAAAACGTGGCCGAGAAACGAGCCAAACAATAACCCAAGCAGCACCAGCGAGCCGAAAAAGCGCCGGCGAAGGCGAGGTAGCGGGTTGTCAGCCGCAGGGTCGCCTGCCGCAGTAGAATGCCGGTCGTTTTCAGAGTCGGTGCCGCGCATGTTTCACGTAATCCTTTTTCAACCGGAAATTCCGCCGAATACCGGCAACATTATCAGGCTCTGCGCCAATGCCGGTTGTAGCCTGCACCTGATCGAGCCACTGGGCTTCGAACTGGATGACAAGCGGCTGCGCCGTGCCGGTCTGGATTATCACGAGTACGCGCCACTCAAGCGACACGCCGATCTTGACAGCTGCCTTGAAAGCCTTGACCACCCGCGCCTGTTCGCCTTTACCACCAAAGGTTCGCAGCCGTTTCACGAGGTTCGGTTCCAACGCGGCGATGCGTTCCTGTTCGGCCCCGAAAGCCGCGGCTTGCCGCCGGACATCCGCGACGCCCTGCCCAATGAGCGGCGCCTTCGCCTGCCGATGCGGCCTGACAGCCGTAGCCTGAACCTGTCCAACACGGTTGCCGTCGCGGTATACGAGGCCTGGCGACAGCTGGATTTCGCGCTGCAATAGCGCAGCCTCGCCACCCGCAGATCCTAACGCTCGGATCAGTAACAATCAGCACGCGTTGCATGGCGGACCGAGTTGCGTCGGCAGGCTGATACCTGGACCGGACGCGATTCCCTCGCATTGGTTGAAATGCGCGGCAGCGTCCCCCATATCAAACGCATTCGGGCATTCATCGCCCCGCTGCGTGGAGATTTTTCCTTTGACCACCATCGTTTCAGTACGCCGCAACGGCAAAGTCGTCATGGGCGGCGACGGCCAGGTATCCCTCGGCAATACCGTCATGAAAGGTAACGCCAAGAAGGTTCGGCGCCTCTATCACGGCCAGGTACTGGCGGGCTTCGCGGGTGCCACTGCTGACGCCTTTACCCTGTTCGAGCGTTTCGAAGGTCAGTTGGAAAAGCACCAGGGCCATCTGGTGCGCGCTGCCGTTGAACTGGCGAAAGACTGGCGGACCGATCGCTCGCTGAGCCGCCTGGAGGCCATGCTGGCCGTTGCGAACAAGGACGCCTCGCTGATCATCACCGGCAACGGCGACGTTGTGCAGCCGGAAAACGACCTGATCGCCATGGGTTCTGGTGGCGGTTTCGCCCAGGCCGCCGCGATGGCCTTAATGCAAAAGGGCGACGAGAGCATGTCCGCACAGGACATCGCCGAGACCGCGTTGAACATCGCCGGCAATATCTGCGTCTTTACCAATCAGAATCTCACCATCGAGGAGCTCGACAGCGCGATCTGATCGCCCTCGAGTCCCGGAGTACCGCACCATGTCCATGACGCCCCGCGAGATCGTCCACGAACTCAACCGCCATATCATCGGCCAGGACGACGCCAAGCGTGCCGTCGCCATTGCTCTGCGCAACCGCTGGCGGCGGATGCAGCTCTCTGCCGAGCTGCGCCCGGAAGTGACCCCGAAGAATATCCTGATGATCGGCCCCACCGGGGTCGGCAAGACCGAGATCGCCCGTCGCCTGGCCAAACTCGCCAATGCGCCATTCATCAAGGTCGAAGCGACCAAGTTTACCGAGGTCGGCTATGTAGGCCGCGATGTGGAATCTATCATCCGCGATCTCGCCGACGCCGCGCTGAAGATGCTGCGTGAGCAGGAAGTCGTGAAGATGCGCCATCGCGCCGAAGACGCTGCCGAAGAGCGAATCCTCGACGCGTTGCTGCCACAGGCCCGCCCGGCCGGCTTCAACGACGAGCAACCCGTGCAGAGCACCGATTCCAATACGCGCCAGCTGTTCCGCAAACGCCTGCGCGAAGGCTCGCTTGATGACAAGGAAATCGACATCGAGGTGGCCGAGAGCCCGGCTGGTGTGGAGATCATGGCGCCGCCGGGCATGGAGGAAATGACCAGTCAGCTACAGAATCTTTTCTCCAACATGGGCAAGGGCAAGAAGAAAAGCCGCAAGCTGAAGATCAAGGACGCGCTCAAGCTGGTCCGTGATGAAGAAGCCGCTCGTCTCGTCAATGAGGAAGAACTCAAAGCCCGCGCCCTGGAAGCGGTGGAGCAGAACGGCATCGTCTTCATTGACGAGATCGACAAGGTCGCCAAGCGCGGCAACACCAGTGGCGCAGACGTCTCCCGCGAAGGCGTCCAGCGTGACTTGCTGCCCCTCATTGAAGGCAGCACGGTCAACACCAAGCTGGGCATGGTCAAGACCGACCACATCCTGTTCATCGCCTCGGGCGCGTTCCATCTGTCCAAGCCCAGCGATCTGGTACCGGAACTTCAGGGTCGTCTGCCGATACGTGTCGAGCTCAAGGCCCTGTCGCCGGAAGATTTTGAACGCATCCTCACCGAGCCGCACGCCTCGCTGACCGAACAGTACCGCGAGCTGTTGAAAACCGAGGGGTTGGGAATCGAGTTCACCAACGATGGCATCAAGCGGCTGGCCGAGATCGCCTGGCAGGTCAACGAGAAGACCGAGAACATCGGCGCTCGCCGCCTGCATACCTTGCTGGAGCGCCTGCTTGAAGAGGTATCGTTCAGCGCCGGGGACCTGGCTGGGCAGCAGAACGGCGAACCGATCCGCATCGACACCGCCTACGTCAACAGCCACCTCGGCGAACTGGCTGAAGACGAAGACCTGTCGCGCTACATCCTTTAAGCAAGCAGCTGCGCCGGGTCTTCGTGAACGAGGCCCGGCGCTTTTGTCTGGAGCCATCGATGCGTATCCCCACCGCAATCAAGCTACACAAGCTGTCGAAAACACTGGAGCTGGAGTACGGTACCGACGAGCGCTACGTGCTGCCCGCTGAGTTTCTGCGCGTCCATTCGCCCTCCGCCGAAGTGCAGGGTCACGGCAACCCTGTGCTGCAGACCGGCAAAATCAATGTCGCGCTTGAAGGAATCGAGCCGGCTGGACAGTACGCATTGAAGCTGAACTTCAGCGATGGCCACGACAGCGGCTTGTACAGCTGGGACTATCTCTACCGGCTGGCGACCGAACAGCAGCAGATGTGGGCGGACTACCTCGACGCGCTTGCCGCCGCCGGAAAGTCGCGGGACCCGGATATCTCGCCGGTCAAACTGATGCTCTGATGTTTGGTGCGATCCCTGACCTAGGCTTGCAGCGCCTTGTCCAGCGCTCGTTCGAGCTGCGCCTGAACACTGCTGCCCATGACAGCCAGGAGCGGGCCTAGATCGAGCTGCACTCGAACACGATCATCCTCGACCTCGATACGCCCATCAGCACCGCTGCGACGAACTTCCAGCACGTCTCCCTGCCACTCACAGCGCACGCCGTAATCTCGCACCAGCTTCGCTGCCACCTGCTCGGCCTTCTCGCGGGCGGCGGCCAGGCCAAGGTTGTGGTTGCGCTCGACGATGATGCGGGCCATTGCGACTCCTGACGACGGGTTAAAAAAGGCGCGCACTATATCAGTTGCCGCTCCATGCAACCGGCCGTCGGGCTGCGCCCGGCCGCTTAGGTCTGCGCTGACTTGACGCTCGCCGCTTGGCGCTCGACGGTGCATTTAGGTTTAGAATGCGGGCACATTCTTCCGGTGACAGTGACATGACCGATCCCCGCATAGAGCGTGACGCAGAACCCACTACCCACTTCGGCTACAAGAACGTGCCGGAGAGCGAAAAAGCGCAGAAGGTGGCCGAGGTCTTCCATTCAGTCGCCGCCAAGTACGACCTGATGAACGACCTGATGTCCGGCGGCGTGCATCGCCTCTGGAAGCGCTTCACCATCGAGCTTTCCGGTGTCCGCCATGGCAACCGCGTCCTGGACATCGCTGGCGGCACAGGCGACTTGGCACGCCAGTTCTCGCGCATCGTCGGGCCTACCGGCGAAGTCGTACTGGCCGACATCAACGCCTCGATGCTGAAAGTCGGACGCGACCGCCTGCTCGACAAGGGCGTGGCGGGCAACGTGAAGTTCGTCCAGGCTGACGCCGAGAAGCTGCCCTTCCCTGACAATCATTTCGACGTCGTTACCATCGCCTTTGGCCTGCGCAATGTGACGCACAAGGAGGACGCCATTGCGTCCATGCTGCGCGTGCTCAAGCCGGGCGGAAGGTTGCTGGTCCTGGAGTTTTCCAAACCGACCAATCAGCTGTTCTCGAAGGCCTACGATGCTTACTCGTTCAGCCTGTTACCGATGATGGGCAAGCTGATCACCAACGATTCCGAGAGCTACCGCTACCTGGCCGAATCGATCCGCATGCACCCGGATCAGGAAACACTCAAGGGCATGATGGCCGACGCCGGCTTCGAGCGCGTCACCTATCACAACATGACTGGCGGCATCGTCGCTTTGCACCGCGGCATCAAACCCTGATGCTGCGCGCTGCCCTGCTGGCCGGCGCCGAGCGCGGCATCAACAGCGTACTGCGCCTGGACCCGACCGCCTTACCGCGGCTGGCCAGGCTCAGCGGCCGGATCATCGAGATCGACTGCACGGCACCGGCTTGGCGATTGTTCATCCTGGCCGATGACGATGGCCTGCGGCTGGCTGCGCAATGGGGCAGCGACGCGGATTGCCGCCTGCGTGCGTCCGCCACTAGCCTGATGCGCCTGGCGACCACCCGCAACAAGACGACGATCCTGCACGGCCCAGACGTCGAGATCGAAGGGGACAGCAGCGTGCTGATCAGTCTGGCCGAGGTCCTGCAAGACCTGGAGCTGGACTGGGAATACGAGGTAGCACGCTGGCTGGGGCCGGTCGGCGCGCACCTCTTGGGCGCCAGCGCGCGCAGCCAGTCCGCATGGCTTCGACAAAGCGCTGACAGCCTGCAGCAGAACCTGGCGGACTACCTCAGCGAAGAATCACGGATGCTGGTCGGCACGGCTGAGGCCGAAACGCGCTTCGCCGAACTTGACCGCCTCAAGCTCGACCTCGACCGACTCGAAGCCCGTATCGAGCGGCTCACTCACCTTTCGAAACCAGACCGATCCGAATGAAGCTGTTCGCCGCGGCCCGCCGCCTGTTTCGCATCCTGCTGGTGGTGATCCGTTACCGGCTGGACGACATCATCCTCGACTTGCCGATGCCGTGGTGGCTGCGTGCGACCAGCTATCTGCTGCCATGGCGCTGGCTACCACGCCGCCGCACTGCGCTTTCCCGAGGCGCGCGCCTACGCCTGGCGCTCGAGGGGCTCGGCCCGATCTTCATCAAGTTCGGCCAGATTCTCTCGACCCGACGCGATTTGCTGCCGCTGGACATCGCCGAAGAGCTGGCCATGCTTCAGGACCGAGTGCCTCCGTTCGATTCGGCTGTCGCCACTGCGCTCATCGAGCGGGCGCTGGGCGCGCCAGTGAGCGAGGTGTTTGCTCGGTTCGACAGCAAGCCACTGGCGTCTGCCTCGGTTGCCCAGGTCCATGCCGCCAGACTGCGCAGCGGCGAAGAAGTGGTGGTCAAGGTTGTCCGGCCGAACTTGCGGCCCATCATCAGTCAGGACATTGCCTGGTTGTTCTTGCTGGCGAAGACTGCTGAACGCGCCTCGAACGAAGCCCGCCGCCTGCATTTGGTGGAAGTGGTCGACGACTACGCCAAGACAATCTACGACGAACTCGACTTGTTGCGCGAGGCGGCCAACGCCAGTCAGCTCAAGCGCAACTTCCAAGGTTCTCCGCTGCTCTACGTCCCTCAGGTTTACTGGGACTATTGCCGCTCACAGGTGCTGGTCATGGAGCGCATCTACGGCGTACCAGTGACCGACATGAAGCGTTTGGCAGAACAGCGCACCGACATGAAACAGCTGGCCGAGCGCGGCGTGGAGATCTTTTTCACCCAGGTCTTCCGCGACAGTTTTTTCCATGCCGACATGCATCCCGGGAACATCTTTGTCAGCTCCCATCAGCCGTGGAACCCTCAATACATTGCGGTGGACTTCGGTATCGTCGGCAGCCTCACCCCGGAAGATCAGGACTACCTGGCACGCAACCTGATGGCATTCTTCCGCCGCGACTACCGTAAGGTGGCGCAACTGCATATCGATTCGGGCTGGGTGCCAGCGGAGACCAAGGTCAACGAGTTCGAGGCGGCAATCCGTACCGTCTGCGAGCCGATCTTCGAGAAACCGCTGAAGGACATTTCCTTCGGTCAGCTACTGGTGCGCCTGTTCCAGGTTGCGCGCCGCTTCAACATGGAGGTCCAGCCGCAGCTGGTCCTGCTCCAGAAAACGCTACTGAACATCGAAGGCCTGGGCCGGGAGCTGTACCCCGAGCTGGACCTGTGGGCGACGGGACAGCCCTACCTCGAGCGCTGGATGCGTGAACGCATGAGCCCCAAGCAGTTGCTGAAGAATGCCCAGGCGCAGATCGAGCAATTGCCGCACCTGGCCGGCATGACCCGTGAACTGCTCGAGCGCATGTCGGGCCCCCACGCGAACAACCTGCCGCCTCCCTGGCGGGAGCATCGTCATCACTGGCCGTTGCGCCTCGTCGGTGCGGCCCTGCTGGGCGGAGGTGCCACGCTGGCCGCTGGCGCAGAAAGCTTTTCAGCGGTTGCCGCTTGGCCCGCCTGGTTGATGCTCGCGACCGGCATTTACATCGTGGTGCGCCGATAGCCACCCGCCTGCAGGGCTGGCACACTTGGCGCATTGAATGGAGAATTCGATGAACTGGCTGGACGAAATCAACTGGAACGAGGACGGCCTGGTGCCGGCAATCTCCCAGGACCATCAGACCGGGCGCATCCTGATGATGGCCTGGATGAACCGCGAGTCGCTGGAGCTGACCACAAAAGAGAACCGCGCCATCTATTGGTCACGTTCGCGTGGCAAGCTGTGGCGCAAGGGGGAGGAATCTGGCCACGTGCAGCATCTTCACGAGCTGCGCCTGGATTGTGATGCCGACGTAATCGTATTGATCGTCGAACAGATCGGTGGGATCGCCTGTCACACCGGCCGGGAAAGCTGTTTCTATCGAGTCCTTGAGAATGACGAGTGGAAGACCGTCGAACCGGTTCTAAAGGACCCGCACGCGATATACGCGGAGCACACGCATGAGTGATACTTTTTCCCGTCTGGCCGAGGTTCTAGAGGCCCGTAAGGGTGCCGCACCGGACAGTTCCTACGTCGCCAGCCTCTATCACAAGGGACTCAACAAGATTCTCGAGAAAGTCGGCGAGGAGTCGGTGGAAACCATACTGGCAGCCAAGGATGCCGCCAGCAGCGGTGACGCCAGTGATCTGATCTACGAAACCGCCGACCTCTGGTTTCATAGCCTGGTCATGCTGGCCGCGCTGGATCAGCATCCACAGGCGGTACTGGACGAATTGGACCGGCGGTTCGGTCTCTCTGGGCACGCGGAAAAAGCCGCTCGCCCGCAACCCTGATACACAACTTCGGAGTACTGCAGCATGGGTTTTGGTGGAATCAGCGTCTGGCAACTCCTGATCATTCTGCTCATCGTGGTCATGCTTTTCGGCACCAAGCGCCTCAAGGGCATGGGCTCGGACCTGGGCGACGCAATCAAGGGCTTCCGCAAGTCAATGGGCACCGACGACGAAAAGCCCAGCGTCGACGATAAGCAGAGTCATACCATTGATGCCGAGGCCCGCAAGGTCGAAGAACCGACGAAGAAGAACTGAGGCGCCATGTTCGATATCGGCTTTACCGAGCTGCTGCTGATCGGCCTGGTTGCGCTGTTCGTGCTGGGTCCGGAACGCTTGCCTGGTGCGGTACGCACCGCAGGTCTATGGATCGGGCGCGCCAAGCGCAGCTTTGCGAGCATCAAGTCCGAAGTCGAGCGCGAGATTGGCGCCGACGAGATTCGCCGTCAGCTGCACAACGAGCGCATCCTCGACCTCGAGCGGGAAATGAAGCAGAGCATCATGCCCAGTTCGCCCAGCGCAAACAGCACGCCGTCCCCACAATCGGCTACACCGCCACCGGATGCTACCCCTTCCGAAGCGGCAGCGCCCGCCGAAGCCAAACCCGCCGACACGGCCCCCATACCTCGCCCGGACAAATCGCCTGAGCCATGAGCAAAACATCCACCGATGATCAGGAAATGCCGCTGGTTGCCCACCTGACGGAGTTGCGTAAGCGTCTGCTGCGCTGCGTGGTAGCAATCTTGCTGCTGTTTGGCGCATTGTTCTACTTCTCACAGCAGATCTATGCACTGGTCGCCGCCCCACTGAGGGCGTACCTGCCTGAAGGCGCGACCATGATTGCCACCGGTGTCGCCTCGCCGTTCCTGACGCCCTTCAAGCTGACCATGATGGTGGCGCTGTTCCTGTCGATGCCGGTCATCCTGCATCAGGTCTGGAGCTTCATTGCTCCCGGCCTGTACAAGCATGAAAAGCGCGTGGCGGTCCCTTTGCTGATCTCAAGCATCTTCCTCTTTTACGGTGGCATGGCATTCGCCTACTTCGTCGTCTTCCCGATCATGTTCGGCTTCTTTGCCAGCGTGACGCCGGAAGGCGTGGCGATGATGACCGACATCGGCCAGTACCTTGATTTCGTCCTGACGTTGTTCTTTGCCTTTGGCGTCGCGTTCGAGATTCCAGTGGCGACCTTCCTGCTGATCTGGGTGGGCATCGTCGACGTAGCCAGCCTGCGCAAGAGCCGTCCATACGTCGTCGTCGGCTGCTTCGTCGTCGGCATGGTACTGACACCGCCGGATGTGTTCTCTCAGGCGTTGCTCGCCATCCCTATGTGGATACTGTTCGAAGCCGGGCTGCTCTGCGGCAGCATGGTGAAGAAGCGCGAAGAGGAATTCCAAGGCGACGCAGAGGGCAGCGAGCCCCACCACGGCGATCAGCCACCTGCTTCGCACCCGTGAATCTGCTGTTACTGGAGGCGGCCGACTTTGTTGCCGCCGACCGGGTAGTCCTGCGAGACCGCCGCCTGACGCATATTCACGAGGTTCACCGCGCCGAGGCGGGTGAGTGTTTGCGTGTCGGGCTTATCGGTGGCGAGATGGGCCAAGGGCACCTGCTACGTTTGACCCCTAGCGAAGCCGAACTCAAGATTGAGCTCCAGCAAGCCCCACCAGCCAAATTACCCGTTACGCTGCTGCTGGCGTTGCCCCGCCCAAAGATGTTGCGCCGCGTGCTACAGACCATAGCCAGCATGGGCGTGCCCAGGCTTGTGTTGCTCAACAGCTACCGAGTGGAAAAAAGCTTCTGGCAGACGCCTTTTCTAGAACCGCAGGCCATCCGCGAGCAGCTGCTGCTCGGTTTGGAGCAGGCGCGCGATACCGTGTTGCCTGAAGTCATCATCGAGAAACGCTTCAAGCCCTTCGTAGAGGACCGCCTGCCACAACTCGTCGCCGGTACCCGCGGCCTGGTCGGCCACCCAGGCGAATACCCAGCCTGCCCTCGGGCATTGATCGAACCGGTGACCCTGGCCATTGGGCCGGAAGGCGGCTGGATACCCTACGAAGTCGAGAAACTGACCGATGCCGGCTTGCAGCCCGTTCAGCTCGGCGAGCGCATCCTGCGCGTGGAAACCGCCGTCAGCGCCCTGCTGGCGCGCCTGTTCTGACCCGCGTTTCTAGAATTGAGACGCAGTACCGATAAACGTAGTGCACGTACTCGGTGCACACGGGTCAGAGACAGTGAACCCTGATGACAGTTGTAGCCATGCGACCCTTGACCATCGACCTTCACCGCCTGGAATACGCGCTGGACAATCGCGATGCCACGGAGCACTACCTGGACCTGGAGTCAGGTGAGATTCGTGCGGTGTTCCCTGGCGAAGCAGCGCCGGGCGTCAATGAGAAGTATGACGTGCAGGATGACCGTTACCTGCATATCGAGCCGCTCGGCTTACCGCAGTCCATCGCCATGCGCGAGGCGTTTCTCTTCACGCAGCATGACCCGAACGCCCATGCCGTTCTAAGCAATGCACTGCAGGGACGCAAGCCGCTGCGCACCTTCGACTTCAAGCTGGAAGACTTCCCGGCGGTCCGCCAGGCCTGGTTGGAATACCAGACCGTGCAGCTACGTGAATATGCGATCACCTGGTTGCACGAAAACGGGCTCGAACCGTCGAGCCGCTGACCTGGCACTGGCGTCAGCCCTCAGCTCTCCAGCAGAAAGGTCACCGGCCCGTCGTTTTGAAGGTGCACCTGCATGTCGGCACCGAAACGGCCGCATGCCACCTGCGCATGCTGCAAGCGCGCTTGAGCGACCAGATAGTCGTAGAGTGCTCTGCCGAGTTCCGGCGGTGCGGCCGTTGAAAAGCTCGGCCGTAGGCCGCTGCTTGTGTCAGCCGCCAGGGTGAACTGAGAAACCAGCAACAGCCCACCGCCAACATCTGCCACCGAACGGTTCATCTTGCCGTTCTCATCGCTGAAAACCCGGTATCGCAATAGCTTGTGCAGGAGCTTATCGGCACGCGCCTGATCATCTTCCCGCTCCACCCCTAACAGCACCAACAGCCCTTGGTCGATGGAACCTACTGTCTCGCCCGCCACCTCGACCCTCGCCTGTCTTACGCGCTGGATCAGGGCCTTCATCAGGCTTCTTCGGGTGGTAGATCGAGCAGACGCTGGGCTATTTGGGCAGCGGCACGGACCAGTGCATCGCAGATCCCGGACTCGGAAGCCGAATGCCCCGCTTCGCGGATGATCTGCAGCTCACTGTTCGTCCATGCTTCGTGCAGCTCCCACGCATTGTCCAGTGGGCAGATGACGTCGTAGCGGCCGTGGACGATGATGCCGGGCAGATGCGCGATCTTGTGCATGTCGCGAAGCAGCTGATTGGGCTCCAGGAACGCCTGATTGACGAAGTAATGGCATTCGATGCGCGCCATCGCCAATGCCCGATGCGTATCGGAAAAGCGATCGACCACCTGAGTATTGGGCCGCAGGGTGGCAGTGCGGCCCTCCCAGCACGACCAGGCCTTAGCCGCATGCATCTGGGCAATCTGATCCGTGCCGGTCAGACGTTTGTAGAACGCCTGCATCAGATCACCATGCTCCTCCGGTGGGATCGGCGCGATGTAGTCCTGCCAATAATCAGGGAACAACCGGCTGGCACCGTCCTGATAGAACCACTGGAGATCCTTCGGTCGGCAGAGAAAAATCCCGCGCAGGATGAGCGCATGGACGCGCTCTGGAAAGGACTGCGCATACGCCAGTGACAGCGTCGAGCCCCAGGAGCCACCGAAGAGCACCCATTTGTCGATGCCGAGAAATTCACGGATGTGCTCCATGTCCGCGATCAGGTGCGCAGTGGTGTTATTTTCGAGACTTGCGTGAGGGGTGGAACGACCGCAGCCACGCTGATCGAAGGTGATGATGCGGTAAAGGTTGGGATCGAAGAAGCGTCGACTCAGCGCATCACAACCGCCGCCTGGGCCACCGTGAACGAAGACCACAGGCAGGCCCTCCGGTGACCCACTCTCGTCGACGTAAAGCACATGCGGCGCTTCGACCGCCAGCTCATGCCGGGCGTAGGGTTTGATCTCCGGATACAAGGTCTGCATGGCACACTCCATGATCGGTACGCGGGTGAGGACCGCCTGACGTTTCCGGCATCATAACGAGGTTCGAGAGGTTAGGCATGCCCGTATGGAAATTAGCCGTCGCGTTCGTGACGGTGGCGGTACTGTTGGTGGGATGCGGTCGCGATGATCCGGAGGCTGCACTGAAGGCAGCGGTTGATTCACTCCAGAGCAGCATCGAGAACAAGGACACTTCCCAGCTCATGGACCTCGTCCACAACGAGTTCAGCGCTAATCGGGAGCTGGACCGGGACTGGGTGCGCCGTACAGCGACCCTGATGTTCCTGCGCCATCGCAATGTGCGCGTGATCGCGCTCAACAGCCGCAGCTGGATCGACCCCACCTATCGCGACAAAGGCTATAGCGAAGCTCAGGTGGCGTTGACCGGCGCTGAAGCACTCCTGCCCCAGCGGCTCGGGCATTACGACGTCAGACTCGAATGGTGGCTAACCGACGGTCGATGGCAGCTGGCACGATTGAGCTGGGACTGACGCGGGTATAGCTGCGGTCTGTGCCGTCACTGGCGAGCACTCAGCCCGACTCTCCGCGCCAGATCAGCTCGCTGGTGTCATAGCCACGCTTACGCGCCTCGTCGAGTAAACGGTCACGGGTCGCAGCATCGATGTCTTTTTCCCGCGAAAGCAGCCAGAGGTAATCCCTGTCCGGGCTTCCCACCAGCGCCGCGCTGTAGTCGTCGGCCAGATAGAGAATCCAGTAATGCGCCTTGGTCAGGCTCGGGAAAAGATTGCTGAACCAGTTATCGAAGCGCACCCAAAGTCTGTCCGTCTGGCCCTCCTGCTGGGGAACCGCCTCGCCCTCGGCCTGCTCCCATTCACCCTCTTCTGTTTCGCAACGATTGGTCACCGCGACACTGCCGTCTTCCTGCAGACGATAACTGGCCTGCGACCGGACGCAATTGCGCTGAAAAAACATGGGCAGCCGCGCCTGCTCGTACCAGGTCCCCTGGTAGCGCTCAAGATTGACCTGTCCGGCCGTTTCCGGCCCGTCGACATCCGCACCGGAGCCAGCACAGCCGGCGATCAGCAGCGCTGAACACATCGCAACGAATAGACGCATAGCACCCCCTATTTCAAGCCTTGGCCAGAGAACATCATGACTTTGTCGCCTGCAAACTGAATGCTGATGAAGCGATTCTTCTGCCCCCAGGTGCAGCTCGACATGCCCAGCGCACCGGCGCATTCGCCCGGCTTGCCCAGCAGCTGTTCAACCTCGGCACGGGGCATCCCGGCCTTCAGCTTGGCGAAATTCTCCTGAGTCACTGGGCTGCATGCAGCCAGCACGATTACGGCAGTGATCAGTGACAGATGGCGCAACGACATGACAGGTTCCTTTGTTTATCGGCAACTGGCCGTGCTTGGCCACGCCTGGCAGTAATGGTTAGGAAGCGAGCCGCTCGGGAGGTTCCGCGCCTGGCTAGAAGCGTGAACCGGGCTCGGCAAGAAAAGCCCGTTCGGCCTCGCTGGAGGTCCGTCCGAGTATTTCGTTGCGATGGGGAAAACGGCCGAAACGGGCAATGACCTGCCTGTGGCGCTCAGCAAAGTCGAGAAAGTCGGCAAACAGCTTTTGCTCTTCTGCATCGGCAATGGCCAGGAGCTGCTCGAACTGCTGCACGGCCTGATCTTGGACGCTGAGATTTTCCGCATGCTCAAGTACTAGATAAACGAACACCCGCTGGATGGGCGCAAGCAGAACATCGCCGCCATGGGCCATGCCATCGCGCACAAGCTGCAGGGCGCGGTCGTCGCCTGCGAACGCCTGCGGTGTGCCGCGATGGATCATGCGTGGCAGCTGGTCAAGCAAGAGGACAAGCGCGAGCCAGCCCTGCGGCGACTCGGCCCACTCGTCAAGCTCACCGCTGAGCGCACGTTCGGTGATCACACCGAAACGCTCTCGGGCTTCGGCATCCTGTTCGGGCTTGTAGCCGAACCAGAGCCCCATTCTTGCGCCGGCTATTTCACTGGCGGTAGTGCCCTCGCCAAACCACCAGCTCAGCAAGTCCTGCGAGGGCGACGTCACGTGTCAGCCCTTGTGGTAGCCAGTGACGCGTTCGACTTCTTCCTTGGAGCCCAGGAACACAGGCACACGCTGGTGCAGCGACTCGGGCTGAACATCGAGGATTCGCTGAGTGCCGGTAGTCGCCGCGCCACCCGCCTGCTCGATGATGAAGGACATCGGGTTCGCCTCGTACATCAGACGCAGCTTGCCGGCCTTGCCGGGTTCGCGTGAATCACGCGGATACATGAACATGCCACCGCGGGTCAGGATGCGGTGCACGTCGGCGACCATCGAGGCGATCCAGCGCATGTTGTAATTCTTGTTCAACGGGCCTTCTTGGCCGGCCAACAATTCGCTGACGTAACGCTGAACCGGTGCTTCCCAGTGGCGCTGATTGGACATATTGATGGCAAATTCAGCAGTGCTTTCCGGAACGCGGATGTTGTCATGGGTCAGTACGAAACTGCCCAGCTCGCGGTCGAGGGTGAACCCCATGACGCCGTTACCCAGGGTCAGCATCAGCATGGTCTGCGGGCCGTAGATCGCGTAACCCGCCGCAACCTGCTTGGTGCCGGGCTGAAGGAACGCTTCCTCACCGAGCACGTCGTTCTGACTGAAGCACTCACCGGGGCAGCGCAGTACAGAGAAGATGGTGCCGACCGATACGTTGACGTCGATGTTGCTGGAGCCGTCCAGCGGGTCGAAGACCAGCAGGTAAGCGCCTTTCGGATACTTGCCAGGAATCTGGTAGGCATTGTCCATTTCTTCGGACGCCATACCGGCCAGGTGACCGCCCCACTCGTTGGCTTCAAGCAGGATTTCGTTGGAAAGGACGTCGAGTTTCTTCTGAACCTCGCCCTGAATGTTCTCGGTTTCGGTTGCACCAAGAACGCCGCCCAGCGCGCCTTTGGAGACGGCGTGACTGATTTCCTTGCACGCTCGAGCCACTACTTCGATAAGGAAGCGCAGATCTGCAGGGGTGTTGTTGCTGCGGGTCTGCTCAATCAAGTAGCGACTCAGGGTTACGCGTGACATGGAATGGCTCCGGAGGGATGGATAAGCCCGCGCAGTTTAGCAGGCCAGGGGGAAACTAACCCTCCCTCAGACCTGTCAGCAACGCGCAGAGTTCAGCGAAGCGGCAAAGTGCCTGTAAGCCACCCTTCCGTCATCACAAAATTTCCATCGTGATGCGGGGCGGCACCGGTCCGATCCGTCCCGGCAAGCCGCCCCACTCTGCACGTCAGAGCACCTTCCAGATTTCCTCGGCGTATTCGCGGATGGTGCGATCCGACGAGAACCAGCCGGTACGAGCGGTGTTGAGCACCGCCGAGCGCCACCAGCTGTCCGCGTCGCGCCAGCGCGCCTCGACTTCCAGCTGCGCCTGCCAATAAGCCTCGAAGTCGGCACAGACCATGAAGGTGTCGTGCCATTTCAGGCCGTCGATCAAAGCGGTGTAGCGACCCGGATCGTCAGCGGAGAAGGCGCCATTGCGGATCGCCATCAATACTTCGTTGAGCCGCGGCGAACCGATGATAGTGGCTTCGGCGTTGTACTCATTGGCCTGTTTGCGCGCCTCGACCTCCTGCGCGGTCATGCCAAAGATGAACATGTGCTCGGCGCCGATCTGCTCGCACATTTCGACGTTGGCGCCATCCAGCGTGCCGATGGTCAGCGCACCGTTGAGCGCGAACTTCATGTTGCTGGTTCCCGAGGCCTCGAGTCCGGCGGTAGAGATTTGCTCGGACAGATCGGCTGCCGGGATGATGCGCTCGGCCAGGCTGACGTTGTAGTTGGGTAGGAACACGACCTTGAGCAAGCCACGCACGGTGGGATCGTCATTGATGGTTCGCGCGATATCGTTGGTCAGCTTGATGATCAGCTTGGCCGTGTGATAACTGGCCGCCGCCTTACCGGCGAAGATCTTCACGCGCGGCACCCAGTGGCCGCCCGGATCGGAGCGAATGGCCTGGTACAGCGCGACGGTATGCAGCAGGTTCAGCAACTGACGCTTGTATTCGTGGATGCGTTTGACGTGGACGTCGAACAACGCATTCGGATCGACGCTGATTCCCAAACGCTCCTGAATCATCCGCGCCAGCAACTGTTTGTTGCCCAGCCGCTGGGCGGCGAAGCGGGCACGGAAGTCCGGCTGATCGGCACAGGGCTCGAGCTGGCGCAGCATGGTTTCCGGTGAATCGAGCAGGTCCTCGCCGACGTGGTCGACCAACAGGCGAGTCAGCTGCGGGTTGGCCTGATACAGCCAACGGCGGAAGGTAATGCCGTTGGTCTTGTTGCTGATCCGCTTGGGATACAGCGAATGCAGGTCGGTAAATACCGTCTCGCGCATGAGACCCGTGTGCAGCGCCGAAACGCCGTTGACGCAGTGCGAACCGAGAAACGCGAGGTTGCCCATGCGCACGCGGCGACCATGACCTTCCTCGATCAGCGAGACCGAGCGCAGCAGGTTGACGTCATGGATGCCACGCTCGCGCAAGGCATCGAGATGCTGGGCGTTTATCAGGTAGATGATCTGCATGTGGCGCGGCAGAAGGCGCTCCATCAGCCCTACAGGCCAGGTTTCAAGGGCTTCGGGCAAAAGCGTGTGGTTGGTATAGGACAGGGTGCCGACGGTCAGCTCCCAGGCCTTGCGCCAGGGCACGTCATGCACATCCACCAACAGGCGCATCAACTCCGCAACCGCGATCGCCGGGTGCGTGTCGTTGAGCTGGATCGCGGCGAACTCGGGCAGGTTCATCAGGGTGCCACGCTGGTCCAGATGGCGCCGGATCAGATCCTGTAGCGAGGCGGCGACGAAGAAATACTCCTGGCGCAGGCGCAGCTCCTGCCCCGCTTCTGTGCTATCGGCAGGATACAGAACACGGGAGATGCTTTCTGCGCGTGCTTCCTCGGCGACCGCCCCGATGTGGTCGCCGGCATTGAAGCGCTCAAGATGAAAATCCGCCTCGGCCCGCGCACGCCACAGGCGCAGCGTATTGACGCTCGCACCGCGCCAACCCACCACTGGCGTGTCGTAGGCAATCGCGCGAACGCCTTCGGCCCAGTGCCAGAAATGCTTGGGTTGATCCTGGCCCGAGCCGTCCGACGGCATTGCCGCCACGCTGCCGCCGAAGCCAATCAGATAGCTGACCTCCGGACGCTCGAACTCCCATGGGTTACCGAAATTCAGCCAGGTTTCGGTTTGCTCGTGTTGCCATCCATCGACGATCGCCTGACGGAACAGGCCGTGATCGTACCGGATGCCGTAACCATGCGCGGCCACACCGAGGGTCGCCATGCTTTCCATGAAACAAGCGGCCAGACGGCCCAGGCCACCGTTACCCAGTGCGGCGTCAGGCTCGAGTACACGGATACGTTCGAAGTCGACGTCTACGCCGGCCAGCGCCTCGCGCGCCACATCGAGCAGACCCAGGTTGCTGAGGCTGTCGGTGAGCAGACGGCCTATGAGAAATTCCAGCGAGAGGTAATAGACCCGCTTCTTGCCTTCGCGATAGCCCTGTCGGGTACGGTCCATCCACTGGTCGATCATGCGGTCACGCGTGGCCAGCGCCACCGCCTCGAACCAGTCATGGTCGGAGGCATGCTCGGGGTCCTTGCCGATCGAATAGGTCAGCTTGCTGATTACGTTTTCACGAAATGCTGCGACCTCATCGGCGTTGGGAGCAGTCGTTTCTTGCGTCATGGACAGACCTCGTGGAGCTGAGAAATAGGACAAATGAGGGGTTCATGGCGGCGTCGGGCCACCGCAGGAAATGGCATGCAGACAGGTTTGCAGGTTTCGCCTGAATTTGCGTGACCGTCTGTCCGGCGTTCGACTCGTCGGATTCACTGGAAATTCCGCGCCGTGTCGTTATGATCGCGCGCCGCCATCACCGATACCGCCACCGTGAAGACACGATTAATCGCTTCGGCCGACCCTGACCGCCTGGAAACATGGGCTCGCTACAGCAACGGGCTGTGCCGCGATTGCCGAGCAACCTGCTGCACGCTGCCGGTCGAAGTGCGCTTCGATGACCTGGTTCGTCTGGAACTGGTGAATGCCTTCGAACGTGACGAGCCTCCGAAGAACGTTGCCAAGCGCCTGAGCAAAGCCGGGATCGTCGAACACTTCAACCAGAAGCACGGCATCTTCACGCTGACCCGCCTGGCCAACGGCGATTGCCTCTATCTGGATCGGAAGACACGTTTGTGCACGGTCTACGCCAAACGCCCGGACACCTGCCGCAACCATCCACACGTCGGCCCTCGTCCCGGCTACTGCGCATATCAGCAGAAGCTACCGGCTCGCTGACAGAACACCACTCCATCCGGACAGCCCCCATCCGGGCGCTAAAAACCGCTTAGGGAACTGGCAATATCGTGACTCAGCGGTCATGCTTGACGTCTGCCTGTATCTGCAAACGTTTAGGAATCCGCCCGGCATGAGCCGCGATAGCCGTTACCTGGAAGCCATCCTGCACCACGACATCCCGCTGACCCGAGCGATGGGCCTGCGTGTCGAGCACTGGGAAAATCACGAGCTGCGCTTGAAGGTCCCGCTGCAAGCGAACATCAATCACAAGAGCAGCATGTTCGGTGGCAGCCTGTACTGCGCGTCGGTGCTGGCGGGCTGGGGATGGCTACACCTACGCCTGCGCGAAGCCGGGATCGAAGATGGTCATATCGTTATCCAGGAAGGGCAGATCGACTACCCGCTTCCGGTGGTCGATGACGCGACAGCGATCTGCTCTGCACCAGACGATGGGGCCTGGGAACGCTTCGAGACAATCTATCGCCGCCGCGGCCGTTCACGCCTGACACTCCACAGCCGCATTCTCGCCGCCGATGGCCGCGACGCGGTGCGTTTCACTGGCCAATTCGTGCTGCATCGATAAGCCTGAGCTGCTGGTTCGCTTCACCCTGGAGCGTCAACCATTCCTTCGTGCAACTGTGTTGACGTCGTCCAACAGCGCGACCGCACTCACGCCACACAGCTGCTTAGTAGGAGCGCACCGCTCCCACGCCACTGCCGAAGAGTACAGATGCCGAGCGTTTCGACGAACCGGAACTGTCACACGCGCGGCATCTGGCATATGCAGATCGCCAGATGACGGATCGACAAGGGGTACGCCGGCCCCGGCGCCCCCTGACCATCGCGATTTGATCCGCAGGTGCCGCGACCGCATCGGTCGCAGCACAGGTCACACGTAGCGCGACTTGGGCGTAGCCATTGGCAGCGGGCCGTCTCCAATCAGACGGAACTCGCCTTTGGCCGCATCGTAGGCACGGATCTCGCTGGTGCCGATGTTGTAGACCCAACCGTGAATGAAGAGCTGGCCGCTGGCCAGGCGCGCCGCCACCGACGGATGTGTGCGCAGGTGATCGAGCTGGGCCAGCACGTTTTCCTCGGTCAGCACGCCCAGCGTGTTGTGGTCGGCGCAGCCACAGTTTTCCTCGACTACCGTCCTCGCTACTTCAGCGTGACGCAGCCAGCTGCGTACGGTCGGCATGCCATCGAGACTCGAGGGGTTCAGCACCGCTTTCATCGCGCCGCAATCGGAATGCCCGCAGACGATGATGTGATGCACGCCGAGCGCCATTACCGCGAACTCAATGGCGGTCGACACACCGCCATTCATGATCCCGTAGGGCGGCACGATATTGCCAACGTTGCGGGTCACGAACAGGTCGCCAGGTGAGCTCTGGGTGATCAGTTCCGGCAGGATGCGTGAGTCCGCACAGGTGATGAACATTGCGCGCGGCGTCTGCTCGTGGGCGAGCTTGCTGAACAGCTCCCGTTGCTCCGGATAGATATCTTCGCGGAACTGCATGACCCCCGCGATCAGGTTGTCGAGCGCCTCCTGCGCTGTTTCGGTCGTCTTGTCATCGAGACTCATAACACGATCTCTCTTATGGTTTGGGTAGATACGACGTTGCACGCTTCAAGCCGGACACTCTACAGATGTGACAGACCGTAACGAGCACCGGGGCATGCCCCGGCGTGATGAATCTGGTTCGGTGGCCTTAGAAGATAGACCAGCCAATGCGTTGTGAGAGTTTCTCCAGTGCCGCCATGCCGATCAGCGAATTGCCAGCCTGGTTCAGTTCCGGTGACCAGACACAGACCGTGAAGCGCCCCGGCACCACCGCCACGATGCCCCCGCCCACGCCGCTTTTGCCGGGCAACCCCACGCGGTAAGCGAAATTGCCAGCCTCGTCATAAAGGCCGCTGGTGGCCATGATGGCATTCACCTGCTTGGCTTGGCGCGGTGTTAGCACCGGCTCGCCACCTGCCAGGCACGCGCCGTCGCGGGCCAGAAAGCCAAACGCACGAGCCAGGTCGACGCAGCTCATGCGCAGCGCGCAATGGTGAAAATAGCTGCGCAACACCGCTTCGACATCATTGTGGAAGTTGCCGAATGATTGCATCAAATAGGCCATCGCGGCGTTACGCGCACGGTGCTGGTACTCCGAATCGGCCACTACCGAGTCGGACACGATCAAAGGATTGTTGGACAGATGGCGAACGAAATCGCGCATGGACAGCGCCGGCACGGCAAAGCGCGACTGGTTGATATCGCAGATCACCAGTGCGCCGGCATTGATGAAAGGGTTGCGTGGTATGCCACGTTCAAACTCCAGTTGCACCAGCGAATTGAATGGCTGCCCGGATGGCTCGTGCCCCAGCCGTTGCCACAACGATTCGCCGCAATGCTGAATCGCCTGGACCAGGCTGAAAACCTTGGAAATGCTCTGGATCGAAAAAGGCGTCTTTGCATCGCCGGCGTAGTAAAGCTCTCCCTCGGCGCTGTACACAGCGATGCCCAGCTGATCGGCCGGCACGTGCGCCAGCGCCGGAATGTAATCGGCCACCTTGCCTTGACCGAGCAACGGTCGGACTTCATCGAGGATCTCGTTCAATAGGTTCTGCATGCAGGTCTCATCTGGGTAAGCACACGTGCCGGTGGGTCCAAAACCTCTTTGATGGGATTTCGCCTGGGCCGACCATGCAGTCGCGTCACCGTTACTAGACGCCGACCAAACCGCCGTCATCACAGCTAACGCCAGGCCTGGCTCAATTTTTCCAGCGCCTGGGCGATCCGCTGCTCGTCGACCCCGGCAAAGCCCAACACCAAACCGGCACGCGGCGCCTGGCCCGGCTCAGCCAGGCAATACTCGCTCAGTACACTGAGTTCGACGCCTGGCGTGGCGCGGCGCGCAAGCCGTCGGACTGGTGCATTTCTTCTTCAACGCTCATGCTGGACGGCGGGCGACTACTGCTACCTTCAGGACCTGTTTGTCGACAAAAGACCTGCGCGATGCAGGGGTCGGTCGCATGCTGATCGAACACGTCCATACCGCAGCGCTAGCTGCAGGCGCTTCCCGTGTGCATTGGTTGACGCAAGAACACAACATCACCGCCAGGCAGCTTTACGATCGGATCGCAGAACGCACGGGCTTCGTACAGTACCGAAAGCTGCTCTGACCGGAGCGGCTTGAGGGTCATCAGAACTTGCCCGGCCGCAACACCTGCACGTCGGCGAGGTAGCAGACCATGGCGAAGTTGTCGTAATAGCGAACCTGCAGGTGATCAGCGATGCGCTCGGCGAGTTCGCGGTTGCAGATGATCTCCAGCCGGATATTGCTCTCGGTGTCCCACTCGGCGCTGCGCACGCCGCGACTGCCTCGCCCGCGCGCTTCGGACAGGGTCCAGCCTGGTGCACCGAGGTGGTCCAGGTCGGCCACCAGTTTCTTCTCTAGCGCCGCCTCGCAGATCACGGTGAGCAACGTTCGGGTTGCGATTGTCATGTCTACAGCCCCCAGGAGATCAGGGTTTCGGCCAGCACGAGATACAGCGGAATGCCGACCAGGATGTTGAACGGAAAGGTGATCCCCAGCGACGCGGTCAGCGACAGCGACGGATTGGCCTCAGGCAGTGCCAGGCGCATAGCCGCCGGCACTGCGATATAGGAGGCACTGGCCGCCAGCGTGGCCAGCATCGCCGTACCGCCAAGTGAAAGTCCCATCAGCCGCGCCAACACAGCGCCGATTACCGCGCCGATTAGCGGCATGCCGAGGCCGAATATCGCCAGACGCACGCCGTAGCGGCGCAACGAGCCCATCTGGCCCGAGGCTATCAACCCCATCTCCAGTAGAAACAGGGCGAGCACCGGCTTGAACATGCTGGTGTAGAAAGGTTCGAGCGGCTTGATTCCCTCCTTGCCGGCGATGGCACCGATGACCAGCCCACCAAGCAGCAGCATGATGCTCTTGCCGAGAAAGATCTCGCGACCCAACTCCCGCCAGTTGGTGTCGCGCGTGACGCCTTTGGCGAGCACGATGCCCACGAGAATTGCCGGGATCTCCAGAATCGCCACGAACAGCGGCATGTAACTTTCGAAGGCTATCTTGTTGGCCAGCATGAAAGCCACAACCACGGCGAAGGTCCCGGCACTGACCGAGCCGTAATGCGCCGCGACGCTGGCCGAGTCGACTCGCGAAAAACCTAGCATGCGCAGCGTCGGAAATGCCAACAGCGGCAGCGCACACCCGAGCAGCAACACCAGCGCTGATTGGCCAAGAAGCGCTGCGCTGGCCTGCTCGGCCAACTCTACGCCGCCGTGCAAACCGATCGCCAGCAACAGCAGGATAGACAGCGTTTCATACAGCGCTGGCGGCAGTTTCAGCTCGCTCTTCACCAGCCCGGCGAACAGCCCGAACAGGAAGAACAGCACTACTGGGTCGAGCCCCATCTATACCTCCTTCAGTCATTCAGCCCGCAATACGGGCAAAAAAAAGGGAGCCTTGCGGCTCCCCGTGGGGTGTTTGCTTAGGCTTCGATCTCTATCAGAAGATCGCCGGGCGTCACTCGGTCACCTTTGGCCACATGAACGGCCTTTACCTTACCGGCAATCGGCGCCTGAATCTCGGTTTCCATCTTCATGGCCTCGCTGATCAATACCGCTTGCCCGGCTCGGACCGTATCGCCTTCCTTGACCAGCACATCGACCACATTGCCCGGCATGCTGGTGCTCACGTCGCCCGGACCACTGGCCTGCTTGCGCTGGCCGCCGCCGCTGCCGCTGACGAAGTTGTTCAGCGGCTCGAAGACGACCTCTTCCGGCATGCCGTCGATTGAGAGGAAGAAATGCCGCTTGCCCTCGCCTTTGACACCAACGCCGGTTATATCGACACGGTAGGTCTCGCCGTGCACATCGATGACGAACTCGGTCGGCACGCCTCCGCCGCCAGCGGCGCTGACTGCGGTGCCGTCGGGAATTGGCAGCAGCACTTCGGGTTGCAGGGTACCCGCCTCGCGCTCCTCGAGGAACTTGCGGCCGATATCCGGGAACATGGCGTAGGTCAGCACGTCCTCTTCGGACTTGGCCAGCGCACCGACTTCCTGACGCAGCTTATCCAGCTCGGGCTTGATCAGATCGGCCGGACGCACTTCGATAATCTCCTCGCCGCCGATGGCCTGGCGCTGCAGTTTGGCGTCGATGGTGCCTGGCGCCTTGCCGTAGCCGCCTTGCAGGTAAAGCTTCACCTCATTGGTGATGGTCTTGTAGCGCTCGCCAGCCAGCACATTGAAGAACGCCTGCGTACCGACGATCTGCGAAGTCGGCGTAACCAGCGGCGGGTAGCCGAGGTCCTTACGCACGCGCGGGATCTCGGCCAGGACTTCGTCCATGCGGTTGAGTGCGCCCTGCTCCTTGAGCTGGTTGGCCAGGTTGGAAATCATCCCGCCTGGCACCTGATTAACCTGCACGCGGGTGTCGACGCCGGTGAAGTCGCTCTCGAACTGGTGGTACTTCTTGCGCACCGCATAGAAGTACAGGCCGATCTCCTGGATCAATTCCAGGTCCAGCCCGGTGTCATACGGTGTGCCGCGCAGCGCGGCAACCATGGACTCGGTGCCGGGGTGGCTGGTACCCCAGGCCATGGAGGAAATGGCCGTGTCGATGTGGTCCGCACCGTTCTCGATGGCTTTCAACTGACACATGCTGGCCACGCCGGCCGTGTCGTGGGAGTGGATGAATACCGGCAGGTCGATCTCCGCCTTCAGCGCGCGCACCAGATCACCGGTGGCGAACGGCGTCAGCAGGCCAGCCATGTCCTTGATGGCGATGGAGTCAACGCCCATGTCGCGCATCGCCCGGCCTTGCTCGACGAACAACTCAACGGTGTGCACCGGGCTGGTGGTGTAGGCGATGGTGCCCTGGGCGTGCTTGCCGGTCTTCTTCACCGCACGGATGGCAGTTTCCAGGTTCCGCACATCATTCATCGCATCGAATATGCGGAACACGTCGATGCCGTTGTCTGCCGCCTTGGCACAGAACGCCTCGACTACATCATCCGCGTAGTGCCGGTAGCCCAGCAGGTTCTGCCCTCGCAGCAACATCTGCAAGCGGGTGTTTGGCAACGCGGCCTTGAGCTGACGCAGGCGCTCCCAGGGATCTTCTTTCAGAAAACGCACGCAGGCGTCGAAGGTCGCCCCACCCCATACCTCCAGCGACCAGTAACCGACGCGGTCCAGCTTTTCGCAGATCGGCAGCATGTCTTCGGTGCGCATGCGCGTGGCCAGCAGCGACTGATGAGCATCACGCAAGATGGTGTCGGTAACGGTGATTTTCTTTTGAGCAGTCATGGTTCGTTCCTCACAGTCCTGCGTGGGCGGCGATGGCGGCAGCGATGGCCAGGGCCAGCTCGCCCGGCTTGCGTTTGATCGAGTAGTTCAGCAGCTCCGGATGGTTGTCGACGAAGCTGGTATTGAACTGCCCGCTGCGGAAATCCGGATTGGCAAGAATCTGCTGGTAATAGGTGGCGGTGGTCTTCACGCCCTGCACGCGCATATCGTCCAATGCACGCGAACCGCGGGCGAGGGCTTCTTCCCAGGTCAGCGCCCAGACAATCAGTTTCAGACACATGGAGTCGTAGTACGGCGGAATGGTGTAGCCGGTGTAGATCGCCGTATCGGTGCGCACGCCGGGGCCGCCGGGGGCGTAGTAGCGGGTGATTTTGCCGAAGCAAGGCAAGAAGTTGTTACGCGGCTCTTCGGCGTTGATGCGGAACTGCAAGGCAAAGCCGCGATATTGAATGTCTTCCTGCTTGACCGAGAGCGGCAGGCCCGAGGCGATGCGGATCTGTTCGCGGACGATATCGATGCCGGTGATTTCCTCGGTGATGGTGTGCTCGACCTGCACCCGAGTGTTCATCTCCATGAAGTACACCTCGCCTTCAGCGAGCAGGAACTCCACGGTACCGGCGTTTTCGTAGCCTACCGCCTTGGCCGCACGCACGGCGAGGTCGCCAATATAAGCGCGTTGCTCCGGCGTCAGTTGAGGGCTTGGTGCGATCTCGATGAGTTTCTGATTGCGGCGCTGGATCGAGCAGTCGCGCTCGAACAGGTGCACGGTGTTGCCAAAGGCGTCGGCGAGGATCTGCGCCTCGATGTGCTTGGGCTCGACGATACACTTCTCAAGGAATACGTCTGCCGAACCGAAGGCTTTGGTGGCCTCCGAGATGACGCGCGGGTAGGCCTGAGCCAGTTCATCACGCGAGTTGCAGCGGCGGATCCCGCGACCGCCGCCACCTGAGGTGGCCTTTAGCATCACCGGATATCCGATACGGCCGGCCTCGGCCAGCGCCTCTTCGACATCCTTCACATTACCCTCGGTACCGGGCGTGACCGGCACGCCGGCCTTGATCATGCTGCGCCGGGCCTCGGTCTTGTCGCCCATACGGCGAATCACTTCAGCACTGGGGCCAACGAAGCGAATACCGCGCTCGGCGCAGATTTCCGCAAGTTCGGCGTTCTCGGACAGAAATCCGTAGCCTGGATGCAACGCATCGCAACCGGTCTCTACCGCCAGGTTTACCAGCTTGCGTGGGTTCAGGTAGCCGGCCAGTGGATCGTCGCCAATGAAATAGGCTTCGTCAGCACGCTTGACGTGCAACGCATGGCGGTCGGGCTCGGCAAACACCGCAACCGAGCGCACGCCCATTTCCGCACAGGCCCGCACGATGCGGACCGCGATTTCACCGCGGTTGGCGATCAGCAGCTTCTTGATCATGCTGTCATTCCCTCGGTCGATGAGCAGAAGGCCGCCTGACGGGGCCCATGTCACGCCTGCATCTTGTGCCGGCCCGTAAACCCTACGCCTCCCGGCATGATTACTGAAAATGAATAATAGTTTGACCGGGAATAAGTATTTACTTATACACCTAGCGAGTGGCTGACCAGACGGGGCCTAGCGACTCGTCCATTAACAGCAGGCTGCGACGGACAGCAGGGCGAGAAGATGCGAAAGAGCATGATGCGAATTACCCTGCGCCAGTTGCAGGTGTTCCGGGCGGTATGTGAAAGCCGCTCCTACAGCCGCGCGGCAGAAGAAATGGCGCTGACGCAGCCAGCCGTAAGCTTGCAGATTCGCCAACTCGAGGAGTTGATCGGGCAGCCGCTGTTCGACTATCTGGGCAGGAAGCTTTATCTGACTGCCGCGGCCGAGGCGCTCCAGCGCGCCAGCACCGACATCTTCGGGCGTCTGGACAGCCTGGATATGCAGCTGTCCGACATGCAGGGCTCACTACAGGGGCAGCTGAATCTAGCCGTCGAGTCGAGCGCCAAGTACATCACGCCGCACCTGTTCGCCGCGTTCAAAAGGAAGCATCCCGAGGTCAGCCTGGAGCTGGTCGTGGTCAACCACGCGCAGGCGGTCAAGCGACTGTCGATCAGTCGCGACGACCTATTGATCATGTCGCAAGTGCCAACCGACATGGACCTGGAATTCATGCCCTTTCTGAACAATCCCATCGTGGCAGTTGCGCCGGCTGATCATCCGTTGAGCCAGACCGCTGACCTGACCCTGCAGGACCTCACGGCCTATCCACTGATCGTACGTGAAGCAGGTTCAGGCACGCGCAAAGCCGGGGAAGACTATTTGCGCCAGAAACGCGCGCATTTCGCTCAGACGATACAGGTCGCATCGCTGGATGCGCTGCGCGAGGCGGTGATAGCCGGGCTGGGCGTGGCGCTGATGCCACGCCATGCGGTTCACCTGGAACTGGCTCACGGCCTACTGCAAGAACTGCCGGTTCAGGAATTGCCCTTGTACCGCAGCTGGTGCGTGGTGCATCCCAGAGCGAAGCGACTGAGCCCGGTCGCACAGGCGTTCTTTGCCTTCATCCGTGAAGAGCGCGCTCAGATCACCGCGCTGGCTGCGCGTTTTGCCGGTGTTCCGCCTGACCATCCAGCAGCGGGCTGACCATCAGCAGGTCGGGAAACTCCATCAGTTGCGCATGCAGCTGGCGCTGCTCGTCGTAGCTTTCGATGGCGCGGCGGAAATGCATACGGCGCTCGTCCTGTTGTTTGCGGCGAGCACGGGCATCGAGGTTGACATAGGCTTCACGGTGCTGGGACATGCGCGGTCTCCGGAACGGGTGTCGGGAGAGCCCAGCATCGAAGCCTCAGGTGACGCTGTCAGGACAAACAGATGACGGAGCGATGAACGCTGCTCAAAGGGTCGTGCGACGCATCAATCCTCGTGCGGCTTCACCGATTTCGGCGACAACCGCAGGCTGCGCAAACTGCGCTTCACGCTCTTGAGGTGATTGACCAGGCTCGGACCGCGCGCCATGGCGACACCCATCGCGAGCACATCGATCACCACCAGATGGGCAATGCGGGAGGTCAGTGGGGTATAGATCTCGGTGTCTTCCTGCACGTCAATGGCGAGATTGATCGTGGCCAGTTCCGCCAACGGCGTCTGGCTCGGGCAGAGGGTGATCAGCGTGGCACCTGACTCGCGTACCACGTTCGCGGTGATCAGCAGGTCCTTGGAGCGACCCGACTGGGATATGCAGATCGCCACGTCGCTGGGCTTCAGCGTGACAGCTGACATCGCCTGCATGTGCGGATCGGAATAGGCAGCTGCGCTGAGCAGCAGGCGGAAGAACTTGTGCTGGGCATCGGTGGCGACTGCACCGGACGCACCGAAGCCGTAGAACTCGACCCGCTCAGCCTTGGCCATCGCAGCCACTGCGCGCTCCAGCGCATCGGAGTCGAGCTTCTCGCGCACCTCCATCAGCGTGTGCAAGGTGGTGTCGAAGATCTTCAGCGCAAAGTCGGTAACCGAATCGTTTTCGCTAATGGCGAACTGGCCGAAACTGGCGCCGGCAGCCAGACTCTGGGCCAGTTTCAGCTTGAGATCCTGAAAGCCCAGACAACCGATGGCGCGACAGAACCGCACGATGGTTGGCTCGCTGACCCCTACCGTGTGGGCCAGATCGGCCATCGAACTGTGCATCACGGCGGCTGGATCGAGGAGCACATGGTCGGCCACTTTGAGTTCCGACTTGCGTAATGAACTTCTCGATTGAGCGATGTGTTGCAGCAGGTTCACGTGAGGGACTCGCTATGATCAAAACCCGGCAAGAATGGTCGAACGCTGCGGGTGCGCTCGCACCCGTCATGCCGGCTGGGTTGTAGTGGGCTTGTAGTTATACTACAAGCTTCGCAGTATCGCCCACCTATCGAGTCTGTCCACCTTTCTAGGAGTGACGCTGTGTCCATTTCCTGCGACATGCTGGTATTTGGCGGTACCGGCGACCTGGCACTACACAAACTCATCCCTGCGCTCTATTACCTGCACCGTGAGAAACGATTGCATGACGACGTGCGCATCGTTGCGATTGCCCGTCAGGACATCGATCTCGCCGCCTATATGGCTCTGGCCGAGCGGCATATCCGAGCCCAGATCGTGCGCACGGATTTCGAGGCTGATATCTGGAAAGCGTTCAGCCAGCGCCTCGACTATTTCTCGATGGACGCCACCCAGCGGGGCGAATACGTCCGCCTCGCACATCACCTTGGACAGGCGGAGGGCCGCGTGCGTGTGCACTACCTGGCCACCGCACCCAACCTGTTCGAGCCCATTGCATCGAACCTTGAAAGCGCGGGGCTCGCGGGCGAAGACGCGCGCATCGTGCTGGAGAAGCCGATCGGCCACTCGCTCAAGTCGGCGCTCGAGATCAACGAGGCCATCGGAAACGTATTTCCCGAATCGCGGATCTACCGGATCGACCACTACCTGGGCAAGGAAACGGTGCAGAACCTCATGGCCCTGCGCTTTGCCAACGCGCTGTTCGAGCCAATCTGGCGCAGCGGTCATATCGATCATGTTCAGATCACTGTGGCCGAGACCCTCGGCGTCGAAGAACGCGGCAGCTACTACGACCATGCCGGCGCAATGCGCGACATGCTGCAGAACCACCTGCTGCAACTGCTCTGCCTGGTGGCCATGGAAGCCCCGGTGCGCTTCGACGCAAAATCGATACGCGGCGAGAAGGTGAAAATATTGGAGGCCCTCAAGCCCATTACCGGCAATGACGTGCAGGACAAGACCGTGCGCGGCCAATACGTCGCGGGGCAGATCGGCGGTCAGGACGTGCAGGCCTACTACTTCGAGAAGGACGTCGATAACGACAGCGACACCGAGACCTTCGTCGCCGTCAAAGCCGAGATCGATAACTGGCGCTGGGCCGGCGTGCCCTTCTACCTTCGCACCGGCAAGCGCATGGCGAAGAAGCGCTCGGAGATCATCATCACCTTCAAGCAGGTACCGCACATGCTGTTCACCAAAGGTGAGGTCAATCGCCTGGTGATTCGCCTGCAGCCCGAGGAGAGCATCAGCCTGCAGCTCATGGCCAAGGCACCGGGCAAGGGAATGCAGCTGGAGCCCGTAGAGCTCGATCTCAATCTGGCCAAGGCATTCAGCAGCACACGTCGCTGGGAGGCCTACGAGCGGCTGTTGCTGGACGTCATCGAAGGCGACTCGACGCTGTTCATGCGCCGCGACGAAGTGGAAGCGGCATGGAATTGGGTCGACCCCATCCTCAGCGGCTGGCAGAGCCACTATCGCAAACCCAGGCCTTATCCGGCCGGAACCGACGGCCCGGAGCAGGCGCACCAGCTGATCGAGCATCAGGGACGCCAATGGTGGCGCTGAGCCAGTCAACGCAACCATTTGCCAGTCTCGCAAGATCGCTTCCAGCCCCGAACTAGAGCGGCTCGATACAACTTGTAGCAACTAACCCGCCGGACGTCTGGCAACTAGCGGGTGAACTTTCCGGCATCGCCTGATTGTGCTGCTGACAAAAAAATTTAATCAATGTGGATTGAGTCGCCATCTTCGTAATGCTGATCGCTGATATCTCTGCGCGAAGTTGGCGATGGAACTCGCTACTTATCATCCATCGATGACGGCTTGATTCATCGCCAACTTCTGTCAGTTGTGCCCATGCCAACTCGCAGGCTATAAACAGCTGAAATGGCCTCGCCAAAAATTCGCCAAAGCCCCGGCTGGCAAGGCCTACAGACAGGCACTGCCCTGCGCCGACACAGCGCGTGATCGCGTCGCAATCCGGTCGCTCGATCTCCCATACATCGACGTCCGAACCGGCATGTATATCCGGCTCTATATACCCGCCAGATCGGGACCACTCGCTGCGAATTTCGTAATAGTTCAACTTTCGCGATAAACGGCAAACTTCGGAGATATCCGTGGCGAATCCACCGCCATGATCGGTGACTTGGGTTGAGATTAATTTTTTGATGTGTTTATTCTAGTAAAGGATTTCAATCAGCAACCCCAAAGGTCTTGTTTTGAGTGTTCCTACCGTAACGCTCCGTCGCCCAACCGACGGCGACGGTTATCCCCTCCATGAGCTGGTGGCGCGCTGCCAACCTCTGGACACCAATTCGGCGTACTGCAACCTGCTGCAATGCACCGATTTCGCCGACACCTCCATTGCCGCCACAGACGCAGATGGACAATTGGTAGGTTTCATTTCCGGTTACTGCCCCCCTTCTCGCCCGGACACGCTCTTCGTCTGGCAAGTCGCGGTCGACGCTTCGATGCGCGGTCAGGGTCTGGCGCTACGCATGCTCATGGCATTGATCGCGCGGGTCGCCAGGGAGCAGGGCGTCAGCAATCTGGAAACCACTATCTCCCCGGACAACGGGGCATCTCAGGCGCTGTTCAAGAAGGCCTTCGCCAAACTTGGCGTCGACTACAGCACCCGAACCCTGTTCTCCCGCGCCGAACATTTCGCCGGCAAGCACGAAGACGAAGTGCTTTATCGCGCCGGCCCGTTCGCCGCCCCCCATTCAGAAGAAGAACTAGAGGAAAACGCATGAAAACTTTCGAACTGCACGAATCCGGCGTTCGCAGCTACTGCCGCTCCTTCCCAGTGGTCTTCAAGCAGGCCCGTGGCGCTGAACTCATCACTCGCGAAGGCAAGTCCTACATCGACTTCCTCGCAGGTGCCGGCACGCTGAACTACGGCCACAACCATCCGGTGCTCAAGCAGGCGCTGCTCGATTACATCGCCGCCGACGGCCTCACCCATGGCCTGGACATGTATTCCGAAGCGAAGGAGAACTTCCTCTCCACCTTCGACCGGCTGATCCTCAAGCCCCGCAACATGGACTACATCATGCAGTTCACCGGGCCGACCGGCACCAACGCGGTGGAAGCTGCGCTGAAGCTGGCACGCAAGGTGACTGGCCGCAACAACATCATCAGTTTCACCAACGGCTTTCACGGCTGCAGTATCGGCGCGCTGGCCGCGACCGGTAACAAGCACCACCGTGGCGCCGCCGGCGTTCCGCTGACTGATGTCAGCCGCATGCCCTACGCCAATTACTTCGGCGACAAGGTCAACACGATCGCGATGATGGACAAGCTGCTGACCGACCCGTCCAGCGGTATCGACAAGCCGGCTGCGGTGATCGTGGAAGTGGTACAGGGTGAAGGCGGTCTGAACGCCGCATCCGCCGAATGGGTACGCAAGCTCGAGAAGCTGTGCCGCAAGCACGAGATGCTGCTGATCATCGACGACATCCAGGCCGGTTGCGGCCGCACCGGCACCTTCTTCAGCTTTGAAGAGATGGGCATCAAGCCGGACATGATCACCCTGTCCAAATCGCTGTCGGGCTACGGCCTGCCGTTTGCCATGGTGCTGCTGCGCAAGGAGCTGGACCAGTGGAAGCCGGGCGAGCACAACGGGACCTTCCGCGGTAACAACCATGCGTTCGTCACTGCCGCGGCCGCCATCGAGCACTTCTGGAAGGACGACGAGTTCGCCAACAGCGTCAAGACCAAGGGCAAGCGCATCGCCGACGGCATGAACAAGATCGTCCGCCGCTATGGTCCGGATTCGCTGTTCGTGAAGGGCCGCGGCATGATGATCGGCATCAGCTGCCCAGACGGCGACACCGCTGCCGCTATCTGCCGCCACGCATTCGAGAACGGTCTGGTCGTTGAGACCAGCGGCGCCCACAGCGAAGTGGTCAAGTGTCTCTGCCCGCTGATCATCAGCGAAGAACAGATCGACAAGGCCATGAGCATCCTGGACAAGGCGTTCGCCGCCGTGATGTCCGATCAAGCCGCCAACCAAGCTTCTTGAGGATCAGAAAAGATGATCGTACGTACCCTGGCCGAATGCGAGCAGTCCAATCGCAAGATCAAGACCGAAACCTGGGACAGCACCCGGATGCTGCTCAAGGACGACAAGATGGGCTTCTCGTTCCACATCACCACCATCTACGCCAACACCGAGACGCACATTCACTACCAGAACCATCTGGAGTCGGTGTACTGCATGAGCGGCAACGGTGAAATCGAGACCATCGCAGACGGCAAGATCTACAAGATCGAGCCCGGCACCCTGTACATCCTCGACAAGCACGACGAGCACCTGCTCCGTGGTGGCAGTGAGGAAATGAAGCTGGCGTGCGTGTTCAACCCGCCACTCAACGGCAAGGAAGTGCATGACGAGAGCGGTGTTTATCCGCTCGAGGCCGAAACCGTAGTCTGACGCGACTCCGCAGGGCGGCTGCACCCCGCCCTGCGACACCCGAATCAAGGAGAGCCTAAAGTGAACCCCGTGCAAGCCGACCTGTACCCTTCGCGCCAGCACGACGAACCCAGCTGGCAAGAACGTCTGGATCCGGTCGTCTACCGCAATGACCTATCCAACGCCCCGATTGCACCAGAGCAGATCGAACGCTTCGAGCGTGACGGTTACCTGGTCATCCCCAATCTGTTCAGCGCCGAGGAAGTCGCGGTGTTCCGCGAAGAACTCGATCGCATGCGCCAGGATCCGGCCGTCGCCGAGTCCGGCAAGACCATCAAGGAACCCGACAGCGGCGCGATCCGTTCGGTGTTCGCCATCCACCAGGACAATGAGCTGTTTGCTCGAATCGCTGCCGATGAGCGGACCGCAGGCATCGCCCGCTTCATTCTTGGCGGCGACATCTATGTGCATCAGTCGCGGATGAACTTCAAACCCGGCTTTACCGGCAAAGAGTTCTACTGGCACTCGGATTTCGAGACTTGGCACGTCGAAGACGGCCTGCCGCGCATGCGCACGCTAAGCTGCTCGATCCTGCTCACCGACAACGAGCCGCACAACGGTCCGTTGATGCTCGTGCCCGGATCGCACAAGCATTTCATCCGTTGCGTTGGTGCGACGCCCGAGAACCACTACGAGAAATCCCTGCGCAAGCAGGAGTTCGGTGTACCGGATCACGACAGCCTGACCCAACTCGCGGACCGTTACGGCATCGATACCGCCACCGGCCCGGCAGGCAGCGTAGTGTTTTTCGACTGCAACACCATGCACGGCTCGAACAGCAACATCACCCCCAGTGCACGCAGCAACCTGTTCTACGTCTACAACCACGTGGATAATCAGGCGCAGGCACCCTTCTGCGGGCTTTCGCCTCGTCCGGCCTTTGTTGCCGAGCGCGAGCATTTCGAGCCCCTGCAGATTCAGAAACAGCAATATCTCTGACGTACCCGATCAGGCCCGCATACCGGGCCTGCTCTTTCTTGGCGGCCGAAAGGCGGCCCAGGGATGAAAATTCACCCCCAAGACGGGACGATGAATCGATGCATACCGTAGAAAAAATCGGCGGCACATCCATGAGCCGCTTCGATGAGCTGTTGGACAATATCTTCATCGGCGGCCGCGAGGGCGATGCGCTCTACCAGCGCGTATTCGTCGTATCAGCCTATAGCGGCATGACCAACCTGCTGCTCGAACACAAGAAGACCGGCGAGCCCGGCGTCTACCAGCGCTTCGCCGATGCCCGCAACGAAGGCGCCTGGCTCGATGCGCTGGAAACCGTCCGTGAGCGGATGCTTGGCAAGAATGCCGAGCTGTTCGGCGACTTCGAGCTGCGTGCCGCCAACCAATTCATCAACTCGCGTATCGACGATGCGCGTGAGTGCATGAGCAGCCTGCAGCGCCTCTGCGCCTACGGCCATTTCCAGCTCGACGAACATTTGATGAAGGTGCGCGAAATGCTTGCCTCTCTCGGCGAGGCGCACAGCGCATTCAATTCGGTGCTGGCGCTCAAGCACCGCGGCGTCAACGCCAAGATGGTCGATCTCACTGGCTGGCACCGCGACGCGCCGCTGCCCTTCGAGGAGATGGTCCGTCACAGCTTCACGGAGGTGGATTTGTCCCGTGAGCTGGTCGTAGCCACCGGCTATACGCACTGCAGCGAGGGCCTGATGAACACCTTCGACCGCGGCTACAGCGAGATCACCTTTGCCCAGATTGCTGCTGCGACCGGTGCTCGGGAAGCGATCATTCACAAGGAGTTTCACCTCTCCAGCGCCGATCCGAATCTCGTCGGTGCCGACAAGGTGGTGACCATCGGCCGGACCAACTATGACGTGGCTGACCAGCTGTCGAACCTGGGCATGGAAGCGATCCATCCGCGTGCAGCCAAGACGCTGCGCCGCGCTGGTATCGAACTCCGCATCAAAAACGCCTTCGAGCCCGATCACGCCGGCACGCTCATCAGCCAGGACTACAAGAGCGAGCGGCCCTGTGTCGAGATCATCGCCGGGCGCAAGGACGTCTTTGGCATAGAGGTGTTCGATCAGGACATGCTCGGCGACGTCGGCTACGACATCGAGATCAGCAAACTGCTCAAGCAATTGCGCCTCTACGTGGTGAACAAGGACTCCGACGCCAACAGCATCACCTACTACGCATCGGGCTCGCGCAAGCTCATCAACCGCGCCGCGCGGCTGATCGAGGAAAAGTATCCGGCTGCGGAAGTCACGGTACATAACGTGGCCATCGTCTCGGCGATCGGTTCCGACCTCAAGGTCAAGGGCATCCTGGCCAAGACCGTGGCAGCGCTGGCCGGCGCCGGGATCAGCATCCAGGCCGTGCATCAGTCGATCCGCCAGGTCGAGATGCAGTGTGTGGTCAACGAGGAAGACTACGATGACGCCGTCGCGGCCTTGCACCGCGCGCTGATCGAGCCGGAAAACCATGGCGATGTAATCGCCGCGGCCTAGTCACTCGGCGCCATTGCAACACGAACCGCCGGATCTGGTGCCCGCTAGGTCCGGCGGTTTGCCGTCTGCCATTCGCTTGCCGCTTCAGTCATACGGCGTCGCCGATACCAGCCCGCGAAGAACACCAGCGCCAGGATAAGCTCGGCCAGATCACCGCCGTAGTACATCAGCTGCGCTGCGGCTTCGATCTCGGCCAAGTCGAGCCCTGCGTCTCGAGGGTAGCCGTACGCATACATCAGCTTGCCGAGCACAGCATGGGCGGCGACGGCGACGAACAGGACGGCCAACCGCACCCGCATCCCTGGCCGATGGGGCGCGGGGTCCGGTCCGGCGATGGACCAGCTGAACAAATAGCCAGCCAGCACGAAATGCAGGTGCAGCCAGATGTGCAAAACCGGCTCGCTGAAGCTGAGCTGATACAGCGGCGTAAGGTAGAGCAAGTAGAGCGCGCCGATATCAAGCAGCAATGCTGTGACGGGATGAGTGACACAGCGCACCGGCGTGGTTCCGGCGAGACTGGTGATGCGCCGTGCAGTGATCACCGGCAAGCTGCGCAGCAACAGCGTGCCCGGCGCCCCGAGCATCAAAGCGATAGGCGCGAACATGCCAAGCAATAGGTGCTGAGCCATATGCCCGCGCAGATCGGAATGCCCCCATTCCACCATCGGTGGCGAGAACGCCAGCACCAACAGCCCGCAACCGAGGCTGAAACTGATTAACCGCCAGCAATGCCAGGTCTTGCGCTGCTTACGCTGGGCACGGACACCCAGCACATAGGCAAACCATATCCCCTGCGTCAGCAGTACCAAAAAAAACGTTCCAGCCAGGGTCAACAAATGAGCATTGTGACTCACAGGCTACTCACCCCCCCTCTGCTGCACGCTGGGGCGGGCTCTACGCCAGATGATGAAACCCACCGCCAGGAGCAGCACACCGAAGCCATTCCAGGCCAAATCGTAGGGCCACAGATTATCGACGTAGCGCACCTGATGCACGCGCAGCACCTTGTGATCAACGATGCCGTCGAACAACTGAAAGCCGCCGGCGCCGAAGAACAGTCCCGCCCAGGCGTGCAGGCGCGACACTGCCTGACTACGACTCAACCGGACGAACAGGTAAAAGCCGGCCGCCAGCATCAGCAGCTCAGCCGAATGCAACAAGCCATCGGACAGCAGCGAGATGGCAGGCGTTGAACGGTCGAAAAAATGGTGCCAGGCGAGGATTTGATGAAAAACGATCTCATCGATCGCCGCCATCAAACCGATCCCAAGAAAGATCGTCGCGGTCAGGCTGCCTCTGGCATCGACGAGGTTGGCGCTCACGATGGCCTCCGGAAGGTAACGGGCTGGCTCGCATCGGAGCTTGGTGCGCTCGACCCAAGCCCTGTCTAAGAGTGACTTGGCGCAGGCTCAGGAGTTCGTCTTTCACTTGATCTGGCGGGGCGAAAAGCGTTGGGCAACCCGATAGAATCCGCACACTTTATGTTGGTATACAGAGCCACTGCACCATGACCCACTCGTGCACCGAACTGCTGTCGCCCGCCGGCACCCTGAAATCCATGCGTTACGCCTTTGCCTATGGCGCCGACGCGGTCTACGCGGGACAGCCGCGTTACAGCCTGCGCGTGCGCAACAATGAGTTCGACCACGCCAACCTTCGCCTGGGCATCGACGAGGCTCATGCCCAGGGCAAGCAGTTCTACGTGGTGGTCAATATCGCGCCGCACAACGCCAAGCTGCGCACCTTCATAAAGGATTTGGAGCCGGTGGTCGCGATGGGCCCCGATGCACTGATCATGTCCGATCCGGGGCTGATCATGCTGGTTCGCCAGCATTTCCCGGAGATGACCATTCATCTCTCGGTGCAGGCCAACGCGGTGAACTGGGCGAGCGTCGAGTTCTGGCGTCAGCAGGGCCTGACCCGCACCATTCTTTCCCGCGAGCTGTCCTTGGAAGAGATTGGCGAAATCCGCGAAAAGGTGCCGGGCATGGAGTTGGAAGTGTTCGTTCACGGCGCGCTGTGCATGGCCTACTCCGGGCGTTGCCTGCTCTCCGGCTACATCAACAAGCGCGACCCCAATCAGGGCTCCTGCACCAATGCCTGTCGCTGGGCGTACAAAGCCCACGAGGGCAAGGAAGACGAGCTGGGCAACATCGTCCAGCAGTACCAGCCGATTCCGCTCCAGCAGCTTGACCACGACCGAAGCCAGCCGACCCTGGGCGCGGGTGCGCCAACTGATCAGGTGTTCCTGCTCGAGGACAGCAGCCGTCCTGGCGAGATGATGGAAGCCTTCGAGGACGAGCACGGCACCTACATCATGAATTCCAAGGACCTGCGCGCCGTGCAGCATGTCGAGCGGCTGGTACAGATGGGCGTGCACTCGCTTAAGATTGAAGGCCGCACCAAATCCCATTACTACGTGGCGCGTACAGCGCAGGTCTACCGCAAGGCGATCGACGATGCACTCGCTGGCAGACCCTTCGATAAATCACTGATGGACACCCTGGAATCGCTGGCTCACCGCGGCTACACCGAAGGCTTCCTGCGCCGTCATGTCCACGACGAGTACCAGAACTACGAGCGCGGCTTCTCATTGTCGGACCGCCAGCAGTTCGTCGGCGAGATGACCGGGGAGCGGCGCAACGGGCTGGCTGAGGTAATCGTCAAGAACCGCTTCGCCGTGGGTGACCGCCTCGAGCTCATGACCCCGGAAGGCAATCTGAACTTCCGCCTGGACGCCCTGGAAAACAAGCGCGGCGAACGCACAGAAGTGGCGCCGGGTGATGGGCATGTGCTGTACCTGCCGGTGCCGGACAGCGTCAACCTTCAGCATGCGCTGGTGATGCGCGAGCTGGACGGCAGCGCGCACCGCGGCTAGCGAGACGGGCCATTCCTGAGTCGGCGAGGCTTGTCAGACCAACAGCTTGATGAACTCTTCGGCCGGCACGGGCCGGCTGATCAGATAGCCCTGCATCTCGTCACAGTTGTGCGCCTTAAGAAATTCCGCCTGCGCCTGGGTCTCGACACCCTCAGCCACGACTTTCAATTCCAAACTGTGCACCATGGCAATGATTGCGCGAACGATGGCCGAGTCTTCACCTACTTGATCCAGCTCGGAGATGAAAGAGCGGTCGATCTTCACGTAGTCAACCGGAAACCGCTTGAGGTAGCTGAGCGATGAATAGCCGGTGCCGAAATCGTCGATGGCCAGTTTTACGCCCAGCCCGCGCAATTGACGACTGATGCTGACGGCATTGTCGATGTCATCGAGCAACTGGCTTTCGGTCAGTTCCAGCTCGAGCCGGTCGGCCGGTAGACCTGTCTCTTCCAGCACCTGCCGCACTAGGCTGACGAAATTGCCCTGGCGCAACTGCTTGACGGACAGGTTCACCGAGACCCTAATGGCCGCCAATCCTTCGAGTTGCCATTGACGCGCCTGTCGGCAGGCCTCGCGCAACACGAACTCGCCAAGCGGGATGATCAGACCGGTTTCCTCGGCCAGGGGAATGAAAAATCCCGGCGCGATCAGGCCCTTTTGTGGATGGCGCCAGCGCACCAGCGCTTCGGCCGCATCCAGGCTGTCATCCTTCACGTTCAATCGCGGTTGATAGAACACCTCCAGCTGGCCATCCTCGAGTGCGTGACGCAGCTGGTTCTCCAGCTTGAGATTTTCCAGGCTCGACACCTGCAAGCGCTCTGTGAAGAACTGCAGGGTATTACCCCCTAGATGTTTGGCGTGTTGCATGGCCATATTGGCCTGCAGCAACAACGTCGTCGCCTCACGTGAATTGTCCGGCATCAGGCTCGCGCCAATGGACGCGCCCACTACCACCTCCTGGTCGTCGAGATGAATCGGTTTTCTGATGCGCGTCAGCAGCCGGCTGGCCGTATGCGCCAGGCTCGCCAGGCTGCCATAGCCATCGAGCACCACCACGAACTCGTCACCGGACAGGCGTGCAATGGTGTCGGCATCCGAGAGCGTGTGCGAAAGGCGGCGGGACACCTCGCGCAACAGCTGATCCGCAACTTCGTGCCCGAGGCTTTCGTTAAGAATCTTGAAGCGGTCCAGGTCGATATACAGGACGGCAAGCCCGCGGTTGCTGTTACGGCTGCGTTCGCATGCACTGTGCAGCCGTTCCTTGAGGAGGGTCCGATTGGCCAGCCCGGTGAGTTCGTCATAGTAGGTCAGGTAGCGCAGCCGCTCCTCGACCTGCCGCCGAACGCTGAGGTCGGATACGAAGGCGACCACATTGGTGATGTTGCCGTGCACGTCCCGCACCACCCGCATCTGTGCCCATTGCGGATACACCTCGCCATTCTTGCGCGTCTCGATCAGCTCGCCTTGCCAGCTATCGTGTTGCGCCAGGCTTTCACGAATCGTGGCGTACTGCTGGCGGCTGTCCTCGGAACTGGCGAGCAGGGCGACGCTTTCACCGATGAGCTCCTCTCGACTGAAGCCGGACAGATTACAGCAGGCCTGATTGACCGCCAGCAGTCGGAACTCGGGGTCCATGATCGCCATGCCCTCACCCGCGGCCTCGAACACCGTCGCGGCCAACCGCAATTGCTCGGCTTGCCGATGACTCTCGCTGATGTCTCGCCGGGTACCGATCATGCGCAAGGCGCGCCCTTCCGCGTCACGCTCGATCACCCGGCCGCGGTCTTCGATCCAGATCGACCTACCGTTGGTCAGCATCGCACGGTACTGCACCGAGTAACTGTCGGTCTTGCCCTTCAGGTGATCGATCAGGTCCTGCCGAACGCGCGGCCCGTCCTCGTGATGCACTTCGGGTCGCTGCTGATCGGCCAGCCGCAGCCGGTCGCTCCGACCAACACCAAAAATCACATCCATCCTCGAATGATGGACATCACCATTGGCCATGTCCCAATCCCACATTCCCAACTCACTGGCTTCCAGCGCCAGCGTCAACCGTGCCTCGCTTTCACGAAGCGCTGCAGTGCGCTCGACTACCCGCCGTTCGAGCCCGTCAAAGGCTTCTCGCAGCCGACCCTCGGCATACCGGCGCTGTTCGATTTCCCGAGCCAGCTCGCCGTTCAGTTCAGTGGCCTCACCACGCATGCTTTCCAATCGCCGAATCAGCAACTGATTTTGTAGCCGTTGCGCGAGGCTAGCCGTCACCAGCCGGTTCATTTGCCAGGCGATCATGCACAGCGTCAGCAGCAGGATCGCCGCCAGCAGACCCCACCCCTGCAGCTGGGGCTCTCCACTGCCCAGCAGCACGCCCACAGCGGGAAGCAGCCCAGGAATGACAAAGGCACCGAACGCTCGAGGCGATACGCCGCACGCCACGCCGCCGGCGAAAAATACCGAGCCGAGCGAGCCAAGCAGTAGCGTCTGTTGAAGGAAAGACCCGCCTAGCGCCAGCTCGATGATGGCGTAGTTCAGCGTTACCGCGCTGGCGACGCTGGTCAGCAGGAAGGATCGATACCAGCGGGGGCGTTTACGTTCGTCAGCGCTGGCCTTGACAAAGCTAAGTGTCTGCTGCAGCCGCAAAAGAGCGAGCGCCAAGGTCACGCCCGACCAGATCGACAATTGCAGCTTTGGCGCTTCCGCCCAAAGCACAATGGGAAAGACCAGGCTGGTGATGATCATCAGCACCAGCGCAAGCCGGGAACCCTCGTAGAGCAGCCGCGTACGCTCGGCCCGCTGGTCAATCTTGGCGAGGTTGAAAGCGGCGGGGTCCTCCATGGCCATGGACGCCGCCGAGTTGGCTTGTGCGGAATCGATCATCAGGCTGTTCTTATAATAGATGTCTGGAGCAGGGCGTTCACTGCAGCACGCCCCGATAATGGCACGACGCTAGCGTCCGGTCATCGCCTGTCCGACCAAAGACCGTGAACGACGATACGCAGGTATCGATCAGGCGGATATTCAAAGACGGGCCGACCGCAGCCATACGGCTCTGGAGGCCCGCTCCGTCTACCCAGCCAAGCATTCAACTTACCCCCGGCGTCACTGGCGTCCGTCCGTTGAACGAGCGGCACGACCCGGTTTCCGGCTAGAATGGCGCCATGCATGACGATCTCTCCCTCCTCCTGAACTCCCTGAACGATGCCCAGCGCCAGGCCGTAGCCGCGCCGCTGGGGCGTCAATTGGTCCTCGCCGGTGCCGGTTCGGGCAAAACCCGCGTACTGGTGCACCGCATCGCCTGGCTGCACCAGGTCGAACGCGCATCATTGCACTCGATCCTTTCAGTGACCTTTACCAACAAGGCCGCCGCAGAGATGCGTCATCGCATCGAGCAGCTGATGAAGGTCAACCCGCAAGGCATGTGGGTCGGCACCTTCCACGGCCTGGCGCATCGCCTGCTTCGCGCCCACTGGCAGGAAGCGAAGCTGGCGCAGAACTTCCAGATCCTCGATTCGGACGATCAGCAGCGCCTGGTCAAGCGGGTGATTCGCGATCTCGGCCTCGACGAGCAGCGCTGGCCAGCGCGTCAGGCCCAGTGGTGGATCAACGGGCAGAAGGACGAAGGCCTGCGGCCCAAGCATATCCAGCCCAGCGGCGACTTGTTCCTGGCGACCATGCTGAGCATCTACCAGGCCTACGAGGACGCCTGCGCACGCGCCGGGGTCATCGACTTCTCCGAGCTGCTGCTGCGCGCGCTGGATCTGTGGCGCGACAATCCGGGCCTGCTGGATCATTATCAGCGGCGCTTCCGCCACATCCTGGTGGACGAGTTCCAGGACACCAACGCCGTCCAGTACGCCTGGCTGCGCCTGTTGGCCAAGGGCGGCGATAGCTTGATGGTGGTGGGCGACGACGATCAGTCGATTTACGGATGGCGCGGCGCGCGGGTGGAAAACCTGCACCAGTTCAGCGAAGACTTCCAGGATGCCGAAACCATCCGACTGGAGCAGAACTACCGCTCCACCGCCTGCATCCTCAAGGCCGCCAACGCGCTGATCGCCAACAATCAGGGTCGCCTGGGCAAGGAACTGTGGACCGAGGGCTGCGAAGGCGAGCCGATCAGCCTGTACGCCGCCTTCAATGAACACGACGAAGCGCGCTACGTGGTCGAGAGCATCGAAAAGGCCATCCGCGACGGCATGAGCCGCAGCGAGATCGCCATTCTATATCGCTCCAACGCTCAGTCCCGGGTACTCGAAGAAGCGCTGCTGCGCGAACGTATCCCCTATCGAATCTATGGCGGCCAACGCTTCTTCGAGCGCGCCGAGATCAAGAACGCCATGGCCTACCTGCGCCTGATCCAGGCGCGGGACAACGACGCGGCGCTGGAGCGCGTGATCAACGTGCCGGCGCGCGGGATTGGTGAAAAAACCGTCGAATGCCTGCGCCAGCTGGCCCGACAGCAGGAAACATCCATGTGGGCCGCGCTGCACCAGGCCGTTGGCACCAAGGTGGTGTCGGGCCGTGCCGCCAGCGCCTTGAACGGCTTCGTCGAGTTGATCGACACGCTCGCGCTGAAGGTCGAAGGCATGCAGCTGCACAACATGACGCAGCTGGTCATCGAGCAATCCGGGCTGCTGGCCTATCACCGCGACGAAAAGGGCGAGAAGGCCCAGGCGCGGGTGGAAAACCTCGAGGAACTGGTGTCCGCTGCGCGCGCCTTCGACCACTACAGTGAAGAGGAAGAAGACGAGCAGACCCCGCTTGCCGCTTTCCTCGACCACGCCTCGCTGGAAGCCGGCGAGCAGCAGGCCGGCGACCACGAAGACAGCGTGCAGCTGATGACCCTGCACAGCGCCAAGGGTCTGGAATTCCCACTGGTTTTCCTCGTCGGCATGGAAGAAGGCCTGTTCCCGCACAAGATGAGTCTGGAAGAGCCGGGCCGCCTCGAAGAGGAACGCCGCCTGGCCTATGTCGGCATCACCCGCGCCATGCAGCAGCTGATCGTGACCTACGCCGAAACCCGTCGGCTCTACGGCAGCGAGACCTACAACAAGATTTCGCGCTTCGTGCGGGAGCTGCCGCCCGCGCTGGTCAGCGAAGTACGCCTGAGCAACACCGTCAGCCGCAGCTTCAATAGCCGCGGCATGAGCGGCGGCTCACTGTTCGACGGCGCCAACGTGCCGGAGACGCCATTCAATCTCGGTCAGCGCGTCCGCCATTCGCTGTTCGGCGAGGGCACCATTCTCAACTTCGAAGGCTCCGGCGCCCAGGCCCGCGTGCAAGTGAATTTCGAGAGTGAAGGAAGCAAGTGGTTGATGCTCAGTTATGCCAAACTGGAAGCGCTATGACGTTTACGTCAACCTGTACCGATACTAATAAAATTCGCCAAAGGAAATAGCCATTCATGAAACGCCGTCACTTGTTTGGTGCCGCCGCTGCCCTGCTTGCCTCCCTCAGCCTTGCAGGCTGCAACGACGAGAAGAAAGTCGAACCCACCGCCGAGCCGCAAGCTGCCGCTAGCGAAGCGCCCAAGACCTACAACTGGAAAATGGTTACCGCCTGGCCGAAGAACTACCCCGGCCTGGGCACCGCCGCTCAGCGCTTGGCTGATCGTGTCAGCACCATGAGCGATGGTCGCCTGACCATCAAGGTCTATGCTGCCGGTGAGCTGGTTCCAGCGCTGGAAGTGTTCGACGCCGTCTCGCGTGGCACGGCCGAGCTGGGCCACGGCGCGGCGTACTACTGGAAGGGTAAGGTCCCGACCGCACAGTTCTTCACCTCGGTTCCGTTCGGACTGTCTACCAGCGAGATGAACGCCTGGCTGACCCGTGGCGACGGCCAGAAATTCTGGGAAGAGGCCTATGCCCCATATGGCGTGAAGCCGATGGTAGTCGGTAACACTGGCATGCAGATGGGCGGCTGGTACAACAAGGAAATCAACTCGCTGCAGGACCTCAAGGGCCTGAAGATCCGCATGCCGGGTCTGGGTGGCGAAGTACTGAGCCGCCTCGGCGCGACCACCGTCAATATGCCCGGCGGTGAGGTGTTCACCGCGCTGCAGACCGGTGCCATCGACGCCTCGGACTGGGTCAGCCCTTACAATGACCTCGCCTTTGGCCTACATAAAGCTGCCAAGTACTACTATTACCCAGGCTGGCAGGAGCCCCAGGCCGTGCTGGAGCTGCTGGTCAACGAGAAGGCATTGGCAGCCCTGCCGGAAGATTTGCGGGCGATCCTCACCGAAGCGGCCCTCGCCGCGAGCCGTGACATGATGGACGACTACGTCTACAACAACGCCATGGCGCTCGACCAGCTGAAGCAGCAAGGCGCCGAGCTGAAGCGCTTCCCCGATGAAGTGCTGAGCGCCATGCGTGAACAGTCCGACGTCGTTCTGGGCGAGCTGGCTGCGCAAAGCGAGCTGAACGGCCGCATCTGGGCCTCGATGAAGGCGTTCCAGGCGCAGGTCAAGCCGATGCACGAAATCTCCGAAAAAGAGCTGTATAACTGGCGTTGAGTCAGATGCTCCGCTGCGCTTGCCGTCGAGCTTGCAAGCGCAGCGAAGCAAAAGCCCGAAACACTCTATAACTGGCGTGCCCGCACCGGGCCATGCACCATCAGCGCCGTATCATCATTCAATCAGGAATACCAAATGCAACGTGTGCTCAGCATTTTCATGGCCCTGTGTATCAGCCTGACCTTTAGCCTTGACGTTCACGCCAAGCGCTTCGGCGGCGGCAAGAGCTTCGGCTCTGCGCCCAGCCATCAGACTCGCCAGGCACCCCAACAGACTCAGGCAGCAGCGCCCAACCAGGCTGGCCGTCAGACTCCCGCAGCTGCCAGTGGCGCATCGCGCTGGCTCGGCCCGCTGGCCGGTCTCGCCGCAGGTGGTCTGCTGGCCTCGATGTTCATGGGTGATGGCTTCGAAGGCATCCAGTTCATGGATATCCTGATCTTTGGCTTGATCGCCTTCCTGCTGTTCCGCTTCCTCGCCGCGCGCCGTCGTCAGCAGCAGCCTGCGATGGCCGGACACGGACATGGAAACGCACCGATGCAGCGTGAGATGCCTGCTCAGCAGTCGATCTTCGGTGGCAGCAGTGCCGCTCGTGCGGCTGCCGCACCGATGATCAACGCACCCGCCTGGTTCAACGAGCAGAACTTCGTCTCTGCCGCTCGTGAGCATTTCCTGTCGCTGCAGCAGCACTGGGACGCCAACGAGATGGACAAGATCGGCGAGTTCGTCACACCGCAGCTGCTGGAGTTCCTCAAGCGCGAGCGTGCCGAAATTGGCGATGCCTACCAGTCCACCTACATCGACGATCTGCAGATTCAGCTCGACGGTGTGGACGATCAGGCCGACAAGACCATCGCCACCCTGACCTTCGTCGGCGTGTCGAAGAACTCGCGTTTCGATCAGGGCGAGCCGTTCAGCGAAAGCTGGCGCATGGAGCGAGCCCAGGGCGAGAATCAGCCATGGCTGGTTGCCGGTATCCGCCAAAACGCCTGAGTTGATGTTTGACGCGACTCCGCTGCGCACAGAGTCGTTTGAGAAAAGCCCCGCCCCGTTGGCGGGGCTTTTTGTTTGCGCCTTGCATCACTGACTGAACACAACAAACCGACAGCCGTAGGCGCGGCCTCCGTCGGCCGCGCCTACGGCTGAATAATCCGGCCATGCGCCGCCTATCCGCTGGCCCTTTCAAAACCCGCTCACCGGCTCTGGCCTGTGCCTATCGTGGCGACCGCTCGCTGAACCCTGCCCGTAAATGGACGTCTATGCTGTTCGCATAGCAGTAATAGTCGAGAGGTCCTGCGTGTCAGGCAGCATCGAAACACGGCCCGGTGGGCGACACAGCGGTAACCAGAGCAGCCATTTCACGGCACACCCATATTGGGTGCACCCACGATGAGCAGCGTTCGCCTGCCTTCCGTCGACAAGTTGCTGCGAGATCCGGCCTGCGCACCGCTGCAGCAGCGTTATGGCCGTGATGCCCTGCTGGGCACCCTGCGCGATCTGCTCGACGAATTGAGAGAGCCGGCGCGTCACGGTCAGCTGGCCGCGCTGGAGCTGTCCGAAGCGGTGCTTGCGGGCCGCGCCGGCGAACGGCTCGCCAATCAACACCGTAGCCGCGTACGCCGCGTCTTCAACCTGACCGGCACGGTGCTGCACACCAACCTCGGCCGCGCGTTACTGCCTGATGAAGCCGTCGAGGCGATCACCCTCGCGGCACGTTATCCGCTCAACCTCGAATTCGACCTGGCCACCGGCAAGCGCGGCGATCGCGACGACCTGATCGAAGGGCTGATCCGTGAGCTGACCGGCGCCGAAGCCGTCACGGTGGTCAACAACAATGCCGCCGCCGTGCTGCTGGCGCTGAACAGCCTTGGCGCCCGCAAGGAAGGCATCATTTCCCGTGGTGAGCTGATCGAGATCGGCGGCGCCTTTCGCATCCCCGACATCATGGCCCGCGCCGGTGTGAAGCTGCATGAGGTGGGCACCACCAACCGCACCCACGCCAAGGACTACGAAGCCGCGATCAATCCGCGCAGCGGCCTGTTGATGCGTGTTCATACCAGCAACTACAGCGTGCAGGGCTTCACCGCCAGCGTCGCCACCGCCGAGCTGTCGCAGATTGCCCATGCACACGGTCTGCCATTGCTTGAAGACCTCGGCAGTGGCAGCCTGGTTGACCTCTCGGGTTGGGGCCTGCCCAAGGAACCCACCGTTCAGGAAGCCTTGCGCGACGGTGCGGACATCGTCACTTTCAGCGGCGACAAGCTGCTCGGCGGCCCACAGTCAGGGCTTATCGTTGGCAGCCGCGAGCTGATCCAGAAGATCAAGAAGAACCCGCTCAAGCGCGCCCTGCGGGTGGACAAGCTGACCCTTGCTGCGCTGGAAGCGGTGCTCAACCTCTATCGCGATCCTGATCGCCTTGCCGAGCGACTGACCAGCCTGCGCCTGCTCAGCCGTCCACACGCGGACATCCGCACCCAGGCCGAACGCCTGGCGTCAACGCTGGCCAGCGCACTGGGCGAGCCCTGGCAGGTCACGGTCGAAAACACCCTTGGCATGATCGGCAGTGGGGCTCAACCCGTGGCCCGCCTGCCAACTGCTGCCCTGTGTATTCGTTCGCAACAGCCCCGGCGCCTTCGTGGCCGCAGCCTGCGCTTGCTGGAAGAAGCCCTGCGCGGCTTGCCAATCCCGATCCTCGGTCGGGTAGCCGAAGACGCGCTCTGGCTCGACCTGCGCCAGCTCGATGACGAGCCAGCATTCCTGGAACAATTGCCCCACCTCGAGCAGGAGCTGGCCAGATGATCATCGGCACCGCTGGCCACATCGACCACGGCAAGACAACGCTGCTCAAAGCATTGACCGGCCAGGAGGGCGACCGCCGCCAGGAAGAACGTCTGCGCGGCATTACGATCGATCTGGGCTACCTCTATGCCTCCCTCGGTGAGAATGACCTCACCGGATTCATCGACGTGCCGGGCCACGAGCGCTTCGTTCACAACATGCTCGCCGGGGCCTGTGGCATCGACTGTGTGCTGCTGGTGGTCGCCGCCGATGACGGCGTGATGCCACAGACCCGCGAACATCTGGCCATCGTCGAACTGCTGGGAATCCGCCGCGCGCTGGTGGCATTAACCAAGATAGACCGCGTCGAACCCGCCCATGTCCAGGCCGTCTGCGAACAGCTCGAGGCGTTGCTGCAACCCGGCCCGCTGGCCGGCGCGCCAATCTTCCCGGTATCCAGCGTGACCGGTGAAGGCGTCGAACCCCTTCGGGCCGCACTCCTCGCACAGGCCGAAACCCTGCGCAAACGCAGCGAAGACAACCATTTCCGTCTCGCCATCGACCGTGCCTTCAGCGTGACCGGCGCAGGCGTGGTGGTGACTGGCACCGCTTTCGCCGGCCAGGTGCGTGTGGGCGACGAGCTGACCATGAGTCCGGCCGGTCGGTCCGTGCGAGTACGCGGCCTGCACGCGCAGAACCAGAAGGCCGAGCAGGCGCAAGCGGGCCAGCGGGTCGCCCTCAACATCGCCGGCGACCGGCTCTCGGTCGAGCACATCAGCCGCGGCGACTGGCTGGTGAAGCCCCAACTGCAAGCCGCGACGCGACGCATCGATATCGAATTCACCCTGCTGCCCAGCGAGGCCCGCGCGCTCAAGCACTGGACGCCCGTCCACATCCACCTTGGTGCGCAGGACGTCACCGGCCGCATCGCCCTGCTCGAAGGCGAATGCCTCGCGCCGGGCGGGCATGTGCATGCCCAACTTCTACTTAACGCGCCGGCCCATGCGGTACACGGTGACCGCGTCGTGCTGCGCGACCAGTCTGCCCAGCGCACCCTTGGCGGTGGCCGCGTACTCGACCCCTTCGCGCCGCCACGCAACAAACATCGCCAGGCTCGCCTCGCACAGCTACGGGCACTCAGCGGCGAGACACTGGAAGACATTCTGCCGGCACTTCTGCCCAGCGCCCTCAACGGGCTGGAGCCTGCGTTGCTGGAGCGCCAGTTCAACCGGCCACGCCACACCTGGCGGCTGCCGGCCGAAGCGCTGGAAATCAGCACACGGGTGGGCACCCGCCTGTTCGATCGCGGCACCTGGGATTACCTCAACGAAAGCATCATCGTCGCCCTGCAGCGCTTCCACGAACAGCAGCCGGACGAGCTCGGCCCGGACCGCGACCGCCTGCGCCGGTACGCGCTGCCCTTGGTGGAGCGCGCCGTATTTATCGCCTTGCTGGAACGCGCCTTGGCCAACGGCCAGATCGAAGCCAGCGGCCCCTGGCTGCACCTGCCGGGGCACCGGGTACGCCTGACCGACGAAGAAGAGGCGCTGAAGGCCAGGCTATGGCCATTGCTCGCCTCCAGCCGCTTCGACCCGCCCTGGGTCCGTGACATCGCGCGTGAGCTTGATGTTGAGGAAGAACAGGTCCGTCAGCTACTGCGCAAATTGGCGCGCATCGGTGCGCTGCAACAAGTGGTGAAAGACCTCTTCTACCCCGAGCAGACCATCCGCCTGCTGGCCGATCAGGTCTTGCAGATGGAGCGCCAAGCCGGCGTCATCCGCGCCGCTGCCTTCCGCGACCAGATCCAGCTGGGCCGCAAACGCAGCATCCAGCTGCTCGAACACTTCGACCGCATCGGCTTCACCCGCCGCTTCGGCAACGAGCGCAAGGTGCGACAGGACAGCGCCTTGGCCTCAGATGCTGAGGTCAGGTAGGCTGTCCCACGCTTTATGACCGACAAGTCAGACATCTTGTAGGAAGGCAATCGCACCCGGTGGTGCGGCCGGGCTTCAAACCCGGTTGGGGGCGGCAGCCGTCCCCGGGTGGGTTCGACTCCCACTGCCTTCCGCCATTCTCTTGATCCACTTCCAACCACAGCCGCAACGACTCGGAGTGCCCCTCTGTTCGGCGATGCGATTGAGGTCATTAATTGATGGCCTCTGGCATGCGGCCAAGACCGTAGTTGTGCGCGAGGCGTTGTGTAAGGGCCCGAAAGATAAATTGTGCCCTTCTACCTTCCCCCTTTTGCCTGCTTATCCAAGCCCGTGGTGAGCGCGCAACAGCTCAAACGGAACCGTTGTTCAAGCACATCGAATCCGCTGGCAATTTCCGATTGTCCCTGTAGCCAAATGTGATTGACCGATGGAGCGCGAACGGAGAAATCCTGAACTAGGATTTCCCAAACGCGAAAAAAGGAGATCGAGCATGTTGGCGACATTGCTTCCGACTTTGCAGGAACTGGACCTTCCGTTGCGCCTCCGGTTGTGGGACGGGGAGGAGCTGGATCTAGGTCCGGCCCCATGCGTGACGCTGGAGATTAAGGACCCGAACCTGATTCCGCAGCTGGCCCATCCCAGCCTCGATCTGCTGGGCGGCGCCTATGTTGAAGGGCAGATCGATCTGCATGGACCGCTGGGAGAGATTATCCGGATCGGCGATCAGATTACCCGTGCGTTGGGCGACGGGCATGCGGCATCGCCAAGGCGTGAGGCGCATGACAAGGCCACCGACGCGAAAGCCATTTCCTATCATTACGACTTGTCGAACGAGTTCTATCAGCTCTGGCTGGACCGCGAGATGGTCTATTCCTGCGGTTATTTCGAAACCGGCAGCGAAGACCTTGACCAGGCTCAGCAGGCCAAGCTGCGTCACCTGTGTCGCAAGTTGCGACTTAAACCCGGCGACCGGCTTCTGGATGTCGGCTGCGGCTGGGGTGGGTTGGCGCGTTTTGCGGCGCGCGAGTACGGCGCCGAGGTGTTCGGGATCACGCTGAGCCGCGAGCAGTTGAAGCTAGGACGTGAACGAGTCGCCGCCGAAGGGCTTGAAGGGCAGGTACGGCTGGAGCTGATGGACTATCGCGATTTGCCCACGGAGGGTCAGTTCGACAAGGTGGTGAGCGTCGGTATGTTCGAGCACGTCGGGCACGCCAATCTTCCGTTGTACTGTCGCCAGATGGCTAAGCTGGTGCGCCCCGGCGGGCTGGTGATGAATCATGGCATTACGTCCCGGCATATCGATGGCAGGCCGGTGAGCCACGGCGCTGGCGAATTTATCGGACGCTATGTGTTCCCCCACGGCGAGCTGCCGCACCTGACGGCTATCGGCTCGTGCATCAGCGAGTCGGGGCTGGAGATCGTCGACGTGGAAAGCCTGCGCCTGCATTACGCACGTACGCTGCAGCTGTGGAGTGAACGGCTCGAGTCACGGCTGGACGAAGCGCAGCAGATGATCCCCGAGCGAGCGCTGCGTATTTGGCGAGTATATCTGGCGGGTTGTGCCTACGGTTTCCGCCGCAACTGGATCAATCTGCACCAGATACTGGCCAGCAAACCGCTGCCCGACGGCTCGCATGAACTGCCCTGGACGCGGGCGGACATCTATCAATAGCGCTTCGGCCTGACGCACGCGCCAGGCTGGCTAGGCATCAGCGCAACAGCAGCAGCGGCGTGGTGGTTGTGCGGATCATGCTGGTGGTGGTGCTGCCGACTAGGAATTGGCGAATCCGCGAATGGCCGTAGGCGCCCATTATGAGCAGGTCGATGCCGTGTTCGGCCTGATAGGCATGCAGGCTGGGCTCGACTTCACCGGGGCGAATGGACTGATACACCTCGAAGCCTGCAGCCGCCAGCGCATCGCGGGCTGCATCGAGCAGTTTGTGGTTGTCGGCAGTGTCGGCAGCGACCATGACCAGATGGATCGGGATACCCTGGAACAGCGGGCTCGAGGCGATCATTTCGACGCCCTTGCGGGTGGTGTCGCTGGCATCGAAGGCCAGCATGACGCTCTGCGGTGCGGTGAAGCTGGCCGGTGTGACCAGAATCGGACGGTGCAGGGTGCGGATCACGCTTTCCAGCTGGCTGCCGATCAGCTGACGGTCGTTGCCGCTGTCTTCACCCTGTTTGCCAATCACCAGCAGCCGAGTGTCGCGTTCCAGTTCATGCAGGCTTTCCACCAGATCGCCGTGGCGCTGGCGTGCTTCGGGCTGTACCACGCCCAAATTAAGGACGCGCTGCTTGGCCGCGTCGAGCATCATTCGGCCTTCTTCCAGCGCGAGCTTGCTGCGCTTGGCATCCAGGGCTGCCAGCTCATCAAGCAGGTATTCGCGACTGCCAAGCCCGATGATGCCGCTGAGATTAGCGGTTGCCGGGTACTGCTGGTGATCGAGCACATGCAGCAGCGTCAGCGGCGCGTCCAGTTTCAGGCTGGCCCAGGCGGCGCAGTCGCACACCGCTGCAGCCTGTGGGGAACCGTCGATACACGCTAGGACCTGATTCATCGTCGCTCTCCTCTCAATGGCCCATGAGGCTGTCGGTCGCGTCGGGCTTGTCGTGTACACCGAAGCGGTCAACGATGGTCGCGCTGGCTTCGTTCAGGCCCAGCACCTCGACCTCGGTCCCCTCCCGGCGAAACTTGAGCACCACTTTGTCCAGCGCTGACACGGCCGTGATGTCCCAGAAGTGCGCCTGGCTGAGGTCGATGGTGACCTTGCCGACCGCTTCCTTGAAATCGAACGCGCCGGTGAACTTGTCCGACGAGCTGAAGAACACCTGCCCCACCACACGGTAGGTGCGCTGGTTACCATCGGCGGACAGCTCGTTGCCGATGCGCAGGTAGTGCCCCACCTTGTTGGCGAAGAACAGCGCCGCCAGCAGAACACCCGCCAACACGCCGAACGCCAGGTTGTGGGTGAAGACCACCACGACCACCGTAACCACCATCACTATGTTGGTCGACAACGGATAGCGCTTGAGGTTACGCAGCGAATCCCAGCTGAAGGTGCCGATGGAGACCATGATCATCACCGCCACCAGTGCGGCCATTGGGATCTGGCCGACCCAATCGCTGAGGAAGACCACCATCAGCAGCAGCACGACGCCGGCGATCAGGGTGGACAGGCGCGTACGGCCGCCGGACTTCACGTTGATCACAGACTGGCCGATCATCGCGCAACCGGCCATGCCGCCGAACATCCCGGAAACGATGTTGGCGACGCCCTGGCCTTTGCACTCACGGTTCTTGTCGCTGCCGGTGTCGGTCAGGTCATCGACGATGGTGGCCGTCATCAACGACTCCAGCAGGCCGACCACGGCCAGCGCAGCGGAATACGGGAAGATGATCGCCAGGGTCTCGAACGTCAGCGGCACTTCCGGCCAGAGGAAAACCGGCAGGGTGTCAGGCAGCTCGCCCATGTCGGCGACGGTGCGGATATCCAGCCCCAGGTAGATCGCCACGGCGGTGAGCGACAGGATGCACACCAGCGGCGATGGGATGACCTTGCCGATCATCGGCACGTAGGGGAACAGATAGATGATGCCTAGGCCGGCGGCCGTCATGGCGTAGACGTGCCAGGTGACGCCCGTCAGCTCCGGCAGCTGTGCCATGAAAATCAAAATGGCCAGCGCGTTGACGAACCCGGTGACCACCGAGCGCGACACGAAGCGCATCAGCGAGCCAAGGCGCAGGTAACCAGCGCCGATCTGTAGCACACCGCACAACAACGTCGCCGCCAGCAAATACTGCAGGCCATGCTCGCGCACGAGCGTCACCATCAGCAGCGCCATGGCACCGGTGGCTGCGGAAATCATCCCCGGCCGGCCGCCAACGAAGGCAATCACGACGGCGATACAAAAAGATGCGTAGAGCCCGACCCGCGGATCGACCCCGGCGATGATGGAGAAGGCAATCGCCTCGGGGATCAAGGCGAGGGCTACAACCAGGCCGGCAAGCACGTCGCCGCGCACGTTGCACAACCAGTTTTGTTTGATCGAATGGAGCATGTTTATTTCCAGAGCAAAGGCACCACCAGCAGACCAGACATGGCACGCGGTTGATACAAGGCTAGTTTCTAGATTTGAACAGAAAGCAATTGGCGTGCATGAAATGCGACGCGCATGCTGCTTAGACCGCCTGAATGTCAGGTGGTCGCGCTGAAGAGACAGCGGTGCGCTAAGGCGGAGTAGGCAGCCAGATCATGCGAAGAGACAGACTCGTTGAAGGGCTTCAATTGCTCGAAGCCGCTGAAAACAGGCCGCGAATGATAGCGCAGCAAGCCCTCTGGCGCGACCCACGGGACCTCCGAACACCTCGGGCCGTCGCGCTGGCGTCGGGGATACGCCGGCTGGGCGGGGCCATGCCCGATATGGGCGACCTACCGCCGGAGGCGTCGAGATTGCGACATCTTTATTGCGCTGGACCCGCCCGACCGACGATGCGTCTTTCACTACGGGCGCGAGGGTGAGGACTGGGGTGAATGGCACATGACGGCGAACGTGGGGTCGCCGAAGCCGCTAACCAATCGCTCCCGTACATGAGCCGATAGCTGCACATAGCTTGGAATCAGACGTGCGGCCTGCTTTACCATGCGACGCTTACCATGCGACACCGCCATCGCGAGCCGATCATGCCTGCCCCGACCAGCCGTTACCGCGTCGCTCTCATTATCTCGCTGATTGTGGCCGGCCTGCTGCTGAGCATGTACTGGGCCGGCCGCATCGCCGAACAGCGCGCCTGGGCCGAGCGCAGCCAGGAGGCGGCCGGCCAGCTCGAGCTGTACGCCCAGGCGATCCATACTCAGGTTCAACGCTTCCGCTCGGTTCCCGCGTTGCTGGCCCTCGACAGCGATATCCAGGCGTTATTGAACAACCCCAACGATCAGGCCCGACGTGCACAGCTCAACCAGCGGCTGGAAGAGCAGAACCAGGCCGCAGGCTCCTCGGTGCTGTACCTGCTAGACCGCCATGGCGAAACCCTGGCAGCGAGCAATTGGCGTGACTGGAGCAGCTTTGTTGGCAACAACTACGCCTTCCGGCCGTATTTCATCGATGCAGTCACCAACGACTCGGGCCGCTATTTCGCTGTCGGCGTGACCACTGGCATCCCAGGCTATTTCCTTTCCAGCTCGGTTAAGAATGCTGAGGGCGAGGTGATCGGCGTGCTGGTGGTCAAGCTCGAACTGGAGGACATGCAACGCGAATGGGTTGGGCAGTCCGGCATTCTGCTGATCTCCGATTCGCTGGACATCGTCATCCTGACCAATAGACCGGCCTGGCGCTTCCGTTACTTGCGCCCGCTCAGCGACGCGGTGCGCGACCGCCTCGTCTCGGTTCGCCGCTACGCTGAACAGAACCTGCAGCCACTGGCCAGCCAGAGCCTGCAGCGCATCGCCGATAACAGCGAGCGGCGCCTGGTCGACGGGCCGGATGGGCGACAGGACTACCTCTGGCAACGCCTGGAGCTGCCGGAGGAAGACTGGACCCTGCACCTGCTGCAGGAGTCGCGGCTGGTGGCGCCCAACGTTCGCAGCTATCGGCTGGCCGCAGCGGGCGTCTGGATGACGCTCGCATTCCTGCTCCTGTACCTGGCGCAACGGCGCAAGACCCGGCGCGTCGAGCAGCGCAGCCGCAACGAGCTGGAGCGTCTGATAGAAGAGCGCACCCGCGAGCTGAACACGGCGCAGGATGAACTGGTGCACGCCGCGCGCATGGCCGCCCTGGGGCAGATGTCCGCCGCCCTCGCCCACGAGATCAACCAGCCACTGACAGCCCTGCGGATGCAATTGGCCAGTCAGCGGCTGTTGCTCGACAGTGGCCGCACCGACGCCGTGCGGGAAGGCATCGGCCAGGTCGAAAGCCTGCTCGAACGCATGGCCGCGCTGACCACCCACCTGAAAACCTTCGCCCGCAAGAGCCCCGCCGGGTTGCGCCAGCGACTGAGCCTGGCCGAGGTGTTGGACCAGGCCCTGCAACTGCTCGGCCCCAGGATTCGCAGCGAAGGGGTTGAGGTGACGTGCCAGGTGCCGTCGCAAGCCTGGGTCGTGGGCGATGCGATTCGCCTGGAGCAGGTGCTGATCAACCTGCTGACCAACGCCCTGGATGCCCTGTGGAATGCCGAGACCAAAGCGCTGCGCATCATTTGCCAGCGCCAGGGCGACGGCTGGATGCTGAGCGTTGCCGACAGCGGCGGCGGCATCGCTGACGAGCATTTGGATCAGGTCTTCGAGCCGTTCTTCACCACCAAGCCGGTTGGCCACGGACTCGGACTCGGCCTTGCCGTCTCCTACGGTATCGTGCGCGACCTTGGCGGCAGCCTCACCGCACACAACGATGCGCAGGGCGCGGTGTTCGAGCTGCATCTGCCTGCAGCCCAATCGCACGGCCCCGAGTAGACTGGCGACTCGCTGGAGGAGTGAAACATGAGCGGTCAGGTGATCTTCATTGATGACGAAGCGGCGATTCGCCAGGCGGTGCAGCAGTGGCTGGAACTGTCCGGCTTCAACGTGCGGACTTGCGCCCGCGCTCACGACGCGCTGGCCATCGTCGACCGGGGCTTTCCCGGCGTGCTGATCAGCGACGTGCGTATGCCGGATCTCGACGGCCTCGGTCTGCTGGACAAACTGGTGGCGCTGGACCCGGAGCTGCCGGTGATCATGGTGACCGGCCACGGCGATGTGCCGATGGCGGTACAGGCGCTGCGCCAGGGCGCCTACGACTTCATCGAGAAACCCTTCACCCCGGAGCGCCTGCTCGACAGCGTCCGCCGCGCCCAGGACAAGCGCCGGCTGGTCTGCGAGAACCGTCAGTTACGCGAACAGTTCACCCGCAAAGGCCGCATCGAATCGATGCTGCTGGGCGTCTCGCGGGCGATGGAGAACCTTCGCCGCCAGGTGTTGGAGCTGGCGGGCACGGACGTCAACGTGCTGATTCGCGGCGACACCGGCAGCGGCAAGGAGCAGGTCGCGCGTTGCCTGCATGATTTCAGTCCGCGCGCGCACAACCCCTTCGTTGCGCTGAACTGCGCGGCGATCCCGGAAACCATCTTTGAGAGCGAGCTGTTCGGCCACGAAAGCGGCGCGTTCACGGGCGCTCAGGGCAAGCGCATCGGGCGTATCGAGCACGCCCACGGCGGCACCCTGTTTCTCGACGAGATCGAGAGCATGCCACTGGCCCAGCAGGTCAAGCTGCTGAGGGTACTGCAGGAAAAAACGCTGGAACGGCTGGGCTCGAACCGCAGCATCGAGGTCGACTTGCGGGTGATCAGCGCGGCCAAGCCCGACCTGCTGGAAGAAGTACGCGGTGGACGCTTCCGTGAGGATTTGCTGTACCGCCTGAACGTTGCCGAGCTTCACATTCCGCCGCTGCGTGACCGCCGCGAAGACATTCCACTGCTATTCGATCACTTCGCCCTTCAGGCTGCGCAACGCCATGGCCGCGATCCGGTGCCGGCCAGCCCGGCCGAACTGGCGCAGCTGCTCGGCCACGACTGGCCCGGTAACGTTCGTGAGCTCATCAACGCCGCCGAACGCCACGCCCTGGGTTTGACGCCGCCGCCACCGACAGCCGTCGCCGGCACCTCACTGGCCGACCAGATGGAAGCCTTCGAAGCCCAGTGCCTGCACAGCGCCCTGCAACAGCACAAAGGCAACATCAGCGAAGTGATGGCTCAACTGCAGGTGCCCCGCCGCACCCTCAACGAAAAGATGCAACGGCACGGATTGAGCCGCAGCGATTACCTGCCAGCAGGTAGCGGCGACAGCTGATCCCCGCCGGCGGACCGTATGAGAGATGTAGAGAAGTTAGATCGCGTCGGCACCCGCAACGCCTGAAATATCCATATCACTGCTCCGGTAGGTCGACCTGTGGGAGCGAGCTCGCTCGCGAACATTTGCCACACCCCTAGCCCCGGTTCGCGAGCAAGCTCGCTCCTACGAAAAGCGGGCCGTTTGATGGGGCGATAGCAACCTGAAAACGGTCGGTAGAGAACGGTTGATCCCGGCGGAACCCCGAAATATCCCCCCCGCCCCGGTTGCGTCACCTGTAGGAGCGAGCTTGCTCGCGAATGTTTGCCACATCCCTAGCCCCGGATCGCGAGCAAGCTCGCTCCTACGAAAAGCGGGCCGAGGGTGAGCCGATAGGATGCTGAATGCGGTCCCCAGAGAGCGGTTGATCCCGGCGGCACTCGCAACGCCTGAAATATCCCGCCCCCCCCACCGGTAGGTTGATCTGTAGGAGCGAGCTTGCTCGCGATCGCTTTTCAGCCTTCTCGCAGCCCGGTAGCCAGCTCATCGAGCCGCTGCTGCAGGAATCGCTTTTCCGGCTCCAGCCGTGCAAAGGTCAATGCAGTCCGATAGGCCTCGAGGGCCTCGCCCAGGCGGCCCAATCGGCGCAGGAAATCAGCGCGGGCTGAGTGCAACAAGTGGTAGTCATGCAGTTCGCCGCGGGCCAGTAGGCCGTCGATAACGAGCAGCCCAGCCTGAGGACCTTTGGTCATCGCCAGCGCCACGGCCTGGTTGAGTTGGATGACCGGCGATGGGCTGATGCGCAGCAGCAGGTCATAGAGCCCAACGATTTCAAGCCAGTCGGTTTGCGCCGCGCTAGGCGCCTCGGCATGCACGGCAACGATGGCAGCCTGCAGGGTATAGGGACCGAAGCGCCGGGATGCCAATGCGCGTTGCACCAACGTCGAACCTTCTGCGATACGCTCCCGGTCCCAAAGCGAACGGTCCTGCTCGTCCAGGCGGATCAGCTCGCCGGCATTATCAATGCGAGCAGCGCGACGGGCGTCATGGAGCAGCATCAGCGCCAGCAGTCCCATCACTTCCGGGTCGGGCAACAGTTCGAGCAGCAGACGACCGAGACGGATGGCCTCCGCGCTGAGATCAGCACGTGTTAACTCGCTGCCGCTGGAGGCGGAATAACTTTCGTTGAACACGAGGTAGATGACGCGCAACACGCTGTCCAACCGAGCCGGGAGTTCGTCTCGCTCCGGCACATGATAGGGAAGCTTCGCCTCACGAATCCTGGCTTTGGCGCGCACGATGCGCTGAGCGATGGTGGCTGGCGAGGCAAGAAAGGCTCGAGCGATCTCTTCGGTCTTGAGATCGCAGACCTCACGCAGCGTCAGCGCCACCTGCGCATCGGCCGGTAAGGCTGGGTGGCAGCAGGTGAAGATCAGCCGCAGGCGATCATCTCCGAGGTCTTCTTGCTGCCATCCCAGTTCGTCGCGGCCGTCCAGCTGTGCGGCCAACTGGCTCAGGGACGCATCGAAGCGCGCCCGCCGACGCAACGCGTCGATGGCCTTGAAACGGCCAGCCGACACCAGCCAGGCGCGCGGGTTGCCCGGTACGCCTTCACGAGGCCACTGCTGTACCGCAGCGGTAAAGGCGTCGTGCAGGGCTTCCTCGGCAAGCTCGAAATCACCGAGCAAGCGAATCAGCGTCGCCAGAACACGCCGCGATTCGTGCCGATAGATCGCCTCGATCCGTTCGGCCACCCCATCTTCGCAGGCGGGCATGCTAGCGATGTGGCAGTTGTCGCAAAGGGCGAACCTCGACGCTGCCGAGGCTAGCCGGCGGAATCGTCGCGGCAATCGCCTCCGCTTCCATCTGATCGGCCGCCTCGATCAGGTAGAAACCTGCCAACTGCTCTCGTGTTTCGGCGAAAGGCCCGTCAACCACTGATGTAGCGCCATCTCGCACCCTGATCGTCCGAGCCGTACGCACCGATTGCAGCGGCTCACCCGCGAGCATGTGCCCGCTGGCGCTCAAGCGCTCACCACAGGCCAAACAGCGAGCGACCAGCGCTTGCCACTGGTCGTCGCTCATCGCATCAACAAGCTGTTCGTCGTAGTAGACAAGACACAGGTATTTCATGGCGAGACTCCTTCTGCCGGCGACCCAGCAACGCTAGCAGCCACCCGCAAAACCTGCCCCGCCGAACGACGAACGCGTAATCACTCACCCGGCGTGTGCCTGCAACTGCGCCGGTTCAGGCGACATGCATACCTGACCGGTCTCCATATCGAACGGCATGGAGAAATGCTCGTGGACGACCCGCCAAACGCCATCGTGCTTGCGCCAGACCCGGCTTGCGCGCATCCAGGCGGTCTGCATCTGGCCGTCTGCGTTAGGCCCTCCGCAGTGGTTCAGCATCCGGCTATAGGCCAGCTCGCCACTGGCTTCGATGTGCAGCTCGTGGGTTTCGAAAAACCCCTCGCCCTGGCAGAACTCGAAGCACCGCTGCCAGTGGGCGTGGTACTCGGATACGCCTTGGAACTGCAAGGCTCCGACCGCATCGAAGGCAACCAGATCCGGTGCGTACTGAGTCATGATTCGATCCAGATCCTTGGCCTTCACGGCGGCCTCGAACTCCGCGTGCAGCTGGCGAATACGGGTTTCTTCCTGATTGTCGTGCGACATATCCGTCTCCTCTCAAGGTTGATGGGTGCTTCCATCAACTTGTCGCTTGGCGAACCTTGGAATCGACAGTCATGAATGCTTCGTGATTTTTACCCGACGGGCGTATACGCCCATGTTCAGGCGCGATCAGGAAAAGAAAGGAAGAATGTTGCGAATTATTATCATTGACATATCATGCTGGCTCTCAGACAGCTTGTAATCCGGCAAAGCCGTCGCTAACGATCGTCCATAACCAACGCCGCCAGGTTTCCTAATGCCTATTCTCCGTTTCCCGCGCAAAACCGCACTGCTGCCCGTATGCCTTGCAGCCAGCGTTAGTGGCTCGCCGCTCATGGCCCAAGAGCAGACGCAAGGCCAGCCACAAGGCACTGCAGCCGAACCGGTGGAATTGCAGTCCGTCGAGATCACGGCCAGTGCTGACGCCTCTGCAGATGGCCTCACCGAACCCTATGCGGGCGAACAGGTAGCGCGCGGCGGTCGGGTGGGCATCCTGGGCAATCAGGACTATATGGAGACGCCATTCACTTCGACGGCTTATACATCGCAGCTGATTCAGGATCAGCAGGCACGTAGCGTGTCGGACATCGTGCAGAACGACCCCTCGGTGCGCGTGGCGCGGGGCTTCGGCAATTTCCAAGAGGTTTATATCGTCCGGGGCTTCCCGGTCTACTCGGACGACATTTCCTACAACGGCCTTTACGGTCTGCTGCCACGCCAGTACGTGGCGGCAGAATTCATCGAGCGGGTGGAGGTATTCCGCGGCGCCAACACCTTTCTAAATGGTGCAGCCCCCGGCGGAAGCGGAATCGGCGGAGCGGTTAACCTGCTGCCCAAGCGCGCTCCGAACGAGCCGTTGACCCGACTCACAGTTGGCGCTGAAAGTGGCGGCCAGGTAATGACGCATGCGGACATCGCCCGCCGCTTTGGCGAAGAAGAGCGGTTTGGCGTGCGCCTGAATGCTGCCAAACGTGACGGTGAGACTACCGTCGAGGATGAAAAGCGCACGCTGGACATGTTCGCACTGGGGCTGGACTACCAGGGTGATCGCTACCGCCTTTCCGCAGACATCGGTCATCAATACCACTTTATCGACAACCCACGCCCAAGCGTGACGCCCAGCGGTGGCATCCCCAGCGCACCGGACGCCGATGATAACTTCGCTCAGCCCTGGACATTCTCCAAGGAGAAACAAACGTTCGGCACCTTCCGCGCCGAGTACGATTTCTCAGAGGCCGTCACTGGCTGGCTAGCTGCTGGCGTGCGCGACGGCGAAGAGAAAAATCGTTTGGCAGGCTTTACCTCCTCCGCATCGGGCGATGGCACCTATTCACGCTTCGACAATGTTCGAGAGGAGGAAGTATTCACCAGCGAAGCTGGCTTCCGTTGGCGCCTCCAGACAGGTCCTGTGTCCCATCAATGGGTTGCATCGGCTGCTGTCTTTAACCGCGAGGAACGCAACGCTTATGCATTCGGTGACTTTGGCGGCTTTGCCGGCAACCTCTATGCGCCCTATGCCACGCCGATCCCACCGGCCGACGCCCTGATCGGCGGGTCGATGTCCGACCCTAACGTGACCGAGCGCGTTAACACTCAAAGTATTGCGCTCGCCGACACCATGGGCTTCCTCAACGACGATCTTCTGGTCACCATCGGAGCTCGTCGGCAGGGCATCGAGACGAAAAACTACGACAACAGCACTGGCCTGCGGACATCGTCTTACAACCGCTACAAAACCACCCCGGTTGCTGGTGTGGTTTACCGGTTGACTGATGACATGTCGGTTTATGCCAACTATATCGAGGGGTTGGTCAAGGGCGACTCCGCACCCGGTGAAGCCAATAACCTGCCGGTGACCAACGCAGGTCAGTCACTGGCTCCTTATGTATCCAAACAAACCGAAATCGGTCTGAAGTACGACGCGGGCAATCTCGGGGGCAGCCTGGCTGTCTTCAGCACCGAAAAGCCGTTCGGCATCATCAGCGGTCAGACCTTTACCGACGGCGGCGAGCAGCGCAACCGCGGCATAGAACTGTCGGTTTTCGGTGAGCCAACCTACGGGGTTCGCCTGTTGGGTGGCGTTACGCTGATCGACGCAGAGCTGACCAAAACTGAAAACGGTATTAATGAAGGCAACCATGCAATTGGCGTCCCGCGTACTCAGGTCAACTTCGGCAGCGAATGGGACGTTCCCGCGATCGAAGGGCTGACCCTGACAGGCCGAGCGCTGTACACCAGTTCCCAGTACGCCGATACCGCGAATGACCTGGGAGTATCCTCCTGGACGCGTTTCGACCTCGGGGCTCGTTACCGCATGGTTATCGAGGATCGTGATGTAACCTTGCGTGCACGAGTGGACAACGTTACTGGCCGAGACTATTGGGCCTCGGTCGGTGGCTTCCCTAACGCTAACTACATGGTCCTCGGCGCCCCGCGCACCCTCACGGTCAGCGCCACGGTCGACTTCTGATGCAGGCAGTCACGCTTCGCCGCTGGGGCTGGGTCCACAAGTGGTCCAGCCTCATTTGCACGCTCTTCATCCTCATGCTGTGCCTGACAGGCCTGCCGCTGGTGTTCTCCCACGAGATCGAGCATCTCCTGGGGGACGAGATCGAAGCGCCAGCGATGCCCGAGGGCTCGCCGCGCGCGGCGGTCGACCTCGTAGCCGCCAAGGCGGTCGAGGCCTATCCGGGGTTGGTGCCGCTGTATTTCTTCGCCGAGGAAGACGAGCCGGACGTCTGGTACGTCAAGCTGGACACCCGCGTGGACACCGATGAGAGCGAGTCGACCCTGATCCTCTCTGACGCCCGGACGGCCGAGGTTCTGGGCGCGCCCAACTTCGACGAAGGCTTCATGAGCGTGATGTACCGCCTGCATGTGGACCTGTACGCCGGCTTGTCCGGTAAGCTGTTCCTTGGGTTCATGGGTCTGCTGCTGATGGTGGCAATTGTCTCCGGCGTGGTGCTCTACGCGCCTTTCATGCGCAAGCTGCGCTTCGGTGAGGTGCGTCAGGAACGGACGTCGCGGACCCGCTGGCTGGACCTGCACAACCTGCTGGGCATCGTCACGCTCGTGTGGGCACTGGCGGTGGGCTTCACCGGTGTGATCAACACCTGGGCGGACCTGATCTTCAAAGGCTGGCAAGCCGAGCAAGTCGCGGCGCTGCAAGCTGGCGAGACGCGCGTGCTGCTGGCGGACGACGCGGCGGGAGCACCAGCTGCCGACGGCTCCCTGCAGACGGCGGTCGACCGGGTGTTGGCCGCTGCGCCAGGCATGGCGGTATCGATGATTGCCTACCCCGGCACCTTGCGCGCCACACCGGACCACGTAGCGGTAATCCTGCGCGGCGACACGCCGCTGACCTCGCGGCTGACCCAGGCGCTCCTGGTCGATCCGGCCAACGGCGACGTACTGGAGGCCAGTGCGCGGCCCTGGTACGTCACGGCGCTTCAGCTGTCCGAGCCGCTGCACTTCGGTGATTACGGCGGCCTGCCGCTGAAGATTCTCTGGGGGCTGTTGGACATCCTCACCATCGTCGTGCTCGGAAGCGGTCTGTACCTGTGGCTCAAGCGCGGCGCGACGGAGGGGCGAGCATGATTCGCATCTGGCTGTGGCCCGTGGTGATCGCGCTGATCTCAGCGGTAGGGCTAATCGGCGGCCTGGTCTCGGAAGGTGTCGGCGACTGGCTGAGCTGGATCGCCCTCGGCGTGCCGGTAGTGGTTTCGCTGCACGGCCTGCGCCGCTGCAAACCGCGGAGCGAGCGCGAGCTGAGCGTGCGCGCCCAGGGCTGATGGGCGGCGCAGCTTCATTCGGCCGGAGCGTTGCCGCCTGACTGCGGTCACATGCTCACGTCTGTCTGGAGATGCGCCATGCGCCACCTCATCAACGCCCTGCGCCAGTGCGCCCTGATCGGGTCACTGGCGTTCAGCACCTCGGGAGCAGCAGCACCCATGTATCAAGTCCTGATTGGTAGCTACACCAGCGAAGGCAACAGCGAAGGGATTTACCGGATGCAGTTCGATGCCGAAAACGGTCAGTTCGAACCGCAGCCGCTACAGGTTGTGCGAACCCACAACCCGTCCTGGTTAACGCTGGACCTGAACCGCAACCGCGTCTACGCAGTGAACGAGAATGGGCCGGGGCATCCCGATCCGGTGGGCCGGGTCAGCGCCTTCATCCTGGCGCCAACCAGCGGGAAGTTGTCGGTGCTGGAGCAGCAGATCACCCTTGGCGACGAGCCCACGCACCTGAGCCAGAGTCGCGATGGTCGCTACTTGTTTGTTTCCAATTACGGTTCGCGAGCCAACCCGGGCGGCAGCCTCGCCGTGGTCCCGCTGGCCAATGACGGGACCCTCTTGCCTGTCACCCAGATCGCCACCCACAAGGCCAGCGAAGCACACCCGGAGCGGCAGCAATCGGCTCACGTGCATTCGGCGGTGATGTCACCGGACGGCAAGACGCTGTTCGTCAGCGACCTGGGCGCTGACAAGATCTTTGCCTACCGCTACGACCCGGCCAACACAGAGCGCCCACTGTCTCCGGCCGATCCGGCTTTTATCAGCCTGCCGGATGGCAGCGGCCCACGACATCTGGTGTTCAGCCCAGACGGGAGCCAGGCCTATGCGACGCTGGAGCTGAGCGCTCAGGTGGCGCGATTCGATCATGTCGATGGCAGCCTGGTGCAGCGCCAGCTAATCGACCTGGCCGCGGGCGGCGACGTCAGTCAGCATTCGCCCGGCGCCATCCACCCTTCACCGGATGGCCGCTTCCTCTACGTCAGTGACCGCGCCGAGACGAACCGCATCATGGTTTACGCCATCGAGGAGAACGACAACCTGCGCGAGATCCAGCAGCGCGACAGTGAGGGCCGCGAGCCACGGGAATTTGCCATCGACCCGAGCGGCCAGTTCATGGTCATTGCAAATCAGAAGAGCAATGCACTGGTGGTACTGGCGCGCGATCCCAGCAGCGGCAAGCTGGGCGATACCGTGCAGATGCTGCCGATGGGGCGGCCTTCGGATGTGAAGTTCATTGACCGCACCGGGCTATAGGCATCGCAGCCCGACGCAGTCCGATCAGGAGAGCAGACTGACCACCGCGAAGCGGCTGATGGTCGCCTGAGCCACAACGGTCTGGGTGACCGCTGCGTAGCTGGAGGGGCTGCGCTGCATCAGGTTGAACACCGAACGCGAGAAATCCATCGCCCACTGTTTCTCATCAGCATGTGCCTGACGGGCCAGAAACTCACGGATCTCCTGCTGCCGGTTGCTCAGCTGCTCACGCAGGGAGGTGACCTTGTCGAGCCCGGCAACGACCGAGTCGAGCAAGCGGCGCAGCTCACGGAACGAGTCGAGCTGCAGCTCTTCGGGGAAGCTCAACAGCTGCTCGTCTTCGCTCTGGACCCGAACATATCGGCCCTTGTCGAACAGTTTGCCTTCCCCTTGCACCGCCAGCTGATCCTTGAGCTTCTGCCAATCGCCTTCGCGGGCGGAGAATTTCAGCTCGCCGTTCTGATCCAGTTCGGCCCGAATCCCTGCCTGGCCCAGACTGCCATTGAAACGGCGCAGGATCTGCTCGTCGGTCATCTCGTCGTCGAGCACCACAGCCACCGGCTCGGCCAGTTGGCGACCGCCGCTGAACAGCAATGTCTCGCGGCCGGACTGGCGAATCTTTTCCAACGACTCCAGGCCTTGCAGGCTGAAACGGCTGCGCACTGGTTCGGTCAGCCGAAGCTTGAGCGTGGCGTCCAGAGAATTACCGGAACGCTTGCTGCGCTCTTTGAGCAACTCGCCGACCTGTTGCACGGTCTGGCGAATGCTTTCCTCTCCGTTGGGCTGCGGCGAGCTGATCTGGCGGCTGAGGTTGAGCTTGAGTTGCGACAGACGCGACTGCAGATCACCGAGGTAACTGTCGGCCGACTGCATCGAGGACAGTTGCTGGTTGAGTTGCAGGCTGAAGCTGGTGTTCTTGCTGGGCGTCGTCTCGGCGTGCGGCGTTTCAGCCGGCACACCGGCCCGCAGCGACGCAGGCGCATCCCGCAGCAGCGCCTCTCGACGCTCCTGTGGGTTGATTGCGGAAACAGCGGGGAGCTGCTTGCCAATCTTCATTCACGCTACCTCGGTCAGAGCATGCCGAACAGTGACAGCCCGTTGATCTTCAAATAGGTTTTCTGCGTGGCCTGCAGCGACAGCTGATAGTTGTTCAGGTCGATGCTGGCCCCGGCGTAGTCGAGCCTCGACAGTTCGCCATCGATCTTTTGGTTCACCAGCGAGACGTCTTCGTTGCTGCTCGACAGCAGCGTCAGGGTGTTTTGCCGTCCGCCCAGCTCTGAGACGGCTCCGAGCAGGTCACCATGCGTCTTGTCGAGGCTGTTGAGCGTAGCGGTGATCGATGCCTGTACAGCAGGATCATTGGCGTCCAGCGCCGGGTCGGCAAGCCTTTTAACCAGTGCGTTGAGGTCGTTGAGCATGCCGACGCCTGCGCCGAAGACCTGCGCCGCGGTGACATTCTCCTCGACCAGAACGCCATTGGCGACTGCCGCCTGGCGGTATTGATCGTTGCCGGTCAGCTGATAGCTCTGGGTGGCATCGTCGAAGGTAATGGCCGGCCGGTCGCTGAGCGTGCCGGAGAACAGGTAACGGCCCTCCTCGTCGCGCACGTTGGCGAAACTGAGGATGGTCTTTTCGAGATTGCCCATCTCGTTGGCGATGGCAGCGAGGTCTTCACTGGTGTTGCTGCCGTTGGCCGCCCACAGCAGCAGGTCCCGCACGTTGAGCATGGTGTCCGACGCCGCCTTGAGGTTGGCTTCCTGCTTGGACAGGTTCCCCGACACGTTGGCGATGTTGGTGCGGTACTGAGTCAGCGTCGCTTCTTCGCGCTGGATACGCAGCACCCGCACGGCGGAAATCGGGTCGTCCGAGGGCATCAGCATGCGCTCGCCTGTGGCCATCTGCTGCATCAGCTTGCCGAGCTTCTCGGAACTGGTGTTCATCGAGCCGTGCATCAGGGCGGTGATCTGGGCGTTGGAGATGCGCATGGTGTTTTTTCTCGTCAGTCGAATCGGCGTGTGCCGGCTCAGAACATCGCCAGTACGGCGCTGAACAGATCGTTGGAAGTGCTGATGACCTTCATGTTGGCCTGGTAGGCCTGCTCGTAGGCCATGAGGTTGACGGCCTCCTCGTCCAGGTTGACCGCGCTGACGCTGTCGCGCTGGGCCTGGGCCTGCTCCGCCACGGTGGTCGCTGCGCGCAGATCCGCCTGGTTCTGCCGGCTCGCGCTGGCGACGCGGCCTACCAGACCGGCATAGGCATCGTTGAGCGGCACAGTATTACCGGCGACCGAGACGCCCGCCGACTTGAGCTCGAGCAGGGTGAGCAGGGTCTTGTTGTTACCCACCTCGCCTGCAGTGCCGGAGAACGCCAGTTCCGAGGCGCCCAACGCGTTAACCTCCAGCATCCCGCTGGTGCTGCCGGCGTTGTAGCTGAACAGCGGCTGGCCGGGATTGCCGTTGAGGTCGAAGCCACCGGCGAGGGTGTCATTGACCATGGTCGCCACGGCCGAGGCCATGTCGTGCAAATCCTGTTGGGCCGGCCGCAGCGCGCCATACTCCATGTCGTAGAGGCCGCCAAGCGAACCGCCGATACCTTGCTGGTTGAGCGGGAAGGTGGTCTTGGCGAAGACCAGCGTCATCTCCTGCTCACCGGCAAGGTTGGCATTGACTTTCAACTGGCCCGCCGTTGCACCGGCGACCAGCGGCTGGCCGTTTGCCAGCGAGACGTTCAAGGTGCCGTCAGCAGCTTCCTGCACGCGGATGCCGGCGTACTGGCTGAGATCCTTGACCAGATTGTCCCGGTAATCCCGCAATGTCGCCGTATCGCGGCCCGACGATTCCATCTCACGAATCTGCGCGTTCAGCTCGGCAATGTTGCCGGACAGCCCGTTGATCTCGCTGACCATCGCCACCCGCTGGCCCTGCAGGGCGTTGAGCTGGGTGCCAATATTGCTGTTCAGCCCGTTGAAACGCTGCGCCAGTTGTTTCGCCTCGCCAATGATCTGCTGGCGCAGGGCGATGGATTCGGGTGTGGAACTGGCTTCGCTGAGCGCGGCGAAGAAATTGTCCAGGCCAACGCTGACGCTCGAGCCTTCGCTGTCGATCAGGCCTTCCAGGGCGGTCAGGTACTGCTGACTGGTGTTGAAATAGTTTTTGTCGGTGCCGGCGCGCCAGAGCTGCTGATTCTGGAAATCATTGGACAGGCGACGGATGCTGCTGACCTGTACGCCACCACCGATGCTGACCGACGTCTGCCCACCCAGCGAGTGCAGGTCCGGAGCCAGACGGCTGAAGCCGGGCGTGTTGACGTTGGCGATGTTCTGCCCGGTCGCCGATAGGGCGATCTGCGAGGCGCGAACGCCGCTGTAGCCAATTTGACCAAGAATACTCACGACACGACTTCCTTCGGCTCGATCCGGATCGGTTGCGCGAACGCCACCGAGAGGCGGGCGCCTGCAGCAACACTGCGCTGAGTGGTAAGAGCGACCGAATCGCCAGCAGAATTAAGCGGCGATGGAACAACAGGCGGAACAGCCTGTAGCTGAGCCCGTGGCTCGGCCTGCTGCGGCGCAGCAGCGCTCAGGTCGTTAAGGATGTTGCGGGTGTAGTTTCGAGTTTCCGCATAGGGGATTTTCTGCACCCAGGCGCTCGTGCCGATCTCGCCCTTGCGGGGGTCGCCATGGCTCTTCAGCCACTCGTCTACCCGGCCGGGACCGGCGTTATAAGCAGCCAGTGCCAGCGCTTGGTGGCCGTCGTAACGGTCGAGCATCTTGTTCAGGTAAGCGCTGCCGAGGCGCTTGTTGTATTCCGCATCGGTGGTCAGACGCGCTTCGCTGAACGGCAACCCGAGTTCTGCCGCCATATCCCGTGCCGTGCCCGGCATCAGCTGCATCAGGCCGCGGGCGCCCTTGGGCGAGACGGCGGCGATGTTGCCGCTGGACTCATGCTTGATCACGCTATCGACCAGCGACTTGAAGCCAGCCTTACCGCTTTCCCAGGCGCTGTCGAGCGCATCGACGCCGCGTTGCCAGGTACCACGCAGCGCATGCAGGCCACCGCTTTGCAAACCACTGCCCACGTGGCCGGCCAATGCCGTGGGCGCAGGTGCGCCGACGGCCTCACCCCCCAATTGCTGCACCAGCATGTCAGCGATCCCGGTCTGGCGCTTGCCAGCCAGCGTGTCAGCGAGGACCTCATCATAGAAATCACGCATGGTGTCCAGCTCGCGGCTGCGCATCGGATTGCCGGCACCGAGCACGTCGCCAGCCTTGCGCATCTGCTTGAGGATCTGCTGCAGGAACATCGCCTCGAACTGCTCGGCGACGACTTCCAACTGCTGGCGCCGGGCCGCGGTTGGACCGTCGGCGCGGTTGCGCATGGAAGCGAGGTGTTGGGGAAGGGATACGATGCTCATGCGCCACAACCTATTCAGAATCTGCAGCGGGTCCGGCCGCCGCATCGGCGGGCCGGCGACCGCGGTGTTACATCACGATCAGTTCAGCATTGAGCGCGCCCGCGCGCTCCAGCGACTGCAGAATGCTCATCACGTCGTCGGGCGTGGCGCCTAGACTGTTGATGGTGCTGATGATGCTTTCCAGGCTGGCACCCTCGGGCCACTTGAACATGGCCTTGCGGTCCTGCTCGATGGCGACGTCCGACTGCGGCGTAACCACGGTCTGGCCGCCGGCCAGTGGGTTCGGCTGGCTGACCTGGGGGTTTTCGCTGATGGTCACGGTCAGGCTGCCGTGCGCCACTGCCGCGGCCTTGACGCGCACGCCCTGGCCGACCACCACGGTGCCGGTGCGACTGTTGAAGACCACCTTCGGACGGGTACGGCCCTCTTCGACTTCCAGCCGTTCAAGCATGGCCATGAAGCTCATGCGCTGAGTGCTGGTGACGGGCGCACGGATCGATACCTTGGTGGCATTGAGCGCCGTGGCGGTGCCGGGGCCGAAGTAGGCGTCAACGGCGTCGACCACGCGGGTGACCGTCTGAAAGCTTGGCTGGCGAACGTTGAGCATGACCTCCGGGCGTTCGGTGAAGTCGCTGGGGATCATCCGCTCGACCGTTGCGCCGTTGGGTATCAGCCCGCTGTTGGAGGTATTGATCGCAACCTTCGAGCCGTCGGCACCTTCGGCGTTGACGCCGCCGACAATCACCGCGCCTTGTGCGAGGGCGTAGATCTCGCCGTCGACGCCCTGCAGCGGGGTCATCAACAGCTGGCCGCCACGCAGGCTTTTGGCATCGCCCAGCGAGGAGACGGTGACGTCCACGGTCTGGCCGGCACTGTAAGACGGCGGCACGGTCGCGGTAATGGTCACCGCGGCGACGTTCTTGAGCTTCGGGTCGACGTTCGGCGGCAGGTTTACACCGAACTGCTTGATCATGTTCGCCACCGACTGGCTGGTGAACTTGACCTGGTTCTTGTCGCCGGTCCCGTCCAGCCCTACGACCAGACCGTAGCCGATCAGCTGGTTGCCTCGAATGCCCTCGACATCCACCAGATCCATCAAAGGAACAGCCTGGGCCGGCAGTTGCCACAGCGCGACGGCGGCGAGGAACAGCTTGAATGGTCGCACGAAGCTAGTCATGAAGAAGTCAGCTCGCTTAAAGAGGGAACAGCGGCGACGCGAAGAACCGCGTCAGCCAACCGGCCGAGTTGCTGTCGTTGAGCACGCCGCGCCCGGCATAGGAAATCTTGGCGTTGGCCACGCTCTGCGAGGACACCTGGTTGTAGCGGTTGATGTCGTCGATGCGCACCAGTCCGGTCAGGCGGATATATTCGTCGCCCTGGTTCAGCCGCAGGGCTTTTTCGCCCTTGACCAGCAGGGTGCCGTTGGGCAACACGCGGTGAACGCTGACGGCGATGGAGCCCCGCAAGGTGTTCTGTTGCGAGCTCTTGGCCGAGCCCTTGAAGTCGCGTTCGGCACCGGCAGATGTCGCAACGTCGGGATAGGCCTTGCCGAGTACCGTGGGCACGTCGATGCCGATGCTCGATTCCTTGCCGAAGCTGGTGCCGGCGCTCTTGCTCGACTGCGTCGATTCATCGAGCACCACAGTGAGGATGTCGCCCACCCGCACGGCACGCCTGTCGCTGATCAGCGAACCGGTATAGCCGGAGCGAAACAGACCGCCGCCTGTCGTCGGCGGCAGGCTGTAATCCAGCTCCAGCGGCTCGTACTCGGTCGAGGGTTCTTCCGGCAGCATTTCGTTGAAGCTGGCGCAGCCGCCGAGAAGCAGCAGCGCGACGAGCAGAATGGGCGTACGCATCATTAATCTCAAACGGTCTGGTTGAGGAACTGCTGCATGCCGCTGGCGGCATCGAGAACCTTGGCGTTGGCCTCGTAGGCGCGCTGAATGGCGATCATCGCCACCATGGCCTCGACCACTTGCACGTTGGAGCCTTCCAGTACGCCCTGCTTGAGCTGTCCGAGGCCTTCTTCGCCCGGCACACCTTCTACTGGTTCGCCGCTGGCAACGCTCTCGCGATAGAGGTTGCCGCCCAGGGCTTCCAGACCACCCGGGTTAGTGAAGTTGACGAGGGTGATCTGGCCCAGCTCGGACGGCAGGGTGTCACCGGCCAGCACGGCCGTGACGATGCCATCGGCGCCGACGGTAAAGCCGGTACTGCCTTGCGGCACTTCGATGGCCGGTGCCAGCGGCAGGCCTTGAGCGTTGACCATCACGCCTTCGGCGTTGAGCTGGAACTGGCCGTTCTCGGTGTAGAGGATGTCACCGTTGGGCGCCTCGACCTGGAAGAAACCGCGGCCGACGATCGCCAGGTCCATCGGCTGGCCGGTGGTCTGGATGCTGCCCTCGGTGAAGACCTTCTGGGTGCCGGCAACACGCACGCCGCTGCCCAACTGGATACCGGACGGTACGGTGTTGATTTCGTCCGCCTGAGCGCCCGGCTGCTTTTCGATGATGTAGAACAGATCCTCGAAGACGGCGCGGTCGCTCTTGAAGCCGTTGGTGTTAACGTTGGCCAGGTTATTGGCGACGGTCGCCATCGCGGTGTCCTGGGCGGCCAGGCCGGTCTTGCTGACCCAAAGTGCGGAATTCATGCGTTATCTCCCGATCAGCTGCCGCGGATCATTCGGTTGCCGGCGTCGGAGAGGTCCTCGGCGGCTTTCATCATCTTTACCTGGGTTTCGAACAGGCGGTTGAGGCTCATGGTCGAGGCCAGCTCGTCGATCGCCGAAACGTTGCTCGACTCAAGAAAACCACTGGCCAGGCGTACGTCTTCGCTGGGTGCGGCGGGCTCGCCGTTGCGCGTCACCAGCAGACCAGCCTCATTCTTCATCAGGTCGCCAGCCGGCACGTCGACCAGGCGGATGCGGTCGACCTCGGCCATCAGGTAGTCACCCGGCGCCATGATCGACACGGTTCCGTCATTGCCGATCTCGACGCGGTCGTGCTCGGGAAGCTCGATCGGCCCGCCCTCGCCCATGACCGCGCGGCCGTTGAGGGTCAGGCGACCTTCGGCATCGATCTGCATGCTGCCCTGGCGGGTGTAGGCCTCGCCTTCGCCATCCTGCAGGACGATCAGGCCGGTGCCCTTGACGGCAAAATCCAGCGCCCGGCCAGTGGCGACCATCGGGCCGGCCGCAAGGCTTACGCCGTTGTTTTGCACCACCGCCATGTGTCGGCTGTCGTAACCGTAACCTTCTACCGCAACGGCCTGGGCGCGTTCGAGGTCAGCACGAAAGCCCGGCGTATTGACGTTGGCGAGGTTGTTGGAGCGCACCTGCAGCGACATCATCGTGCGGCTGGCAGCGGTCATTGCCGTGTATCCCAAACGATCCATGGGTCAGCCTCAGATTGCGCTAAACAGAACCTGGGTCAGTTCCTTGTTGGTGGAAATGACCTTGGTATTGGCTTGGTAATTACGCTGTCCTTCCATCAGGCCCACCAGCTGCTGGGTGAGGTCGACGTTGGAGCTTTCCAGCGCGCCGCTGGCCAGGCTGCCGTACTGGCCGATACCCGGCGCACCCAGCATGGCTGCGCCCGAATCGGCGGTTTCGGTCCAGGCGGTGCCGCTGATGTTTTTCAGGCCCTCGGCATTGACGAAGGTGGCCAGCACCACTTGACCCTGGAGCAGACGCTCACCGTTGGAGTAGCTGGCGTAGACCTTGCCGTCCTTCTCAACGCTCATGCCGGTTTGCTCGCCGGCTGCGTAACCGGTGGCACGGTTGCTGGTCACACTAAACTCAGAGCCGTACTGGCTGGTGCCGGTGTAGTCGAGCTGAATGGCGAGCGGGTCAACACCACCCGCCAGGGCAGCATTGATAGCCACTTTTCCAATGGGTGCGGAAAGGGTGCCTGCACCGTCAAAGGTCAGCGCCTGAGGTCCGGCTACAGCTGCGCCGTCGATGTAATAGTGAGCGTCCCAGCTGTTGTCGCCAGTCTTGGCGAAGTACTGGGTCAGGGTGTGTTCCTTGCCCTGGGAGTCGAACAGTTTGGTGGTGTAGGTGGAGTTGTAGCTGTCCGCTACCAGAGGATCGAAAGCCACCGCAGGTACTTCCTGGTTGGCATCGAGGTTAGCCACGAAGCTCAGCGCATCGGTCGCTTTGGCGGGAAGCCCGCCAGCTCTGAGCTGCAGATCACCAACGGTTCCGGTTTGCAGATTGCCGGTCGCATCGGCCGGGTAACCCTGCAGGCGCTGGCCGATGTTGTTTGTGACATAACTGTTCTTGTCGGTACCGAATACACCGGCACGGGTATAGGCCACGTCACCGTTGCTGGCGCGGGTGACAAAAAAGCCGCCGCCCGAAATGGCCAGGTCCATGCTGCGGTTGGTAGTGGTCAGCGCACCGCCCTGGCTGATGCTCTGGCTGGTGCCGGTGACTTCGACACCCATCGCCTGAGACTCGGCATAGAGGCTGCCGAAATTGGTCCGCGACGACTTGAAGCCGACGGTGCCAGAGTTGGCGATGTTGTTGCCGATGGTGTTGAGTTGTTCGTTGACGGCGGACAGGCCGGTCAGGGCAATGTTGAAGCTCATGGGCTGATCTCGATACTTAAAAGGAAAATGAAGACTGGCGAGCCCTGGGGCTCAGCCGCCGAGCAGCCCGGCGTCGGCCTGGGCGAATTCAAGGATGTTGTAAAAGGGCACCGAACCGACGCCCTGCACCTGAAGCACCGGGCCTTCAGCGCTGACGCGCACGTTGGAGACCTGGCCGGCTACTTCCACCTGTGGGAACTCACCGTTTTCCGATTCGATGCTGACGCTGTATTTGCCGTCGCGCAGGCCGTGCTTGGCCGGATCGATGACGAAGGGCACCTTGCCAGCGGACTGCGCGCCCAGCTCGATGCGGGTCTGGGTGCCATTGGAATCGGTCAGCAGCACTGCGGTGCGGGGCGAGGCATGGCTCAGGTCGAAGCCGCCGCTGACGGCCTGCCCACTGAGATCCAATGACTCCACCGCCACACTCACCTGCTGGCCAACCAGGCCGGCAGCGGTCAGGGTTTGCAGGTTGTCGGTCAGCACCAGGTTGTTCTGCGCCAGCGTCGCGAGGTTCTCCATGCTCTTGACCTGAGACATGGCCGAGAACTGATTTAGAAATTCGGTGCTGTCGACCGGCTTGGTCGGGTCCTGGTACTTGATCTGCGCGACCATCAGGCTGATGAAGTTGTTCTCCATCTGCGTGGCATCGCTGACGTTCACGGCCTGCTTCGGCAGGTCGCTGGAATTGCTGCCGGACAGACCGCTGCCCTGGAGATTATTGGTCACCGCCATCAGGATTCTCCCAGCCGCAGCAGGCTCTGCTGCATGCTTTTGACGCGGTTGAGCACCTCGACACCGGTCTCGAAACTGCGGGTGGCCGACATCATGTCGGTCATCTCCTCGATCTCGTTGATGTCAGGGTAAAAGACGTAGCCATCGCCATCCGCCAGAGGGTTGCCCGGCTCGTAGCGGCGCTTGGGTTCCGCGCCGGAGGTCACCACGTCCAACACCTGCACATGAGCACCGCCAAGGCCGACGCCGCGGGTCAGGGAGTTGTTCTCGTAGACAGCAGCAAACATCGGCTTGCGCGCCTGGTAGACGTCGGCGGCGTTGTTGGCAGCCGAGTCGGTGTTGGCCAGGTTGCTCGCCACGGTGTTCAGACGTACGGTCTGGGCATTCATCGCCGAGCCGGCGATGCGGTAGATAGAATCGAATGACATGGCTTAACGGCCCTCGATGGCTTGCTTCAAGCCACGAAATTTCATCGTGACGAAGGTCAGGCTGGTCTGGAAATCCATGGAGTTGCGCGAGAACTGTGCCTGCTCGGTCGACAGCTCGACGGTGTTGCCGTCCTGCGCCGCCTGGCTCGGCACCCGGAACAGCAAGCGTGGATCGGTACTGGCCATGCTGGCGCGCGACGAGGTGGTGCTGTCGAGCCGCTGCATTTCCTTGCTGAAATCGATGTCCCGCGCCTGGAAGCCCGGGGTGTCTTCGTTTGCCAGGTTCGCCGCGAGAATCTCGCTGCGCTGCATGCGCAGAGTGAGGGCGCGCTCGTGAACGCCCAGCGCATCATCAATCCGTATACTCATTTGCCGATACCTTTGCAGCCTGTGCAGGCTGAACCCAGCCCACCGCTTTGCTGATGTTTTGCAGAAAGCGTGCCGAACCTACAAATACGGGTAAGCCATTGATTTACATGACCAAAAATGCGAACAAACCCGAACGCATCGGGCCCTTTTTTCCGCTTGGCAAGCAGCGACCATGCGGAAGCGGAAAAGCGCCTTCCGCATGGAGGTTCGTCATTCTTCTACTACTGGGCGTCATGCCCCAGGCACATGCGGACGCGACGACGCAGGTTCAGCAGGCCGTGGAGAACCATCTTAAGCTGATGCTCGAGCAGCAGGCGGCGCGTCAGGGCTGGCAAGGCATGCAACTGCGCTACGACGTCAGCGTGCCGTCCGGTGCGGCCAACCTGCCGCGCTGCTCCGAAGCGCTTCAGGTCCGCGCGACTGGTGAGGCGCCGTCGGCAATGGAACGGCAGAACCTGCAGATTAACTGCCTCGGCACGCCCAGCTGGTCAACGAACGTCACGGGGCAGGCGCACGTCTTCCTGCCCGCCGTTCACGCCGAGGGCATCATCGACCGCGGCCAGACCCTGACGGCCAACGACCTCAAACTCCAGCGCATCAACGTCGCAAAGGCCCGTCGCGGCTACTACAACCGCATCGAAGAAGTGGTCGGCCTCGCTGCCAAACGCCGCATCCGCGCCGGGCAGACCATCACGCCAGCGCTGCTCGAGCAAGCCATGGCGGTCAAACGCGGCCAGCCGGTGAAGATCGTCGCTAATAACGATGGCATCGAAGCCTCCACTTCCGGCGAAGCCCTGGCCGACGGCCAGCCGGGCGACGTCATCCGCGTGCGCAACGTCGGTAGCGGCAAGGTCATCGACGCGAAGGTCATGGAAGCGGGGGTGGTCACCAGCACCTTCTAAACTGTTTGCGAGCCAGCTTGCTCCTGCAAGCGCTGAATCATCAGCGCCGCTTCCGTAGGAGCCAGCGTGCTGGCGATCCGAGCGGCAATAAGCAGACGAGGCTTAACCCTACAGCCCAACTGCGACCAAACCGACGTCCTGTCCGGCGTGCCGGTCGATTTCAAAAAAATTTGACGTCAGGATTTAATCCTTTGCGTGGCGCTGTCGCCCTACCTTTTCAGCAGGCAGTCAAGCCAGCTCCTAACAGCCCAACGCAAAAAGGATCATCTTCATGGCACTGTCCATTCATACCAACTACTCCGCACTGACCACCAACACTGCGCTGAACAAGTCGAACAGCTCCCTGGCCACCAACCAGCAGCGCCTGGGCACCGGTCTGCGCATCAACTCGGCAGCCGACGACGCCGCCGGCCTGCAGATCGCAACTCGCCTGAACGCTCAAAGCCGCGGCATGAGCGTTGCCATGCGCAACGTAGGCGACGCCACCTCCATGCTGCAGACCGCAGAAGGCGCGTTCAGCGAAGTCACCGACATCCTGCAGCGCATGAAGGACCTGTCGACCCAGGCCGCGAACGACACCAACGGCGTATCCGACCGTACTTCTCTGAAGTCCGAGTACGACGAGCTGGGCAAAGAACTGGTCAACATCGTCAACAACACCAAGTACGCCGGTGAAGCCCTGTTTGCAGCGGGTGGCAAGTTCTCCGCAGCGGTCAACTTCCAGATCGGTGCTTCCGCCGCCGAGAAGCTGACCATGGACGTTACTGCTGACATGACGGCTCTGCGCACCGAACTGACCACCACCGTTCAGGCCGGCACCATGGATACCGCAGCTAACGCCGGTACCACCATCACCACGCTGGAAACCGCGCTGAACAACGTCGGCTCGATGCGCGCCAAGTTCGGCGCCAACATCAACCGCCTGAACCACACCAGCAACAACCTGGCGAACATGAAGGACAACACGGAAATGGCCAAGGGCCGGATCATGGACGCCGACTTCGCCATCGAAAGCGCCAACATGAGCAAGAACTCCATGCTCATGCAGTCGGGCATCTCCATGCTCAAGCAAGCTGGTCAGATGCCAGGCATGGTCATGGGCCTGCTGGGTTAAGCCGCCCGCCTCGCGGCGAGTCTCCGAACGGCTCGCCGCTCCGCGCTTTTACGAGCTGAACGTTCTACTCAGAAAGGATTTAGACCATGGCATTGTCCATCCACACTAACTATTCCGCGCTGACCACCAACACGGCGCTGAACAAGTCGAACAGCTTGCTGGCAACCAACCAGCAGCGCCTGGGCACTGGTTTGCGCATCAACTCGGCAGCCGACGACGCCGCCGGTCTGCAAATTGCCACCCGACTGAATGCCCAGAGCCGCGGCATGGGCGTCGCCATGCGCAACACCGGTGATGCCACCTCCATGCTGCAGACTGCCGAAGGCGCCTTCAGCGAAATGACTGACATCACCCAGCGCATGAAGGACCTGGCTACTCAGGCTGCCAACGGCACCAACGGCGTCGCCGACCTCAAGTCGATCCAGGCCGAATACGACGAGCTCGGCAAGGAATTGCTGAACATCTTCAAGAACACCAAGTACGCCGGTGAAGGCCTGTTCAGCAACGGCACCACCAACGATGGCGCCACTGGCAAGTTCGGTCTGGCTGCTGGTGTGACGTTCCAGATCGGTTCCAGCGCCAGCGAAACCATGGTCGTCAATGCCTCGGCCAAGCTCGGCACGCTCGCCACCAACCTTGGCCTGGCCTCAGACATCTTCACCGACAACGGCGCTGACGCGACGCTGAAAGGCGATGACATCGCAACCATCACCGCAGGCACGCCGGACACTGCAGTCAACAACGCCAACGCCACCATCACCAAGCTGGAAACCGTGCTCAACTCGCTCGGCGAAGTACGCGCGCAATTCGGTTCGAGCATCAACCGCCTGAACCACGTCAACAACAACCTGGCGAACATGAAGGACAACACTGATATGGCCAAAGGCCGGATCATGGATGCCGACTTTGCCATCGAAAGCGCCAACATGAGCAAGAACTCCATGCTCATGCAGTCGGGCATCTCCATGCTCAAGCAAGCTGGCCAGATGCCAGGCATGGTCATGGGCCTGCTGGGCTAAGCCGCACGCAACACCGCCGGTCGCAATGGCCGGTATCGAGAAGCCCCGACTGGTTCGGGGCTTTTTTGTTTCCGCGGGCCGGAAGCTTTGCTTCCGACCAACGGCGGCAGCGAGCAGCCCCACCGTCCACCACTAGATATTCCGGCAAAGCGCATATATTTCGCTTTTCGGCACTATATCTGCGGTGTTGCAGGTCATTTCATCGACCGCTCAGCTCTAGTCCCGTTCGGCGCCTTTTTGGTGCCACCGTCTTGTTAGATCAAAAAAACGACGCCAATATGCCGCCGTCCTGTTTTGTCAGAGTGATGTCGGCAAAACTTATCTTCGTAAAACCCAAACTCAGGCGCTCATGACCCCATCCTTGACCCCTACGGCCACCGATGCCTTTGTCTGTCCCCTGTTGAAAACTGGCCGAGCCGGGTGCACGGCGCGTTTCGATCGTGCGCTTTACCAGCTCGTGCTGATCGATGGGGAAAACGAAGAGACGCTTGATCTGGGCTTTTCCGGTAGTCGCGTGCTGGAACGCCTGCTTCAGGCTCCAGGGCAGGTCGTTTCCCGTGAAGAGCTGATGGCTTATGCCTGGGAAGGGCGAGTCGTGAGCCAGGGCAGCCTGAATCAGCAAATCTATACCCTGCGTCAGTCCCTGTTTGACGCTGGTAGCCAGATCATCCAGACATTGCCGCGCCGCGGCTACCTGTTTAATCCACAGTATCTAAATGCCGATCAAACGGCGCCGTCAATCGAAGCAGCACCGGTGGCGATCATTGCCGACGCTGCCGAAACGGTCGTGATTGAGCTGCCGAAGCCAAGCCCGGCACCGATGGCCGAGCTGCCAACACCTGCACGCCGTTACCGCTCCTGGCAAACCATGGCGCTGGCCGGCTCGGCGATGATGGTGCTGCTGGGCCTGGCGACGCTTGGCTTTCGCCTCGCCAGCAGCTCGGCGCCTTCGTTTACGCAAACGGTCGATGTTGGGGCGCTTGAAGTGCTGTACGTGGAGAAGAGCCAGCGCCTGCTCGATTCGCTGATTAATGAAACGAAATATATGGTCGATACCATGGCCGGTATAAGTGCCGAACCGGCCCGACTGATCGTCAACATGTCCCCAGGCTTTTACGAGATCCGATGCCTGCAAGGGGATGGACGGGTGAATTGGCTCAAGGTCCACAAGAGCCGCGTTCAGACGATTCCCAGTGACCATTTACAAGAGTGCTTGCAATGAATAGCCAGAACGAAACCGGCGCAGTCGGTAAACACATGCTCCGGGTGATGGTGCCCGCTGCATTGTTGCTGTGGGCGTTCGTGGCCATGGGCACCACCGGCAACGCTTCGTCCAGCCTCGATGGCCGCTACAGTTCCAGCGGGCATGTATTGCTGAGCGACGGCTCGACCGTCAAGGTCAGCCAGAGCCTGGTCTTCAACAAGGGCCGTTTTTATTCGATGACCCGCAACGCACCGGCCATCGTCGAAACGTCGGGGCGACTGGAGACCGACCTGCTCGGACGGGCATCGCTGGTGGTGGAAGAAGGTCAGGTACACGGTCTGGGGCCAAGAGACGAAATGGACGACGAGCTGATGTTCAACCTGTTCTACGGCTCCCATAAGGGTGCGCGCATCACGCTCGAACAGGTCGGCTCCTGTCTGTACGGCGTCGAAACCCGACAGGTTTATTGCGCTGACGATCACCCTAACCGCGGCTGAAGCACACGCTTGCCAGCGGTTGCGATGAGCCTGATAGCGGCGCCTGTCGGAGTCGCGGTATAGGCACTGCACCCAATCCTAGCCTAGTGATGAATACCCGCGCCTTGAACCAGTGAAGGCGCACGCGTGATCCCGCACCGATGCGATGCCATTCGCCAGCAAGCTGGCTCCTACAAATGGCATGTCGCTGAACGAAACCGAAGCGTTCTTCCTGCCGACCAGGCCCGCCCGTTGCCCATCCTGTAGGAGCGAGCTTGCTCGCGATCAAGGTGCTGCGAACGCCAAGGAGACGCTCTCAGCAAACGTCCGATCGCCAGCAAGCTGGCTCCTACAAGTTACAAATTGCTTTACGAAAACCGACGCGCTCTTCCTATCGCCGGAGCCTCCATTGCCCACCCTGTAGGAGCGAGCTTGCTCGCGATCAAGGTGCTGCGAACGCCAAGGAGCCGCTCTCAGCAAACGCCCAATCGCCAGCAAGCTGGCTCCTACAAGTTGCAAATTGCTTTGCGAAACCGACGCGTTCTTCCTACCGCCGGAGCCTTCCCTTGCCCACCCTGTAGGAGCGAGCTTGCTCGCGATCAAGGTGCTGCGAACGCCAAGGCGCCGGTCTCCGTAAACGCTCAATCGCCAGCAAGCTGACTCCTACAAGTTGCGAGTTGCTTTACGAAAACCGACGCGTTCTTCCTGCTGACCGGGCCTGCCCTTGCCACCTACCAGGAGCGCGTTTGTTCCCGATGTGGAGCAACCGCTGCGATCATCCGCGGCGACAGGCGCCCCGTTGCTTGTTAATCCGCAGCCGCTCCGCTATAGCTCGCCCCGCTTTCGGAAAAGCGAACCTTGCCGTAGCTGTCACCGAAGAGTTCCTTGTACAGCGCCTCGGCCGAAGCGGTCAGCAACAGGATCTCCACACGGCGGTTCGCGCCGCTTTGAGGATCTTCGGGTTGCAGCGGCATGACGTCAGCCTGAGCAGTCACCTGCAGCACCGCCCGCTCACCGAGACCGGCTTCGACCAGCGCATTACGCGCACGCAGAGCACGGTCCCCCGACAGGTTCCAGTTGTTGTAGCCATTCTTCTGCCGATACGGCGTGGCATCGGTGTGGCCGCTGATGATCAGCTTGTTATCAACCTTGGCCAGCACGCCGGCGAGCACGCCCAGTAGCTTCTGGAAATGCGGATTGAGGGTCGCGCTACCGCGTTGGAACATGAAGCGCTGCTGGTCGTCCTTGATGAGAATGCGCAGTCCCTGCGGGACCACGTCCACTTCAAGGTTGGCCAATGCATCGACTTCGCTTGCCACCTCGCGCATCAGCTCAGCGAGCTTCTTCAACTCCTCGGTCGAGCCATAGTTATGGCTACCGTCCTGATCGCCTTTCTCGACCTTGCGATCGGTTTCGTCAGCTTGCGGTGGACGCACCGGTACGCCGTCCAGTTCAAGCGGTGACGTGCTGGTGCCATCGAAGATACCGGCGCCGCCGTCAACCAAAGGATTGCTTTGCATTTCGCCGTATGAAGGGTTGGACTGTTCCATCTGCGGCTGGATGATCCAAAGCACCATGAACAGCGCCATCATCGCAAGAGTGAAGTCGGCAAAGGCCACCTTCCAGGCACCACCGTGTTCGTCACCATGCCCCTTCTTGCTGCGGCGCTTGATGATGATCTCGTGTTCGCCGCCGCCCTTGCTCTTGTCCCTGCTCCTCATGCGGCGTCCCTTTGCTCCTCGTACTGGTTGACCCAGTTCTCGAGTTGCTTGAAGGCCGGCTTGACGTCCTGCTCGATCAATTTACGACCAGCGTCCACCGCCAGTAGCGTAGGCTTGCCGGCCACATGAGCCACCAGCGTGGTCCGTACGCATTCGAGGGCCGAGAGTTCGGTCTTGATGCGCTGGCTCATGGCGTTGGACAGCGGGTCCATCAGGCAGTAGCAGAAGAAGATGCCGAGGAAGGTGCCGACCAGAGCCGCAGCCACGTGGGCACCAATTTCCGCGACGCTGCCGCCGATGCTGCCCATGGTGATGATGATGCCCATGATCGCGGCGAGGATGCCGAAGCCCGGCATGGCTTCGCCGATCTTGTGCAGCGAGCGCGCCGGCTGAAGCAGCGCATGCTCCATGGCCTCCAGCTCCTGTTCGAGAAAGCCCTCCAGTTCGTGGGCGCTGATCTTGCCCATGGCCATCAGGCGGAAGTTGTCCGCAATGAAGGCCATCAGGTTCTTTTCCTGAAGGATCAACGGGTAGCGGACGAACAGCTCGCTCTGCTCCGGTTCCTCGATATGCGAATCGAGCACCTTGAGACCGCCGACGTCGACCATTTCCAACAGCTCATACAGGAGCATCAGCAACTGGCGCTGAAACTCTTCACCCCGGCGCTTGTAGGAAAAGACGTCCTTGATCTGATGAAGCATTTCGATCAGTACTTCCTTGGGGTTGCCTACCACCAGGCTGCCGAGCGCGGCACCCAGGATGATGACCACTTCGGCTGGCTGCCAAAGCACCCGCATATCTCCGTTGGCCATGGCGTACCCGCCCAGCACACAACCGATGATGATCAACGCGCCTAATACTTTTTGCATGACTACTGACTTCTCTCGGTTAGGAATCGGCAGGCTTTGCCGATTGCCTGTTTACTCAGCTGACAGACCCGGGCATCGCTGACTTCCAGCACCAAGGCGATTTCTTTCAGGCTCAGTTCATGCTGGTAATACAGCGTTAGTACCAAGCGTTCGCGCTCGTCCAGCCGCGCCAGCGCCTGCGCCAGCACACGCTCCTTGATCAGGCGTTCCTCGAACAGCTCGGTGGTGTCCGGAAAATGTTCGTGACCGCTCTGCAACAGCTCGTCGAGGCTTTCGATGGCCTCGGATGAATCGGCGCAGAGAAATTCCTGGTATTCCTTTTCATCGAGACCGGTGTGGGCCTTGATTTCCTCATCGCTGGGTTCATGGCCCAGCTGACGCGACAGATCCCGGATCGCATCACGAACCTTGTGTGCCTGCTGGCGGACCTGGCGTGGGCGCCAGTCCTGGCGGCGCAATTCATCGAGGATGGCGCCACGGATACGCAGGGAAGCGAACTTACCGAAGCCTTCATCCGGCTCGCCGTAGCGGCGCAGACCTTCGAGCAGCCCCATCATGCCGATCTGTTCCATGTCCTCTCGGTCGAGCACCTGATTGGCCTGCAGTGACAGCTGGCGAACGATCCGCTTGACCAGAGGCAGGTACTGCATCAGCCAGCGCTGCTCGACCGCCGGCGCGAACACCGAGGGGGCAGCCGGCGTAGCGCCGTAGTAGTCGATGGGGCAAGTGGCACTCATGGCGTGGCCTTTACTGCACGATCAGCTTGTTGACCAGCACGTGCTTGAAGGGCACCGCTGCATTTTTGCTCGCGAAGTCGGCGAACAGCGCTGTCTCCAGACGCTCTTGCAACTCACCGATCTTCAGCCCGCGCAGTTCATCGAACGGCAGGGACGACAGGTAACCCACCACCGAGTTACGCACAATCGGCTCGGCTTGCTCGAATTTAGGCGGCTCTTTCGACGCATCCGCCTGCAGCGCCAGATCAAGCACGAAGTAGTGCTCACGGCCTTCGCCACGCACGCTGACGATCACTTTATCCACCGGAAAGAAGACATATTCCGAAGGCTCGACCGGTTCAGCCTCTGCAACCTCTTCCGGGCTGGAGCCTTCCAGGCCTGGCTTGAGCAGCCAGTAGCTGGCGCCAACGCCACCGGCAACGGTCAGCACGTTGAGCAACAGCATCAGCAGGACAATACGGGGCGTCGACATAACACACTCACAAATGGCTAATTAGGTTGAATCGGGTCAAACCGTTACCAGGACGTCACGGGGGCGGCGGCTATCTCGGTCCGGCTCCTGCTCCTGCGGCCGGGCCGCCAGGGGTGCCTCTTCCCCGGCCAGCACTGGGCGTTGACGCGGTTGGCCCTGCTGACCACCTCCGTCCGCGCCGACCTGTACGTTGACCTGAACGAAATGCTGGCCCACCAGTTCCTGGCGCAGGCGATCGCTGGTCTGTTGCAGCAGACGCGCCACGTCGGCATTTGCCGCTGACAGCTGCACGCTAAGCCGGCCTGACTCGTGACTGAGCAGGATTTCCATGCTGCCCAGCTCTGGCGGATCCAGGCGGATGGTGGCGCTCTGAATCTTCTGCTGAATTTGCAGATCCACGTTTTCGCGCAGGGCGTGCAACATCTGCTCGCCCCATTTGGCTTCTGGCGCCTGCAGTTTCAGCGCGCGATCAGCCGACTGCAGCGGTGCGGCTTGCCCGCGCTCGGCCGCTGTGTTCATCGGCTCGCCGGGTTCAAGCGACTCAACGGCGTCCAGTAGCGAATCCAGCGTGGTGGTTTGCGTAGCGTCCAGCGACGTGACCGCGACGCCGGCAGGTTGAGCAACGCCCATATCTGCGCCGGGCTTGGACATGGCCGCGACCAGCGGACTGACCTCGGCAAGGCCGCGCTGAACCCCGGCGCTCATCAGTGTGGCCAGCGGATCGACCGGAGCGGCCTCTGCCACGGCCTGGGGAAACTGAGCCTGACCCGGCAATCCGATCAACACATCATCGGCTGCGGATGTGACCGAGTCCGACAACACCCGCGGCACTGGCCCGGACGTGTTACCGGCTTGCGCGTCGCGTGCCTGGATGGCGGCAAGCTGCTGATCCAGCATGCCCAGCAGCCATTGTTCAGGCGTGAGCTCCTGGGGTGTTTCACTGCCCTGACTGGCACTGCCGCCAGCCCGGAGCGCCTGGCCCGGCTCGGTAGTCAACACCGGCAGAGCACCTTGCAGCGAGGGGTCAGCAAGTTGCGAAGCCAGATCCTGGTCAGCGGTCGACGCCAGCAGCATGCGCTCACCAAAGCCGCGCATGGCATCGTCTGCCATCGCCCGGCCGGCTGTGGCCTGCCCACCCTGGCTCGCACGAGCGGCCACCGGCAGTGAGGATTCCCCACTTGCCGCAGCGGCACGCGTTGCTGAAATCGACTGGATCATCATCCCCTGTCTCCGGCTTGGAACATATCAATGCGCTGATAGGCGGCACGCCCTTCCGCATATTCAAGGTGGTTCAACAACAGCAGGCGCAGGCGTTCGCACTCGTCGGCGCAAGCTTGCAGGCCTTGCCCGTGAAGCTGCTTGAGGCGGTTCTTGGCGGCGTGCGTCGGCTCGTCCAGTTCAAGCCCGGCCAGTGTTTCGAGGCACTGACGGATCGCCGCGTCAACCGTGGCGACAGCAGTCCAGTCATCGCTCTGCAACGCCGACTGCAATTCGCTGTGCAGCGCCATGAGGCGCTCGCGGTCACTTACGGGCGGCACTGACGCCCTCCCAGCCCTCGCGGAGAATCCCGAGCAGGTTGATCACTTCGTCCAGCCCTTCAAGCGAGAGCGACACGCTCACATCCGAGAGTCGATAGATGCAGTACTCGTATAGCCGCGACAGCCCCTGAACCACCTCACCACCGCCCTCTTCATCGAGGGCACCGTTAAGGCCGTTGAGGATGTTCATGCACTTTTCCAGCGATATGCCTTTCTGCTGGTAGCGCTTGTGTTCGATGTGGCCGCGGGCACGGGCCAGCTCGTCCAGCAGGCCGTCCATCAGCACCAGCACCAGTTCGTATGGCGAAGCCGAGGCTGCACGCGCTTCGAGGTCTACCGAGCGGTAGCTGTCATAGCTGTCGTTAGGGTGATAGCTGTTCATGAGAACAATCCGTTAGCTTGCGATGGGGTTGGCATCGAGAACATCCCGCTGGTCTGCTCCATGCTCTGCATGGTCTGCATCATGGTGGTGAACTGCCGAAGGTAGCGGCTGTAATGGGTGTCGTACTGCTGCTGGAGCGTTTCGAACTGCTCGTCGATGCGGCGCAGGCTCATGTCCAGCGTGTCCATGCGGTTTTTCAGCAGGCCGTTGGTGCTGCTGGTGTAGCTGGCGACGGTCTTGTCCATGCTGTCGAGCAGCTTGTCCGTACCGGTGAACAGTTCCTCGAATCCCGCAGGATCGTTTGCGACAGCGGCTTCGAAGCGCTTGGCGTCGATCGTCAGCTTGCCGTTACGGTCAGCACTGATACCGAACTCGATCAGGCTTTTGCCACCGAAGTCGGAACGCAGCAGGCCGTTGAGGCGGCTCTCGATGGAGCGCACGCTGGAGTCGCCCGCCAGGGCGCCACGCTTGTCACGGTCACTGCCGCTGGCGGTCAGCGAATCGAAACTGCTCATCAGGGCGTTGAAGGCGTCGATGAAGGTCTGCGCCTTGGCCTGGGTCCCGGCCTTGTCCTGACCCACTGTGACAGTCAAGGGTGTGTCAGTCGCCGTATGGGTCTTGCTTACGGTCAGGCTGACGCCATCGATGACATTGGTGAAGGTGTTGCTGGCGCTGGTCAGCTCGATGCCGCCGGCGCCGTAGCTACCCCCCAGACGAAGCAAGGCGTCCTGTGCGGTGGATAGCTCAGTCGTGGTCGCAGCGGCATTACCCGTCATGGAAAGACTGAAACCATTGGCCGCGCCGGACTGCTCGCTCGTCACCACCAGGCTGACCGCACCGTCGCTGCGTACCAGCGTCGCCTGCGCGCCAAGACCAGCGTTGTTGATCGCTGTGGCGGCATCGCTCAGCGTGGCGTACTGGCTCAGGTCGAAGGCCTGGGCGTCCAGCGTCAGGGTGCCGCTCAGACTGCCATCCACCAGACCCTGTACAGCAACCTGCTTTTTGCTGGCCAAGCGCTCCACAAAGAAATCATAGGTGCCGGCCTTCGCGGTGGCGCCGACGGTCGCCGTCGCGTAGCCCTCCTGGCTGAAGGTCGCGCTGTTGGTCAGCATGCTCGATGTGCTGCTGTTGAGCTTGGTGATAGCTGACTTGAAGGTCGTCATCGATGTACGCAACGAACTCAGCGCGTCGCGCTGGGCCTTGTAACGCGCCTCGTTGCGGTTAAGCCGATCCAGCGAGGACTGAACCTCGTAGGTCGCCAACTGCGTCGACATCTGCTGTACGTAATCGGAATTTATAGCCATTACCTTCCCCTCTTGAAGTTTGTAGAGCAGATTGCATGCCAGGTCTGGAGCCCCCTTGAATCGGGCTTCTCAGCGAAGCACATGCAGAAAAAAGGCTTCCGCAACGCGACAAGACGAGGAAACGGGGAAGCACCGTTTCCGCCTTGGGCGGTGGCGGAACATCTGTCTATAAAGGCGACGTCAAAGGCGAGGTAGTTAAAGGAGTAAACGAAAAGGATTAATTCTTTGAGTGAGTGGCGACAAAGCAGCGCACTCACGAGGCACTGGGGCAATGCTGCGTGAATTGAATCAAGTGGGAATTGGAGCCGCAGCGCACGCCTGACCTGACGTGGCTCGCAGCAAGCTGGCTTCTACAGGAGCGGCTATCCAGCGGCGATCGCATGCCCATAGTCAACGGCACGCGCTGCCTTTCGTAGGAGCCAGCTTGCTGGCGATCCAGCGGAGCAGGATCGATAAGCGGGAGGGACTTGTTGCGCCTCAGTATGCCTGTGGCGAATAGAGCCGAGCGTCCTGCCCACCGGCGAGCAGTTGCTGGAGAATGTCGTGGTGCATGGCGAGCAGCTTGCCGTTGTGCTCGTTGAACTGCTGGCATTGCGTCGCAAGATCCCCGACCTGCCGCCAATGCTGCTGAAGGGATTCGCCACGCTCACCCGAGCAGCTGGCCAACAGGCGGCGCATGCCCACACCGGAGGTCTCCAGACCGAACGCCGCCAGTACCTTGCTGCGGCGCTGGGCGCGTGCGGCGATGGCTTCTACACGAACGGTGATTTGCAGATTGATGCGATCGATCTCGGGGACGTCACGTTCGAGCAGCCGCCCGTAGAGCTCCTGCATCAGTTCGCGCAAGGCGAGGTAGTCGCCGCAATCCTGCTGGAGATCGTCATCGACGACTGCCAACAGCTTTTCGCGCTGGCTCACGCATCGTTTCCGCGGTGGTAGCTGAGCATGCTGCTGGCCAAATCACCCACATCCGTGGAGATCTCGCCGCGTTGCAGCGCTTGCTTGATGGCTGCTACCCGGTCCAGATCAACTTCGGGCATGGCGCGCAGCGCGTCGTGCATCTGCTCCAGCGGCAGGCTTGCGGCCGGGCGGGCTGTCGGCTGAACGGTGGCGCGAGCGCTGGCCGGACGCGCTGGAGCGGTCTCGGTGGGCATTGCGATGGCGGGCTTGAATTGCCGGCTGATTTCCATGATTTCGTTCCAACTCAGTGGTTACTGCCTAACAAGCGACCGCTTGGGCGGATTACTTAAATCTTTTTTGCAAACGGACGGACGAGTGGCGCGGTTATCCCGTAATGCGACCTTCGACATCGGCAGCACCGAGGACGCTGAGCGCTGTTGCCAATCAGCCTACGGGGCGCCGTGATCGCCAGCAAGCTGGCTCCTACGATAGCCCGAGCACCGTCAGGCAATCTGGTTGCGCCACCACGTTTGTGCCGCCAGACCGTCCTGAATTTTCTGCTCCTGCGCCATCAGCAGTTGCTGCCACTGCTGCATCTTGGCGTCGATCACATGCTCCACCACTTTCTCGCTGCGCATGGCCTGCAGCAGCTCCTGCTGGATACGCACCAGTGCCTGCTCGGCCACAGCCAGCTCACGGCGCTGCAGCTCGACCATCTTGTACAGCGTGGCCTTGTAGCGCTGCTGGTTGTCGCGTTGTAGCGGTGTGCTCATCGGCACAGAGAAACCACAGAGCCGGCTGAGGCCGGTGATGTTGTTGCGATAGCGCTGACAGAGGTTCTGCTGGTATTGAACCTGCCCAAGCATCTGCTTGACCCGGTTGCCACGCAGGCTGGCCAGGCGCGTAAGCGTTTCGATCTGCTGCTTCATGGTTGTTTGATGATGCTCTGCAGGATGGCAAGACTGGTTTCCAGCTCCGCGGCCTCGCCCACTTCCTGGCGCAGGAAGCGCTCGATGGTGGGTGCCAGCTTCACGGCGCGGTCGGTTTTCAGATCCGCGCCCGGGCTGTAGCCGCCCAGCGGGATCAGCTCCTTGATCTTCTCGTAGGTGCTGTAGAACTCCTTGAGCTGGCGCGCCGCACCCAGGTGCGGCGGCTGGCCCACCTGGCTCATGCAGCGGCTGACCGAGGCACAGACGTCGATGGCCGGGTAGTGCCCGGCATCGGCCAATCGCCGCGACAGCACAATGTGCCCGTCCAGAATCGCCCGCGCGCAGTCTACGATAGGGTCCTGTTGGTCATCGCCTTCAGCCAGCACCGTGTAAAGCGCGCTGAGGCTGCCATTGTCGTTGGCACCGTTGCCCGCGCTTTCAACCAGCTCCGGCAACATGCCGAACACCGACGGCGGATAGCCTTTGGTCGCCGGCGGTTCGCCGAGCGCCAGGGCGATTTCACGCTGGGCCATGGCGTAGCGGGTCAGCGAATCGACCAGCAACAGCACATCGTTGCCCTGATCGCGGAAATAAGCGGCGATGCTGTGGCAAAGCTCGGTGGCCTTCAGGCGCATCAAGGGCGATTCATTGGCCGGCGCGACCACCACCACGGCCTTTTTCAGGCCCTCCTCGCCCAGCGAATGCAAGAGAAACTCCTGCACCTCTCTACCGCGCTCGCCGATCAGCCCGACCACCACCACATCGGCCTTGGTTTGCCGCGTAATCATGCCCAGCAGCACGCTCTTGCCCACGCCGGAACCGGCAAACAGGCCGACGCGCTGGCCCTTGCCGAGCGTGAGCATGGAATTGATGGCCCGCACGCCGACGTCCAGCGGTTCGCTGACCGGCTTGCGCTTGAGCGGATTGACCGAGGGCAGCTCGGTCGGCAGTGGATCGCGCCCGCTGAGCTTGCCCATTTCGTCCAGAGGCTCGCCGAGGCCATTGACCACGCGCCCCAACCAGGACTCGTCGATATGCAGCTTGGCGTCGTCCGGTGCCGGAAACACGCGCGAGCCGGAGGTCAGCCCAACCGGCTTCTTGAACGGCATCAGGTAGGTGATATCACGGTTGAAGCCAACCACCTGCGCTTCGAGCATGCTGCCATCGCCCTGTTCGACAAAGCAGCGCTGACCGGTCATGCGCTGGCAGCCGAGGCTTTCCAGCAGCATGCCGGAGACGCGTACCAGCCGGCCACTGACCTTCGCCAGCTGTACCGTATCCAGCGAGCGCAACGCCTCATCGAGCCGGAAGCTCTCGCGCAGGGACATCTTAGGCTTCCGCCTTGATGTGTTCGGCCAGCGTGTCCATGCATGAATCCAGACGCTGCTGGCAGCCGATATCGGCTTCGGCCTGAGCCGTCACCACACGACATTCGCCAAGCGCCAGCTTCTCATCCGGAACCAGACGCCAAGCCGCCGCCCGCTCGGGCGCCAGCTCCTTGATCCGCGTGCATTCCTCTGGGTTGAGCAGGATACGTACATCTTCCTGATCGCCTGGCATGGCCGACAGGGCTTCCTCGGCCAGGGTCAGCAACTGTGTCGGATGCAGGGTCAGTTCGCAGCGGATCACTTGCTTGGAGACTTTTTGCACCAGCTCGAGCAGCTGCTCACGACGCGCCTGTTCGAACTCCTGCCGGAAGTGCTCGAAGCGCGTGACCAGCTCATCCAGTGGCCGGGCCGCCTCGTCAAATGCGCGGCGCCCCATGACACGACCTTCTTCACGCCCGATCGACTTGCCGTCTTCGACGCCACGCTCGAATCCTTCGCGATGCCCGGCTTCACGCCCCTGCTCCAGTCCCTGCTCGTAGCCTTTGTCGATGCCTTCCTGAAACCCATCGGCGACGGCCCGCTGCAACGCGGCCGGGTCGCCGGCTACGCTGTCGGCCAACTCGGCCGCCGAGCGTACGCGAGGCGGAAAGCGGAACGGGCGCCAGGAACGGCCTTCACCCTTGATGATCTTGATGCTCATCGGCGCTTACTCGACGGTCTGTTCGCGGAACAACTGAACCTGCAGGTCGCCATCGGTAGACATCTCGCGAACCACCGCCATGATGTCCTTGCGCACCTGCTCGACCCGCGACAATGGCACCGGGCCCTGGCGACGATTGATCGATTCCATCTGCTGCGCCTGCCGTTTGGGCAGCGCGCCCTGGATGGCCTTGACCAGCGCGGGCTCGGCGCCCTTGAGGGCGACCACCCACTCCTCCAGCGGGATCACTTCCAGCAGCGTCTGCAGCACGTCCTGGTTCTGTCGCGAGAGGATGAAGAAGTCATACATTTCATCTTCGATCTTGCCGACCAGCTCTTCGTTGTGCGCGCGCAGCAGCTCGAACATCTGGTCACGGTTGCCCTTGAAGCGGTTCATGATGTCTGCCGCCTGCTTCACGCCGCGCACCTGCGAGCCCTGATTCGACAGCACTTGCAGGCTGCGGTCGATCAGCTGCTCGAGCTCAGCGATAACGTCGCTGTTGACCTCGTTGAGGTTGGCGATACGGTAGAGCAACTCGTCCTGACGCTCGGCCGGCATGCACTCCAGCACGTCGGTGGCCATGCCCGGTGGCAGGAAAGCGAGGAATACCGCCTGCATCTGCGCGTGCTCCTTGGCAATCAGCGCAGCGAATTGCTTGGGGTCGAGCCACTCCATCTTCGCCATCTTGGCGCGGATTTCCTCACCGTAGATGGAGTCGAGCAGCGAACGGGTGATGTCGCCGCCCAGCGCCTTGCCCAGCATGCCCGACAGGTACGTGCGCGAGGCGCCCTTGATGCTGCTCTGCTCCTTGTAATCATCGAAGAAGCGGCTGATGACATCGGAAACCATCGGCTGCTTGACGTTGGACAGACGCGCCATCGCCTGGCTGATGCTGATGATTTCTTCTCGCGAGAAATTGCGCAGGATGCCGGCAGAGATGTCATCACCCATGCTCAGCATGAGAATGGCCGCCTGATCCAGCGAACTCACCGAGCGCAACTGCACCGGGCGTGCCTTGATCTCTCTGCTCGAGCCGGTAACCGACTCAGCTGGCTGGGTTGAGGTCTCTTTCATTGCGGCCTATCCAATGCTTGATGACTTCCGAAACACGTTCCGGGTCGTTCTTGGCGAGCATCTGCAAATGCTCGATTTGTAGCTCCAGCCCCGAACCAGGCGCCGGCAGACGAATTTCCGAGAGCGGATTGAGTTCGCCGAATACATGTATGCCGTCACCGCTGGGCCGTGGGCTGGCCAGTGCGGCGCGCGTCTCGGCCTCGATGGGCGTCGGCCCCGGCGCAGCCGCCAAAGTGCCTTCCAGTGCAACCGGATCATTCTGGGCTGGCGCATTGCGCTGGGTCAGGCTGCGAACGGCAGGACGTACCACGATCAGCAACAGCAGCAGCGCAATCAGGCCGGCAACACCAAGTTTGGCCAGGGCGTGCACCTGATTGTTTTCCCACCACGGCACTTCTTCGGTGACGGTTTCAACCGCGGCGAAGGGCAGCACGCTGAGCGTCAGCAGGTCGCCGCGCGCCTCTTTGAAGCCGACGGCGCTGCGTACCATGGCTTCAAGTTCAGCGCGGGCCTCATCGCTCCAGCCACCTTCTGGCGCGGCTGCAGCGTTGAGCACCACAGCCACACTCTGCTGGCGCAGGGCGAAACCAGCGTGCTTTACATGGATCACGGTCTGGTCGTAGTCCAGTTGACGGGTGGATTCTTCGCGCAGCGACGTTGCGCCCTTGGTCTCGCCCTCGGCCGGCTTGGCCTCTTCGCCTTCCTTCGGCGGGGCGACTGGCCGGTTCGCCAAGGAGCCAGGCACGCCGAGCGCGAGCTGATCCAGCGCACTTTCGTTGCTCAGCACTTCGCGACGCAGACGTGGGGTTTCGCCGTAAGACTGCAGCGTTTCTTCCTTCTCGCTGAAGTCGATGTCTGCCGCGACGCTGATACGGTAGTTACCGCTGCCCAGCACCGGCGCCAGTACTTCTTCGATATTGGCCACCGCCTTCCGCTGATAATCCTCTACGGCTCCCCAGCTCTGCGCCGGGCCACCGCCCACGTTCAAGCCGCGCGACAGCAGTGCGCCATATTGGTCGACCACGCCGACATCTTCGGGCTTGAGGTTAGGCACGCTGCCGGCCACGAGGTTGACGATCGCGCCCACCTGATCGGGGCTGAGCTTGTAACCGGGCTCCAGCTGCACCATCACCGAGGATTTGGTCGGTGCGCGCTTGCTGACCACGAAAGAGCTGTTTTCTTCCTGGGCCAGATGGACACGGGCGTGCTGAATGCCTTTGAGCGACATCACGGTGCGGGCCAGCTCGCCTTCCAGGCTGCGCTTGAGACGCACGTCCTGCACGAACTGACTAGTGCCCAGCGGCTCCTCCTTGTCGAACAGCTCGTAGCCGGCCGGCAGTGCAACTTTCACACCCTTGGCTGCGAGCAGCATCCGCGCGCGCGACAGCTGGTCCTCACGCACCAGGATCTGCCCACTTTGTGGATGAATGCGGTATTGCACGGCCTCGGCATCGAGGACTTGCATCACCTCGGCGACCGGAAAGGCTTCACCTGCACCATGCAACGGCCGGAAGGAGCCATTGTCGCGCCAGAGGTAAAAGGCCACGGCCACCGCCAGCGCGGCGGCGATCACCGCCATGCCCGCGAGCATCACCCGTGGGTCTAGCTGGAGGCCGCCGGCAGGCAGCTTGCTTTTGATTGTCTGCAGCACGTCTTAGCTCTCACGCCGGATCAAAGCGGCATTCTCATGACGTCGTCAAACGCCGTGGTCAGTTTGTTGCGCACCTGGAGCAACGCGGAAAACGACACGCTGGCCTTCTGGCTGTCGATCATCGCGCCCACCAGGTCGTCACTCTTGCCGCTGTCCACCGCGGCCACCGCAGCGCTGGCATGATGTTGCTGGGCATCGACCGACCGCATCGCCGCCATGAACAGCCCGCCCGCATCGGGCGCCGCCTGGTCAGCCGGCCTGATGGTCGCGCCGGAGGCGACACCCTGGAGCTGCTGCATCCGGCCCAGCAGGTCCTGCTGTACCTGAGTGATTGAACTCATCGCTGGCTCTCCCCTTGCCTTGTTTAGATCAGAAATTCAGCTCGATGCCCTGCTCGCGCATGGCATTGAGGCGGTAACGCAAGGCGCGTGAGGTCATGCCAAGGCTCGCTGCCGCCTTGGTCTTATGCCCGTCGAACTTGCGGATGGTGTCGATAACATGCTGGTACTCGGCCCACTTGCCACTGGCGCGCAGGGCCGCCTTGCCGGTCTCGACCGTGGGCAGCGGCAGCCGCTCGACACGCGCTTCGGCTTGTGCCGGTGCGGCCAGGCCAAGATCCTGCGGCTGGATGAACAGGCCGTTGCGCAGTACCAAAGCGCGCTGCACGGTGTTTTCCAGTTCACGAGCGTTACCCGGCCAGTCATGCTGCAGCAGGGCGCGGCAGGCATCGCTGGTGAACAGCTCCTCGTCGGCTTCCTGCGGCGCATACTTGGCGACGAAGCGGCGAGCCAGCGGCAGCACATCTTCCTTGCGCTCGCGCAACGGGCTGATGTGCAGCGGCAGCACGTCGAGACGGAACATCAGGTCGGCGCGGAAGCGCCCTTGCGCCACTTCCACCTGCAGGTCGCGGTTGGTGGCGGCGATGATTCGCACGTTGAGTTCGATTTCCTTGCGCCCACCGAGGCGCTCCACACGCTGCTCCTGGAGCACGCGCAGCAGCTTGGCTTGCAATCCCAGCGGCAGCTCACCGATCTCATCGAGCAGCAGGGTGCCGCCATTGGCCAGCTCGAACTTGCCGGGCTGGGCCGTCACCGCGCCGGTAAAAGCGCCCTTTTCATGGCCGAACAGAATCGATTCGAGCATCTGCTCAGGAATCGCCGCGCAGTTCACGGCGATGAAAGGCGCATCGGCGCTGGCCGAGAAACGATGGATATAGCGCGCCATCAGCTCCTTGCCGGTGCCGGTTTCACCGGTTATCAGAATGGGCGCCCGGGTCAGCGATACGCGCTGCGCCATGGCCAGAAGGCGACGACCCGCCTGAGAGCAGGAAACAAAACTTTCCTGTGCGGCGTCAGCGAATTCCTGTCGACGCAACAATGCGCTTAATTGGCCTTCGCTGAATGGCGACAACAAGTAATCGACACATCCCAGTTCAAGTAAGGCGGCAGCCTTTTCCTGATCGGCGTATTGGACGACGGGGATAACGCTGATGGAGCGCCCGCGGCGAATCAATGAATCGACCTGCGTATATAAAGCGGGCTGTTGCATGCCACTGATAACAATGAAAACCAGCGATGCGCCCTTCAGCGCGGCATTATCCAGATCATTCAGACCAGCATAGGAAAATACCGCACAGCCCTCCTTGCGCAGTCCTGCTTCAAGGAACTCGCAACCCGGCTCTGCGGAATCCCCGACAATAAGGATTTTCTTGCGCGCCGGCGCCGGAGCGTAAAGCTCATCGCGGGAGTAGTTCATTGCATGACTGACACTATTCAATGTGACCACCTTGGCGTTGTTACGCCTGTTGCTCGAGCACAACGCCGGATTCGCTAAAAAATTATTTAAGTCTTTCGGAACTTCAGTCGCCTTGTCTGTCCAACTCGCCATACAAGAGGGATTCCACGCTCGACTGTCCTCGAAACCATTGCGCGCACGCTAACAACCCCACCTGGAGCTGCCTAATCAGTTCCGCTAAATTAAAATCAAAAGCTCATCAGTGATCTCAAAAAAGATCAATTGATACCTATTGATTTAATTCTTCCTCGCGCCCAAGCCTAGACTGGCGGCACGCTAGAGCCGTGCCCGTGACTTCAGGCATCGCACACCCGCCCTGGCCAAACCTTCTTCTGCTTATACCCGCACGATTGGCACCTGCCCGTCGTGCAAGAACCAGGAACTACCGTTCACAACATGTCTGGCAATTCAAAAGTCCACCATGGCGTGCCCGCCCAAAGCCTGACTGTATTAAAACCGCAGAAGCTTGGCCGGCATCATCACAAGATTCCACAGTTCATCAAGGAAACCACCAACAAGAATCCCCGCTTGATTGGCGATTACTTTCTGCGCAATTACCGGATCAGCCTGGAGCTGAGCAAAGTTGATGTGCAGGAGCCGGCAAATAAAACACCGGAATGTATCTACAGATCGCCGATGGGGAAAGTTGGCTTTTCTATTGACCGGGCACTGCTTACCGAGGCACTCGAGTGCTATTACGGCGGAACGATAGTGCCTAGCCAGGAAGCACCACCGATCAGCACTTCCGAACAACGGATGCGCGATCGCTTGGGCCTGGATCTGACCTATATCTTTGCGCGCTCAGTATTATCCGGCGAAACATTCGGCGAACTCGAACGCTACGAAAACGACTACGAAGAAACCACTTGGGAGTATGTCGCTGAGTTCGAATATATCAGCCACCTGACCAATAGCCGCTCATCGGTTTTCATTTATCTGAATACCGATCTGGTCGATGAACTCACAAGTCGCCTAGCCGGCCCGTTGCCTGCTCGGCTGACCGGCAACCCGGTGGATCACATCAAGCATCTGCCGGTGCGCCTGGATTGCGTAGTCGCCTCTGTACAGATGCCGCTGTCGCAGGTGCTCGGCCTGCAGCTCAACGACATTCTCATGGTGCGCCCGCTGGACCGTTACGAAGTTCGGATCAACCAGCAGAAGCTCTATCGGGGGACTGTCTTCGAAGAAGACGGCGCCTTGTTCCTCACTTCACTTGAAAGCGTGAAATCCCAATGACCGGTCAACTGTCCGACAACGAATTCGAGAACCTCATCAACGAGGGCGACCTGAGCCTCGACGGCACCGACGAGCCAGCGGCTGCACCTGCCCCCCAGCCACAGGCGCCCCGCCAGGACCTCAGCTTCTTCGGCAAGATCCCGGTGAACGTCACGCTGGAAGTGGCGTCCGCCGAAATCTCGCTGAAAGAACTGATGGAGTGCGATACCAGCAGCGTCATCGTGCTCGACAAGGTTGCTGGCGAGCCGCTGGACGTCAAGGTCAATGGCACCCTGTTCGCCAAGGCCGAGGTGGTGGTGATGAACGGCAGCTACGGGCTGCGTATCGTCGAGCTTTCCGGTGTCGGCCTGGATGCGCTGACGCAATGAAGCTGCGCCGCGGGCTGTCGCTGCTGTGCCTGTTGCTGATCAGCCTGTTTCCGCTGGCAGCCCTGGCCGATAACGGCGAAATCACGCTGTTCAACCTGAACGATACGGAGAACGGCCAGGAATTCAGCATCAAGCTGCAGATCCTGATCATCATGACGCTGCTGGGCTTCCTGCCGGCGATGCTGATGATGATGACCTGTTTCACCCGCTTCATCATCGTGCTGGCCATCCTGCGCCAGGCCATCGGCCTGCAGCAGAGCCCACCGAACCAGGTGCTGGTCGGTATCGCGCTGATCGTCACTCTGCTGGTGATGCGCCCGGTGTGGCAGGAAATCCATAACGCCGCTTTCGAGCCGTTCCAGAACGACGAGATCAGCCTGGAGCAGGCACTGGAAGTCTCCAAGGACAGCCTGTCGGGCTTCATGCTGGCGCAGACCAATAAGAACTCGCTGGAAACCATGGTTGCCCTGGCCGGCGAAGAAGTGCCTGAGAACCTCGACGATCTGGACTTTTCGCTGCTGCTGCCGGCGTTCGTGCTGAGTGAGCTGAAAACTGCGTTTCAGCTGGGCTTCATGATCTTCGTGCCGTTCCTGGTGATCGACTTGGTGGTCGCCAGCGTACTGATGGCGATGGGCATGATGATGCTCTCGCCGATGATGATCTCGCTGCCATTCAAGTTGATGGTGTTTGTGTTGGTGGATGGGTGGGCGTTGTTGATGGGGACCCTGACCACCAGTATCCAGCCGTTTTAGGGGGCGCCGTGAACAGTCGCTCTCCTTATGCCTTAACCGCTGAACGGCCTGTCGCTTTTCGTAGGAGCGTAGGGGGACGCCTAGTCTTTGCTTGCGATCACAAGCTGGCGGCTCGTACCTCTTCGTATAACGCCGCGCTTTCCTCGGCTGGGGCTACAGGTTTCGCCCTGCACGGCGAGTCACTTTTTCCAAACGCCGAAAAAGTAACCAAAAACGCTTGCCCCTCCATCCGGGTCTCGCTGCGCTCGACTTCCCTCATTCCATCGCTGCTCCGAGGGTCGCCGCGCAAAGGCCATCCGTGGCCCTTCACGGCTCTCGCGGCATCCATGCCGCTCGCCCCTCTGCGCAGCGATTCCATTCGGCCTCCTGAAAGGGGCGTTCGGCGTCGTCTGGCAGGCCGTGCAATGGAAAAGCCAGGAATCGTTTCGAGCCGAGGTCACCTAATCAACGGCGGTCAAAAGTTCGTAGGGCGAAAAACTGCGAAGCATTTTCCACCGCAATCGTCGCCGCGATCGGTATCGAACGTTGCCGGCGAAAACCGGTGGGTAAGCTTCGCATTACCCACGCTACATAAGGACTCTGTAAACGCGTCATCGCACGGCTCATCAGACGCCACCGAATCGCACCTTTCAGAAGGCCGAGCGCAGGTGGCGTGGAAGGGGTTGAGCGGCATGGATGCCGCGAGAGCCGCGATGGGCCAGGGATGGCCCTTCGCGGCGGGCCCCTGGAACGCCACCGGAGCGAGGGAAGTCGAGCGCAGCGAGACCCGCATGCAGGGGCAAGACTTTTTGGTTCCTTTTGGGGCGACTGCCAAAAGGGACTCGCCCAGCAGGGCGAAACCACTGCCTCAGCCAACCACAACAAAGAGCCATTACACCCGAGGCCAAAGCCACTACCGGCTCGCCGCGACCTGTAGCGGCTGTATCACCTCCCAGGTGCTCCCATGCTAACCCCCGACACCGCCGTCAACATCGTCTCCAACGCTATCCACGTCATCGTGCTGGTGGTCTGCGTGCTGGTGGTGCCGAGCCTGCTCGGTGGCCTGCTGATCAGCATTTTCCAGGCCGCCACCCAGATCAACGAACAGATGCTGAGCTTCCTCCCACGCCTGCTGATCACCCTCGGCATGCTGGTGTTCGCCGGGCACTGGATCCTGCGCACCTTCAGCGACCTGTTCATCGAAACCTTCACCCAAGCCGGGCGGCTGGTCGGCTAGCCGTGGGCAACGAACCCATCGTGCAGGCCGGTCAGTACCTGCAGACGCTACTGGGCTACTGGTGGCCGTTCTGCCGGATCATGGCCGTGTTCAGCCTGGCGCCGATGTTCAGTCATAAATCGTTGAGCATCCGCGTGCGGGTGTTGCTGGCCATCGCCCTGACGGTGGTACTCACCGCCGCCCTGCCGCCGACCGCGCCTATCGACCCGCTGTCCATGAAGGGCATTCTCACTGCGCTGGAGCAGATCGCCATGGGCCTGTTGCTGGGCGTGGCGCTGATGCTGGTGTTCACGGTCTTCACGCTGATCGGTGACATCGTCTCGACGCAGCTGGGCCTGTCCATGGCCGTGTTCAACGACCCCATGAACGGCGTGTCCTCGGCCTCCATCGTCTACCAGCTGTACTTCATCATGCTGGCACTGCTGTTTTTCGCCACTGACGGCCATCTGGTGATCGTCACCATCATCTACCAGAGCTTTATCTTCTGGCCGATCGGCAGTGGCATTCATTTCGACGGACTGCAGACCATTGCGCTGTCCTTGAGCTGGGTGATTTCCGCCGCGCTGCTGATCGCCCTGCCCATCGTCTTCTGCATGACGCTGGTGCAGTTCTGCTTTGGCTTGCTCAACCGCATTTCGCCGGCGATGAACCTGTTCTCGCTAGGCTTTCCCATGGCGATCATCGCTGGGCTGGTGCTGATCTACCTGACCCTGCCGAATCTGTCAGAAGCCTACCTGCACCTGACCCGCGAGCTGCTGGGCAACATGGGTGAGATCTTGCGGAGCGGCCGCAATGTCTGAGAACAGCACCCAGGACAAAACAGAAGAGGCCTCCGAGCAGAAACTCAAGAAGAGTCGCGACGATGGCCAGGTCACCCGCTCCAAGGACGTCGCGACCACCGTCTCGTTGCTGGCGACGCTGCTGGTGCTGAAGTTCAGCTTCGGCTTCTTTTTCGATGGCTTGCAGCAGGCGTTCAGCTATTCGTACATCAACTTTCATCACAGCGAGATGACGCTCGATGACCTGCAACTCATCCTCACCCACAACCTGCTGGTGTTCATCGCCGTGCTGTTGCCGTTGCTGGTGACCCCTATACTGGTGATCGCCTTCGCGCTCGTACCGGGCGGCTGGGTGTTCGCGTCCAAGAACTTCGCTCCCAAGTTCAGCAAACTCAACCCCATTTCCGGCCTGGGGCGGATGGTTGGCGCGCAGAACTGGGCCGAGCTGCTCAAGTCACTCCTGAAGATCGCCACCCTGCTCGGCGTTGCCGTCGGCCAGCTCTATTACGCTGCGCCCAAGCTGATCGCCCTGCAACGCAGCGACATCAGCAACGCCATCGGAAGTGCCTTTTCGCTGACGTTCGATCTGGCGATCGTGTTGCTGATGGTCTTTCTGCTGTTCTCGCTGATCGATATCCCGCTGCAGCGCTTCTTCTTCCTGAAAAAGATGCGTATGACCAAGCAGGAGCGCAAGGAAGAGCACAAGAACCAGGAAGGCCGACCCGAAGTGAAGGCGCGGATCAAGCAGCTGCAGCGCCAGCTGGCCCAGCGGCAGATCAGTCGCGTGATCAAGGATGCCGACGTGGTGATCGTCAACCCGACGCATTATGCCGTTGCGCTCAAGTACGACCCGAAGAAGGCCGAAACACCCTTCGTCATTGCGCGCGGTGTCGATGAAACGGCGCTGTACATCCGCAAGCTGGCCCAGGCCAACAACCTGGAGGTGGTCGAGCTGCCGCCGCTGGCGCGGGCGATTTACTTCAGCACACAGGTCAATCAGCAGATTCCGGCGCCGCTCTACACCGCAGTGGCCCACGTGCTGACCTACATCCTCCAGCTCAAGGCCTGGAAACAAGGCCGCCGGGCCAAGCCCAAGCTGGCGACTGACATGCACATTCCCGAAGAATTGTTCAACCGAGCCCGATCATGAGCCTGATTCAGAAACTGACCCCGACCTTCAGCAGCGGTCGGATTGGGATTCCGCTGATCATCCTGTCGATTCTGGCGATGATCATCCTGCCGCTGCCGCCGCAGCTGCTGGACGTGCTGTTCACCTTCAACATCGCCATGTCGATCCTGGTGTTGCTGGTCAGTGTGTCATCGAAGAGCCCGCTGGATTTCTCGCTGTTCCCGACAGTGATTTTGATCACCACGCTGATGCGCCTGACACTCAACGTCGCCTCCACGCGGGTGGTGCTGCTCGAAGGCCATACCGGCACGGGTGCGGCAGGTAAGGTGATCGAAGCCTTCGGTGAGGTGGTGATCGGCGGCAACTTCATTGTCGGCCTGGTGGTGTTCATCATCCTGATGATCATCAACTTCATCGTCATCACCAAGGGCGGCGAGCGGATCTCGGAAGTGACCGCGCGCTTCACCCTGGACGCCCTGCCGGGCAAACAGATGGCCATCGACGCCGACCTCAACGCCGGCCTCTTGAGCAACGATGAAGCCAAGGCCCGCCGCCAGGAAGTGGCCAAGGAAGCCGACTTCTACGGCGCGATGGATGGTGCCTCCAAGTTCGTCCGCGGCGACGCCATTGCGGGCATCCTGATCCTCTTGATCAACCTGTTCGGCGGCTTCGCCATCGGCGTGTTCGTGCACGATCTGGCAGCCGGTGAAGCCTTCAAGCAGTACGCTTTGCTGACCATCGGTGACGGCCTGGTCGCCCAGATTCCTGCGTTGCTGCTGTCCACCGCGGCGGCGATCATCGTCACCCGCATCAACGAATCCAGCGACATCACCAGCCAGGTCCAGCGTCAGCTGCTGGCCAACCCGGCCTCGCTGTACACCGTAGCCGGCATTCTTTTCGTGCTCGGTCTGGTGCCCGGCATGCCGCACCTGGCATTCATCGGCTTTGCCGCGCTGATCGGCTTCATTGGCTGGAGGGTGTCGCTGCATGAGCCACCGGCCGCTGGCGCCGATCTCAAGGAAATCCAGGCCATCGGCCAGGCGATGGACAAGGAAAAGGCACAGACGCTGGCATGGGAAGACATTCCCTTGGTCGAGCGGCTGTCGATTTCGCTGGGGTACAAGCTGGTCGGTCTGGTCAATGAAGCTTCCGGTGCGCCGCTGCCGGCTCGGGTGCGTGGTGTGCGCCAAACCTTGTCCGAGCATCTGGGCTTCCTGCTGCCAGAAGTGCAGATCCGCGACAGCTTGCGGCTCAAGGCTTCGCAATACGACATCTACATCAATGGCGAAAAGATTGACGGCGCCGAGCTGCACGCCGACCGTCTGATGGCGATTCCGTCGCCGGAGCTTTATGGCGAGATCGATGGCATTCTCGGCACTGACCCCGCGTACCGCATGCAGGTGGTCTGGATTCAACCGTCGGACAAATCCCGCGCGCTGAACCTCGGTTATCAGGTTATCGACTGCGCCAGCGTGGTCGCCACGCACCTGAACAAGGTGGTGCGCGAGCACCTGCCAGACCTGTTCAAGCATGACGACGTCGAGCACCTGATGCAGCGCCTGACCCTTCAGGCACCCAAGCTGGCCGAAAGCTTGAAGAATGCACTGAGCTACACCCAACAGATGCGGGTGTATCGTCAGCTGTTGCTGGAAGAGGTGCCGCTGCGTGACATCGAAACCATCGCCAGCACCCTGCTTGAATGCAGCGAAACCACCAAAGACCCGGTGCTGCTGGCTGCGGATGTGCGTTATGCCCTGCGCCGCAGCATCGTTTCGATGATTGCCGGGGATCGTCGCGAACTGGCGGTCTTCGTCCTGGAAAATGCGCTGGAGAACACCCTGCTCAACGCCCTTGCCATCGCTCAGCAGGCCGGTCAGGTCAGCCTGGACAACATTCCCGTGGAACCGAGCCTGCTCAACCAGCTGCAGAACAGCATGCCGGTGGTGAAGGAAAAGCTGCGCAAAGACGGTCACCCACCGATCCTCACCGTGATGCCACAGCTGCGTCCGCTGCTGTCGCGCTACGCACGGGTGTTCAGCCCAGGGCTGCACGTGCTGTCGCAGAACGAGATTCCGGATCGGGTTGGGGTGAACATTCTCGGCACGCTGGGTTAACTGTTCCAGCGGCCCGCGTGACGCGTCAGGCCGGGGATCGCCAGCAAGCTGGCTCCTACAGGTGCGGAGCTCGCCCAAGGGGCTGCTCCCGTAGGAGCGAGCTTGCTCGCGAAAGATCAGGAGACGATGCCGCAGCCGTGTCCGTTGCGGTCGCTCCACCCGAGGGGTCGCTCGGTTCGCCAGCAAGCTGGCTCCTATAGGTGCGGAGCTCGCCCAAGGGCTGCGCCTGTAGGAGCGAGCTTGCTCGCGATCACGGTCCCTTGGTGCTCAAGCTGCCAGCAGCGTTTGCCTACACCCCTCAGGGCCAACGAGGGCCGCTTGAATCGCCTAAAGATTCTCAGCCAGAAACACCAGACTACGCCCATGCGCCAGCGCCGCAGCGTTCTGGTTGTACATCGGCCGCGCCCAGCAGTTGAAGCCGTGGTCAACGCCCGGGTAGGTCTCGATCTGCGCCTGGCCGACCTGCGCCATCTTTTCCTGCACGGCGGCCACCGCATCGCTGTCGATGTGGTCGTCTTCCTCGGCAAAGTGGAACAGCGTCGGGCACTTGATGTTCGCGGCCTGATCCAGACGCTTTTCGATGCTGCCGGGGTAGTAGCAGACGGCGGCATCGACGCCTGAGTGGGCAGCCAACAGGTAGGACAGCACACCGCCCATGCAGTAACCCACCGAGGCCACACGTCCATTGCAGTCGTCGCGCTCACGAAGCAGCTCGGCACTGCGGCGCAGGTCGTCGATGGCGAGGTCGAAGTCCAGCGCTTTCATCAGGGCAAACGCCCGTTCCCAGTCGTCGCCGTCATAGCCGAGCTTGACGCCTGGCTCACTGCGCCAGAACAGGTCCGGCGCCAACACCACGTAACCATCGGATGCGTACTGGTCGGCGACGGACTGGATGTGCTCGTTGACACCGAAGATTTCCTGAATCAGCACGATGCCGGGGCCATGGCCCGCCGGCGGCAGTGCCAGGTAGCCCTTGAAGGTGTTGCCGTCTTGCGCGGGTATGTCGATCCACTGTGAAGTCATGCCTGTCTCCATTGGGTTGCGAGTTACCGGACCTTATCAGGCGCACCGAAGAGCACCGGTCGAACAGGTGCGACAGGTCAGAGGGTGTCGAGTTCGCGCCAGCTCATCCTTCGTACTCGGAAATGATGAACTCACCGGAGGCGTCCAGCACCACTCGGTACAGCGTATCGAACCCTTCTCCGAGTGTCGGTCGCTGCAGCCGTTTGAGCGTGCCGAACAGCCCCGCTGGCGGGATTTGTCGGACGCGGCTTTCGTTGCGCGCTGCGCAGCCGCGCGGGTCGGGTTCAAAGAAGTAACCGATCACGCGAAAGCCGGCGCCCCGCGCCGGGCCGATATAGGCGGCACGCTCGGCGATGCTGGGGTTAGTGTTGTCGATCACGAGCCGTTGCTGGGTTTGCAGGCACGCCTGGAACAGGGTCCGCTCGCGATAACGAGTACGCAGCATGTCCAGGTTCAGACGCAGGTGAGTATCGAAGAACTGCCGCCGATAGAAGGTGGACTTGCCGGCCGCCTGGATACCAATGAGCAGAATCATTTCCACTGGATTTGCCTATATAGGAGCCATGTTCCGGCGATGTTCTTTGGGCGCCTGCAGGCGGACCGCGTTCAATAGCGTTTCGCCGCCCGTCATCACGGCAGAGGCGACGCGGAACATTCCGCCGCGGGCCTCGGGTCAGAGCTTCTGACTCGGCAGCCCGGCATCCATTAACATGCCAGCCTTGCTCAAAACAGCTCAAAACAGCTCAAAACGGAGACGACCGATGCCCCAGGCGCCCGCGCCAGACACCCGACCCACGAGCGGCGAGCCGAACAACCCGCGCCTTTATCGCAAGATCGCCTGGCGGCTGATTCCGTTTCTCTGCTTTTGCTACCTGGCGGCTTATCTGGACCGCATCAATGTCGGCTTCGCCAAGTTGCAGATGGCCGAGCAGTTGCAGCTCAGCGAAGCGGCGTTCGGCCTTGGTGCAGGCCTGTTCTTCGTGGGCTATATCCTCTTCGAAGTACCCAGCAACCTAATCCTCAAGCGCGTCGGTGCGCGGGTCTGGATCGCCCGGATCATGATCACATGGGGCGTGCTGTCCGCCTGCACCATGCTGGTCACCACACCCACCCAGTTCTACGTGGTGCGCCTGCTACTGGGCGTCGCCGAGGCGGGCTTCCTGCCGGGCGTGCTCTATTACCTGACGTTGTGGTTCCCGACCTATCGCCGTGGGCGAATCATTGCGCTGTTCATGATCGGCCTGCCGCTGTCGAGCGTGATCGGCGCGCCTTTGTCCGGATGGATTCTCGGTGCGTTCGATCAGGTGCAAGGCCTGTATGGCTGGCAATGGCTGTTCCTGCTGGAGGGCATCCCAAGCGTGATGCTCGGGTTGTTGGCGCTGCGCATGCTGCCAGACGGTCCGAAGCGCGCCGACTGGTTGGACATCCAAGAGCAGGGCCAGGTGCTGCGCGACCTGACCCTCGATGAGGCGCAGAGCCCTGCCAGCGGCGAGACCTTTCGTCAGGGGTTCTTCAACCTCAAGGTGTGGATGCTGGGCGGTATCGATTTCGCGATTCTGCTGAGCGCCTATGCCCTGGGCTTCTGGATGCCGACATTCATCCGCAACGCCGGCGTCAGCGATGTCTCGGACATTGGCCTGCTGACTGCTGTGCCCAGCATCGCCGCGGTGCTCGGCATGCTCGTGCTGGGTGCCAGCTCCGACCGTTTCCGGGAACGGCGCTGGCACATCATTCTGCCGTTCTGGATTGGCGCTGCGGCGATGGCAACCAGTACCGCATTCACCGATAACGTGATGGCAACAGTCCTGCTGTTCTCCATCGCTCAGGCCGCGATCATCGGCGCCGTTCCGGTGTTTTTCAGCCTGCCGGCGACCTTTCTCACTGGCACCGCGGCGGCGACCGGCTTCGCCCTGGCCTGCTCGTTGGCGAACATTGCCGGGCTGGTCAGCAATACGCTGATTGGCGTCACGCTCGATATCACCGGAGAAAGCGGTGTGGCGCTGTGGTTTTTCGCGGCGTGTCTGGTGCTCGGCTCGCTGCTGGTCATCGCGTTGCCGGCCAAGGTGGTGAATCGCTAATCGCGCCGCTTGGGCATCAACTCCCCAATCAACCGGGTGTAGTCATCGCTCGGGCGATCCAGGGAAAAGCCCATTTCAAAACTGTCGCGACGGGAGTCCTTGCGCACCCACTGGCAGAGCACCACGACCTGCACTTCACGGGTTCGATCACCTACGGTCGGCACATGGAGGCACATTTCATAGCAGCCGCTCATGCCCAAAGGCTGCTTCGCGACCAGCCTTAACCCGCCAATCGACAGGTCAGCCACATAGCCCATAGGGTCGCCGCTGAGTCGATTGGTGACCTGGATACGGCTGAGGTGGCGAAAGGTGAGTCGGCTGTGTTGGCGCATGTCGAGGCTCTGGCAGTCCTTTTTCCTGTCACGCGACACGCCGGGAGCGTCCTCCCGAGCATGGCCGTGGCAGTGTACTTAAAGGCTGCAGGCGACCAAAACACAACGGAACTTAAGCGCTCGCCCGATTTTATTTTCAGGCAGCGGAGCGGGGGGCTGACCCACGCTCCGCTATGGACTAACGCTCGGGGCGATTCTGCTTGTCGCGCTTCACCGCGTCTTCATCGCTTACCTCGTCCGCCATTCCCGGCGGGACGTTGTAAGCGCCGCCTGGTACATCGTCACGGTCGCCGCCGGCGGCTTCGCCGTTAGTGGTCCGGCTCGCCTGGTCGACACGCTCATCGTTGCGGTCGTTGATCGTCTTCAGATTTTCCGTGCCGCGTTCAGATTGATTCATGGGACCTCCGTCTGGTTGCGCATTCGGACACCGCTCGGCATCCCCATAGGTTAGGAAGACGCCCAATCGAAGAAGTTGCATCAGGTTTTTCCGAGATAGCCGGCCATTCGGCAGGCGCGCTGAACTTATCCGGCACACCGACGGCCCAAAAATCATCTGGGGGTTTCCCCACTGCCGCCGTGTGAACCTATGCAACTGAATCGAAGCCTGCCCGTCGATACCACTCCCGTGACTTGCGAGGTGGCAGCGCCATCCAGGGCGCTTTACTTCGCCCTGCTGGATGCGCCCGACGACGCAGCCGTCCGTAACCGCGCCGTTGACTATCTCAATGCACAGCTGGATGAGGCATCCGCGCTGCCCTGCGACCTGCCGCCAGATCCGGCCGGGCTCGCGGACTGGCTGGACGCGCATACCGCCAAGGTCGGTGGGCAGTATCAGGCCTACCTCGACGCGCGTCGCGCCGGCGGTCCACGCCGCTACTTCACGAGCAAGGCCCATGCACTGCACTTTCTGCGTGGCGTAGCGCCGACCAAGCTGGTCGATGGCGCCTGGCTCTATGGGCTGCTGCAGCGTTGGGACGACGCACGCTTCACCTCGTTGATTCAGACCTATCTGGAGGAGTTGGGGGAAGGTCAGCCGGAAAAAAATCACGTGGTGCTCTACCGCAAGCTGCTCGCCAGCCAGGGCTGTGATGACTGGCAGAACCTGGATGACGACAATTTCGTTCAGGGTGCCATACAGCTGGCGCTGGCCGAGCACGCCGAGCAGTTCCTGCCCGAGGTGATCGGGTTCAACCTTGGCTACGAACAGCTCCCGCTGCATCTGCTGATCAGCGCCTACGAGCTGACCGAGCTGGGCATTGATCCCTATTACTTCACCTTGCATGTGACAGTCGACAATGCCGACAACGGCCATGCAAAGAAGGCGATCCAAGGCTTGCTCGCCGCCTGGCCGCAGGTGGGCGACAGCGAAGCATTCTACCGCCGGGTCATGAACGGCTATCGCCTCAATGATCTGGGTGCGAGCACGCTTTCGGTCATCGCGGGCTTCGATCCCGAGCAGGAAGTGGTGCGTGTGCTGGAAAAAAAGGCCGGCGTCGGTCAGTTCGTGCATTCCGACTACTGCCGCTTCGATGGCCGTACCGTGAACCAATGGCTGGCCGAGCCCGAACAGATCCCGCAATTCATCGAGACGCTACAGCAGCGCAGCTGGATAAAACGCAACGAGGATCCGCAAAACAGTCGCTTCTGGCAGCTGATCACCGGGGAACAGGCGCCCATGTTTGGGGTTTTCAGCGCCCACGAGCAACAACTGATCCACGATTGGATTGCCGGCGACTGGCTGGCCCAGCAATCGCCCACCCGAGGCAAGCCGCACCCGTCATTGGCTCAACGCCAAGTGCCGTTCAACAACCGCCGCCGGATGACTACCGAGCGGACGGCGAAGCCGACACTCGTGGATCAGGGGCTTCCGGTAAGCGATTTCGATCAGGAGACCTTGCTGCTCGAACAACAACTGACCCAACTGCCGACACGCGAGGCGCGCATGCGCCACCTGTTGCCGCTGCTGGCTCCGACCCGCCACCACAGCGCAGCGGGACTGCTCGCCACTCGCATCTTCACCGGATTGTTCAACTAAGGCGAACTCGCCAGGGAATCTGACATGACCACGGAAACTGCCCAGGACCGCGCGCTGCTGCAGCTGGTCCAGACGCTGCGCGAGCGCGGCTACCACTTCATCACGCCTACGCCACTGACCCATGAACGGGTCAACGCGCGGGTCGAGAACCAGTTGGCGAAGGACCTGGCGGGCGTCTTCGGCTGGAGCCGCCCGTTTCAGCACGAGCTGCTACCACCGGCGATCTTCAGCCTGATGGATCAAGCGGGCGCGCTTGCACCCTGCGATTCAGGCTGGCGAAGCCGGGTGCGTGTATCGAGCCTCGACGGCCAACTGTTCGTTCACTCCGCCTACCCCACCAACGCAGCGGACGCCGTGTTCTTCGGCCCGGATACTTACCGATTCGCCAATGCGATCCAGGCCCACCTGAACAATCACAAGGGCCACATCGGGCGCGCCGTGGACATCGGTTGCGGCTCCGGCGCCGGGGCGATTCTAACGGCGCTGGCGCGGCCGCAGGCAGAAGTGCTCGCGGTGGACATCAACCCCTCCGCACTGCGCATGACCCGCATCAACGCAGCACTGGCCGGGGCAGACAATCTCAGTGCCCGCCATAGCGATCTGCTCAATGACGTGGACGGTGAATTCGACCTGATCCTCGCCAACCCGCCGTATCTGATCGATCCGGACGAGCGCGCCTATCGACACGGCGGCGGGCCTCTGGGGGCCGGGCTGTCCCTGGCGATATTCGACAGTGCGCTGCAGCGTCTCGCCCCGTGCGGCACCTTGCTGCTCTATACCGGTGTGGCAATGAAGGGCAATCAGGACCCCTTCCGCCGCGAGATAGAACAACGCCTCGAAGGCCGCGGGATGGACTGGCGTTACCGGGAAGTCGACCCCGACGTGTTTGGCGAGGAGCTGCTCGACGGCGCCTATACCGAGTGTGATCGGATCGCAGCAGTGGTGCTGGAAGTGACTCGACCGGCTGATTGAAGCGGCGTGCAGCACGCGACTCGACGCCCAGCAGAAGCGCTTCGCGATTGTATCCTACACCGGCAGCAGCACCAGGCAGGCCGATAGCGTGACAAGCGAGCCAAGCGTCGATAGCAGCACCACGCGCGACACTCTCGACGCCTCGCGTCCGTAGAACTCGGCGAGCATATAGGGGCCGGTCCCGGTAGGGAGCGCGCTCAGCAATAACGCCGAATAGGCCCACAGCGCGGGCAGCTCGAAGACCTGAAATGCTAGGAGCCAGGTGATCAATGGCTGCACCACGAGCTTCAGCGTGACCAGCGGCCATACGCCATTCACGTTGCCCCCCGGCTGCGGCTGCGCCAGGAACAACCCCAGCGAAACCAGCGCACAAGGGGCCGCCGCCGCACCCAACAGCTTCAGCAGCGTCGCGACCGGGACCGGCAGGTCCAACCCAGTCGCCGCCCACACCCCACCCAGCATCGGCGCCACCACCAGTGGGTTGCGCAGCAGCGCGACGCTCACCTTTCGCAGCGTCTGGTTGAAACCCTGCCCGGCATGCAACCCGGTTTCCACGCAAGCCAGCGCAATGGCGAACAGCACGCAGACGACCACAATGCACGCGACCATGGCCGGCTGCAGTGCTTCATCGCCAAGCACCAGCATGCACAGCGGAATGCCGATGTAGCCGGTATTGGCATAGGACGCACCGAGCGCATCGAGGCTGGCGTCAGCCAACGGGTGCTTTTGCCACAGCCGGTAGCCAAGCGTGAAACCGAACACGCCGAGGCAGCCTACCGAGAATGCCGTAATGAAGCCCGGCTGCCAGAGCTGCTGCCAGGTTGAGTTGGCTACGACGCTGAACAACAGCGCCGGCAGCCCAAGCCAGACCACGAACCGATTCAGCTCGGAAGCCCCGGTCGGCCCCATGCGACCGGTACGGCGACAGATAAAGCCTAGAAAGATCAGCGCAAAAACAGGCAGGACAACATTGACGACGGCGGACATGGATTCTCAACGGCAGGTTTACCGACAGCAGGCTGGCTGTGCGGGACAGTTGGGCCGGGGCAAGCCGGCGGCAAACCTTAGCAAAGAATGGATGCGTCGCGGGCTACCGGGCACAGGTCGATAGCTGATGTTCGATGATTTGGCCCAAACGAGATATCGACTGCTGTGATGTCACGGTATCGCCCAGCCGGGCGATACCGTGACATCAGGCCACTCCTTGATTCGCTCTGACCTGAACCTCAATGCAGCATCATCGAAGGGCTGTAGCCGTTCGGCTCGGCGCGCCCGGCCGCGAACTCCGCTTCGACACGGCCACGCATGGCATCAGCGCCCTGCGGGAAACCGCTGCGGTCGCTGTAATCCCACTCAATGACCAGCTGCTCCTCGGTCGCCAAGCCCTTAGCGCAGGAAATATCCAGCGCAGTGATGCCGGCCACAGCACCAGCGGCAATGGCCGCATTGACCTGCTCGGTACCGTTCTCGATGCTCAGGCCCAGGCCGATCAGGTCCAGCGCATCGCCACCGATGCGCCCGTAAATCCAGGGTTTGGGATCATCAGTGAGCAACAGGCCAACGCCTGTGGCGATTTCCCGCGCGCCGCAGGCTCGGATCAGGCCTTCGTTGCCGGGCACACCAAGAAACCGCGCCAGCTTCGCCGGCATCAACACTTCGGCCAGGCCCAGGCCGATGCTGAACCAGCCAAGGCCCCGGGCCAGCGTGCGGGCTGAATGGTTAGTATGGGTGACACGATGTGGAACGCTCATAAAATACCTCCTCAGTAGCGGCCTCGAGTAGCGAGGCCGCACTATCGAGCCCCGTGAGAACGTCGCGCGCATGGGTCAGCCAGGCAATCGGCCGAACACTGCCGTTCTCACAGGGTCAGGCTCAGGGTTTGAGAACCACCTTGATGCAGCCGTCGTGCTTGTCGCGGAAGGTCTTGTACATCTCCGGACCCTGCTCAAGGCTGACGCTGTGGGTGATGACGAAGGATGGGTCGATCTGACCTTCCTGGATGCGCTTGAGCAGGTCGTCGGTCCAGCGGTTGACGTGCGTCTGCCCCATGCGGAAGGTCAGGCCCTTGTTCATCGCCGCGCCGAAGGGGATCTTGTCGATCAGCCCGCCGTAGACGCCAGGAATCGAAATGATGCCCGCCGGGCGGCAGACATAGATCATTTCGCGCAGCACGTGCGGGCGGTCTGTTTCCATCATCAGCGCCTGCTTGGCGCGGTCGTACATGGAATCGATCGAACGCGCCGCGTGCGCCTCCATGCCGACCGAGTCGATGCACTTCTCCGGGCCCTTGCCGCGGGTCAGCTCCTTGAGCCGCTCGAGCACGCTTTCCTCATCGAAATTGATGGTGATGGCACCGCCGGCGCGGGCCATGGAGAGACGCTCGGGCACGTTGTCGATGCAGATGACCTGTTCGGCACCCATCATCACCGCGCTGCGGATAGCGAACTGACCGACCGGGCCGGCGCCCCACACCGCTACCGTGTCGGTGGGCTGGATGTCGCATTGCGCCGCGGCCTGCCAGCCGGTGGGCAGGATGTCGCCGAGAAACAGCACCTGTTCGTCTGTCATGCCGTCCGGGACCACCACGGGGCCGACGTCGGCATAGGGCACACGAACGAACTCGGCCTGTCCCCCAGCGTAGCCGCCGGTAAGGTGGGTGTAGCCATACAAACCGGCGGTGGTGTGGCCGAAGACTTTGTCGGCGACATCCTTGTTGCGGTTGGTGCGCTCACAGACAGAGAAGTTGCCGCGCCGGCACTGGTCGCATTCGCCGCAGACGATGGTGAAAGGCACCACCACGCGGTCACCGACCTTGAGCTTCTTGTTCGCCGAGCCGACTTCCATCACCTCGCCCATGAACTCGTGGCCCATGATGTCGCCGTGCTGCATGCCGGGCATGAAGCCGTCGTACAGGTGCAGGTCGGAGCCGCAGATGGCGCAGGAGGACACCTTGATGATGGCGTCACGCGGGTCCTCGATAGAGGGATCGGGTACGTGGTTGTCACAGCGAATGTCGTGCTTACCGTGCCAGCGAAGGGCTCTCATTGGAAAAATCTCCTGCTTCGGTGTTCGAAAACGCCGCCGTGGTTGTTCTTCCTGATGTCTTCGCCGCGCTGCGGCTGCTGCTCCTGACCCGACTGCTGCCATGCGGCAGGGTGTACGGCGTACGTGCTATCAGATTTTTAGTAAGCAGCGTGCCGGCAGAGTTGCCTGATTTATGCGCAATGAAGCGATATCACCGACGAAGCGTGATCATTCGGTGCCGAGTTGGAACGTTATATCAACTGTTCAGAGCACGTTCGAACCAATGCATCAGGTCTCGGCGCGACGAAGAACACGGATCGCCAGTAAGGACTGGGCGTCCCGCTGGCTTCTAGAGAAAGCGCGGCGATCCGTGCGGGCCTCGTTGCTGTTCAGCCTTTACCCGGGCGGATGGAGGCGTAACCGTTTCGATAACTGGGATATTGCGGCACCCACCCAAGGGCGCGGGCGCGCGCGTTGCTGCAGCGCTTGCTGCCAGCGCGGCGGGTCATGGTCTGTTCGGCCCAATGGGTGACACCCAGCCGTTCACGCAGCCAGTCGACGACTTCGTGCAGCGGCGCGGGGTCGTCATCCACGCCGAGGTAACAGTCTTCGAGAGCGCCCCCGGCCAGATCGGTCTGCAGCAGGCACGCCAGCAGCGCGGCCGCGTCGTCTCGGTGAATGCGGTTGCTGTACTGCGGCGGGTCACGCTCGACCCGCAGCCCCGAACGGACCTGATTCTGCATCCATGGGCGCACCGGATCGTAGAGCCCGGCCATGCGCACTCGCGTCGCCGGAAAACCGCACTCGAGTGCCAGCCGTTCAGCCTCGAGCATCACCTGACCGGTATAGCCCGTGGGCTCGGTGGCCGAGGCTTCATCGATCCACTCACCATCGTTCTGCGCGTAGACCCCGGTGCTGGAAACAAATAAAACGCGCTTCGGCCGTTGTCCCCGCTGCTCCAGCCAGCGAAGCGCATTGCGCAGGTTTTCTACATAGGCCTGGCGATACCCAGGCTCGTCATGCTGATTGGCCGAAGCGGCGTACACCACATAGTCCAGCTTGCCGTTTGGCCAGCCACGCGGTACTTCTGCTGCAGACAAGTCGCCTTTGACCGGCAGAATCGGCACCGGCAGGCTGGCGGCCTCGCGGCGCAGCCCATATACCGTCCAGCCTTCCCGGCTGAGTTTCAGCCCGAGACGACTACCGACGTCGCCGCAACCGGCGATCATTACAGAGGGACGAATTGCCATGGCGGTTGCTCCTTAACCGTGCAGGCCCTCATCCGGCCCGCCTTGCCTGAGTGTACTGCTGTCAGCATATTTCCGCTGATCACCTATAAGGGAACGGCTATTGGCCAGTTGGTTCGAACACGAGCAAAGGCTATGCTAACCAGCACTCTGATGGAATCACACTATGACACTGACCGAACTGCGCTACATCGTCACGCTCGCCCAGGAATCCCACTTCGGCCGCGCGGCCGAACGTTGCCATGTCAGCCAACCGACCCTGTCGGTAGGCGTCAAGAAGCTCGAGGATGAGCTTGGGGTGCTGATTTTCGAGCGGACCAAAAGCGCGGTGCGGCTGACGCCGGTCGGTGAAGGCATCGTGACCCAGGCGCAAAAGGTACTGGAGCAGGCGCAGAGCATTCGTGAGCTGGCCCAGGCCGGCAAGAATCAGCTGGCCGCGCCGCTGAAGGTCGGCGCGATTTACACTGTCGGCCCCTACATGTTCCCGCACCTGATTCCGCAGCTGCATCGCGTGGCGCCGGACATGCCGCTGTATATCGAAGAGAACTTCACCCACATCCTGCGCGACAAGCTGCGCACCGGCGAACTGGACGCGATCATCATCGCGCTGCCCTTCCAGGAAGCCGACGTCCTGACGCTGCCGCTGTATGACGAGCCCTTCTACGTGCTGATGCCTGCCGGCCACCCCTGGGCGAAGCGGGAAACCATCGACAGCGAGATGCTCAACGACAAAAGCTTGCTGCTGTTGGGTGAAGGACATTGCTTTCGCGATCAGGTCCTCGAAGCCTGCCCGACCACGCGCAAGGGCGAGGCGCCGAGCCACACAACGGTCGAGTCCTCGTCGCTGGAAACCATCCGTCACATGGTCGCGTCGGGGCTGGGCGTATCGATCCTGCCGCTCTCTGCAGTGGATAGTCACCACTACTCGGCCGGCGTGCTGGACATCCGTCCGCTGACGCCGCCGGTGCCGTTCCGTACCGTGGCCATTGCCTGGCGCGCCAGCTTCCCACGGCCGAGAGCCATCGAAGTGCTGGCCGACTCCATTCGCCTGTGCTCAGTCGCCAAACCGCCGGCTGCGAACGCCTGAGGCCATGAGCGAGCTGGCAGCGGTACCGGTGACCGCACTGAAGGGCGTCGGGGCGGCGCTGGCCGAAAAGCTCGCCAAGGTCGGCCTGGAAACCCTGCAGGATCTGCTGTTTCACCTGCCGCTGCGCTACCAGGACCGCACGCGCATCGTGCCGATCGGCGCACTGCGTCCCGGCCAGGACGCGGTGGTAGAAGGCACCGTCACGGGTGCCGATGTGGTGATGGGGCGGCGCCGTAGCCTGCTGGTACGCCTGCATGATGGCAGCGGCAGCCTCAGCCTTCGCTTCTACCATTTCAGCCAGGCGCAGAAAGAAGCGCTCAAGCGTGGCACCCAGGTGCGCTGCTATGGCGAAGCCAGGCCCGGTGCATCGGGCCTGGAGATCTATCACCCGGAATACCGTGCGCTTACTGACAGTGAGCCGGTGGCCGTCGAGCAGACGCTTACGCCGATCTACCCGACCACCGAGGGCCTGACGCAGCAGCGCCTGCGCCAGCTCACGGCGCAAGCGCTGGCTCGGCTTGGCCCGCACAGCCTGCCCGACTGGTTACCCGACGAGCTGACCCGTGACTACCGGCTGGCGAAGCTGGATGAAGCGATCCGCTACCTGCACCGACCGCCTCCGGATGCCGACCTCGAAGAACTTGCCGAGGGCCGCCACTGGGCGCAGCATCGGCTGGCTTTCGAGGAGCTGCTGACTCACCAGCTCTCGATGCAACGCTTGCGCGAAAGCAGTCGCGCCCAGCACGCGCCGCCACTGCCGGTCGCGCGCGATCTGCCGCAACGCTACCTGACCAACCTCGGCTTCCAGCCCACCGGCGCGCAGCAACGCGTGGGTGCCGAGATCGCCTACGACCTCGCTCAGAACGAACCCATGCTGCGCCTGGTCCAGGGTGACGTGGGCGCCGGCAAGACCGTTGTGGCCGCCCTCGCCGCTTTGCAGGCCCTGGAGGCGGGCTATCAGGTCGCCTTGATGGCACCCACCGAGATCCTTGCAGAACAGCATTTCATGACCTTCTGCAAATGGCTGGAACCGCTGGGCATCGAAGTCGCCTGGCTGGCCGGCAAACTCAAGGGCAAAGCCCGTGCCGCGGCACTTGAGCGCATCGCGGCCGGTTGCCCTATGGTGGTGGGCACCCATGCGCTGTTTCAGGACGAGGTTCAGTTCCGTCGCCTGGCCCTGGTGATCATCGACGAGCAGCACCGTTTCGGCGTCCAGCAGCGCCTGGCGCTACGTCGCAAAGGCGTTGAAGGCCGGCTCTGCCCGCATCAGCTGATCATGACCGCCACGCCCATCCCACGCACGCTGGCCATGAGCGCCTATGCCGATCTGGACACCTCCATCCTCGACGAACTGCCGCCCGGTCGTACACCGGTCAACACGGTGCTGGTGGCTGATAGCAGGAGATTGGAGGTCATCGAGCGGGTGCGGTCAGCCTGCAACGAAGGGCGTCAGGCCTATTGGGTCTGCACCCTGATCGAGGAGTCTGAAGAGCTGACCTGTCAGGCAGCGGAAACCACCTTCGAAGATCTTTCCGCGGCGCTCGGCGGGCTGAATGTGGGGCTGATCCACGGTCGCATGAAGCCTGCGGAAAAGGCAGCTGTGATGGCAGAATTCAAGGAAGGCCGGCTGCAATTGTTGGTCGCCACTACCGTGATCGAGGTCGGTGTCGACGTGCCGAACTCAAGCCTGATGATCATCGAAAACCCGGAACGCCTTGGGCTCGCTCAATTGCATCAACTGCGCGGACGGGTCGGTCGCGGCAGTGCCGCTAGTCATTGTGTGCTGCTCTATCACCCGCCACTTTCGCAGATCGGACGCGAACGGCTGGCGATCATGCGCGAAACCTGCGACGGCTTCATCATCGCGGAGAAGGATCTGGAGCTGCGCGGCCCAGGAGAAATGCTGGGCACCCGGCAAACCGGTCTGCTGCAGTTCAAGGTCGCCGACCTGATGCGTGACGCGGACCTGCTTCCCGCCGTCCGAGATGCTGCGCAAGCACTGCTTGCACATTGGCCGCAACACGTCAGCCCGTTACTGGAACGCTGGCTGCGCCACGGCCAGCAATACGGTCAGGTCTGACGCTCGTCGGTAAACCCTAACCGGACTAAACCTGACGCTATACTGCGGCGCACGGGAATAAGACGGATCATGCTCATGAACTCGGCTGTCGATAGAACAACTTCAATTACGCCACCCGCCCTGATCGTCCAGCTCCTTGAAAAGCTGGGGTTGCCCTACCGCACACGCGACGACAGCCCCGAGCTGGACCCGGCAAAGCGGGTACAGGTGGTGCTGGTGGATGATGCCATCGGTGCCTTGCTTGTGCTGTTCCCGCGGGATCACCTGCTTGACCTGAATCGTCTGGGTGAGCTCACTGGCCGTCAGCTGCTGGCCGTCAAGCCGGACCGCCTGGCACGCATGCTAGCCAAGCACAGCCTGCAGGTACTGCCGGGGCTGCCGCCACTGACCAGCTCACCCTGCCTGTATGAAGAGCGCCTGCTACAGCAGCCACTGTTGTTCATCGACAGCGGGCATCCCGGCCTTTTGCTTGAGATGGCCAGCCACGATTTCAAGCAACTGCTCAGCAAGGCCAGCGCCGGACAGTTCGCCGTGCCTGTCAGCACGATTCAGCCGAATCTCGACCGCCCCGAGGAAGACAGCGCCGAGATCACCCTGGCAGTGCAGAGCTTTACCGCACGACGTATCCAGAAGCGGCTCGAAGAGACCATTGAAATCCCACCGCTGGCGCAGACGGCGCAGAAAATCATCAAGCTGCGCGTCGATCCGGACGCCACGGTGGATGACATCACTGGCGTGGTCGAAACCGACCCGGCACTGGCCGCGCAGGTGGTCAGCTGGGCCGCTTCGCCTTACTACCGCGCGCCCGGCAAGATCCGCTCGGTAGAGGACGCGATCGTGCGGGTGCTTGGCTTCGATCTGGTGATCAATCTGGCGCTCGGGCTCGCGCTGGGCAAGACCCTGAGCCTGCCCAAGGATCAGCCGCAGCAGGCCACACCCTACTGGCAGCAATCGATTTACACGGCAGCAGTCATCGAAGGTCTCAACCGCGCCATACCAAGGACTCAGCGCCCCGAGGCGGGCATCAGCTATCTTGCAGGGTTACTGCACAACTTCGGCTACCTGGTACTGGCGCACGTCTTCCCACCTCATTTCTCGCTGATCTGCCGACACATGGAGGTCAATCCGCACCTGAGCCATAGCGTCATCGAACAGCACCTGCTGGGCATCACCCGCGAGCAGATCGGCGCCTGGCTGATGCGTTACTGGGGCATGCCGGACGAGCTGGCCGCGGCGCTGCGCTTTCAGCATGACCCACACTACCAGGGCGAACATGCCGGGCACGCCAACCTTGTCTGTCTTGCAGTTCAGCTGCTGCGCAACCGTGGCATCGGCTCCGGCCCCTACAGCGAGGTTCCGCAGGATCTGCTCGACCGCCTCGGGCTGAGCCGTGAGAAAGCCAACGAGGTCGTCAGCAAAGTGCTGGACGCAGAAGCCGCGCTCCGCGCCCTGGCGATGCAGGTCCAGCCCTCGCAGTAAGTCAGCCGCGCAATCGAGGCGATGCTGGCCAAGTGAAGCGAACTGCCGCTTTCGTTGCGCGACGGTCTAGCCGTCCGCACGGAAGCTGACCCGGGCGTCGACCAGCCCTTCTCCGACCTGGCTGATACTGACCTCGGCGAGACTCGCGCCAGCGGCCTGCAGCTCATCGAACCAGCGCAGCAGCACTCCATACGACGCGCCGGGGAGCGTCACCTGCAGGCTGCCGTCATTGCCGAAATCGAAACTCTCGATAACCAGGCCCCTCTGCTGTGCGCTTTGCGTCACCAGTCCCTGCAGCTGATCGGGTGCCAGTGAAACCGGATTACTACGCGACATCTGCCGTGCAAGCTCGGTGTTCTGCTCGAGGTAGGCATGCAAGGCACGCTCTTGCTCGAAGTAATCCCGTGCATTGCTGGCGCGCTGCTGCGCTGGCTGCCAGAGCAGCAGATAGAACAGCACCACCAGCAGAAAAGCGCCCAGCAGGCTGAGCGAAAGGCGCTCGCGAGGCTGTAGACGTTGCCAACGCAGCCACAACGGCGACTCGGCCAGGCGCACGCGCATCTGTTGTCTCAGGTTCATCCTCTGCCTCCAATCACAACACGCGCACTGACGGCATCACCGTCACGACTGGCCGACCCCAACTGAACGCTCTCCCCGGTTTGCCCCAGGCGCTGGCGCAGCTGTTCGAGCGCGGCGAAATCGCTGGCGCGTACCTGAAGGGCAAGGTCGCCCCGAGCCTGGTTGAAATCAAGTTGGCCGATGGACACCGGAATGCCCTCGGCCATTGCCAATGCCACCTCGTTGAGCAGGCGCATGAATTCTGCCGAGGCGCCGGTGCTCTGGCCGATGTGTGCGTCGAACTGCGCACGCAGATTGACGATGCGCTGATCCTCGGGAAACAGCTCTGTGTAGAGCGCTCGACTGGCGTCGGCATAGCGCTCGGCCTGGCTTTCCAGCGTCCAGGCCTGGACCAGGTTGAACACCAATTGCACCGCCAGTGCCAGCGCCAGCACGATCATGACGGGCTTCCATTGGCCCAGCCCGCTACCTGCAGCCTGAAAGGCAAAGTCACCCTGCGCCAGATTAAGCGCAGCGGCGCGTCCGGAGGCAAGGAAGCGATAGGGCTCGTCCAACTGCTGATAATCGTCCAGCGGTGAGGGCGCCGCATCGAAGGTGCCATGTCCATGACGCGGCGCGGGGCACTGCCCGGCCAGGTGCGGCCATTGCGAACTGTCAAAGGCCAGCCGGGCCTCCGGACTGCCGCCAAGCAGCGCGCGCCCATCGATGAACAGCAGCTGCGTGCCGTCGCGTGGCAGCAAGTCGGCATCGACATGAATTGCGACGATGGTCAGGCCGAGTGCCTGCAAATCGTCCAGCCAGCCGGCCAGCAACTGTCGGCGGATGGCGATGACACGACGGCGCCCGTCTTCCAGCGCATCGCCATGGGTCAGGTGCAGGTCGTCGACGTTTTCGGCGAGCAATTCTTCCACGGCATAGGCCAGCGCCTGATTGACCCAGCGCGCCTTTCGCGTCGGCAGATTGACCGCGAACGAGCTGCAGACCTCGGCCGGCAGCACCAGGGTCACCGCCGCGGGCGCCCGTTCGATAACAGTCTCCAGCGGCACCCAGCCGTGGTCGCCTTCGCCCGGCAACCAGTAAACACGGGTATCACTGTCGATTCGGGCGCCGCAATCAGGGGGCAAAAACAGGCAGTCCATCGGCTATCGATCTCCGTCGTTGGTTGGTCGGGGCAGCCGTGGCGGCTGACCCAGGTTGCGCTGAAGCACCCGAACGTCGCCGTTATCCTCGCGCCGTAAGCGGCTCACCAGCGCCAGGCGGCGATCGCCCAGGCGCACCTCGCTGATGGCCTGGAAGAATTGACTGGTCACCGCGATGTTGGTGCCTTGAAGTTGGACACCACCAAGCGCCGGTTGCGCCATGAACGTGGCCGTGTCGCGAAACGGGGCGGCCTGCCGTGCCTTGACCAGCGATTCGGCGGCGCTGGGGCTGAGGCTGTCAGCGAGGCTCGACAGCACCATAGCACTGGCCGTGTTGACGTTCAGAGGCGTATCGGCCGGGAGCACGCTGACGTAGGGCGCCAGACGCTGAAAGTCTTCGTCGCGCATGCCTAGCAGCAGGCGCAGCTCGGAAATATCCTCGAGCCGCCTGCCCGCCGTCCGATAAGGCGGATCGAGCAGCAGATAGGCGTTGTCCTCTGCGCCCAGTTCGCCGCTGGGTTGCTGGTCGCTGTCTATCCAGTCAACGAGCCGCTCGGCATAGGGTTCGGTGATCTGCAGGCGCTGCAGCAACCGGCGAAACTGTGCGATGGCTGCCGCGTTGGGCTGTTGTTCCTGCACAAGGCTGTTGAGATTGAAGCGCCCGGCCATGTCCTCGATACGTACCTGAACCTGCCCCTGACCTTCGTCAAGATCGTACGCCGGTTGCGGCAATGCCCAAGGTTCGAGCAGATGATCGACTGGCGGTTGCCCGGTGCCCTCGGACGTTTGCAGATCGCGGCGCAGCATGGTTTGCGCCAGCGCTTCCCCACCCAAGGCGTAATGCCACGCCTGACGTGCCTGCAGCTGGTTGCCGGTGCCTCGGATCGACAGCTGTTGACGGGCGATCATGCCGGCGCAGATCACCGTGACAATGGCGACCACCAGCAGCACGGTGATCAGCGCGACGCCGCGCTGGCCCCTCATTGCATTTCTCCCACGCCGCCCGGCTCCGGAACGCCCTGCGAGTCGGGCTGCACGAATTGCGGCGCCGGTGCCGGGCCGTCTGGCAGCCGTAGCAGGCGAGTAATGGTGCCGTAACGCTGGTGGTCCACCGAGACCTCCACGGCGCGGGGTAGGCGCCGGGCCTGTTCGTCCGGATCACCTCGACCGAACTCGAACGGCGGCCATTCCTCGTGCCAGCTGTTCTCAGCATCCAGATAGCGCAGCCGCAGCGCCAGCACGTTGTCGAGCACGCGCTGCACCCGTGGCTCGCTGTCTACGTCGCGGTCGAGCACGACCCAGTAAACCCGTTCAAGCGTGTCGCCCACCAACCGCCAGCGCACCCGCTGCAGATTGGACCGGCGCATACCCGTGGGATTTCGCCACCCGCTGCGGGTCAGCTCCAGCGACACGCCGTCCTCGGCGCCAGCCATCTGGCCGATAAAAGCATTCTGCTCATCGCCGTAGCCGTCGCGAACCGGTCGTGGCATGGCCTGGACAAGGTCTCGCTCCAGGCTCCACATCGCACGCCCGAGTTCGCGCAGCTGGACTTCCTGCGCGCGCACCACTTCGTCGCTGCGCATCACCGCCTCGAGCATGCGGTAGGTGGCCAACCCCAACAGCGCAAACAGAGCGATTGCAATCAACAATTCGAGCAGCGTGAAGCCTGCCATGGCGTGACGCGTCCAGATCTTCATGGGTCGACGCCAACGAAGCCCGTCAGGCTGGTCACTGCACGCTCTTCGATAGCGCCGGCGCCGACACCGCGCTGCTGCTCGGCGGCCGCGACCCAAACCTGAATGCGCAACAGCCCGGGCGTGCCGCTGGTTTCCACTTCGCTCAGGGTTTGCCATTGACGCCCACCGAATTCCAGCCGGGTGTCTTCCCGGCCGACGCTCGGGGCCGGTTGTTGGAGCTGCAGCTCGGTGAGCCGATTGTCGGCAATCCAGCCGGCCAGGGTCAGCGCTTCCAGCCGCCCGGCATTGCTGACACTGCGCCCGGCCGCGGTCAGCACCACGGCGGCGACGATGGCAAAAATCGCCAGCGCCACCAGCACTTCTAACAGCGTGAAGCCATGTGAGCGCGCATGGAGGCGACTCATCGGCGTCCCTCTACCGGCTGGGCAAGGGGCATGCGGAAGCCATCGCTCGACACCGTCCAGCGGCTTCCGCCAGGGCGCTGATCGGACAGGGTCAGGGTGAAGGGAGACAGCTCACCGCTGGAGAGAATCAGCAGCTGCGGCTGCACGCGGGGCGCACGCCGGCGCTCCCGGTCCTCGTCGTTGGACAGGCCCGCCGGGTCATCCTCGCGCTTGACCGGCGTCACCAGCTCCAGCGGGGTGCCGTCCAGCTCCAGCTCCAGGCGCATCCACTCGGGCGCCTGGTGCGCTTCACGATCACCGGCATCGCGCCAGCGTGCATCGGCTTCGTCGTAGTGCATGACCCGGTAACTGTCCCGATCGAACAGCAAGCCGTATTCACGGCTGTCGAGTACGGCTTCGTCCGCCATCAGGCTGATCAGGGTCGCTACGCGCTGCGCTTCGTCGCGAATTTCGCGCGATGAGCTGGTGTTGCCGGTCGATAGCACTGCCAGGCCCACCAGGCTGCCGAGGATGACGATCACCACCAACAGCTCGATCAGCGTGAAGCCGCCCTCCCGGCGCGCCTGGGGCATGGATCAGAGGTCCCAGTTACCGATATCCGCGTTCAGGTCGGAACCGCCCTGCTTGCCGTCGGCACCATAGGAGTACAGGTCGTACGGGCCCTGGGTACCGGGCGACAGGTACTGATATTCATTGCCCCATGGGTCCTTCGGGACGCGTTTGAGGTAGCCGTCGCGGTTCCAATTCTTCGGCTGCGGATTGCCGCTGGGCTTCTCCACCAGCGCATCCAGCCCCTGCTGGGTGCTGGGGTAGGAATAGTTGTCCAACTTGTACATGTCGAGGGCGGCGCCGATGGCCTTGATATCGCCTTTGGCCACAGTGACTTTGGCCTGATCCGGACGGTTCATCACCTGTGGCACTACCAGCGCGGCGAGGATCCCGAGGATCACCACCACGACCATGATTTCGATAAGGGTGAAGCCACCCTGTTTATGTTCGTTCAACGTCATTCTCACTAGCCCACCAGTTGATTGAGAGAAAGGATCGGCAGCAGGATCGCCAGCACGATTACCAATACCACAGCCCCCATGAACACCAGCATGAAGGGTTCGAAAAGTCCCACCATCAGCGAAATCTGCGCGCCCAGGTCGTTTTCCTGATTGCGTGCGGTACGAGCCAGCATCTGATCCAGCTCACCGGACTTCTCGCCGCTGGCGATCATGTGCAGCATCATCGGGGGAAACTCACCCGTGGCATCCAGTGCGCGCGTCAGGCTGCCACCCTCACGCACGCGCTGTGCAGCTTCGATGACCTTGTCACGGATGCGCAGGTTGGCGATTACCGCTGCAGCGATCCCGAGTGCATCCACCAGCGGCACGCCACTGCGCGTAAGGATCGCCAGTGTCGAGGCGAAGCGCGCAGTGTTGGTCGCCCGCGCCAGACGCCCCACCAGCGGAATGCGAAGGATGAAGGCATGCCAGCGGCGCTTGATCTTCTCATCACGCAGTGCCTGCCGCATCGCCAGGCCTGCCGCCACGAGGCCTACAAAGATCAGCCATCCCCAGCGCTGCACCACTTCGCTCACGGCAATCAGGCCTGTGGTCAGGGCCGGCAGCTGTTGTCCGGTGTTGACGAACACCTTCACCACGTCCGGCACGACATAGCCCAGCAGCAACACAACGATGGCCAGCGAGGCGACCAGCAGGATCACCGGGTAGAGCAGCGCCAGTTGAATCTTTTGCCGCGATTGCTGGCGCTGATCGGTGTAATCGGCCAGCTGATCGAGCACCAGCCCGAGGTGGCCGGCATGCTCGCCCGCCGCAACGGTGGCGCGGTAAAGCTCGGGAAAGGCCGACGGATACTCACGCAGCGATCCCGCCAGGCTATGCCCCTCCATCACCCGCGCCCGGACAGCCAGCAGCATCGATTTGATCTTCTGCGACGACGATTGCGCCGCCGCCGCACGTAGCGCTTCCTCAATGGGGAGCGCGGCCTGAACGAGGGTCGCCAGCTGCCGGGTTACCAGTGCCAGGTCGCGCGCCGACAGCCCACGGCCAAAGGCGAAGCCTCCGCCGCCGCTGTCTTCCTTGGCCTTTGCTTGCTTGACGTCCAGCGGCGACCACTGCTTTTCGCGCAACAGCTGCCGCGCCTGGCGCGCGCTGTCCGCCTCGATCAGGCCCTTCTGCTCACGCCCACGTGGGTCGAGGGCGATGTATTCGAACGCGGCCATTAGCGCGGGACTTCGCCTATGTGGGTGAAAGCCCGAAGTCCAGACCGCTCCCGCACAACGTCAACGCCGGTGTGAGAGGGGGCAGATTGGACGTCATCACCACAGCGAGACAAAGCACCCACGGGCGCGATCGGGACTGCAAGCCCTTCGGTGAAACCAAACGAACTCTTCACCGTTACTCCTCCCGCGTCACGCGCAGCACTTCTTCGATGGTCGTCACCCCTTCGCGCACTTTACGCAGCCCATCCTCCCGAATGCTTGGACCGAGACGCCGGGCGTGGCGAACCATGTCCTGCTCGGCCGCGCGGGTGTGGATCATGCTGCGCAAGGTGTCATCGAATAACACCAGCTCGTAGATGCCGGTCCGTCCGCGGTAACCCAGTTGGCGACAAACATCGCAGCCTTCGGCGTGGTAGAGCGTCGGGGCCTCGCTGGGATCGAGGCCGAACAGTGCACATTCAGCCTCGTCGGCCACGTAGGCGCGTTTGCAGTCATTACACAGCACCCGGACGAGGCGTTGGGCCAGCACCCCAAGCAACGAAGATGAGATCAGGAACGGCTCGACGCCCATGTCCACCAGGCGGGTGACGGCGCCGATGGCGCTGTTGGTGTGCAGGGTCGACAGCACCAGGTGACCGGTCAGAGAGGCCTGCACCGCCATGTCGGCCGTCTCCTGGTCACGAATCTCGCCAACCATCACCACGTCCGGGTCCTGACGCAGGATGGCGCGTAGGCCGCGAGCAAAGGTCATGTCGACCTTGGTGTTGACCTGGGTCTGACCGATGCCTTCGAGGTTGTATTCGATCGGGTCCTCAACAGTAAGGATGTTGCGCGTACGATCGTTGAGCGTGACCAGGCTGGCATACAGCGTGGTGGTCTTACCCGAGCCGGTCGGGCCGGTGACAAGGATGATGCCGTGGGGCTTCTGCACCGCCTGCTCCATCACACGCCTGTCGCGATCGCTCATGCCCAGGTGGCGGAGCGTCAGCCGCCCGGCCTGTTTGTCGAGCAGGCGCAAAACGACCCGCTCGCCATTGGCCGAAGGCAGCGTCGAGACACGAATGTCCACCTCGCGTCCACCGACTCTGAGAGAGATCCGCCCATCCTGCGGGATACGCTTCTCAGCAATATCCAGCCGTGCCATGACCTTGATCCGCGACACCAGCAGGGCCGCGAGCTCGCGCTTGGGCTGTACCACCTCGCGCAGGATACCGTCGATACGGAAGCGGATGACCAGGCGTTTCTCGAAGGTTTCGACGTGAATATCCGACGCGTTTTCCTTGATCGCCTCCCCGAGGATCGCGTTGATCAGCCGGATGATCGGTGCGTCGTCTTCCTGCTCCAGCAGGTCTTCGGTTTCCTGGATCTGGTCGGCCAGACTGTGCAGGTCCATGTCGTCGCCGAGGCCCTCGACCATCTGCATCGCCGCCGACGAATCGTGTTGATAGGCCGCGCTCAGGGCCTGCTCGAATTCGTCCTGCGCCAACCACTGCATCGACAACGGCCCACCGGCGATACGCTGCGCCTCCTGCAGCGCAGTCAGCGGCGCGCCCTCCCGAGCGCACAAGCGCAAGCCCTCGGGGCGTTCCAGCAGGAGCACTCCGTGACGGCGGGCAAAGGCGAAAGGCAACCGTCGCGGCAACGGTTCCTCAAGCAGGGTGATCTCGTTCAAGTCTAATTCGGCCATGCGCAATATTTTCTCGCAGTGGGTGCGATTCGTGTTGGCCGGCGGTCCGATCCGACGCGACCAACAGCTATGGACTACAGGACATGCATGACATTTCAAACCCCTCGCTGATTTTTTGGCGCAGCGGGGCCATCGCGCAAAAAAACCAGCACCAAGATTGAATATAGACGAGGCCGCCGACGAATACCGCGTCTATAACCCGTCATTCATGAGTGCGCCGCGCCTAACAGGGTATTGAACCTTAGACTAAGGTCGAACCCAATACCGACGCTGGCTGCAGCGTTACGAAGCAACCTAACGGTCACGTTGTGAACGAACCGCCACACTTGCGTTCTGGTTAAAACAGTTGTTTGATTTTTTCAGTCCTTGCAGAATGCCGCGCCGCAGCAGGCTTTTAGCAATGTGCAAGGGCCCGTTAAGCCGATCCACACCCAGCCGCCATCCGCAGTGGCCGGGCGATAAGTAACGTCAGCGGTGCGATGACCGGTAGACCGGAAAGTCCGCTGGCTACGATCAAGCAGGAGAACAAGAACAATGCACATTGGTGTTCCTCTCGAAACCAGGCCCGGTGAAACGCGCGTTGCCGCGACACCGGAAACCATCAAGAAGCTGATCGGGCAAGGGCATCGGGTGACGGTGCAGAGCGGAGCTGGCGTACAGGCCAGTATTCCGGACAGTGCCTTCGAGGCGGCAGGCGCCACCATCGCCGATGCCGCTGCGGCGTTCGCAGCAGAGATCCTGCTGAAGGTGAACGCACCGAGCGAGACCGAACTGGCGCAGATCGCGCCCGGTACGGTTCTGATCGGCATGCTCAATCCCTTCGACAATGACAACATCGCACGCATGGCCGAGCGCGGGATCACCGCCTTTGCCCTCGAAGCCGCGCCGCGTACCTCGCGCGCGCAGAGCCTCGACGTGCTCTCCTCCCAGGCCAACATCGCCGGCTACAAGGCGGTGATGGTGGCGGCCAACCAGTACCCGCGCTTCATGCCGATGCTGATGACCGCAGCCGGTACGGTGAAGGCCGCAAGGGTGCTGATTCTTGGCGCCGGTGTTGCCGGTCTGCAGGCCATCGCCACGGCCAAACGTCTGGGCGCGGTCATCGAAGCCTCGGACGTCCGCCCGGCGGTGAAAGAGCAGATCGAGTCCCTTGGCGCCAAGTTCGTCGACGTGCCCTTCGAAACCGACGAAGAGCGTGAGTGCGCCGAAGGTGTTGGCGGTTATGCCCGGCCGATGCCCGCGTCCTGGATGGCGCGCCAGGCCCAGGCCGTGCACGAACGAGCCAAACAGGCCGACATCATCATCACCACCGCGCTGATTCCGGGGCGCAAGGCACCGACGCTGCTGCAGGAAGAGACCGTGCAGCAGATGAAGCCCGGCTCGGTGGTAATCGACCTCGCCGCCTCTCAGGGCGGTAACTGTCCATTGACCGAAGCCGATCAGGTGGTGGTCAAGCACGGCGTGACCCTGGTTGGCTACACCAACCTGGCGACCCTCGTGCCGGCGGATGCTTCGGCGCTATACGCACGCAACCTGCTGGACTTCCTCAAGCTGGTGGTCGATGGAGAAGCCCGATTCCAGCTCAATCTTGAAGACGACATCGTCGCCGCGTGCCTGATGTGCCGTGACGGCCAGGTCGTACGCACCAACGGTTAAGGGAGCCTGAACATGGACATGATTTCTGATGGCATCTACAACCTGATCATCTTCGTGCTGGCGATCTACGTCGGCTACCACGTGGTCTGGAACGTCACCCCCGCGCTGCACACTCCACTGATGGCGGTCACCAACGCCATTTCTGCGATCGTCATTGTCGGCGCCATGCTGGCTGCTGCCCTGACCGTTACCCCGATGGGCAAGCTGATGGGAACCCTTGCCGTGACCCTGGCCGCGGTCAACGTTTTTGGTGGCTTCCTCGTCACCCGCCGCATGCTCGAAATGTTCAAGAAAAAGGAGCGCGCAGGCGCCAAGGCGGAGGTCAAGCCATGAGCATGAACCTGATCACCCTGCTCTACCTCATCGCCTCGGTGAGCTTCATCCAGGCCCTCAAAGGCCTGTCGCATCCGACCACCTCTCGCCGTGGCAACCTGTTCGGCATGATCGGCATGGGCATCGCCGTGGTCACCACGGTGTTTCTGGTGTTCAAACTCGGCGCGCAGCTGGTCGAAAGCGCCAGCCCCTGGAGCGGTCTGGGCTTCATCATCATCGGCCTGCTGATCGGCGGCACCATCGGGACCCTGATGGCCAAACGCGTCGAAATGACCAAGATGCCCGAGCTGGTCGCGTTCATGCACAGCATGATCGGCCTGGCCGCGGTGTTCATCGCCATCGCCGCGGTGCTCGAGCCGCAGTCGCTGGGCATCGTGCAGGCCATCGGCTATCCGATACCGGCCGGCAACCGCCTGGAGCTGTTCCTCGGCGCGGCCATCGGCGCCATCACCTTCTCCGGTTCGGTGATCGCCTTTGGCAAGCTGTCGGGCAAGTACAAGTTCCGCCTGTTCCAGGGCGCGCCGGTGGTGTTCCCCAACCAGCACAAGATCAACCTCGCCGTTGGCGTGGCGATTCTGGTACTGGGCCTGATCTACACCTTCAGCGGCAACTTCACCGCGTTCATGATCCTGCTGGCGCTGGCCTTCGTCATCGGCGTGCTGATCATCATCCCGATTGGCGGCGCCGACATGCCGGTGGTGGTTTCGATGCTCAACAGCTACTCAGGCTGGGCAGCAGCCGGTATCGGCTTCTCACTGAACAACTCGATGCTGATCATTGCAGGCTCGCTGGTGGGTTCGAGCGGCGCGATCCTCTCGTACATCATGTGCAAGGCGATGAACCGCTCGTTCTTCAACGTCATCCTCGGCGGCTTCGGCGCCGATGCAGATGCGGGCCCGGCAACGGGCAGCCAGGAACAGCGTCCGGTCAAATCCGGCTCCAGCGATGACGCCGCTTTCCTGCTGTCGAACGCGGACACCGTGATCATCGTGCCCGGCTATGGCCTGGCGGTGGCCCGCGCGCAGCATGCGCTGATGGAACTGGCCGAAAAGCTGACGCACATGGGCGTGACCGTGAAGTATGCGATCCACCCGGTCGCTGGTCGTATGCCCGGTCACATGAACGTGCTGCTGGCCGAGGCCGAAGTCCCCTACGAGCAGGTCTTCGAGATGGAAGACATCAACTCCGAGTTCGGCCAAGCCGACGTGGTGCTGGTGCTCGGCGCCAACGACGTGGTCAACCCGGCGGCGAAGAACGATCCCAAGTCGCCTATCGCTGGCATGCCGATCCTCGAGGCTTACAAAGCCAAGACGGTCATCGTCAACAAGCGCTCGATGGCCAGCGGTTATGCCGGCCTGGATAACGAGCTGTTCTACATGGACAAGACCATGATGGTCTTTGGCGATGCCAAGAAGGTCGTCGAAGATATGGTCAAGGCTGTGGAGTAAGCGATACCGCAGTACCAAAAACCCCTCCCGGCCCGGCCGCGAGGGGTTTTTGTTTTGGCGGGTCAGCGGCCGGGTCAGAGGCCGAACACCTTGGCCAGGTGCGCCTCGTAGCGCCTGATGTCCGCCTCGATGGATGGCTGCTTCATCACATCGACGCAGAGAAACGTTGGCAGGCCAGTCATGCCAAGAAACTCGTTGGCCTTGTGGAAAGGGAAGTACACGGCGTCGGCACCCTTGCCCTCGAAGAAATCGGTCGGATCGTCAAAGGCTTGCTGCGGCGCATTCCAGGTCGCCGAGATCATGTACTGCTTGCCCTGTAGCAACCCGCCGCTGCCGTACTTCTGCGATGCATCGGAGCGTGTCCGTCCATCGTTGGCGTACAGGCTTCCATGACCCTCGGTGAAAACTTCATCGAGGTATTTTTTCACGGTCCATGGCGCGCCCATCCACCAGCCAGGCATTTGATAGATGATCACGTCGGCCCACAGGTACTTGGCGACCTCTTCAGCCAAGTCATAGCCGGCGTCAATGTGCGTTTGTCTGACGTCGAACCCGGCACGGTCGAGAAAGCTCAGCGCCGTCTCGTGCATGGTTGTGTTGTAGCGACCGTCGGAATGAGCGAACTGCTTGGCGCCATTAAGAAGGAGAATGTGCTTCATTGATCGTTCCAGCAAATGAGGATGGCTCGCAGCCTAACGATTCCAGAACTGTCGATACAGAGCCATTCCGGCAAAAACTTATTGACTGAAAATCATGAATAAGTGCCGCTTTACTGCGTTAGGCTGCATACCTTTCTTCTGGAGCAGCCCATGAGCGAACCCTGTGCTTTCATTCTCCACGCCCATACCCGGCCAGAAAAATCCGCTGAATTCGAAGCATTGTTCAAGCGCTACGTAGCCCCTAGCCGAGCGGAAGCAGGCTGCATCGAGTACCACATGCTGCGCGATGCCAAAGACCCAACGTTGTTCATCTTCTACGAGGTCTGGGAATCGGCCGAGCATCTCGAGGCTCACAGTGCACTGCCGCATATGCGTAGCTTCAGTGAACATCGGATGGATTACCTGACTTGCGATTTCGAGATCCGGCCGGTCCATATGCTGAGCCCTGCGTCCACCAACCGGAACGCGTAAACGGCTGCGGCAAACAGTTGTGCATTTGCAACAGCGGTACAGCTCGGCCATCAGCCCAACTGAACCAGCACAATTCTAAGTCCCTGTGACTGTATCGCAACAGTCCGGCACGCGACTCTATCTGCCCATAACCCATCCCCGTTTACTTCGGGAAGGAGCGGCACATGGAGCGCGTACTGTCCCAGAGCATTACACCCACGTTAGGCCCGCTATCGCTTCGCTACATACCGGAAATATTCCGCCTATGGCAGCAGCGAACACGTACCCGCCGCCAGCTGGCCGCGCTCGATGACCGTCAACTGGCGGACATCGGCATCAGCCACAGCGAGCGGCTGGACGAGCTAAATAAGCCCTTCTGGCGCTGACGGCACCTTCCGGGCGATGGCATCGCGTCGTAAGCTGAACGGCATGCCTTGGCTGATGGTCAAACTGGCCATCAGCGGCGAGCCGCGTCTAGCCTGGAGAACACTATGAACAAGTACCTGTTGTCTATTGCCACCGCTGCCTGTCTGGTGGCAGGTACCGCTTCGGCCGGCAGCATCACCGGCACCATCGACGCCATCGGCGCCTCGTTGGTCAACACTGTGGAAGGTACATCCGACATCACGTCAAACCTGGGTGATGACAAGGTGGTACTGGACGCTCGCGACGATGCGGCTCGCTTCGTGGCCAGCAACGGCGAGGCGCGTGGCGCTCAGCTGGAGGCAGCACTCAAGCACATCCGCGCCGAAACACCAGGTATGGAAGCCAGCGACCTCGAACTGGCCGGCGCCATTCTGGCGCTGTGACACGGATGCGGTGAGCGTAGCGCTGGCCCAAGGGCTGGCGTTTCGCTAGCCTTGGCAGCTGTTGTTTCGGCTCCAGGACTCACATGCGTTCGCTTTACCTTGCACTCCTCAGCTGCTGCCTTTGCAATAGCGCCCAAGCGTTTGACAGCCTGACCGGCGGTACCGTCGCCTTCAGCTACGTTGCCAGCCAGCTGACCAGCGCTCCCTTCGACAAGAAGCTCATCCTTGACTCGCGCGATGACGCAGCCGGCTTCGTTGCCAGCGCTGGCGCTCTGCGTGGCGCGAGCCTGGAGGCTGCACTGCTCTGGTTACGCGAACATCAACCGGAGCTGGAAGCGAGCGACCTTGAACTGGCCGAAGCAATCCTCGTCCAATGACTCACTCCGATTTACGAGAAGCCCAATGAAACTCAAGCTGATCGCCGTGCCATTCGCACTGGCCTTTATCGCCAGCGGCACCCAGGCGCAGACCCTCGTTGCCACCAGCAATATCGTCGTCAACGCGCTGGATCGCAGCATCAACTTCACATCCGACGTGACCAGCCGCATCAGCGACATGAAAGTTGTCAGCGAAGCCCGCGACGAGGCGGCCAGTTTCGTCGCCAGCAGTGGTGAAATCCGTGGCGCTCGGCTGGAAGCCGCGCTGGACAGCCTGCGTGGAGCCTTTCCCGAAGCGCGATACGCCAGCGACCTGGCTCTAGCCGAAACCATCCTCGCTCAGTGAAGAGGCCACGCGCCTGGTGTGCGGCCCTTGCGCTCATCACGCTCACGATGTTTGCCAGCCTCTGTCAGGCTGGCCTGCGGCTGAAGCTGGATAACGACGACCTGCTACCGGCTCAACGCGCATCCAGCCAGCGCCTACTGGACGAAGCCATGGCCGCGCTGCCTCCGCGGATGGTCGAACAGCTCGACCGCGAGGTTCGTGTGCGCTGGCATCAAGGCCTGACTCACGATGTGTATGGCAGCGCTGGCGGCAGCCTGGTGCTGCTCAACAGGCGCCTGCTGCCGGGGCTGACCGATGGCAGCGCGGCCAAGCAGCGCACCAAGCGTCCACATGGCACAGTGCGTCAGGAATTACTGGCGACTCTCGTTCACGAAATCGCCCACCTGTATGACCGCGCCCGCCTCTGGTCGTCGGATGAATACAGACAGCTCGCCTTCTGCAGCCGACGCGCCAGCAGCCATGGCCAAATCGGATTACCGGAACACTGTCGCGGCCAGACCGAACGTCGCTTCACCCTCAGCGATGATCCACGCCTTCTCGATCTGGCCGGCTGGCCTCAACGTGTCGGCCAGCGCGGCGAGCGCGAACGAGAGAACGCCCAGGTCGCGCGCAGCCCCGATGCGTACGAGTTGAGCAACCCGCTGGAATTCGTCGCGGTGAACCTGGAGTACTTTCTCCTGGATCCCAGCTACGCCTGCCGTCGTCCCTCTCTGCATCGCTACTTCAGCCAGCATTTCGATTGGCATCCCGCCGACGTAGAAGCGTGCGCAGACGCCCTGCCGATCCTCAACGCCGGGCACGACTTTGCGCGCACGCCGCTGATCGAACTCGACCCCGAGCGAGTCTATGAAGTGGACTACCTGTTCGCCGAAGCCAACGACGCCTGGGTCAGCCGCTGGGGCCACAGCATGCTGCGTCTGGTGATCTGCGCACCGGGGCGCCCGCGCGGGCCAGACTGCCGGCTGGACCTCGATCAACACCTGGTACTGTCTTTCCGCGCATTCGTGGGTGATGTGCAGCTGTCGAGCTGGGATGGCCTGACCGGCGTCTACCCGTCACGCCTGTTCGTTCTGCCGCTGGGCCAGGTGATCGACGAATACACCAAGATCGAACTGCGCAGCCTCGCCTCGATCCCGCTGAGGTTCCAGCGCGCGGAGATCGAAAACCTGGTGACCCGCAGCGCTGAAATGCACTGGAGCTACGACGGCGATTACTACTTTCTGTCCAACAACTGCGCCGTAGAAACGCTCAAGCTGTTGCGTAGCGGAACGGCCCGCCCTGAGCTCGTTGCACTGGATAGCATTCTGCCCAGCGGCCTGCTCGAGATCCTGATCAACCGCGGGCTGGCCGATGCCAGCGTGCTCGATGATCCGCGCGAGGCGCTGCGCCTTGGCTATCGCTTCGATTCGTACCGGGATCGCTATCAGGCGATGTTTGCCATACTCCGCGAGCGCTTGGGACTGCCGCAGGCAGACGTCGAAGCCTGGTTGGAACTGAGCGCCGAAACGCGTCGCCCATGGATCGAGCGAGCCGACCTGCGCGCCAGCGCGGCCCTGCTGCTGGTGGAACAGGCAGCCCTGCGCCGGCACCTGCTGCTGGCGCAGGAAGAGCTGAAGAATCGCTACCTCAGCGGCCGCCAACAGGGTGACACAGGCCTGGCCAAGGCGGACGAGACCCTGCAGGGCATTCTTGCCAACAGCGGTTACCTGAGCCAGCCGGCGCAATTGCTCGACGGCAGTGGTTACGGCTTGCCGCAGGCCAGCGAGTGGCAGCGGCTCGAGTCAGAAAGCAACCAGCGCCAGGCTCGCCTACACCAGCTCACCGATACGCTGAATGCCGAGGTGCGCCAGCTGCTGGGCGAAGAGCGCCGGCTGGAGTTGGAGAGTGTCGAAGCCAATCTGGCGCAGATCGGTAAGCACCTTCGCCATTTGCACAAGGCAGGCGGCGGCTTGCAGCTGCCTTGAGCCAGCACAATCCCGTTCGATAGCGATGGGCCGAGCGAAGCGCCGCCATCTTCACGGACCTTCTTCGAGGCACTTTCTTAAAGGCAAAAAAAAACCTCGGACTTCGTTGGGGGAGGGGGAAGTCCGAGGTTTAAATCCGGTACGCCAATGGCGTAACCAGAGATCTGCCAACACTTAACACAACAAGGAGCATCGAAGGGCTTCTACACCCTTCGTAGCCTATGACCGGTCTTTCGATCCGTCAGTTCAATACGCAACGAAAAATATTTTCATCGAGGGCAAAGCCGCTCCAAGACGGGGCGTACCGCAGCCTATCGCACCTCGACCAGCGCCCTGCTAGTGTGCCTCGTCCCAGTTGTTGCCCACGCCCGCCTCGACCAGCAGCGGCACATCCAGCTGCGCGGCTCCGCTCATGAGCGGCAGAATCTGCTCGCGGACCTGTTCGACCAGATCCTCGCGAACCTCGACCACCAATTCATCGTGCACCTGCAGGATGACACGCGCATCCAATCCGCTTTCCTGTAGCCAGTTGTCGACGGCGATCATGGCGCGCTTGATGATGTCCGCTGCAGTGCCCTGCATGGGTGCGTTGATCGCTGTACGCTCGGCGCCCTTGCGCATGGCGCCGTTCTTGGAATTGATTTCGGGGAGATACAGCCGGCGCCCGAACAGCGTTTCCACGTAGCCCTGCTCCGCCGCCTGCGTGCGGGTGCGCTCCATGTAGGCGAGCACCCCGGGATAGCGGGCGAAGTATCGGTCAATGTAGGCCTGGGCTTCGCCGCGACCGACGTCGATCTGCTTGGCCAGACCAAACGCGCTCATGCCGTAAATCAGGCCGAAGTTGATCGCCTTGGCGCTGCGTCGCTGGTCATTGCTGACCTGATCCAGCTCGACGCCGAACACTTCGGCAGCAGTGGCACGGTGCACGTCCAGGTCGTTCTGGAAGGCATGCAGCAAGCCGGCATCCTGTGCCAGGTGCGCCATGATCCGCAATTCGATCTGAGAGTAGTCGGCCGCCAGCAGCTTATAGCCCGGCGCGGCGACGAATGCTTGGCGAATCCGCCGACCCTCCGCGGTGCGGATCGGGATGTTCTGCAGGTTTGGGTCTGACGATGACAAGCGACCGGTCGCCGTCACGGCCTGGTGGTAGCTGGTGTGAATGCGTCCGGTGCGCGGATTGATCTGCAACGGCAGCTTGTCGGTGTAGGTGCCCTTGAGCTTGCTCAAGCTGCGGTGCTGCATGATCACCTTGGGCAGCGGATAATCCTTCTCGGCCAGATCGGCCAGCACGCTCTCAGCGGTGGACGGCTGGCCGCCTGCGGTCTTCGACAGCACCGGGCAGCCGAGCTTGTCATACAGGATCGCGCAGAGTTGCTTGGGCGAGCCGAGGTTGAACTCCTCACCGGCGATGTCATAGGCCTCGCGCTCCAGCTCGACGAGCTTGTTGCCAATCTCGACGCTCTGCAACCCGAGCAGGTTGGCATCGACCAGTGCGCCGTTGCGCTCGATACGCGCCAACACCGGCACCAGCGGCATCTCGATCTCGTTGAGCACCTTGAGCAGCGAGGGTGCGGCGTCGAGCTTGCTCATCAGGGTCTGGTGCAGGCGCAGGGTGACGTCGGCGTCCTCGGCAGCGTAGGGCCCGGCCTGCTCGACGGCGATCTGATCGAAAGTCAGCTGCTTGGCGCCCTTACCGGCGATGTCCTCGAAGCGGATGGTGCCGCGACCCAGGTATTTGAGCGCCAGGCTGTCCATGTCGTGGCGGGTGGCCGTAGCGTCGAGCACGTAGGATTCGAGCATGGTGTCAAACGTCATGCCGCGCATCTCGATGCCGTAGTGCATCAGCACGTTCATGTCATATTTGCCGTGCTGACAGATCTTGCGCTTGCTCGGGTCTTCCAGCAGCGGTTTGAGCGCAGCCAGTACGGCATCCATGTTCAGCTGCTGCGGAACGCCCATGTAGCTGTGGCCGAGCGGTACATAAGCCGCCTTGCCCGCCTCGATGGCGAAGGACACACCGACCAGTTGTGCCTTTTGCGCGTCCAGGCTGGTGGTTTCGGTGTCGAAGGCGAAGCACTCCGCCGCCTCCAGGCGTTCGAGCCAGGCGTCGAACTCGGCCTGTTCAAAAATGGTGCTGTACTCGGCTTCGGCCTGGATCGAGCAACTCTCGGGTTGAACCTCGCAGTCTTCGCCCGCTGCCTTGGCATCGCGCAGCAGTTCGTCGAGCCAGGTCTTGAATTCGAGTTCGCGGTACAACGCGATCAGGGCTTCGCGGTGCGGTTCGCCGGGCATCAGGTCACCGACCTGCACATCCAGCGGCACGTCGATCTTGATGGTCGCCAGTTCATAGGACATAAACGCTGCGTCGCGATGCTCTTCAAGCTTGGCGGCAAGGGATTTGGCGCCGCGGATCGGCAGGGCGCTGACCTTATCGAGGTTCTCGTAAAGCCCCTTGATGCCGCCTTCGATGCCGTTCAGCAGGCCGCAGGCGGTCTTCTCGCCAACGCCGGGAACGCCAGGAATGTTGTCGACCTTGTCGCCCATCAGTGCGAGGAAGTCGATGATCAGTTCCGGACCAACGCCGAACTTGGTCTTCACGCCTTCGATGTCGTAGACACTGCCGGTCATGGTGTTGACCAGGGTAACGTGTGGGCAGACCAGTTGCGCCATGTCCTTGTCGCCGGTGGATATGATGACGTCGCGGCCAAGCGCTGCGCACTGCCGCGCCAGCGTTCCAATGACATCGTCGGCCTCAACGCCTTCGACGCACAGCAAAGGCATACCCAATGCGCGTACGCTGGCGTGCAGCGGCTCGACCTGGCCGCGCAGGTCATCGGGCATGGGCGGGCGGTGCGATTTGTATTCGGCGAACAGGGTGTCGCGAAAGGTCGGTCCCTTGGCATCGAAAACCACTGCGAAGGGGCTGTCCGGGTACTGCCGGCGCAACGACAGCAGCATGTTCAGCACGCCCTTGACCGCGCCGGTAGGCTTGCCGGTCGAGGTGGTCAATGGGGGCAAGGCGTGAAAGGCGCGATAGAGGTAGGACGAACCGTCCACCAGAACGAGGGGCGCTTGGCTCATGAGCAGGATCAACCTTTTCGGCGGGTCCGGGGCTAGAATGCGCGGGACCACTTGACGACAAAGGGACAAGGTTATCATGCGTTCGATCCAGGCTTTACTGCTGGCCAGCTTGCTGGCACTGGCGCCGCTGAGTGGTTTCGCTCAGGAATCGGTCGGCGGCGAACCCGACGTGACCATCCGCCAGGACGGTGAGCGCACCGTTGAGGAATACCGGGTCAATGGCTTCCTCTATGCGGTGAAGATCATCCCCAAGCATGGCAAGCCGTACTTTCTGGTGCGAGCCGATGGCGACAGCAACTTCATTCGCGCCGATCGTCCGGACATGCTCATCCCGGCCTGGGAAATCTTCAGCTGGTAAGCTGAATGTTCTGATAACGGAAGGCAGCTCATGTCGGTTTTCACCCCCTTGCAACGCGAAGAACTCGAGCTTTTCCTGGCGCCCTACGGCCTTGGCCGCCTGCGTGAGTTCGAGGGCATTGCTGCCGGCAGCGAGAACAGCAATTTCTTTGTCAGCCTGGAACAGGGCGAGTACGTCCTGACGCTGGTCGAGCGCGGCCCAAGCCAGGATCTGCCTTTCTTCATCGAACTGCTCGACGTGCTGCACCGCGCCGGCCTGCCGGTCCCCTATGCCCTGCGGACCGACCGCGGCGAAGCCCTGCGCACCCTGGCAGAAAAACCGGCCCTGCTGCAGCCACGACTGGCTGGCAAGCATGTCGCATCGCCCAACGCCCATCAGTGCGCCGAGGTCGGTCGGCTGCTGGCGCGCCTGCACCTGGCGACGCGAGACAAGATCATCGAGCGACGCAGCGATCGCGGCCTGGACTGGATGCAGGCGGAAGGCCCGAGCCTGGCATTGTCGCTCAGTGATGACCAGTTACCGTTGCTGCGTGACGGCCTGGCCGAGATTGCCGAGCTCAAGCCAAAGATCCTGGCGCTGCCGCGGGCCAACCTGCACGCCGATCTGTTCCGTGACAATCTGCTGTTCGAAGGCAGCCACCTGACCGGTGTCATCGATTTCTACAATGCTTGCTCCGGGCCCATGCTCTACGACGTCGCGATCACGGTGAACGACTGGTGCTCGCACCCCAACGGCGAAATCGACGAATCCCGAAGCCAGCCGTTGCTGGCCGCCTACTCCAGTTTGCGCCGCTTCACCCCGGCCGAAGCCGAGCTGTGGCGACCCATGCTACGTGTCGCCTGTGTGCGTTTCTGGCTGTCGCGGTTGATCGCTGCGCAGAAATTCGCAGGCCAGTCGGTGCTGATCAAGGACCCCGACGAGTTCTGTCGGCTGCTCAGCGCTCGACAGCATTGCCACAGCGCCCTGCCGTTTGCCTTTTGAGCGCCTTCATCAACCGAAAGGTTGCGCCCCTTGCCGGAGAAACCGTCCACATCGCGTCCAATCAACAGCCACACCCGCTGTCAAACGCTTGTCAACGCTGGCCGTACTGGATGTACGCATGAACAGAACCAAGCCCCAGGAGGCGCTTTCAGGAACATTTTCTCCCGTTCGACGTCAAGTACTGCCCGCCCAAGCGCATCGTATCGGCCAGCGTGAAACGTTTGGCCTTGGCAAGCAGCCTGCAGCGATGCGTTTTGCCGCTGCGACGCTCCGCCCTACAGCCCATCGGCACGATGCCTGCTCGGACGGCCCTGTTCATACGCCGCTGCTCAAGGCCTCGGCGTCCAACATCCTGATGCGCCTGCCCGCACTGGCCAGGCCGCATTGCTTTCAGGGAATAAAAGCATGACCTCACGCTATGTAATCAATGCCTCGGTTACCCCAAAAGGTAGCCTGGAGACGCTGTCCCAACGGGAAGTCCAGCAACTGAGCGAAGCCGGTTGTGGCAGCACCTATACGCTGTTTCGCCAGTGCGCCCTGGCTATCCTCAATACCGGCGCGCGCATCGACAACGCAAAAACCGTTCTCGAAGCCTATGACGACTTTGAAGTACGGATCCATCAGCAGGACCGTGGCGTGCGCCTGGAACTGCTCAATGCCCCAGCGGATGCTTTCGTCGACGGTGAGATGATCGCCAGCACCCGCGAGATGCTGTTCAGTGCACTTCGCGACATCGTCTACACCGAAAGCGAGCTGGGCAGCCCCCGCATCGACCTGAGCAGCTCCCAGGGCATTACCGACTATGTGTTCCACCTGCTGCGCAACGCCCGCACCCTGCGTCCAGGGGTCGAACCGAACATGGTGGTGTGCTGGGGCGGCCACTCGATCAGCACCGAGGAATACAAATACAGCAAACGGGTCGGCCATGAGCTGGGCCTGCGCAACCTGAACATCTGCACCGGCTGCGGCCCAGGCGTGATGAAGGGCCCGATGAAGGGCGCGACCATCGCCCATGCCAAGCAACGGATCGTCGGGGGCCGTTACCTGGGCCTGACAGAGCCGGGCATCATCGCCGCCGAAGCACCGAACCCGATCGTCAACGAGCTGGTGATCCTGCCGGACATCGAGAAGCGCCTCGAAGCCTTCGTCCGGGTCGGTCACGGCATCATCATCTTCCCAGGCGGTGTCGGCACGGCCGAGGAATTCCTCTATCTGCTGGGCATCCTGCTACACCCGGACAATCGTGAGGTGCCCTTCCCGGTCATCCTCACCGGCCCGGAAAGCGCGGCGCCTTATCTGCAGCGGCTGCGCGAGTTCGTTGGCGCGACCCTGGGTGAGGAAGCCCAGCGCCTCTACAAGATCGTCATCGACGACCCGGCCGAGGTGTCACGGCAAATGGTCGAGGGGCTGAAAGCGGTCAAGCAGTTCCGCCGGGAGCGCAACGATGCGTTCCACTTCAACTGGCTGCTGAAGATAGACGAAGGCTTCCAGCATCCCTTCGATCCGACCCACGAGAACATGGCCAGTCTGCAACTGACCCGCAACGTGCCGCCGCACCAGTTGGCGGCGAACCTGCGCCGGGCGTTCTCCGGCATCGTGGCCGGTAACGTGAAGGACAAGGGCATCCGTCGTATCGAGCAGTTCGGTCCCTACGAAATCCACGGCGATCCCGCGTTCATGAAACCGCTCGACGAGCTGTTACAGGCTTTTGTCGAGCAGCACCGGATGAAGCTGCCTGGCGGCCGGCCGTACGAGCCTTGCTATCGCGTCGTGACCTGACAACCCGACAGGGCCGTGACGGCTATTGTCGTCCGGCCCAATCAGAGCAAAGGCTACGCAGTAAACCACAAGCGGAGTCCGGCCTTTCTTTCTGGCCGTTCTAGCCGCATTTGGAATTGCCGCAATTCAGGCACGTCGCACAGCCATCCATCAGCACCACCGCCTGGGTGTTGCACTTGCTGCATAGTTGCGCGCCGGGGGGGAAGCCCTCGCCCGGCTCTACCGTAGCGGCGCCCTGGCTGGCCTCATAGGCGGCGCGTTTTTCGGCCAGGTACTTGAGCTGGGTGTCGTCCAGCGCATGGCCTTCGAGCATGCCGATGGCGATCAGATGACGTTCCAGCACGCCGCCGATCTCTGCCACGATCGACGGCATGTAGACGCCACCCTTCTTCAGGTAGCCACCGCGCGGATCGAAGACGGCTTTGAGCTCCTCCACCAGAAAGGTGCAGTCGCCGCCCTTGCGAAACACCGCCGACATGATCCGCGTGAGCGCCACGATCCACTGAAAGTGGTCCATGTTCTTGGAGTTGATGAAGATCTCGAACGGCCGGCGCTGCTCATGGGGCGTGCCGGCGTTGAGGACCACATCGTTGATGGTGACGTAGAGCGCGTGCTCGAACAGCGGCGACTTGATCTTGTAGGTCATGCCGACCAGGGTTTCCGGGCGCTGCAGGCTTTCGTCCATTTCCACCACATTGGCCTTGCCGGTGGCGTTGTCAGCGGTGACGGCGGGACGCTCCACGGTCTCGTCGACAACCTTGAAGCCCTTGATGCGCTGCGTGATCTTTACGGTCATTGCGGGTTCTCCACCCGGACGACGCACGCCGTCCGGCTTTCTATGCTCAGTACTTGCCGTAGTAGCCTTCTTTCAAGGCATCGAAGAGGTTGGCTGCGGTATTCACTTCGCCGTCGTACTCTACGTTCTCATTGCCCTTGAGCTCGACCACGCTGCCGTCTTCGAGGATGAAGCGATACAGCGTCTTCTCCAGGTCAGCTTCCTTGACCAGCACACCCTGGAACGCAGCCGGATTGAAGCGAAAGGTCGTGCAACCCTTCAGCCCCTGGCGCCAGGCGTAGCGGTAAATGTCCTTGAAGGCTTCAAACGGGTAATCGGTGGGGACGTTGGCGGTCTTGGAGATCGACGAGTCGACCCACTTCTGCGCAGCGGCCTGGATGTCGACGTGCTGGGTCGGGGTGATGTCGTCAGCAGTGATGAAATAGTCCGGCAATTGCTCGCCCGGCTCGGTCGAGCCGGGCTTGGCGCGAGGATTGATCAGGGTGCGATAAGCCAGCAGTTCGTAGCTGAACACCTCGATCTTTTCCTTGGCTTTGCGCCCGGCGCGGATCAGGTTGCGCGAGTAGTGGTGGGCGAAGCTAGGCTCGATGCCATTGGAGGCGTTGTTGGCCAGGCTCAGGCTGATGGTGCCGGTGGGCGCGATTGAGCTGTGATGGGTAAAACGCGCGCCTTGCTCGGCCAGCGCCTCGATCAGCTCGGGCGCGTATTCGGCAATCTTCTGCATGTAGCGAGAGTACCTGGCATGCAGGATGCGCCCCGGCACCGGATCGCCAAGCTTGTAGCCATCCTTTTTCATTTCCGGTCGTTTGCGCAGCATCTCGGCGGTGACCTCAAAGGTCTCAGCCAACAACGGCGCCGGCCCTTTCTCCTTCGAAAGTTGCAATGCCACCTCCCAGCCGACCAGCGCCATTTCGCGGGCGACTTCCTCGGTGAATACGCAAGCTTCCGGACTGCCGTAGCGCAGTTTGAGCAGCGTCAGGGCCGAGCCAAGACCCAGGAACCCCATGCCATGGCGGCGTTTGCTTTCGATCTCGTGGCGCTGCTGGGCCAGCGGCAGGCCATTGATCTCCACCACGTTGTCGAGCATCCGGGTGAACACGCGCACCACTTCGCGGTATGTGTCCCAGTCGAAGCGCGCATCGACGCCGAAGGGATCAATCACGAATCGGGTCAGGTTGATCGAGCCCAGCAGGCAAGAGCCATAGGGCGGCAGCGGCTGTTCGCCGCACGGATTGGTGGCGCGGATCGCTTCGCACCACCAGTTGTTGTTCAACTGGTTGACCCGGTCGATGAGGATGAAGCCCGGCTCGGCATAATCGTAGGTGGACACCATGATCATGTCCCAGAGGTGCCGCGCCTTGACCCGGCCGTAGACCTTGCAGGCGACCAAGCCATCGTCGCGGACGATGTAGCCCTCATGGCTCGGCCATTCGCGCCAGAGCACCTGATCCGCGTCTTCGAGATCGTGCTCCGCCTTTTCCTTCAGGTGCAGCGGGAAAATCAGCGGCCAGTCGGCATCGCCCTCTACGGCTTGCATGAACTCGTCGGTGATCAGCAGGCTGAGGTTGAACTGCCGCAGCCGGCCATCCTCGCGCTTGGCGCGGATGAATTCACGCACGTCCGGATGGCCGACATCGAAGGTGCCCATCTGAGCGCCGCGGCGCCCGCCAGCGGAGCTGACCGTGAAGCACATCTTGTCGAAGATATCCATGAACGACAGCGGGCCGCTGGTGTGCGCGCCGGCGCCGGACACGAAGGAGCCGCGCGGGCGCAGGGTGCTGAATTCATAACCGATGCCGCAACCGGCCTTGAGCGTCAGGCCGGCTTCATGAACCTTGCCCAGAATGTCGTCCATCGAATCGGCGATGGTGCCGGAAACGGTGCAGTTGATCGTCGAGGTGGCAGGCTTGTAATCCTGCGCGCCCGCGTTGGAAATGATCCGCCCGGCAGGAATGGCGCCATTGCGCAGCGCCCAGAGGAAGCGTTCGTGCCAGTGGTCGCGCTGCTCGGCTGGCTCCACATCAGCCAACGCCCGGGCGACCCGTTGCCAGGTGGCGTCAACGCTGTCGTCGACAGCGCTGCCGTCCTTGCGGGTCAGACAATACTTCTGCGCCCAGATGTCTTCAGAGGCGGCCTGCAAAGCAATGTCAGGGGTGCTTTTCGTCTCTGCCGCGATGGGCCCGTCCGTCTTCGCCATGCGCTGCGCATCCTCGTATCGATGGAATGGAATCCAAAGCACGAAGCATAGTCATGGGTTGCAGACGCACTATGACGCGGATCAAGTCGGCCGACGGACGCACCTGTCATTCGCCCGGCGACATCCTGGTCGCCAGGCTCTGCGACGGGGACTCAGAGTGATTCCAGGCAACCCGCCAGCGAGCTACCGAGATCCTCGATCAACTGCTCGTAGCCGCCCGCCGAGGCGTCGATGCCGTAACCCAGCGCATCCAGCTTCGCGACTTTCACGGGCAGCCCGCGAGTCAGGCTATCGGCAAGGCGCGGACGAGCCGGAGGCTCGTAGAACACGCAGCTTGGGCCTGCCTGCTCCAGGCGTTCACGCATCGCGGCGACGTGCCGCGCACCGGGCTGGGCTTCGCCACCTGCGCTGAACACGCCCGCGTGTTTGATTCCATACGCGGCTTCGAAATACTCGTAGGCCTCGTGGAAGACGAAGAATGGCTTGGTTCGGGTTTCGCTCAGACGCTGGCTGAGCCGCTTATCGAGCGCATCCAACCGCTGCTTGAACGATGCGAAGTTGGCTCGGTAGTGCTCGGCGTTGGCTGGATCGGCTTTGGCCATGTCATCTGCCATTTCTTCGGCGATCGCTACGGCATTGGCGGGCAACAACCAGAGGTGCGCGTCCAGACTGCCGGGGCGGTGGGCATGGTCGTGTTCGTCGTGATCGGCTGCATGGGCGTCGGTTGCTTCATGGGCATGGTCGTCATGATCGCCATGTCCATGCTCGTCGTGGGCACCCTGTGGCTCGTGTGCATGCTCGTCGTGATGGTCGTGCTCGTGCTCGCCGGATGCCTCGCCGAAGTGGCGCAAGGTCAGCCCAGGCAGGGACTGCACCGCCACGCTGGGCCCCTTGCGACCCTGCAACACCGGCTCGAGAAAAGTCTCCATGTCCGGACCGATCCAGTAGAACAAATCGGCACTGCGGATCTGCCGTACGTCGGATGGGCGCATCGCGTAATGGTGGGGCGAGGCGCCAGGCGGCAGCAGCACAGCGGGCTTGCCAACGCCGTCCTGAACGGCAGCGGCTATCAGTTGCAAGGGCTTGATACTGGTCAGCACCTCGAGCTCGGCATGGGCGTGGGCACTGCTGAAAAGGCCGGCAGTCACGAGAAGCGGTATCGAAAAAAGACGGAACACGGGCAACACTCGGCTGATCTGAATGGGTAACATAATAACGTCTCTCAGCCACCTCGTCTCCGCTCATGCCCAAGTCTCCGCTGGCCTGCACGCCCCACGACCATGATCACTGCGTCAGTAATGCGCTGGCCGAAGCCGATCAGCTTTGCGCGCGCTCGGGTGTACGCCTGACTGCCCTGCGCAAACGCGTGCTGGAATTGGTCTGGCAAAGCCACAAGCCGCTCGGCGCCTATGACATTCTCGCCGAGCTGACGGCTCAGGATGGCCGCCGCGCCGCGCCGCCCACGGTCTACCGTGCACTGGATTTTCTGCTCGAGAACGGCCTGGTGCACCGTATCGCCTCACTCAACGCTTTCGTTGGCTGCAACCATCCAGAGCACCCCCACCAGGGCCAGTTCCTCATCTGCCGCAATTGCCACACCGCCATCGAGCTGGAGCAGCCAGCCATCAGTGAGGCGATCGTGCAGGCGGCGAGCAGCGTGGACTTCCACGTTGAAGGCCAGACGGTCGAAGTGGTTGGTCTGTGCGCGCCCTGCCGGAACGCGGCATGAACGAAGCGTTGATTCGCCTGGATGACATCCATGTGCGCTTCGCCAATCAGTCGGTGCTCGAAGGCGCCCAGCTGCAGGTCCAACGTGGCGAGATCGTCACACTGATCGGCCCCAACGGGGCCGGCAAGACCACTCTGGTGCGCGCCGTACTGGGCCTGCTCAAGCCGGACAGGGGCACCGTCTGGCGCAAGCCACGGCTGCGTGTCGGCTACATGCCGCAGAAGCTGCACGTCGACCCGACGCTGCCACTGTCGGTGCTGCGCTTCCTGCGCCTGGTGCCCGGTGTGGATCGCCCCGGTGCGCTGGCCGCACTGACCGAGGTCGGTGCAGAGCATGTCATCGACAGCCCGCTGCAGTCAGTCTCGGGTGGCGAAATGCAACGGGTCCTGTTGGCCCGCGCATTGCTCCGCCAACCGGAACTGCTGGTGCTGGACGAGCCAGTCCAGGGCGTCGACGTCGCCGGCCAGGCCGACCTGTACCGGCTGATCGGACGACTCCGTGACCGCTACGGCTGCGGGGTGCTGATGGTGTCCCATGACCTGCATCTGGTCATGAGCGCCACCGACCAGGTGGTCTGCCTGAATCGCCATGTCTGTTGCTCCGGCCATCCCGAGCAGGTCAGCACTGATCCCGCCTTCGTCGAGCTGTTTGGCCAGGACGCACGCAGCCTGGCGGTCTATCACCATCAGCACGACCACAGCCACGACCTGCATGGCAGCGTAGTCACCGGCAAACCCCACGTTCACGGCCCGAACTGCAAGCACTGATATCACTGATGCCTGACTTCCTTCTCAATGCCCTATTCGCCGGCCTCGCGCTGGCGCTGGTCGCCGGCCCGCTTGGCTCCTTCGTGGTCTGGCGGCGGATGGCCTACTTTGGCGACACCCTGTCCCATTCCGCGCTGCTGGGAGTGGCACTGGGTTTGATGCTGGAGGTTAACCTGACGCTGGCCGTGACCTTCTGCTGCGTGTTGCTCGCGGTGCTGCTGGTGACGCTGCAACAACGCCAGCCGCTGGCCTCGGACACGCTGCTGGGCATCCTGGCCCATAGCAGCCTGTCGCTCGGTCTGGTGTCGCTGAGCTTCATGAAGGACGTACGAATCGACCTGATAGGCTATCTGTTCGGCGATCTGCTGGCCGTCAGCCCCACTGACCTGGCCTGGATCGTCGGCGGCTCCGCCCTGGTGCTGGTCGCGCTGGCGTTCCTCTGGCGCCCGCTACTCGCGGTCACGGTGCATGAGGAACTCGCAAGGGTCGAGGGCCTACCCGTCGCCAGTATCCGCCTGGCGTTGATGCTGCTGATCGCCATTGTGATTGCCGTAGCGATGAAGATTGTCGGCGTGCTGCTGATCACCTCACTGCTGATCATCCCGGCTGCGGCTGCCCAACGTCATGCTCGCACCCCGGAACAGATGGCGCTGGGTGCGAGCCTGTTGGGGCTGCTGGCGGTCTGTTGTGGGCTGGCCTTGTCCTGGTATCAGGACACGCCGGCCGGACCGTCCATCGTGGTGTCTGCTGCGGCCATGTTCCTGCTCAGTTTCGCCTTGCCACGCAGGGCATAGCCCGATGACAGGTGCGATGAAGCCATTGAAATACCTGCACGGCTACCCTGAGTCGCTGCAACAGCAGGTGCAGCGTCTGATCGAGGAGCGGCGGCTGGGAGACTACCTCGAGCGACGCTATCCGCAACGCCATCAGGTGCAGAGTGACAAGGCGCTGTACGGCTATGTGCAGCAGCTACGGCAGCTCCACCTGAAAAGCGCGCCGTCGATCGACAAGGTGCTCTATGACAATCGCCTGGATCTTACCCATCGCGCGTTGGGTCTCCACACTGCGGTGTCGCGGGTACAGGGCGGCAAACTGAAGGCAAAGAAAGAGATTCGCGTCGCCGCGCTGTTCAAGGAAGCGGCACCGGAATTCCTGCAGATGATCGTCGTGCATGAGCTGGCGCACCTGCGCGAGAGCGACCACAACCGGGCGTTCTACAAGCTCTGCGAGCACATGATGCCGGGCTACGCACAGACCGAGTTCGACCTGCGCTGCTATCTGCACTGGCGGGAAATCGCCTGACGCACAATCAACAGAAAAAAGACGGCCCGGATCAACCGGGCCGCTTGTTTCACACGGCTGAGGTTATGCCGGCACCTGCTCCGCGGCCGGCTCGCGCGCCCAGATCCGATGTTGCGCCAGGGCCTGTGCGAACGCGGTGAATACGGTCCCCACGTCACTGTCCTCACCGGTCACCAGGCCTGCATCTTCCGGCAGGTTCAGCGCCGTGAGCAGCTGACGGGCTTCTCCAAGCACCGCAATCGGCTTGAGATGCTTGTAGGCCTCGAGCAGGTAGTGCTTGGCCACCCCGTTCTTGGCCATCGCCTGCACGCTTTGCGCACCGCCCGGTACGAACACCGCGTCGAAGGCGATGGAAGGCATACCGTCCATCGCGGCGTCTGGCGTCAGCAGGGTGCCGTCGGCCGTTTTCACCGGCGCCGGTGACGGGCCGATCAGCTTGGCCAGAGCACCCTCGTCCGCCAGCTTCTTCTTGAACGCATCGATCGCCTTGCCGTCTACGCCGTTGGCGATAAGGATCGCCACTTTGCGCGACTTGATGTTGCCCGACAGATGATTCACCAGGCTCAGCGCGGGTGAGCTCGCCGGGGTCGGCTGTCGTGTGTTGACGGTTGGCGCCGTGGGCGGCGTCACGCCGATGTTCTCGGCCACCCGACGGGCCAGTTCAAGATCGATGTTGGCCAGAATCTCTTTGACCTGACGCTCACGGATGAAAACGCGCTCCACCTTGCCCAGCTCGAAGCTGTAGGCGCCGATGATGTGCTCCTTTTCCGGCGCGCTCATGCTGTTCCAGAACAGCGTGGCCTGGGAAAAATGGTCACCGAATGACGCGCTGCGCTGACGAACCTTGTGACCCTCCATGCGCTCCGGATATCTCTCGAAGCCACCACCGCTGGCAGCCGGTGGGGTTTCCTTCGGCCAGCCGCAGTCGATGGAGTTGGGCTCGTAGTTGGCGCGGCCCTTGTTTATCGTCTGCCGGTGAAAGGCATCGCGCTGATTGTTGTGCACTGGCGCGATCGAGCGGTTGATCGGGATTTCATGGAAGTTCGGCCCACCCAGGCGCAGCAGCTGCGTGTCGGTGTAGGAGAACAGCCGGCCCTGCAACAGCGGATCGTTGGTGAAGTCGATACCGGGCACGATATGGCCGATGTGGAACGCCGCCTGTTCGGTCTCGGCGAAGAAATTGTCCGGGTTGCGGTTGAGCGTCATCTTGCCGAGCTTCTGCACCGGCACCAGCTCTTCAGGGATGATCTTGGTCGGGTCGAGCAGGTCGAAGTCGAACTTGTGTTCGTCAGCCTCTTCGACCACCTGCACGCCGAGCTCCCACTCGAAATAGTCACCCATCTCGATGGATTCCCACATGTCGCGGCGGTTAAAGTCAGGGTCCTTGCCGGCCAGCTTCAGGGTCTCGTCCCAGACCAGCGAGAAGGCGCCCGCTACCGGCTTCCAGTGGAACTTGACGAAGCGGCTCACACCCTCGGCATTGATCAGGCGGAAGGTATGCACGCCAAACCCTTCCATGGCGCGGTAGCTGCGCGGAATCGCCCGGTCGGACATGGTCCAGAGCACCATATGCGCCGATTCTGGCGTCAGCGAGACGAAATCCCAGAAGTTGTCGTGGGCCGACTGCCCCTGTGGGATCTCGTTGTGTGGCTCCGGTTTGACCGCATGCACGAAGTCCGGAAACTTGATCGCGTCCTGGATGAAGAACACCGGCATGTTGTTGCCAACCAGATCGAAGATACCCTCGTCCGTATAGAACTTAGTGGCGAAACCACGCACGTCTCGCACGGTGTCAGCCGAACCGCGTGAGCCTTGGACGGTGGAAAAGCGCACGAAAACGGGCGTCTCTTTGCCTTTGCCGGAGAGAAACGAGGCTTTTGTCAGCGCACTGTGGTCGTCATAACTGGTGAAGACGCCATGGGCGGCGGAACCACGTGCATGGACGATGCGTTCGGGGATGCGCTCGTGGTCGAAGTGGGTCAGCTTCTCGCGCATGATGAAATCTTCAAGCAGCGACGGGCCCCGTTCTCCGGCCTTCAGGGTGTTCTGGTTGTCAGCGATTTTCACACCCTGGTTGGTGCTCAGCGCTTCACCAGTGGCGTCGGAGCGAAAGCGTTCGAGCTGGTCGAGCTTGGCGTTGTGGTTGGAGCGATCAACGGTATCGGTACCGGCGAGTTCGCTGTGTTTTGGATCTTTCTTGTCGGTCATCTTGGGCCTCGGTTGAGCATGGCTGCGCTTAACCGCGAAGGAACCTGGCCTCATTTGCCGAGGCCGAAGCTTGATCAATTCACGGCGTACCGGTTAGTGACATGACAAAGCCGCTCAAGGTTGCGGCCTGCGACGATTTATACAACCTATGCCCCTGATGGCTTAGCTCAATGACTGCAGTTCACTACGCCCGCCCGCCGCAAACGCGTAGAATGCACGCCTTTCGCCACATTCCAGGCACATACGACCGCACCCACAAGGTTCGCCCGTGATCGAATTTCAGCAAGTCCACAAAACCTATCGGGTTGCCGGCCGGGGCACTATGCGTGAAGTGCCTGCGCTCAAGCCGACCGACCTGGCCATCGGTGCCGGCGAAGTGTTTGGCCTGATCGGCCATTCCGGTGCAGGCAAGAGCACCCTGCTGCGCCTGATCAACCGTCTGGAAGAACCGTCCGGTGGGCACATTCTGGTCAACGGAGAAGATGTCACCGCGCTCGACGCCAACGGCCTGCGCCGCTTCCGCCAGCGCGTCGGGATGATCTTTCAGCATTTCAACCTGCTGATGTCCAAGACTGTGGCCGATAATGTCGCCATGCCCCTACGCCTGGCCGGCAACCATTCACGCAGCGAGATCGACAGCCGTGTGGCCGCCCTGCTCGAACGTGTCGGCCTCAAGGATCAGGCACGCAAGTACCCGGCGCAGCTGTCCGGTGGCCAGAAGCAGCGCGTCGGGATCGCCCGGGCGCTGGCGACCGAGCCGGACATCCTGCTCTGCGACGAAGCCACCAGCGCACTCGATCCGCAGACCACGGCCTCGGTGCTGCAGTTGCTGGCGGAGATCAATGCCGAGCTGAAGCTGACCATCGTGCTGATCACCCATGAGATGGACGTGATTCGCCGCGTATGCGACCGCGTGGCGGTGATGGATGGCGGTGCGATTGTCGAGCAGGGGCCTGTCACCGACGTCTTCCTGCATCCCAAGCATCCGACGACCCAGCGTTTCGTGCTGGAAGACGAGGCGATTGACGAGGGCGAACAGCATGACGATTTCGCCCACGTACCCGGCCGGATTCTGCGCCTGACTTTCCAGGGTGAAGCCACCTACAAACCGCTGCTTGGCACCGTTGCACGAGAGACCGGTGTGGATTTCAGCATCCTCTCGGGTCGCATCGACCGCATCAAGGACACCCCCTACGGCCAGCTGACCTTGGCGCTGGTGGGAGGCGACATGGCGGCGGCCCTGGCCCAGTTGGATGCTGCTGACGTACACGTTGAGGTGCTGCGCTGATGGACGCTTTGTTCAGCTCTTTATTGGGAAATGTCGACTGGTACGAGATCTGGCTGGCGACCGTGGACACCCTGCTGATGCTCGGCGGATCGCTGCTGTTCACCATCCTCCTCGGCCTGCCGCTGGGCGTGCTGCTGTTTCTCACCGGCCCGCGCCAGCTGTTCGAGAACGGCCCGCTGTATGGCTTTCTGTCATTCGTCGTGAACGTGCTGCGCTCGCTGCCGTTCATCATTCTGCTGATCGTGATGATCCCCTTCACGGTACTGGTTACCGGCACCTCGCTGGGCGTCGCCGGGGCAATTCCACCGTTGGTGGTGGGCGCGGCACCCTTCTTTGCACGACTGGTGGAAACCGCGCTTCGCGAAGTCGACCGCGGCATCATCGAGGCCACCCAGGCCATGGGCGCCACCACGCGCCAGATCATCTTCAATGCACTGCTGCCCGAAGCCCGCCCCGGCATCATTGCCGCCGTAACCGTCACCGCCATCACGCTGGTTTCCTATACCGCCATGGCTGGCGTGGTGGGCGCGGGCGGGCTGGGTGATCTGGCCATCCGCTTCGGCTATCAGCGTTTTCAGACCGACGTCATGGTTGTCACCGTTGTGCTGTTGCTGGTGCTGGTTCAGGTCCTACAGAGCATCGGCGACAAGCTGGTGACGCATTTTTCAAGAAAATAACTGCCTAACCGGCACCGATACAGGAACCCACAAGGAACCCTCCATGAAAAAACTGCTTGCTGCATTTGCCGCTGTCGCGGCGTTCTCCGCCCAAGCCGCCGACGAACTGAACGTCGCCGCGACGGCTGTTCCACACGCGGAAATCCTTGAATTCGTCAAACCCCAGCTGGCCGAACAGGGCGTCGACCTGAAGGTGAAGGTCTTCACCGATTATGTGCAGCCAAACATCCAGGTATCCGAGAAGCGCCTGGACGCCAACTTTTTCCAGCACCAGCCGTACCTGGATGAATTCAACAAGGGCAAGGGCACCGAGCTGGTCAGCGTTGCCGGCGTACACATCGAGCCCTTCGGCGCTTACTCGAGCAAGCACAAGTCGCTGGACGAACTGCCCAATGGCGCGACCGTGGTCATCCCCAACGACGCCACCAACGGCGGCCGTGCGCTGCTGCTGCTGCAGAAGGCCGGTGTGATCAAGCTGAAGGACGGCGCGGGCATTACCGCCACACCAAAGGACATCGCCGAGAACCCGAAGAACATCAAGATCCGTGAGCTGGAAGCCGCAACCCTTCCGCGTGTGCTGACCCAGGTCGACCTGGCGCTGATCAACACCAACTACGCCCTCGAAGCCAAGCTCAACCCCACCGAAGACGCCCTCTACATCGAAGGCAGCGACTCGCCCTACGTGAACATCCTGGTTGCCCGCCCGGACAACAAGGACAGCGCCGCCATGCAGAAGCTGATCGAAGCGCTGCACAGCGAAGACGTGAAGAAGTTCATCAACGAGAAGTACGAAGGCGCCGTGGTTCCGGCGTTCTGATCGCCTGAGCGCCAGCCCACCGAACCCCGCCTTGTGCGGGGTTTTTTACGGCCGCGGGCAGGTTCGTGCGAAGCAGCCAAACACGTCCCGAGCATGCTCGCTCCGACCCGTACTATCGCACCACCACCAGCGGGTGCCCTCGCTCTGGATGACGCTGCACCAGTACATCCAAACCAAACACCTCACGCAGGGGCTCTGCCTGCAGCACCGCTTCGACGGTCCCCTGCAGGTGTGGCTGGCCGTCGTGCAGCAGCAACAGCCGATCGCAGTAGCGCGCCGCCAGGTTAAGGTCATGAAGAATTACCAGCACGGCCGCACCGTGTTCGGCAAACCCACGAACTGCCTGCAAGGTACTGTGCTGATGTAATGGATCGAGCGCAGCGGTGGGCTCATCGAGCAACAAGACCCGACCTTCGGCCCCTGGCCACAGCTGCGCCAGCACGCGGGCCAGGTGCACCCGCTGCCGTTCACCACCCGACAGCGACAGATAGCTGCGGCCTTCGAGGTGACTGGCATCAGCCGCAGCCAAGGCCTGCTCGACGATGAGCAGGTCCGCTGCGCGCCCTTCGGCATGGGGCAGTCGGCCCATGGCGACCACTTCTTCCACGCGAAAGCCAAAACTCAGGCTGGACTGCTGCGGCAATACGGCGAGGCGCTGGGCGCGTTCGCGTGACGGCCAGTCTTGCAGTGACCGATCCGCCAAGCACACCTGACCGGTCGTGACGGCAAGCTCCCCGCTGAGCGCGCCGAGCAATGTGCTTTTTCCAGCACCATTGGGCCCCAGCACGCCAACGATCTCACCGGCTGGTAATTGAAGGTTGACGCCCTGCAGGACACAACGGGCTCCCCGACGCACCTCGAGGTTTTCCGCGCGGAGCATCAGCTGCGCCCCCGCACCAGTAGGAACAAGAAGAAAGGCGCACCCAGCAGTGCGGTGACGATACCGATCGGCAATTCAGCGGGTGCCAGGAGCAGCCGCGCCAGGAGGTCGGCAAACAGCAATAGGCTGGCCCCGGCCAGTGCCGACGCAGGCAACAGCACGCGGTGATCAGGCCCGCTGACCAGGCGAATCAGGTGCGGCACGACGAGGCCGATAAAGCCGATCAGCCCTGCGGCCGCCACTGCGGCACCGACGCCGAGCGCGGTGAGAAACACCAGCTCGCGCTTGAGCGCTTCGACCGAAAAGCCAAGGTGGCGCGCTTCGGACTCGCCTAACAACAATGCGTTGAGTGCCGCCGCGCGGCGCGGTAGCCAGAGCGCCACCCCGGCGGTAATCAGCAGCAACGGCCAGAGTCGGGCATAGCTAGCCCCGTTCAGGCTGCCCAGGTTCCAGAAGGTCAGGGTACGCAGCGTGGTGTCGTCGGCGAGGTAGGTGAACAGGCCGATGGTCGCTGCGGCCAGTGCGGTCAGTGCGATACCCGCCAGCAGCATGGTGGCGACGCTGGTTTGACCATCGCGCCGCCCGAGCCGATAGACCATGGCAGTGACCGCCACCCCGCCAGCGAAGGCGCTGGCCGACAGGAAATAGGGTTCGAGGGCAGCCGGCATGCCGCCAGCCGTGGAGCCAAAGACGATGGCCACCGCCGCGCCCAGCGCCGCGCCACTGGACACGCCGATCAACCCCGGGTCAGCGAGCGGATTGCGGAAAAGCCCCTGCATCGCCACGCCAGTCAGGGCCAACACCGCACCAACAGCGAGTCCCAGCAAGGTCCGAGGCATACGGATCTGTCCGAGGATGAGCTCAGCCTGGAGGCGTTGCGGGTCGGCTTCGCTCAACCCCACGAGGCTCAGAAGCGCGCGCCAGGTGTCGCCCGGCGCAAGGCTGACCGGCCCCAATGCCAACGATAGCCAGATGGACAGCAGCAGCAGGACCGTCAGCAGTGCGAACAGCGGACGCGGGGGTAAGACGCGGGTCATCGGGTTATGTCGGTAAGGGCCTGCGCGTGAGGATAAAAGGCCGCGGACAGCGCCGCCAGCTCCGCAGGCAACGGCGGGTGGATCTGTCTTTGCCAATCAGGAACCCGAGCTGACCCCAACCCGCAGCCGCACTGGTCGGGTCATTTGTCCTGGGGCTCAACCCTCGCTTCTGAGCAGCACCGGCAGCTGCTCGGCGAGCTTCTCGGTACGCAGCGGGCTGCGTACGAACCCGCGCAAGCGACCATCCGGCCCGATCAGGGCGAGGTTGCCGCCATGGTCGACGGTGTAGTTTTCCTTGGAGGTGTCGCCCGGAATGAAGGGCACACCTGCCGCGTTGGCCAGGGTCTGGATATCGTCCAGCGGGCCGGTCAGGCCGATGAAGCCTGATCCGAAATAGTCCAGGTACTTCTTCAACTGTTCAGGCGTGTCACGCTCGGGGTCGACGCTAACAAGGATCGGTTGGAGCCGCTGATTGACGTCCTCCGGCAGTTTGCCGCGCAGCTGACGCAGTTCCGCCAGTGTCGCGGGACAGATATCGGGACAGAAGGTGTAGCCGAAGAACAGCAGGCTCCACTGCCCTTCCAGCTGCTCGGTGGCCACCGACTCGCCGTTCTGGTTGGTCAGCGTCAGGTCCGGCATGTCGCGACCCCGGGGCAGCATGACGATGCCGGCGTCCAGCATCTCGGCGGTGTCGAGCTGCCGCTCGGTATTCAACACTTTGTAAGCCGTAAGCCCGATGACCAGCGCAACCAGCGCCACGAGGATCAGTACGGTTTTCTGGATGCGTGTCATGGAGGTCCCTGGCGCCAGGCTTAGAAGGTCAGCGGCAGATAATGATCAACCAGCAAGGCGATGAACAGCGCGAACAGATACCAGATGCTGAATTTGAACGTCTTGATAGCAGCATGAGGGCGGCTGTCGCGATAGAGCACGACCGTCCAGAAGAGGAAGCGCGCGCCCAGCAGCACCGCCGCAGCCAGATACAGCGGGCCGCTCATGTGAATGGCGAAAGGCATGACGCTTACGGCGAGCAGCATCGCGGTATAGAGCAGGATATGGACCTTGGTGTAATGCTCACCATGGGTCACCGGCAGCATCGGCACGTTGACCTTGGCGTATTCATCCTTGCGGTGAATCGCCAGGGCCCAGAAGTGCGGCGGCGTCCAGGCGAAGATGATCAGCACCAGCAGCAGCGGTTCGGCGGTCACCTGACCGGTCACCGCGACCCAGCCAAGCAGCGGTGGCGCCGCGCCGGCCAAGCCGCCGATAACGATGTTCTGCGGCGTGGCGCGTTTGAGAAAGCCGGTGTAGATCACCGCATAGCCGATCAGAGAGGCCAGTGTCAGCCAGGCCGCCAGTGCATTGGTGAAGGTCAGCAGCAGGGCCATCCCGGCGACCGCCAGCAGCAGGGCAAAGAGCAAGGCGGCCGCTGGCGAAACGCGTCCAACGGCAAGAGGACGTTTGTTGGTACGCGCCATTACCGAGTCGATGCGCCGGTCCACCACATGGTTGATCGCTGCGGCCCCTCCTGCACACAGGGCGATGCCAAGGTTGCCGAACACCAACACCGTCCATGGCACGCCGGCGCGTGTTGCTAGGAACATCCCCACCAACGAGGTGATGAGCATTAGCAGCACCACCCTTGGCTTGGTCAGCTCCAGATAGTCGCGCCAGATTGCCTGGGCACCGCGTTCGCTGGTGAGAGTGGCCATGGGGTTCTCCTTATGCGCGCGGCAGGTCGAGCCTGCCCGTCGTGTTCGAATTCAGAGGCGACTGAGGCGCCAGTACGGCGTTGGCCGCCGGGTTCAGGCGCAAGCGGTGGTTGATCAGTACCGTCACCAAGAGCAGTAGCGCGCCGCCGCCGTTATGGGCGACCGCAACGGCCAGCGGAAGATTGAGCAGCACGTTGCTGATGCCCAGTCCGATCTGCAGGGCCAGCGCTGCCACGAGTAGCCCGGCCAGACGCGGCAGCCCGTGCCGCCAGAGTTGCCAGGCGAGCGTCAGCAAAATCAGCGTCACCGTGAGCGCGCCGAGCCGATGTGTCAGGTGAATGGCCGTACGCGCTTCACCGTAAAGCATGCCGCCGAGGTAATTCGGACCAATGTCGTGATGAGTCAGGTTGAAGGCATTGCCGAAATCCATCTCCGGCCACCACTCGCCGTGACAGGTCGGAAAATCGGTACAGGCCACCGCGGCGTAATTGCTGCTGACCCAGCCGCCTAATGCCACCTGGACGATCACCGCGAGCATGCCGATCAGGGCGAAGGTACGGAGCCTTCCAGGCACATCTGGCACCGCCGGTTGCCGGCCAGACAGACGCAGCGTCAACAGAAACAACAGGCTCAGGGTGGCGAAGCCACCCAGGAGGTGCGCGGTCACCACCTGCGGCCAGAGTTGCAGGGTGACCGTCCACATGCCGAATGCGGCCTGGGCAATGACGACAGCCAGCAACAGCAACGGGAGCTTCAGCGGTTGGCCTGGCTCGGCGCGGCGGCGTAGCGCCTGAACGGCAAGCCCGAGGATGACCAGCCCCAGCGCACCGGCGAAATAGCGGTGCACCATCTCGTTCCAGCCCTTGTGCACTTCCAACGGCGCATCGGGGAAGCGCAGCGCGGCCAGGCTTTGCTTGTCTTCGCTCATGGGAACGCTGAGAAACCCGTAGCAGCCGGGCCAGTCCGGGCAACCGAGGCCGGCATGGGTCAGGCGGGTATAAGCGCCGAGCAGCACCACCACGACAGCCAATAGCGTGGCGACAAGGGCGAGGCGGTAGCCGGGTTTTGCCATCTGGTTCTCCTTGAGCGACCTCTTTGGGACTCCAGCGAGGCGGCTGAGTGCCTTGGATCAACCAATCTGGGAAATTTTTAGCAGGTACTTCAGGTCTTCGAGAATCGCTTTGCCATTGGCTTTGGCGTCATAACGCAGCACCAGATTGCCGTGTGGATCGACAATCCAGAGGTGCGGCCCGGCCGGTATATCGGAGCTGGCGCCATACACGGCGGGGTCCACCCGATAGCGTTGAAGCTGTGGATACTCGCGTTGCAGGCGCTGGTCGTAATCGGCAGCCAAAGGCTGCGCACTGGCGATGGCGTGGCTGGCCCGGCCTGCTTCGCGGGCAAGCCCGATGTTGATCTGGCGGGCCAGGTACACCAGTTGCTGGCAGTCCTGCGCGCAGCCATCCGGCGCGGTCACCAGCAGCTCCCAGCGCGGTTCGGTGGTGATCGGTGCGGTGATGCCAAGGGCGTCGCGGCCTTGCCCGGTCGCGATCAGGGCACCGTCGTAGGTGCGGGTTTCAGGCACCCAGAAACCGAAACGGTACATGGCGCCTGCCAACAGCATGGGGCCGATCACAACGGCGACAATCAGCAGCAATTGCAGACGTCCACGGCGCCGTTGCGCCGGTTCAACGTCGTAGGTCGGATTCATCATCGTCATGCCTTGTTCCCCCGCGCCTGATGCACGCCGAAGTAGATGAACAACGCCAGCAATGCCGCTGCCAGCGCAAACCATTGCACTGCGTAGCCGACATGCTGCTGTGGCTGCATGAAGGTCACCGGCCAGTCGGCGCGATACGCCGCCGGGCCCGGCTCGAGCCGCAGCTGGTATTGCACGCCGTCGCGGCCGAGCAACGTCCAGATGTCCTGCACCTCGACGTGGTTGATCAGCCGCGGCCAACCTTCGGCCATTCGCCGGTTGAGAATGAACGGCTCGCCAGATGGCGCGTAGATCCAGGCGGCCAGCTTCAGTGGGCGATCCGGTGTATCGAATTTCGGAGGGATGCGCCGGTCCGGCCAGGGCAGCCAGCCGCGGTTGATCAACACCCAACGGCCACTGGGCTGGTCCCGAAACGGCTGCAGCAGTTCGACGCCAACGCGACCGTCGCGGGTGCGACTGTCCAGCAGAAAGCTGTGCTCAGCGTCGAAACTACCCTGCAAGTTGACGCGGGTGTAGGCAGGCTCCTGGAGCATATCGATCTGCTCCGGTCCGATCGGCGCTGCCGCTTCGCGCGCCTCCTGACGCGCCAGCAGCTCGCGCTTCTGGTCGGCCCGTTCCAGCTGCCAGAAACCCAGCCAGACCAGTAGCGGCAACAGGCAGAGCACCACGAGTGTGGGTATGACGCCCGGTTTGAAGCCGTTCATACCCTGCCCCGCGGCGTATCGATCCGGCTGGCTATACTGCACCCCCACTTCCCCCAGTTCACCTTTCACGGCGGGCCCGCACATGCTCAAGGTGGCGATTGTTCTGTTATTAGTAGCCACGTTGGTCAGTCTGTTCAGTGGTTTGTTTTTCCTGGTCAAGGACGAGAGCCGCAGCCCTCGCCTGATCACCGCCCTCTTCGTTCGCGTCTCCCTGACCGCGTTGGCGATTGCCCTGATCGCCTGGGGCTTTCATTCCGGCCAGTTGCAGCCCGGTTTCGGCGCCTGAACGCGCTAGATCACGTAGACAAAGACGAACAACCCGATCCACACCACATCCACGAAGTGCCAGTACCAGGCTGCCGCCTCGAAACCGAAATGCTGGTCGGGCGTGAAGTGGCCACGAAAGCTACGCACCAGCATCACCGTCAGGATGATCGCGCCCATGGTCACGTGAGCGCCGTGAAAACCTGTCAGCATGAAGAAGGTCGCACCGTAGATGCCCGAGCCCAGCGTCAGTCCGAGTTCGGTATAGGCATGGATGTATTCCTCGATCTGCAGGATCAGGAAGATCACGCCCAGCAGCACGGTCAGGCCCAGCCCAAGCTTGAGCTGCTTGCGGTTCTCCTTTCGCAGGGCGTGGTGCGCCCAGGTCAGGGTGAAGCTGGAGGTGACCAGCAGGATGGTATTGATCAACGGCAGGCCCCACGGGCTGATGGTGCCTTCCGGAGGCGGATAGATTTCGGGGTCCGGGTTGTTCAGCAGCGGCCAGTGGTACTCGAAGTTCGGCCAAAGCATCTCGCTGACGCCCTTGTCACCCTCGCCGTCCAGCCAGGGACCGACCCAATAGCGGATGTAGAACAGGACGCCGAAGAAAGCCAGAAAGAACATGACCTCGGAAAAGATGAACCAGCTCATGCCCCAGCGGAACGAGCGGTTCATCTGCGCGCTGTACAGTCCGGCGCGCCCTTCACGCACCACTGCACCAAACCAACCGAACATCATGTAGGCGATCAGCAGCGCGCCGACGAAAAAGATCACCGGGCCGCTGATCTCGTCTCGGCCGGCCTTGAGGTCGTTGAACCAGCTGCCCAGACCGAAGGCGGTCGTCAGCAGCGCCACCGTCCCCACGATCGGCCATTTGCTCTGGGCGGGGACGTAATAGTGCTCGTGCGTGGTGGTCTGTTGGCTCATTGCAGACTCTCCTTGGCCACCACCAGAGACGCCTGATCAATTACGGCGACAGGAGGTTGGCGAGACGTGATGTCGAACAGGGTGTAAGCGAGCGTCAGGTGACGCACATCCGCAGGCAGATCACGATCGACGATGAAGCGCACCGGCATTTCGATGCGTTCACCGGGTTGCAGCACTTGCTGGGTAAAGCAGAAGCATTCGGTCTTGTGGAAATACGCCGCGGCCTTCGATGGCGACACGCTGGGCACCGCCTGGGCGGTCATGGGTTTGTCGGTAGGGTTGTAGGCAATGAAGCGCATCTCCCGACTCGAACCGGGATGAACGCTGAGCTGGTCGGCCACTGGCTTGAATTCCCAGACCATTCCCGAAGCGTTGGTGGCGAGAAACTGCACCCGCACTTCGCGCGCCTCGTCTGCGGTCTGAGCGCCTTCATAGGCGCCTGCCGTCTTGCCGTTGATGCCGAAGGCCTTGCACATGACGTCGTAGATCGGCACCAGCGCAAAGCCGAAAGCGAACATCGCCACGACCACCAGCAACAACCGGCGTACCAGGCGCCCCAACGGTAGCTCAGCGCTCATCCCTGGCCCCCGAAGCCGACAGGCTAGTCATGTTTCGGCCCCGTGCGGTGCTCGTGCAATTCATCCATGGTCGGCGGCACGCTGAAGGTGTGGTAAGGCGCCGGTGACGGCACGCTCCACTCCAGCCCCTCGGCACCATCCCAGGGCTTGGCCGGTGCGGCCGGGCCGCCGCGAATGCACTTGATGACAATGAACAGGAACAACAGCTGAGTCGCCCCGAACATGAAGGCTCCGATGCTGGAGACCATGTTGAAGTTGGCGAACATCATGTTGTAATCCGGAATCCGACGCGGCATGCCGGCCAGCCCGACGAAGTGCATCGGGAAGAACGCCAGGTTCATTCCGACGAAGCTCATCCAGAAGTGCAGCTTGGCCAGGGTTTCGTCATACATGTGACCGGTCCACTTTGGCAGCCAGTAGTAGGCCGAGGCGAAGATGCCGAAAATGGCGCCCGGTACCAGCACGTAGTGGAAGTGCGCGACCACGAAGTAGGTGTCGTGGTACTGGAAGTCCGCCGGAGCGATGGCCAGCATCAGCCCGGAGAACCCGCCGATGGTGAACAGGATGACGAAGGCTACCGCGAACAGCATCGGCGCCTCGAAGGTCAGCGACCCGCGCCACATGGTGGACACCCAGTTGAACACCTTCACCCCGGTGGGAACCGCGATGAGCATGGTGGCGTACATGAAGAACAGCTCGCCGGTCAGCGGGATGCCGACCGTGAACATGTGGTGCGACCAGACGATGAACGAGAGGAACGCAATCGCGCCGGTGGCGTAGACCATCGAGGTGTAGCCGAACAGCGGCTTGCGGCTGAATGCGGGGATGATCGAGCTGACCGCGCCGAACGCCGGCAGGATCATGATGTACACCTCGGGATGGCCGAAGAACCAGAACACGTGCTGGAACAAGACCGGATCGCCACCGCCGGCAGCGCTGAAAAAGCTGGTGCCGAAATGGATGTCCATCAGCATCATGGTCACCACACCCGCCAGCACCGGCATCACCGCGATCAGCAGGAACGCCGTGATCAGCCAGGTCCAGACGAACAGCGGCATCTTCATCAGGGTCATGCCGGGCGCGCGCAGATTGAGCACGGTGGCGACCACGTTGATCGCGCCCATGATCGAACTGATGCCCATCAGGTGTATGGCGAAGATGAAAAAGGTCACCGACTCCGGCGCAAAGGTCGTCGACAGGGGCGCGTAGAAGGTCCAGCCGAAGTTCGGCCCGCCACCCTCCATGAACAAGGTCGAAACCAGCAACCCGAACGCGGCGGGTAACAGCCAGAAACTGAAGTTGTTCATCCGCGGCAGCGCCATGTCCGGTGCGCCGATCATCAATGGGATCATCCAGTTCGCCAGGCCGACGAAGGCCGGCATCACCGCGCCGAAGACCATGATCAGGCCGTGCATCGTGGTCATCTGGTTGAAGAATTCCGGTTGCACGATCTGCAGGCCCGGCTGGAACAGTTCGGCACGGATCACCATCGCCATCGAGCCGCCCAGCAGAAACGCGCAGAAGCTGAACCACAGGTACATCGAACCGATGTCCTTGTGGTTGGTGGTCAGCAGCCAGCGTGAGAGGCCCTTGGCCGGGCCATGGTGATGGTCATGCCCGGCATGACCATGATCGTCGATCACTGCACTCATCGCCTGATCCTCTTACTGGGTGGCTTCTTCGGCCTGTTTGAAGACGAGCACGTCTTTCGGCGTGACCATGTCGCCCGTGTCGTTACCCCAGGCGTTGCGCTCGTAGGTCACCACGGCGGCAATGTCGACCTCCGACAGCTGCGGCCCGAACGCCGGCATCGAGGTGCCCGGCGACCCTTTGACGACAATGCTGATATGGTTTTCCGCATCGCCCGTGGCGATCGGCGAGCCCTTGAGTGCCGGGAACATGGGCGGCAGCCCGAGGCCGGTTGGCTGGTGGCAGGAGGCGCAGTTGGTCTGGTAGACCTGCTCGCCGCGAGCGGTCAGCTCTTCCAGCGTCCACTCCTTGCTGGTCAGCTCGGCGAGCTTGGCAGCTTCGGCCTTCTTCTCGCCGAGCCAGGTGGCGTAGTCCTCCTGGGACTTGACCTCTACCACCACAGGCATGAAGCCATGGTCCTTGCCGCATAGCTCGGTGCACTGCCCGCGGTAGATGCCGGTCTGCTCGACACGGGTCCAGGACTCGTTGATGAAGCCTGGGATGGCGTCCTTTTTCACCGCGAGATCCGGCACCCACCAGGAATGAATGACATCCGCCGCGGTGATCAGAAAGCGCACCTTGGCGCCCTGTGGAATCACCAGCGGCTCGTCCACTTCCAGCAGGTAGTGCTCGCCCTTGGGCGCCAGGTTGTTGATCTGCTCACGCGGGGTGGTGAGGTTGCTGAAGAACTCGACGTCTTCGCCCAGATACTTGTAATGCCACTTCCACTGGTAGCCGGTGATCTGGATATCCACGTCCGACTCGCTGGTGTCGTAGATATGGATCAGCGTGCGGGTCGCGGGCACCGCCATGCCGATCAGAATCAGCAGGGGGATGATGGTCCAGAGCACCTCGACCTTGGTGTTTTCATGGAAGTGCGCCGACTCCAGCCGCTTGGACCGACGATGGGCAATCATCGACCAGAACATCACCGCAAACACCAGCACGCCGATGATCACGCAGATCCAGAAGATGGTCATGTGCAGATTGAATACGGAGTGACTGACGTCCGTGGCGCCAGCGCGCATATTCACTTCCCAGGCTGCCTGGGCCTGACCGAATAGCAAACACAGTCCAATCCCCATCCAGGCTCGTGGATGTAGCGGCATTGCGGGTTCCCCTTATGGTTCTTGTTATCCCGCCGACTGTTGCTGTCCGGCTGCGGGCAAGCCATTCGCTCACACCTGCATTCAGACTAGGCTCCGATCTGGCTCCCCCCAATTCCTGGTTGCCAGGCTTCGCTTTGCACGCACAGTCGGATTCGATCAGTACGCCTACGATCGGAGTATAGACAGCGTTTGAAGACTGGCAATTTAGTCAATTCAGGCCCTGGCTTCGGCCTCTGCGGGGTGATCGTTTTTCTTGACCCCACGGATATTCATCAAGGCCAGGCACACCTGCAGCGTGATCAGCGCCCAGGCTTCGGCGGACCAGCCCCAGATCACCCAAAGCAGATTGCTCAGCAGGAAACACCAGAACCCCACCGTGCGTCGTTGCGGCTTGAGCGAGCCGATCAGCCACGCTGCCAGGACCGTGACCACCATGGCCGGCCATTGAAGAAAATCGATAAAAACGTCCAACTCGGTTCTCCAGAACGAGCAGCAGCGCAACGGGGCCGCCGTTGCGCTGCTGGCAAAAAAGGCGCGCCAAACGCACGCCTGCGACTGAAGATCAGGGGCTAACCGCTGTGATTAGTTCCCGCCAGCCTGCCAGACTGATGCAAGCGCTGCCTGGGACAGCTTGAGCGCACGCTATTGGCGAGCACGCTGGCTCCTGCAGCACCCGCACATGACCCGGCGCTTCGTTCCGGCAGCTTGTTTCCTGTAGGCGTCAGCCTGCTGGCGAACCGGAACCCACGCTCTTTCGGGGGTTAAATCAGGCTCATCTGCTGCCCGGGCGGCGCAAAACGGGTGCAATCCAGGCCGTAGTTCTGATCACGGCGGTTATAGCCGAGTCGCTTACAGGCCAGCTGGAAGCGCTGGGCGAGCAGTTGCGCAAACTGCCCTTCGCCACGCATGCGACTGCCGAAACGGCTGTCGTAATCCTTGCCGCCTCGCGATTGGCGCACCAGGCTCATGACATGGGCGGCTCGCTGCGGGAAATGCTCCTGCAGCCATTCATCGAAAAGGGTCGCTACTTCGTGAGGCAACCGCAGCAGCACATAACCGGCCGACCGCGCGCCGGCCTCCCGCGCGGCTTCGAGCATGCGCTCGAGCTCCATGTCATTGATCATCGGGATCATCGGCGCGCACATCACGCTGACCGGCACGCCTGCCTGATGGAGCGTGCGCAACACGCGCAGCCGCGCCGAAGGTGACGCCGCCCGAGGCTCCATGATGCGTTTGAGTTCGTCGTCCAATGTGGTGAGGCTGACCGAGACACTGACCAGTCGCTGCTCGGCCAGCGGCACCAGCAGATCCAGGTCGCGCAGCACGAGCGAGCCCTTGGTGATGATGTGTACCGGATGCTTGAAGCGCAGCAGGATTTCCAGCGCCTTTCGGGTCAGTTGCTGCTCGCGCTCGATGGGTTGGTAGGCATCGGTGTTTACACCCAGCGCGATGGGCTGCGGCACGTACCCGGGCTTGCTCAGCTCCTGCTCAAGGCGTTCGGCGAGGTTGGTCTTGGCGATCAGCCGCGTCTCGAAATCAATGCCGGGCGACATGTCCCAGTACGCGTGGCTGGGCCGCGCGAAACAGTAAATGCAGCCGTGCTCACAGCCTCGATAGGGATTGACCGAACGATCGAAGCCGACATCAGGCGACTGGTTACGGGTGAGCACGCTCTTGGCCGTCTCGAACCGTACCTCGGTGGCTTGCATCGGCGGCACGTCCTGTTCCCAGCCGTCGTCATAGACTTCACTGCGTGTCGGGGCGAAACGGTTGTCGGGATTGATGGCTGTGCCGCGGCCGCGCGGCGTGCTGTTTGGCGGATACATGCCAAGCTCCGAATGCTGTATATGCATACAGTACCAGAAGACGGTGCAGGATCTCCAACCTCCCCGTGCCGCCCGTCGCGTAGGGTCGGGTGAATCGCGTCTTATCGAACCAACGCCCGCGGCGAGCAATCGGGGATACAACAGCGACCAAGCGGCGACTCCACGCTAGGTCGGTCCCCGTAGTGTGGATCACGCTTCACCGATCCACCACCGCCCCGCCAGTCGGAATACACAGCAAGGCATCAGTGGGCGCGAAACTGCGGCGCCTGTCAGGCTGAAGGCCGACGCACCTGCACCTTGCTGTACTCGGCCTCGGCATCATCGCTGAGCAGTATGTCCCCGCGCCTTGCCAGCTCACGAGCCCGCCAGTAGAGGAACAGGTCAGTGGGAAAGAAGCCGTCGCAGTGGCCCATGACCTCCGCCATGGCTCGGGCCAACGGCATCCAGTCGTCGCGGCAGGCCGCTACCAGTTCGCGGTCAATCTGCGCATTGTCTTCACCAACGAAACGCCCATCGATCCAGCGACGTACCGCAGCGTTCTCTTCAACCGCTTCCCGCCATTGCCTGGCGAGGCCGGCAATGCGAGCCGGTTCGACGAGACGTGGCTGATAAAGCGCAGCCAAGGCATCCGGCGCATGCATGGACACTGCCATGCGTGTGCCGACTCGACTGTCACCGGTGCCGCATGCAACCTCGTGCAAGGGTATCGCCGAACCTTCCATAGCCGCCGCCACCCGCGCCAGCATCAACTGTTCGGAGGCGCTGTCGCCATGCCAGACCGTTATTTGCCGCGACTGGTCAGGCAGCCCCTCCAGCCATTCGGCGTCACTGGCAATGCCCGAGAAATCAGGCCGAGGCGTCAACCCGACCGGCCAGACCCCCTTCCAGAACGCCACACGCATCCTGCAAGGTGGGGTTTCGATGTCCGCGAGCGGCCCGACCGCCAGATCGTCTCGCAGCACGCGAACTTCATTGCCCTCGGCCAGCAGCTGCCGAACGCTGTCAGCGGCGAGATCGCCACAGGTGATATGCCACATGGCGCGCTCCGGTCGATCAGTCGGGTTTTTTCTTCAGTTTCGGGTTGGGGAAGAACTGCACTGCCTGCACCTGCGGATCGGGCGCCTTTGGCTTGGCCTGGTTGACCCGCGTACCCAGTTCAGACGGCACCGACTGGCCCTGGGCATTGAGGGTGTCGGCGTAGCCGCATTCGACGCACTCGCGATGCGGAACGCCATCGACGTCCCACATCTTGATGCTGTCGCTGGCGCTGCACGCCGGGCATACAGCCCCGGCGATGAAGCGCTTGGTGGTCACTTTCGGCGCGTCGCTCATGCCACGTCCTCGGTCAGGCCGAGATGACGCAGCAAGGCGTCGGTAGACGGCTCGCGGCCCCGGAAGTCGACGAACAGCACCATGGGTTCCTGCGAACCACCGCGGGCCAGAATGGCCTCACGGAAGGCGCGCCCGGTGTCGGCGTTGAATACACCCTCTTCCTCGAAACGCGAGAAGGCGTCGGACGACAGCACTTCAGCCCACTTGTAGCTGTAGTACCCCGCTGCGTACCCACCGGAGAAGATATGCGCGAAGCTGTTGGGGAAGCGGTTGCTGGCCGGCGGACGCATCACCGACACCTCGTCGCGGATGCTTTCCAGCACTTCGAGCACGCTGCGGCCATCGCCGTGGGTGGCATGCAGTTCGAAGTCGAACAAGGAAAACTCGAGTTGGCGCACCATCATCAGGCCGGACTGGAAGTTCTTCGCTGCCAGCATCTTGTCGAGCATGTCCTGGGGCAGCGTTTCGCCAGTCTGGTAGTGACCAGAGATCAACGCCAGCCCTTCAGGCTCCCAGCACCAGTTCTCCATGAACTGGCTCGGCAGCTCGACCGCGTCCCAGGCCACGCCGTTGATGCCAGAGGCCCCGGCATGCTCGACCTGGGTCAGTAGATGGTGCAGGCCATGGCCGAATTCGTGGAACAGCGTGGTGACTTCGTCATGGGTCAGCAGCGCGGGGCGCTCGCCGACCGGTGGGGTGAAGTTGCAAACCAGGTTGGCCACCGGCGTCTGCAGCGTGCCGAGGCAAGTACGGCGCTTGTCCCGCGCGCCGTCCATCCAGGCACCGCCGCGCTTGTTGGCCCGCGCGTAGAGGTCGAAGAAGAAGCGCCCGACGTGCTCGCCCTTCTCGCGGATCTCGAACAGGCGCACGTCCGGATGCCAGCCGTCAAAGGCCTCCAGCTCATGAATTTCGATGCCGTACAGGCGCTTGACGATGGCAAACAGGCCGGACAGCACCTTGTCCACGGGGAAGTAGGCACGCAGCTCTTCCTGGCTCAGGCTGTAGCGGGCCTGGCGCAGCTTTTCACCGAAGTAGTTGACGTCCCAGCTCTGCAAGTCGGTGACGCCCTGCTCGGCGGCAAAGGCGCGCAGCTCCTTCAGATCGCGCTCGGCGAACGGCTTGCTGCGCTTGGCCAGATCACGCAGGAACCCCAGCACCTGGTCGGTGCTATCGGCCATCTTGGTGGCCAGCGACAGCTCGGCGTAGTTGCCGAAGCCCAGCAGCTGCGCCAGTTCCTGACGCAGGTCGAGAATCTGCTCCATCACCGGGCCGTTGTCGAACTGGCCGGCATTCGGCCCCTGGTCGGAGGCACGGGTGGAATAGGCGACATAGACCTCTTCACGCAACGCGCGGTTGTCGGCATAGGTCATCACGGCGTAATAGCTGGGGAATTCCAGGCTGATCAGCCAGCCATCCAGCTCCTTGGCCTTGGCGGCTTCGGCCATCTGCGCCTTGGACGAATCGGTGATGCCGGCCAGCAGGCTTTCGTCGGTGACGTGCTTGGTCCAGGCCTGGGTGGCGTCGAGCAGCTGGTTGGAGAAGGTGCTGCCCAGTTCGGCAAGCTTCATGCGGATCGCGCCGAAGCGTTGCTGCTCGGCCGGCGGCAGGTCGATACCGGACAGGCGGAAGTCACGCAGCGTATGCTCGAGAATGGTCTTCTGCGCGACATCGAAGCCGTCAGCCTCAGGGCTCAGCGAGAGCGCCTGGTACGCGGCAAACAGCTCAGCGTTCTGACCCAGTTCGGTGGCGTAGGCAGACAGCTTGGGCAGGCAGGCCTCGTAGGCGCTGCGCAACTCAGCGTTGTTACGCACCGCATTGAGGTGGCTGACCGGCCCCCAGGCGCGGCTGAGACGCTCGTTCATTTCGTCGAGGCCCACAACGAGGGTGCTCCAGTCGAGGCTCTCGGCCGGGCGGCTGAGCAACTCCTGCAGGGCGACGCGGTTCTCGCCTAGGACGGTATCGACTGCCGGCTCGACGTGCTCCGGACGAATCTCGGAGTACGGCGGCAGGTCGAAATCCCGAAGCAGCGGATTGGTATCGGTCACGGCAGTTGCCCCTTTTGAATGAGTGTTCAGCCAGGCATGTTAAAGGCTATTGCTCGACTGCGCAGCCAGCAAACGGGTCGATAGCGTGACACTATGAATAACCAAACCGCAGGTGTGATGCGATCAGGAATGTGCGGCGTCACTTGGCATCATCGAACCCGCCCCGCCCGGCTGGAAGGCTTATAACTGCGACGGTTTCCTGCAGCGCGGGTTCCCGCGAAAGGAAAGAGCTTGCTGGGCGACACGTGCACCGCTTCGGCCACGTTGTATGCCGATGCCATGGATCGCCAGCAAGGACTAGGCGTCCCCCTGGCTCTTACTGGCCTCGATGGCTACGGCTCCTTAATGCGGAGCCGCGACAGCGCCCCTGTAGGAGCGAGCTTGCTCGCGATCAAGGCATGCAGCACCTAGGACGTCACGTGCGATTCCACAGGCAGTTCGGGGCGCCGGGCATAGCGCTGCGCCAGCACGGTGCAGACCATCAGCTGAATCTGGTGGAAGAGCATCAGCGGCAGGATGATCATGCCGACCGCACTGGTGGCGAACAGCACCTGCGCCATGGGCACGCCGGTCGCCAGGCTCTTCTTCGAGCCGGCGAACAGAATGGTGATGCGGTCTTCCAGAGTGAAGCCAAACACCTTGGCCAGCACGCTCGTCAGCCACAGGACGATCGCCAGCAACAGGCAGCACGCCAGGGTCAGTCCCAGCAGATGGCCAAGCGGCACGATCTGCCACAGGCCTTCGACGACCGCGCCGCTGAACGCGGTGTAGACCACCAACAGGATGGAGCTTTGGTCGACCGTCTTGAGCCAGGTCTTGTTGCGCGTCACCCAGGCGCCGATCCAGCGGCGTGCGATCTGCCCGGCGACGAAGGGCACCAGCAATTGCATGACGATCTTGCCGATGGAATCCAATGTGGAGCCAGTTTCGCCCTCGACGCCCATCAGCAGCAACACCAGCAAGGGGGTGAGGAATATACCGATCAGACTGGACGCGGCGGCGCTGCAGATCGCGGCGGGCACATTGCCGCGAGCCAGCGACGTGAAAGCGATGGCCGACTGCACCGTGGCAGGCAGCGCGCAGAGATAGAGCATGCCCAGGTACAGCTCGTCGCCCACCATCGGCGTCAGGACCGGTTTGAGCGCCAGCCCCAGCAGTGGAAACATGATGAACGTGCAGGCGAAGACCAGCAGGTGCAGGCGCCAATGCCCGGCGCCCGCCAGGATCGCTTCGCGCGACAGCTTGGCGCCGTGCATGAAGAACAGCAGGGCGATGGCGGCGGCGGTCAGCCACTCGAAGAACACCGCGACCTGCCCCTCGCAGGGAAACAGTGTGGCAATCGCAACCACTGCTAGCAGGGCCAGAGTAAAGTTATCGAAGAGTAGGCGGAGCTTGGCCATGAGTGATTTCCTTGGGGCTTGCAGGCAACAGGGATGGACCTTACCGTTAGTGCTGTCTTCCGACTAACGCCAAGCAGGCATGAAATGTCGCCAACCGGACAAGAAGCCGTCCTGATCACGCGCCTCAGTGAGCTTAAAGCGTTACCGCGGCCAGTCTATGGGCAGCTCGACTCGCCCCCCAACCTCAAGCTCGGCTACCGTCACAGCCACCCGTGGGTGCAGCTTTCCCATGCGGTCGAGGGCGTGCTCGAGGTACGCACAGACAGGGGCCGCTTCATTGCGCCACCGTTGCGCGCGGTGTGGATTCCAGCAGGCGTCACCCATCAGGTGTTCTGCGCGCCGAATACCTGCATCCGCAGCCTGTACATCGACCGCAGTGTAGCCAGCGATGCGCCAGAGCATTGCCGGGTACTTCAGGTCAGCCCCCTGCTACGCGAGCTGATCCGGCATTTCAGCACCCTGCCTGAGGCCTATGCCGAAGACGGTGCCGAGGGTCGATTGGTACAGGTCCTGCTCGATCAGCTGGAGTGTGCTTCGGAAGTCGAGCTCGTATTGCCGCTTCCGGCCGAGCCGCGCCTCAAGCGGCTGTGCAAAAGCCTGCAGGCGCATCCGGATTCGCAGGAGGGACTCGCTGACTGGAGCCGGACGCTGGGTGTCTCCGAGCGCACCCTGAGCCGACTGTTCTTGCGCGAAACCGGATTGACCTTCCGTGCCTGGCGCCAGCGGCTTCGGCTGCTCAGTGCACTGCCAGCACTGGAGCGCGGCGAGCGAGTCACCGACGTTGCGCTGGTTTGCGGCTATGAATCGCTGTCAGCATTCATCGCCGCCTTTCGTGAACAGTTCGGTGCCACGCCCGGCGAATTCTTCCGCTCCGGCAGCAATGCCGTCGACGGCCAGGTCTATCAATGACCGGCCGCCCTTACACACGCGCCTTACAGGAGCAACCCATGAGCATCCGAACGTTTCAGGGCCACACACCAGCACTCGGCGAGCGAGTCTTCGTCGACTCCAGCGCCGTGCTCATTGGCGATATCGAGATCGGCGAGGACAGCTCCGTCTGGCCGCTTACCGTGATCCGCGGCGACATGCACCGCATCCGCATCGGCAAACGCACCAGCATTCAGGACGGCAGCGTGCTGCACATCACCCACGCCGGCCCGTTCAACCCGGACGGATTCCCGCTCACCATCGGCGACGAAGTCACCGTCGGCCACAAAGTCACGCTGCATGGCTGCACATTGGGCAGCCGTATTCTGGTCGGGATGGGCTCGATTGTGATGGACGGCGCGGTGGTAGAAGACGAAGTGATCATCGGCGCTGGTAGCGTGGTGCCGCCAGGCAAGACCCTTGAAAGCGGCTACCTCTACGTCGGGAGCCCGGTGAAACAGGCCCGGCCCCTGACAGACAAGGAACGCAGCTTTTTCAGCTACACCGCCGGAAACTACGTGAAGCTGAAGGATCAGCACTTGGCTGAAGGTAACATGGATTGAGCGGGTGAGGCTGGTCGCCAGCAAGCTGGCTCATACGGTTGACTCACGGCGCGAATGCGACGCGGCTGTTGTAGGAGCAAGCTTGCTCGCGATCGCGGGTCTGGATTAGAGAAACATCCCGCCCGACGCCTCAATGCGCTGGCCATTGACCCAGCGGCCGCCTTCGCCAAGCAATGCGGCCACGGCGAGCCCGATGTCGTCGGCTTGCCCTACCCGCCCGAGCGCCGTACTGCTGGCAACAAACGCGTTGAGATCGGCGTTGTCACGCACTGCACCGCCACCGAAATCGGTTTCGATGGCACCCGGCGCGAGCACGTTGACGCTAATGCCGCGTGCACCCAACTCACGCGCCTGATACCGGGTCAGCACCTCAATGCCGCCCTTCATCGCCGCGTAGGCCGAATAGCCCGGCAGCGAAAACCGTGCGAGACCGCTGGATACGTTGAGGATGCGTCCACCGTCGACAATGAGCGGCAGTAGGGTCTGGGTCAGGAAAAACGGACCTTTGAGGTGCAGGTTCATCAGCAGATCGAACTGCGCTTCGCTGGTTTCGGCAAAGCTGGCAGTCTGGCCGATGCCGGCATTATTAAACAGAAAGTCGATGTCCGTACGGCCGAAACGCTCCGGCAGCGCCGCGCGCAGACGGTCGGCAAAGCCTGAGAAGCTTGCGCTTTCACTGACATCCAGTTGGAGCATCAGCGCCCGCGCGCCGAGACGCTCGACCTCGTCCGCTACGGTCTGGGCCTCGGCGGCCTTGCTGTGGTAAGTACCGATGATGTTTACACCTTCTGCGGCAAGATGCAGGGCTGCGCTGCGCCCAAGCCCGCGGCTTGCACCGGTGATCAATGCGAGTTTGTTTTTCATGTTGGATCTCCCGACTGGTTGAAGACGAGGATCAAGATATTGTTCAGACTGGACCGGATAAATCCGCCACTTCTGGATAGACCGATCGATATTTCCGACTAATCGGGCAGCGAAATGAACCTCCTTGAACTGCTACGGACCTTCGTTCGGGTCCATGAACTGGCCAGCTTTACCGGTGCCGCCGATAGCCTTGGCCTGCCCCGCTCCACCGTTTCCGAGCATATCCGCGCGCTGGAGCAGCGGCTCGGTGCCCGACTGCTGCAGCGCACCACGCGACGGGTCCAGCCGACACAGGACGGCCAGTTGTTGTACGAGCGGTGCCGCGACATGCTCGATCAGGTAGAGGAAGTCGAAGGTCTGTTTCGTGAAGACAGCCTGTTGGCCGGGCGTCTGCGCATCGACCTGCCGGTGGCTCTGGCGCGCAGCCTGGTAGTGCCACGGCTGGGTGAGTTTCTCGACAAGCACCCGGCCATCGAGATCGAAGTCAGCGCCACCGACCGTCGGGTCGATCTGGTGCGCGAGGGCTTCGATTGCGTGTTGCGCATCGGGGAGGTTGCAGACACCGGCCTGGTTGCACGCCGGCTCGGCAGCTATCCGCTGGTCAACTGCGCCAGCACTGAGTATCTGAAGGTGCACGGGGTGCCTGAAACGCTGGCAGATCTTGCCGACCACGAGCTGATCCACTACGTCCCGGTACTCGGGGCGCGTTCGGCCGGCTTTGAATACCAGGAGAATGGCAAGCCGATGTGTCTGCCGATGAAAGGCCGGGTCACCGTAAACAACAGCGACAGCTACAGATTGGCCTGCGTCGGCGGATTTGGCCTGATTCAGGTGCCGCTCGCCGGCGTCCGCGAATCGCTCGAGAATGGCGAACTGCAGATGGTGCTGCCAGATCATGTCCCTGCGCCCATGGCTGCTTCGCTGCTGTACGCCCACCGCAGCAATCTGCCGCGTCGCGTACGCGCATTCATGAACTGGCTGGCCGCGTTGATCGAACAAGACATCGCCGCCGCACATGCCCTTGCCCAGCGCCTGCAGGCTGGCGCGTCCTAGCTGACCGCGGCGTTTGGCTGGCTGCCATGAAAGAGGTGGGCTAAAGCCCACCTGCGGTTGCTGGTCGACAACTTGATGTTACAGCGCCTTCCGGACTTGTTGGTCGCCTGGCAACCGTTCAGTCATGCGACTTTGAATCTGCTCACCAGCTGCTGTTGCTGCTCAGCGAGCCGCGCTAGCTCCAGGCTGGTCGCGGCGGTCTGCTCGGCACCGGCGCTGACCTGGATGGCCACATCGTTGATCTCGGTGACGTTGCGGTTGATGTCCTCGGCGACCGCACTTTGCTCCTCTGCCGCCGAGGCGATCTGAATGTTGCGATCGCTGATGCCGGCCACGCCTTCGGCAATCTCGGCCAAAAGCTCCCCGGCACGCACGATGTTGTCTGTGCCCGCCTGCACGGTGGCAAGGGTGTCCTGCATCGAGCGTGCGGCGCGGTCCGAGCCAGCTTGCAAGTTGGTGATCATCTGCTGGATGTCGCCGGTCGACTCTTGCGTCTTCTGCGCCAGTACGCGTACTTCGGAGGCCACCACTGCAAAACCACGTCCATGATCACCCGCTCTGGCCGCCTCGATCGCGGCGTTCAATGCCAGAAGGTTGGTTTGCTCGGCGATACCGCGGATAACGTCCAGAACCGAGGAAATCGAGTCGCTCTCGTTCTTGAGGTCAGTGATGATGGCCGCGGTCTGGTCAGCCTGGCGTGAAAGCTGGCGGATCAGATCAATGGTGCTGTCGATTTCATTTTTGCCCTGAGCGGTGTTGTGGTTGACCCGCTGCGACAGCTCGGCCGCATCACTTGTGCTGAGGGCCACTTCGCGAACGGTTGCACTCATCTGGTTGATTGCGGTCACCACCAGTTCAGTGCCCTCACGCTGGCGCTCGACACTCTGGCTGGTCTGCACGGTTACGGCCGAGCACTCTTCAGCGGCGGTCGCCAGTTGGCCGGTAGCACTGCCGATATCACGTACAACGTGGGCGAGCTGATCGGCCATGGCATTGAGACTACTCGAAATCACGCCGAACTCGTCGGTTCCCTGGTAGGACGCTCGCGCGGTGAGGTCTCGGTCGGCCAAGGCCAGCAGCGCCTGGTTTACGTCTCTAACGGCAAGGTTGATGTTTCGAATGATCAGATACGACAACACTGAGACCGCAATCAGGGCAAGCAGCACCATCGAGGCGGCAAACCACAGGGCCAGGCGGGCATCGTCCCGCGCTTGGCGAGCGACAGCGCCCACACCCTGAGCCAACGCTTCTTCAACCTCGCCCATCAAGTCGATGCGCGCGGTAGAGGTCTCGAACCAGGCTTCAGGCTTGATCCCCAGCGACTCACCCAACGGCTTGTCGAAAGCCAGACGTTGAAGCTTTGCCACTTCGAGCGAGCTGGGCTGCTGAAGCTTCTCCTCAAGTTGGCGTACGAACGTCTCCGATGCCGAGCGCTTGAAACTGTCCTGATAGGCAGAGAACTCACCGAGGTTACGGCTGAAGCTCGACAGCAAGGCGGCATCGAACCGATCCTGGTTGAACACTACCCCCAGCATGGCCCGTTCGCGGCCTGCCCGTTCCTTCATCTCGATGAACTGGTTCAATGAGCCCAGCAAGCGCGACAGCCGTGCATCCTGAACACTGTGCTCCAGCTGATAAGTGAAGCCGATCAGGCTCTGAATGATTTCAGTAAAGCGAGCCCCCGACTCCTTGCCGTTGATGGAAAGCGCGTCGATCTGGCTACGTATGCCCGGCAAGGCATTCAGCGCGTTGAGGGCCTTTTCGACCTGACCGCCACCGTCCTGAGACAGGCCGCGTACGGCCTCAAGGGCCTCATCCGTATCCCGTCGCATGACAGGCAAACGGCTTTTCATCACGGTACCCTGGCTGCCGATGAATACCCCGCTCGCGCCGCGCTCACGCTGCAAGGTGGTAATCAAGCGGCTGACTTCCTGTGCCGATGTGCTTGCCTGTTCCGTTGCCTCCATGCTTCGTAGCGTCTGATAACTATCTTTCACGAACAATCCGGCCAGCCATATGAAGCCAATCAGGGGAAGCAGGAGGATCATCACCAGCTTGTAACGCAGGGATATATTGTTGAGCACCGTCGTACACCTTCATTTACGGGCTGTGGACCTATCGAAGCCAAAGCCGGATCTATAAATTGCTGCCATCCCACACCTCCATTGCGGGCGCTGTGAAACTGCGGGCTCGCGTAGTGCCCGTGTCACCGCACTTATCGACGGTGCAGGAAGTTTGTTGAGGCGCCAAACTTGATCCAAATCAACAGAGATACGGGTATCCCGCCGGCCCCTAACCAGGCCGACAGACGGTCATTAAAGTGTCATCCGGCAGCTGTAGATGGCGCAGCAACTTTGCCTCAAGCTGAGGATTGCAAAGCGGTCAGCCTGTGAAGACCGAGCCCTCTGGTGGCGGGAGATTCAGCAGAGTTCATGCTCGAGACAGCTTTTTTCTGGGCGCTGCGTGGGCTTCGGTTTGTCGTTCTGCCACTGGTGAGTGCGTCGCTGCTGTAGGCCAATCTGCGCGAAGGGCCGCCGCTGTTTGCCCTGTCGCGACGGGTTCGGGACAATTGTCGGCCATCCAGCAGCCGGCCCGCTCCCCATGCATCACTCCACCATCCTCTTCGACCTCGACGGCACCCTCACCGACCCACGTGAGGGCATCACCCGTTCGATTCAGCACGCACTGGCGCAGCTGGGCATCGACGAACCGGATCTGACCAAGCTCGAGCCCTTCATCGGGCCGCCGCTGCTGCAGGCGTTCATGGAGTTTTACGGCTTCGACGAGGCGCGCGCCTGGGAGGCGGTGGGTCATTACCGTGAGCGTTTCAAGACGGTCGGCCTGTATGAAAACCTGCTGTTCGATGGCGTGCTTGAGATGCTCGAACACCTGCGCGGCCAGGGGCGAACGCTCTACGTTGCCACCTCGAAGCCTTCAGTGTTCGCCCGCGAGATCGCGCGGCATTTCGCATTCGATCATCACTTCAAGGTGATCTACGGCAGCGAACTGGACGGCACCCGCACCAACAAGGTCGAGCTGATTGCCCATCTGATTGCAGAAGAAGGGCTCGCTCCAGAGCAGACGTTGATGATCGGTGACCGCAAGCATGACCTGATCGGTGCACACAGCAACGGCTTGCAGGCGGTCGGTGTGGGGTACGGCTTTGGCAGCCATGCCGAGCTGATGGCGCAGTCACCGGCTTATTACTACGCCACGCTACCAGCGCTGCGCGCGGCGTTCGGCTAGGGCGTCTGGTTGCGTTCGGGCGCGAAGCTTACAGGCGGCGATCCATCGGCGTTGATCTGTTGGACCTTTGAGGGTCGACCCTCCGCGTCGAGCTGGATGCGGCCGATGCCCGAGCCGTTCCACAGCCGTTCGCCGGACCGGCTGCGGCTGGGCAGCCACGGCTGGACCCTCACCCGGCGGCGTTTGGTAAACCAGTTCAAGGGTGAGCGGGGTGAATACAACCAGCGGTTGAGCCGATCGAACAGGTCCAGCAGGCGCGGGGGGAATTCGTTTTTCACCCCGCTGCTGGTGATCTGCCATAACCGCGGGCCCTCGGCACGGCCTCGAATGCGTACTTCATAGGCGAACGAGTAATGCACGTCGCCGGACAGGATCACGTAATTGCCCGGCGTGCGGGTGTGGCGGAAGATGTTGAGCATCACTTGCGCGGCGCCGCGGTGGGCCATCCAGTTTTCGGCGTCGACCAGCAGCGACAGCCCGGCCCAGCTGAACACGCGCTGCACCGTCTCGATCAGCTTGACGCCGAACATGGGCGCCGGCGAGACGATGACCACCGACCGATGATCGAGCAATTCCTGCTGAAAGTCCGTCAGTGCCTCCCAGTCCATCAGCCCCGAAGGCCTGCTCAGGTTGCGCTCGCTGCGCCAGCGTCGGGTCCGGGTATCGAGCACCACCAGCGCCGGCTCGCTGGGAATGACATAGCCCCAGTCGCCGCGCGCCAGCAGCTCATCCACCACCCGATCATGCAGCGCGCAATCGAGTCGCCCGTCTTCGCCGCTATCCAGCAGCGCCTCCACCGCGCTCAACGACGTGACACAGGCATCCGGTGCATTGCCCCAGGCCTGGCACAGCAGATAACCCAACAACGCGTTGCCGATGATGCGTCGCGAAAACGGATGGCCGTAGGCGGTCTGCTCCCAGCGCGCGCTGAGGTTCCAGTCATCGGTGATGTCGTGGTCATCGAAGATCATCAGCGAAGGCAGATGCGCCAGCCCCCGCGCCACCTGTGGCAAGCCCTTGCGGAACGCATCGATGCAGGCGGCTTCGCGCGCGTAGCGCTGGGCCATCTGCTCATCCAGCGGCGGCACCTGGAGTTCGATCAGTGACCAGGGCACCGGCGACCAAACCAGCAGGTACATGGCCAGCACCTCGCCCAGGGACACCAGATGGTTGTGCGCGCTGGCGGTGGTAAACACCGGCTTCTCGACACCACCGAAGAAGCGCTCACGCAAGGCTTCGTTGGACTTGATGGCCGGCAGCAACTGCTCGCGTTGATAATAGGTGGCTGGATGCGCCATCAGCTCATCGCTGTCAGCAACGGTCGCGCCCACGAGGCACTCGCCGTACAGCCCGAGCCGGCGGATCAACGCATGGATCGCCACGAGGGTTGGGCCGGAAACATCGTCGGCATAGATCTGGTCGCCGGTCATCAGCAGCGCGGCGGGCCAGCGTTCGGGCGATTGGCGGGCCTGGGCGACCAGTGAATCGACCGTGACCAACCCATCCGCCGAGGCGTGGTGCGGCTTGCGGCAGGAGCCATGCAGCAGATCATCGTAGCGCGAGCGGATGACGAACGCCGGGCGCTCGAACCCTTCATGGATCAGGTGCGGTGCCCATTCGGCGATGCGCTGTTCCGTCGCCTCATGACTGATCAACAGGTCGTACTCGATCAGCCGATCAACCGGCAGCGGCGCATCCAGGCGGACATCAATCAGGTGCAACCAGGCCGACGTCCCGACGCGAAGCTGGCGACAGGCCTCGCCTTCCACTGCCAGCGAAACCGACGCGTCTCCTTCGGGGTGTAAGCACAGGCGCAACGCCAGCGGCTCGCTGGCCACCAGCCAGAGCACCAGCCGCCCCGCCTCGAGCCGGCGAAGCATAGGCCCGGCAAGCACAAGGGGAAGGGAAGCAGCGGTGTCGGATGGTGCGGGGATGGGCATGCAACGGCTCGTGGGCGGCAATGTTGCATCAGAGTGTAACGAATGCGGCCGGTTCGACGTGGTGTGGGTCGCTGTGCCCCGCCGGCTCACCGAAACCTGCCTGCAGTCTTTAGCGGTAGAGACCGCTCCCCCAAAGCGATCGCGGCGCCCTGCTGTGGGGGCGGTTGGGGAGACCGTGTCTTGACCGTGAATGATGCCGTTTGGTCAGCTACCCGGCACCTGGCTCCACCGCGGCAAAAGGATTGTCATGTATCCCTCGAATCGCTTACGTAAGGTCCGCCACTCGCAAAATGGCAGCTTGTATCGCAGGGCGGTTGGGCTGCTGTAGATCCATTTCGACGCTTGCGGAGTGAAGCACCGTCAAGGTCATTCGGGTCCAACTGTAGGAGACTCGACCACAGGGCGACCAACCGCATCTGCGCGAAGTGGCGACCTGTGCATCCGAACAGTGTTTGACATACCGGCAACCCCGCTTAAGCTCGCGCCCATTCCCAGCCAGTCAGGCAGCATCTTTCGTGATTACCGGCACCATCAAGACCCAAGTCGACCAGATCTGGAACGCCTTCTGGAGCGGCGGCATCTCCAACCCCATGGAGGTCATCGAGCAGATGACCTACCTGCTATTCATCAAGCGGCTCGACGAGCTGCAAACGGTGAAAGAAAAGAAAGCTGCGCGCACCGGCCAGCCCATCGATAACCCCATCTTCAACCCCTACCAGGCTCACCTGCGCTGGTCGCAGTTCAAGCTGCTGGGTGATCCGGGCAGCCTCTACACCTTGGTCTCGGAAAAGGTCTTTCCCTTTATCAAGAGCCTCGGCAGCGAAGACGGCGAATCCACTTATTCGACGCACATGAAGGATGCGCGCTTCACCATTCCCACGCCGGGCCTGCTTGTCAAGGTGGTGGACATGCTCGACGCCATTCCCATGGAGGATCGCGACACCAAGGGCGACCTCTACGAATACATGCTCGGAAAGATCGCCAGCGCCGGGCAGAACGGCCAGTTCCGCACCCCGCGCCACATCATCAAGCTGATGGTGGAAATGATGGCGCCGCGCCCCAGCGATACCATCTGCGACCCGGCCTGCGGCACTGCGGGCTTCCTCGTGGCTGCGGCGGAATACCTGGACAGGCACCACCGCGACGAGATCTACCGCGACCGGGAATCGGCTAAGCGCTTCAACCGCGAAACCTTCCACGGCTTCGACTTCGACAGCACCATGCTGCGTGTCGGCTCCATGAACATGCTGCTGCACGGCGTGGAAAACCCCGCCATCGAAAACCGCGATTCCCTCAGCGAAGGCCACGCTAGCGTCGAAGGCCAGTTCAGCCTGATCCTCGCCAACCCGCCCTTCGCCGGCAGCCTGGACTACGAAAGCTGCGCCAAGGACCTGCAGGAAATCGTCAAGACCAAGAAGACCGAACTGCTGTTTCTCGCCCTGTTCCTGCGCCTGCTGAAAACCGGCGGCCGCGCCGCGGTGATCGTGCCGGACGGCGTGCTGTTCGGCTCCAGCAAGGCGCACAAGACCCTACGCAAACTGCTGGTGGAAGACCACAAGCTCGACGGCATCGTCTCCATGCCCTCCGGCGTATTCCGCCCCTACGCCGGCGTTTCCACCGCCATCCTGCTGTTCACCAAGACCAACAGCGGCGGCACCGATAACGTCTGGTTCTACAACATGCAGGCCGACGGCTTCTCGCTGGACGACAAACGCAACCCGCTGGATGCGAACAAGCACGAATGCAACAACCTGCCGGACCTGCTGACCCGCTGGCAGAACCGCGACGACGAAACCGCTCGCCTACGCACCGACCAAAGCTTCCTCGTCCCCAAGGCCGAAATTGTCGGCAACGACTACGACCTTTCCATCAACCGCTACAAGCAGGTGGTGTACGAGCAGGTCGAGCATGAACCGCCGCAGAAGATATTGGCGGGGTTGAAAGAGCTGGAGGCGGAGATTATGCGGGGGATGGAAGAGTTGGAGGGGATGTTGAAGTGACGCCAAGCCATGTAGCTCTCGGCGAGCTGACGAAAATACGCACGGGTAAACTCGATGCAAATGCAAGCTCACCTAACGGAGAGTTTCCATTTTTTACTTGCGCGAGCGAACCACTCAGAATCGCATCGTACAGTTATGACTGTGAGTGTGTTTTGGTCGCTGGCAATGGTGATTTGAATGTCAAATATTACGAAGGCAAATTTGACGCTTACCAACGAACCTACATTATCGAGACAGCAGACCCCGAAAAACTTAACACGCGGTATCTGTACTATTTCATGGATAGCTATCTGTCCTCCCTCAGAGAGCAGAGCATTGGCGGAATCATTAAATATATAAAGATTGGCAACCTAACCGGTGCGCAAATTCCGCTCCCACCGCTCCCCGAACAACGCCGCATCGCAGCGATTCTAGATAAGGCCGACGCGCTGCGCGCCAAGCGCCGCGAAGCCATCGCCAAGCTCGATCTGCTGCTGCAGTCCGTATTTCTGGAAATGTTCGGAGACCCGGCCAAAAATCCTAAAGGGTGGAAAGTGGTCAAAAGCGGAAGCCTATTCGCTGAAAAGCCTCGTATTGGCACAACTAAACCTGCAACGGGCGACGGATACTTGGTTGTCCGCGTCGGGGAATTGGGAGCATATAGGATTGAGCTAGAAAAAAGCTCGAGAGTGGTTCTGGATAATGAAGTTATGAAGAAGTTCCTCCTGCGAACTGGCGATATAGTATTAGCTCGTGCCATTGGCAGCAAAGACCAATTAGGAAAATGCTCATATTTCCCAGGAAACTCTGAACCAGTTTGTATTGACTCACATGTAATGCGCTTACGCCCAAATCCAGAGAAAGTTGAGCCAGCATGGCTCTACTCGCTAATTTCAAGTGATTCTGGAAAGCGGATACTTCAACGCAAGGGCGGGGCGACAGCAGTTCAATTTAATATTAATGCGGCTCAAGCATCGGATTTAGATATCCCCGTACCTCCCCTAGCTATGCAAAAAGAATTTGTTTATATAGCGGACAAAATCCGAGCGCAGCTTGATAGCTATAGAGAAGCAAGCCAAAAGGTAGCCAGTCTGTTTGAGGCCCTGCAAGATGCCTCGTTTGCAGGAGCTATATAAATGATCAAGAAACAAGAACTCGCACCTGCGTCGATGGTAGTTCTCGCAGATAGTTTGAATATGCGCTGTCGCCTGGTGTTCGTCACCTGTCGAATGGTGTAAGAGATGATTGACCTCCACTCCCCCGCCGACCTCGAACTCCTCCGCGAGTCGATCGACCTCGAATGCAAACTCGCGGCCGGTCGTGACGGCAAGGGCGCCTTGCCGGAAGATTTCTGGCCGACCTACAGCGCCTTCGCCAATACCAGCGGCGGTGTGGTGGTGCTCGGTGTGCGGGAGAAGAAGGGGCAGTTCCACTTGGAGGGCATCGCCAACCCCGCGAAGGTGCGCAAGGAGCTGTTCGACAACCTGAACAACCGCAAACAGGTCAGCGCCAACCTGCTCAGCGATGCCTCCGTCCAGGAGGTCGAGCTGGACGGGCGCACGCTGATGGTGGTGGAAATCCCCCGCGCCAACCGCAAGCAACGGCCGGTGCACCTGACGCCCAACCCCTTCGGCCATACCTATCGCCGTCTGAATGAAGGCGACCGGGTGCTGCCCGATGAAGACGTCAAGCGTATGCTTGCCGAACAGGTAGAAGACAGCCGCGACGACCGTATTCTCAAGGGCTATCACCTCGACGATCTATGCGAAGAAACGCTGCGCGCCTACCGCCAGGTGTTCGCCAACCGCGAGCCGGCGCACCCCTGGAACGCGCTGGACGATCAGGAGTTTCTGCGCCAGATCGGCGGCTGGCGCCGTGACCGGGAAACCGATACGGCAGGGCTGACGTTGGCGGGTCTGTTGATGTTCGGCTGGATGACGAACATTCAGGAAGCCTTGCCGAACTACATGCTCGACTATCAGGAACGTCCGGAAGCCCGCACCGAATTGCGCTGGGTGGATCGCGTCACGCTGGACGGCAAATGGTCCGGCAACCTCTATGACTTCTACCGCAAGGTCTATCTTAAGCTCACCGCCGACCTGAAGGTGCCGTTCAAGCTGGAAAAGGGCGAACGGCAGGACGAGACGCCCGTGCATGTGGCGCTGCGCGAAGCGCTGGCCAACGTGCTGGTGCATGCGGACTACTCGGACCGTGCCTCGGTGCTGGTGGTCAAGCGGCCGGACATGTTCGGCTTCCGCAACCCCGGCCTGATGCGCGTGCCACCGGAAGTGGCGATCCACGGCGGCGAACACGACTGCCGTAACCGCACGTTGCACAAGATGTTCCGCTTCGTCGGGGTCGGTGAGCAGGCGGGCTCGGGGATTCCGAAGATCTATTCCGGCTGGAAAGACCAGCACTGGCGTGCTCCCGCGCTTTTCGAGCGCAATGAGCCCTATAACCAGACATTGCTCGAATTGCGCATGGTCGATTTGCTGCCGGATGACGTGCTGGCAGCCCTGCGGCGGCAATTTGGATCGGGCTTCGATCAGCTATCCCACGACGAACGCCTGACACTGGCGGCCGCCGCTTCGGAGCGCACCGTCAGCCATGGGCGAATCATGGAGATGGTCGGCATGCAGTCACTGGAAGCGTCCCGCCTGTTGCAGGGGCTGGTGCGCGCGGGGTTCTTGGAAAGCCACAATCCCGGTCGCGGCGCCGTCTACTGTTTACCAGGCGCAGGCTTACCAACGCCGGAGGACGTGTTCGGGGGTAGCTCCGAACATTTACCGGCGCGCTCCGAATATCTGGCCGTCAGCTCCGAACATTTACCGGATAGCTCCGGACACTGGGTCGGCAGCTCCGGAGGTTTGGCGGGTAGCTCCGGACATTTGATCGAGAGCTCCGGACATTCAGCTGGCAGCTCCGGACATTTGAGTGGTACAGGGGACACGGACTGCCCTAGAGACACACAGGGAAGAAGGCTGACAGAGAAGCTGGACGCCCCCATGATCGACGACCTGGCAATGCTCGACGACGAATTCCATAGGGAGCTCATCAGACAAGCCTTATCGGCGCGCGCTTACCGAAAGCTGGATGCCGATGAGATGCAGCGCATCATCTTGCAGGTCTGCCGCGGTCATTACGTCACTGGGAGCTGCCTCGCCGAACTACTGAAGCGCAATGCCGACTCGTTGCGCAAACAGCACTTGAAACAGCTGGTGCAAACGGGCCGTTTGCGTTTGGCCTTCCCCACGGCTCCTACGCACCAGATGCAGGCATACCGCAGCACGGAAGACGAACAGCCATGAATCAATATTACGCCTCTGAAAAGCGAAAGGCCCCGGTGATCGCACCGAGGCCATAACGCCGACCGGGAACCCCCAATCCATTTGCCGCGAGCTTAGGTCCGGCCCCTGGAAGGCGCAAGCCCGCCGTACAAAGGAAGTGACGAGACGATGACCAATTTCCAGTTTCTCGAGCCCGAATTCAAAGCCCTTCTGGAACCGGCGAAAGGGGCCGAGCAACTGGTCTATTCCGACCCGCGTGCCTGCTGCATGCGCACCCGCCATGCCCTGGAGCAGACGGTGCACTGGCTGTACGAGAACGACCGCGATCTGCGCATGCCGTATGACCGTAGCCTCAACGTACTGCTGACGGACCGGGAATTCGAGGCGCTGGTGCCGGTGCAAGTGCACCAGAAGATGCGCCTGATCCAGCGCATGGGTAACCAGGCGGTGCATGGCAACGGCGCGGTTGGTTTCAGCGACTCGATGAAGCTGGTGCGCGAGTTGTTCCATGTGCTGTTCTGGCTGGCACGCACCTACACCCGCACCAGTGACCCGAAGAGCATTGTTGCGGGCTTCGATGAAAAGCGCGTGCCGCAGCTGGTGAGCACCAGCGACGCTGCCGCCTTCACCCGTACCGAGCTAAAGAAGCAGGAAGAGCGCTTCCAGCAACAGCTCAAGGACCAACACGCCGAGCTGGAGAAGCGTGAAGCGGCCATCGCCGAGCAGGCCGCAACCCTGGCCGAGCGCGAAGCGTTGCTGGCGCAGCTCGACGCCCAACTGGCTGCCAAGCGCGCCGAGCTGGCCAAGGCCAAGTCGGCGAACATCGCGGTGCCGGATACCCACGATTACGACGAGGCGGACACGCGCCGCTTCTTCATCGACGTGCTGCTGCGCGAAGCCGGCTGGGTAGCGGGCAAGAGCCTTTCCATCGAGGTGCCGCTCAAGGGCATGCCCAACAGCAAGCAAGAAGGCTTTGCCGACTATGTGTTGTGGGGCACCGATGGCAAGCCGCTGGCCGTGGTGGAAGCCAAACGCAGCCTGAAGGACGCCGATATCGGCCGGCAGCAGGCCAAGCTTTATGCCGACTGCCTGGAAGCCGAGAAGGGCCAGCGGCCGCTGATTTTCTATTCCAACGGTAACCACACCTGGCTGTGGGACGATCGCCGGGCGCCACCGCGCGAGGTGCAGGGCTTCTATACCCGTGAAGAGCTGGAACTGGCGGTACAGCGCCGCCAGCTCCAAGGCGACCTGAGCCCTCTGCCGGTCAACCCCGAGATCGCCGGGCGCTCGTACCAGCAGCGGGCCATCCGGGCCATGACCGAGACGTTCAGCCAGGGTCGGCGTGCCGGCCTGCTGACCATGGCCACCGGCACCGGCAAGACCCGCACGGCCATCGCCCTGGTGGAGCTGCTGATGCGCGCCAACTGGGCCAAGCGGGTGCTGTTTCTGGCCGACCGCGTGGCGCTGGTCAATCAGGCCGTCGGCGCCTTCAAGGCTTATCTGCCGGATTCCAACCCGGTCAACCTGGTGACAGAAAAGAACGGCCAGGGCCGCGTCTACCTCTCGACCTATCCCACCATGATGGGCCTGATCGACGAGATGGATGGCGAGCAGCGTCGCTATGGCATCGGCCATTTCGATCTGGTGATCATCGATGAGGCCCACCGCAGCGTATACCAGAAGTACGGCGCGATCTTCCGCTACTTCGACAGTTATCTGGTGGGCCTGACCGCTACGCCGCGAGACGAAGTGGATCGTGACACCTACCACCTGTTCGGCCTCGAGACGGGCGTGCCGACCGATGCCTACAGTCTCGACGAGGCGGTCGCGGCCAATTACCTGGTGCCGCCGAAGGCGCAGTCGGTGCCGATCCGGTTTGTGCGTGAGGGCATCCGCTACGACCAGCTCACTGAAGAGGAAAAGGAGCATTGGGAGTCGCTGGACTGGGGTGACCGCGCCGAAGATGGCGATGCACCGACCGAGGTGCTGGCGGCCGAGGTGAACAAGCAGCTGTTCAACGAGCACACCGTGGACCTGATGCTGCAGCACCTCATGCAGCACGGCCTGAAGGTGGAAGGCGGCGACAACCTAGGCAAGACCATTATCTTCGCCGTGAACCAGAAGCATGCCGAATTCATCGCCCGCCGCTTCGACCACAACTATCCGCATTACAAGGGCGAGTTCGCCCGCGTGATCACCCACGCGGTGAAGTACGCACAGAGCCTGATCGATGACTTCGGCAGCAAGCAGAACAAGCTGCCGCAGATCGCTATTTCCGTGGACATGCTCGACACCGGCATCGACGTGCCGCAGGTGCTCAACCTGGTGTTCTTCAAGGCGGTGCGCTCGAAGGTGAAGTTTTTGCAGATGCTCGGCCGCGGCACGCGGTTGTGCCCCGACCTGTTCGCGCCCGGCGCGGACAAGAGCGAATTCTACATATTCGATTTTTGCGGCAACTTTGAATACTTCAACGAACACCCCAAGGGCGCGCCGGGCAGCGTCGCCGAGCCGGTGGGCAAGCGCCTGTTCAAGGCGCGGCTGGACCTGCTTTCGCTGCTCTCGGGCAAAGACACTCGCGTGCCGGATGATGTCGCCGAAACCATCGGCGGCTACGACCAGTTCGAGGGATTGCGTCAGGGCGTAACGAACGAGTTGCACAGCGAGGTCGCAGCGATGAACCTCGACAATTTCATCGTCCGCACCGAGCGCGAGCATGTGGTTCGCTACGCCGACCGCACCGTTTGGAATGAGCTGGACGACGCGGCGCTGGGTGACCTACGTGCGCATGTAGCCGGCCTGCCCAGCGCGCGTGAGGCCGAGCACATCACCGCCCGGCTGTTCGACCTTCTCTGTACCAATCTCCAACTGGCTGTGCTGCGCGCCAGTAATGACTTCGTCGCCTATCGCGATCGCATCCGCGAGCTGGCCAGCCAACTGGAACTGCTGGAGAGTGTTCCGGCCGTTCGTGCAGAACTCGATTTCATACAGGAGGTGCAGGGCGAGGACTTCTGGCAGGACGTCACATTGCCGATGATCGAGCGGGTGCGCCGCAAGCTACGCAACCTGATACAGCTGATCGAGCGCAAGCCCTCCAACCCGGTCTACACGCTGCTGACCGACCAGATCGGCGAAGCCACCGAGGTGGTACTCCAGAACTTCAGTACCGGCATCAACCTGGCGCAGTACCGCAAGAAAGTCGAGGCCTACATTCGCGCTAACGAAAACCACGTTGCCATCGCCAAGCTCAAGCACAACCGCCCGCTGACGCCCGTGGACCTCGAGGAACTGGAGCGTTTCGTCTATCAATCCGAGCCGGTGGAGAGCCGGGAACGCTTCGTCGAGTGCTACGGCACTGACAAGCCGCTGCCGTTATTCATCCGCTCCCTGGTGGGGCTGGATCGCAACGCCGCATTAGAGGCGTTCGCGCGGTTCCTCGACGGCAGCCGCTACAGCAGCCAACAGATCCGCTTCGTGGAGATGATCATTGAGCGCCTGACGCGGCACGGCACCATCGAGCCGGGGCAGCTGTACGAGCCGCCATTTACTTCCGTGCACTACGAGGGGCTGGACGGGGCATTTGGAGATGCGGACGCGGACGCCATCGTGGCTGTTATCGAACAGATCAACCGCGGCGCGGCGGCTTGATGCAAGCCGAGCACGGACTGCGCCTCGCAGCAATCAGCGGTGGAGTGATTTGAATGCTGCAGCAACTGCCGCGCCTGAAATAGCGCCCATAAAAAAGACGCGCCCGAAGGCGCGCCAAGCTTTGAAGCGCACGCGTATTACTGGACTTGCCTGATCAGGTCCCGACGCAGCAGGGTCTTGATCTTGATCAGATGGTCGTCTTCCTGCTCTTTGGCCTTGTGGAAGCCCTTGGCGATCCGGGGATGGCCACCGGCTTCGGCCAGTTCGATCAACAGTTCCCAAGCGGCGTTGTCTTCGAGTTCGAGGGTCAGCAACGCGTTGATGCCTTGAGCGATGTTGGTTCGCGGATCGGTGAGCACCTGCATGACGCCCATCGACTTGACCCCTACGACGTCGGCACAGGGTGTCTGCGCAGTCGGGTCGGCACCCAGTGTTTCGATGGCCTCGGCGACCATGTTCATGTGTTCGAACTCTTCGTCGCGAATGTGTTGCAGCACGCCGATCAGATCGGAATCCGCCATGCTGATGGCCTTTGCCTTGGCAATCATGGCGTCGTACATGCGCACGCCGCTGCGCTCGAAGGCCAGGCGCTCGCCGAGCTTGTCGACCAGAAGCTCAGGGCTCTTGCCCAGCGCCATGTCGAAGGTCGACTTGAGCATCCCCTTGGCGGAACCAGGAACCGGTACGGAACCGATGCGATCGGCTTCCTCGGCACGGGTGGCGCGCTCCATCATCAAGCCTTTGGAGTCGCCTGGCACGTCTGGATGGATTTCATTGACGGCATCGAGCAGGCGCTTGGTGTCCTTCGGGGACATCTGTACGCCAGTGAAGTTGGTGCCCAGTTTTGCTGAATTAGCCATGTCCTTCTCTCCTCAAGAAACCTTGCGCATCTTCATCAGTTCGCCGCCCGGCGCCCATTGGTAACCCGCCGACACGATGTTCGAAGCGATGCCGTCGGAATTGAGCTGCGCACGGTAGTCCAAGGAGTTCTGCGGCTCCTCGCTCTTGTCGACGTACTGGGTGCCGCTGGTACGCAGGTTGACCTCAGCCGCCAGGACCTGACGGACGAAATCGCGCTGGCTTTTGAACTCGATCATCTTCGGCAGCGGACCGCCGAGAATTTCCGCCGGATCGCGGCGCTCGATGTTCTTGAAGTGCTCGCAGGCCACGTTCAGATGGCCCAATTCATAATCGAGGAAGCGCTCCCACATCGCCTTGATGCGCGGGTTGGTTTCCTGTTCGGCGCAGCTGGCGTAGGCATAGACTTCCATCGCCTCGTGCACCAGCCACTTCTCCATGAAGGATTCCTGCGGGTCGGCCAGCGAGCCGTACTGGGTCACATGCTGCTCTTCGACCGAAGCGATTTCAGCATACAGCTGACGCGCCAGCGGATCGGCGAACAGCGGACCGATGTTCATGTAATAGTCGTGGGTCTGGAACTCGGCGGCCGTAATCATCGCCGCATGGATCTTGGTGATCAGTGCGGCCTGCTCTTTCTCGTAGCTTTCGCGCAGGTCGTTGTCCGGATGACGATGGTGCTCGGAGGTTTGCCGACCCGGCACGATGTCGGTGTAGCCCTGCAGGATGTTGTTCGCATCCTTGCCTTCGAGACGATCGAGCATCGCCGAATAGCGGTACAGGTGATCGAAATCTTCCAGCAGGCCGAATCGATAGGTCTGTGCCTGGTAGGGGTCTGGCTCGGTCTGAGCGACGGCTGCAGTCACCTCGATGGCGACCTGCTCGTAGGCGACCGTGGTTTCCAGCGGCGAATGGTCGGCAGAAATCAGCCAATTGACCATCGTCGCCTGATGTTGCTCGACGCGGCGGATTTCCGCGAGCGGGCCACGCAGCTGTCCGGTAATCCGTGCGATGCCATGCTTGAGGCGCAGCGCGTCGGTTTCGATCCCGTTCATGAGAATGATGCGCACGCGGGTGAAGGCATCATCGTCTAGCTTGCTGATCGGCTTACCAGCCATTTCTTTCCAGGTGAACTTCTGCTTTTCAAGGGGCGTGCCCTTGTTGTCGAGAATGCCGGATAGGTTATCCATGGAGCCTCCGTTTGAACGGCTTGTATTGGCTAGGCGTACGAATTCCGCACGGCCAGATCACGGGCCAGCTGAGCTGGCGGCTAAAAAATGGACGGAGGTAAGCGGAAAACAATTCCGTGAATATTGGCGCGAACATGCAAAGAGTCGACAAGCGGCAGCGCCCAACCCCTTCGAACAGGCTTCGATTCAGCGAACCGGAGTTGGCCGCGGCGCCTTGCCGCATCGCGCTTCAAACGAAGCGGCATAGGGGTTCAACGAAGCGCGTCCAACTGCCGGTTCCGCTCGTCGGGAGGCAGGCGACCCAGGGCAGCAACTTCCTCGTAGAAACGCAGCCAATCGCCGCCGGCCTGCTTGAATAATGCGGAGAAGGCAGGCACCCAGCGATCATAAAGGCCGAACGGAACCAGGCTGGCGTTGTTCAGTGGTTGGGCCATCCAGCGATCGAAGCGGCCATTGCCCTTCCACGGCCCGTCGCGTAATTGCCGATAGGCCTGACGCATCCGCATGAATTCTTCACGCTTCGCGGCACGCATCGCGGGCTCGCTCAAGCCGGACGCATAGATCGCGGCCAAGCGGTCTCGGGTCGCCAGCACCAGCTTGCTGAGGTCGGCATACTGATTGCGTAGGGCCTCGCTTCTTGGCGGCAGGCCGCGACTTACGCGCCACTGCCGCAACCCTTCATGCTCGACGAATGACGCAAAGGATTCGTTGAATGCGGTGTCATCAGCCAGATAAACCTGCTGGTGCGCCAGCTCGTGGAAGATCAGCCCGGCCAACCGCTCGTCATCCCAGCGCAGCATCGAGCTGAGCAGCGGGTCGTCAAACCAGCCGAGCGTGGAGTAAGCCTCCACCCCGGCAACAGTGGTGTCGTACCCCCTGGCCTTCAGCAGCGCCGCCGCTCCCCGCGCGCGACCTTCCTGGTAGTAGCCGCGATACGCGACGCAACCGGCTATCGGAAAACAGTGCGTCAGCGGCGCCACCGAAAACGCTTCGGTGGCAAATACATTCCACACCACATAGGGCCGTTGGATGTCTGCGTAGACCTGGTAACTGCCGTTGTCCGGCAGCGCCAGGGTGGAGCTGGCGAAGCGTCTGGCCTGCTGCGCGAGGGCGAGCCGTTGCCGCAACTGCGGATCGGTCTGGGGCCGCTCGATAATGGCAGCGACCGACTCACGTTGACGCAGCACATCCAGCTGGCCAACCGCCAGCTGACCGTAATAGGTGCTGCACCCGCTCAGAAAAATACTCAGCGATAGCGGAACCCAACCAGGGATTCGATTGTCGACAAGGGCGGTTTTCGGCTTCCTGAACAAACGCTTGTCCACCTGCATGACCCAAGGGGTCGGTGCGCATGAGCCTACAACGACATCGAAGCCCACCCAACCACCGAATTGCAGACGCGACATAGCAGGCCGCTACCGGTCGGAGACCCTGTTCATGCGAACCCTGATATTTGCTCTTGCGCTGTCCAGCCTGGGCGGTTGCGCCATGTGGATGCCCAAACCCGACCCGAACCAGGCCTGGATCGACCTCGCTCCGCATGGCGACACTGAGTTGGTAGCCGTCGCGGTCGATGACAAGCCGCTCGATGACAGCCGCTATTTCCAGGTGGAACCGGGCAGCCACCAGCTGGGCATGCGCTACCGCTTCGAAGTCGGGCCGGCCAATGTGGGAAGCGACAGCGAGGCACTGCCCCGGGACTGCCGGCTGACCCTGAGCTACGACAGCTTCAATGCCGGCGCACGCTATCGACTGGTCGCCGGTGGCTATGGTTTCCGCCCCTGGGCGAAACTCTACGACCAGAACGACCAGTTACTGGCCAAAGCCACCGAGCGCGGGTGCGGCGGGGTTGCCAGCCGCTGACGTTCGCTTTGAACCGTTCTGTCGCGGTGCAGTCGTTGAAAAAGAGCCCCATCTGGCTCAGGCTCATTGGCTGACCGTGACAGCACGCGCTGATCCTGCGGTCTATCCGGAGGATTCAACATGCGTCTGCTTCCCGCATTGGTTCTGGCTCTTGGCCTGTCGGGCTGTGCTGGCCCTCTACCTGCACCTGATCCCGAAATGGCCTGGGTCGAGCTGACCGCCCAACCCAGCGACATCTTCATGTCCGATCAGCTAGACGGCGAACGCACCCCCGATGGTCGCTATTTCCAGGTCAGCCCCGGTGCGCATGAACTCGAAGCGCGCTATGAATTCGAAATCAGCAGTGGCGGCTTCGGCGATTTTGGCGATACCCAATACCTGCGCTGTACCATGGTGATCAATTACGACGATTTCCAGCCCGGACGGCGCTATCTATTCCAGGCCCGCTCGCTGGGCTTCACTCCCCAAGGCTGGCTGCGCGACGAGGATTACAACATCCTGGCACGCGCCGAAGCCGAGCACTGCTATTGAGCGGCTCACTTCTCGTCGAACCATAGGCAACAGCCTGAGCCCGTCAGCAAAGAGGTAGACGATGTCCCGTATCGAACACACCCGTTTTTCCACTCTCGACCTGGCGCCGATCCGCGATGACGGCGACGCAGGGCTAGCCCTGCGCAATTCGCTGGCACTGGCCCAACACGTCGAGAAACTCGGCTTCGAGCGCTTTTGGGTCGCTGAACATCACAACATGGACGGCATCGCCAGTGCTGCCACCTCGGTGCTGATCGGCTATCTGGCGTCCGGCACGTCACGGATTCGCCTGGGGGCCGGCGGCGTCATGCTGCCCAATCACGCGCCGCTGGTAGTGGCCGAGCAGTTCGGCACCTTGGCAGCGCTCTATCCGGGCCGAATCGAGCTGGGGCTGGGACGCGCACCAGGCGCCGATCAGTTCACCGCCCATGCTTTGCGCCGCGACCGCATGGGCAGCGCCGATGACTTTCCAGCAGACGTAGAGGAACTGCAGCGATTGCTGGGCCCGCGCCAGCCCAACCAGCGCGTCATCGCCATGCCCGGTGCCGGCAGCAATGTGCCGCTCTGGCTATTGGGGTCGAGCCTGTTCAGCGCTCAGCTGGCCGCCGCCAAGGGCTTGCCCTACGCCTTCGCCTCGCATTTCGCGCCGCGGTACATGCATGACGCGATTCGTCTGTACCGTGAGAACTTCCGCCCCTCAGAGGTACTGGACAAGCCGTACGTGATGCTCGGCGTGCCGCTGATGGCCGCCGACACCGACGAGCAGGCCGAGTACCTGGCCACCACGGCCTACCAGCGCATCCTCGCGCTGATCCGTGGCCAGAGCCTGGTGCTGGTACCTCCGGTTACCAGCATGCAAGGCAAGTGGCTGCCTCACGAACAGGACGCAGTAGGCAGTTTCCTCGGTATGGCCCTGATCGGCGGCCCGGAAAAGATCCGCGCACGCCTGGACGTCCTGCTCGAGCAGACTCAGGCCGACGAGCTGATCTTCACCTGCGACCTGTACGAAACCGCCGACCGCCACCGCGCCTTCGATATTCTCGCTGGGTTGCGCTGATGGCTATCGCAGCGCCGGCGAACGCCTGGCGCTGCGTACAGACACGATTCTTGTCCAGCGCACCCTAGCGCTCACGGGGCGGAGGTGTGCTCAGCGACTTTTCGTAGCCGCGCACAAGCAAGGCCACTCGTGAGCCTGCATCAGTTCCGACTCGCTGCCTGACGGCGTGATGCCAGGTCGACAGTGGTTCTTCCGACCAAAAGGTAGGCGGTGCTAGCACCCAACAACCGGCTCGGGGCACCCATGCCGTCCGCCGGGTGCCCTGAACCTCGCCTGGGCAGCTGGCTCGAATGATTGATCCCGTGCCGAACTCCCGGCGCATCAGTCTCGGACCACTGCATGAATTTTCTCGAATGGATGGCTGTGCTCGGCATCCTGCTGTTGATCCTCGCCCTGGCATCCGCCTACCTGCGCTGGCTGCCGGTCACGACTTCACTGATCTACCTGGGCTTCGGCCTGCTCATCGGCCAGCTCGGTGTCGGCTTATGGGAAATGGAATTCATCTATATCGCCAGCTGGATGGAGCACCTCACCGAAATCGCAGTGCTGGTGTCACTGTTCGTAAGCGGCCTCAAACTGCGCATGCCGCTGCGCCATGCTGCATGGAAAAGCGCCTACGTCCTGGCCGGCCCGGTGATGCTCGCCTGCATTGCCGGCGTCGCCGCGCTCTGCCATTACCTGTTCGGTCTCAGCTGGGGCATCTCGGTGCTGATCGGCGCGATCCTCGCACCGACCGACCCCGTACTGGCCAGCCTGGTACAGGTGAACAATTCTCGCGACAGCGATCCTGTTCGCTACGGCCTGTCCGGCGAAGCCGGCTTCAACGATGGAACGGCCTTTCCCTTCGTGGTATTCGGCCTGCTGCTGATCGAACAAGAGACCATGGCGACCGGCTGGGTTACCGAATGGGCGCTGCATCGGCTGGTCTGGGCCGTGCCGGCGGGGCTGGGGTCTGGTTATCTGCTCGGCCGGCTTATCGGCAGATTGGCGATCTACCTCCGGGCGCGTAATGCAGACACCTCGATGTCACCCAACGACTCATTGGCCCTGGCACTGATTGCGCTGGCCTACGTAGGGGCGGAATTGATTGGCGCCTGGGGGTTTCTCGCGGTCTTTGCCGCAGGCCTTGGCTTGCGTCATGCAGAAAAAGACGCTGCAGACGAGTCGGATACCCCCTCCGAAGAACTTATCGCGCACGCGGTGCCGCATATGGCCGAAGGCGGACTGACGCCTCGAGAGCTACCGCTTGAAATCGAGAAAATCGCCGAGCCTCGGGTTGCGGCAGGCGTCATGGTCGGTGACATCCTGACCTTCGGCGGCCAGCTGGAACGCAGTCTCGAAGTGCTGCTGGTGACCATTCTTGGCGTGTTGGTCTCGGTGCATTGGGACTGGCGCGCGGTGCCCTTGGCGCTGGCACTGTTCGTGGTGATCCGTCCGCTGAGCGTTTGGCTGCTGATGCCGCGCCGCTACCTGGACCGTACCCAACGCCTGACGGTCGGCTGGTTCGGCATCCGAGGGATCGGCAGCCTGTATTACCTGAGCTATGCGGTCACCCACGGCCTGTTGCCGGAAGAGACCGAGGCGATCATTTCTCTGGTGATTTCGGTGGTGGTGCTGAGCATCGTTGTGCACGGCCTGAGTACTCAACCGTTGCTCCGACGCTATGAGCGCAGCCGCGGCCAGTCGCCAACCGACCACGCCTGACACGACGAGCCGAACAGGCCTCCCAGGCAGCTGACTGGACAGCCGCTGCCGGGCCGCCTGGGTGGCCGATCAGCTGTTGGCGAGACGGAAGCCGACTTTCATGGTGACCTGGAAGTGACCGACCTTGCCGTTCTCGACGTGGCCACGGATTTCGCCGACTTCAAACCACTCGACGTTCTGCAGTTTGCTGCTGGCTTCAGCGATACCGTTCTGAATCGCCTCATCGACGCTGTTGCGTGAGGAGCCGACGATTTCAATCTTTTTGTACGTGTGATGATCTGACATGCGCTGTCCCCTTCTGGTCTGTGGAGCCTCCGCTCGTTGATGACGCGTCCCTCTCCCATTGAGGCCCGTTTAGCGCCTCGGAAGTTCAGCGAGGCGGCTCAATCCGGACATTGATAAGAAGATGCACAGAACTGCAATAGACGGCTGAAATGTAGGGTGTGGGCCTCAGCCCACCGGCAGACGGCGTTGTATCTCTGTAGGAGCGAGCTTGCTCGCGATCGCGTCCACTCCTAGCCTGTATGGCAAACCCGCACGGCAGGTTAAACGAGGCGCCGGTAGGGGTATTGCTGCGCCTTGAACACCTGATTGAAATATCGCCCGAGGGAATCGGCCTCCAGCAGCGCCTGCACCACGTCGGCGGGCACCTGCTCGTAGCGGTACTGCGAGCCATTGTGGAACTCGACTTCGAGCGCCTGCTCGTCCGGGTCGTAGCCCAGGGCACGCAGGCTGCTCGAGTTCACCACGACCCGCTTCATACGGTCTGATCGGCCTGATGGTTGAAGCCTTCAGCCTGCATCTTCCATAAGGCCTCGAAGGCACCGCCGCGGTTGCGCAGCTCCATCGGCGCGCCGTCCTCGATGATCAGTCCGTTGCGCAGCACGATGATCCGATCAAAGCTCGCCAGCGTCGACAGCCGGTGCGCGACTGCCACCACGGTGCGGTTGTGTACGAGGTTGTTCAATGCCGCCTGGATCTCCCCTTCCGACTGCGTATCCAGTGCCGAGGTCGCCTCGTCGAGGATAAGAATGGGCGAGTCCTTGAGGAACGCGCGGGCAATCCCCAGCCGCTGGCGCTGACCACCGGACAGCATCACGCCGCGCTCGCCGACCAGCGTGTCGTAACCCTGGGGAAGCTCGCGTATGAAGCCGTCGCAGAAGGCGCGGCGGGCCGCCTCCACCACCTCTTCATCACTGGCTTCAGGGCGCCCGTAGCGGATGTTCTCGCGGATCGACCGGTTGAATAGCGCCGTTTCCTGCGGCACCACGGCGATCCGTTCACGCAAGCTATTCTGGCTGACGGAGCGGATGTCCTGACCATCGATAAGAATGCGCCCTGCATGCACATCGTCGAGACGTTGCAGTAACTGGATCAGGGTCGACTTGCCCGCACCGGAGGGTCCGACAACCCCGACCTTCTGCCCGGCCGGGATATGCAGATTGAGGTGCTCGAAGATCATCCCGCGCGTGGCATAGCCAAAACTGATGTCGTCGAAGGTAATGTCCCCCTGAGCCAGCATCAGCTGCGTTTCGGGATCATCCAGCCCGTGGGGCTGGACAATGATGCGCAGGGTGTCGTCAATGGCTCCGATCTGCTGCGTCGTGTCGACCAGCGCCAGCGCCAGATCCCGCGAGCCGTGCAGGATGCGGAAGGTCAGGGCGCTGACAAGCACTACATCGCCGGAGGTCACCGAACCGTCCACCCACAGGCTGATGGCCCAGACCAACATACCGCCGGCCATCAACGACAGGCAGATATCGTGGATGACACGGGCCTTCTCCAAGTACATCCAGCTGCGACGCTGGGCCTTGGCCTCGTACCCGATCTCGTTGGCCAGACGTTCGGCCTCCCGGTCACGCGCGGAAAAGGCTTTGATGGTCCAGACGTTGGACACCGCATCGACCAGCTCGCCGCCGACCCGTGCCGATTGCGCAGCGAAGCGCTGATGCTTGGAGCGACCGCGAATGCCGAACCCGGTGATCAGCGCCGCAACGATAGCGACGAACAGGATCAGCGCAACGGCCATGCGCCAGTCGACGGTCAGCAGCACCACCACCGCGCCGATGAAGTCGACGATGGGCGGTACGATTTTCCAGGCCAGGCCACCATAGATCGCGCCTGCCGCCTGGCCCAGCGCCGAGATGCGATTGCCCAGCGAGCCGGCGAAATGCTCGGTGAAGTAGCGCATCGGGTGTCCGGTCAGATGCTTGAACAGGTCGACTCGAATGTCCACCATGCTCGCCACCACCGTGCGGCAGCCGAGCCATCCACCAAGGCGCCAGAACACGTTTTCGACCACGATCAGGCCGATGAACAGCCCCAGCGGAAACCACACATCCGCCGCGTCCCGGTTGGAGCTTCCCTGCGCCATGGCGTCGACCAGCAGCTTCATGCCGTATTGCACCGCTACCGCACAGGTTGCAGCGCCCACGATCAGCAGCAGCAGGCCGCCAAAGTGCCAGGGCCGTGCGCAGACGTAATGCCATAGAAAAGCGACCGGCCGATCCGGCAGCAGCGGCACCAGCGGCGGTTTGCGCGGCGCGAGGGCGTTCATGGCAAGGCTTCGGCCAAGCGCGAAACCGGACTCAGGTGGCTGAAGCGCGCCTGCTGCAACCGCAACTCATCGGCCAGGCCCTGATGCACACAGCGGTTGCCCGCTTCGTCCGGAAAGCCCAGCAACCCCACCGGGCAATGTCGGTCGTCGGTCCAGCCGGGGTAGTCCAGCACCGGATAAAGGCAGATGCCTTCCACCGGCACGCCGCGCTGCATGGCCAGGCCGGCCTGCTCGCTGACGTACCGCAACCAGTCGCCGCGCACGTCGCCTTCGGCACCCGTCTCGGCAATCAATATTGGCCGTTTGTAGCGCTGCCAGATCTCATTGAGGATGCCCTTGAAGGGCCTGTATTCCGGGCTATCGCGTTCAATGGTGGCGCCGTCGCCGTGGTACCACTGGTTGTTGGAATAGTAATTGACGCCCAGCACATCGAGGTACTCCGGCGCGCCACCGAGGCCCGGCCAGGACTCGCCGCAAAGCATGTCCCAGGCTTCGAACTGCGACTGACGGAAGCGCTCGGCATCACGCTGTGGGCCGGGCCGGTCGTTGCGTGCGACCACGTGAATCGCCGGATCGACCTGGACGAAGCGAGCCCTTGGTTCAACAGCGCGGATCGCCTGCATCGCAGCGATGGTGGCGCGCACCAGCTGATGCTTCAATTCGAAGCCACGGCCGCGTGCCATCGGGTTGAAATAGGCCTCGTCACCGCCAGCCCAGGCCCAGAACGAAATCTCGTTCAGAGGCGCGTAGAACGGCACCGTATCGGTCTCGTCCTTGATCAGCTGCGCCGCCGCAGCGGCATAACGAGCGAACCGCTCAACGAACTGTGGCCGCCAGATGTCGATGTCATCCGGCCAGCCGTAATGACACAGGTCCCAGATCACCTGGGTGCCCTGGCGCTGCGCCGCGTGCAGCATAGGCAAGAAACTCGACCAGTCGTAATGCCCCGGCGTCGGCTCGATCAGGTGCCAACGCAGGCCGTCACGTGCACTGTGCAGGCCATGTCGATGCAGCACTGCGTAGTCGTGCGCGGCCCAGCGGTCATGCCCGGTGGCGGCCAGCAGATCGAGCCGTCGCCCGTCGCTGCGACGGTGGGTCGAGCACTCGAAACCGCCCAGGAAAAAGCTCTGAAACAAGCTTGGCTGATGCATCCGTGTGCCTCTCTCAGGGAGCCTGTTCGGCAAGGGACTGGCTGTGCGCTGCGCTCTCGCCCACCGCAGGGCCCTGCTCGGCCTCCTCGATTCGCTTGTACAGCGCCAGCGCCTGCCCCACGACCTGATCCATGTTGTAGTACTTGTAGGTGCCGAGCCGGCCGACAAAGGTCACGCCGGGCGTCTCGTCCGCCAGCTTCTGGTAGCGCTTGTACAGCTCGGCGTTTTCCGGTCGTGGGATCGGGTAGTAAGGATCACCCTCGGCCGAAGGGTACTCGTAGGTGATGCTGGTGCGTGGATGCACCTGGCCGGTGAGGTGCTTGTACTCGCTGATGCGGGTGTAAGGCACGTCTTCGCTGGGGTAGTTGACCGTGCCCACCGCCTGGAACTGCTCCTGCTCGAGCCGCTTGTGCTCGAACTTCAGCGAGCGGTAGGGCAGCTTGCCGAAGCGGTAGTCGAAGTACTCGTCAATCGGCCCGCAGAAGATCAGGTGATCGTACTGCACTTCGTCGCGGATCTCGCGGTAGTCGGTATTGGTCATCACCTTGATGTTCGGGTGCGCGAGCATTTTCTCGAACATTTTGGTGTAGCCGTACTTGGGCATCTGCTGGAATGTGTCGGTGAAATAGCGATCATCCGTGTTGGTGCGCGTCGGAATCCGCGAGGTCACCGACTTGTCCAGCTGCGAGGGATCCAGCCCCCACTGCTTGCGGGTATAGCCGCGAAAGAACTTCTGATACAGCTCGCGGCCAATGCCATTGATCACCACGTCTTCGCTGGTCTGGATGTCGTCTACCGGCTCGGCGCGACTTGCGAGGAAATCCGCCGCTTCCTGCTCGGTGGTCATGCTCAGGCCGTAAAGCTTGTTCAGCGTGGTCATGTTGATTGGGATTGGCACTTCCTGCCCGTCTACCTGCGCCAGCACCCGATGCTCATATGGCCGCCACTCGGTGAATTGCGAGAGATAATCGACGATGCGCTGGGCATTGGTGTGAAAGATGTGCGGGCCGTAGCGGTGGATCAGCACGCCGGCTTCGTCGTAGTGATCGTAGGCATTGCCGCCGATGTGCGAGCGGCGATCGACCACCAGCACGCGCTTGTTCAGCCCGGCGGCCAGGCGCTCGGCCAGGACGCTGCCGGCGAAACCGGCACCGACGATGAGGTAGTCGAAACCACGACGCTTGGACGAGCCATCGCCGGCGCCACCGCCTGCGTATTCTGGGTTGCTGTCTCGCAGGCTTACATCGCGCATAGCATCTTCTCCTTCATCAGCGCCCAGGTATGGTCCCAGGACATGTCGCCCAGAATCTCGTCAGCGGTATTCAACAAATGGTCACGATCCTGGCCATCGGCAAGGGCTTTATCCACCGCGTCGATAAAGGCCTCGGCCGTATCCGCGATGTACACGATCTCGGTATCGCCGTAAGTGCGCACCACGTCTTTGATTGGCGTGGACACCACCGGACGACCACCAGCCAGGTACTCGGGGGTCTTGGTCGGGCTGATGAATCGTGTCGACTCGTTCATGGCGAACGGCATGATCGCCACATCCCATCCGGCCAGGTATCTGGGCAACTCGTCGTACGTCTTCCCGCCCAGGTAGTGGATGTTGTCCCGCTGTGGGAGATCGGCTGGGTCTATCTTCACCACGGGCCCGACCAATACGAACTGCCAGTCCGGACGCTGCTCGGCGACCTGAGCGACCAGTTCGATATCGAAGCGCTCGTCGATCACGCCGTAGAACCCCAGTCGCGGATGAGGGATTTCAGCCTGGTCATCGGGGTCTGCCTGGGTCCGCCGCGCCTCGGCGAAGTGCGCCACATCGACGCTGCTGGGAAAAGCGAACGCGTTGTCATGCAGCTCGCGCTTGGCTTCCCAGATGCTGTAGCCGCCGGTAAACACCAGATCGGCACGCTTGAGCAGCTCGCGCTCGCGCTCCACCAGCTCTGGCGGTGCACCGCGAAAGGCCGAGAGCTCGTCCATGCAGTCGTAAACGGTTAATTTGGGCTTCAGGTGACCGGCATAACCCAGCGCCATCGGGGTGTAATACCAGAGCATGAGTTCATTAACGCCGAGCTTCTCGAGGTAGCCGTCGAGCAGATCACGCTGCACGCGCAGCGCTGTGTCCCCTCCGCAGCCCTGAGGCAGACGCGGGATCAGTACCTGCACGCCATTTTCCTCGGGCCGCACTTCCAGCCAGGGCTGGGCGTCCTCGGTGGGAATCGGCTCCTCGACGAACAGTACGTTGAAGTCCCGCGCGAACCGAGACATCAGGTGCTGAGGGCGTTGATAGACGAAGCTCCAGCGCAGGTGTGAAAGGCACAGCAAGGTCGGCACCAGCTCATCGAAGATGACTTCTGGTGGCGTCGCTTGTTTATCAGGGGATTTGCCAATTTCGTATTGGTAGGGACCGGCCCAGCTCATGGAAACCTCGTAAAAGGTGGCAATGCCCTCCAGACTCCCTTCTGCCGCATCGCATAAACCTGCGCAGCCCGCGCAAAGCAAAACCTGATGGCGCTCGTTCGGTAGCACAAAAAGACCAACCCGCAAGCGCTGTCCGCCGGCTATGGACGACGCCGAATGATCCAAGGTTCCCTAGCCCCCTGCCGGAGAGGTCGGTCATCGGGTGACTGCCGCTTCGCTGGAACTTGCTTGCACCTTCCCCCGTCCCTATCACAGGACGCCTGATTCAACCCGGCATCGGCCCCGCGTGCTTCCTGCAGTCAGCACCGACCGACTCGCCGACCCAAACCCTGGAGATGCTTGCAGCGGCCGCGCTCATACGGTCAGCCGTGCAATCTCGTGCGCGTCGAAATCTGGTAAGCGAGGTAGATACATGATTCTGGTCACGGGTGGAGCTGGATACATCGGGTCCCATGCAGTGCTGGAGCTCCTGCTAGCTGGCCACGAAGTGCTGGTGTTGGACAATCTTTGCAACAGTTCTAAAGTCGCGCTGGATCGGGTCGAGCTACTGACCGGCCGCAAGATTCAGTTCGTCAAGGGCGACGTGCGCAACCGCTCATTGCTCAATGCGCTGTTTGCCTCATACCCGGTCAAGGCGGTGCTGCACTTTGCCGGCCTTAAAGCCGTAGGCGAAAGCGTGCGCGAGCCCCTTCGCTATTACGAAACCAACGTCAGCGGCAGCATTGCGCTGTGCCAGGCGATGGCCGAAGCGGGCATCTTCAAGCTGGTTTTCAGCTCATCGGCGACCGTGTACGGTGACTCGCCGAGGATGCCGATCACCGAAAACTGCCCGACCGGCATACCGACCAATCCCTATGGCCAGTCCAAATTGATGGCTGAAAATGTCCTGAAAGGGCTGGCCGAGTCCGACCCACGCTGGTCGATCGCCCTGCTGCGCTACTTCAACCCCATTGGCGCGCATGAGTCCGGTCTGATTGGCGAAGACCCCAACGGTATTCCCAACAATCTGCTGCCCTACATGCTGCAGGTGGCGGTAGGTCGTCGTAAGGAGTTAAGCGTTTACGGCGCGGACTACCCGACACCGGACGGTACAGGGGTGCGCGACTACATCCACGTGGTGGATCTGGCCAAAGGGCACCTCAAGGCGCTGGAGCGTCTCGACCTCGTTCACGGTGTTTCCACGTGGAACCTCGGAACCGGACGAGGCTATTCGGTCCGTCAGATGATCACCGCTTTCGAAGAGGTCATCGGTCGGCCGCTGCCCCATGTGTTCAAGGCCCGCCGTCCCGGTGACATCGCGCAGTGCTGGTCGGACCCGAGCAAAGCCCGCGACGATCTTGGCTGGGAAGCGGAGCGTGGTTTGCTGGAAATGCTCACCGACGCCTGGCGCTGGCAAAGCAGCAACCCGCAGGGCTACGCCAAAGACGCCACTGCCACCGAACAACCCGCAGCCAATGCCGAAACGGCGATGGCCAGCTGAATATCCGAACCTCCTCGGTTGTTGCTGCAAAGGGCGTTATCGATGTCATGCGCGTGGAATAGCCCGTTTCGCTGCTGCGAAACGGGCTGAAATAAAACGATGGGAAGTTAGCTGTTCTGCGGCTTGTTACTGTCTTCGGAAATCGTCGTGATCGACTGCGCATTGAATTCGCGATTGCCGAAGAAGGCGGGGTCCATCTGCCCGGTTACGCTGATGCGGTCTCCCTTTTCGACCTGTTGAAAGCCTTCCTTATCAACCGGGTTATACGACATGGTCAGGGTGTTGATGGTCAACGAGCCGTCGCCCGTATCGAGGGTCAGCTCTCGATCTTTGACTGACTGGACGGTGCCCTGAATCGTGGTTTCGCTAGATGGCACAAAGGTCGCCGTCCGCCAGAGCGTTTCTTCATCGTTGGCGCTGGCATAAAAGAAGCTGTTCAGACCTTCAACGTACACACTGTTGGCTTCGATCGAGGTGACTTCGAACAGGTCATCATCCACATCGCCATAGACCGTGACCTTGTCGCCCTTCTTCAAGGCATTACCTTCGGCGTACCAGTCCCAGTCGTCCATTTCGACGATGATGCTGCCCATGCCGTAGTCAAGAATGAAAGAGTCCGGCTTGACCGATTCCACCGTGCCTTTCATACCTATCCAGGTTCCGTCCGGCTGCTGGTAGGGGCGTGGTGCGTTACTGGATACTGCTGCCAGCGAGGAGGTAGCCAAAGCGGCGGTTACGGTTGCGACGAGGGTTTTCGTAAGCGTTTTCATAGAAACCTCTCCTTCGATAGGTGTTTTGTAGAGCGGCGAACCTGGGTTCAATGCTCACGAGACACCGCTCGGCGAGCGGCCCGCATCATGAAAAAGCCGCCACGGCCCAAGGCGGCTTTTCCATGAGTGCAGAACGTTAGACGTCCAGCCAGCCACCGTCGCCAGCGTCGTCACGGAAGGCGTTGTACTCTTCCTCGTTCCAGTCGCCGCTACCGTCGGCGTCATAGGCGTTGTAGATACCTTCACCGTACTCGTTGTCGTCGAGCATGCCGTCTTTGTTGCTGTCCCAGTTGGTCAACAGGTTCTCATCATCGAAACCGGTGTCCCATTCACCCATGGTGATCACGCCGGAGTTGTCCTTGTCCCAAACACCGAAATCGCCATCTTGTGCGAAAGCCGGAGCGCTTGCCGCCATGGCCGTTGCGAGTGCGATACCCACCTAGCATTGTGTGAAGTTTGTTATTCATCGTGCTTCTCCTCTGTGATTGATTGGGCGTCAGCACCAGAGGATGGCGCTCACATAAAAAGTGAGCCCCTGCGCCGTTTGTGAGTTCATGAGAAATACGGAATCGGCCGTTTAGTGGCGTGCGGCAACGAAAGAAACGAAACGCCAAATGCGCTTTTGGTGCCGGTTGCGGGAAATTCCCGCGCAACCGCGCCAAAATGATACGAAATATTTCTAGATGGAAACTCTTTCGGCACTGTTGTATGGGATTGCCGCTCCCGTAGTCTGGGCTTCAGCACACCTGTAAACGAAGCAGGAACGGCTCTAGCTTCAATGCGCCACCATCCGCGCCGCTCCCCATCACACCAATTGCTGGCGCAACCAGTCTGCCAGGCGCTCTGCCCTTCGATCCTTGCGCCGTGAAGGAACCCAAAGCGACAGGCGCGCCCTGGTTTGGACGAACCCCCACGGCGCCAGCAAGCGGCCCTGGTGCAGGTCATCGGCCACCAGCTGTTGCGGCGCGATGGCGACACCCAGCCCGGCCAGCGCCGCTTCCAGCAGAAAATAGAGATGCTCGAAGCCCTGCCCCATACGCAAGGCATTGGGATCAAGACCGTTCCCCTGTGCCCAGGCTGGCCAAGCCTGCGGTCGGGACGCGGTGTGCAGCAGCGCTTCGTTGAACAACACCGACGGCGGTGCCTGGCGCAACGCGGCGCAATTGGGATGGTGAGGGCTAAGCACCGGGCCGATGCATTCGGTCGCCAGCTCGAACACCTGCATGTCGGCCGGCCATGGCGGTTCAGCAAAGCACAGGGTGGCATCGAGCCCGGGCCTCCGCGGGTCCAGCTCACCTTCACTTGCCGACAGCTGCAGGCGCAGGTCCGGCAGGTCACGATTGAGCCTGTCCAGGCGCGGAATGAACCAGCGCGCCAGCAGGCTGCCCGGACAGCCGAGCACGAACGGCGCATCCACTGTTTGCTGGCGTAGCTCGCCATACGTGATGCGCAAACGCTCGAACGCCTCGCCTGCCGCATCACGCAGCCGCAACCCCGCATCGGTGAGTTTTACGCCGCGCCCTTCCTTACTGAACAGGGCCACGCCGAGGTCGTCTTCCAGCAGCCGGATCTGCCGACTGACTGCACCATGGGTCACGCTGAGTTCCGCTGCCGCTTGGCTTACGCTCTGCAGCCGTGCCGCGGCCTCGAAGGCACGCAGCGCATTGAGAGGTGGCAGGGCTTTGCGCATAGGTGAGTTTTCCTGACAAGTCAGCGCGATCTTATCGCTTTTTCTCTCGGTCCATGTCGGTTAAGTTCTGGCCCATCGCGCAATCCTTGCTCGCGCCTGGGTTGCCGTCACTCATTGCGCAGGAGATGACCATGACCTCATTTCGCAGCGGCCCTGACGCCAGGGGCCTGTTCGGCCGCTTCGGCGGCCAGTTCGTCGCCGAAACCCTGATGCCACTGATCAACCAGCTGGCGGCCGAATACGAGAAAGCCAAGGACGATCCCGCATTTCTCGAGGAGCTTGCTTACTTCCAGCGCGACTACATCGGCCGCGCCAGCCCGCTGTATTACGCCGAGCGCCTGACCGAGGAGTTCGGCGGCGCCAAGATCTACCTCAAGCGTGAAGACCTGAACCACACCGGCGCGCACAAGATCAACAACTGCATCGGCCAGATTCTGCTGGCCAAGCGCATGGGCAAGCAGCGCATCATCGCCGAGACCGGCGCCGGCATGCACGGCGTGGCCACCGCCACCGTGGCCGCGCGTTTCGGCATGCAGTGCGTGGTCTACATGGGCACCACCGACATCGAGCGCCAGCAGGCCAACGTCTTCCGCATGCGGCTGCTGGGCGCCGAAGTGATCCCGGTCACCGCCGGCACCGGCACGCTGAAGGACGCGATGAACGAAGCCCTGCGTGACTGGGTAACGAACGTCCACAACACCTTCTACCTGATCGGCACTGCTGCCGGCCCGCACCCCTATCCAGCCATGGTCCGCGATTTCCAGTCCGTAATCGGCAACGAAGTGCGCGAGCAGATCATGCAGAAGGAAGGCCGCCTGCCCGACTCGTTGGTCGCCTGCATCGGCGGTGGCTCCAACGCCATCGGCCTGTTCCACCCGTTCCTCGATGACGAAGCGGTACAGATCGTCGGCGTCGAAGCGGCCGGTCACGGCATCGACACCGGCAAGCACGCCGCCAGCATGGCCGGTGGCGCACCGGGTGTACTGCACGGCAACCGCACCTTCCTGCTGCAGGACGCCGACGGCCAGATCACCGACGCGCATTCCATCTCCGCCGGCCTCGACTACCCCGGCGTCGGCCCGGAACACGCCTGGTTGCACGAGATCAAGCGCGTCGAGTACGTGCCCTGCACCGATGACGAAGCCCTGGCCGCCTTCCACCAGTGCTGCCGCCTGGAAGGCATCATCCCTGCGCTGGAATCCGCCCACGCCCTGGCTGAAGCCTTCAAGCGCGCGGCGAAGCTGCCCAAGGAGCATCTGATGGTGGTCAACCTCTCCGGCCGCGGCGACAAGGACATGCAGACCGTCATGCACCACTACGAGGAACAGGAAGAACATATATGAGCCGTTTGCAGACGCGCTTCGAACAGTTGAAGCAGGAAAACCGCGCGGCCCTGGTGACCTTCATCACCGCCGGTGACCCGGACTACGCCACCTCGCTCGCCGTCCTCAAGGGCCTGCCGGACGCCGGTGCCGATGTCATCGAGCTGGGCATGCCGTTCACCGACCCGATGGCCGACGGCCCGGCGATCCAGCTGGCCAACATTCGCGCCCTGGCAGCCAAGCAGAACCTGCCGAAGACGCTGCAGATGGTCCGCGAATTCCGCGAGACCAACAGCAGTACCCCGCTGGTGCTGATGGGTTACTACAACCCGATCTTCGCCTATGGCGTAGAGCGCTTCGTCAGCGATGCAAAAGAAGCCGGCGTCGACGGCCTGATCGTCGTCGACCTGCCGCCGGAGCATAACGACGAACTCTGCGACCCGGCCCAGAGCGCTGGCATCGACTTCATCCGCCTGACCACCCCGACCACCGACGACCAGCGCCTGCCCACCGTGCTCAACGGCAGCTCGGGCTTCGTCTACTACGTCTCGGTGGCCGGCGTGACGGGTGCCGGTTCCGCCACCCTGGAACACGTCGAAGAAGCCGTGGCACGCCTCAAGCGTCATACCGATCTGCCGGTATGCGTCGGCTTCGGCATTCGCACGCCGGAACAGGCCGCCGCCATCGCCCGACTGACCGAAGGCGTGGTGGTGGGCTCGGCATTGATCGACCAGATCGCCAGTGCCGAAACGCCCGAACAAGCCGTTAGCGGCGTACTCGGCCTGTGTCGTGAATTGAGCGAAGGGGTTCGCGGCGCTCGCAGCTAAGCGCCCCCGCAAAACGAAACCCAAAGCCGCTGCACCATGAGCCGGGCAGCGGCTTTTTCATAACGGCGGTAACCAATCTCACTGTAGGAAGCGGCTTGTGGGCGACCCACATTGCCCTGCAGCCCGGGATCGCCAGCAAGCTGGCTCCTACGAAAAGCCGTCCGGTGAATCTCTACTGATCGACCCGCCCGGCTGCCGGATCAAAGCAGCGGCTTCTCCGGACCAGCAGCAAGCCTCCCCTGTAGGAGCCAGCTTGCTGGCGATCAAAACTTTTCGGAGGCCGCGTCGTGGAGGGTCTGCATTTAGGCTCGCACGAAGCCCCTCAACGCCCCAGCTCCGGTTCAGCTTGCGTTGGCGCGCGTTCAGCGGCGCGGCCGCCGATGACTGTCATCAACGCCGCGAGGCAGCCGCAGGTGGCGATGGTTATCGGCAGCAGACCAGCCCCTTGCGGGGCGAGGCTGACGACGTAGCCGATGACAGCAGACAACAGGTACTGCAGTACGCCCATCAAGGCAGAGGCGATCCCGGTCTGTTTACCGGCATCGCCCATGGTCAGCGCAGTGAGGTTGCCGAATACCAAGCCGAGCGCCCCGATTGCCAGCCCTAGCAGCAGACCATAGCTGATGAGGCCAGCGAGGTCCGTCTGGATCAACATGAACAGCGACAGCCCAGCCAGGACATGAAGCGCAACGCCAACGAGCGTGATCCGTTGTGGATTGGCCCACACCGAGAGCGCCATGTTGCTGAGCGCTCCCCCGAGGACGAGCGCAACGGAGTTGGCGGCGAACAGGTAGCTGAATTGGGTGGGTGTGAGGCCGTAATGTTGGGTAAAGACAAAGGCCGACGCACTGATATAGGTGAACAGCGAGCCCAGGATGAAGCCTCCAGCAAGCGTGTAGGCTAGGAAAGCGGGTCGGCGGGTCTGCCTGCCGTAGGCAGACAGCGTATTGATCAGGCTCAGCGGTACGCGTTGCGCCCGGGGCAGCGAGTCGGGAAGCGAGGCGATGCTCCACAGCAGCCCGATGACGCCAAGCCCGGCGAGGACCCAGAAGATGAGGCGCCACGAGCCATGAGCCAACACATAGCCGCCAAGCAGCGGTGCCACGATGGGCGCGATCATCATGACCTGCATGAGCAGTGAATAGATACGCGCCGAGGCCTGCAGACTGCAACGGTCCGCAACGATGGCGCGCGGGGCGACCAGCCCGCCGGCGGCACCGATGGCCTGGAGAAAACGAGCAGCCATCAACCACTCGACAGATGGCGCAATCGCCGCCAGCACCGATCCGGCGACGAATATCCCCAGCCCCAGAATCAATGGCAGACGACGACCGAATCGATCGAGTACGGGCCCATACAGGCCCTGGCCTATCGCCAGGCCTGCCAGGAAAACAGCAAGGGTCTGCTGAATACGGCCATCCGTGACGCCGAAGTCCGCTGCGATGGCGGGCATACCGGGCAAGTACATATCGATCGCCATGGCGTCGAGGGCCGTCAGCAGGGCAAGCAGGATGACCAGTCTCAGGCCCATCGAATCGGTGGCTGGGTTCAGCGGTGCATCTTTCACGCAAAAGCTCCGAGCAGGTGCACATAGGCGTACCGCTCCTCAGGCGCGTCGGCGCCATCGGTACGCGTGCTTGGTTTCAGAAAAAATGTGGCGGTGCAAAAAACCAACGATCCGACATGCTGCACCTCTGGATCGTTGGCGAGCACCGGTACGGCTGTTCAGAACATCGTGTTGTCGTTCGCTGCCTCGGCGGGCACATCCTGGATCACGTCCCAATGTTCGACGATGACGCCATCCTCGACCCGGAAGATATCCACCACAGCTTGACCGCGGTCTTGGGGGCCGGTGGTCGAATGGACGTGCAGGTAGACCAGATCGCCATCCGTTGCGCTACGCACGATTCGGGCGCGCGACTGCGGGTTGTCCTTGAAAAAGCCCGTGAAGTAGCCAACGAAGGGGGCTTTCCCGTCCGGCACGTCCGGGTTGTGCTGCTTGTAGTCTTCAGCTACGACACGCGCAGCCTCATCCACATTATGCTCGTTGAAGAATTGGTCATAGAACTCGATGACCAAGGCGCGATTGGCTTCCTCGGCTGCGAAATCCCGTGTCGACGGGTCGCCGGCGACTGCTGTCGTGGACACAGCGGACACCAGCGCCGCTGTCACCAAGAATGTGCGAAGCATGAATAGTTCTCCTTAGTAGCCCACGGTAAAACGCTGACGCACGTGCGCCGGTTTCTCGAACTCGTCGACCAGCGCCACGGCAAAGTCTTCAAAAGAGATGCGGCTGCCTTGCTCGTTGCTGAGCAGCGCATCCTTGCCAAGGCGGAACTGCCCGGTTCGCTCGCCGGGGACGAACTCGGCCGAAGGCGACAGAAACGTCCAATCCAGCTCCGTTTCCTGCCTGAGTTGCTTCAGAAACGACACTCCACCAGCGGCTTCTGCTTTGTACTCCTCGGGAAAATCAGGCAAGTCGATCACCAGCTGTCCTGGCGCGACTTCCAGACTGCCAGCACCCCCAACGACCAGGTAGCGTTTGATACCAGCGGTGCGTACCGCCTCGATGAGGATGTGTGGCTCCGAGGAGATAAAGTTGACCGCACTGACGACGGCATCGTGGCCGCGCAGCATCGAGGCCAGGCCTTTCAGATCCAAGGCGTCGCCCTCAACGGCCGTGACTCCCGGGAGCGTTGCGATACGCTCGGGGTTGCGAGCGATGGCGGTGACGCTGTGTCCGCGGTCGGTTAGTTCTTTGAGAATGCGCGAGCCGGCAGAGCCGGAGGCGCCAATCAATGCGATATGAGACATGGCGTATCCTTTCGTCTAGTAATTGGACCAGGTATGTGTAGTAGACCTTAGAAGCGAGCAATGCTACGTTTCGCCGCCTTACCCCACAAGAAGTCAGGTTTTTGATACCTGGTCACGCCACGCTGACCTGAACGCACCCATGGAGATACCCGATGCCTCACGGTGATGCCGTAAACCCCATCTTCGACCACCCCTGCCCGATCCGAGACGTGCTTGATCGCATTGGTGATCAATGGAGTTTTCTGGTGCTCGAAGCATTGGCCGAGCGCACGCTGCGCTTCAATGAACTCAGCCGGGAAATCGGTGATATCTCCAAACAGATGCTTTCGCGCACGCTCAAGCGGCTGGAGATGGACGGCTTCGTCCACCGGACGCTCTATGCAGAAGTGCCACCGCGCGTGGAGTATCAGCTGACCGAGCTGGGTCGAGGATTCCTGGTGCCCATGCTGGCACTAGTGCAATGGGCCGATACCAATCATGAACGGGTATGCCAATCGCGCCGTGCGTATCGCTCAGCGCACGGCACTGCGGATTAGCGTCACCTGCCTCCTGGCCAGCAGTCGGCAGTTTGCTGTAGCGGGTCTTCGCAACCCGCGCACCCGAACAAACCAGCAGGTGTCGATGACCAATATCAACCGGCTCGATTTCGGCCGCGCCGGTCGAACGCGTAGCATGTCCCGCACTGTCCCAATCACCCACCCGAGGAGTTCTCATGCCCGATAGCACTTACGTCCCACCGAAGGTCTGGACCCACGACGCGCCCTCGGGCGGCAAATTCGCCAGCATCAACGCCCCTACGGCCGGTGCGCGGGAGGAAAAGACGCTGCCGGTTGGCAAGCATCCGTTGCAGCTCTACTCACTGGCCACACCTAACGGGGTGAAGGTCTCGATCATGCTCGAGGAGCTGCTTGCCCTGGGTCATAGCGGCGCGGAATACGACGCCTGGCTGATCAAGATCGGCGATGGCGACCAGTTCGGCAGCGGCTTCGTCGAAGTCAACCCGAACTCCAAGATTCCGGCTCTGGCCGATCACAGCGTTGAAGGCGAACCGCTACGGGTGTTCGAGTCCGGTTCGATCCTGGTCTACCTGGCTGAAAAGTTTGGTGCCTTCCTCCCGACCGAAACCCGCGCGCGCACCGAAACCCTGAACTGGCTGTTCTGGCAAATGGGTTCGGCGCCTTTCCTCGGCGGCGGTTTCGGCCATTTCTATGCCTATGCGCCAGAGAAGTACGAGTATCCGATCAACCGTTACGCCATGGAGGTCAAGCGCCAGCTCGACGTGCTGGACCGTCAACTGGCCGAGAATCGCTACATCGCGGGCGATGAATACGCCATCGCCGACATGGCCATCTGGCCCTGGTACGGCGGGCTGGTACGCGGCGAACTCTACAACGCTGCTGAGTTCCTCTCCGTGCAGGACTACAAGCACGTGCAGCGCTGGGCGGCTGAAGTCGCCGAGCGGCCAGGCGTGGTGCGTGGACGCAAGGTCAACCGCACCTGGGGTGACGAGTCCGAACAGGCACCTGAACGCCACAGCGCGGCGGATCTGGATTGACCGCCCACGCCCAACCAACGACGCGGGCCGCTCGCTAGCGGGCGGCCTCACCTCCGTTGTGGGAGCGGCCTTGAGCGTCAATTGGGGCCGCGCCGCGCGGGCGTTACGCCCGATTGAGCAGGACTTATCGCAAGCCGATACCGCTGAGCACCAACTGGCTCGTAAACCGTGCCTCACTCCATTCGCGGGCAAGACCGCGCCTACGAAAGCCCCTACCGCAACTCCGCTCAGAAAACGCGTTGGTGATCCTATTCTTCCAGCTGCCGCCTGCTCAACCGAGGCGCTCCGACCTGCTACCGCTTATTTTTCTGAACTATGGCCGGCCCGCCAGACCCAATATTCATGAGCGCTGCTCTTGAAGAGCGGATGAGCCGCCATCGTTACGGCAGCTGTACTCATTCGGCCCGGGATAAGCGCAGTGCTCGGAATACCCAGTTGTTCAACACAACGCGAGGTGAACCATGAAACACACACTGGTTGCAGCGTTCCCAACGCTGACCGATGCCAACCGCACCCAGGGTGACCTGATGTCACGTGGCATCGCCCGAGAGCAGATCCATTCCGTAGGCGCCGACAGCGCAGACATCCATGCGTACGACGAGCCCTACTCCACGACCAGCAGCACCGTGGACCGGCCGCACCACGACTCGAAGATCGCGAACTTCTTCAGCTCGCTGTTCGGTCACGAGCCGCACGAACGCCACCGGCACCACGCCAAGGCGTACCCCGAAGCGGTGCGCCGCGGTGCATTGGTGATTGCGGTCGACGTTTACGATGACGACCAGCTGGCCAAGGCGCGCGACGCGCTGGAATACAACGGCGCCATCAGCGTCAACGAGCAAGGCGTCGGCGCGGGTCATACCGGAGGTTCAGGCGGCTATTCCGGCCCGAGCAGCCCCTACGCGGGCGCGACTGGTGGGGACAGCCATCTCGACAAGCAATTCGTAGGCTCTCCGGCCGCCGTGGCCGGCCACGGTGATACCAGCCACCACAGCACCAGTGGCTCAACGGCCACCACAGCAGGCACAAGCCACGCAGGCGAAACCCCCTCGACGACTCACGCCGACACGCGAACTGCCGATACCGGCCGTTACGATGTGGGTGGCAGCGCCAAGCGGGCTGGTACGGATTACCCGACCACCACTGCCACGGCGAACCCGACTGGGGGCGGAATAACCGGCCTGGGTGGAGGTGTCGGCACCCATCATGCAACGGAGAGCGTTGGCGCCCGGGAAGAGCCATGCAGCGACCGTATCTGCATGATTCAACGCTCAAGCTGATCATTCCTCAGCCACTGCGGGCCGCATGCTGCGGCCCGTTGTTTTAGCCAGCTCCACCGACAGGCGTGGAGGGTTCTCTGACCCCAGGGCCTCGAAACGACAGCGCTTCTATATTTTGCTCAGCCTCAACTAACGCCATCGCACTCCGCCCGAGCTCAGCGATGACCCAGCGCCCGCCGCAACCCTGCACTGCCGATGGCCAGCGCCAGGCAGTCTTCGGTGAACCCTAGCACGGCGTTGGTCACAGGGTTGTCCTGGTAGGGTTTACGCAGATTCAGACCAATCTTGGCCGAGAGGCAGGCAGCCGTCGCGCCGATCAGCGCTGGCAGCAGCACCGACTCGCGCCGTACGCCCGCCAACGCAGCTGCCGTAACGCCCCCGGAGACGGCACGCGCCACTATCGATGCAGCAATCGTCCGGTCCGGGGCAAAGGTCATCTTGTCGCCCAGGAGTTCGCCCGCGGCGAGAGGCATCAAAAACTGTCGTGTGCGGTGTGCGGCGAGGGAGCGGGCGGGCTCGTCGGCGTCGCCGATGTCATCGCGCGCCGCCAGGGCCCGGCTGGTCAGGGTCGGCGCCAGCATGCTGCGCATGCCGGTTACCAGGCCAAGCGCCAGGGCGCCCCATAGAACACTGTTCGAATTGGTCATGCTCAAGGTCTCCGGTTGGGCTCTTTATCTGCGACCGGTCCCGAGCAGCTGCCGTTCATGTCTGATGCCCGAGCGGTCATCCCGCTCCAAAGGCAAGCGAAAGGCAAGCGGTCAGGCAGTGACCGCGGCGAACTTCTCCACAAGCTTGGTCTCCCCAGCGACGATCAGGATGTCGCCCTTGTGAATCCGCGTCTCCGGCTTGGCATAGATGAAATCCTCGTGCTGCCGCTTTACCCCGACGATGGTCACGCCGTAGCGCTTATGCACGCCGGCCTCGGCGAGTGTCTTGTCGTAGATATGGCTCGGTGCGTGCGTCGAGGCGATAGCGAAACCGTCGTCGAACTCGATGAACTCGAACATCTTGCCGGTGACCAGATGTGCCACCCGCTCGCCCATGGAGGTTTCGGGATAGACGACGTGGTGCGCGCCGGTGCGCTCGAGGATCAGGCCGTGACGCTTGGTCAATGCCTTGGCCCAGATGTCGGGCACGCCCAGCTCCTGCAGGGCAAGTACGGTCAGCACGCTGGCCTCCAGATCGGTACCGATGCTCACCACTACGTGGCGGAACTGATCCACACCCAGCTGGCGCAGCGCGCGGATGTCGGTCGCATCGGCCTGGGCCACGTGGGTCAACTGATCGACCCACTGCTGCACGTTGGCGTTATTGCTGTCGATACCCAGCACCTCATGGCCCATGGAGATCAGCGAGTCGGCTACGGCCGAACCGAAGCGGCCCAGACCGATGACGGCGACGCTGTCATTCTCGAATTTCTTGCCGAACAGATTAGCCAACAATGGGGCGCTCCTCCGGATAGCGGTAATGTTTGGTCACGCTGCGCAGCGCGAGGGCCGTCGCCAGGGTAATGGTCCCAACCCGGCCTATGAACATCAGCGCGATGATCACCAATTGGCCGGACGGGGGCAGGTCCGCCGTGATGCCGGTGGACAGACCGACCGTGGCAAAGGCGGACACCGCCTCGAACAGCACGATGCCCAGTTCGTAGTCCGTCACACTGAGCAGGATCATGGTGCCGATGCAAACGGTGAGCGAGCCGAGAAACAGCACCGTCAGCGCCTGACGTTGCGTCTGGTAGGAAATGCGCCGGCGGAAGGCGACGGTGTCGGCATTGCCTCGGATTTCGGCCCAGATGAAGAAGAACAGCAGAAAGAACGTCGTGACCTTGATGCCGCCAGCTGTACTCGCGCTCCCGCCGCCAACAAACATCAGAAAGTAGTGCACCGCCAGCGTCTGCGCTTCGAACTGCCCGACGTCCAAGCTGTTGAAGCCTGCCGTGCGGGCTACTGCGGAATGGAAGAGAGCGGACAGCAGCTTGTCCCCAACGGACATGCCCCCCATCGTGCCGGGGTTGCTCCACTCGTAGAACAGAATCGCCGCCGTACCACCAAGCAGAAGCACAGCCGAACCCCAGAGCGTGATGCGGGTATGGATCGTCCATGGCTTGCCGCGCTGATCCCGGCGGAACTCATAGAGCACCGGAAAGCCCAGACCGCCAATGATCAGAGCAACCATGATGGGCACCAGCACCACCGGGTCTGTCGCGAAGCTCATCAGGCTGTCCGAATAGGTTGAGAAGCCCGCGTTGTTGAACGCCGATACAGCGTGAAAGAGGCCGTCCCAGAGCGCCTTTGGCCAGGACAGGTCATAGGTGAAATGCAGATGAAGGGTGAGAATGGCCGTAACGACCAGCTCTACGCCCACGGTGACAAGCAGAATCAGCCGCAGAACACCGGTCACGTCACCAAGACCCAACGACCGCGTCTCCTGCTGCGCGACGATACGGCTGCTGAGCTGCAGCCGACGTTTGACCAAAAGCCCGAGCAGCGTCGCGCCACTCATGATGCCGAAGCCACCCACCTGAAACAGCAGCAGGATTACGCACTGGCCAAAGAAGGACCAATAGGTCGCCGTGTCCTGCACGATCAACCCTGTCACGCAGACGGCCGAGACCGCTGTGAACAACGCCGTCAGGAATGACGCGCTGTCTGGTCCGGTGGTCGACACCGGCAGTAACAGCAGCACCGTGCCCAGCACAGTTGCGGCAAGAAAGGCGAGCGGGATGAGACGAGCCGGTCGGCGAGCTGCATTGCTGAGCAAAAGGTTGTTCCCTGAATGTTTAGCCTCATCGGTGTCGTGGCCTTTGAGCCCCAGCGCCTCCGGGCAGGACCGTTCGCCGTGAGAGCCAATCTGGACAGTGGCGCAACGATAGCAAACGCATTACCCCCTGCGCTGTTCAAGCACTGGCGCTACGTAGTTTCCCTATCGACCGAGCTTGCCCGCACCCGTTCACCGACAGCCGAACGCGGCGCTGCAGCCAACCGTACGTCGCCTCACGCAAAACCGCCAAGAATCAGTCATCAACTTGCCACCTGCGCTTTCTAGTTTCTGTCGGACCCCACCGCACCGAGGAAACACTCATGCGCACGCGCATCCTGGATTGGTTGTTCGCCGCCTGTCTGGTCGGCATAGCCGCCCCGACGCTGGCACAAACGCAAGTACAGGCCCAACACGGTTCCATTGAGCGGGACTTCCGTGAAGAGCGTCTGGATGGCCTGAAGGCTCGACAGCAGGCCAGCGAACGCCGCAGCTGGCGCGCCCCCGACTGGCGGGTCGAGCCGGTGGTATCGATCAACCTGCTCAGCATCAATGATTTCCACGGCCAGCTTTCGCCCCGGAGCGTGGCCGGCCGTCCCGCTGGTGGTGCGGCGGTGCTGGCGGCTTATCTGAAGGCCGCCAGTAACGACAATACCCTCATCGTGCACGACGGCGATCAGGTGGGCGCTTCCCCGCCCAACTCCGCGCTGCTGCAGGACGAACCCTCCATCAGCTTCCTGAACCTGCTGGCAAACGCCCAATGCCGCGCGTTCAGCCGGCAAATGCAGATGCCGCGGAGCGTGCAGCCTTTTGCCCAGCAGCGCTGCAACGTCATCGGTACGCTTGGCAACCACGAGTTCGACGATGGCCGCGACGAGCTGCTGCGCCTGCACACCGGAGGCAACCATCGCAACGGTCCTTTTCTCGAAGATCCGTGGCAAGGGGCGCGCTTTCCGATGGTATCGAGCAACGTGATCGACCAGAGCACCGGCGAATCCCTGTTGCCGCCCTACTCCATCTACTACAGCGAAGGCGTGCGCATCGGCGTGATCGGCGCCGTGCTCAAGGAAACCCCCTCCATCGTCTCGCCGAGCGGGGTGGCCGGCTTGCGCTTCATCGACGAAGCGGATGCCATCAACCAGTCGGTGGCCGAGTTGCGCCGCCATGGTGTGCGCGCCATCGTCGTCGCGCTGCATCAGGGCGGCCAGCAGACCAGCTATGAGGGGCCGACCAATCCGGAAGCCGACACGGTTACCGGCCCGGTGGTCGACATCATCAAGCGCCTGGATGACGACGTGGATGTGGTCATTTCCGGTCACGCTCATGGCTTCACCAACGCTCTGGTGCCCAACGCCAACGGCAAACCGATCCTGGTGACCCAGGCCTTCTCGGCCGGCACCGCCTATGCCGATATCGAACTGACGGTAAGCCGCCGCAGCCGCGATGTCGTCGAGAAATCGGCCGCCGTATTCACCACCTGGGCCGACCAGGGCGTCGGCCTGACGCCAGACCCGGAGGTCGCCGCACTGGTGGCACAGGCCGATACACGCGTCGAGCCGCTGGTAGCGCGCGTAGTAGGCGTTGCCCAGGGCGACATCACCCGCACCGAAACGCCAGCCGGCGAGTCAGCACTGGGCAACTTGATTGCCGATGCTCAGCGTGTGGCCACCGACGCGCAGATCAGCTTTATGAATCCGGGCGGCATCCGTGCGGATCTGGCGGGCGGAGAGGTGTCCTGGGGCGAGCTGTTCGCTATCCAGCCCTTCGCCAACGATCTGGTGTCCATGGACCTGACCGGCGCGCAGATCAAGACGCTGCTCGAACAGCAGTGGATCGGCCAGAGCTACGCGCGCCTGCTCAAACCCTCCGGCATCCAGTACAGCTGGTCCGCCAGCCGCCCCATAGGTAACCGCGTGATCGAAATGCGCGACGCCACCGGCGCGCTCATCAACCCTGCCGCAACCTACCGCGTCACCGTGAACTCCTTCCTCGCGGGCGGCGGCGATAACTTCACCATCCTCAACGAAGGCACCAACCGCGTCGTCGGTCCGGTGGATCTGGATGCGCTGGTGGATTACATCGAAGCCCTGCCGCAGCCGTTCAGCGGGAGCATCGAAGGACGGATCGTGCGGGTGGACTGATTACCCGAGCAAACCGCCGGGCATCGGTCTGCCCGGCGCTTTCGTTACGTGTAGCGGCTGTGGGTCTGCCGCAGAAACAAGGAAGGCGGCCCTGAGCCGCCTTCTTCACATGCATCGATTGCTCACTGGCCGAGCAGACCAGCACCCGATACTGACCCGAAGGCGAAGCCGATGAATTCCTGCACGCTCATCTCTCGACCGTTCAGGGTCACCTTGTCGTTGGCGTAGTGCAGCGAGCTGGCCAGCCGGTCGCCTTGCAGCTGGAACCAACCTGTACCAAGCGCGATGCCGCTGAACATCTCGCTTGTCATCGCGGCCTGCTGCTGCAACGCAGCCGGGTCAGCCTGGACGTCGAGCTGCTCGCGCTGAGCGACAAGGCTCGCCATGTCGCGTACCAGCCCTTTGTCGACACCCGCCTCGGCTTTCAGGGACGTGAGCATGCTGGCGATCATCGCGTCAGGAGTAAAAGCATCCTCGCTCGGGGCTTGCAGGTCGATGATTACGGACAGACGGGCCGCACCGTTGGCCGTTTCGAAACCGAACTCGTCGAGTGCCAGGGTCGGCTTGTGCTCAAGCAGCTGTACGGCACCCATCTGCAGCGCCTGCTGCTGGGCGGCGGTAATGTCGGCGAAGGCGTCCTGCGGGGTGGCGCTGCTGTCGAGCATTTGCGTGTAGCTTTCGATCAGTGCCTTGAGGCTGGCACCATCGAGGTGGCGCAGACTGAGGACAAACGCGATATTGCGGAAACGCTGGTCTTGCACGTCCACCTGACCGATACGGTAGCCGGTCGACACATCAAGGCCGCGCTCGCCCTCAGTCATTGCACCGTTGAACGATGCGTTCTGGATGACCATGGCCGGGTCGTCGCCAGCTTGGATTTCCATACGCTCAAGCGTGACAGCTGACGGCCCCAGGGCGAAGCCGTTGGCGTCTTCATGGTTATCGGCGCTCAGGCCGATGTTGCGCAGGCTAAAGCGTACAGGCTTGCCGCCTTCCCTGCCCTGCAGGTTGATGTCCACTTCCGGCAGCTCGCCATCCATGCGAACAGCAGTGGCGTCTTTGGCCACATCGAAGGTGATGACACCGGGCGCGACACGAACCGTGCCCTGTTCGTCTTGCAGGTTGAACGCAGCCGAGCGCAGTTCACCCTGCTGACTGCCGTCGTAGCCGATGGCGACATCGCTCACCAGCGGGACTTCACCCGATGCGGCTTCGAACAGCTTTTCGGTCAGCGGCGACCGTTCCAGCTGGGCATGGCTTTGCGCCGCAACCGGCATCAGCCGACCACGGGCCAGGCGGGAAAGCGGGAAGGGGCCGTGCTCGAGGTGGTCTTGCATCAGCACCGAATAGTGCCGCGTGTTGCCCTCGTCATCCGGCAAGTGGACATCGACCTGATAGCGGACATCGCTGGACAGAAAACCGCGGTCAAAACTGAGCATCTGTACGGTGACGTCGGCACCGGTGCCAAGGCTCATCTCGCGCAGCTTGCTATTGGCCTGGTCGACCGCGTCGCGCGCGGTGGATTCGACCTGAGTGCTGGTGTAGAACGTGGCGGCCCCGATCAGGGCCAGAGGTACGGCAACGGCGAGTGCGAGCTTTTTCATGAAAGCATCCTGTGCGGCGGCTGGGCAGACATCCTGTCAGCCGATGGTGGGCAAGCGGCGGCACTCTATCAGCGCGCCTGTGCAGGCTCCAGCGCCTCAAGCAGCGGAATCGGAAGGGTGAGAACACGGCAACACATCCAGGTGCCTTCACCATCGATACAGCCCATAGGCGAGCACGCCTAGCCCAAACCCCATTTGCGCCAGCAGCAACGCACGTATGGCAAAGGTGTAGCTGATGACCCTGCTCTGGCCCAGCGCATCGGCGGCAAACAGCCGGTGACTGACCGGAAAATCACTTTCCATCTCCTTGAGCGCCGTGATGGTCAGTTGCAACAGCTGACGACTGCGTGCATCCACCAGCCAGAACACCAGCGCCAGCAGCACGGTAAAAGCCCCCAACAACACCAGCAGCCCCGGCGAGAAGCCCCGCTCCAGCGCCGTCAGCACGCCGCCATCGGCAAAGATCGCCAGCACCACGAAGAAGTTGAACCCCCGCAGGCGCTGCTCGGCATTGAGCTTGAAATGAGCCCAAACGAACTCTCGACTGTCCATGCACGTTCCCTTATCGAAAGCGGCCAAAGTGAACCAACCCTAGGATGACGTTGAGCGAAGCGATACCCCACAGCGATCGTGCAGCCAGCGAGCGCTTGGCGGTGGCGTCGGCTCAGGTGAGCAGCAGCACCTTCGCGTCGCGTTCTCGCCTGCGCTCCATATCAATCGACACCGACAAAGCCACCTGTCTGGTGATGCCACAGACGCGCATAGAGACCGCCCCGCTCGATCAGCTCAGCGTGCGTGCCGGTCTCGATCACCTGGCCCTGGTCGATCACCACCAGCCGATCCATACGGGCGATGGTCGACAGCCGGTGCGCAATGGCGATCACCGTCTTGCCCTCCATCAGGCTGTCGAGGCTTTCCTGTATCGCTGATTCGACTTCCGAATCCAACGCAGAGGTGGCTTCGTCCAGCACCAGGATTGGTGCGTTCTTGAGCAGCACTCGGGCGATGGCGATGCGCTGGCGCTGCCCGCCGGAGAGTTTGACGCCGCGCTCACCCACCTTGGCCTCGAAGCCCAGGCCACCCTGGCTGTCGTCCAGCGTGGCGATAAAAGCATCCGCGCGTGCCTTGCGCGCCGCGGCCCATAGTTCCTCATCGCTGGCGTCGGGCCTGCCGTAGCGCAGGTTGTCGCGGATCGAGCGGTGCAGCAGCGACGTATCCTGCGTGACCATGCCGATGTTGGCGCGCAGGCTCTCCTGGCTGACCTCGGCAATGTTCTGACCGTCGATGAGGATGCGTCCGCTTTCCAGGTCATAGAGGCGCAGCAGCAGGTTGACCAGGGTCGACTTGCCGGCACCGGAAGGCCCGACCAAGCCGATTTTCTCGCCGGGGCGTATGTCGATGGACAGGCCGCTGATCACGCCGCCTTGCTTGCCGTAGTGAAAATGCACATCCTCGAAGCGAACACCGCCCTGCTCCACCTTGAGCGGCTTGGCGTCGTCGCGGTCGACCACGTGCCGCGGCTGAACGATGGTCTGCATGCCGTCCTGCACGGTGCCGACATTCTCGAAGATGCCATTGACCACCCACATGATCCACTCGGCCATGTTGTTGATGCGAATAACCAGGCCCAGCGCCAGGGCAATGGCCCCGGTGGTAATCAATCCCTCGCTCCACAACCACAGCGCCAGCGCGCCGGTGCCGACGATCAGCAGACCGTTCATGCAGGTGATGAGAAAATCCAGACTGGTGATGACGCGCGACTGCAGGCGGAACTTGCCAAGCAGCTCCTGCATGGCCTCGCGCGCGTAGCTTTCCTCTTCACGTGAATGAGCGAACAACTTGAGCGTGGCGACGTTGCTGTAACCGTCCACCACTCGCCCCATTACCTTGGAGCGCGCAGCGGAAGCAGCCGCCGAGCGCGCTCGGATGCGCGGCACGAAGTACCAGAGCGCAGCGCTGTACCCAATGATCCACAACATCAGGGGCACGATCAGGCGCACATCAGCAGCCGCGAACAGATACAACGCGCTGCCGGCATAGACCACGACATGCCACAGGGCATCGATCACCTGCATGGCTGAATCGCGCAGCGAGGGGCCGGTCTGCATCACGCGCTGGGCGATGCGGCCGGCAAAGTCGTTCTGGAAGAAATTCAGGCTCTGCTTGAGCAGATAACGGTGGTTCTGCCAGCGGATCAGATTGGTCAGCCCCGGGTTGATCGCCTGATGGGTCAGCAGGTTGTGCAGGCCGAACACCAGAGGCCGGATGACCAGCGCCACCACCGCCATCCACAGCAATGCGTTGCGGTGTTCGGCAAAGAAGGTTTGCGCGTCATCGGTCGTCTGCGCCATATCAATCAGCTGGCCGAGAAAGCTGAACAACGCGACTTCAATCACCGCCGCGAAAAAGCCGACCACCAGCACGGCGGTCATCAGCGGCCAGACCTGCTTCAGGTAGTGTCTGTAGAAGCGCAGCATCCCGGCGGGCGGCGCGACGTCCGGGCTGGGCTTGAAGACATCGATCAGGCTTTCGAAACGGCTGAACAACATGGGGTACGGTCTGCTCTGGCGAGTGGGCGGGTGGAATCTGAAATACGACTGATCGGGCGCGGCATGTCGGTTGGACGCCCCGAGCCCGCGAGTGTTTCGCAAACCCATGCCCTTCCGGTCGATTCGCATGGGTGGGCAAGCGGGGGCGATGTTCACCCTACGCTACTCCGTATCCCTCTGCCGACACCGGGCATTACGTAGGATGAAAAACGGCGGAGCCTTTTCCACGCGTTACGTCCCGGCTGCCTAGCGACCGGCCTCCGAGCGCAGCGAAGACCGACACGCCGATGGCGGGCAGGCATGATACGGCGGGATCAAGATCGCATGGCCTGCGAATCGTTAGCCAGCAGCGCTCACGGCACGCTTCGAAAGCCAGGCATGAATCAGCCCAGCTTGAAAGAACTGCACCGGAGACGCGAAGCCGCCTGCCTCGATCATGGATGCAATTCTGTGCGGTGGGAGCACACCCACATCATGAGCGTAGGCTCTGCGTATGCGCGCCATCTCCTCAGGCGAAATACCCGCCGCGGCCATCATGTGAACCCAGCCAAGCAACAGCACTTCATAGTCGGCCGACGTCACGTCCGATGCCAGATCGGAACTGGCGAGCGTCCCGCCCGGCTTGAGCTTGGACGCGATCTGTCGAAAGAATTCCGAGCGTGCATGTTGATCCAGGATGAACTGGGACACCAAAAAGCACGTGGCCGCATCATGCGGCTCGGCCGTCGGGAGTGAGTCAAGGTAGCCTTCATGGAAATAACAGCGAGCGGCGAATCCGTCCTTGGCTGCCCGCTGTCGACAGACATCAAGCATGGGCCCGGAAGGCTCCACAGCGGTAAACCGCCACGCGGGATTCCGGCTGGCCAGGTAGGCCATCTCCGCACCCGTTCCCGCACCTACACAGAGAATCCGCGCGTCAGCAGGCAAGTCGGTGAGCAACGCATTCAGAAGGAGATACAAGCAATCGTTGATGGCCGCAGTTTTAGCCCACTGCGAATCGTAGCCGGCGGCCTGCCGATCGAATATGGCCCTGACCTCGTCTTGGTGCATCTCAGCCTCCAGATTCTTGCCTGAACGGCGCGTCTGCACCCGGCGCCCCTTTTGTCGCTACCGACGCTGGTGCTGCATGGCGGCGCCGATACCTGCAACCAGCCCGACAGCGGGACAGGGTTATCTGAAGCTAGCAGCCTTCGGAAAAATAATCTGTCCCGTTTTCCCTTTCTGTCTTGTCACCCACTCCAAGCCCGCTGGCTAGCCATTAATCAGACGACGGCCTCATCGGCGGATACCAGCACGGCGAGTCGCGCCATGCTTTTTCAAAGGACTTCTCTAGCCCGAAAGTATCCATATGAACGACGTTTTTTTTCATCGACGATATAGCGAACGAACCCCAAGCCGTCCTTCACTTGCCCACAACGACCTTGCTGGTCTCGAAACTGCAGATGGGTGCCGTCTGTATGCAGGTAATCAATCACAGCTGCAGTAGCTTCGGGATCGACCGGGACGGTTTTGTAGCCCCAGTTGATCTTTCCAAAAGCGAAAATTGCGACAGCCACCAAGAACATGACCATAAAAAGCAATCTGAACCGAACGCCAATTTTAGTAATGGCGTCGCCTGAGGAGACATTGCGCATGACAAGTTACGCCTCGCTATTAATCGCTAGCCAACAACCACATACCCGCTGACGCTAACAAGCGGACGTTCGGAGAGGACGGAACAGACTGGTATTGGGAGATCTGTCGCCTCGCCTCAAGGCTCGCCCCAGCAAATCTGCGGGGCCTTAACCCACCTACATCCGCTAGCGGTAGAACACCGAAGCGCCGCTGCTAGCCCTTTGGAATCGACTCAGGACGCAAATAAGGCAGCATGTGCGCCACGTAGTCCGCCTTACCGAGGTTGATCCCTTGGTTACGCAAGATCGAATAAGCTGTCATGAGGTGGAAATAGAACTGACCCAGCGTCCAATCACGGGCGTATTGCTCTGCGGTCAGGTCGAAGATCATCCCGTTAGCCAGCTCATGGGCGATTGGCTTGTCCGCGTTCGCATCCAGCGCATCGGCTGCGAGACCTTCGAGCAAGGCGACCGTTTCATCGATCCGGGCGTAGGCATCGGCAAGCGAGCCTGGCTGCTCGCCAGCCTGCCGCCCTTCGTCCAACAGCTCGTTGATGGCAGCCGGAAAGGCCTCGCCTCTCAGCCGGCACATGGCCTCTCGCGCCTGCACACAGGCAAAGCGAACCTGAGTCGACAAAGGAAACATATCCGGTGCCAGCCGTGCCGATAGCAATGCTTGTGCATCGGCTTCCGGCAGCTGGTCCTGTGCCTTCTTCAGCCAGCCTGAGAGGGTTCTGAGCATCTGCGTATAGGTTGGGACGAGGAGTGTTGTTAGCTGCATGGCTTCTTATCTTGTGAATGGGAGCGGAGAGCCTACGCCGATGAAAGTAACCGGAGTGTGAAGCTAACCACTCGAAAATACATCAGCCCCTTTTTCCGAGCTTCAACGCGTGGACAAGCGAAGCGTTGTCCACCCTACGCCACCAAATCCCCCTGATCTGCCCAAGCTCAGGCAGTGCGTAGGTGGAAAACGGCGAAGCCTTTTCCACGCGCAACGTCCAGGCTACCTCGCTACGCCACCAGATCCCCCTGCTCCGCCCAGGCTCAGGCAGTGCGTAGGGTGGAAAACGGCGAAGCCTTTTCCACGCGCAACGTCCAGGCTACCTCGCTGGGTCTTCTTCCGCTACCTCTGCCATCCATAGTGCAGCTTCTTCGAGAGTTTCTTGATTCACAAAGGCCCCGAAAATATCTTCCAATGTTGCTGGGTATGGCATGTGGTTGTTTGCCCTAACGATTAAGCTAGCTGGCAGGCAAAAGCGCAGCTTTTGACTGTCCAGCGAACGAAGTGAGCGAAGTTGAGCGTGTTGTTAGCCGACGTTATGGAACTGCCTTTTGTAAGCCAACACGTGCTCTGGAAATAGACTTTTATACGCGGCGCTCTCCATGCCGAGCGCCGTGATCTCAATGGCTTGCTCATCTAATTGAGACGATAAGTCCTCAATGTGGATGCCACCGCTTGCTTCTATGGGCGTGTTTTCAGCAGTGGTGATAGAGAGAGATGTATGATTTTGGTTCTCGATCGGTGAGCCTTGGAAATCAGCGTATGCGCTTGTAGGTAGAAATAGGCCAAATGCCACACCCATTGACGGGTCGCCGGCCTCTAGGTCCGACCATCCAATTAGTGTTGACCCACAAAATATTTTGAATCGGCCCATAACCTTTCCTTGGCGGCTAACGTTTGACATGAGAGGCGGCGCAAGGGCGCAGCCCTTGTGACGTCCTCTCGATGGAAGGGTTAGACATCGCTGCTGTTGGCCTGCCGATCAGGGATAAGCCCGCGAAAGGTTGTCGTACTTGAGACGCAAGGCAGTGAACTCTCGTGCTGAAGCAACGGAGATGTCAGGTTCGCCAAATCTTTTGCGGATCAATCGATCGAGCTCCGATTCGAATTCCTTCAGCTTGGCTGAGACTGCAGGCTCTTCGTACACGATCATGAGATCAACGTCCTGGTAGTGCTTTCGGCGTATGAAGGAGCCGAAAGCAAATACTTGAATTCTTGGCGGCGGGGCGGCCTCTCGACATAGTTGTTTGAGGTCGTTTATTCGTCGCTCGCGATCGGCTCGAAGCAAAAAGTTTAAGTACTGTTCCCCGCTCTGATGAATAGCACCCATAAACTCACCAAGCATGAACAGCCCAATTCCGCGCTCAATACACAGCTCTTTAGCCGAATCAGAGTATTGGCCGGCAGGGCTAGAGCAGATGATCGCGTTAACGGCGGGATCGACCTCAAGAACGCGCTCTAACGTGTAGTCGGTGAAGTAGTAGGTGTTGGTTACGAAGACCTTGAGTTTGCGTCCGTCTCGGAGTTCAACGAGCATAGTGCCACGATTGAGCTCTTGAAGATTTTCTATTGCACTGTGACCGGAGAGAAATTCTTCGACGAACTTCTTGACCGTGTTGTATCGGAACTCCAGTTCTTCTTGGGCAACAACTTGAGGAGGTGGTGAGTCGATACCAAGTCGCGTCTTGACGAAATGATCAAAGCCTCGCGGGAACAGCTTGTAGTCGTTGATCTTTTGATCTGTTAAACAGTTGTCTTGGAACGCATCAACATGAATCTTGTACTCAAGCATCCTAGGGTAGACGTCCCACGGATATGGGAAGTTTCGCTTGTTGCCTTCTATGAGAGCAATGATTCTTTGATTGTTTGGAAGGATCGTATCCAAGCAACGCTTCTTCCAAACCTCCAGGCCGTCACCGCCCAGGCCGCCAAGAACGCTTTCTGAGTACGGGCCGCATTCTCGGAACAGTGCTGCGTTCTCTTCTAGAAGATCATTGACTTCAGCTAAAAGGGCGCGCTCGTCTTTGATAGTTGGAACGGCAAATAGCGACGTGATTTTTCTCGCGTGCGCGGTCTTCCAAGCTTGCATCTCTTCGACGGTGAAGCGTCTGTCCAGCTCGTCGACCACCTTGTGGCACTCCAGGCAGAGCATGATGAGGTTGGGGATCCCATCCCTATCAATGTGCTCTGCAAGTTCATGATCGCTTCTCGGGCCAGAGCTCCCATGTCCGATGATGTGCGCCACGTTCGCAAGGCTTACCGACTCCTCTGCAACTTCCCGAAAGAGTGGCTTGTTGCAGGATGGGTTCTGACAGAAGCCGCCGCACTGTGCCCACAGCTGCCGGGCAGTATTCAGTGGAATTGACTTTCGAGTGGTGGTCATCGGGTGCGAGCCTGCTGGGTACGGATGGTGATGGCTAACGTTTGGTTAAGGGGCGGGCTTTAGCCCGTTCCAGTGAGCAAAGCGAACGATTTGAACCACTGGTTAGGCATGCGGACTACCAGTTCTCTCGTAGTTTTCAATGTATCTTTCAATGTTCATAGCTGTACCAGTTGGTATGAGCTTCCCTGTCTCTCGCTCCACGATGATTGGTGCATTCCCTGCTATTGCGTACCTAATATCGTGGGTTTCTAGCCACAGCTTCGATGTGTGGAAGATGACCCAGCCCCATGGTTTCTCGATAGTATTTTCTTCGACAATTATTATTTCATCGCCTTCGGGCAGCCAATCAAATTCGCCACAGACTGCTTCTAGAACGAGTGTGAGCGACTTCTTTCGTAACCATGTGAAAGCCTAACACCTGAGTTAAGCCGCGCCCCGAAGGGGCGTCGGCTTGGACGAATTGTTAGGGCTCACTCCGTCCACTGTGGATTCCACACCACTTCCCACACGTGACCGTCGGGATCGCGAAAATAGCCCGAATACCCGCCCCAGAAGGTGTCATGGGCTGGTTTGACAACGACCGCACCGGCTGCCGCCGCTTGATCCATAACCTGCTCGACTTCCTTTCGGGACGCGACGTTATGGCCCAAAGTCATATCCGTGGAACTGCCGGCTGTCAGCGGAAGGCCGGTATCGTGCGAAATGCTAGCGCGTGGCCAGAGAGCGAGACGCAACCCCTGCTGTAACTGGATGAACACCACAGCACCACATTCGAACTCCTTTCCCACGACTCCTTCGGTGGGAAATCCAAGCCCATCGCGATAGAAGCGTAGTGATGCTTCAAGGTCAGTGACGCCCAACGTGATAACAGTGACTCTGGGCTGCACGCTATCTCTCCTGTGAGGCCTAACGTTTGGTTAAGGGGCGGGCTTTAGCCCGTCCCAGCGAGCGCAGCGAGCGTTTTGAACCACTTGTTATATGCATTTGTCGATTATGTTTGACAGCACTTCATGCTCTGCAATTTTAGCCTGGATTCGAATCCTTTCTGCCAGTATGAGTGAAATTATTATCGCAATGAACGTCATAAAAAATGCTGGTGGACTTTTTAGGAAGTCACTGAATACAACATTCAAAGAGCTAAGGCCTAGTACTGAGATTGCGCTAATGGCTATTAGAATAAAGTTGCTGCGCTCAGTAAGAGTGGAATTTGTGTTCTTCAGTGCTAGTTGGTGAGCTTTTAGCTCTGCAGTTGTGACAACTTTCTTTGAAATAAGCTCGGAAAGCCAAGCCACATCGTGACGGGCATTAGCAGATTCTCGCTCAAGAAATTTTTCCCAGTAGGTTTCCGACTTAAATATTCGACTGAATAAACCTGGCAAGGTATAGAATTTATCTTTTGTGTGTGTGTTGCGCTCTAGTGTGTAGGCCTTTTGAAACTCTTGAAAATTTCTCATGATTTTATTAATACATATAACTATAATTAGACACCATTTGGTGTATAAGACGCCGGACGGGCGTGGCGTATAACATTCCTTCTACGCCTATCCGAACAGCTCTAGCATAGGCGCTACAACGTTATCGGCATCCGTTCGGAATGTTATACACCATGATTTTTTCAGCTGGATGCGCACCATTCCGCTGCTTCGGCATCTGGTTCAAACACAGCAAGGGCCGGAGCGTTACCGGCCCGTCCTCGTGTCTACCGCCCAACCTCCAACATGATCTTCCCGATGTGCTTGCTGCTTTCCATCAGCCGATGGGCTTCAGCGGCTTCAGCGAGGGGGAAGGTGGCGTGGATCACGGGGTGGCACAGGCCTTGGTCCAGTAGGGGCCAGACCTTGGCGCGCAGCGCCCTGGCAATGTCTGCTTTTTCCTCGCGGCTGCGAGGGCGCAGGGTGGAGCCGGTGAAGGTCAGGCGCTTGCGCATGATCGGCATGGTATCGAGTTCGACGCGGCTGCCTTTGAGGAAGGCAATCTGTACCAGGCGGCCTTCCACTGCGAGGGATTTGACGTTGCGGGGGATGTAGTCGCCGCCCACCATGTCGAGGATGACGTCCACGCCGTTGCCGTCGGTGGCCTGTTTTAGCACATCGACAAAGTCTTCTTCGTGATAGTTGATCACCCGATCCGCACCGGCGCGCCGGCAAGCGTCGGCCTTTTCGCCACTGCCGACGGTGGTGTAGACCGTGGCGCCGAACTGCTTGGCCAGCTGGATGGCGGTCAGGCCGATGCCGCTGGAGCCGCCGTGTACCAGGAAGGCTTCGCCGGGTTGCAGGCGACCGCGCTCGAACACATTGCTCCAGACGGTGAAGTAGGTTTCCGGCAGCGCCGCCGCTTCCAGTAGTGACAGCCCGGCGGGCACCGGCAGGCAGTGTTCAGCCGGGGCCACGCAATATTCAGCGTAGCCACCGCCGGGTGTCAGCGCGCAGACCTGATCGCCGACTTTCCAGCCGTTGACTTCGGCACCGAGGGCGACGATCTCGCCAGAGATTTCCAGACCGAGCAGGGGCGAGGCGTCCGGAGGCGGCGGGTAGCTACCGGATCGCTGGAACACGTCCGGGCGATTGATGCCTGCATAGGCCACCCGCACCAGGACATCCTGCGGGCCGGGTTCTGGCACTGAGCCTTCAGCCATTTGCAGGCACTCGGGGCCGCCGCCGGGGCGGTGATCGATATGACGCATGGTTTCAGCACTCATACATTTTCCTTCATAAGCAGTTTATAGCGGCATTGATTCAAACCGGCTCGGTGGTACACGGTAGCCCCCGCGCGTCGCCGAGCCAACCCTGGTAGGTCAGGCTGATCCGAGGGGGCTGGTCGAAAGGCAGCATCTAGGCGTTCAGCAAAGCCAGGGTCATGGCGCTGATAGGCCGGTACATGGCCTGCGCAATGCCTAGAGGGCGGCGTCAACTGACGTTCGAGCCCAACATCTCCCCGACCTTCTGGGCGAACACATCGATTGCGAACGGCTTGGTCATCACAGCCATGTCCGGCCCAAGGATGTCGTTGGCGGCGAAGCTTTCAGCGTAGCCTGTGGCGAAGAGCACTTTCAGGCCGGGGCGTTGTTGGCGGACGAGTTCCGCCAGCTGCCGGCCGTTCATGCCAGGCAGGCCAACGTCCGAGACCATCAGGTCGATCCGCTGCTGGCTTTCGGTGATCAGCAGCGCTTCGGAAGCTTCGCTAGCTTCCAGCGTCTCGTAGCCGAGGTCGTTGAGCACCTCGACCACCAGCGAGCGGACCACGGGTTCGTCTTCCACCACCAGAATCGTCTCGCCGGTGCCCTGTGGCGTGCGTTCAGGCTTCACTTCCACAGTCGTCGTCTCGCCATGATGGACAGGCAGGTACAGGTGCACGCGCGTGCCGTTGGACGGCTTGGACTCGATCTGCACGTAGCCTTTGGCCTGTTTGATATAGCCGTAAACCATCGAGAGCCCAAGGCCGGTGCCCTGGCCGATCGGCTTGGTGGTGAAGAAGGGCTCAAATGCCCGCTCGATCAACTCCGGCGCCATGCCCGTGCCGGTGTCGGCGACCGTCAGCAGCACATAGTCGCCTGCTATCAGGCCGGGTCTGTCGGGGTCTGGCTCATCACCCATGAGAAAACGTTTGGTGCGCAGGGTAACGCGTCCCCCATGGGGCATCGCATCGCGCGCGTTGATGACAAGGTTGATCACGGCGCTTTCGAGTTGGTTGATGTCCATGCAGGCCGGCGGTAGCCCGGCACTCAGCTCGGTGACCACCTTGATGTTTTCGCCGGTGGTGCGACGGAGCAAGTCTTCCAGCGAGGCGACTAGCTGGTTGACATCGACCGGTTTGAGGTCGAGTGCCTGCTGTCGAGCAAACGCCAGCAGACGTTGCGTTAGCGCAGCGGCACGCTGAGCCGAGCTGACGGCGGAATTGATGTAACGCTCGATATCTACGGTTTCGCCCCGCTGGTGCCGCCTCTGCATGAGGTCAAGACTGCCAATAATGCCGGTCAGCAAGTTGTTGAAATCATGGGCGATGCCGCCTGTGAGCTGGCCGACGGCTTCCATTTTCTGTGACTGGCGCAGGGCCTGTTCGGCTCGGCTGCGCTCGGTTACCTCAGCGGCCACCCGGGCTTCGAGGGTCTCATTGAGCTGGCGCAATCTGTGTTCGCTGACGCGCAGGGATTCTTCGGCACGCTTACGCGCACTGATGTCGCTACAGGCACCCGCCACGTATGAAAGATTGCCGCTGGCGTCACGGAAGGCGCGGGCCCTACACACCAGCCATTGTTCTTTGCCAGGCCGCGCCAGACGGAACTCGACGGTGAGGTCCCGCGCCTGGCTGTATCGCTCGAAGGCGAAGCGAACCCGTGCTCGATCGTCCGGGTGAACGTGCTCGATGAAGCGCTCGAAGGTGTCGAGCTTTTGCTCCAGGCTTAAACCGAAAATCTGCTCGAGTGCACTGTCAACATACAGGCTGCTGTCGGCCAGATACCAATTGAAGGTTCCGGTGCCGGACGCTAGCAAAGCGGCGCGAAAGCGTTCGTCAGAATGTCCAAGTGTCGTAGCGTCCTGGCTCAGGATCTGTTCAGTGACGTCTTGCGTCTGGTGAATGATGCAGGTGACGTCGCCTCGCTCATTGAGCACAGGCACATTGATGGGGCTCCAGTAGCGAACTTCGAACCCGCCACCCTCTGAGGCTGGCCGAGGAATGTCGTATTTCGTAATCGCCATACGGTCCGGCGCGCGCGTTTCCAGTACACGCTCCAGCGAGGCGCGTAATACACCTGTGCCGGATGCTGCCGTTTCTTCCGGGTTGTTTCCGAACACCTCGAAAATCGATCGACCGATGCATTCCTCGCGAGTCGAGTTGGTTGCCTGCAGTCGAGCATCACTAGCCGCCAACATGATGAACTCCGGATCTGCGGAGAGAATCAGGTTGATGTTTGGCAGGGCTTTGAAAATTGCCTCAAGGTCTAGTGTTCGGCTCATCAGGACGGCAGGTCTGTTAGTTGGTTCGACTGATGGAGGTTCCGGATGGCGGATACAACGCCTCGCAACGGAAGGCGCCTGCCCAGGTGCAGCGCCAGGCTGTGAAAGACACCGTAAGCGGTAGTGATCGGGTATCGCCGGGCTTCACTATGGCCCAGATCAGCGTTCGTCTTCAGGCTGTTTGGGCATGGGAATCGCGACGCTGCTTTCGATGCTGCCAGCGGTTGCATCGCCCTCTTTGTAAAAAGGCTCCATTTCGTCACGGGCCTGCGCCCAGTGTTCTTGTTCCTGTCCTTCGGGACGGCCCTTGGCTTCCCATATTTCATGGGCGCGTTCGCGGATACGTTGTTCGTCTGCCATCTGTCTAACCCTCGCTGTGCTGATCGAGACGCCGTTGCGCGACGCCGCGGCGCGGTTCGGTGTTTTCACATCTCGTATTCAGCAGAGAGGATTAGCAGGCGGATGGTTCCGGTGCAGACAAGCAAGCCGACGAAAGTCCTAGCAAAAGGGTGGGACGTTCAGCCACAAAGCGCAGCGCTATTTTCGGTGAGCAAGTTTGCCACGAAGGTGCTCGAAGGGCGCTAATCACGTCCTCATTATCCACTACTGACAAGTCGAGAGCGGTGTCTGGCCGTAAGCCACCGCCCCTCCAGTCGGCACAACCTTCAAGTAAAACTTGAGCCGGCCGATACATTCGCCAAAGGCACATTGTGCCGCTCACCCAGCCGCTGCGTTAGTGGCCCGTTGCACCTCAACCGCACCGTCGCCGACGGCTCGGCCTCTCCGATCATCAAGGCAGCGATCCTATGGCTGGTGCCCCAACTCCGATAAATGAAGCGCAACGCCAGCTGCAGGTGACGCAACTGTGCCGGCTCGATACGACGCCAGACGATGTGTTCGAGCACATCGTGACCATGGCGGCGGAGTATTTTCAAACTCCGATTGCGCTGATCTCGATCGTCGACGAACAACGCCAGTGGTTTACCGCGCGGGTCGGCTTGCAGGCCAGGGAAACGCCGCGTCGGGACTCGTTCTGTGCCTATGCGATCCTCGCCAATGAGCCGTTCCAGGTGCTTGATGCATCGCTTGATGCACGCTTTTGCGACAACCCTCTTGTGACTGGCGAGCCGGGCATCCGCTTCTATGCGGGCATGCCATTGGTTACGCCGGAGGGGCTCGCCCTTGGCAGTTTGTGCATCATCGACACCAAGCCGCGACAAGCGATGACGCCACATGAATTATCAATGCTCGGCCATTTCTCCAAGCTGGCCATGGCGCGCATTCTTTCACTGCGCAACGCCAATTTCATTGATGCATCCACCGGGTTGCTTAACCGGTCGCGGCTCGAAGACGACGTAGCGCGGTCAACCGCAAAAGACCGCCATGGAAATGTACTGGTGGTGGTCGATGTGATCGGGCCGACACTCTTGAACGACATCATCAAGGTGCTGGGTCATGGCTTTGCCCAAGCGCTGATGCTGAGCATGAAACAGACGCTGCAAGCGCAGCTCCCGTTCCAGTGCGAACTGTATTGCATCAGCCCGAGTCGGTTTGCCTTTCTGGTCCCGGATGCGCCACATCGCGAGCTGACACCACTGTATGACCGGATCATCGCGGCATTCGACGCGCCGGTGCAGTGCAATTCGATCCCGATCAAGACACAGGTCGGTCTCGGCGTGCTGCCGCTGCACAGCGGGGTGCTGGAACAGGACTGGCTGCGACTGGCGATCACGTCGGCAGACGACGCGCGGGAGCGCGGCATCGGCTGGTCGCCCTACGAATCCCGGCTCGATGCGGCCCAGCAGCGGGCCTTCACTTTGCTCAGCGGTCTCGCCGAGGCGCTGCACAGCAAGGGGCAGCTGCGGTTGGTTTACCAGCCGCGCATCAGCCTGGAGGCCGGCCACTGCACCTCGGTCGAAGCGCTGCTGCGCTGGGACCACCCGACGCTCGGCGCCATTGGGCCTGCCGAGTTCATTCCGCTGGCCGAGAAGACCGCGCTGATTCGCGAGCTGAGCCTGTGGGTGGCCGAGGCTGCGGTCATGCAGGCGACGGCCTGGCAGCGCCAAGGGGCAAGGTTCAAGGTCGCGATCAACGTATCGGCATCAGACCTGGACAGCCCGGCCTTTGCCGACCGCGTCATCGAATTACTGGGCAAACAGCGTATCGACCCGGCGAGCCTGGAGGTGGAGTTCACCGAGAGCGCGCTGATGCGCAACCCCGGCGAAGTCAGCCGCCAGTTGCAGCGCCTGCGCTCGTTGGGCGTAGAGGTGGCCATTGATGATTTCGGCTCCGGCTACAGCAACTGGACCTATCTGCGCGACCTGCCAGCCACGACGGTCAAGCTCGATCAATCCTTCATCCGCCACCTGGGCGATGACGAAAAGGATCGTCGACTGGTGCGGACGATCATCGACCTGGCCAAGCGTTTGGAATTGCGTGTCGTTGCAGAAGGTATCGAGACCCAAGCGGTGCGCGACCTGGTGACCCGCTGGGGTTGCGACGAGGGGCAGGGCTATCTTATCGCGCGACCCATGGCACCGGAGCTATTGCTGGGCTGGGTGACAGAAAACGCCCAGGCGATGAACGTGGCCAGCTCTCGCTCGGTCTTGCCCACGTGATCAACGCCGTGCGGCGCATAGGCATCGAGCACAGCCCGATTGACGAATAGCCAGCGACCTTCGCCGTGCCATTCCAGCTCGGCGCAACGCACCTCACTCCTTGGATTGCTGCGCCTCTTCGCTGACGCGCACGGCCAATTTCGCGGCTTCGATGTCGTCCAGCAGGTAGCGCTCGTTGCCCTGCTCATCGGTGACGCGAAACACGATCTCGACAGCGGGGCCGCGCAGATGCCCCGGGATATCGTCGCCCTGAAGCTTGGTCACGGTGACGGGCATGGCGGTCTCCTTATGGCAATAACATAGAGACCAAACCTCGCGCCTACCGATCCCTGAATCGGCCAAGCGGCTGTGTTTGCGCGCCCGCTAATCGACCAGACGCAGCGCCTGCTCGCGCTCGATCTGCAACTCCATGGCATAGCCCGGCTGCTCGACGCTGCGGAAGTCGCGCGTGTAGCGCCGCGCGAATTCGCCGACGCCCCATTGCAGGTATTGCTCGACGTGTTTGAGCTCGTGCGCCCAGAGCGCAACGTTATCCTGCGCGTCGGCCTCGTTGCGGAAAACGATAATGTCGATCAGCGTCACCGCCGCTATGTCAGGGTTGCGCAGCAAGGTGTTGGCGGCCGTCAGCACATTGTCGTCGCCGACCCGGTAGCGGGCGGTTTCAAGTACAGCCAGGTCGAAGTAGGGCTCGAGCTGCGAGCGGATATGCAGCGGAATAGGGTGGGTGTCCTGCAGCATCAGCTGAGCGTGTGACTGGCGGATCCATGTTTCCAGCCCAGCTGCCGCCAACCATTGCACCTGTTCATGCAGCGGCTCGTAGTGCTGCGGAGAGACCGGCACGCAGGCGCAGCCCCCCAGGCAGAGCGGCTGCTGGCCAGGGGCGCAGGCAGTTTGCGCCTGGCTCGAGAAGATCGACGAGCCGAGCACGCAGGCGAATGCTGCACTCAGGAAACGGAAGCGGGATGTGGCGAACACGAGCGTTCTCTTCGAGCGGACCAAGGCAGCCCGAAGGGCCGACCGGCGCGCACTATAGCCGCGCCGGTAGCCAAGGCGAAGAGGCGCTGACGTCCGGTCAGAGCACCGGCGAGGCGGCGCTGACCACGCGCAGAGCGAGGCCTTCGTAAGGGTCGAGATTGAAAGTCATCTCGCCGTTTTCGGTCAGGTCGCCTTCGATGCTTTCGTGGATGATGTCGACCACCGGACCGGGCGCAACGCCGGGAAGCGTGACGGTTTCGCTGATGGTTTCGGCGCTGAAGTTGAGCGCAGTGATCTGCACGCCCTTGCCGGCTGGCAACTCATGGACCATGACCAACAGCCCCGGGGCCTGGACGTCCGGAATCAGGATCTGCTTGCTCGCGGCAATATCGTAAGCACGCCGCACGCTGAGGATGCGCTTGAGCTGACAGGCGAAGGAGCCGGTGTTCTTCAGTTGCTCAACCAGGCTCCCGTACAGCGAACGCGCCTTGGGTAGACCTTCGCTGGAGACCTCCACCTCGGGTGCGATATCGGCCAGGTCATAGCCGCCGCGGTGCAGCCAGCGCGTGTCGCCATCGGCCATCAGGTGTTCGACCTGCTCGGCTTCCAGCGGCAACGCACCGACCAGATCCCAGCCGGAGAGGGCGAACACGCCGGGCTGCATGGCGTTGAACATCACCAGCAGGATGTGCAGGCGCTGAATCTGTTCGATATCGGCCGCGCTGATGGTATTGAGGTCGCGGATACCCAGCGCCGCGGTGATGACACTGACGGTGGTGCACGACACGCCGTTGGTGACGAACTTGAGGTTGTAAGGCGCGTGCTCGCCAGTCAGGCGTTCGTACATCTCCTCGCGGATGTGCTCGCGCAAGATGCCGCCCGACAGCGTTTGGCCGTGATAGTGGTAATGGTCGTAGGCATGCAGTGTCCAGAAGTGCACCAGCTCCAGGGTCAGCTCGTCGTGGTTCTGCATGGCATGGATCAGCGATGCCGGGTCGATGCCGAACGCGTGCACTTCGCGCAGCATCAGCCGCAAAAATTCGGTATCGCCCGTGACCAGGGCGTGGTGATAGGCCGGACGTGTGATGAAGTCATAGGACAGATCGGCGCCGCCATGGGACATCGAAGCAATGTCGTCGATGGTCAGGTTCAGCTCCTGGAAGCTGAAGCCGCCGGCCTTGCGGATAGCACCCGCGATCAGCTGGTTTCCGGTCACCGAGAGAGGGTGGCTCTCGGACCAGGCGGTTCCTTCAGCGCGGCGCTCGACGCCGAGGAAGCCGTTGGCGTCCAGGCGCAGCACCCGCGCGCCGGAGACATCAATGGCATGCAGCGCATCGCCGATGATCAATTGCTGCGCGGCGAACGTCGGGTCGAGCCAGTTCAGCGACGGCTGGCCTTCCTTGAAGTAGTGCAGATAGACCCAGCGCCGGCGCTTGCCGTCGACGCCGGTCACGATGCCAGTCACGCTCCAGTCGGTGTCCTTGATGCCCGGCTCGAAGAAAATCACGCGCTGCAGCTGGCCGACGATGTAATGCTTTTCCTTAAGCTGATCGACCACCGGCGGTGGCAGGTTGATCGCGTCGCGCCCCTTGGGCACGTCCGGCAGCAAGGGCCAGTCTTCCTCGTTGATCTCGACCATGTGGTAAAGACCGGGGTAATCACCGTAGGCCATCTCGGCGAGTCGGAAGTCCGCGCCTTTGCCGGTGTGCGCCGGAACGATGTCATCGATGACGATCGCGTTGTGCGCGGCGGCCATGCGGCTGAGCTGTTGCATCTCCGCCTCGGTGCCAAGGTTCGGGTCGATATCGAAGCTGATGCGGTCGAAATTGCCATCGATGGTCGGCGTGTACTCGCGCCCGCGCAAGCCACCGGATCGCTTCATCGGACCGTTGTGAATACCTTGTACACCAAGCTCGGAGAGCGCACTCCAGAGGCGATCGTCGCCCAAGGCCTGCAGCACCGAGCCGCCTTCGGGTGTGATGATCGCGGCCGGATAGGCGGTAAACCACACCGAGGAGATCGCGCTGGCATCGCGTGGCCGCGCCTGGGCATAAGGGCGCTGCCATAGCCGCGCCTGGCCTGCATAGAGACGGGCCCTATCACGGGCGGCTTTAAGCATGGACTGGCTTTCCAGCCACTCGACGTAGGTATTGTCTGGTGTGCTCATAACGATGTCTGGTTCCCGGTGCGCTGAGGGAAATGTAGTCGTTTGAGTCGAGTGAGCCGGCATCGTTGCATCGAAATCGAGATGCGTTGAAGCCATACGCTGTGCCGGTCATGACAGCAATGACAGGCGACCTGCCTCTACGCACGCGGGTGCGCGCCGGCTGGCGCGCCGACGCGGTGATACCCACCGACGAATACCCGCAATCGTGGCAGCTGGATCGGCCGTTGTCCGCCTCGGAGGTGAGACACCACGGCCGATTCGGGTTTTAGCGAGTGCCGATCACCGCCGCCGCGTCACCGGGCTGCCCGGCCAGCTGACGCTGGGCCATCTTTTGCTGCTTGTATGCCAGAGCAGCGGGGGCAACCGGCGTGACTTTGCCTGTTTCCATCCACTTCTTCAGACGGTTCGCATCGGCCATGTGGGTGTATTTGCCAAAGGCGTCGAGCACGACGAAGGCCACTGGGCGCTTGTCCATAACGGTACGCATCACCAGGCAGTGACCCGCAGCATTGGTGAACCCGGTCTTGGTCAGCTGAATGCTCCAGTCAGGCTTGCGCACCAGACCATTGGTGTTACGGAAACCCAGGGTGTAGTTGGGCTTGTGGAAGGCCACGGTCTTTTCGCTGGTGGTGCTGAACTGTTCGATCAGCGGGTAGGCCTGACTGGCCTTGAGCAGTTTGACCAGATCCTTGGCGCTGGACACGTTCCGTTCGGACAGACCGGTCGGCTCGACGTAGCGCGTTTGGGTCATGCCCAGCGCCTTGGCTTTGGCGTTCATGGCCTGAACGAAGGCCTGGTAACCGCCCGGATAGTGGTGCGCCAGGCTCGCGGCAGCGCGGTTCTCGGATGACATCAGCGTCAGGAGCAGCATTTCCCGACGGCTGATTTCACTACCGATGCGAACGCGCGAATACACACCTTGCATCTCTCGCGCGTCGCGAATCGTGACGGATAGACGCTGATCGAGCGGCAGCTTGGCATCAAGCACGACCATGGCCGTCATCAGTTTGGTGACCGAGGCAATCGGCACCACCACATCTGCATTGCTGGAATAAAGGATTTCGTTGGTCTTCAAATCGACCAGCATGGCACTGCCAGACGCCAGCTCCTGTCGAACAGGGGCACTGGATGCAGCGAGGGAAACGGGGGACGACATGACGCTGCTGCAGGCGAGCAGCAGACCGAGAATGGAATGACGAAGCTTCAAGATGGACACCGATGAAATGGCATTGAAAAAAGGCGCGCCGAAGCAGACGAACGCGGCGCGCAGTATACGGAAAAGCCAAGCCTAAACGTGACCTGTGGCCTTTGAAATTCGGCCCTTGCAGCCCGCTGGCCGATTGCGCCGGCGCTGCCGTTTCGCTCGTTTCGCTGATCCGGGCTGCAGTGCAATCGAATTTCCGGACATCAGCGTAGAACACCATACGCAACGGCTGCCAGGGCGGACCGACTCGTTTTGCCCTTTCCTGATCGCGATATCGGCCGCGCGGCAATTCGCCGCAATCCAACCGACCGACGGGAACCCGCCCGCAAGAGTCTGGTCCGCTGCTAGCAGTCATCGTGTTTCGACTGAGCGCAGCCGAGCGCACCTTCACCGCTTCGCAGAGTCCAAACGGTACATTCAAAAGGGGAGAACGTTATGTCCCGCTTCAGCCGCAAGCCCACCACCCGCGACGAGATCGAGAACGAAATCCAGAACCTGATGGCCGCACTCGACGACCTCAAGCAGGACGCCACGCGCGAGTCTCGTAGTCGCTTCAACTCCCTGCGCGCGCGCGCCGAGTCGCTATGGAACGATGCCGACCTGGATACACACCGCCGCGACCTGACCCTGCGTGGCCGTGAAGCCAGCCGCATGGCGAAGGACTGCGCACGTGAACATCCGTTGAGCACTGTTGCGCTGGCCGCGGGTGCGGTCGCCTTGATCGGTTACCTGGTCACGCGCCGCTGATCGAGTCGCTTCGCCATGCTCAACGCTGAAACGCCCCGGCTCAAGTTTGCCCTCTATGGTGCGCACTCGAGCCTGGGCAACGCACTGCTTTGCGAGTTGTTGACCCGTCAGCACGAGGCCGTGACCCTGGTCGACGATCTCAACTCCATGACAGTCCGCCCAGGCCTGCGAGCCAAGACCGGTGATCTGTTCGATGCAGTCAGCGTGTCACAGAGCGTGGCGGGAATGGATGCGGTGATCTGTCTGTATGACAGCCCGTCCTTGGCAACCGCCTCGGGCGAGGCGGCAGCAGAACAGCCCCATGACCTGTATCGGGCAGTCGATGCGCTGTTGTCCGGCTTGCCGAAGGTTGGCGTCGAGCGCCTGCTGCTGGTCGCGGACCTGTCTGCGTTTGGCGACGACCCGAACGTCGCGGCAGCACTGCAGCGGATCGCCGCTCATCCGATGAAGTGGACCCTGGTCGATACCCGAGCCGATGGCGACGACCTGTCGATCGAGGATTTCAGCCTGATCGACGATCTCGACCCCAATGATCGTCGCGTGCAGTTACGCCGGATTGCCGCAGGGATCGTCGACGAGCTGGAGATGCCGCAGCACTTGCACGAGCAGATTCACTTCCGCCTCTGAGCCTGTCAGCCCGCCAGCTGACGCCGCAGTGCTGCCAGCACTGTGTTCGAGTCTGGTCTCACCCCCCGCCAAAGCTCAAAGGCTGCTGCTGCCTGCTCGACCAACATGCCGAGACCATCCCGACTGGGCGCGTCGCGTTCGGCTGCCCACTGGCAGAAGGGGGTCGGCTGGGCTGCGTACATCATGTCGTAGCAGAAGGTGTGGCCCGGCTCGCTCAGGTCATTGCGCAGCGGCGGCAATACGCCGCCGAGGCTCGCCGAAGTGCCGTTGATGATGACATCGAACGGCCCGTACAGCTGCTCGAAGGCGCTCGCGCTGACCGGTCCTAACTCGGCGAATTCGCCGACCAGTTGTTGGGCTTTGGCGAGGGTGCGGTTGGCAATCACCACTGCGGCCGGTCGCTGCGAAAGCAGCGGCTCGAGCACACCGCGCACCGCACCGCCCGCGCCCAGCAGCAGGACCCGTTTGCCATCAAGCGTGACACCGGCGTTATCCAGCAGATCCCGAACCAGGCCTACACCGTCAGTGTTGTCCCCCAGTAAGGTACCGTCTTCGAGTCTCTTCAAGGTGTTCACAGCACCGGCTCGCTGGGCGCGCTCGCTCAGCCTGTCGGCCAGACGGTAGGCCTGTTCCTTGAACGGCACGGTCACATTGGCGCCCAGCCCCGTCTCGAAAAATCCTTTGGCAAAAGCCGGGAAATCATCAAGCGGCGCCAGCAGGGGCTCGTAACAGAGATCCTGACCTGTCTGCTCGGCGAACAGGCGGTGAATCTGAGGCGATTTGCTGTGGTCAATGGGGTTGCCGAAGACGCCGTAGCGATCCATCAAACGATACCTTTGCAATGAGTTCTGTTCTGAGCGCGTCGCGATCACGAGACCGGTAGGCGAGCCCTGTGAGAGACAGCGTTCATGGCTGCTCGCCCAGCCAGTCACGATCCTGCAGGAAATATTCGGTCAGTCTCGCCTCTGGCGTGCCGGGCTCGGGGTGCTTGTCGTAACCCCAGCGCACCAGCGGCGGCAGCGACATCAGGATCGACTCGGTGCGGCCGCCCGATTGCAGGCCGAACAGGGTGCCGCGGTCGTAGACCAGGTTGTATTCGACATAGCGTCCACGGCGCAGCTCCTGGAAAGCGCGCTCGCGCTCGCCGAAGGGCATCGCCTTGCGCCGCTGGACGATCGGCAGATAGGCGTCGATGTAGGCATCACCCACCGCCCGCATGAAGGCAAAGCTGGTGTCGAAGTCCCATTCGTTGAGGTCATCGAAAAAGAGGCCGCCGACCCCGCGAGGCTCGTTGCGGTGCTTGATGTGGAAATAGCGATCGCACCACTCCTTGTAGCGCGGGTACACATCGGCGCCAAACGGTGCACAGGCGTCACGGGCCACGCGATGCCAGTGGACGCAGTCCTCTTCGTTGCCGTAGTAGGGCGTGAGATCGAAACCGCCGCCAAACCACCAGACCGGCTCCTCACCTTCCTTTTCAGCGATGAAAAATCGCACGTTGGCGTGGGAGGTCGGCACGTAGGGGTTTTCCGGATGGATCACCAGGGACACGCCGAGCGCTTCGAAGCCACGACCAGCCAGCTCCGGACGATGGGCGCTTGCAGAAGGCGGCAGGCCGCTCCCGTGCACATGGGAGAAATTGACACCGCCCTTTTCGATCAGCGCGCCGTTTTCGATAACGCGGGTACGGCCGCCACCGCCTGCGGGACGCGTCCAGGCATCCTCGACGAAACGGGCACCGCCGTCTTCGGCTTCGAGGGTGGCGCAGATACGGTCCTGCAGGTCGAGCAGGTAGGCTTTGACGGCTTCGGTACGCTCGTTCACGAATTCACCTTGGCAAGTGGCTGCGCCGCCGCCTGGCACGGGCCAGTGCGGCGAAGCTGGAAACAGAAGGTGGGCAAGCATATCACCCGCCAATTGACGGACGCGTCCGGGAAGCGTTGGATAGGCTTCTTTGTATTTATCAGGAGTCGATATGTCGCAGCGCATCCAGTTCAGTCAGCACGGTGGTCCCGAAGTCCTCGAACGGGTCGACGTTCCGGTCGCCGCGCCTGGCGCCGGTGAGGTTCGCGTTCGCAACCATGCCATCGGCCTGAACTTCATCGACACCTACTACCGCAGCGGACTCTACGCACCGCCGAGCCTGCCGTCGGGCCTGGGTACCGAAGGCGCCGGTGTGGTCGAGGCGCTGGGCGAGGGCGTCGACGATTTCGCGGTGGGCGATCGTGTGGCTTATGCGACCGGTCCGCTTGGGTCTTACGGCGAATACCACACCCTGCCGGCGCGGCATCTGGTCAAGCTGCCCGACAGCGTGAGCTTCGAGCAAGCGGCTTCGGTCATGCTCAAGGGTCTGACGACGCAGTACCTGCTGCGCCAGACCTACGCGCTGAAGGCCGGCGAAACCGTACTGTTCCATGCAGCGGCGGGTGGTGTCGGATCGATCGCCTGCCAGTGGGCCAAGGCCATCGGCGCCAAACTGATCGGCGTGGTCGGCTCCGCGGAAAAGGCCGAGCGCGCCCAGTCACTGGGCGCTTGGGCAACCATCGATCGTACTCAGGAAGACGTTGTCCAGCGGGTAATGAAGCTGACCGAGGGCAGGAAGTGTCCGGTGGTCTACGACTCGGTGGGCAAGAGCAGCTGGGACGTCTCGCTCGATTGTGTCGCACCACGTGGCCTGATGGTCAGTTTCGGCAATGCGTCCGGCGCGGTTACGGGCGTCAACCTCGGTGTGCTCGCACAAAAAGGCTCACTGTACGTCACGCGCCCGACCCTGGCCGGCTACGCCACCTCTGCCGAGCGCCTGCGGGACATGGCTGCCGAGCTGTTCGAAATGATCGCCACCGACAAGATCAAAGTGGAGATCGGCCAACGCTACCCATTGGCCGAAGCCGCCGAGGCGCAGCGCCAGTTGGCCGCGGGCAAGACGACCGGTTCGACCATCCTCTTGCCCTGAGCTGGCAAAAATCTCCGCCCCTGGCGCCAGGGCGTCAGGATGCGCGGATGACTTCGCCGTTGCGTATATCGCGGATGGTCGAGGGGTTGCGGCGCCCACCCAGGCTGCCGCCAAGCACGCCGTCCAGTTCGCGGGGAAAATACTGTTCGACCCGCAGACGCGACCGCGCCGAAGGTCGACCGGCCGGGTTGGCTGAGGTGGAGACCAACGGTCCGGTCAAGGCACAGAGCCTGGCAACAAGTGGATGATCAGTGACACGCAGCGCCACGCTGTCGTGTTTGCCGGTGATCCAGTCCGGCAGACGATCTCGGTGCGGGACCAACCAGGTATTCGGTCCCGGCCAGCTGCCAACCAAGCGGTCCAGCCAGCGCTCGGGCAGGTCTTCCAGCAGAAAATCGAACTGCTCGACACAATCGGCTATCAGGATCAGTCCTTTTTCCACCGGGCGCTCTTTGAGGGCCAGCAGCCGGTGAACCGCATCGCTATCCCAGGGATCGCAGCCCAAGCCCCAGACGGCCTCGGTCGGATAAGCGATCACTCCGCCACGTCTTACCACCCGCGCCGCCTGCTGCACACGCCAATTGCCGACCATTGCCACCTCCACTGAGACCGATCGGCGAAGTGTACCCAAGCGATGATGGCAGTACAGCTGCCCTTAACCGGCACAGGCGATCCAGCGGCCGTTCTCACAAGCGACCAGGCCCTCCACTTCCAGTTCGGTGAGCGCTGCGAGGACCTGCGCAAGGGGCTGGCTGACGGCGCTGGCCAGCGCCTCGCTGCTCATGGGCGCGGCATGCAGCTGGGCGACCAGTGGGTGCGTTGGCTCGGATCGTTGCGTTTCAGGTGTGGCTGGCGCTTGCTGCCAGCCGCGCAGGGCTTGCAGGACGTCCTCGACACTCTCCACCAGTGCCGCACCCTGGCGGATCAGTTGATGGCAGCCACGGGCGCCGGGATGGTGGATCGAACCTGGAATCGCATAGACCTCCCGCCCCTGTTCGGCAGCCAGCCGAGCCGTGATCAGCGAACCGCTCGAAGGGCTTGCCTCGACCACCAGCACACCCAGCGACAAACCGCTGATGATGCGATTGCGGCGGGGAAAGTTGGCCGCTTGCGGTGGGCAATCGAGTGGCAGTTCGGATACCACCGCACCGCCACCTTCGACGATTCGTGCGGCCAACCCCGAATGACGACGTGGATACAGCTGCTCGAGCCCGGTCCCCAGCACAGCGACGGTCTTGCCGCCCACATCCAGCGCACCCTGATGAGCCGCACCGTCGATGCCCAGCGCCAATCCACTGGTGATCACGAAACCACCGCGTGCCAGGTTGCGAGCAAAGGCGGTAGCGTTATCCAGCCCAGGCCGAGAGGCGCGACGGCTACCAACCATCGCCAGCTGCGGTTGGGCCAACACGCTCGGATCACCCGCTATGAACAGCAGCGGCGGAGCGTCTGGCAGTTCCTCCAGCAGCCCAGGATAAGCAGGGTCATCCCACATCAACAGGTGATGCTGCGGTGCCTCCAGCCAGTTGAGGCTGGCTGCGGCGCGCTCACGTATCGACGGGCTGCGCCTGGCTTCGGCGCAACTGGCCGGCAATCCCAGCGAGCGCCATGCAGACGCAGGCGCACTGAGCGCTGACGACGCATCGGGAAAGGCACTGAATAACTTATGCAGGCGACGCGGGCCCAGTTCCGGCAACAGGTGCAGGCGCAGGCGAGCTTCAAGTTCGGCAGGGGAAATCGAGGGCATGAGAACAGTCCTTGTCTCGTCGCACCGCGTCCGTGCGGTGCTGTCCAGCAGAAATGACAAGCCCCGCAGTGGCGGGGCTTGGGAGCATCAGGGGTTGCGCACCTTGTCCATCACCGACAGGGAGCGAGTCGCCTGCAGGACCAGGCCGTAGCTGAGCTTGTCATAGGTCCGGAACACCATCAGCAGGCCCGCACGCTCGTCCGGGATTTTCACGTTTTCGCCGGTGACCCGGTCGCGAACGGTTTCACCAGTTTTGTAGACCGCCAGAACATTACCGACTTTCAGGCCGTCCCGTTCGCCCTTGTTCAGCGTCACGACGTCGAGCTGTCCAATCTGGGTAACGCCACGAGGCACGTCCAGGATGACACCATTGATGTCGCCTTCCGGCTCGCTCGGCATGAAGGTGGAGTTCACCGCACGCTCTTCGCTGGGGAACAGGCGGTCTCCAATGCGCGCTTCCTGAGTGACTCGTGTGAGCAACATGGTTGCGATGTCGCCTTCGGTGTCGACGATTTCAGCAGTGCCCACGTCATCGGCGTTGATACCGAGTACTTCACCCGTCTCCGGGTCCTTGTAGGTCTTGCCCTGACGGAAGATGCCGTAGACGCTGATGCCATCCTTGAATTCGCCGCGTCCATAGATGCGGTCGCCCGAGCCGCTGATCACGCGTTCGGCATTGCCTGCGACGATGTACGGCGCAGCCTGGAATTCTTCAGCGCTGTCGACGATGCGGTTATTCAGCAGGAAGCTGTTGATCGCTTCGAGCGGAATGGTAGAAATGGCTTCGGCAATCGGTGTGGTACGAACGGTGGGGGACAGCTTGATGGTCCCGCGCGATGCGCCACGGTTGAGCATCAGACGCGGCTGGCCGTCAATGTAGACCAGACTTAGGCTGTCGCCGGGATAGATTAGATGCGGGTTTTCAATCTGAGGATTGGCGTGCCAGAGCTCTGGCCACTTCCAGGGCTCGCTCAGGAACCGCCCGGAAATGTCCCAGAGTGTGTCGCCTTTCACTACGGTGTACCGCTCAGGATGGCCATCCTTGAGCTGCACTGCGGCGTCTGCGATACCGCCAACCGCCACCAACAGCAGGGCGAGTAGTGATTTCCTCATGTGGTGAATCCCTTTATGATGTGCCTTCACGTAAAGCGCCCTAGCGCCGCATAAACCCTTGTGGAAAGCGGCGTTAAGCCGTTTACAAGCTGCTCGGCATCTTAGCAGCGGCTTTTGACTTTATTCCATAAGTGCATCACAAACGCATATGGCAATCCTGAACATCCTAGAATTTCCTGATCCACGCCTGCGCACCATCGCCAAACCGGTGGACGTGGTTGACGACACCATTCGTCAGCTCATCGACGACATGTTCGAGACCATGTATGACGCACCGGGCATCGGCCTGGCCGCAACGCAGGTCAACGTGCACAAGCGGGTGGTGGTGATGGACCTGTCCGAGGACAAGTCCGAACCGCGGGTTTTCATCAACCCCGAGTTCGAGTTCCTCACCGACGAGATGGACCAGTACCAGGAAGGATGTCTGTCAGTCCCCGGCTTCTACGAGAACGTCGACAGACCTCAGAAGGTGAAGATCAAGGCGCTGGACCGAGACGGCCAACCGTACGAGCTGGTTGCCGAAGGGTTGCTCGCCGTATGCATCCAGCACGAATGCGATCACCTCAACGGCAAGCTGTTCGTCGATTATCTGTCCACTCTCAAGCGCGACCGGATCAAGAAGAAGCTGGAAAAGCTTCACCGTCAGCAGGCTTGATCTCCTATCCCAAAGGCTTGCAGCAGCAAGCCTTTTTTATTGATGAGTCTTTCTATGCGCATCGTTTTCGCCGGCACGCCGGAATTCGCCGCTCAGCATCTACAAGCCCTGCTCGACGCCAAGCGTCAGATCGTGGCGGTGTATACGCAGCCGGATCGTCCCGCAGGCCGTGGCCAGAAACTGATGCCCAGCCCAGTCAAGCAGCTGGCCCTGCAGCATGATATTCCGGTATATCAGCCACAGACCCTCCGCGACCCGGCTGCTCAGGAAGAACTGGCCCGCTTGCAGGCGGACCTGATGGTGGTGGTCGCCTATGGCTTGATTCTGCCGCAGGCCGTGCTGGACATGCCTCGTCTGGGCTGTATCAACAGCCATGCCTCCCTGCTGCCTCGCTGGCGTGGCGCCGCGCCCATCCAGCGTGCCATCGAAGCGGGGGATGCCGAATCCGGCGTGACCGTCATGCAGATGGAAGCAGGGCTGGATACCGGGCCGATGCTGCTCAAGGTCAGCACGCCGATCACGCCGGAGGACACGGGCGGCACGCTCCATGACCGCCTGGCCGACCTTGGCTCGCGCGCCGTGATAGAAGCGGTAGCGGCGCTGGAAGCCGGCACGCTAAAAGGCGAGGTCCAGGACGACACCCTGGCTACTTACGCGCACAAGCTGAACAAGGATGAAGCGCGCCTCGACTGGCAGCGGCCTGCAGTAGCGCTTGAGCGGCTGGTCCGTGCGTTCCACCCCTGGCCGATTTGCCACAGCAGTCTCGATGGCGCTCCGGTGAAAATCCACGCTGCGCACGCATCCACAGGGCAGGGCGCGCCTGGGCAGATCATCGAAGCAAGCAAGGACGGCCTGAAAGTAGCCTGTGGTGAAGGGTCGCTGATACTCTCTCGCCTGCAGCTTCCTGGCGGCAAGGCGCTGGCCGTCAGCGACGTGTTCAATAGCCGCCGTGAACAGTTCGCCGTCGGCAAGGTGTTCGAATAATGTCGATGAACCCACGTCTGGCCGCAGCCCGGGCCTTGGCCGCGGTGCTGTCGGGCAAAGCCTCGCTGAACAGCAGCCTGCCGGATGTATTGGGTAAAGTCGATGCGCGCGACCGCGGCCTGACCCAGGATCTAGCATTCGGTACCGCTCGCTGGCAGCCTCGTCTGTCAGGTCTTGCCGAACGCCTGCTGCAGAAGCCGTTCAAGGCAGCGGACCGCGATGTCGAAGCCTTGCTGCTGGTCGGCTTGTACCAGCTGTTCTACACCCGAATCCCGCCGCATGCGGCCATCGGCGAGACCGTTGGTTGCGTCGAGAAGCTGAAAAAGCCCTGGGCGAAAGGCCTGCTCAACGCGGTGCTGCGCAACGCCCAGCGTGATGGCGAAGCCTTGTTCGCCGAGCTGGAACGTGACCCGGTGATTCGCTTTGCCCACCCGCGCTGGCTGCAGAAATCGTTAAAGGCTCACTGGCCCGAGCACTGGGAAACCATCTGCACCGCAAACAACCTGCATCCCCCGATGATACTGCGGGTCAACCATCGTCAGGCCGAGCGGGACACCTATCTTGCGGAACTGCAGCAAGCCGGTATCGATGCGTTCCCATGCAGCCATAGCGAAGACGGCATTCGGCTCGCTGTGGCTGGCGATGTGACCCAGCTGCCGGGCTTTGCAGAGGGGCGCGTCAGTGTGCAGGATGAAGCCGCTCAGCTGGCCGCCGGGCTGCTTGATCTTGCACCGGGTCAGCGCGTTCTGGATGCATGCTGTGCCCCAGGCGGAAAAACCTGCCACATCCTCGAGCGTGAACCCGCACTGGCTGAGGTCATTGCGCTGGATCTCGAGCCGAAACGTTTGCAGCGCGTGCAGGAAAATCTCGAGCGTTTGCAGCTCGACGCCAAGCTCATCGCTGCCGACGCACGCGCGACCGACGGCTGGTGGGACGGTCAGCCTTTCCAGCGGATCCTTCTTGACGCGCCATGCTCGGCAACCGGCGTCATCCGACGGCACCCCGACATCAAGCTCGCGCGACAGGCCGACGACATCGCGCCGTTGGCGACGCTGCAGGGTGAAATGCTCGATGCGCTATGGACGACCCTGGCTGTGGGCGGGGTTCTGCTGTATGCCACCTGTTCGGTTCTGCCTACCGAGAACCGCGAGGTAATCGAAGCCTTTTTAGCGCGGACGCCAGGCGCGCGCGAACTGGATCTACCCACGGGTTTCGGCGTCGAACAGACACATGGACGCCAGTTATTACCGCAGGACAATGGTCACGACGGCTTTTACTACGCCAAATTGATAAAAATCGCGGCCCAACCCAATGGCCGACCATCCTAAGGTGAGCCAGACGCCAATGTCTCGGCTGCCTCATGCTGTGGCGGTTACGAGCCGCCTTTCAGGAGCGATCGCGTGAAGATCATCATTCTCGGCGCAGGGCAGGTAGGCGGTACGCTTGCCGAAAACCTCGCCAGCGAAGCCAACGACATCACGGTGGTCGACACCGACGCCGACCGCCTGCGCGATCTTGGTGATCGGCTGGATATCCGTACCGTGGTGGGTCGCGGTTCATTCCCGACGGTGCTGCGCCAGGCGGGTGCGGATGACGCGGACATGCTGGTCGCCGTCACCAACAGCGACGAAACCAACATGGTCGCCTGTCAGGTCGCCTACACCCTGTTCCATACGCCAACGAAGATTGCCCGAGTGCGGGAGTCGGTGTATCTCACCCGCTCCGGCCTGTTCAGTAACGAGGCAATTCCGGTCGATGTACTGATCAGCCCTGAACAGGTCGTGACCAATTACATCAAGCGCCTGATCGAGCATCCCGGCTCGCTGCAGGTCATCGACTTTGCCGGTGGCAAGGCACAACTGGTGGCGGTGCGGGCGTACTACGGTGGGCCACTGGTGGGCCAGGAGCTGCGTCAGATTCGTAAGCACATGCCCAATGTCGACACCCGTGTAGCGGCGATCTTCCGACGCAATCAGGCGATCCTGCCGCAGGGCGATACGGTTATCGAAGCGGACGACGAGGTGTTTTTCATCGCGGCGCGTGGACACATCCGCGCAGTGATGAGCGAGATGCGCCGGCTGGATGACACCTATAAGCGCATCGTCATCGCTGGCGGTGGCCACATCGGCGAGCGCCTCGCTGAAGCCATCGAAAGCCGCTACCAGGTCAAGATCATCGAGATGAACCCGGCGCGCTGTCGCTACCTCTCCGATACGTTGGACAGCACCATCATCCTTCAAGGTAGTGCTTCGGATCGCGACCTGCTGGTGGAGGAGAACATCAACGATGCCGATGTCTTCCTGGCGCTGACCAACGACGACGAAGCCAACATCATGTCGTCGCTGCTAGCCAAGCGTCTCGGCGCTCGCAAGGTGATGTGCATCATCAACAACCCGGCCTATGTCGATCTGGTTCAGGGCGGTGAAATCGACATCGCCATCAGCCCGCAGCTGGCCACCATCGGTACCTTGCTGACGCACGTGCGCCGCGGCGACATCGTCAGCGCCCATTCCTTGCGCCGTGGTGCAGCCGAGGCGATCGAAGTGATCGCCCACGGTGACTCTCGTTCGAGCAAGGTGGTTGGCCGGGCCATTGGCAAGATCGCATTGCCGCCTGGCACCACAATCGGCGCGGTTATACGTGACGAAGAGGTACTGATTGCCCATGACAATACGGTCATCGAATCAGGCGATCACGTGATCCTGTTCCTTGTCGACAAGAAGCATATTCGCGATGTGGAACGCCTATTCCAGGCGGGGCTCACCTTCTTCTGAACGTCCGCCGTGCGCTGTGCGCTCGGCTTGCCTGAAGGCCGAGCGGTAGGGAGTCAAAATGCCCTATGCCGTCGCCGCTCGCTGGCCGGGCAGCAGACGCACAATCGCATTCAGCAGCATGCCGTAGAGCGGGACGAACAGCACCAGGCTGATGATCAGCTTGATGGCGTAATCGACGCTGGCAATCTCCACCCAATTCGCCGCCATGAACGGGTCATCGCTGTGCCAAAAGGCGATGGAGAAGAACAGAAAAGTATCCAGCAGGTTGCCGAAAATCGTGGAGGCCGTCGGCGCGATCCACCACTGGCGCAAGCGGCGCAGGCGATCAAATACCTGAATGTCGAGGATCTGGCCGAACGCATAGGCGAGAAAGCTGGCCACCGCTATACGGAACACGAACAGGTTGAACTCGCCCAGCGCCCCGAGCCCAGCGAACACGCCCTGGTGAAACAGCACCGAGACCACGTAGGAGGCGGCCAGCGCCGGAATCATGACCTGAGCGATGACCCGACGCGCCGGCCCCTTGCCGAGCAAACGTACAGTGAGGTCAGTGGCGAGAAAAATAAACGGGAAACTGAACGCGCCCCAGGTGGTATGCCAGCCGAACAGGGTGATCGGCAGCTGCACCAGGTAATTGCTGGCGATGATGATCAGAATGTGAAACGCAATCAGACCGGCCAAGGTGGCTCGGCGGACCGATGAAGGGAGCTGCAACATGGCATTTCCTTTTTGGAGTGATGGGGTGAGGGAACCCATTGCCGTGCCGACATGGCCCGAGCGGCGCGCATTCTAGTGGCATTTCAGGCCGGAAGATAGCGCGCCGGTCGGAACGCCGGAGGCGTTCACTTGTTGCCGAGCCCAGTTCGCCAAAGCTTTTGGCTTTCACTGCTCGTTGCAACCGCCCTCCGGCAGGCTAACGCGCACCGCGGAACTCATGGATTTCCGGGTACTGCTCGAAGACGTCTCGTATGCTTGCGAGGCCCGTCCGCAAGCGCTGATCGCTGCATTCAGCGCCAATGCACAGACGCATCGCCCTAGGCCTCTGTCTGCCCGGCGGAAGGAAGGGATCAGGCAGCGTCAACGCGATCCCGCGCGCGCGCAACTCGTGCTGCAGGGCATCGAGGTCCCAGTGTTCGGGCACACTCAGCCAGGCACTGAGCGAGGCGGGGTGGCTGCCACGCAGATAATCACCCAGCTCGGCGGTCACCGCAGCCTGCCGGGCGGCGATCAGGTCCCGCTGCAAGCTCACCAGTTCTCTGGCCCGACCGCGCTCGATCCAGCGCGTAGCGATCTCGCCAAGCAGGGGCGCAGCCATCCAGCTGTTCACCCTGAAGATGCTTTCGGTACGCAACGCCAACCGTCGGGGCATCGCCAGATAGCCGAGGCGCAAACCCGTCAGCACGGATTTGGTCAGGCTGGTGCAGTAGAAAGACAGCTCCGGCAGGTAATGGCTGATTGGCGGGGCCGCTCGGGTTTCGCCCAACAATGGGCCGTATACATCGTCTTCGATGACATACACACCATAGCGGCGGGCGATTTCGGCGATTTCCCGCCGGCGCACGCCCGGCATCAGGCTGCTTGTCGGATTGTTCAGGTTCGGCGTGCAAACCAGAGCGGTGACCCGTTCGTTGGCGCAGATGTCTTCGAAATGCTCCGGGTCGAGTCCGTCGCCATCAGCTTCCACGCCTTGAAGTTTGAAGCCGAGTACCTGAGCAGTACCGATCACGCCGTGATCCGTGCAGCTTTCACAGAGCACGAGGTCGTCAGGCCTGGCCAGGGAGGCGAGCGCAAGGAAGACCGCTTGAGAAGCGCCGTTGGTCAGCAGCAGATCACGCGGCGCTACGCTGAGTCCCAGCTCGGAGAGCCATTGCGCGCCGGCCTCCCGGTGATGTTCGAATCCGGCAATCGGCCGGCAGGCATGTACCCACGGCTGCTCATGTTCGGCTGCCAACTCCTGGCAGGTCTGCCGCCAGTATCGGTCGTGGACTTCGCTGCGGACGATGCGGACCGTGGAGAAGTCGAGCAGCGAATGTTCGCCGCGATCAAGCATGGAGGTAGCGACTCGCTCGCTGATGCGCCGGCTGATAAAGCTGCCCCGTCCAACCTCACAACGCACCCAGCCCTGACGCTCCAGCTCTTTATAGGCGTTGGTCACCGTCTGCACGCTAATGCCCAGCTGCTCGGCCAGTAACCGCTGCGTCGGCAGGCGCTGGCCATCCTGCAGCGCACCCCGCTCGATGTCGCTGGCAATGGCGGTTACCAACAGTTTGTATTTCGATCCGCCGCCGTGAGCGGCGAGCAAGGCCTGTTTCCAATCGAACATGACGTCTAACCCCTGTCGAGCTGACAGGATCAGCTGAAGTGCAATGTTCTGCAATTGTCCTAGTGCAATCCTGCGAGGAAAACCGCTTTTGCTATGCTCGGACAGCGAAAAACGCGGCACGCCTCTGGCAGACAAAGGGGTCAACCGCGTTGAGGCAGGGAATGCCCTGTCCTGATGCTCTTGAAGCTGCCCTAAAACTGCAGGCTCCGGTCCGCGAACGATAAAAAGCACAGGAGAATTCACGATGAATCGCGCACGACCTTTCCGTTTCGGTAAGCTTTTGCTGGCCTCCGCAATCGTTACCAGTTTCTCCCTGAGCGGCCTGGCCCAGGCCGATACGCTCGATGACATCAAGGCTGAGAGCAGCGTCCGTATTGGCTATGCCAACGAAACCCCCTTCGCCTATACCGACACTGACGGCAGCGTAACCGGCGAATCCCCGGAGATCGTTGAAAAGATCTTCCAGCAGATGGGCATCGACACCATCAAACCAGTGCTTACGGAATGGGGCTCGCTGATTCCGGGCCTTCGCGCCAGCCGTTTCGATCTGATCGCCGCCGGCATGTACATCACGCCCGAGCGCTGCAAGCAGGTGTTGTTTACCGATCCGCACTATCAGCTGCAGGACACCCTGCTGGTGAAGGCGGGCAATCCGAAGCAGCTGCAGAGTTACGAAGACATCGCCAAGGATGAGTCGATCAAGCTGGCCATCATGTCCGGTACGGTCAATCTCAATTACGCACGCAAGGCCGGTATCAAGGACTCGCAGATCGTTCAGGTGCCTGACACCACCTCGCAGCTGCAGGCCGTGCGTACCGGCCGCGCCGATGCGGCAGTAGGCACCCAGCTGACCATGCGTGGCTTGGCCGAGAAGGCCGGTGACCAGGTCGAGGCCACCGATGATTTCAAGGACGACCCCGCCAATACCGGTTACGGCGCGTTGGCGTTCCGTCCACAGGACAAAGCGCTTCGTGACGCAGTCAATGCTGAGTTGAAGAAATGGCTCGGTAGCGAAGAGCACCTCAAGACCATTGAACCGTTCGGATTCGATCGCTCGAATATCACCGACAAGACCGCCGAAGAGCTCTGCAAAGCCTGACGAACGGATCCGGCGCGGTTGATTCAACACCGCGCCGAACCTTCAGTGAATAGCCTTACGCCAGATTCGCCATCACTTTCCAGCCCCGTCGCACCAATGCGATGCGGCCACTCTCGGCTAGCTCCGTCCTGTTGCCCGCTGCGAAACGCGACCTTTCGACGTATGCGTTTCCTCGTAGCAAAGCCTACCAATTACCCCGCAACGGCAGCACTGAGGCCGTATCGCCAATTGGAAATCCACAATGAACGAATTACTTCCTCTGATGCTGCAAGGGGCCTGGGTGACTGTGCAGATCACCTTCTGGGGCTCCCTGCTGGCAATCGTCGCTGCGCTAGTCGGCGCGCTGGGCCGGCTTTCGCCAATTGCGCCGCTGCGCTGGTTGGCAATCGTATACATCGAGGTGTTCCGCGGCAGCTCGTTGCTGGTGCAGTTATTCTGGCTTTACTTTGTTCTGCCGATGCCGCCTTTCAATATCGCCATGAGCGCGTTTAACGTCGCAGTGATCGGCCTCGGTCTGAACATTGGCGCCTACGGGGCCGAGGTGCTGCGCGGCGCCATACGCTCGGTGCACGAAGGGCAGTACGAGGCGTGCCAGGCGCTGAACATGACCGCCGGGCAACGCTTGCGCCGGGTCATCCTGCCGCAGGCATTGCTGGCTGCGATCCCGCCAGGCACCAACCTGCTGATCGAACTGCTGAAAAACACCTCGCTGGTGTCACTGATCACGCTGTCCGACCTGGCGTTCCGGGCACGTCAGCTCGACCAGGCCACACTGATGACACTGGAGATCTTCGGTCTGGCGCTGGTGATGTACTTCGTGCTCGCGCAGATCATCAATTTCTCCATGCGCAGCCTCGAACGACGTTTGGCGCGCGGCCGGATGCGGGGAGGCATGTCATGAACTTCTTCGATTGGGAGTTCGCTTGGGAGATCCTGCCTAGACTGCTTGATGCCTCGCTGAAAACCATCGGCATCACCATCGCCGGATTTTCCATCGCTATTGTGCTGGGCCTGTTCTTGGCGGTAGGGCGCCGGAGCCGACATCGCTGGTTGTCATGGCCCATGACCGGCTTGATCGAGTTCATCCGCAGCACGCCGCTGCTGATCCAGGTGTATTTCCTGTTCTTCGTGCTGCCCAACTATGGTTTCAACCTGTCCGCACTGCAGGCGGGGATCATCGGCATCGCGCTGCACTACGCCTGTTATACCGCCGAGGTCTACCGCGCCGGGCTTGATGCGGTGCCGCGCGCTCAGTGGGAAGCCGTGACGGCACTGAACATGAAGCCGCTCAACGCCTATCGCAAGGTGATCCTGCCGCAGGCATTGCGACCGATCCTGCCAGCGTTGGGTAACTACATGATCTCGATGCTCAAGGACACGCCCGTGCTTTCCGCCATCACCGTGGTGGAGATCATGCAGCGGGCCAAGAACATCGGCTCGGAACACTTCCGCTATCTGGAGCCGATCACCATGGTCGGCCTGTTCTTCCTCATTCTCAGCCTCGGCCTCGCCTGGTTCGTACGCCGACTGGAAAACCGTATGGAGCTTGCCCGATGAACGCATCGATGCCTGCCGGCGATACACAGAACTCAGCCAGCGCCAATGAGCCGGAGCTGATGGTCCAGTTTCGAGATGTGAGCAAACACTTCGGCGATCTGACCGTACTTAACCATCTTGACCTGGATGTCCGAACCGGCGAGAAAGTGGCCATCATCGGCCCCAGCGGATCGGGTAAATCCACGCTGCTCCGGGCTTTGATGACGCTTGAAGACATTGACGAAGGCGTCATCATTGTCGGTGACGAACCGCTGACCCATATGCCTGATGCCAACGGCAATCTGGTTCGTGCCAATGCACGGCATCTGCGTCGCGTCCGCGGCAAAGTCGGCATGGTATTCCAGAGTTTCAATCTGTTCCCGCACATGAGCACCCGACAGAACGTCATGGAAGCGCCTGTTCAAGTGCTTGGGCTTTCGAAAAAGGAAGCCCGCGAGCGAGCCGAAGAACTGCTGGCTATGGTCGGACTTGAGGACAAACTCGACCATTACCCCTCGCAACTGTCTGGCGGCCAGCAGCAGCGGGTTGCCATTGCCCGTGCGCTGGCGATGCGGCCCAAGGTCATGCTGTTCGACGAGGTGACCTCTGCATTGGACCCTGAGTTGTGTGGTGAGGTACTCAATGTCATTCGTCGATTGGGCGATGCGCACAGTTTGACCATGCTGATGGTGACCCATCAGATGGGATTCGCCCGGGAATTCGCCGACCGGGTATGCTTTTTCAACGAGGGTCGGATCCACGAACAAGGCACGCCAGACGAACTGTTCGGCAACCCTCAGGAAACGCGCACGAAGGAATTCCTCAGCGCGGTTACCCAGGCGAGCTAGGCTGAAGAGGGAAGCAGGTCACTGCTCCAGTCTCCGCTCAACGAAGTGCTAACGGGGGAAGCGATGCTCGAATCACTGCAGAAGATGCTTGCTCAAGGCATGGACAACCCCATGCTTCGCTTCGGGCTTGGCAAGGGCTTCCTGGATGCAGGTGAGGCGCCAAGGGCTGCGGATCATCTGCAGCGCTGCGTTGAACAGGATCCGAAATACTCTGCCGCCTGGAAGCTGCTCGGCAAAGCACGGCAGACCTGCGGGGATCTCGACGGTGCGCGGCACGCCTGGGAACAGGGCCTGCTCGCCGCTCGTGCACACGGCGACAAACAGGCCGAGAGGGAAATGGATGTCTTTTTACGCAAACTGAACAAACAGGCCGGCGCCTAGCGCCAGCCGGGTTTTCAGTCTTGCTGGACGAAACGCAGGCCAACACCTTCGGCATCGACACGCATCACTTCCATCTGCAGCACCGGTGCAGGAATCGGGAGATCCTGAACCTGCCCACTGACGGTCATGCCCGGCTGTAGCTCGGTCAGCGTTGGATGCTTGACGTATACGCCACCATCCGAAAGATCGCGGGTATGCGCGAACACTTCACCAAATGACTCGTGCGTGATGCGGATTCGGCACTTCATCGGTGCGCGTGGATGCTGTCGCTGATTCGGGTTTCCCATCGAATTCCCTTTGTGCTGGGTAGTCGTTAATACCAGCGTTTCTCGCCGGCTGGCCGCTTCTTGAAGCGCTTCATGGTCCACATGTACTGGCTGGGCCAGGTACGAACGTAACGCTCGATGACGCTGCTCATGGCAGCCACCGCAACCTCGACATTCTCATCGTACATGGCTGGTGGCGCCGCCTCGAGGATCACCTTGTAGCCCGAACCGTCCTCCAAGCGCAACGCGTGAAGAAATACGCCTACCGCTTTGCCCCCCGTGAGCATGCCCGGCACGAACTTGCTTGTCAGCGCTTGGGTGCCGAGAAACGGTACGAAAACGCCAGCGCCTTCGCTGGGCTCCGGATCAGCGGGAATGCCCACCGCGCCGCCTTTACGAACCTCCTTGATGACGCTGATGATGCCTTCTCGGGTCGAGGGCGCCACCTTGTTGCCCAACTGAACCCGCTGGCGTTGCAGGAGATCGTCGACGGCCTTGAGCTTGGGAGGTCGATAGAAAATGATTGGTTTGCATTGGGCGCAATAGAAATGATTGAGTGCTTCCCAGTTACCTATATGGCTGGTAATGCCCACGACGCCCTTGCCTGAAGCCAATGCGTGCTCCAGCACGTCCAGCCCCTCGACTTCCTTGACCAGCCGCAGCGTCTTGTCCGCTGGCCAAATCCAGGCGCAGGCACTCTCGGTGAATGCCATGCCGATCTGTTTCAGGCTTTGCCCGAGCAGACGCTCCCGTTCGGCAGCATCGAGTTCCGGAAAGCATTTGGAAAGATTGATCCGGGCGACCTCCCGGGAACGGTTAGGCAGCTTCCACATCAGCCAGCCAATGAAGCGCCCCGACCCCTGAACCGCGCGCCAGGGGAGTAGGGCGAACAGGCGCAGAAAGCCAACCACCAGCGCACCTTTGAGCTTGTCCAAGCATCTCTCCCGAAAAATCAAAGACGCTAGTGTAACTGCTTCGCGCGCTTGGCTACTCCTGGAGCAGTCATGGCCGACCGGCTTGAGCCGAGACCGCCGCCAGCGAGGCATAACGATCGCAGTCAGTGGTATGGTCCATGACCATGCCGCACGCCTGCATATAGGCGTAACAGATGGTCGGGCCGACAAAGCTGAAGCCGGCTTTCTTCAGCGCACGGCTCATCGCCTCGGCTTCTGCGGTCACCGTCGGTACCTGACTGAACGACTCGAAATGGTTGATCTTCGGCTCGCCACCCACGAAGGACCACAACCAGCCGACCGGATCTTCCAGCTCAACCCAGAGCTGGGCATTGCGCCGCGCCGCTTCGAGTTTACGTCGATTGCGGATGATCCCAGCGTCAAGCATGCGCTCGTCGATCTCGGCGTCCGTCATGCGTGCAAGACGCTTCGGGTCGAAGTCGAACAGCACCTGACGGTAACGTTCGCGCTTGCGCAACACGGTGATCCAGGACAGACCCGCCTGTGCGCCTTCGAGGATGAGAAATTCGAACAGAATCTGAGGGTCCCGCGTGGGCACACCCCATTCGTTATCGTGGTAGTCGGTATATAACGGGTCGTCATTGCACCAGGCGCAACGGGGCATGTTTTCAGGTCCTTGAACGGGGCGAAGAACAGATCGGCAGCGCACCGGCGCGTTATCGTAAAGCAAGCGTCACCACGGGTTCGAGCCGTTATCAGGTATACTCCGAAGCTTTCTGTCGAAGCCAGCACAGGTGATATTTTGACCCAGCCTACGCCTGCCGTGCGCACCTTCCAAGACTTGATCCTTGCCCTGCAAAGCTACTGGGCAGAGCAGGGTTGCGTCGTTCTGCAACCCTACGATATGGAAATGGGCGCCGGCACTTTCCACACCGCTACATTCTTGCGCGCTGTCGGTCCTGAAACCTGGAACGCAGCTTATGTGCAGCCTTCGCGTCGTCCTGCCGATGGCCGTTATGGCGAGAACCCAAACCGTCTCCAGCACTATTACCAGTTTCAGGTTGTGCTCAAGCCCAACCCGGACAACATCCAGGATCTGTATCTGGGATCCCTGCGTCACATCGGCGTCGACACCTCGGTACACGATGTACGGTTCGTCGAGGACAACTGGGAGTCGCCGACACTCGGTGCCTGGGGACTCGGCTGGGAGGTCTGGCTCAACGGTATGGAAGTCACCCAGTTCACCTATTTCCAACAGGTTGGCGGCATCGAGTGTTATCCCGTTACCGGTGAGATCACCTACGGTCTCGAGCGTCTTGCCATGTACCTGCAGGGTGTGGATTCGGTTTACGACCTGATCTGGACGGACGGCCCGTTCGGCACCGTTACCTACGGCGATGTGTTCCATCAGAACGAGGTGGAGCAGTCCACCTACAACTTCGAACACGCCAACGTCGACAAGCTGTTCGAACTCTTCGACTTCTACGAATCGGAAGCCAACCGGTTGATCGAACTGGAGCTGCCCTTGCCCACCTATGAGATGGTGCTGAAGGCTTCGCATACCTTCAACCTGCTGGATGCGCGCCGGGCTATCTCGGTAACAGCGCGTCAGCAGTACATCCTGCGCGTGCGGGCACTGGCTCGCTCGGTTGCGCACAGCTATTTGCAGGCACGCGCCAAACTTGGCTTCCCCATGGCCACCCCGGACCTGCGTGACGAAGTACTGGCCAAGCTGGAGGCTGCAGAATGAGTGCACTGGATTTTCTGGTCGAGCTCGGCACCGAAGAGCTACCCCCTAAGGCCTTGGGAAAGCTCTCCGACGCGCTTCGCACGGGCATCGAGAAAGGCCTGAAGGACGCCGGCCTCAAGCATGGGCGGGTACAGGCATTTGCAGCGCCCCGACGCCTCGCCGTGCTGATCGAACAGCTCGAGACCGAACAGCCCGACCGCAGCATCAACCTTGACGGGCCACCTCTGCAGGCGGCCTTCGACGCTGAAGGCGAACCGACCCAGGCTGCCCTCGGCTTTGCTCGCAAATGCGGCGTGGATATTGCGCAGATCGACCGCAGCGGCCCGAAGCTCAGGTACAGCCGCTCGATACCCGGCAAGGCGACTACTGAGTTGTTGCCTGCTATCGTCGAGACATCGCTCAACGAGCTGCCCATTCCCAAACGCATGCGCTGGGCCGATCGCAAGGAAGAATTCGTCCGGCCCACCCAGTGGCTCGTCATGCTATTGGGTGATCAGGTCGTTGACTGCACCATTCTTACTCAACGCGCCGGTCGTGAATCGCGCGGCCATCGTTTCCACAGTCCGAGCCCGGTACGCATTTCCAAGCCGACGAGCTATCTGGACGACCTGCGCCGCGCTCATGTCATTGCCGATTTTGCAGAACGTCGCGAGCTGATCTCCAAGCGTGTCGAGCAGTTGGCCAGCGAGCAAAACGGCAGCGCGATCGTGCCGCCAGCGCTGCTGGACGAAGTGACCGCTCTGGTCGAATGGCCTGTACCGCTGGTGTGCTCGTTTGAGGAACGCTTCCTGGAAGTGCCCCAGGAAGCCTTGATCACCACCATGCAGGACAACCAGAAGTATTTCTGCCTGCTGGACGCCAACGGCAAGCTGCTTCCGCGCTTCATTACAGTCGCTAACATTGAATCCAAGGATCCGGCTCAGATCATCGCAGGGAATGAGAAGGTTGTTCGTCCCCGACTTACCGATGCCGAATTCTTCTTTAAACAGGACAAGAAGCAAAAGCTCGAAAGCTTCAATGACCGCCTGAAAAACGTTGTCTTCCAGGCACAACTAGGCACCGTCTACGATAAGGCGGTGCGCGTCTCAAGGCTGGCAGCATTCATCGCGGAACGTACCGAGGGCAATGCGCAGTGGGCAGCACGTGCCGGCCTGTTGAGCAAATGCGACCTGGCGACCGAGATGGTTGGCGAGTTTCCGGAAATGCAGGGCATCGCTGGTTATTACTATGCCGTCAATGATGGCGAGCCCACCGACGTCGCGTTGGCATTGAACGAGCAATACATGCCCCGTGGCGCTGGTGCCGATCTGCCAGGCACCCAGACTGGTGCCATTCTCGCAGTAGCCGACAAGCTCGACACCCTTGTGGGAATCTTCGGCATCGGCATGCTTCCCACCGGTAGCAAGGATCCTTATGCGCTTCGCCGCGCAGCCTTGGGCATCCTGCGCATCCTGATCGAGAAGCGCTTGGATCTGGATCTGGTCGCGGCCATTCAGTTCTCTGTTGGCCAGTTTGGCAGCCAGGTCAAGGCTGAGGGCCTGGCCGATCAGGTACTCGACTTCATCTTTGATCGCTTGCGCGCACGCTACGAGGACGAAGGCGTCGAGGTGGCCTCCTATCTATCGGTTCGCGCCGTACAGCCGGGTTCAGCGTTGGACTTCGATCAGCGCGTGCAAGCCGTACAGGCGTTCCGCAATCTGCCGGAAGCTGAAGCGTTGGCGGCTGCGAACAAGCGCGTCTCGAATCTGTTGAGTAAGTTCGAGGCCAAGCTGCCGGAAACCGTCGAGCCCCGTTATTTCGACAATGCCACTGAGTTCTCGCTTTACTCTGCGCTGCAGCAGGCTGAACAAGCCGTGCTGCCTTTGGCATCCGATCGCCAGTACCGCGAGGCGCTCGAGCGTCTGGCGCATCTGCGCGGTCCAGTGGATGCCTTCTTCGAAGCGGTACTGGTCAACGCCGAAGACGCTTCGGTACGCGCCAACCGCTATGCCTTGCTTGCCCGGTTGAGAGGACTGTTCCTTGGCGTTGCCGATATTTCCGCACTTGGCTAAGCCGGTGAAGCTGATCGTGCTGGATCGCGACGGTGTGATCAATGAGGACTCCGACGCCTACGTGAAGAACCTGAATGAATGGGTTCCGATCCCGGGTTCAATCGAGGCGATTGCGCGGCTGTGCAAGGCAGGCTGGACGGTGGCGGTTGCGACCAACCAGTCCGGCCTGGCGCGCGGGCTGTTTGACGCCGCTACCCTTGGCGACATGCATTTCAAGATGCAGCAGCTGGCGATGGAAGAGGGTGGTCGAGTCGACCTGATCGTGCATTGCCCGCATGGGCCAGACGATCGCTGCAACTGTCGAAAGCCACTGCCCGGCTTGTTCCAGCAAATAGCGCAACACTTCCATCTTGATGACCTGGAGGGCGTCCCGGTGGTGGGCGACAGCGAACGCGATCTGGTCGCCGGAATGCGTCTGGGCGGCGTTCCTTACCTGGTTCGCACCGGCAAGGGTATGAAAACCTTGAAAGGTGCGCTGCCCACCGGCACCCAGGTGTTCGATAACCTGGCGGCCGTTGTTGATCATCTGTTGGGAGCTGCACGATGAGTTTTCTGCTGCCGATACGCATCGTGCTGTTCTATCTGCTGCTGTCGTTCACGGCCTTCGCCTGGTGTCTGATCAGTCTGGTATGTGCGCCGTTCATGTCGTTTCGCACTCGCTACCGGTTCGTGGTTCAAACCTGGTGCCGCAGTGCCATATGGTTAGCCAAGAACATTGTTGGCTTGCGCTATGAAGTGAGCGGCGCGGAAAACATCCCAGCAAAACCTTGCGTCATTCTTTCCAAACACCAGAGCACCTGGGAGACCTTTTTCCTTTCGGCTTATTTCGAGCCGTTAAGTCAGGTACTCAAGCGGGAATTGCTCAACGTACCCTTCTTCGGATGGGCCATCCGGCTCCTCAAGCCGATTGCGATTGATCGTGAGAATCCCAAAGAAGCATTACGCCAAGTTGCTAAACAGGGAATGGAGCGGCTAGAGCAGGGCGCCTGGGTGCTGATTTTTCCGGAAGGTACTCGCGTTCCAGTCGGGCAGGTTGGCAAATTCTCGCGAAGCGGTGCCGCCTTGGCCGTCAACGCCAAGCTCCCGGTCTTGCCGGTTGCGCACAATGCGGGCTCGTTCTGGCCAAAGTCCGGTTGGGGCAAGCGGCCTGGTGTTATCAAGGTCGTGATAGGGCCGGCCATGCACGCCGAAAGCGAAGGCCCTCGTGCAGCAGCGGAACTCAATCAGCGCGCCGAAGATTGGATCAATTCGACCGTGTCGGACCTCGAACGACACGTCTGACCCGAAACGAGCGTAAAAAAAGGGGAGCAGACCCAGGTCTGCTCCCCTTTATTTTTGCGTCGACGCTCAGTCTGCGACAGAGCTTCGAATGAGGTGATCGAAGGCACTCAGCGAGGCTTTGGCGCCCTCGCCCACAGCGATGACGATCTGCTTGTAGGGCACTGTGGTGACGTCACCAGCGGCAAAGATACCCGGTAGCGACGTCTCGCCACGCGCGTCGACGATAATCTCGCCGCGCGAGGTCAGCTCAACAGTTCCCTTCAACCAGTCGGAGTTGGGCAGCAGGCCGATCTGCACGAAGATGCCTTCGAGTTCCAGCTCATGAAACTCACTGGAGTTGCGATCCTTGTAGGTCAGGCCGGTGACCTTCTGACCGTCGCCAATGACTTCACTGGTCAGCGCACTGGTGATCACGGTGACATTGGACAGGCTGTGCAGCTTCTTTTGCAACACCGCATCCGCACGCAGCTGGCTGTCGAACTCGATCAGGGTGACCTGAGCAACGATGCCCGCCAGATCGATCGCTGCTTCCACGCCCGAATTGCCGCCGCCGATCACCGCCACGCGCTTGCCCTTGAACAGGGGGCCATCGCAGTGCGGACAGTAGGCCACGCCACGTCCACGGTATTCCTGCTCGCCCGGGACGTTCATCTCACGCCAGCGAGCACCGGTCGCGAGAATCAATGTCTTGGCTTTCAGGGAGCCGCCATTCTCCAGCTTGATTTCATGCAGGCCACCGTCGCTTGAAGCGGGGATCAGCTGGGCAGCACGCTGCAGGTTCATGATGTCGACGTCATACTCGCGCACATGGTTCTCCAGCGCACGAGCCAGTTTCGGGCCTTCGGTCTCGTTGACCGAGATGAAGTTCTCGATGGCCATGGTGTCCAGCACCTGACCGCCGAAGCGCTCGGCTGCGACACCGGTACGAATGCCCTTGCGCGCCGCGTAGATGGCCGCCGCAGCACCGGCTGGGCCACCTCCGACCACGAGCACGTCGAAAGCATCCTTCGCGCTGAGCTTTTCCGCATCGCGCGCCGAAGCGCCGGTGTCGAGCTTGGCAAGGATCTCTTCTTCGCCCATGCGCCCCTGGCCAAACAACTCACCGTTGAGGTAGATGCTCGGCACCGACATGACCTGGCGTACCGTAACTTCTTCCTGGAACAGCGCACCATCAATGGCGACGTGGCGGATGTTCGGGTTGAGCACGGCCATCAGGTTGAGCGCCTGGACTACGTCCGGGCAGTTCTGGCAGGACAGCGAGAAGTAGGTTTCAAAATTGTACTCGCCTTCAAGGCCTTTGATCTGTTCGATGACTTCAGGCGCGGTCTTGGACGGATGGCCCCCTACCTGCAGCAGCGCCAGTACCAGCGAAGTGAATTCGTGACCCATCGGGATGCCGGCGAAACGCAGGCTGATGTCGCCACCGATGCGATTGAGCGCAAACGAAGGTTTGCGGGCGTCATTGCCGTCGGTGCGCAGGGTGATCTTGTCGCTCAGGCTGGTGATTTCTTCCAGCAGGCTGAGCATTTCCTGGGACTTGGCGCCATCATCGAGGGACGCGACGATCTCGAACGGCTGGGTGACCTTTTCCAGATAGGCCTTCAGTTGCGTTTTGAGGTTGCTATCAAGCATTACGAATCTCCAGTCATTCCCTCACGTACTTGAGGGTATTCAAATTCAATGAGGAAATCTTACGCAGCGTGTTGATCTTCTTAAAATTGATTAAGCAAAGTGTGGCGATTTATTAAGCCTATTGCTGCAGTACAGAGGTTCCACGTGGAACAAAAAACCCGGCCTAGGCCGGGTTTCGTTTACAGCGATTGGGGGTATACCTCAGAAGTCGAGGTTGGAAACCGCAAGCGCGTTGGATTCGATAAAGTCCCTACGAGGCTCAACAGCATCCCCCATGAGAGTATTGAAGATCTGGTCCGCAGCGATCGCATCGTCGATGCTAACCCTGAGCATCCGACGCACCGCGGGGTCCATGGTGGTCTCCCATAGCTGGTCGGGGTTCATTTCACCCAGTCCCTTGTATCGCTGGACGCTATGGCGACGCGTACCTTCGGTCATCAGCCAATCGAGCGCTTGCTTGAACGTGGAAACAGACTTTTTGCGCTCGCCACGCTGAACGTAAGCGCCTTCCTCAAGAAGGCTGTTCAACTTGTCGCCCAAACCGGTCACTGTCTTGTAGTCGTTGCTGCCGAAGAAATCACGGTTGAATGTAACGTAACTGGCCAATCCATGAGAGACGATTTCGACCTCCGGTAGCCAGAGATTACGCTCCTTATCCTCACGTAGGCTCACTTTATAAGCCAGTCCGGAACGCTCTACACCCTTCAATAACGCCGCATAGGGTTCCAGCCAGGCCTGCATCGCAGCCTGATCACCTAGCTGCTCGACAGTCACTCTCGGCAAATAGATGAAATGCTCGGTCAGCTCATTTGGATACAGGCGTGACAAGCGCTGCAACGTCTTCATCACGGTGCGGTAGTCATTAACCAAACGCTCCAGCGCTTCACCTGACAAGCCCGGCGCGTGTTCGTTGACATGCAGGCTGGCATCTTCGAGCGCGGACTGGGTGAGATACTCGTCCATGGCCTCGTCATCCTTGATGTACTGCTCCTGCTTGCCACGCTTTACCTTGTAAAGAGGTGGCTGAGCGATATAGACGTAGCCCCGCTCAATCAGCTCAGGCAATTGACGGAAGAAGAACGTCAGCAGCAGCGTACGGATGTGCGAACCGTCCACATCAGCATCGGTCATGATAATGATGTTGTGATAGCGCAACTTGTCGATGTTGTACTCTTCACGACCTATACCACAGCCAAGCGCAGTGATGAGGGTGCCGACTTCCTGTGACGAGATCATCTTGTCGAAACGAGCTTTCTCGACGTTCAGAATCTTGCCTTTGAGCGGCAGAATCGCCTGGGTCCTGCGGTTGCGGCCCTGCTTGGCAGATCCGCCCGCGGAGTCACCCTCCACGATGTACAGTTCAGACAGCGCAGGGTCCTTTTCCTGGCAGTCGGCAAGTTTGCCCGGAAGCCCGGCGATATCCAGCGCCCCCTTGCGGCGCGTCATTTCGCGCGCTTTACGTGCTGCTTCGCGCGCTCGTGCTGCGTCGATCATCTTGCCCACGACGGCCTTGGCTTCATTGGGATGTTCAAGCAGGAAATCGGCGAAGTACTTACCCATTTCCTGTTCGACGGCTGTCTTCACCTCGGAAGATACGAGCTTATCCTTCGTCTGCGAACTGAACTTAGGATCAGGTACCTTGACGGAGATGATCGCGGTCAAACCTTCCCGTGCATCATCACCAGTGGTCGATACCTTATGCTTTTTGGCCAGCCCCTCTTGCTCGATGTAGTTGTTCAGATTTCGGGTCAGCGCCGAGCGAAAGCCCGCCAGGTGGGTCCCACCGTCGCGCTGAGGGATATTATTGGTAAAACAGAGCAGGTTTTCGTTAAAGCTATCGTTCCACTGAAGCGCAACCTCAACGCCAACACCATCATCGCGCTGCACATTAAAGTGAAACACTTCGTTGACCGGTGTTTTGTTGGTGTTGAGATAGGTGACGAACGCGCTAAGGCCACCCTCATACTTGAACAGCTCTTCCTTAGCGCTCCGTTCGTCACGCAGCGATATACCGACGCCAGAGTTCAGGAAGGACAGTTCGCGCAGCCGTTTGGCCAGGATGTCCCAAACGAAATGGATGTTCTGAAAAGTCTCTGCCGAAGGCTTGAAATGAATTTCAGTGCCAGAATCCTCGGTTTCGCCCACGGCGGTTAACGGCGCTTGAGGCACGCCGTGGCGGTAGGTCTGTTCCCAGACTTTGCCTTCTCGACGAATCGTGAGGATCAGCTCTTCCGAGAGAGCGTTGACTACCGACACGCCAACGCCATGGAGGCCGCCGGAAACTTTATAGGAGTTATCGTCAAACTTACCGCCCGCATGCAGCACGGTCATGATGACCTCTGCGGCGGAAACGCCTTCCTCGTGAATATCGACCGGGATGCCTCGGCCGTTATCACGGACACTGATTGACTCATCTACATGGATGGTAATGGAGATATCGCTGCAGTGACCGGCAAGCGCTTCGTCGATCGAGTTATCGACCACTTCGAACACCATATGGTGTAGGCCGGTACCGTCATCCGTATCACCAATATACATACCGGGGCGCTTACGTACGGCATCAAGCCCTTTCAATACCTTAATGCTCGAAGAATCGTACGTGTGGTTCTCGCTCATGCCTTCACTCCCGAGGGGCCGTGGTCATGGGTTATAGCGCCATGTTCCACGTGAAACATTGAGACTGGCGTATCGTGACACCAGCCGTCTCGCAATACGTTCGAATCGACACAGGTGATGAATACCTGGCAATTCAGTTGTTCCAGCAATCGGCACAACGCAAGCCGGTGCTGATCGTCCAACTCGGACGGTAGGTCGTCGACCAGGTAAATGCACTGGCCTCGTTTTGCTTCACTGACCAGATGGCCCTGTGCAATCCGCAACGCACATACAACGAGCTTCTGCTGACCACGGGACAGCGTTTCCGCCGCATTATGGCTGGCAATTTTCAGACGAAGGTCTGCCCGCTGCGGTCCCGCCTGGGTATGCCCCATCATCCTGTCGCGCTCGACTGAAGCACTGAGCACCTCAGCCAGAGACTTTTCCTTGTCCCAGCCGCGGTAGTAACTCAACTGGAAGTCTGGGAGGTCCAAAAGTGAAGCTAAGGTTGCCTCGAACAATGGCCTGAGCGCTTGTATATAAGCCCGTCTGTAGCCGTCGATTTCGTCGCTTGCGCCAACGAGCTCACGGCTCCAGGCGGCCTGAGAAGCAGCATCCAGTGTACCATGTCGCAACCATGAGTTTCGTTGCCTCAGTGCCTGCTGGAGGCGCTGCCAGGCAGGCAGAAAGCGGGGTTCCACGTGAAACACACCCCAATCGAGAAACTGACGCCTCAACTTGGGGGCCCCCTCGAGCAAGCGAAAGCTATCAGGGTTAATCAACTGCAACGGAAGCGCCTCTGCCAATTCAGCGGCACTTCTGACGGTTTGCCCGTTGATGCGTATGCGAACCTCACCGCTGCGGTCTCTGGATATACCAAGCGCGCTGGCCTGGCCATTTCCCAATTCAACCTGACCGAAGACCGTACAGCTGAGTTGCTCGTGGCTTATGACGGGATTAAGTCGAGTGCTGCGAAATGAACGCGCCATTCCGAGAAGATGGATAGCCTCCAGGAGGCTGGTCTTGCCGCTCCCGTTGTCGCCGTAGAGGATATTGATACGAGGGGAAGGATTTAATGTCACCGGCTGCAGATTGCGGATGCCGGTGACAGCGATACGGCTAAGAGACATTCAACGAAGTTACAGGCGCATCGGCATAACGACATACGCGGAGTCATCGTTGTCGTATTCCTGGACCAGAGCACTGCTGTTCGCATCGGACAGAATCAGCCGCACCTGGTCAGTCGTCATCACACTCAGGACATCAAGCAGATAGCTGACATTGAAACCGATCTCCAGCGAGCCGCCAGAATAGTCGACCGCAACTTCTTCTTCCGCTTCTTCCTGTTCGGGGTTGTTTGCCTGGATCTTTAACAGACCATTTTCGAGCTGCAGCCTGATGCCCCGGTATTTCTCATTCGACAAAATCGCGGTGCGGCTAAATGCTTCGCGTAACGTCTGGCGCTCGCCGACAACAAGCTTGTCGCCACCACGAGGCAGGACCCGCTCATAGTCGGGGAACTTGCCATCGACGAGTTTGGACGTGAACGTAAATTCACCGGTCGTCGCGCGTATGTGATGTTGTCCCAGAACGATGCTGACTTCCCCATCCTGATCCGTTAACAGACGTGCCAGCTCGAGAATACCTTTACGAGGAACGATGACCTGATGGCGGTCAGGTTGATCGATCCCCGCCTGCATGGAACACATAGCCAAACGATGTCCGTCGGTTGCCACCGCCCGCAACATGCCACTGGATACCTCGATCAACATGCCGTTGAGGTAATAACGGACATCCTGCTGCGCCATGGCAAAACTGCTTCGCTCGATCAGGCGGCGCATCTTGCCCTGGTTGACACTGAAGTTCAGCGAGCCCGGTCCTTCCTCGACGGTGGGAAAATCGTTAGCCGGTAGCGTTGAAAGAGAGAAGCGGCTACGGCCTGATTTGATCACTACCTTCTGGTCATCCAGCCGGATATCGATCAGCGCGTCTGGTTGCAGACTCTTGCAGATATCCATCAGCTTGCGAGCCGGCACGGTAATCTCGCCTGGTTCGGATGCGTCCTCGAGTGCAACGCGCCCTACGAGCTCGACCTCAAGGTCCGTACCGGTGAGGGACAACTGATGATCCTGAACCACCAGCAACACGTTGGACAGCACCGGCAAGGTCTGACGACGCTCGACGACGCCGGCAACCAACTGCAGAGGTTTCAACAGGGCTTCGCGCTGAATAGTGAAATGCATGGTCTGGTCCCTTGCCTATTAATTGGCCGCAGTCTGTTCAGGTTGTCAAAGTACGCAGCAAGTTTTTGTAGTCTTCGCGGATATCTGCATCCAACTCGCGAAGTTCAGCAATTTTACGACAGGCATGCAGCACAGTCGTGTGATCACGCCCACCAAAGGCATCGCCGATTTCCGGCAGGCTGTGGTTCGTAAGCTCCTTGGACAACGCCATCGCGACCTGCCGAGGTCTTGCAACCGAGCGCGAGCGGCGTTTCGATAGCAGATCGGATATCTTGATCTTGTAGTAGTCGGCTACGGTTCGCTGGATGTTGTCGACGCTTACCAGCTTATCCTGCAGAGCCAGCAAGTCTTTCAGGGACTCGCGAATCAGCTCGATCGTAATGTCGCGGCCCATGAAATGTGCATGAGCAATTACCCGCTTCAACGCACCTTCCAGTTCTCGAACATTCGAACGGATACGCTGCGCAATAAAGAACGCGGCGTCATGCGGTAGGTCGACGCTGGCCTGGTCGGCTTTCTTCATAAGGATCGCTACGCGAGTCTCAAGCTCCGGTGGCTCGACAGCAACGGTCAGCCCCCAGCCGAAACGCGACTTCAATCGTTCTTCAAGACCATCAATTTCCTTTGGGTAACGGTCGCTGGTCAGAATGACCTGCTGCCCACCCTCTAGCAAGGCGTTGAACGTATGGAAGAATTCTTCCTGAGACCGTTCTTTCTTGGCGAAAAATTGAATATCGTCGATCAGCAACGCATCCACAGAGCGATAGAAACGCTTGAATTCATTAATGGCGTTGAGCTGAAGCGCCTTGACCATGTCCGCGACGAACCGCTCTGAGTGAAGATAGACGACTTTGGCGTTAGGGTTCTTCTTCAGCAGATGGTTGCCCACCGCGTGCATCAGGTGCGTTTTACCCAAACCAACACCGCCATAAAGAAAAAGCGGGTTATAGCCATGCTTGGGGTTGTCTGCTACCTGCCACGCGGCTGCACGTGCAAGCTGGTTGGACTTACCTTCTACGAAGTTCTCAAACGTAAAAGTGCGGTTGAGGTAACTGGTGTGTTTGAGCCCACCCTCAACCTGGACGTTGCGCTCGGCAGGGCGAGCAGGAGCGCTCGGTGTGCTAGCAGGTTCCGGCGATACAGAAACGTCGGGCTCAGATAGAGCAGCAGGCGGCGGCGCTGCAGCAGCTGGAGCGCCTGTCTGCGGTTGAGGACGTGCATTAGCACCCCCAGATGGTCGCGCGGAGGCCACTCGCCTGCTACCAATCAACAGTGACAAAGACGGGGCTATGCCAGTTGAGCGTTCCGACAAGAGTTCGATAAGACGAGAAAGGTACTTTTCGTTGACCCAATCCAGAACGAAACGATTAGGCGCAAAAACGCGTAACTCGTCCCCCTCAGCTTCAACCTGAAGCGGGCGGATCCATGTGTTGAATTGCTGGGCCGGCAGTTCATCCCTCAGGAGGTCAACGCACTGCTGCCAAAGTTCCACCGACACGGGATCTCCTACACGCTGTAGAGCTTTAAACGGCGCCCATTGTAGCCTCCAGCCGCTCAGTTATCCACAGTCGGCGATGCCTATATTTCGCGGCTAGCGATCCCATTTGAAATCGTCGTGAGCAGCTTGGGCCTTAATGCTGTTGATAAGTCGTCCTGTACACTTTGGAAAAGCGTGTGGATAGCCGCTGCGAGAACCGCCCTGTGTATAAATATCTACTCTATCCACAACAAACACAGCGGATTTGCACCATGGCCACACCGGTTGCGCAGGGGTTTCCGGAATCACCCAGACCACGTCAAATGGGCGCTCCACGTGGTTATCCACAGAGTGCGGCTGTACCATCTATAAACACAGCTTTAGAAAAGCTTTAAATTCTTTCTCTTTATATCTTGTTTTCTGTCTTGTCAGCGTTGGTTGGAAATTGACCTCACTGCACGGCTTCTCTACAATCGCCGGTCTCTTAAAAGGGGGCCATTCCGGCCCGCAACGGATCACCAGGTAACGCATCATGAAACGCACATTCCAACCCAGCACTCTCAAGCGCGCTCGCACACACGGTTTCCGTGCTCGTATGGCCACCAAGAACGGCCGTGCCGTCCTGTCGCGTCGCCGCGCTAAAGGTCGTAAGCGTCTGGCAGTCTGAAGACGTCGGAACAGGTAGTGAGTCGAGACTTCGGTCGGGAAAAGCGCCTGCTGACCCCGCGCCAGTTCAAAGCAGTCTTCGACTCTCCCTCCGGCAAGTTACCGGGTAGAAACGTCCTGCTTCTGGTGCGCGAAAATCAACTGCCGCACCCCAGGATAGGCCTGGTGATAGGCAAAAAGAGCGTCAAGCTCTCGGTTGAGCGCAATCGCATAAAGCGGCAACTGCGTGAGACCTTTCGTCTCCACCAGACGGAACTGACGGGATGGGACATCGTGGTCATCTCACGTAAAGGTCTGGCAGAACTGAACAATGCAGAATTGGCGAAGCAATTTGCCAAACTGTGGAGACGTCTGTCTCGCACCCCTGTTCAGGAATCCACCACTCGACTCCAGAGTTCCGCGACTGATGCGTAGCCTAGCGTTGGTCCCAATTCGAATTTACCGGTATGCCATCAGTCCGATGATGGCCAGCCATTGCCGTTTCTACCCAAGTTGCTCCTGCTACGCACAAGAGGCCATCGAAACATATGGCCTGCTGCGCGGTGGCTGGTTGAGCCTTCGCAGGCTCAGCCGTTGCCATCCATGGAATCCGGGCGGCTATGATCCCGTGCCTTCCAAATTCCCCTCCAATTCATCTCAGATGACCGAGTAACCATGGATATCAAACGCTCGATCCTGCTCGTCGCCCTGGCAGTCGTTGCATACCTGATGGTGTTGCAGTGGAACCAGGATTACGGCCAGGCCGCCCTACCTGACGAGACACGCCAGGAGCAATCTGCGGCCGCACAGGTCCCCACTGTTCCAGCCAGCTCCAGCAACGAAAACGGACAGGGCGATATTCCTGTCGTTAGCAGTGAGCCAATGGCAAGTGCGGTTCCCGATACCCAGGCCAGTTCTCAGTTGATTCACGTGCGCACCGATGTTCTGGATCTTGCGATTGATCCACGCGGTGGCGATATCGTAGACCTGCGCTTGCCCGAGTATCCCCGTCGCCAGGATCGGCCGGACGTCCCGTTCCAGCTGTTCGAGCGTAGCGGCGAACGGACCTATGAGGCACAGAGCGGATTGATCGGTGACGGCCCGGACAAAGCCAGCGGCCGTCCGCTGTATAGCAGCGCGCAACAGCAATACGAACTGGGCGAGAATCAGGACCAACTGGTCGTCGATCTGAATTACAGCGCAGACGGAATCGAATACACCAAGCGTTTTACCTTCAAACGAGGTGATTACGATCTGGGTGTGCGTTATTTGATCAACAACCAGAGCGATAAGGTCTGGACTGGACACATGTTCGGTCAGCTCAAGCGCGATGACAGCGGTGATCCTTCCTCGAGCACAGCGACAGGTACTGCCACCTATCTAGGGGCAGCGCTCTGGACCAAGGAAGAGCCTTACACCAAAGTCTCCATGAGCGACATGGATGACAAGAGCCTCAAGAAGACTGTCGAGGGTGGCTGGATCGCTTGGCTACAGCACTACTTTGTGACTGCCTGGATCCCGGCGTCGGATCAAACCAACCTCGTTCAGACACGCAAGGATAGCCAAGGCAACTACATCATCGGCTTCACCGGACCCGCTGTTACGGTGGCGCCCGGTGCTCAGGGGGAAACGCACGCCACTCTGTACGCTGGCCCGAAGAGCCAGGACCAACTGGAAGAGTTGTCGCCAGGTCTACGCCTGACCGTCGACTACGGCATTCTTTGGTTCATCGCCCAGCCCATCTTCTGGCTGCTGGAAAATATCCACGCATTGCTGGGCAACTGGGGCTGGTCGATCATCGTTCTGACCATCATCATCAAACTGGCTTTCTTCCCGCTGTCGGCTGCCAGTTACAGGTCCATGGCGCGCATGCGTGCGGTGTCGCCGAAAATGCAGGCGCTCAAAGAACAGTTTGGCGATGACCGCCAGAAGATGTCCCAGGCGATGATGGAGCTGTACAAGAAAGAGAAGATCAACCCGTTGGGCGGTTGTCTGCCGATCCTGGTACAAATGCCGGTCTTCCTGGCCCTGTACTGGGTTCTGCTGGAAAGCGTTGAAATGCGCCAGGCGCCGTGGATGTTCTGGATCACAGATCTGTCGATCAAAGACCCGTTCTTCATCTTGCCGATCATCATGGGCGTAACCATGTTCATTCAGCAGCAGCTGAATCCGACCCCGCCGGATCCGATGCAGGCCAAGGTGATGAAGCTGTTGCCGATCATCTTTACCTTCTTCTTCCTCTGGTTCCCGGCTGGTCTCGTACTGTACTGGGTCGTTAACAACTGCTTGTCGATTGCGCAGCAGTGGTACATTACCCGCCAGATCACGGGGCAGACAGCCAGCGCTAGCTGATCCGCTGAAGTGAACAAAACGCCCCTTGATTGGGGCGTTTTGCATTATCGACACCGGGAGACTTCGATGCGTCAAGATCGTGAAACCATCGCCGCCGTAGCCACCGCACCCGGGCGAGGAGGGATCGGTGTCGTCCGCGTCTCAGGACCTCGAGCCAAAGCCGTGGCAATCACACTCAGCGGCCGCGAGCCAATCCCGCGACACGCTCACTATGGCCCCTTTCATGCCGATGATGGCGAGGTCATAGATGAGGGGCTGATGCTGTTCTTCCCGGGACCGCATTCATTCACAGGCGAGGACGTGCTGGAGCTCCAGGGACACGGCGGGCCGGTCGTCATGGACATGCTGCTGCAGCGTTGTGTCGAACTCGGCATACGTCCAGCCCGACCGGGTGAGTTCAGCGAAAGAGCCTTCCTGAACGACAAGTTGGATCTGGCCCAGGCTGAAGCCATAGCTGATCTCATCGAGGCGAGTTCTACGCAAGCAGCCCGCAACGCTGTGAGGTCGTTGCAGGGCGAATTTTCTCGCCGGGTTCGACTGCTCACCGAGAGCCTGGTGCAACTGAGGATTTACGTAGAGGCTGCGATCGATTTTCCGGAAGAAGAGATCGATTTCCTCGCAGACGGACGGGTACTAGCGCTTCTCGACGATGTTCGAACCGAATTATCCGCTGTGATGAGAGAGGCAGGGCAGGGAGCGTTGCTGCGTGACGGAATGAACGTGGTAATCGCAGGCCGCCCCAATGCCGGCAAGTCCAGCCTGCTGAATGCTCTAGCAGGGAGAGAGGCCGCAATTGTGACAGATATCGCTGGTACCACTCGCGATCTGCTGCGTGAACACATTCAGATCGACGGTATGCCCTTGCACATCGTTGACACGGCTGGTCTCCGAGAAACCCAGGATCAGGTGGAACTGATCGGGGTAGAGCGGGCAATCCGGGCCATCGAGGATGCCGATCGGGTGCTGCTAGTGGTTGATGCCAGCGCGGGGTCTGCCGATACGGACGAAACCCCCTGGCCGGACATACTGGTCGCAAGACCCGACCCGGCCAAAACCACCGTCATTCGTAACAAGGCCGATCTGTCCGGGGATCCCGTCGCGCTTATTGAAGATGCCGATGGCCTCGCGACGCTTACCCTGTCGGCTCGTTCCGGTGAAGGCCTGGAGATGCTTCGAGCGCATCTCAAGCGTTGCATGGGCTATGACCAGACGGCCGAGAGCGCTTTCAGTGCGCGTCGCAGGCACTTGGATGCACTCCGCAAGGCCGCTGAACACCTGGACCACGGGCATTCACAACTGACACTTGCTGGCGCTGGGGAACTGCTTGCGGAGGATCTCCGCCAAGCACAGCAGGCATTAGGGGAAATCACCGGCACGTTCAGTTCCGATGACCTGTTAGGTCACATATTTTCCAGTTTCTGCATTGGGAAATAGCCGCTCAGGCACCCATCCTGGACGCCCCTCTTGTCGGATCGTCCCCGGCGCGTAGGCCCGCACTTCTTATTACCCTCGCAAACAGCATGTAGATAGGCCCGTGAGCGGCTGTGGTTTACCGCAGCTGCTTTCGTCTGCTGCTGACAATCGGGTTTTTGCCGCCGACGTTCACTCGCCCCGTAGCACCATAAACTCTGTGGAAAACCATGGTTAAGCTCAGTCGATAAACGGTGCGGAACGGTTAAGCGGAATGACCCTGTGGATAACAAGCTTAGTCATCCACAGCCTGATCACGGGTCGCTCACCGGCTATACGCCGTTCAGTCACAACCTTTCATTTGTCTGGATCGTCCGTCCACAAGGGCTTTCAGAGAACTATCCACAGAATGGGCTCGCATATCTATAAACATAAAAATAAGCTTTAAATCATTTCTCTTAATTTATGTTTTATTAGCCGGCTGGCTTCCCTGTCGATCAACTGGTCATTTTTTGTTCAAAGCACTTCTTTCAGGATCTATGAATCCCTATACTTGCGCGCTTTCCTGAGACTCAACCGAACAGGCACGAGGTGCGTGGTGGATTTCCCTTCCCGTTTTGACGTCATCGTTATCGGCGGTGGCCATGCCGGTACCGAAGCTGCTCTGGCAGCTGCTCGAATAGGCGTGAAGACATTGCTGCTCTCCCATAATGTCGAAACACTGGGACAGATGAGCTGCAACCCGGCGATCGGCGGCATCGGCAAAAGCCATCTCGTCAAGGAAATAGACGCATTGGGCGGCGTCATGGCTGCTGCAACCGACCGTAGCGGAATTCAGTTTCGTGTATTGAACAGCCGCAAAGGCCCGGCGGTACGCGCGACACGTGCTCAAGCTGACCGCGTGCTCTACAAGGCTGCCGTTCGTGAAGTCCTGGAAAACCAGCCCAACCTGTGGATATTTCAACAAGCGGCCGATGACCTGATAGTCGAAGGGAGTGAAGTCAAAGGTGTGGTCACCCAGATGGGGCTTCGATTCCTTGCCGACTCCGTGGTGCTCACTACCGGCACCTTTCTCGGCGGACTTATCCACATCGGTATGCAGAACTACTCGGGCGGTCGCGCTGGTGATCCCCCTTCGATCGCATTGGCAAAGCGACTCCGCGAGCTACCGCTTCGGGTCGGCCGTCTCAAGACAGGGACGCCACCGCGCATCGATGGCAGAAGTGTCGACTTCTCCGTGATGACGGAGCAGCCCGGCGACACCCCGATTCCACCCATGTCGTTTCTGGGCAATGGTTCGCAGCACCCAAGGCAGGTCAGTTGCTGGATAACGCACACCAACGCACGCACCCACGACATCATTGCGTCCAATCTGGACCGGTCGCCCATGTATTCAGGGGTAATCGAAGGCGTCGGCCCGCGGTACTGCCCCTCAATCGAAGACAAAATTCATCGTTTCGCTGATAAAGACAGTCATCAGGTCTTCATTGAGCCTGAAGGGCTGACCACGCACGAGCTCTATCCGAACGGAATATCAACATCACTTCCATTCGATGTGCAGTTGCAGATCGTGCAGAGCATACGAGGCATGGAACGCGCGCATATCGTCCGCCCGGGTTACGCCATCGAATACGACTATTTCGACCCCCGCGACCTCAAATACAGTCTGGAAACCAAAGTTATCAGCGGGCTGTTCTTTGCTGGACAGATCAACGGGACTACCGGTTACGAAGAAGCGGGCGCCCAAGGCTTGCTCGCTGGCGCCAACGCAGCGTTACGTGCGAAAGGCCTGGACAGCTGGTGCCCGCGAAGAGACGAGGCTTATTTAGGCGTGCTTGTCGACGACCTGATCACGCTTGGCACCCAGGAGCCGTACCGAATGTTCACCTCGCGCGCCGAGTACCGGCTGATTCTGCGCGAAGACAATGCCGACCTCCGACTGACCGAAAAGGGACGCGAATTAGGATTGGTGGACGACGTGCGCTGGGCTGCGTTCGAGCGCAAGCGCGAAAGTATTGCTCAGGAAGAGCAGCGACTCAGAAGCACCTGGGTGCGGCCCGGCACTGACCGGGGCGATGCGATCGCTGAACGTTTCGGGACGCCTTTGACGCATGAGTACAACCTACTGAACCTGCTGGCTCGTCCCGAGATCGATTATCGGGGTTTGGTGGAGCTGACAGGTTGTGGGGCGGACGACCCTCAGGTTGCCGAGCAGGTTGAAATAAAAACCAAGTACGCCGGGTACATTGATCGCCAACAGGAAGAAATCGTTCGCTTGCGAGCTAGCGAAAGCATCGCTCTACCGGCGGATCTGGACTACTCCGGTATTTCGGGGCTGTCGAAAGAAATTCAGCACAAGCTTTCCCTGGCGCGTCCCGAAACCCTTGGCCAGGCGTCGAGGATCCCCGGCGTGACACCCGCAGCGGTGTCGCTACTGATGATCCATCTGAAAAAGCGTAGCGCCGGGCAAAATCTGGAGAGCGCTTGATGACCGTCGAACTGGCCAACCATCTCGATGAGTTGAGACAAGGCGCACTGCAGCTCGGCATAGACCCGAGTGAAACGCAGCAACAACAGCTGTTGGCCTATCTGGCGCTGCTAAACAAATGGAACAAGGCTTATAACCTTACAGCGGTGCGCGACCCGGCTGAGATGGTCTCAAGGCACCTGCTCGACAGCCTTAGCGTTCTCCCGCAAGCAGAGCAGGGCGGAGCACGCTGGCTTGATGTTGGCAGTGGCGGCGGTATGCCCGGCATTCCGCTGGCGATCATGTTTCCACAGCGCAACTTCACCTTGCTGGATTCGAACGGCAAGAAAACCAGGTTTCTGACCCAGGTTAAGCTCGAACTGAGCCTCGCCAATGTCGAGGTTGTCCACAGCCGCGTCGAAGCATTCCGCCCGGCGGAGCCATTCACAGACATCACCTCGCGCGCGTTCAGCTCGCTCGATGATTTTGCCACCTGGACACGACACCTCAGCGACCTCGACACGCGCTGGCTGGCCATGAAGGGTGTTCAGCCAGACGATGAACTCCAGGCCCTGCCTGCGGATTTCAAGCTGGAAAGCTGCGTGGTTCTCAAGGTTCCGGGTTGCCAAGGGCAACGCCATCTGCTGATACTGCGCCGCACTTCATGACCCGGACAGACACTGACCATGGCTAAAGTATTTGCCATCGCCAACCAGAAGGGCGGTGTCGCCAAGACCACCACCTGCATCAACCTGGCCGCTTCGCTTGTTGCGACCCGGCGGCGAGTGCTGCTCATCGATCTCGATCCACAGGGCAACGCCACGACCGGCAGCGGCGTGGACAAGTTGGCGTTGGAATACTCGATCTATGATGTTCTGATCGGCGAATGCAGCCTGGTTGACGCCATGCAATTCTCCGAACATGGCGGCTATCAGCTGCTCCCGGCCAACCGTGACCTGACGGCCGCGGAAGTCGCGTTGTTGAATCTCCCTGCCAAGGAGAACCGCTTGCGCGAAGCGCTGGCGCCAGTTCGGGAGAAC